>NZ_BAAAPM010000001.1:0-18094 GCF_039531145.1 Isoptericola hypogeus
CGCGGCCGGCGCGGCGCCCCCGGCGGGCTGCGAGCGCCACACCGGCGCCTGGGCGGCGCCGACGTCCGACGGGCGCCGCGCGGGCGGCGCGGCAGGCGCGGGCGGCGCCGCGCTGCGCACGGAGGTCTGCTCGGAGGTCCGCTGCACGGGCGTGAGCCGCCCGGTCTCGTCGAGCCCGCGGACGCCGCCGGAGGCGGACGGCGGACGGACGACGGGTGCCACGGTCCCGAACCCCGGCGCCGGGGGCTGGTCGCGCAGGGACCGGCGCGACGGCGGTTGCGCGGCGGGCCGTGCGCCGCCCGGGGACGACGCCCCCGGGAAGTGCGCGGCCGGCGCGGGCGCGACGCCCGACGTCGGACGCCGGTCGGACCCGTAGCCCTCGAAGGCCCCGGGCCGTGCGCCCGGGGTGCCGAACGGACCCGGCGCCGGGGACGGGACGGGGGGGCGCGGCGCCGCGCTCGCGGCGTCCGGCCCCGGTCGGGCGGCGGCCGCCGCCTGCTCGCGCTCGCGGATCTCGCGGCGCGTCAGGGGGCGGGACGGGTTGTTGTCACTCATCGAGACCTCGATACAGACCGTGCTTGGCGATGTACTGGACCACGCCGTCCGGCACCAGGTACCACACCGGCTGACCTGCCTGCGCCCGTCGACGACAGTCGCTGGACGAGATGGCGAGCGCAGGGACCTCGAGCGTGGTCACCCCGTCCGTCGGCAGGCCGTCCACCGTGAGCTGGTGCCCCGGCCGCGTGACAGCCACGAAGTGTGCCATCTCCCACAGCTGCGGGGCATCCTTCCAGGTCAGGATCTGCTCGATCGCGTCGGCGCCGCTGATGAAGTACAGGTCGGCGTCCGGCCGCGCGTCGCGCAGGTCGCGCAGCGTGTCCACGGTGTAGGTCAGACCGGGCCGGTCGATGTCGACCCGGCTCACCGTGAAGCGGGGGTTGGACGCGGTGGCGATCACCGTCATCAGGTACCGGTGCTCGGCGGCCGAGACGCTCTGGTGCTGCTTGAACGTCGGCTTGCCGGTGGGGACGAAGACGACCTCGTCGAGGTCGAGCAGCGCCGCCGCCTCGGAGGCCGCGACGAGGTGCCCGTGGTGGATCGGGTCGAACGTGCCGCCCATCACCCCCAGGCGCGGGCGGCGGTGCGGGCGCTCGAGACCCGACGGCGCGTGGCTCACGCTGGCCGGACGGTGGCCGTCAGTGGCGGTTGTGGACGTTGCGGAAGGCGTAGGTCACCAGCAGCGCGGCGACCAGCCCGCCGAAGGCGAGGAGACCGAGGACGATCGGCGAGATCACCTCGTTGGAGTGCTCGGCGGCCTCCTGGGCGACCTGGACGGCGGTGTGCAGCACGGGTTCCTCCTGTGCGACGGGTCGGGCGGGTGCGAACGGGGGCAAGTCTCTCACGCGCGATAGTCAGGGCCGCACGTGCCCGTCCCCCGTGACGACCCACTTGGTGGTGGTCAGCTCGGCCAGCCCCATGGGGCCGCGGGCGTGCAGCTTCTGGGTCGAGATCCCGATCTCGGCGCCGAGCCCGAGCTGTCCGCCGTCGGTGAACCGGGTGGACGCGTTCACCATCACGGCGGCCGAGTCGACCTCCGCGACGAACCGCTCCGACGCCGCGAGGTCCCGGGTGAGGATCGCCTCGGTGTGCCCGGAGGACCAGGTGCGGATGTGCTCGATCGCGTCGTCGAGCGAGTCGACGACCCGCACGGCGAGCTCCAGCGCGAGGTACTCGGTGGCCCAGTCCTCGTCCGTCGCCGGCACGACCTCGACGCTCTCCGGCGCGAGCGCCACCGTCCGCGCGTCGCCGTGCAGCAGCACGCCCGCGCCCGCGAGGGCCGCCAGCGCCGGAGGGAGGAAGGTGGCGGCGGCGTCGGCGTGCACCAGCAGCGTCTCGGCCGCGTTGCACACCCCGACGCGCTGCGTCTTGGCGTTCATGACGATCTCGACGGCGCCCGGCACGTCGGCGGTGGAGTCGACGTAGACGTGCACGTTGCCGACGCCGGTCTCGATGACCGGCACGGTCGAGGACTCGACGACGGTGCGGATGAGGTCGGCGCCGCCGCGCGGCACGAGCACGTCGACCAGGCCGCGCGCCCGCATGAGGGCGACGCCGCCCGGACGGCCGTGCGCGTCGATGGTCTGCACGAGGTCGGCCGGCAGCTCGCGGTCCTCGAGGCCGCGCCGCAGCACGTCCACGATGACGGCGTTCGACGACGCCGCCGCGCTGCCGCCGCGCAGGATCACCGCGTTGCCGGACTTCAGCGCGAGCCCGGCGGCGTCGACCGTGACGTTCGGCCGGGCCTCGTAGATCATCCCGACCACGCCCATCGGCACGCGGAGCTGGCGCAGCCGCAGCCCATTGGGCAGGGTCTGGCCGCGGACCACCTCCCCGACGGGGTCGGGCAGTCCCGCGAGCTCGCGCAGCGCGTCGGCGATGCCGCCGATGCGACCGGCGTCGAGCGACAGCCGGTCCAGGAGGCCCTCGGACAGGCCCGCCGCCCTGCCGCGCTCGACGTCGTGCCCGTTGGCGGTCACGATCTCGTCGGCGGCCGCGACGAGGGCGTCCGCGAGCGCGAGCAGCGCGGCGTCCTTGGTGGCCCGGTTCGCCGTGGCCAGCGTGCGCGACGCGACCTGCGCGCGCCGCGCGACGTCGTGCACGGCGGTGGTGACGGCGTCGGCGGCGTGGCCGCCCTCGCGGTCGTCACCAGCGGCGTCGCCCGCGGCGTGCTCCTCGGTGAGGGTCGTGGTCATGCCCCGAGGGTACGACCGGGCGGCGCGCCGCGGGAGCCCCCTTTCGCCTGGTGGGCACCGGTGGGCGCGTCGGTCACCACGACGGGCGCGGCGCGCGCGGCGGGACGAAGTGCGTGAAGGCCGGCGCGTGGTCGAACGTCTGCAGCGTGACGACCTCGAACGTGGCGCGGTACCGCGGCCCCAGGGCGTCCGCGACACGGTTCGCCAGCCACGGGCTGTACGTCGTCAGCGGCCACCGGCCGGCGTCGAGCCGACGCTCCAGGGTGCGCAGCGCGACGAGCTCCTCGCCGAGGCTCACCGACAGGTGCGCCCCGCGCCGCACGTACAGGCTGCGGAACCGCTCCGGATGCCCGGCCTGGCGCACCCGGTCGGCGAACGACCGCTCGGCGGACGGCGGGGCGCCGCCGTCGCCGGTCGTGTGCAGGGTGAGCACGGGGGACGGCGTCGTGCCCTCGGGGCGGTGGGCGACCATCGCCGCGCGGGCGGCGGGGTCGGCCTCGACGGGCTCCGCCGCCTCCAGCGTGGCGAGGTCGGCCTGCAGGTCGAGCCCAGCCTCGGCGTACGCCGCGTGCACGACGTGCCCCGCGCCCGACCGGGCGAGGCGGGACGGCAGATGGCCGAGGGCGGTGCTGCTCGGGTTGCCGCCGAGCGTCGCCTCCAGGTCGACGCGCGCCGCCGGACCGAGCCCCAGCGTGTAGGCGCCGATCAGCCACTGCGCCTGGCCGCGCGCCCACTCCTCGAGGGTGTCCGGCCGCGGCTCGTTCATCTCGTACCAGCCGGTCACGGTGTTCAGGGACGCGATGAGCGAGATGCGGGCGCGTCCCTGAGGCGTCTCGGCGGCCGCCGTCAGCGCCGCCACGAGCGCGTCGCGGCTCGCCCGCGGGTCGGTGGCGCCGGTCAGCTCGATCGGGTTGCCCTGCGCGTCGGTGCCGTCGGTGAGGAGCTCGCGCGTCGCGAGGTTCATGTCGAGGATCGCGTCGAGCTGCCCCACCCAGTCCATGACGCCGCCCACGGTGAGGACGCCGTCGATCCGGTCCGGCTCCACCTCGGCGTGCTTGACCGCGGTGACCGCGCCCATCGACTGCCCGTACGTGATCGTCCGGTCCGGAGCGGCCACGTTCGACTCGAACCAGTCCAGGACCCGCGACTGGTCGGCCACCGCGTGCGGCACCGTGAAGTCGAGCCCGTCGCCCTGGAACAGCGAGCCCGCGACGGCGTACCCGTGGTCGGTGAGCATCTCCTCGCTGAGCTCCTGGTTGCCGAGGAGGTGCGGTGCCGGGAACCCGCCGAAGAACTCCGACGGGAAGTGGCCGTGGCTGAACAGGACCAGCGTGCCGTTCCAGTCGTCGGGCACGAGGACGCGGAACCGTGCGCCCTCGATGGTGCCCGAGTGCTCGACGACGTCGTCGGCCGCGGCGAGGGACGGCGCGACGGACGATGCGACGGACGGCGCGACGGACGATGCGGCCGCGGGCGCGGCGACGAGGGTCGCGGCCACGACAGCCGTCGCCGTGAGCGTCGTCGCGAGCCTGGTCGTGGTCCTGGTCGCGGTCCTGGTGAGCCTGGTCGGCGGACGGTGCATGACGGTCTCCTGACGGTCCGGCGCGCCGGACGCGCGCCATCGCCCTACCGACCGGCATCGCCTCGCGGACTCATCGCCGCGATGCGGTCGCCGCGCCCGTGGGGCCCTCGAGCACGAGGTCGTCGCGGTGCACCACCACCCGGTCGTAGCCCTCCCCCAGCTCGGCGCGGAGGTCGAACGTGGACCGACCGAGCAGCGGCGGCAGCTCCGCGGCGTCGAAGGCGACCAGCCCGCGCGCCAGGACCGCGCCGTCCGGGCCGACGAGCTCGACCGGGTCGCCGGCGTCGAACGTGCCCTCGACCCGGGTCACGCCCGCGGGCAACAGCGACGCCCGGCCCCCGAGGACGGCGCGCGCCGCCCCGGCGTCGAGGTGCAGACGGCCGCGCGACCCGGCAGCGTGCGCGATCCACAGCCGGCGCGCCGAGGTGCGCCGGCCGGTGACCGCGAAGAACGTGCCGACGTCGTCGCCGGCGAGCGCGGCGCGCGCGTTCACGGCGCTGGTGAGCACGGCGGGCACGCCCGCGCCGGTCGCGATCCGCACCGACTCCAGCTTGGTGACCATGCCCCCGGTGCCGAGCGCGCTCCCGCGGGCCGTGACCTCTACGCCCGCGACCTCGGCGAGGTCGGCGACGTACGGGATCCGGCGGGCGCCGGGGCGCGACGGGGGCGCGTCGTGCAGGCCGTCCACGTCCGTGAGGAGCACCAGCGCGTCGGCCCGCACCAGGTGCGAGACGAGGGCGGCGAGCCGGTCGTTGTCGCCGAACTTCAGCTCGTCCGTCGTCACCGCGTCGTTCTCGTTGACGACCGGGACGACGCCGAGGGCGAGCAGCCGGTCGAGCGACCGCTGGGCGTTGCGATAACGCCAGCGGCGCACCGTGTCCTCGGCGGTGAGCAGCACCTGGCCGACGCGCAGCCCGTGGGCGGCGAACGCCTCGGTGTACCGCGCGACCAGCTGGCTCTGCCCGATCATCGCGGCGGCCTGCATGGTCGCGAGGTCCCGGGGCCGCGTCGTCAGGCCCAGCGGCCCGATGCCCGCGGAGATCGCGCCGGACGTGACCAGCACGACCTGCCCGCCGGCGGCGACCCGCTCGGCGAGCACGTCCACCAGGCCGCGCAGGGCCCCGAGGTCCAGGTGCCCGTCCGGCCCGGTGAGCGACGACGACCCGATCTTGACGACGACGCGCTGCGCGCCGGGGAGGCTGGAGCGGGAGGTGGCGGCGTTCACCCGCCCATCATCCCGCGACCGCTACTGGTCGTCGGGGTCGGTCCAGTGCCCGGACTCGCGCTCGGTCCACAGCTCGCGGCGCGCCTCGCTCTTGGCGTCCATGCGCTCGGTGTACTCGCGACGTTTCGCGGCACGGGTGGGCCGGTCGCTCTCGTCCAGTCGGAGGTCGGTGCCACGCGTGCCGAGGAGCTCGGGCCCCGTGGTCAGGGTCGGCTCCCAGTCGAAGACGACGGCGTTGCGCGGGTCGCCGATCCGCACCTCGTCGCCCGCGACCGCGCCGGCCTTGAAGAGCCGGTCCTCGACACCCAGCTTCGCGAGCCGGTCCGCGAGGAACCCGACGGCCTCGTCGTTGTTGAAGTCGGTCTGGCGCACCCAGCGCTCGGGCTTGGAGCCGCGCACCTCGTAGAAGGTGCCCTCGTGGTCGCGCTTCGCCGTCACGGTGAACCCGGCGTCGTCGACCGCCCTCGGGCGCAGCACGATGCGCTCGGGCTCGGGCGCCGGGGCCGCGGCCCGGGCCCGCTCCACGAGCTCGGCGAGGGCGAAGGTGAGCGGGCGCAGGCCCTCGTGGCTGGCGGTCGAGACCTCGAAGACCCGCAGGCCGCGGGCCTCGAGGTCGGGGCGCACCAGCTCGGCGAGCTCGCGCGCCTCGGGCACGTCGATCTTGTTGAGCACGACGAGGTGCGGACGCTCGGTGATCGGCACCCGGCCGCCGGAGATGCTGAGGTCCCCCGCGTACGCCGCGAGCTCGGCCTCGATGGTCTCGAGGTCGCTGGCAGGGTCGCGCCCGGGCTCGAGCGTGGCGCAGTCGAGCACGTGCACGATGACGGCGGTGCGCTCGATGTGGCGCAGGAACTCCAGCCCGAGGCCCTTGCCCTCGCTGGCACCGGGGATGAGGCCGGGCACGTCCGCGACGGTGAACCGCGAGTCGCCGGCCTGGACGACGCCAAGGTTCGGCACGAGGGTCGTGAACGGGTAGTCGGCGATCTTCGGGCGGGCCGCGGAGATCGCGGCGACCAGCGACGACTTCCCCGCGCTGGGGTAGCCCACCAGCGCGACGTCGGCGATCGTCTTCAGCTCGAGGACGACGTCGGCCTCCTCGCCCGGCTCGCCGAGCAGCGCGAAGCCGGGGGCCTTGCGCTTCGGGGACGCCAGGGCGCGGTTGCCGAGCCCGCCGCGGCCGCCGTGCGCCACCACGTACTCCGACCCGGCGCCGACCAGGTCGGCGAGGACCGTGCCCGCGGGGTCCTTCACGACCGTGCCGTCCGGGACCCGCAGCACCAGGTCCTCGCCCTTGGCGCCGTCGCGGTCGTCGCCCATCCCCTGCGTGCCGTTGGTGGCGTGCCGGTGCGGCGAGTGGTGGTACTCGAGCAGCGTGGTCGTCTGCGGGTCGACGACGAGCTTCACCGTGCCGCCGTCGCCTCCGTTGCCGCCGTCGGGGCCGGCGAGCGGCTTGAACTTCTCGCGGCGGATGGACGCGACGCCGTGCCCGCCGTCACCACCTGAGGCGTGCAGCACCACGCGATCGACGAAGCTTGCCATGGTCGGATCCTCTCAGCACTGCACGGGGGAAAGACGCGCGAGAGGGGCGCACCGCACCGGTGCGCCCCTCTCGCGGGAGTTCGGGACGAGGCTCAGACCTCGGCCGCGACGATGTCGATGACCTTGCGGCCGCGACGCGTCGCGAAGGCGACCGAACCGGCGGTCAGCGCGAACAGCGTGTCGTCGCCGCCACGGCCGACGTTCTCGCCGGGGTGGAAGTGCGTGCCGCGCTGGCGGACGATGATCTCGCCGGCCTTGACGACCTGGCCGCCGTAGCGCTTGACGCCGAGCCGCTGGGAGTTCGAGTCACGACCGTTGCGCGAGGAGCTCGCGCCCTTCTTGTGTGCCATCTGTCAGTCCTGCTTTCTGCGAAGAACGAGAAGTGGGGGCCTGCGCGGCGACGTCCGAGTCACCGCGAGGAAGTCACTTGATACCGGTGACCTTGAGGCGGGTCAGCTGCTGACGGTGACCCTGGCGCTTGCGGTAACCGGTCTTGTTCTTGTACTTGAGGATCGTGATCTTGGGACCCTTGGCGTCCCGCACGACCTCGGCGGTGACCTTGACCTTCGCGAGCTTCGCGGCGTCGGTGGTCACCTTCTCCCCGTCGACCAGGAGCAGCGCGGGCAGCTCGACGGTGTCGCCGGCCTGAGCCTTGACCCGGTTCATGACGACGATGTCCCCGACGGACACCTTCTCCTGACGGCCACCGGCCATGACGATCGCGTACACCACGTTGATGCTCATCTCTGCTGGTCTGGGCGTGCCGCACGACGTTCGTCACCGACTTGGTCTGCAACTCGGCCCGCCGCGGCGGTCGAGTGCGGTGCGTCCTGGGCACACGGGACTGGCGCACCGAGGGCGCGCCGACGTCCAACTCTACGCGACGCCGGCATCTCGTTCAAACGTTCCCGTCCGGCGGGGAGCGTGACGTCGCCCACCGCCCGGGACGCTCGGCCGCCCTCAGTCCTCGAGGACGAACGTCACCTGCATGTCGACCTGCCACGCCACGACGGCGCCGTCCGACAGCTCGACCTTCTGCTCCTTGACCCAGGCGCCCGTGATGTTGCGGACCGTCGAGCTCGCGCGGGCCAGGCCGACCTGGATCGCGTCCTCGAAGCTCGTGTCCGACCGTGCGGTGATCTCCGTGACGCGTGCGACCGTGCCTGCCATCGTGCCCTCCGGTGCCCCGGGGCCGGCGCCGGTCGCCGGCCGTGGTTCGATCGTCGTCCCGCACGGTGACGCTCGCGCGTCGGCGTCAGGATGGAGGGATGAGCGGCTCCCACCTGCCCACGGGATCCGGCGGCGTCGACGACGCCGTCACTGCTGCGCTGCAGGTCGTCGACCGGCGCGGGTTCCTGCCCCGCAGCCGCCTGCGCTGGGCGCACGAGGACCGCCCGCTCGAGATCGGGCACGGACAGACCTCGTCCCAGCCCTCGACGGTGGCGGCGATGCTGCGCCTGCTGCGAGTCCCGGCCGGGGCATCGGTGCTCGACGTCGGCGCCGGCTCCGGCTGGACCACGGCGCTCCTCGCGCGCCTGGTCGGCCCGTCAGGCGAGGTGCTCGGCGTCGAACGGCACGCCGACCTCGCCGCGTGGGGCGCAGCCAACGTGCGTCGTGCCGCGATGCCGTGGGCACGGGAGGTCCCGGCCGTCCCGGGTGTGCTCGGCGCCCCGCGTCCGGACGGCTGGGACCGGGTGCTCGTCTCGGCCGCGGCCGAGCACCTGCCCGACGCCCTCGTCGACCAGCTCGCCGCGGGCGGGCGCATGGTCGTCCCGGTGCGGCACGAGATGACGCTCGTCGAGCGGGACGGCGACGGCGCCGTCCGCGTCAGCGCGCACGGGACCTACTCGTTCGTGCCGCTCGTCGAGGACTGAGGGATGGAGCGGTCGTGTCAGCGTCGGCTCCGCACCGAGTGCGTGGTCGAGCGGGACGGCGACGGCGCCGCCCGCGTCAGCGCTCACGAGACCTTCTCGTTCGTGCCCCTCGTCGAGGACTGAGGGCCTCTGTCGGCGCCAGCCCGCGCGGCGTGATTGTCAGCCGTGTTTCTCGTCGGCCGTGTCTCGCCCGCCCCCGTCTCGTCGGCCACGTCTCGTCGGCCACTTCTCGTCGGCCACTTCTCGTCGGCCACTTCTCGTCGGCCACTTCTTGCCCGCGACGTCTCGTCGGCCACGTCTCGCCCGCCCTCGTCTCGCGCGGCGTCCCGATTCGAACTCCCGTTCGACTAAATGTCGGTGGCTGCTGGTTGACTTGTCGCATGGCACGGACGCCGGGCACCGCAGCAGCACAACTGGTGCTGGATGCTGCGCTGGGCCGGGCAGCGGACGAGCAGACGGCCGCGAACGCCGCCTTGGGACGCCGCACCGTGGCGCTGGCCGAGGTACTCGCCGCGACCGAGGCCGCCCCGGAGACGATGCTCGACCTCGACGTCCCGCGGGTGGCGTCCGCGCCGGCGGTACGGCGTTCTTGTGTCGCTCACCGGGCGTTGGCGGCAGAGGTCGCGTGCGCGCTGGGGATCGGCGAAGCCTCGGCCTCCACCCTGCTGTCCGACGCGCAGGTCCTGACCCGGCACGCCAGAGCCACCCTCGACGCATTGTGCACCGGGAGGATCAGCTACCGGCACGCGGCCGTCCTGGTCGAGGCCGTGGCCGACCTGCCCGCCCACGCCGTGGCCGAGATCGAAGCGGTCGTGCTGCACCGCGCCCCGGAGGTGACCGCGGCGAAGTTCGGCGCCCTGGCCCGCGCGGCCCGCGACCTGCTGCACCCCGTGCCCGCCGAGGTCCGGCACGAGGCCGCCAAGCTGAAGGCCGACGTGTGGGTCGACGACGGCAAGGACGGCATGTCCTGGCTCACCGCGCACCTGCCCGCACCCGTCGCGCACGCCGTGCACGACCGCCTCACCCGCACCGCCGCCCGCGCCAAGACCGGCGGCGACCCCCGCGGCATCGGGCAACTACGCGCCGCCACCCTGACCGCGCTCCTGCTCGACGACACAGGCGGCAGCACCGGCAGCACCGAGGCAAGTGCTTCGCAACACGCCGCCGACACATTCGAGCGCGCCGACATCGGCGAGTGCGCCGACGACGACTCTGCAGGCGCCGCGGCGGCCAATGCCGCTCGCGTGGAGGCACAGTCGACGGCGGGCAGCTCACCGGACACCTCACCAGGCGCAGCATCCGGGGCGCCACCGGGCACGGGACCCCTGGGTACGGCGGGCGCGACACCACCGTCGCCGCCGGGCGCGGCGCAAACGCCGTCACCGGGCGGGATGCAATCCGGCGAGAACACCGCACCGACCACGTCGCCGATCCCCGACTCCTCGAAGGACGCGCTGACCTCCGGGCTGCCGGACAACACGCCCTCGTGCGCGCCACCGGACCCGCTGGCCACGCTCGCGCGCAGCGTGCGCCCCGTCGTGCACGTGACCGTGCCGATCACCACCCTGACCGGCACCAGCGAGGACTCCGCGACCCTGGACGGCGCCATCCCCCTCGACCCGGAGACCGCCAGACAGCTCGCCGCCCACGCCCCGACGCTGCGACGCGTGCTGACCGACCCCGTCACCGGGGCCATGCTCACGGTCGACCGGCGTAGCTACGTCGTCCCCGCCGACCTGCGCGCCTTCCTCACCCTGCGCGACGTCACCTGCCGGTTCCCCGGCTGCCGCATCCCCGCCACGCGCTGCGACGTCGACCACACGACCGCGTGGGTCGACGGCGGCCCCACCGACGCGCAGAATCTGGCGCATCTGTGCCGCAGACATCACACCCTGAAGCACGAGTCCCGGTGGAATGTCGAACAGCTCGACGCCGGCGTCCTGGCCTGGACCTCACCCCGCGGGCGGACTTACCTCACCACCCCCGGCACCGCCGACCACACCCTCGACCAGCTCGACCACTGGGCCGCCGAGGCCCGGGGCCTCGTGCGCGAGGCGGCGCCGCACCCGGTCGACCCGCCAGCGGAGCTCGGCACGGAACCCGCAGCACGCCGCACGGGCACAGGCACGGGCACGGGCACGGGCACGGGCGAACACGACGACGAACCGCCGTACTAGGCACCACAGCGAGGCGACCGCAGCGAGGCGTCCACAGCGAGCTGCCGGTCGGACCGACGACGACTTACGGCCTCCCGGACCGGCACAGGTGCGCTGACAGCCGAGACCGACCCCAGCGCCCGGTCGGCGCGCCGCGCGCCCGAGCCGACCGCGACCCGAGGACTGAGGATAAATTCCCTCGGTCCGAAGTCGGACGGCGCGCTCGCATCCGCGCAGGTCCTGACAAGATCGGCCCCGTGACGACAGACCTCGAGGTGGCCCTGACTGCAGCGCGCGCCGGCGCGGAGGTCGTCCGGGCCGCGTACCGGCGTCCGGTGAAGCGCCTCGTCAAGGCCGCCCTGGACTTCGCGACCGACACCGACCTCGCGGCCGAGCGCGCGATCCGCGACGTCCTCACGGCGGCCCGGCCGGCAGACGCGGTCGTCGGCGAGGAGCTCGGCGCGTCCGGCGGGGAGGCGGCTCGGCGGTGGTACGTCGACCCGCTGTGCGGCACGCTCAACTTCGCCGCCGGCGTCCCGCCGTTCGGTGTGAACGTCGCCCTGACCGAGCGCGTCGGGGGCACGGAGCGTGTCGCCGCCGCCGTCGTCGCCGACCCGCTGACCGGCGAGGTGCTCTGGACCGACGGCTCCCGCGCCCGGCGCCATGCCCCCGACGAGGACGCCGACACCGACCTCGCCCCCTCGGTGGACAGCCGCCTCCTCAACGTCGACGTCGACAACGGCGCTGTCGGCGCGGCGCTCGTGGCCGACGCCGACGTCCGGGCGTCGTTCGCGGTCCGGGTGGCGTCCTCGACGCTCGCGCTCGCCTGGGTCGCGGCCGGGCGGCAGGCCGCATACGTCACGGGCGCCGACGTCGCCGGCAGCGTCCACTTCCTGCCGGGTGTCGCGCTGTGCGAGGCGGCTGGCTGCGTCGTCACCGACCTGGACGGCGGGCCGGTCCACGGTGGGCGCGGGATCGTCGCGGCCGCGGACGCCCCGACGGCCCGGCGACTCCTCGGCCTGATCGGCCAGGTCGGGGGGACAGCCCCCTAGCCGCGACCAACCTACGCCACCGTAGGCTCGGGGCATCCGCGCGATCGAGCGACTGCTCACATCCACGGCTGGGAAGCCGACCTCGACCTCTGCGAGGCCCGCATGACCACAGCCACCGTCGTCGACGACCGCACACCCGCCGGCCGGATCGCGGCTGCGCCCCACACCAGCTCGTACAGCGCGCTGTCGCGCACCGTGCGCGAGGCCGGCCTGCTGCGGCGGGCGTACGGCTATTACCTGGCGGTCGGCGTGGCACTGGTCCTGGCGCTCGGCGGCGCGGTCACGGGCTTCGTGCTCCTCGGCGACTCGTGGTTCCAGCTGCTCGTGGCAGGGGCGCTGGGCGTGATCTTCACTCAGCTCGCGTTCCTGGCCCACGAGGCGGCGCACCGCCAGATCTTCGCGTCCGGGCCCGCGAACGACCGCGCCGGTCGGATCCTCGCGAACGCCGTCGTCGGCATCAGCTACTCGTGGTGGATGACGAAGCACACGCGGCACCACGCCAACCCGAACCATGTCGGCAAGGACCCCGACGTCGCGAACGACGTCATCGTGTTCACCGAGGACGGCGCCAAGGAGCACCGCGGCCTGCTCGCACTGCTGACCCGCTACCAGGGCTGGCTCTTCTTCCCGCTGCTCACGCTCGAGGGACTCAACCTGCACGTGACGGCGTTCCGGTCGCTGCTGAAGGGCTCGCGGGACGACCGCGCCGCCCGCATGCGCGAGCTCGCCACGATCGCCACCCGCCTCTCGCTCTACGTGGGCGTGGTGTTCTGGGCGCTCCCCCTCGGGATGGCGTTCGCGTTCCTCGGCGTGCAGCTCGCCGTGTTCGGCGTCTACATGGGGGCCTCGTTCGCGCCCAACCACAAGGGCATGGCGATGATCCCCGAGGGCAGCCGCCTCGACTTCCTGTCCAAGCAGGTCCTGACCTCGCGCAACATCCGCGGCGGGGCATGGATGAACGTGCTCATGGGCGGCCTCAACCACCAGATCGAGCACCACCTGTTCCCGAGCATGCCGCGGCCGCACCTGGCCCGCGCCCGCCTCATGGTGCGCGAGCACTGCGCCGCGCTCGGGATGCCGTACACCGAGACGAGCCTGGTCCGGTCGTACGCGATCGTCGTGCGCTACCTCAACGAGGTCGGCCTCTCGGCGCGAGACCCGTTCGACTGCCCGATGCGCAAGAGCCTCCGGGGCTACTGAGCGCTGCCGCTCATCGCGATGGCCGGCCGGCGGTGAAGTCGGACTCCCACGTAGTGGCCGCTCCGTCCGCGAGCTCGTAGCCCTCCTGCGCCACGGCCGTGATGGTGACGTCCCTGTTGCTCCGGTGGGTCCCGGGGGCGACGACGCGGTCCCGCACGAGGTAGTCCACCCCCTGCACCTCGGGGATCTCGTAGGTGTCCTGGCCGCGGCCGACGCGGTCGACGAAGACCGGCGGCTCCGGCGTCACGGGATAGTGCAGCCCGTACCCGAGCGGGAACAGGGTGTCGGCGCCGTCGGGGATCGCGACGGGAAGCCGGCCCACCGGGTTGACCTGGCCCATGAGCACGCGCGCCGTCGCTTCCAGGGAGACGTCGGCGTAGCCGTACGCGGCGATGGCCGCCGCGGTCTCGGCCGTGCTGGCCACGTCGTACGGGTTCCGGACCGCGACCTGCACGACCGGGACGTCCGTCCCCGCCAACCCGGTCACCAGCGCCTGCTGTGCCGCGCTGGGCGCGAACCCGGCGGACTGGGTGAGGACGACGACGACGTCGTGCCCGGCCGACGCGGCGACCGCTGCCTCGACCTGCGCGGCCGTGGGGTCGGCCGCGGGCTGGACGGTGACGTCGGCCCCGTGGACGGTGAGCTCGTCGGCCATGGTGTCGAGCCGAGCGCTGCCACCCCAGCCGGTGAGGAAGACGTCGGCTCCGTCGCCCAGCGGGAGCAGACCGCCGTCGTTGCTCAGCAGGGTGATGCTGTCGTCGGCGATCTCGGTGGCGGTGGCGTCGTGCTCCGGAGTAGCCAGGACGTCGGGCACCGCGGTCAGGTCGACCAGGGGGTCGTCGAGGACTCCCCGCTTCTCCTTCATCTCCAGGATCCGCCGCACCGAGTCGTCGATCCGTTCCACGGTGATCTCACCGTCGGCCACGGCGGCGATGACGCCGTCGTAGGCGACCCGCAGGTTCGGCGGCATGAGCATCTGGTCCGCCCCGGCGAGGATGGCCTCGACCGGCACGCGGTCGTCACCGAACTCCTCGCGGGCGCCCTGCATGCTGAGCGAGTCGGTGACGACCACACCGTCGAAGCCCATCTCCTCACGCAACAGCTCGGTGAGGATGGGGCGGGAGAAGGTCGCCGGTCGGCCCGAGGGGTCGAGGGCGGGCACGACGATGTGCGCGGTCATGATCGAGTCGGCCCCGGCGTCGATGGCGGCCTGGAAGGGCGGCAGGTCCTCGGCGCGGAACTCGGCCTCCGACTTGTCGATCAGCGGGACGCCGTAGTGCGAGTCGACGGCGGTGTCCCCGTGGCCCGGGAAGTGCTTGACGGACGCGGAGATCCCGCCGTCGTCCTGGAAGCCCCGGAGCTGAGCGACACCCAGATCGGCGACGAGGCCGGTGTCACCCCCGAAGGCACGTACGCCGATCACAGGGTTCAGGGCGTTGGAGTTGACGTCCACGATGGGCGAGTAGTCCTGGTTCACGCCGACGGAGGCGAGCTTCTCGGCTGTGATGCGCCCGGCGTCGCGGGCGTGACCGGCGTCGCGGGTGGCGCCCAGCGCCATCGCGCCGGGCAGCTGGGCGGAGGGCTGGGGAAGGCGCACGACGACGCCCTCCTCCTGGTCGATGGACGTCGTCATGGGGACGCCGCCGCCACCGCTCAAGGCACGGGCCTGGATGTCGTTGGACAGCTGGGCGACCTGCTCCGGAGACCTGAGGTTGTTCGACCAGCCGAAGTAGATGATCCCGCCCGGGTGGAACTCGTCGATCATCGCTCCGATGCTGGGCACGCCGGCGGCCGGGACGTTACGCGGGTCCGCCTCGTCGATGGTCGAGCCGTACATGTACGGGACGAACATCTGCCCGACCTTCTCCTCGAGGGTCATCCCGTCGATGATCGCCTCGACGTCGTTGGTGTCGTTCCCGGCACCGGCGGCCGGCGCGGAGAGCGTGGCCAGCACGATCCCGCCCGCCCCGACCGCGGCCGCCAGCCCACGCCATGTCCCTCTGCTCACGATGCTCCCTTGCGTCGCGTAGCCGATCCCACCGGCCCTCGCCGGCGTGGCAATAACTTTCGCGGACGGCGCGCCGGACGTCAACAGGTGTCACGGACGGCGGCGCGGCGCGGATCCGTCAGGTCGAGCGGTGCGCCCGACAGCGCGCCTGGTAGGACTCCGTGCCGCCGACATGCCCGGCCACGGGGGTCAAGGCGTCGCCCGCGCCGTCGTCGTCCAGCCGCACGTGGTAGGCGGCGTCGCGGCCGCAGACGGTGCAGACCGCGGTCAGCTTGGTGACCGACTCCGCGACGGCCATGAGCTCCGGCAGGGGCGAGAACGGCCGGCCGTCGAAGGTGACGGCCAGCCCCGCGACGACGACCACGAGGCCCGCGTCCGCCAGGCCGACCGCGACCTCGACCAGCTCCGGGCCGAAGAACTGCGCCTCGTCGACGGCGAGGAGCTCTGTGCCGGGCGCGACCAGCGCGGGGATCTCCCCCGCGGCCGCCGCCGTCGCCGACGCGACCTCGAGCCCCGAGTGCGACGCGACCCGGCCGGGCCCGCTGCGGGTGTCGAGCTCGTGCGCGACGACGACCACCGCGCGCCGGGCGATCCGCGCCCGGTGCACGCGCCGGACGAGCTCCTCCGTCTTGCCCGCGAACATCGGCCCGGCGACCACCTCGAGCCGGCCGGTGCGCTGTGGTGCGTGGTCGATGGCCATGCCGGCCAGTCAACCACCGGCCGCCGACGACGACGGCCGCGCCCGACCGGAGGGGTCGGACGCGGCCGTGGGTGCACCGTGCTCAGTCGCTCTCGGCGGGCTCCGCAGGCTGCTCGGAGGAGTCGGCGGGCTCCGTCGTCGGGGCCGCGCCGTCCTCCTTGATGTCGTGCGCGTGCGCGGCCGCGGCCGCGATCGTCGCGAGCGTGGCCTTGACGGCCTCGCGCGCCTCCGACTTGTCGTCCGGGAGCTTCGGGACGTCGGCGTGGACGACGTCCGCCGCGGGCTCGTCGCCCTGCTTGGCGCCGCCGCGCTTGCGCCGCGAGCGCTTCGCACCGCCGTCGCCGCCATCCTCCGACGAGGGCTGCGACGCGCCACCCTTCTCGATCGGGTGGTCGTGCACGATGAAGCCGCGGCCCTTGCAGTGCTCGCAGGTGGAGGAGAACGCCTCCACGAGGCCCTGCCCGACGCGCTTGCGCGTCATCTGCACCAGGCCGAGCGAGGTCACCTCGGCCACCTGGTGCTTGGTGCGGTCGCGGCCCAGGCACTCGACGAGGCGGCGCAGCACCAGGTCGCGGTTCGACTCGAGCACCATGTCGATGAAGTCGATGACGATGATGCCGCCGATGTCCCGCAGCCGGAGCTGGCGGACGATCTCCTCGGCCGCCTCCAGGTTGTTGCGGGTGACCGTCTCCTCGAGGGTGCCGCCGGCGCCGGTGAACTTGCCGGTGTTGACGTCGATGACGGTCATGGCCTCGGTGCGGTCGATGACGAGCGACCCGCCCGACGGCAGCCAGACCTTGCGGTCCATGCCCTTGGCGAGCTGCTCGTCGACGCGGTGCACCGCGAAGACGTCCGTGGTCTCGGTCCACTTCGACACCCGCTCACGCAGGTCGGGGGCGAGCTCCTCGACGTACCGGGAGATCTCCTCCCACGCGCTGGTGCCCTGGACCTGCAGGGACGAGAAGTCGTCGTTGAAGATGTCGCGCACGACGCGGATCGCCATGTCCGGCTCGCCCTGCAGCAGCGCGGGCGCGGAGGTCGACGACTTCTCGGCCTTCGCGGTGATCGCGGACCACTGGGACTGCAGGCGCTCGACGTCGGCGCGCAGCTCGTCCTCGCTGGCACCCTCGGCGGCGGTGCGCACGATGACGCCCGCGCCGTCGGGCACGACCTCGCGCAGGATCTTCTTGAGCCGGCTGCGCTCGGTGTCCGGCAGCTTGCGGCTGATGCCGGTCATGCCGCCGCCCGGGACGAACACCAGGTAGCGGCCCGCGAGCGTGACCTGCGAGGTCAGGCGGGCACCCTTGTGGCCGATCGGGTCCTTCGTGACCTGGACCAGCACCGAGTCGCCCGACTTCAGCGCCTCCTCGATCCGGCGCGGCTGCCCCTCGATCCCGGCGGCGTCCCAGTTGACCTCGCCCGCGTACAGCACGGCGTTGCGGCCCTTGCCGACGTCGACGAAGGCCGCCTCCATGCTGGGCAGCACGTTCTGCACGCGGCCGAGGTAGACGTTGCCCACCATCGACGCCTGCGACTGCTGCGAGACGTAGTGCTCCGTCAGCACGCCGTCCTCGAGGACGGCGATCTGCGTGCGGCCGTCGTCCTCCCGCACGACCATCGACCGCGAGACCGACTCGCGGCGCGCGAGGAACTCGGCCTCGGTGATGATCTGGCGACGCCGACCGGCGTCGCGGCCCTCTCGGCGGCGCTGGCGCTTGGCCTCGAGCCGCGTCGAGCCCTTGAGCGCGGTGACCTCGTCCCCGCGCCCGCGGGTCGTCGTCGCCTCCGCGCGCTCGGCGCGCTCGGCACGGGTACCCCGACGGCGGCGGCGCCGACGGCGGCCCGACGACTCGGACTCGCCGGTCTGGTCGTCCTCGCCCGAGGCGTCCTCGGGCTCGCCCTCAGCCTCCGCGACGTCGCCGGCCTGATCCTCGGGCTCGACGTCCTCGACGTCCTCGGACTCGTCGTCGTGCGCGCCGTCCTCGTCCCGGCGGCCACCGCGGCG
>NZ_BAAAPM010000001.1:18113-63055 GCF_039531145.1 Isoptericola hypogeus
CGGCCGCGGCCGCCCCGGCGCCGGCGGCGGCGCGGACGGATGTCGTCCTCGGCGCCGTCGTCCTCGACCAGGTCCTCGGGTCCGAGGTCGACGAGCTCGATGCCCTCGGCGGCAAGCTCGGACTCGATGACGCCGATCTCCTCGGCCGCGGCCGCGTCGTCGCCGCTGAGCTCGACGTCCAGGAGCGCCGCTGCGGCGTCCCGAGCGGCGGCGGCACGCGTCGCAGCGGCGCGGGAGTCGCTGGCGCGGGAGTCGCTCGCGCGGGAGTCGGCGCCCGCGGCCTGGTCTGCCGGGGGCGCGGCGACGGCGGTGGTCTCGACGACGTCCGGCGCCGGCGCGGCCGGCGAACCCGAGCGGCGCGTGGCGCGCTTGCGCGCCGGGCGTGAAGTCGTGGCGGGTGCCTGCTCGACGGCGGGTGCCCGCTCGACGGCGGGCTCGACGGGCGCCTCGGGGCTGACCTCCGGGGTCGCGGCAGCCACGGCCCGGGCGCGGGAGAACGACGGCTGCTCCTCGTGCGGGCGCGGCGGCCCGGCGGGGGCCTGCGCTCGACGGGACCGGCGCGGCGTGGACAGGTCGGGCGCCTGGAAGAGCATGGCCGTGGTGGCGAGGCGGGGGGTCGTCGACCCGCCCGTCCGGGCCGCGGGAGACGAGGGGGCGTCGGCCGTGGGTGCCGTCGCGGCCGGCTCGGTGGCGGCCTCAGGCTCCTGGGCCTTGGCCCGGGTGCGTCGCGCGGCCGTCCCGCCAGCCGTCTTCGCGCCGGTGGACTTCGTTCCGGCCGCCTTCGCGTCCGTGGACTTCGCGCCTGTGGACTTCGATCCCGCCGCCTTCGCGCCGCGGCGGGTCTTCGCAGCTGCCGGCGCAGCGTCGTCAGTCGCCCCCGCCGGCTCGACCGGGCCGGCAGGGCTGGCCGTGTCGGTGCCGGCCGTGTCGGTGCCGGCCGTGTCGGTGCCGGCCGTGTCGGTGCCGGCCTGGGCGGCGGCATCCGGCTCGACGGCTGCGTCGGGCTCAGCGGTGTCGGCCTTCGCCGCGCGCCTGGACTTCGTCGCGGCCTTGGTCTTCGAGGTGGCGGCGCGCTTGGACCGCGCGGCGCCCTTCGTCGCCGTGCCGGCGGTCTCCTTCCCCTCGGCGGGCTCCGCGCCGGCGTCGGCCTGGTCGGCCCCGGCGGCGGGCTCCGCCGCGACGGCCTCGGCCGGCTGCTCGGCCGGCGTCGAGACCGGGCGGGTAGCGCGGCGTCGCCCGCGAGCGGGCTTCTCCGGCTCGGCGGCTCCGTCCGCCGCACCGGCGGGGCCCTGCGGGAGCACGATGTCGGCGAGCGAGCGCGGGGCGACGTCCCCCGCCTGGGGCGCGGGAGCCTCCGGCGCATCGGCGGCGCGCTCGGGGAGCACGATGTCGGAGAGCCCGCCCTCGGCGGGCGTCGCGGTCGGAGGTGCGACGGGTGCCGCCGCGGGCCGGGTGGCACGCCGGCGGGCCGGCCTGCGGCGCGGCGCCTCGGCGGTCTCGCCCGCAGCCTGGTCGGTGCGGGTCTGGTCCCCGGTGGGAGTGTCGGACGTCACGTAAGGCGCTCCTGCCCCGGCGACCCGCGCCACACCTGCGGGCAGCCGGCTGGTCGTCGTCGGACGGCGGCGCTGCTCAGCGCACCGGCCGGACGGAAGTCTCGGTCGCGGCTGCGGCACCGGCGCTCTTCGCGGACGCCTGCGGTCGGGAACCTTGCTGCCCGGCCGCGGCATCGCGTGCGGATCGCGAGTGCTGCGAGCTCGTGGCCGCCCGGGGATGTGGCCCGGCGGCCTCGTCCAGTATCGCACCCCGCAGGCACGGCCGCGCCCTCCCCCGCTCGCGACACGCCGCCGTCGGGCCCGGTTTGACTCGTGAAGGAATTCACGAGCAAGATCGTGAACATCTTCACGAGCGCTCTTCCCTCGGGCGACGTCCCTGGTCGTGCGCCCGCGGAGCATCGGTCCTACCTTCGGAGTGGACGGGCCGGTACGACCGTCGTCGTACCGGGCCGGCAGCGCCTGAGACCCCCAGGAGACCCCGTGGACGCCCTCGCACTCGCCCGTTGGCAATTCGCCATCACCACCGTCTACCACTTCATCTTCGTCCCGTTGACGATCGGGCTCGCTCCGCTCGTCGCCGGGATGCAGACGGCCTGGGTGGTCACCAAGAAGGAGCGCTGGCTGCGGCTCACCAAGTTCTTCGGGAAGCTGCTGCTCATCAACTTCGCGCTGGGCGTCGTCACCGGCATCTGGCAGGAGTTCCAGTTCGGGATGGCGTGGAGCGAGTACTCGCGGTTCGTCGGCGACGTCTTCGGCGCCCCGCTGGCCATGGAGGCGCTCGCCGCGTTCTTCGTGGAGTCGGTCTTCCTCGGCCTGTGGATCTTCGGCTGGGACCGGGTGTCCAAGAAGGTCCACCTCGCGGCCATCTGGCTGTTCGCGCTGGCCACCAACCTCTCCGCGTTCTTCATCCTCGCGGCCAACTCCTGGATGCAGCACCCCGTCGGCACGATCTACAACCCCGAGACGGGGCGCGCCGAGATGGAGTCCATCGGGGCCGTCCTGACGAACAACACCCTGTGGGCGGCGTTCCCGCACACCATCAGCGCCGCGTTCCTCACCGCCGGCACCTTCGTGTGCGGGATCGCGGCGTGGTGGATGGTGCGGCTCGCCCGGACGAAGAAGCCGGAGGACGCCGAGACGGCGCGCACCGTCTACCGCCCCGCGGTCCGCCTCGGCGCCTGGGTGATGATCGTCTCGGGCCTCGTGGTGATCTGGTCGGGCGACGTGCAGGGCAAGCTCATGTTCCAGCAGCAGCCCGGGAAGATGGCGTCCGCCGAGGCGCTCTGCGAGGGCGAGGAGGCGGCCGCCTTCTCCATCCTGTCGATCGGCAACCTCAACGAGGGCTGCGAGGGCGTGCGGCACATCCTCACCGTCCCGTACCTCGCCAGCTACCTCGGCACCGGACACTTCACCGGCGAGGAGTCGTTCCTGCCCGGCGTCTACGACGTCCAAGAGGACTACACCGCCCGCTTCGGGGACACCACCGAGGCCGGGGAGCCCGTCACCTACACGCCGCCCCTGGCCGTCGCCTACTGGTCGTTCCGGCTGATGATCGGGTTCGCGGCGTTCTCGGTGGCGCTGGCGCTCGCCGCCTTCTGGTTCACGCGCAAGGGCCGGGTGAGCGACAACCTGTGGCTCTCCCGACTCGGAATCCTCGCCATCCCCATGCCGTTCGCCGCCTGCTCGTTCGGGTGGATCTTCACCGAGGTCGGTCGCCAGCCGTGGGTCGTGGCGCCCAACCCGACGGGCATCGACCAGGTGCGGCTGCTGACGGAGCGGGGCGTGTCCACCGCCGTGCCACCGGGGGTGATCCTCACGTCGATGATCGTCCTCACGGTCATCTACGCCGTGCTCGGGGTGATCTGGTACCGGCTCATGCACCGCTACACGATCGAGGGCGCGCCGGTCGCGGTGCGCGACGAGTCGCCCGAGTCCCAGGACCCCGACGACGCCGACCGCCCCCTGTCCTTCGCCTACTGAGCACCGAGAACGAGACCGGAGACCCGCCGTGGACCTCGCCATCCTGTGGTTCGTCATCATCGCCGTCCTGTGGACCGGCTACCTCGTGCTCGAGGGCTTCGACTTCGGCGTCGGCATGCTGCTGTCGATCCTGCCGCACGGCGGCAGGGAGCAGAAGGAGACCGAGCGCCGGGTGCTCGTCAACACGATCGGGCCGGTGTGGGACGGCAACGAGGTGTGGCTGCTCACCGCCGGCGGCGCCACCTTCGCGGCGTTCCCCGAGTGGTACGCGACGATGTTCTCGGGCTTCTACCTGCCGCTGCTGATCATCCTCGTCGGGCTCGTCGCCCGCGGCGTGGCGTTCGAGTACCGCGGCAAGATCAACGACCCCCGGTGGGCGCGCCGGTGCGACCTCGCGATCCAGGCCGGGTCGTGGATCCCGGCGATCATGTGGGGCATCGCGTTCGGCAACCTCGTGCGCGGCCTGCTGCTCGACGCCGACTTCCAGTACGTGGGCGGCTTCTGGGCGCTGCTCAACCCGTTCGCGCTGCTCGGCGGCCTCACGACGCTCGTCCTCTTCCTCCTGCACGGCAGCGTCTTCGTCGCGCTGAAGACCGACGGCGACATCCGGCAGCGGGCCTGCCGGCTCGCCGCCGGGCTCGCCGTCGTCGCGCTGGTCGTCGCCGGCGGGTGGGCGATCTGGGCGCAGGTCGCGTTCTCCGTGCCCTGGACCTGGGCGGCGGTCGCCGTCGCGGCCCTCGCGCTCATCGGCGTCGTCGTCGCCACCCGGGCTCGCCGCGAGGGCGTCGCCTTCACGCTGTCGGCGGTCGCCATCGCGAGCGCCGTGGTGCTGATCTTCGGCTCCATGTACCCCGACGTCATCCCGGCGATCGACGGCGGCGTGCCCCTCACGGTCGCGGAGGCCGCCTCCACGCCGTACACGCTCACGGTGATGTCGTGGGTCGCGGTGGTCCTCACCCCGCTCGTGATCGCCTACCAGGCCTGGACCTACTGGGTCTTCCGCCGTCGGCTGTCCACCAAGGACATCCCCGCGCCCGTCGGGCTGAGCTGGCAGAAGATCAAGGACGCGGCGTTCTGAGCGCTCGGACCCCGGCCCGCCTCCCGCCCGCGACCCGCGACACTGGTCCCGTGAAGCCCCTCGACCCCCGGCTGCTGCGCCGCGCCCAGGCCGCCCGGCGGTACGTCGTGCTCACCGCCGGGCTCGGCGTCGCCGCCGCCGTCGCCGTCGTCGTCCAGGCCTTCGCGATCGGCCATGCCCTGGGGCCGGCCGTCACGGCCGGCAGCGCCGAGACGGCGCTCGCCCTGGCCGACGTCGCCCCGTGGCTCGCCGTCCTGGTCGCCGCGCTGGTCGTGCGCGCCGGTGTCGCGTGGGCGCAAGAGCGTTACGCCCAGCGCGCCGCGGCGCGCGTCGTGGCCGAGCTGCGCGAGCAGGTCGTCGCCCACGCGGTGGCCCTCGGCCCGCGCGGCGCGGCGGACGACGGCTCGGCGCGCGACGGCGCGATCGGCGGCGCCGCGGCGGCGACGCTCGCGACGCGCGGCCTCGACGACCTGCAGCCGTACCTGGTGCGCTACCTGCCCCAGCTCCTGCTCACCGCGATCCTCACGCCGACGCTCGTGCTCGTCGTGGCCGGCCTGGACTGGGTGTCCGCGGTGATCTGCGTCGTGACGCTGCCGCTGGTGCCGCTGTTCATGTGGCTCGTCGGGGTCATGACGGCGGGCACCTCCGAGCGGCGGCTGCGCACCATCTCCCGGCTCGGTGCCCAGGTGCTCGACCTGCTGGCCGGGCTGCCGACGCTGCGCGCGTTCGGGCGCGAGATCGGGCCCGGCGCCCGGGTGCGGGCCCTCGGCGACTCCGCGCGACGGGCCACGATGGGCACGCTGCGGGTCGCGTTCCTGTCGGGGATGGTCCTCGAGCTGCTCACCACGCTGTCGGTCGCGATCGTCGCGGTGGGTGTGGGCCTGCGGCTGGTGGAGGGGATGATCGCGCTGGTCCCCGCGATCATCGTGCTCGTCCTCGCCCCGGAGGTCTACCTGCCGCTGCGCCGCGTCGGCGCCGAGTTCCACGCCTCGACCGACGGCCTGGCCGCCGCCGACCGGGCCTTCGCCGTGCTCGAGCGGCCGCTGCCGGACGCCGGGACGGTCCCGGTGCCCGCGCTCGCGGGCGGCGCCCTCGTGCTGGACGGCGTCAGCGTGCGGGCCGGAGACCGCGGCGTCCTCGCCCCCGCCGGGCTCGACGCCCGCATCGTCCTCGGCAGCGGCCGCCCCGGCGGCGGGCGCGTCGTCGCGCTGCGCGGCCCGAGCGGGTCGGGCAAGTCCACGACCGCGCTCGTGCTGCTGGGCCTGCTGCGACCCGACGCCGGGCGGGTGCTGGTGGAACCGGCCGACGTCCGTGCGGGCGGCGGCGCCGTGGACCTCGCCGACGTCGCTCCCGCCGACTGGTGGCGCCAGGTCACGTGGGTCCCGCAGCGCCCGTCGCTGGCGCCGGGCCCGCTGCGCGACGTGGTCACCGACGGTCGGGCCGTCCCCGACGACGCCCTGACCATGGCCGGACATACCACCGGGCTCGACGCCGTCGTCGCCGGCCTCCCGGACGGCTGGGACACGCCCGTCGGGCTGGGCGGCACCGGGCTGAGCGTCGGGCAGCGGCAGCGGGTGGCGCTGACCGCCGCGCTGCTCGGCGGCGACGCGCCCCCGCCCCTGGTGCTGCTCGACGAGCCGACCGCCCACCTGGACGCCCGCGGGGAACAGGTCGTGCTCGACACCGTGCGGGCCTGGCGCGACGCAGGCCGTACGGTCGTCGTCGTCGCGCACCGCGCGTCCCTGCTCGCGCTGGCCGACCAGGTCGTGGACGTCGAGGCACGGGAGGTGGCGGCGCCGTGAGCGGGCAGACGACGGCCACGAGGGCGGGCCGCGACCCGCTGCGCCGGGTGCTGCCGCTGCTGGAGGTGCGCTGGGCGCGGGTCGCGCGGGCGGTGCTGCTGGGCACGCTGGCGCTCGGGTTCTCCGTGGGGCTGTCGGCCACGGCCGCGTGGCTCATCGCCCGCGCCTCCCAGATGCCGCCCGTCCTGCAGCTCTCGGTGGCGGTGGTGGCGGTGCGCGCGTTCGGCACCGGGCGCGGCGTGCTGCGCTACCTCGAGCGGCTGGCCTCGCACGACGTGGCGCTGCGCGGGATGGCGGCGCTGCGCGCGAACCTCTACGACGCGCTCGCCCGCGGCCCCGTGACCCGCGTGATCGCCCTGCGCCGGGGCGACCTGCTGGCCCGCGTCGGGGCGGACGTCGACGCCGTGGGGGACGTCGTCGTGCGGGCGCTGATCCCCGCCGGGGTGGCCGCGTGCGTCGGGCTCGGCTCGGTCGTGCTGGTCGGCGCGTTCCTGCCCGCCGCCGGGCTCGCCCTGCTCGGCTGCCTGCTGCTCACGGGCGTGCTGGCGCCGTGGCTCGCGTCCCGCTCGGCCGCGTCGGTGGAGCGTCGGGGCGCCGCCGCGCGCGCCGAGGTGACGTCGCGCGCGCTCGAGCTGCTCGAGGACGGTCAGCAGCTGCGGGTGTCGGGCCGGCTCGACGAGCGGCTGGCGGGCCTTCGCGACGCCGACGCCCGGCTGACGCGCTCCACGGATGACGGGGCCCGGATCTCGGGCACGTCGGCCGCGATCGACGCCGGCGCACAGACCCTGGCCGTGCTGTGCTCCCTGCTGCTCGGCATCCCGGCGGTCGCGGCGGGGACGCTCGCCCCCGTCGAGCTCGCCGTCGTCGTGCTCACCCCGCTCGCGGTCTTCGAGGCCACGTCCACCCTGCCAGCCGCCGCGGTCCAGCTGCGCAGGTCCCGCGAGGCCGCCCGGCGCCTCGTCGCGCTGCTGCCCGACGAGCCACCGGCACCCAGCCTGGGCACCGCTCCCGTCGACGGTGCGCCGGCCACGCCGCTCCTGCGGCTCGACGGCGTGGCGGCGGGCTGGGCGGACCGCGCCGTCGTGACGGGCGTCGACCTCGAGCTGCGCCCCGGCTCGGTCGTCGCGCTCGCCGGGCCGTCCGGCGTCGGCAAGACGACGCTGCTGCTCACCGGCGCCGCGCTGCTGCCGCCGGTCTCGGGCGCCGTCGGGCACGTCGGCGACGCCCTCTTCGTCGCCGAGGACGGCCATCTCTTCGGCACCACGGTGCTGGAGAACCTGCGCGTGGCCCGCGCCGACGTCGCCGAGGACGAGGCGCGCGCCGGGCTCGCGGCCGTCGGCCTCGACGCCTGGCTCGACGCGCTGCCGGACGGGCTCGGCACCGTGCTCGGTCCCGACGGCGCGAACGTCTCCGGCGGCGAGCGACGGCGCCTCCTCGTCGCCCGCGCCCTCCTCGCCCCCGCCCGGGTGCTGCTGGTCGACGAGCCCGCCGAGCACCTCGACGCCGCCACCGCCGACGCCCTGGTCGCGACCCTCGCGGAGCACGCGCGCGACACCGGCCGCGCCGTCGTGCTCGCGTCGCACCGGCTGACCGCGCTGGCCGTCGCCGACGAGGTGCTGCTGCTGGGGGCGGACGACGGCGGGCCGGCCCGCGTCGTCGCGCGCGGGCCGCACGACGCGCTGCTGCGCGACGACGCCGGCTACGCGTGGGCCGCGGCACAGGAGCGTGAGGCGGCGACCCCACCCGTGGGATGACCGGCCGGAGGGGAGGTCCACCCGAGGGATGACGCGGGCGTCACCGGAGCGCACCTACCGTCGTCGACCATGATCATCATCGACGCGCTGACGAAGCGATACGGAGACGTCACCGCCGTCGACGACGTCTCCTTCCGCGCCGAACCGGGCCGCGTCACCGGCTTCCTCGGCCCCAACGGCGCGGGCAAGTCGACGACGCTCCGTATCGTCGTCGGCCTCGCCGGCCCGACGTCGGGCTCGGCGACCGTCCTCGGCCGGCGGTACGTCGACCTGCCCAACCCCGGGCTGGAGATCGGCGTGCTCCTCGACGCGTCCGCGCAGCACGGCGGGCGCACCGGCCGCGAGACGCTCGTGCTCGGACAGCGGACCCTCGGCCTGCCGGGTGCCCGCGTGGACGAGGTGCTGGAGCTGGTCGGCCTCACCCGCGCGGAGTCGCGCCGGCGCGTGCGCGACTACTCCCTCGGCATGCGCCAGCGCCTCGGCCTCGCCACCGCACTGCTCGGCGACCCCCGCGTCCTCGTCCTCGACGAGCCCGCCAACGGCCTGGACCCCGCCGGCATCCGCTGGATGCGCGACCTGCTGCGCACCTTCGCCGACGACGGCGGCACGGTGCTGCTGTCCAGCCACCTCCTCGCCGAGATCGAGATGATCGCCGACGACATCGTCATGATCGGCGGGGGCCGCATCGTGGCCTCCGGCACCACCACCGGGCTGCTCTCCGGCGGGGAGACTCTCGTCCGGGCCGACGATGCCGGCGCGCTCGCCGCCGCCCTGCGCGCGGCCGGGCTGGACGCGGCGGCGACGGCGGACGGTGCCGTGCGCACCGACGGCGACCTGGCCGCCGTCGGCCGAGCGGCGTTCGCCGCGGGACTGGCCGTCACCGAGCTACGCACCGCCGACGGCGGAGGCCTGGAGGACATGTTCCTGGAGCTCACCGCCTCCACCCAGCGCGAGACCGCGCCGACGCAGGGAGCCGCAGCATGACCGCCACCACGCCGACGACGGCCGGGGACACTTCCGGGGGTACGGCCGGCAGCCGGGGCGTATCGGCGCGCGCCAGGAGGGACACCGCCGACGTCACGATCCGCCCCGTCCCGTTCCACCGCCTGCTCGACGTGGAGCTGCGCAAGACCCTGGACACCCGCGCCGGCGCGTGGCTGCTGGCGAGCATCGCTCTGATCGCCTGCCTCGTCGTCGGCGTGTTCGCGCTCTGGGGCAACGAGGACGAGCTCGACATGCAGTCGTTCGCGAGCACCATCAGCTTCCCGATGCTGCTCGTGCTGCCGATGGTCGCGGTCCTCGCGGTCACGAGCGAGTGGACCCAGCGCAGCGCGCTGACCACGTTCGCGCTCGTGCCCCGGCGCGGGCGGGTCGTCGGCGCGAAGGCCGCGGCGGCGCTGCTCGTGGCCGTGGCCGCTTCGGCCGTCCAGCTCGGCGCGAGCGCGCTGGGTGCCGTGGCCGCCGCCGCGTTCCGCGGGCTCGACGCACGCTGGGACCTGCCGCTCGACCTGGCGCTGCGCCTCGCCCTCCTGAACGTCGTCGCCGTGGCCGTCGGGTTCGCGTGGGCCGTGCTCATCCGCGCGTCGGCCCCCGCACTCGTCGCGTACCTCACGTTCGTGCTGGTGCTGCCCATGCTGTCGGGCATCGTCGCGGCGGTCTCCGACTGGTACAGCGAGCACTCTGCCTGGCTCGACCTGTCGAGCACGATGCTGGTGCTCAGCGCGCCGTCCGTCTCCGGCGAGGAGTGGGCGCAGCTCGGCACCGCGGCGCTGCTGTGGGTCGGCGTGCCGCTCGCGGTCGGGCTGCGCCGGCTCGTACGGGTCGAGATCCGCTAGTCGTCGTCGCCGGGGCGGCGGGTCCGGCGCCCCGGGGTGTCCCCGGACGGTCGTTCAGGGTCGGAACCGGGGCGATGCCCGATCCGGGGGGCGCCCCGGCCGACCTAGCGTCGGGGCCATGATCACGATCTCGGGACTCACGAAGCGCTACGGAGACGTCATCGCCGTCGACGACGTCTCGTTCACGGCCGCGCCGGGCCGCGTCACTGGCTTCCTGGGCCCGAACGGAGCAGGGAAGTCCACCACCCTGCGGATCCTCACCGGGCTCGGCACAGCGACGTCGGGCTCCACGACCGTGCTCGGCACGCGGTACGCCGACCTGCCCAACCCCGGGCTGGAGATCGGCGTGCTCCTCGACGCGTCCGCGCAGCACGGCGGGCGCACCGGCCGCGAGACGCTCGTGCTGGCCCAGCGCACCATGGGCCTGCCCGCCGGCCGGGTGGACGAGCTGCTCGAGCGCGTCGGCCTCACCCGGGCCGAGTCGCGGCGGCGCGTGCGCGACTACTCCCTCGGCATGCGCCAGCGTCTCGGCCTCGCCACCGCGCTGCTCGGCGGCCCCCGCGTCCTCGTCCTCGACGAGCCCGCCAACGGCCTCGACCCCGCGGGCATCCGCTGGATGCGCGACCTGCTGCGCTCCTTCGCCGACGACGGCGGCACGGTGCTGCTGTCCAGCCACCTGCTCGCCGAGATCGAGATGATCGCCGACGACATCGTGGTCATCGGCTCCGGGCGCGTCGTCGCCCGGGGCACGAAGGACGAGCTCCTGGCCGGCGCCGGGACGCTGGTGCGCGCGGACGACGCCGGCGCGCTCACCGCTGCCCTCGCCAGCGCCGGCCACGAGGTCGTGCCGGCGGACGGCGCCGTGCTCACGGACGCCGACCTCGCCACGGCCGGACGCGTGCTGTTCGCCGCCGGCGTCGCCGTCACCGAGCTGCGCGCCGCCGACGGCGCCGGCCTGGAGAAGATGTTCCTCGAGCTCACCGCCGCCACCGCGCGCGACGACGTCGCGCCCGCCACGACCGGAGTCGCAGCATGACCGCCACCTCTGCCACCGCCCCCGTCCTGACCCGCTCGAGCCGCCCGGCGCGCGCGTCGGCGCCGGTGCCCTTCGGTCGGCTGGTCGGCGTCGAGGCCCGCAAGATGTTCGACACGCGGTCGAGCTTCTGGCTCCTGGCCAGCATCGGCATCGTCGCGCTCGCCGCGGTGCCCATGGTGATCGCGTTCCAGCCGACCGACCAGATCACGTACTCGATGTTCGTCAACACCCTGGGCTACCCGTGGTCGCTCCTGGTCCCGATGGTGGGCCTCCTCTCGGTGACCGGCGAGTGGAGCCAGCGCGGCGCGCTGACCACGTTCGCGCTGGTGCCCCGCCGCGGCCGCGTGATCGGTGCGAAAGCCGTCTGCGCGACCGGGGTCGTGCTGGCCGCGATGGCGCTCAGCTTCGCCGCCTCCGCCGCCGGGAACGTCGTCGGCGCCGCGATCGTGGGGATCGACCCGGTCTGGGACGTGACGCTGGACGAGCACCTGTTCCTCTCCCTGTTCCAGACGATCGGGATGGCGGCCGCGTTCACGCTCGCCGTCGTCCTGCGCAGCAGCCCCGCCGCCCTGGTCGGGTACTTCGTGTTCGCCCTGGTGATCCCCGGGCTCTCCAGCGCCCTGGCCAGCGCGCAGGAGTGGTTCCGCGACGCCGCGCCCTGGGTGGACCTCACCTACGCCCAGTACGGGCTGCAGTCCGGCTCGATGTCCGCCGAGGCCTGGGCGCAGCTCGGCACGACGACGGTGCTGTGGCTCGTGATCCCGCTCGTCCTCGGCATGCGCCGGCTGCTGCAGGTCGAGATCCGCTGACGCGCCCGCGCCTCAGGCGGCGCCGAGCACCGCCATCGCCGCGGCGCGGCCGGGGATGCCGCTGACTCCCCCGCCGCGCCGCGCGCCGGCGCCCGCGACCAGGACCCGCGGGTGCACGGTCTCGACGCCCCACGTGCCCGGCCGGTCCAGCCCCGCGGCGTCCTCGTCGTCGTCCGCGGCCCACGGCCACGACAGGTCGCGGTGGAAGATGTGCCCGCCCGGCAGGCCGACGTCGCCCTCGAGGTCCACGGGGGTGCGCGCCTCCAGGCAGGGCCGCCCGTCGGCGTCCGCGAGCAGCACGTCCGCGATCGGCTCGGCCAGCACGGCGTCGAGGGACCCGAGGGTCGCCCGCAGGGCTTCGGACCGCGAGCGCTCGGGGTCGTCGCGGAACAGCCGCGCGGGCATGTGCAGGCCGAAGAGCGTGAGGGTCTGAGCGCCGGACTCCCTGAGGCCCGGGCCCAGGATGGACCGGTCCGTCAGCGAGTGGCAGTAGATCTCGCACGGCGGCACGTCGGGGACCCGTCCCGCGGCCGCCTGCGCGTGCGCGGCCCGGAGCTGCTCGAACGACTCGTTGACGTGGAACGTGCCGCTGAACGCCGCCGCCGGGTCGACGCCGTCGCGCAGCCGCGGGAGGCGACGCAGCAGCATGTTGACCTTGAGCTGAGCTCCCTCGGGGCGCGCTGCGGTCGCCCGGCCCGAGGGCGCGGCGCCGCCCGCGGCCAGCAGTCGGTCGAGCGTCGCCGGGGCGGCCCCGGACAGCACGGCGCCGGCCCGTGCGGCGCCGGCGCGCCCGCCGTCGTCGGTCCAGGCGACCTCGGCGTCGCCCCCGGCGGTGCCGGGGTCGACGGCGGTCACCTCGGCGCCCGTGACGATCGTCGCGCCGGCCGCGAGCGCCGCGTCGCGAAGCGCCGCTGTGACGGCGCCCATGCCGCCGACCGGCACGTCCCAGTCCCCCGTGCCGCCCCCGATCACGTGGTAGAGGAAGCAGCGGTTCTGCACGAGACTCGCGTCGTCCAGGTCGGCGAAGGTGCCGATGAGCGCGTCCGTCGCGACCACGCCGCGCACGACGTCGTCGGCGAACGTCGCACGGAGCGTCTCGCCGAGCGGGCGCTCGACCAGCGCGCGCCAGGTCTCGTCGTCGTCGACGAGGGCGCGGGCCCCGGCGGGGGGCAGCAGCGGCTCGGTCACCGTCGGGAAGAGCCGCCGCGCGAGACGGCCGGTCGACGCGCCGAACCGGCGCCACGCGTCGTGGTCCGACGGCGGCGCCCCGATCGCCGCGAACGACGCCCGCGTGGCCGCGTCGTCGCCCGTGTCGACGAGCAGCCCGCCGTCCCCGACCGGCGTGTACGAGGCGTACCGCCTCCGGACCAGCCGCACGGGCAGCGCCAGCTCGTCGACCACCCGGCGCGGCATCAGCGAGACCAGGTAGGAGTAGCGCGACAGGCGCGCGTCGACGCCGTCGAACACCGGCGCCGAGACGGCGGCGCCGCCCACGTGGTCCAGGCGCTCGAGCACGAGGACGCTGCGCCCGGCCCGGGCCAGGTACGCGGCGGCGGTGAGCCCGTTGTGCCCTGCCCCCACCACCACGGCGTCGTAGCGGGCAGCGGGCGATGGCGTCGTCGACATGCGGCCCATCCTGCCCCGGGCGCCGGGCCCGCTGGTAGCGTCCCGGGACGTGAAGATCCTCGTGCCCGGCAACGTGCCGTTCGACCTGACGATCGACGTCCCCGGGGTGGAGGTGGCGCACTACGTCATGCGCGACCTGGTGCCCGAGGAGCACACGGACGCCGACGCGCTCGTCACCTGGTCCAGCCCCCAGCGGGTGCTGGAGGACGCCGCACGCCGGATGACCGGGCTGCGCTGGGTGCAGACGCTCAACGCCGGCCCCGACCAGGCGCTCGCGGCGGGGTTCGCGCCGGACGTGGTGATCTCGTCCGGCCGGTCGCTGCACGACGCCACCGTCGCCGAGCACACGCTGGCGCTGGTGCTCGCGTCGGTGCGCCGCCTCGACCGCACCCTCGGGGCGCAGGCCGAGCACCGCTGGGACCGCGACCTGGGCCGCGAGCAGGCGAACGACGAGGCGCGCTTCACGCTGCACGGCGCGCGGGTGACGGTCTGGGGCTTCGGGTCGATCGCCGCCGTGCTCGCGCCGCTGCTGGCTGCGCTCGGCGCCCGGGTGACGGGGGTCGCGTCGTCGGCGGGCGAGCGGTACGGGTTCCCGGTGGTCGCGTCGTCGGCCGTCGACGAGATCCTGCCGACGACGGACGTGCTGATCTCGCTGCTGCCTGCCACCGACGCGACCCGGCACGCGCTGGACGCGCGCGTGCTCGGCCTGCTGCCCGACCACGCCCGGTTCGTCAACGCCGGCCGCGGCGCGACCGTCGACGAGGCGGCCCTGGTCGCCGCGCTGCAGGACGGGACGATCGCGGGCGCGGCCCTGGACGTCACCGAGACGGAGCCGCTGCCGGCACAGTCCCCGCTCTGGGACGCGCCGCACCTGATCCTCACCCCGCACGTCGCCGGTGGGCGCCCGCAGGGCGCGGCGGCGTTCGTCGCCGAGCAGCTGCGGGCGTGGCTGTCCGACGGCGCGGCCGGGCTGCGCAACGTCGTGCGCCGGTAGTAGCGTCCCGCCGTAGCCACGCCGTTCGCCGGCGCCCCTCACTGAGCAGAGCGTTCCGCTCAGCCGAGCTCGTCCAGGGGCCAGAACCGGACGGTCTTGTCGACGCTCCCGGACGCGAGCCAGCGCCCGTCGGGACCGAACGCCACGCCCCTCACCGCGTAGTCGTGCGATGCCTCCAGCCGCTGCTTCCCGGTCGTCAGGTCCCACAGGCACACCGTGCCGTCCTCGCCGCCCGTGGCCAGCCATCGGCAGTCGTGGCTGAAGGCCACTGTCCTCGCGACGCCGTCGAAACACAGATGCCGACTCCCCGAGGTCGCATCCCAGACCTGTGCCGTCCCGTCGCTCCCGGCGCTCGCCAGCCACCGACCGTCGCGGGACGCCGCGACTCCGCACACGGAACCACTCTTGTGGCGCACCGCGAACACCTCGTTCCCGGTCTCCGCGTCCCACAGCACTGCGGTGCCGCCTGGCCGACCACCGAAGACATGCTCGCCCCCGGGCGTGAACACCACCGACTCGACACCGACGGACTCGATCGCCCGGCGGATCTTCCCCGACCGGGCGAACAGGACCTGCACGGGCCGGCCGGTCCCGGCCACCACCGCCCGGTCGCCCTGCGGGCCGTAGGCCACGGCACGGATCGGCCCCTCCTTGCGCGGGCTGAACGCGGCGGCCGGTTCGCCCGTCCGCACGGCGAGCTTGTGGCAGGTCCCGTCGTCGCACCCGACGAGGAGCCACCGCCCGTCGGGGCTGAACGCGACGCCGGAGACGTCGTTGAAGAAACCGCAGACGACGCGAGTCCAGAGGAGCTCCTGACTGGCGACCGACCACATCCGGACGCGCTTTCGCGACCCGGTCGCGAGCAGGCGCCCGTTCGCGCCGACCGCCAGGTCCGTCACCCACTGCCCCACGTCCCAGCGGCGCAGCGCCGTCGGCCGCACGATCACCGCCTCCGCCTGGCCATGTCCCTTCTTCCGTCCCTTCGTCGCGGGTCCGGCAGGCCGCGGTGTCGGCGCCGAGCCGGTCCGACCGACAGGTCTCACTGCTGCCGCCGGTCCCGGAACGGCAGGCACGTCGCCTTGCCGCTCAGCCGGGTCTCCCCTGCTGTCCCCCTGGTCCCGCGCCGTTGCGGCCCTGGGATCGTCGACCTCCGGCAGCAGTGCCGCCGCAACGCCCTCCCGGGCGGGCACGTTCCTGGCGCCGTCGGTCTTCGGGCCGACATCCGCCGCGACAGCACCTGCCGAGCCGGCCACCTCGATGTCGGACTCCGTGTCGACGTCGAAGATCTGGCCGTCCGGAGCACGCAGGTACAGCACCGGCGTGCCCCACTCCACGGCGTTCTGATCGTGGCGCACGGCCTTGCGGGCGTCGCCCACGGCGGCGTCCAGCGGGTAGCCGTCGGCGATCGCCTCGTACAACCCGTGGGAGAACACGATGGCCGCCCTGTCCGTGATGTCGGCCTGCATCGCCACCACCGCGGGGATGCCGCGGCGGACCAGGCTCTGAGCGGTGCCGCCGTACGGGTCCTCCCGTCCGCCCCGCGCACCCTCGCAGGCGTTCAGCACGCACAGGCGCAGCGTCCGGTGGTCGTGGAGCATCTCGCCGAACTCCGAGCCGCGGACGTGGACGCCCCGGCCGTCCGGACCCTCGACGATCAGGTACCCGTCGCCGTCGCGCTCGTCGTAGGCCCCGTGGCCGATGAAGTGGAAGACGTGGTACTCGCCTCGACGCAGCGCCTTCTGCAGGTCGGACATCCGCCCGCCCGGCAGCAGCTCGACGACCACCTTGCCCGCGCCCTCGAGCTCGCCGAGAGCCTCCCGCATCCGCGCCCACTCGTCCTCGACGTCCAGGACGTCCTCGTCGTTCGGGCTCGAGATCATCACGAGCACGCGGAGCGGCGGGTGGACCAGCAGGGGTTTGATGCTGCCCCGAAGGTGCAGGTACCGGATGACCGGAGTCCACTCCGACAGCGCCAGGTAGGCGGCGCTCTCCCGGTCGTAGAGGAACTCCCACGGGAGCTCGGCGAGCTCCGGGCAGTCGGTCAGCCGCAGCCGCAACCGGAGCCCGCACCCCTGGGCCTCGGCCTGGTCGCGGCTCTGGACCAGCGCCAGGTGCAGGGCGTCGTGGAAGACGGCGTCGAAGAGGTCGGCACCGAACTTCTGCACCGCGCGGTCCTCGTCGGTGCGGGTGTGGCGGACGGCGCTGCGCCGGCCGATCCGGTGGAAGAAGCGCTCGAGCTCGGCGCTCGAGAACGGGGGCGACACGGGGACCGCCGACGTCTCCCCCGACGGCGCTCGCAGCACGCGCGCCTGGTAGCCGCGCTCCAGGTCCCCCTCGACCAGGAGGTCGAAGTCCAGATAGCTTCGCGAGCGCAGCACGGCGGGCCCGGTCAGCTCGTCCCGGGGCCCTGCCCGGCGCTCTGCCCGGCACCCTGTCCGGCGCGCCAGGTCAGCGTCACGCGGAAGTTCGCCTGGGCCTCCGCTGCCGCGATGATCGCGCCTGCCGCCGCGGTGAGCTGCACCCCGAACTCGACCTGGATCGTCTCCGGTGTCGTCCCGAGGTCGCGCATCTGCCGCAGCAGCACCTCGGCGGCGGGCCGGACGCTCGCCACGGCCGCCTCGAACGACTGCTGCGCCTGCTGGACGACCCGCGTCGACGCCCCGCCGCGCGTCACGGTGTCCGTCCTGCCGGCGTCACCGGCCACCAGCAGGGACCCACCGCCCTCGAGCGGGAACTCGATGATCTGCGGCATCCCGCGACTCCCTCGTGCGCGCGGCGTGACGAGGTCCACCCGCTCGTCAGGGGCGAGTCGTCGCCGAGCCTTCACCCAGGATGAGCATGCGCGACCGTCCGCGATACGGCGGGCGCGAAAGTTCACCCGGCGACGCCGCGTGCCCCGGACGGCGCGACGTCGCCGCCCGGGATCTCACCACCGACCGGCCCGCGGCCGCGGCTGGCAGACGGGGCACGTGTACGAGGAGCGGTTCATGAACGGGTCGCGGCGCACCGGCGTCCCGCACCGGAGGCACGGTTCGCCCGCGCGGCCGTAGACCGCGAGCCCGCGGGCGAAGTAGCCGGACTCGCCGTTGACGTTCACGTACAGGGCGTCGAAGCTCGTCCCGCCCGCCGCGAGCGACTCGCGCATCACCTCGGCGGCGGCGTCGAGCGCGCGGCGGATCTCGACGGGTCGCAGCCGGTCCGTCGCCCGCGCGAAGTGCAGTCGCGCGCGCCACAGCGCCTCGTCCGCGTAGATGTTCCCGACCCCCGACAGCAGCGTCTGGTCCAGCAGCGCCCGCTTGATCCCGGTGCGCCGGCGGCGGACGGCGGCCACCACCGCGTCGACGTCGAACGCCGGGTCGAGCGGGTCGCGGCCGATGTGCGCCACCGGCTCGGGCACGGCGGGCAGGTCGCTGCCCCGGCCGCCGGGCGCGCCGTCGGGCGTGGGCGCCAGGTCGACGATGGACAGGTGCCCGAACGTCCGCTGGTCGACGAAGTCGAGGTACGAGGCTCCCGACGGCGCGTGGCTCAGGTGGAGGCGCACCCGCAGGTGGGGGTGCGCCCAGTCCCCCGCGACGGCGGGGTCGCGCACCAGCAGCTGGCCCGACATGCCGAGGTGCGCCAGCAGGGCGGCGTCCGCGCCCTCGAGCGGCAGCCAGAGGAACTTGCCGCGGCGGGCGGCGCCGGCGAGGCGGCGGCCGCGCAGCTGGTCCGCGAAGCCCGCGGGGCCGCCGTCGTGCCGGCGCACCGAGTAGTCGCGGAAGACCTCGACGTCCCGCACGACCGCACCCACCACGAGGCGCTCGAGGCCGTCCCGGACGGTCTCGACCTCGGGCAGCTCAGGCACCGGCGGGAGGTTCCTGGGTCTCGACAAGCTCGACCGGCGAGGCAGGCTCGACCGCCGAGGCAGGCTCGACCGCCGAGGATCCCGGCACGGGGACCGACTGCAGCGCGCGGTAGGCCTGCTCCGCGGCGGCCTGCTCCGCGTGCTTCTTCGCCGTGCCGGTGCCCAGCCCGAGGACCGTGCCCGCGGACACCTGGGCGTGGAAGACCCGCGCGTGCTCCGGACCCTCCGAGGAGACCTCGTACACGGGAGCGCCGAAGCCGCGCACGGCCGCCGCCTCCTGCAGGGAGGTCTTCCAGTCCAGCCCCGCGCCCAGGTCGGCGGCGGCCTCGAGCGTGGGGTCGACCAGCCGGTGCACGAGCCCCCGAGCGGTCTCGAGGCCGTGCGAGAGGTACGTGGCGCCGATCAGCGACTCGACCGTGTCCGACAGGATCGAGTCCTTGTCGAAGCCGCGGGTGCGCAGCTCCCCCTTGCCCAGCAGCACGTACCGGCCGAGGTCCAGGTGGCGGGCGATGGCGGCGAGCGAGCGCTGCGACACCGTCGCCGCGCGCATCTTCGCCAGCTCGCCCTCGGGCTGGTCGGGGTGGCGCCGGTACAACGCCTCAGTCACGACGAGCCCCAGGACGGTGTCGCCGAGGAACTCGAGCCGCTCGTTGGTGGGGATGCCGCCGGCCTCGTGCGCGAACGACCGGTGCGTCAGCGCAAGGACGAGAAGCTCGGGGTCCAGGTGGACCCCGAGCTTCTCGAGAAGAGCGGTCGGCTCCGGTCGCTGCCGGGTGCCGGGTGCAGGCATGTCAGCCCGCGTGCTCGGTGCGCAGCGCCTCGGCGTACTGGCGGCCCTTGTACGCGCCACAGGTGGGGCACGCGGCGTGGGACAGCTTCTGTCCCTTGCAGCTGGGGCACGTCGTGAGGGTCGCCGCGGAGGTCTTCCACTGCGAGCGACGCGCACGGGTGTTGCTGCGCGACATCTTGCGCTTCGGAACAGCCACGGCTAGCTCTCTTTCTTGTCGTCGGACACGCTCGACTCCTCGAGCATGGTCTGCAGCGCCGACCACCGAGGGTCGACGACGTCGTGATGGTGGTCAGGATCTTCTGCCAGCCGCGCCCCGCACTCGGAGCACAGGCCAGGGCAGTCCTGACGGCACAGCGGTTGAAATGGTAGTGCAGTGACCAGCGAATCCCGAACGGCGGGCTCGATGTCGGCCAGGTCGTCGACCAGCACCGCCTCGTCCTCCGCGTCCTCGTCGCCCGACTCCTCGGCCGCCTGGACGCGCTCAGGGTACGCGAACAGCTCCTGGACCCGGACCGTCACCTGCTTCGACACCGGGTCGAGGCAGCGGACGCACTCGCCGACCGCCGTGCCGCGCACGACGCCCGTCACGAGCACGCCCTCCAGGACCGACTCGAGCCGCAGCCCCAGCATCAGATCGGCGCCCTCGGGGATGCCGATGACGGCCGTGCCCAGGTCCGCGGGGGCCTGGACCTTGCGCGAGACCTCCTGCATCGTGCCGGGACGCCGCGAGAGCTCGTGCGTGTCGAGCACGAGCGGCGAGCGCTTGTCGGTACTGATGGCAGGCTCCAGGTCTGATGGTGCGCAAGAAAAGGGGGTGCGGCCCGGACTCGGGGCCAGCGACCTAGTCTAGGGCATCTCCGGGGCGCCGCGCACGACGCCGCGGAGTGACCCGCCTCTCAGGACGACTGCGCCCGCGGCCAGCCCGGATCCTGCACGGAGTCCCAGCGCACGCGGGGGGCATCGCCCTCGAGCCGGCCGGCCAGCTTCTCGCGTCCGGCCCGCACCTGCGCGCCCAGCGCGTCGAGATCCTGCTGGAAGTCCGCGAGGCGGCGGTCGCAGTACTCGTCGGCGTCGGTGCGCAGGGCGGCGGCCTTGCGCTCGGCCTCCGCGACGATCTCCGCGGCACGCGACTGCGCCTGCACCACGACCTGCTCGGCCTGCACCAGCTCGATCGCCCGGGCGCGCGCCGAGGCCACGATCTCCTCGGACCGGCGGTGCGCCGAGTCGAGGGAGTCGTGCGCCTCCGCGAGCACCTCGTCGGCGCGGGCCACCTGGGTCGGCAGCGCATCGCGCAGCTCGTCGACCAGCCCCAGCGCCTGGTCGCGGTCGATCTTGACGTTCGTGGACAGCGGGCTGGACCTCGCGTTCTCCACTAGCGCCGCCAGGTCGTCGAGGATCTCCAGCAGGCCCGCGGTGGGGTTCTCCCCCGCCGCGACCCCGGTCGTCGCGCCCTGGGGCGCCGTCGTCTCGCTCATCGTTCGCTCCTTGGTCGTGCGAGTGCCGCGTGCACCGAGTCCGCGACCCCGGGCGGCACGAGGTCGTCGATCGGCCCTCCGAACCGGGCCACGTCCTTGACCAGCGACGACGCGACGTGCGCGTACCGCGGGTCGCCCGGCACGAACACCGTCTCGACGCCGGTCGAGCGGCCCGTCAGGTGCCGGTTCATCAACGCCATGGGCAGCTCGGCGTCGAAGTCCGCGCCGCCGCGCAGTCCCTTCACCACGGCCACGGCGCCGACGTCGCGGCAGAAGTCCACGAGCAGTCCCGGGACCTCGGCCACCCGCACGTCCGCCGTGGCAGGGTCCGCCTCGAGCGCGCCCCGCGCGAGCGCGATCCGCTCCTCGGGAGCGAGCAACGCGTTCTTGGCGGCGTTGCGGGCGACGCCGACCACCACGACGTCGAACATCCGGCGGGCGCGCCGGACGATGTCGAGGTGGCCGAGCGTGATCGGGTCGAAGGACCCGGGGCAGACGGCGATGCTCACGCGGCCACCGTAGGCCGCCCGGCGGCCCCGCCCGGGGATTTGGGCCCGGCCCGTCGCGGGGTGCCGCCCGACGGCGCCGAGCGCTACGCGCCGGGCTCGGCGCCGGGCTCGGCGGCGGGCTCGGCGTAGTGCACGGCCGTCTCGCCGTAGTCCTTGCGCGCGAACGCGGCGAGCCCGGCCGGCCATGACGGCTCCGGGCTGCGGGCCGACCGCTCCACGACGACGACCGCGCCGGCGGCGAGCACCCCCGGTGCGGCGAGGTCGGCGAGGACCCCGCCGAGCGCGTCGTCGGACAGGTCGTACGGCGGGTCGAGGAAGACGAGGTCGAACGGGCCGGGTGCGCTCCGGGCGTACCGCTCCGCCGCGTCCCCGACGACGCTGACGCTGCCGCGCAGGCCCAGCGCCGCGACGTTGCGGCGCGCGACGTCGGCGGCCTTGCGCGCGACGTCGACCAGCACGACCTCGGCGGCGCCGCGGCTCGCCGCCTCCAGCCCCAGCGCGCCCGACCCGGCATACAGGTCGAGCACCCGGGCGCCGTCGAGCACGTCGAGGTGCTCCAGCCGGGAGAAGATCGCCTCGCGGACCCGGTCGCTCGTGGGGCGCGTGCCCTGGGGCGGGACGGCGATGGTGCGCCCGCCGACGGTCCCGGCCACGATCCTCGTCATGGCGACGAGCGTAGGTCACGCGCGCTCGAGGAACTCCTCCTGCTCGTCGTCGAGCTGCGCGGCGATGGCGGCCTGCAGCTCGGGCTGGAAGTCCAGGTCGGGGTCGGACTCGACGACGGCGCTCGCCTCGTGCCGCGCCTGGGAGATGACGTCGGCGTCCTGCACCACCCGCAGCAACCGCAAGGAGCTGGACCGCCCGGACTGGGCCGCGCCCAGGACGTCGCCCTCGGACCGCAGCTCGAGGTCGAGCGTGGCCAGGCGGAACCCGTCGGTCGTCTCCGCGAGCGCCTCGACGCGGGCCGCGGCCGGCGTGCCGGGCTGGGCGGTGGACACGAGCAGGCACAGGCCGGGCGCGCTGCCGCGGCCGACGCGCCCGCGCAGCTGGTGCAGCTGGGAGAGCCCGAAGCGGTCCGCGTCGAAGACGACCATCACGGTGGCCTCGGGCACGTCGACGCCGACCTCGATCACCGTCGTCGACACCAGCACCTGCACCTCGCCCGTCGTGAAGCGGGCCATGGCCGACTCCTTGTCGGCGGGCGCCATCTGGCCGTGCAGCACCCCCACCTCCAGCCCGGCGAGCTGCGGCGTCTCGCGGAGCATGTCGGCGACCTCGAGGACGGCGCGCAGCGGCGCACGCTCCCCGGCCTGCCCCGTGCCGTCGCCGTCGACGAGCTCGAGCAGGTCCGGGACGTCGTCGAAGTCCTTGCTCGGCGACTGCCCGGCCGCGGCCAGGTCGGCGTCGGGGTGGATGCGCGGGCACACGACGTAGACGCGGTGCCCGGAGTCCACCTCCTCGCGCACGCGTGCCCAGGTGCGCTCCAGCCAGCGGGGGTTGCCCGCGGGCACGACGTGCGACGTGACGCCCGCCCGCCCCGCCGGGACCTGGGTGAGGGACGACGTCTCCAGGTCGCCGAAGACGGTCATGGCCACCGTGCGCGGGATCGGGGTCGCCGTCATGACGAGCAGGTGCGGGGCCGTGCGCCCCTTGGCCCGCAGCGCGTCGCGCTGCTCGACGCCGAACCGGTGCTGCTCGTCGACGACGACGAGGCCCAGGTCCGCGAACTGCACCTGCTCGCCCAGCAGGGCGTGCGTGCCGACGACGATGCCCGCCTCCCCGCTCGCGGCCTGCAGCAGCGCCGCCTTGCGCGCCGCCGCCGGCAGCGAGCCGGTGAGCAGCGCCACCCGGGTGCCGTGCTCGGCCCCGCCGAGCAGCCCGCCCTCCGCGAGGGGCCCGAGGAGCTGGCGCAGCGTGCGGGCGTGCTGGGCGGCGAGCACCTCGGTGGGGGCGAGGAGCGCGGCCTGCCCCCCGGCGTCGACCACCTGCAGCATGGCGCGCAGCGCGACGACCGTCTTGCCCGAGCCGACCTCGCCCTGCAGCAGCCGCTGCATCGGGCGGGGCTCGGCGAGCTCGCGCGCGACGTCCTCGCCGACGGACCGCTGACCGTCGGTCAGCGTGAACGGCAGCGCGGCGTCGAAGTCGGCGAGGACGCTCGCCTCCCCGGCCGCACGTGGCGGGCGGGCGGTCGCGTCCTGCGCGGCCGCCCGGACGCGGCGCTGGGCGAGCGCCGCCTGGAGGACGAACGCCTCCTCGAAGCGCAGCCGGTCGCGCGCCCGCTGCCACTCCCGCTGGTCGGCGGGCCGGTGCACGGACCGCAGCGTGTCGAGCCGGCCCGCCAGCCCGAGCCGCGCGCGCACCTCGAACGGCACGGGGTCGGTGACGTCGTCGTCGGTCAGCGGGTCGAGGACGGTGCGGACCGCGCGCTGGATGCGCCAGCTCGGCACCGCGGACGACGCGGGGTAGATCGGGATGGGGCGGCTCGCCTCGAACATCGCCGACTCGGCGTCGTCCGCGTCGACGCCCACCATGACGTAGTCGGGGTGGGTGAGCTGGCGCGTGCCCCGGTACTCGCTGACGACCCCCGTGAACAGCCCGACGCGCTCAGGCCGAAGCTTGTCCTCGTGCGGGCGCAGCGCCCCGGGCCGCTTGGCGAAGAAGGTCAGGGCGAGCTCGTGGTGCCCGTCCGTCACCACGGCCTGCAGCATCGCGCCGCTGCGGGCGCGCATCGTACGCACGGTCGCACGCGACACCCGGGCCATCACGGTCACGTGCTCGCCGAGCGCCAGCCGGTCCATGTCCGTGAGGGTGCCCGGGTCGCCGTACCTGCGCGGATAGTGCCGCAGCAGGTCACCGACCGTCTCCAGCCCGAGCTTGGCGAGGGGCGGCGCGCTGCGGGTGCCGATCACCTTCGACAGGGGCTCGTCCTCGCGCCCGCGCGGGGCGCCCTCCTGCGCGCTCATCCGTCCACCTCCGTCGCGATCTCGATCTCGTCCCCCGGGCGGCCCGTGGGCAGGACGAGCGCCTCGGCCCCCGCCGCCTCCGCGGCGCGGACCACCGCGTCGACGGCGACGTCCCCGACGCCGGCGTCGACCAGCACGGTCACGACGTCGGCCCCCGCCGACCCCTCGAGGAGCGCCGCGAGGGCGCCCGCGCCGCGGTCCGCGCCGACCCGCACCACACGCAGCCCGTCGAGCGCCGCCCGCAGGGCCTCCGGCGCGCCGCCCGGGGCTTGGTCCGCCTCCGCGAGCGCGGCCAGCGCGACCACCAGGTGTGCGTCCGTCGGCGCGTCGAGGACGACGACGACGTGCTCGTCCTCCGGCTCCCCGGCACGGTGCGCGTCGAGCGCGGCCGCCACGCCGGGGCCGGCGTCGAGCGCCGGGCCCGGCAGCACCAGCACCTGGGGCTGCGGGCTACCGACCGCCGCGACGGCGAGATCCTCCGCCGTCACGGGTGCGTCGAGCCCGACGAGGACGACCGCGCCGGTGCGCGCGAGCTCGCCGGCGAGCCCCGGGGCCGTGGTGGCCGCGACGACACCCCACCCGGGGCCCGGGGCGTCGCGCGTCGCGAGGTGGCGTACGTGCACGTGCGAGACGGTCGCCCGCGCCGCCCACCGGCGCGCGACGTCGAGCGCGGCGTCCAGGTCGACGGTGTGCACGTGCGCCTGCCACAGGGTGTCGGCGTCCGGCTCCGCGTCCGCCAGGGCCGCCCCGGACGGGTCGGCCCCGCCCACCACGACCACGGAGCCGCCGACCGCGCCGAGGTCGCGGCGCAGCGCGTCCGCGACGGCCCCCGTCGCGTACTCGCCGGCGCCGGCGGGACGGTGGAGCACGAACATGAGCTCGAGCTCGTCGTCGTGCGGACCGGCCGGCACCACTCCGCCGGCGGGCGGCCTCAGGTCGATGTCGAGCGTCACGGGCGCCATGCTGCCCGGCACCTCCGACATCCCGCCCGCCGTCCCGACCGCCCGGTGGGCCTCCGCCAGGGCGTGCAGCACCAGCAGCAGCCCCCCGGCCCCGGAGTCCAGGACGCCGGCCTCCCGCAGCGGGGCGAGCGTCTCGGCGCTGGCGAGCGCGGCGTGCCGGGCGCCGCGTCGCGCCGCGTCGAGCAGTCCCTGCCGGTACGCGGCCGGGCCCCCGGGCACGAGGTCGCCGTCACGCTCGGCACCGCCCCGGGCGGACTCGTCGCGGGCGGCCCCGGCCGCTGCCTCGGCGGCCGTGAGGATCGTGCCAGGCGCGGGGCGCGCGACGGCCCGGCGCGCGGTCCGCGCCGCGGCGTCGAGGGCCACCTCGAGCGGCTCGCGGCGGGTCGCCGCGGCGGCGAGGCCGCGCAGCCACTCGCTCAGGATGACGCCGGAGTTGCCGCGGGCGCCCAGCAGGGTCCCGCGGGCGAGCAGCCGCAGGAGCCGCGCCCCGTCCGCCCCTGCGGGCTCGGCGCGCACCGCGTGCGCGCCCTCGCGCAGCGTGAGGAACATGTTGGTGCCGGTGTCCCCGTCGGGGACGGGGAAGACGTTGGCGCTGTCGAGCGTCGCCCGGGCCGCTCCCAGCGCGTCGACGGCGAGCGACGCCCACGCGCGCACGACGTCGGCCTCGAGCAGCTCGGCCGGGTGCACGACGAGCGCCACGCCACCTCCTCCTCGCGGGTACGGTCCCGCGGGACCCGCCGTGTCGTTCGAATGTCCAGCGCCGGACGTCCGCCGTCGGGGCGCCGGCCCGGGCTCCACGGTAGCGGTGGGGCCGCGGTGATCGACCCCACGTTGAGGCGGCCCCCGAAAGTCGGCTATCCTCGTGTAGTTGCCCGGGCTGTCCTGGGCTCCCCCAGACCACCATCCCCACATCCTGCTGCCCAAGCGCGGGAGTGGGCTCGACGATTCAGGAGACACCGTGGCTGCCAACTGCGACGTCTGCGGCAAGGGCCCGGGCTTCGGGCACAGCATCTCGCACTCCCACATCCGCACGAAGCGCCGCTGGAACCCGAACATCCAGCGCGTGCGTGCCGTGGTCGCGGGCACCCCGAAGCGTGTCAACGTGTGCACCTCGTGCCTCAAGGCCGGCAAGGTCACGCGCCAGGCCTGATCCCCCGGCACCGGTCCGACCGGTGCCACCGCACGTCGACGACGCCCGTCGGGTCCGCCCGGCGGGCGTCGCGTCGTTCCCGGACGCGCCACCGCGGCGCGGGCCCGGCGAACCGCAAAGAATTCGTGAAGCATTCACCAACACACCTTGGCCGACCGCCCTCGGGCATGGCACGCTGAGGCCATGGCCGAGGGAGTGATGGTGCAGACCGACAACGACGTGGTGATCCGTTCCGCCGGCGTGACGGACGCGGCGAACATCGCGCGGGTGCATGTCATCTCGTGGAAGGGCGCGTACGCGAGCATCCTTCCCGCGGCATACCTCGAGTCCGTCGACCCGGCCCAGCGCGCCGCCAAGTGGGAACGGCTCCTCGCCGACGGGCGCCGAACCACGCTCGTCGCCGAGGGCGACGGGCGGCTGCTCGGCTTCGCGAGCTACGGGCCGTCGCGCGACGAGGACGCCGATGACGGCGACCTCGAGCTCTACGCTATCTACCTCGACCCCGAGGCCTGGGGGCGCGGCGTGGCCCGCGACCTCATGCGGACCGTGCTCGCCGAGGTCCCCGACGGCGTCCCCATGACCCTCTGGGTGCTCGCCCAGAACGAGCGCGCGCACCACTTCTACCGGCGGCACGGCTTCCAGCGCGACGGCGTCGAGCGCATGGACGACATCGCCGACACGCCCGTCACCGAGGTCAGGTTCCGCCGCGACCTCGGCGCCTGACCCGCTGACCCGCCCGCGGGCCTACCCGCGGAAGTGGTCCCAGCCGGGGCCCACCTCCGGCGGCGCGCCGTCGACCGTGACCCCCGGACCTCCGCCCGCCACCCGGACCGTGCCCACCGGCCGGAACTCCGCCGGCAGCGGCGCGCCGGGCGGGAACGTGGCGAGCAGGCCGTGGTCCTCGCCCCCGGACAGCACCCAGGCGAGCGCGGCGCCGGCGCCCCGGCCCAGCGCGCGCACCGCGGGGACGAGCGCCTCCCCGTCGGCGGCCAGCGCGGCAACCTCGAGATCCAGCGCGACGCCGCTCGCGGTCGCCAGTCGGCCTGCGTCGCGCAGCAGGCCGTCCGAGACGTCGAGCATCGCCGTCGCGCCCGCGACCGCCGCCGCGGGCCCGGCGGCCAGCGGCGCGGCCGGCCGCAGGTAGCCGGCCACGTACGGCGCGAGCGGCCCGGCCGCGCCCGGCGCGCCGTCCGCCGGGGCCGCCGCGCCGGAATCGAGCAGCGCCAGCCCGGCGGCGGACCGTCCCCGCACGCCGGCGTGCGCGACGACGTCTCCCGGCCTTGCCCCCGAACGGGTCACCGGATCCCGGCCCTCCAGGTCGCCGTGGGCCGCGACGGCCACGACCAGCGCGTCGCCGCCGGACAGGTCGCCGCCCACGACGGTCGCCCCGACCGGCGCGCACACGTCGGCCAGCCCGCGGGCCAGGCCCGTCACCCACGCGACCTCCACGTCACCCGGCACGACGAGGGAGACCACGAGGGCGGTCGGGACGGCGCCCATGGCGGCGACGTCCGCGAGGTTCTGCACGGCCGCCCGCACGCCGACGTCGTACCCGGACGACCAGCGGCGCCGGAAGTGCCGGTCCTGGACGAGCACGTCGGTCGTGACGACGAACCGCCCGTCCGGGGCGGCGACCACCGCCGCGTCGTCGCCCGGCCCGAGCAGGGTCGCGCGGCCGCGGGGCAGCAGCGGGAAGATCTGCGCGAGGAGCTCCGTCTCGGACAGGTCGCGCACGAGGGCGCCGGTGGCCTCGCGAGGGTCGCCGGCGTCGGTGGTGTCGGTCACGGGGACGACTGTAGGCGGTCGGGCGGCCCGTCCCGGCAGGTACCGTGGGCGCGTGCTCCGCCGCCCCGTCCCCCGCCGCGCCGCGACCGGCGTCCTCGCGGCGCTCGTCGTCGTGCCGCTCGCAGCCTGCGCGCCGACCATCGGCGCCACCCCCGCCGAGGACGCCGCGAACCCCGACTGCGCCCCGGTGATGCTCGCGCTGCCGACCACCCTCGCCGGCGACCTGCCCCAGCGGGACACGAACGCACAGGCCACCACGGCGTGGGGCGATCCCGGTGCCGCGGTGACGCTGCGCTGCGGCGTGACGCCGCCCGGGCCGTCGGCCGACTGCCAGAGCGTCGAGTCGCCGGCGGGCGCCGTGGACTGGATCGTCGAGGCGTCCGAGGAGGGCACCTGGCGGTTCACCACCTACGGGCGCGAGCCCGCCGTCGAGGTCGTGGTCCCGCCCGCCGTGACCGCCGGCCACTCCACGTCCTTCATCGGCGACCTCGCCCAGGCCGTGGGCAACGTCGAGCCCACGAAGACCTGCAGCTGACCCGGCGGACGTCGGACGCCCGTGCCACCGTGATGGCATGGAGCAGCGCCTGAGCCTCGTCACCCTGGTCGTCGCGGACCTCGCCGCCACGCGGCGCTTCTACGTAGGCGGCCTCGGCTGGGATCCCCTCCAGGAGGCCGCGGGCGAGGTGCTCATGTTCCGCGTCGGGCAGCACGTGGTGCTGTCGCTGTGGGACGAGTCGCACGCCGCCGAGGAGATCGGCCCGGTCGTGCGCGGCGGCACCCCGCCGGTGACGCTCGCGCACAACGTGGCGACGACGGCCGAGGTCGACGCGGTGCTGGACGACGCCCGGCGCGCGGGCGCGGGCACCGTCGTGCCCGCCGTCGCGCGGGAGTGGGGCGGGTACTCGGGGTACTTCACGGACCCGGACGGGTTCCTCTGGGAGGTCGCGCACGCGCCGGGAGAGCTGGGCGCGCTCGTCGTGCCCTGAACGGACCGGCGCCGGTCAGCGCAGGCCGGTGGAGCGCTGCAGCGCGAGCTGGATGAGCTCGTCCACGAGCTCGGCGTAGCTCAGCCCGGACGCCTCCCACATGCGCGGGTACATGGAGAACGGCGTGAACCCGGGCATGGTGTTGATCTCGTTCACGACCACCCGCTGGTCGGGCGTGACGAAGACGTCCACGCGGGACAGCCCCTCGGCGCCGACGGCCTCGAACGTGCGCACCGCGACGTCGCGCACCTCGTCGATGACCGCCTGCGGCAGGTCGGCCGGGCAGCGCAGGTCGACGTGGGCCTCGTCGAGGTACTTGGCCTCGAAGTCGTAGAAGGTGTGGCTGTCGTGGTCGACGACGATCTCGCCGGGCAACGACGCGCGGGGCTTCTCGCCGTCGCGCCCGCCCAGCACGGCGCACTCGACCTCGCGCCCGTCGATGCCGGCCTCGACGATCACCTTGGGGTCGTGCTCGCGGGCGGCCTCGACGGCGGCCGGCAGGTGGGCGAGGTCGTCGACGCGCGTGATGCCGAGCGACGAGCCGGCCCGGGCGGGCTTGACGAACAGCGGCAGGCCGAGCGGCCGGACGGCGGCCACGCAGGCCTCGCGGTCCCGCTCCCAGTCGGCGGGCCGGATCACGGCGTACGGCCCGACGGCCAGCCCCTGCCCGGCCAGCACCAGCTTCATGAAGTGCTTGTCCATGCCCACGGCGGACGCGAGGACGCCGGCGCCGACGTAGTGCACGTCCGCGAGCTCCAGCAGCCCCTGCACGGTGCCGTCCTCGCCGAACGGGCCGTGCAGCAGCGGGAAGACGACGTCGACCTCGCCGAGCACGCCGGGCACCTGGCCCTGCTCGAGCACGCGCAGCGTGCGCTCGCCCTGGGTCAGCGAGAGCACCACCTCGGCGCCGGAGTCGGCGGTCACCTCGGGCAGGCGGCCGTCCGCGATCTGCCAGCGCTCCGGGTCGTCGGCGGCGACCACCCAACGGCCCTCGCGCGTGATACCGACCGGCACCACGTCGTAGCGGTCGCGGTCGATCGCGCGCAGCACGCCCGCGGCGGTGGACGCGGAGATGGCGTGCTCCCCCGAGCGGCCGCCGAACAGCACGGCGACGCGCGTCTTGCGCGGGGCGCCGTCTCCCGGGGCGGGGACGACGGGGACGGAGGCGGTGGTGGCGGCGGCGTCGGACATCGCGGCCCAACCTACCGGAGGTACGCCTCTCGTCGGTCGAGCCTGTCGAGACCACCTCCGGGTCTCGACAGGCTCGACCGACGAGCGCCCGACCGACGGGCGTCAGCGGGCGCGCAGCTCCTTGCGCAGGATCTTCCCGGCCGCCGACTTCGGGACCGCGTCGACGAACTCCACCGCCCGCACCTTCTTGTACGGGGCGACGCGCTCCGCGACGAACGACTGCACGTCGTCGGCCGTCAGAGCGCTGCCGCCCGCACGCACGACGAACGCCTTCGGCACTTCCCCCGCCTCGGGGTCGGGCACGCCGATGACGGCGGCGTCGGCGATCTCGGGGTGCGACAGCAGCAGGGCCTCCAGCTCGGCGGGGGCGACCTGGTAGCCCTTGTGCTTGATGAGCTCCTTGAGCCGGTCGACGACGTGGAACACGCCGCCCGCGTCCACGGTGACGACGTCGCCCGTGTGCAGGAAGCCGTCGGGCTCCAGCGTGTCGCGGGTGGACTGCTCGTCCGCCAGGTACCCGACCATGACGTTCGGCCCGGCGCACAGCAGCTCGCCCGGCGCGCTGACGCCCTCGTCCGGCAGGGGGATCTCCTCCCCCGTCGCCGGGTCGACGACCTTCGCCAGCATGTTGGGCACGAGCAGGCCCACCGACCCTGCCGAGACGTCCGGCCGGTCGATCGGCACCACGTGCGAGACCGGCGACATCTCCGACATGCCGTAGCCCTGCAGCACCCGGGCCCCCGGCAGCCGCCCCGCGACCGCACCCGCGAGCTGCTCGTCGAACGGGGCCGCGCCGGACATCAGCATCCGCACGCCGGACAGGTCTCGGCCCGCGGCGGCCGGATGCTTGGCCAGCGCGAGGGCGATCGGAGGCGCCACGAACAGCACGGTCGCCCGGTGCTGCTCGACGACGCGCAGGTACTCGGCAAGGTCGAACCGCGGGAGCGTGACGAGCGTCGAGCGCTGGTACACCGCCCCGTTCATGAGCACCGTCATGCCGTAGATGTGGAAGAACGGCAGCACGGCGGGGATCACGTCGTCCGCGGTGAGCGGGATGTACGCCTCGGTCTGCAGCACGTTGGCGACGAGGTTGCGGTGCGTGGCATCACGCCCTTCGGCAGGCCCGTGGTGCCCGACGAGTACGGCAGCACCGCGAGGTGGGTCGCGGGGTCGAACGCGACGTCGGGCGCCGGGTGGCCGCCCGCGACGAGCTCGCCGAGCGAAGGATGGCCGTCCGCGCCGTCGAGCACGACGACGTCGTCCGCGTCGAGGCCCGCCGACGACGCGCCCGCCTCGGCGGCCGCGAGAAGCGGCGACACCGTCACCAGCGTGCGGGCACCGGAGGCGGCGAGCTGCTTGCCGACCTCCGACCCCGTCGCCAGCGCGTTGATCGATCGTGGTCACGGTGATGCCGGCGCGCAGCAGCCCGTGGAAGACGCTCACGAACGCGGGCACGTTGGGGCTGTGCAGCGCCACCACGTCCCCCACGGCGAGCCCGCGCCCGGCGAACGCCCCCGCGATCGCGTCGACCTGGGCGCGCAGCGCCCGGTAGGTGGTCTCGGCGCCGGACGGACCGTCGATCACGGCGACCCGGTCGAGGTCCGCGTCCTGCAGCGAGGCGAACAGGAAGTCGTAGAGGGAGACGTCGGGGATCCGGACGTCGGGGTGCGGGCTGCGGATGACCATCGGCGGTCCTCTCGTCCGGCACGGTCCTCGTCGACCGTGAGAGCCGCAGGATAGCCCCGGAACGGATCCGGCCGGGCGTGCGTTAATGGGTCCGTGGAAAACACGATCGAGATCCCGGTCGCCGCGGCGGAGGAATCGCCCGCGACCGACGACCCCAGTCATAGTCCCGGCCCGGTGACGCTCCCCCGTTCGGGACGAGCAGCGTCACCGGCCTCGCGGCGCAGGGCGGTGCACCCGCGGTGACCGCGTTCCTCACCCTTCTCCTCGGGCTCCTCGTGATCCTCGTGATCACCGCGGCGACGGCGTACTTCGTCGCCCAGGAGTTCGCCTACATGACGGTCGACCGCTCCCGGCTCGCCGCCCGCGCGGAGGGCGGCGACGCGACCGCGACCCGGGCGCTCGCCGTCACCCGACGCACGTCCTTCGTCCTGTCGGGCGCCCAGCTCGGCATCACCGTCACCGGCCTGTTGGTCGGCTACGTCGCGGAGCCGCTCGTCGGCGACGCGCTGGGCACGATGCTCGGCGGCGTCGGCGTCCCGACCGGGGTCGGCGTCGCCGTCGGCACGGTCGCCGCCCTGCTGCTCTCGACCCTGGTGCAGATGCTCTTCGGAGAGCTCGTCCCGAAGAACCTCGCGATCTCCCGCCCGGAGCCCACGGCGCTCCGCCTGGCCGGGTCCACGACGGCGTACCTCACCGTCTTCGGCTGGCTCATCGCCGTCTTCGACAAGGCGTCGAACCTGCTGCTGCGCGTGCTGCGCATCGAGCCGGTGCACGACGTCGAGCACTCGGCGACGGCCCGCGACCTGGAGCACATCGTCGCCGACTCCCGCACCAGCGGCGACCTGCCGGGCGACCTGTCGATGCTGCTCGACCGCATCCTCGACTTCCCGCAGCAGGACGTGGAGCACGCGATGATCCCGCGCTCGCGGGTCGGGACGGTCTCCCCGGACGTCACGGTCGGCGAGGTGCGCCGGCTCATGGTCGGCGGCCACTCCCGCTACCCAGTGGTCGACGACGCGGACCAGGCGCTCGGCGTCGTCCAGCTCTCCGACCTGCTGCGCACTCCCCTGCCCGACGCCGCGCCGGTCACCGACCTCATGCGACCCGTCACCGTGCTCCCGACGGTGATGGCGCTCCCCGACGCGCTGACCGAGCTGACCGCCACCCGCAACCAGCTCGCCGTCGTCGTGGACGAGTACGGCGGGCTCGCCGGCGTGCTGACGCTCGAGGACCTGGCCGAGGAGCTCGTCGGAGAGATCACCGACGAGCACGATCCCGCCCTGCCCGTCACGGTGACGGCCGAGGAGGACGGCGCCTGGGTGATGGGCGGCGACGTCCACCTGGACGAGGCCGAGCGCGCCATCGGGCACGACCTGCCGCGGGGCGACCACGAGACCGTGGCCGGGCTGCTCATCGCCGCCCGGGGTGCGCTCCCGCGCGCCGGCGAGACGATCGTCGTCGAGCTGCCGCCGGACCCGGCCGACCTCGTCCACGACGAGCCCACCCGGCGCCGGCTGGACGTGGACGTCATCGCCGTCGAGCGGCACGTCCCGCACCTCGTGCGCGTGCGCCTCGTCGAGCAGGACACGGCCGCCGAGGAGGGGGACCGATGAGCCACACCTGGGTCGTCCTCGTCGCGACCGTCGTCATCATCGCGCTGAGCGCGTTCTTCGTGGCCGTGGAGTTCGCCCTGCTGGGCGCCCGTCGCCACCGTCTCGAGGACGCCGCGCCGACCAGCCGCTCCGCCCGCGCCGCGCTGCGCAGCTCGTCCGAGCTGACCCTGCTGCTCGCCGGGTCGCAGCTCGGCATCACCGCCTGCACGCTGGCGCTCGGCGCCGTGACGAAGCCGGCGGTGCACCACTGGCTGACCCCCGTCCTCGAGGGCTGGGGCGTGCCCTACTGGGTGGCGGACGTCGTGGGCTTCGTGCTCGCGCTCGTCCTCGTGACGTTCCTGCACCTCGTCGTGGGCGAGATGGCTCCCAAGTCGTGGGCCATCGCGCACCCCGAGACCTCGGCGACGCTGCTGGCGCTCCCGATGCGCGGGTTCATGTGGCTCACGCGTCCGGTGCTGCGCTGGCTCAACGCGCTCGCGAACCGCTGCCTGCGGGCCGTGGGGGTCGAGCCGGTGGACCACGTCGAGGTCGGGCACGACCCGGCCACGCTGCGCCATCTCGTGGAGCACTCCGCGAACGTCGGGGCGCTCGACGCGGCGTACTCGTCGCCGATCGCCGGCGCCCTGGAGCTCGAGACGCTCACCGTGGACGCGCTGGTGCCTGCCGGCGCACGCCCCACGTGCGTGCCCGCGAGCGCCACCGCGGCCGACGTGCGTGCCGCGTCGGTGACCTCGGGGCACCTGCGCATCCTGCTCGGCTCCGGCGACGACGGCGACCGTATCGAGGGCGTCGTGCACGTGCGCGACACCCTGCTCCTGGACGACGACGCCCCGGTGGCGGACGTCGCGCGCGAGCCGTTCGTGCTCGACGCGTCGACGACGGTGCACGCCGCGCTCGCCCAGCTGCGGGCGGCGGGCGAGCAGCTCGCGCTGGTGCGCGGCGAGGGCGGGACGCTCGGCGTCGTGACCCTGGCCGACGTGCTGCGCCGGCTGCTGCCGCTGCCGGCCGCCGGCTGAGCCCTGCTCGCCGAGTTCGAGGTGAGCGTCCGAGTTCGAGGTCGGGGACCTCGAGCTCGGACGCTCCACCTCGAGCTCGCGGCGCTACCGTGGAGCCCATGCCCACCCCGTCGCCGTTCGACGCGCCCCGCCAGATCCTCACCGACGACCTGCTGACCACGATCCGCTCGCGCGCGGCCGGTTATGACCGCGAGAACTCCTTCTTCACCGACGACCTCGCGGACCTCAAGGCGGCCGGCTACCTGCAGGCGATGGTGCCCCAGCACCTCGGCGGCGCGGGGCTCACGCTGCGCGAGGCCGCCCGCGAGCAGGCCCGCCTCGCCGGCGCCGCCCCCGCGACGGCGCTGGCCGTGAACATGCACCACGTGTGGGTCGGCGTCGCCCGCTTCCTGCACGAGCGCGGCGACGACTCGCTGGACTGGCTGCTGGAGGAGACGGCGCACGGCGAGGTCTTCGGCTTCGGCTACTCCGAGGCGGGCAACGACCTGGTGCTGCTCGGCTCGCGCACCGAGGCCCGGCCGGACGGCGAGGGCGGGTACGCGTTCCACGGCACGAAGATCTTCACGTCCAACTCCCCCGGCTGGACACGGCTCGGCGTCATGGGCCTCGACGACGTCACCGACCCCGACGACCCGCGCGTCGTGCACGCGTTCGTCACCCGCGACGGCGGCGGCTTCGAGATCAAGGACGACTGGGACACGCTCGGCATGCGCGCGTCGCAGTCGTGCACCACGGTGCTCGACGGGGCGCACGCGCCCGCGGACCGGGTGCTGCGGAGGATCGCGCCGGGTCCCAGCCTCGACCCGTACGTGCTCGGCATCTTCACGTCGTTCGAGATCCTGCTCGCGTCGGTCTACCTGGGGATCGCCGACCGCGCGCTGGCGCTCGCCGTCGAGACCGTGGGCCGGCGCAGCTCGATGAAGACCGGCAAGGCGTACTCCCAGGACCCGGACATCCGGTGGCGCATCGGCACGGCGGCGCTCGCCCTGGACGGCCTGTGGCCGCAGCTCGACATGGTGGCCGGGGAGGTCGACGCGCAGGTGGACAAGGGCGCCGGGTTCTTCCGCTCGACGGCGGGGCTCAAGGTGCGGGTCACCGAGACCGCGCGCCAGGTCGTGGACGAGGCGATCCGCTGCTCCGGCGGTTCCACCTACTTCAACCGCTCCGAGCTCGGCCGCCTCTACCGCGACGTGCTGGCCGGGATCTTCCACCCGTCCGACGACGAGTCCGCGCACTCGACCGTCGCGCAGTCGGTCCTGGGCCCGCTCGACGACTGACAACGTGTCAGAGCCACCCTGGGGCGTCGTCCGGCAATGACGGCGCGGGGCGCGGACGGCGCTACGATCCGGGCCCATGACGATGCGCAGGGGCACGGTGGCGCGGTACGCCGTCGGCTCGGTCGGAACCGGCGGCTTCGCGACGCTCCCGGGCCTCGTCCTCGTCTTCTACCTGACCGACACGCTCGGCGTCGCCGCGGTCGTCGCGGGGCTCCTCGTCACGCTCGCGAAGGTCTGGGACGTGGTCGTCGACCCGCTGATCGGCGCGGCCAGCGACCGCGAGCGGGCCCGCACCGGCCGGCGACGGCGGCTCATGGTCGCCGGGGGCCTGGCGCTGCCGGTGTTCTTCGCGCTCACCTTCGCGGTGCCGTCGGGCCTCGCGCCCACCGCCGGCGCCGCCTGGGTCATGGTCGCGTTCCTCCTGGCGGCGACGGCGTTCAGCCTGTTCCAGGTCCCGTACATCGCCCTGCCCGCCGAGCTGGCGGACACCTACGACGCCCGCACCCGCCTGCTCACCGCCCGGGTCGTCGTCCTGACCGCGGCCATCCTGCTGTTCGGCGGCGGAGGGCCGGCGCTCCGCGCGCTCGGGGGCGACGACGAGCGGCTCGGGTACCTGCTGATGGCCGTCACGGCGGCGGTGGTGCTCGGGGCCGCCCTGCTCGTCGCCGCCACCGTGGAGCGGTCGGCAGGGCCGCCCGCGACGCCCCGGCCCGTCGCGCCCCGGGCCGGGCTCGCCGTCCACTACCGCGAGGGCCTCGCCCTGCTGCGCACGAGCCTGCCGTTCCGCACGCTGCTCGGCACGTTCGTGCTCCAGGCGCTCGCGACCGGCGCGATGCTCGCGGGCGCCCAGTACGTCGCCACCTGGGTGCTGCGCGACACCACCGCCGTCACGTTCCTCTTCGTGGCCCTCGTGGCGCCGGCGCTCGTCGTGACCCCGCTGTGGGGCGTGCTCGCGCGCCGGGTCGGCAAGGAGCGCGCTTTCACGGCCGCGTCCGCGCTGTTCGCGGTGGCCGCGCTCGCCCTGCTGCCCCTCGCCTGGACGCCCGGCGCGTGGGTGTACGCGCCGGTCGCGGTGGCGGGCGCCGCGTACGCGGGCATGCAGTCGCTCCCGATGGCGATGCTCCCCGACGTCATCGCGCACGACGCCCGCACGCGCGCGACCGACCGCGCGGGCGCGTTCGGTGGCGTGTGGACCGCGGGCGAGACGACGGGGATGGCGCTCGGCACCACCCTGCTCACCGTGGTGCTCGCCGCGACGGGCTACGCGGAGTCCACCGGGGCCCAGACGGTCGCCCAACCGCCCGCCGCGGTGCTCGGCATCGTCGCCGCCTTCAGCCTGCTGCCCGCCGTCCTCGTGGCGGCCAGCCTCGCCTCGCTGGCGCGCTACCCGCTGCGCCGCCAGGACATCGACCTCGGCATCGAGCCCAAGACCGCCGACCCCGGCCCGATCCCGGCCGGCGACCCCCAGGAGGCCCCGTGACCCGCCCCGCTCTCGACGCGCTGGACCTCGAGCAGGCGCCGGAGGCCGTGCTCGCGGCCCTCGCCGCGCTGCGCACCCGCGACGCGCCCACCCACGGCGGGCGGGTGCTCAGCTACGTGTACGACCCGGGCGTCCCCGAGCTCGACGAGCTCGCCGCCGGCGCGGTGCGCGCCATGCAGCCCGTCAACGGGCTCGACCCGACCACGTTCGGCTCCGTCGCGGCACTCGAGCGCGACGTCGTCGCCTTCGCGCGCGACCTGCTCGGCGGCGACGAGGACACGGTCGGCACCGTGACGAGCGGCGGCACGGAGAGCTGCCTGCTCGCCGTGCAGTCCGCCCGCGACACCTGGCTCGCGGAGCGTGGCCTGCGGCCCGGCGAGGCGCGACCCCGCCTGGTCGCGCCCGTCACGGTGCACGCCGCGTTCCACAAGGCGGCGCACCTCTACGGGCTCGAGCTGGACCTCGTGCCCGTGGCCTCGTCGGGCCCGTCGGCGGGCGCGGTCGACGCCGGCGTGCTCGGCGCCCGGCTCACCGCCGGCCCGGCCGGTGCGGCCGACGTCGCGCTCGTCGTCGTCTCCGCGCCGTCGTACCCGCACGCCGCGCTGGACCCGGTGGCCGAGGTGGCGGCCCTCGCCGCCGACGCCGGGGTTCCGGTGCACGTGGACGCCTGCATCGGCGGCTTCGCGCTGCCCTTCTGGCCCGACCTGCCCGCCTGGGACCTGCGGGTGCCGGGCGTCACGAGCCTCAGCGCGGACCTGCACAAGTACGCCTTCGCCCCCAAGGGGGCGTCGGTGCTGCTGCACCGCGATCGCGACCGGCAGCGCGCGCAGTACTTCGCCACCACCCGTTGGCCGGGCTACCCGGTGGTCAACCCGACGCTGCTCGGGTCCCGCTCGGGCGGCCCGCTCGGGGCGGCGTGGGCGATCCTCCGGGCGCTCGGTCGGGACGGTCTGGCGACGCTCGCCGGCCGCGCCCGCAGGGCCACCCTCGCGCTCGGCGACGCGGTGTCCGGCATCGAGGGCCTGCGGGTCGTGGGCGTACCGGCCGGCCCGCTGCTCGCCGTCGCGACGGACGAGGAGGCCGCCGCCGACCGGCGCGTGGACCCGCACCTGTGGGCCGACGCCGTCGCCGCGCACGGCTGGACCCTCCAGGCCCAGCCGGGGCTGACCCAGGGCGACGGCACCCGCCTTCCCCACACCACCCACCTCACCGTCACGCCCGTCACCGAGGGCGTGCTGGAGGATCTGGTGCCCGTGCTCGCCGCCGCCGCGGACAAGGTGCGGGGCCGGCCCCGCCCCGACGCCACGGCGCTCCTGGGGGCGCTGCCGCCACTGGACGGGGGCGCTCGGCCCGGCGCCGGGCTCGACTCCGCCGCGGCGGCCGCGCTCCTGGACGCGATCGGGCTCGGCGCGGTCGGCGAGGAGGGACCCGACGCGGGGCCCGGGGTGGGGCCGATGGCGCCGCTGCTCGCCCTGGTCGAGGCGCTGCCCGCCCCGTTCGTGGAGCGTCTGCTGGTCGAGCTGCTGGCCCGGCTGGTGGAGCCGCGCGCCGCCTGACCACGCCCGATCCGTTCGGCAGGAGGTACGTCGGTTCGGCAGGGACTTCTGCCGACCTGACTCACCGTCTGCCGAACAGATCCACGCGCTGCGCGCACGCCGTCGTACCCTGCGCAGCATGACGCACGACCCGCACGGCACCCTGTCCCCCGCCACCCTGGCCGTCACCGCCGGACGCCCCCCGCGGACGCAGGGCGGGCCCGTCAACGCGCCGATCGTGCTCAGCTCGACGTACGTGAACCAGGGCGTCTCCGCACCCGGCGAGCTGCTGTACACGCGGATGGACACCGAGACCTGGCACCCGTTCGAGGAGGCCCTGGCGGCGCTGGAGGGCGCCCCGCACGGCGTCGTCTTCGGCTCCGGGATGGCCGCGGTGATCGCGGCGATCGGGCACGTGCCCGAGCAGGGCGTCGTCGTCGCGCCGCGGCACGCGTACCAGGTGTCGCTCGGCTACCTCGACGACCTCGCCGCCAAGCGCGGCGTCGAGGTGCGCCGCGTCGACATCGCGGACACCGACCAGGTCGTCGCCGCCCTCGACGGCGCCCACGTGCTGCTCGCCGAGTCGCCCACGAACCCGATGCTCGAGGTGGCCGACCTGCCCGCGATCCTCGCCGCCGCCCGCGAGCGCGGCGTGCGGTCCGTCGTCGACAACACGTTCGCGACGCCGCTCGGCCAGCGCCCCCTCGACCTCGGCGCGGACGTCGTGGTCCACTCCGTGACGAAGTACCTCGCCGGGCACTCCGACGTCGTGCTCGGCGCCGCCGTCACGCGGGACGACGAGCTGGCAGCCGGGCTGCGCGCCTACCGCACCCTGCACGGCGCGATCCCCGGCCCGATGGAGGTCTGGCTCGCCCTGCGCGGCCTGCGCACCCTGCACCTGCGGGTGGAGCGGGCGAACGCCAACGCGGCCGAGCTCGCCCGCCGCCTCGCCGACCACCGGGCCGTCGCGCAGGTGCGCCACCCCTCCCTGCCCGGCGACCCGGGGCACGAGCGGGCGGCACAGCTCATGAACGGCTACGGCGCGGTGCTCGGTCTGCGGCCGCACGGCGGCGCCGCCGCGGCGGACGCCGTCGTGGCCGCGGTGCGCCTGTGGCTCCCCGCCACGTCGCTGGGCGGCGTGGAGTCCATGCTGGAGCGGCGCCGTCGCTTCGCCACGGAGTCGCCGACCGTGCCCGAGGACCTGCTGCGCCTGTCCGTGGGCGTCGAGGACGTCGAGGACCTCTGGGCCGACCTGGCACGCGCGCTCGACAGCCTCTGAGCACTACGGCCGGAGCCGCGCGGCCGGGCCGGACGACCGGCGCCGGGCGTCAGGTCCAGACGCCCTCGGCCTTCTGGGGGCGCGACAGCAGCCCGCGCGCCATCTCTTCGACCGGCATGCCGTCGTAGAGCACGGACACCACGCCGCGGGTGATCGGCATGTCGACGCCGTGCTTGCCCGCGAGGTCCAGCACCGACCGGCAGGACTTCGCGCCCTCCGCCGTGGTGCCCGTCGCCGCGAGCGCCTCCTCGAGCGACATGCCCTCGCCGACGTGCCGGCCCAGCGTGTGGTTGCGCGACAGCGGCGACATGCACGTCGCCACGAGGTCGCCCATGCCCGCGAGCCCCGAGAACGTCCCGGCGTCGGCGCCGAGCGCCAGGCCCAGCCGGGTGATCTCCACGAGCCCGCGAGTGATGACGGTGGCGGTGGTGTTCGACCCGAAGCCGCGGCCCTGCGCCATCCCGACCGCGAGCGCGATGACGTTCTTCACGGCGCCGCACAGCTCCACCCCGACGACGTCCGCGTTGGTGTACGGGCGGAAGTACGGGTTGCCGCACGCCTCCGCCACGAACCGCGCCGTCCCGGGGTCGGTGCACGCCACCACGGTCGCCGTGGGCTGCCGCGCCGCGATCTCCAGGGCCAGGTTCGGGCCGGAGACCACGGCGACCCGGCCCGCGGGGACGTCGAGCGCCTCGGCGATGACCTGGCTCATGCGCTCGTCGGTGCTGAGCTCCACGCCCTTCATCAGCGAGACGACCACGGCGTCGGGTTCCACGAGGTCGCGCATGCCGCGCAGCGTCGCGCGAGCGACCTGGGAGGGGACGGCAACGACGACGAGCTGGGCGCCGGCCAGCGCCTCGGCGGCGTCGGTGGTGGCGGTCATCGCCGGCAGCTCGACGCCCGGCAGGTACTTCTCGTTGCGGCGCTCACCGGCGACCTGCGCGGCGACGGCCTCGTCCCGGCCCCACAGCCGCACCTCGCACCCGGCGTCGGCCAGGACCATCGCGAACGTGGTGCCCCACGAGCCGGAACCGAGGACGGCGGCCCGGATCGCCGTCCCGGCGCTCGGCGAGGTCGGTGCGGTGGTCGGGTTCGTCACGGGCGCTCCACGGGCGGGTAGGTCGTGCGCTTGGCCTCGTACTCGGGGTGCTTGCGCAGGTCGAACCGCGCCGCGGGGGCCTGCTCCGCGCGGATCTGGGCGAGCTGGGCCGTGATCGCGTCCATGACCCGGTTCGTGGCCTCGCGCAGCACCTGGGTGTCGAGGGGGCGGTCGTACAGGTCGGACAGGTCGACGGGCGGGCCGGCGACGATCGTCACCCGCTTGCGCGGGAACGGCCGAGGCAGCCTGCCGTACCGCGGCAGGACCCGGTGCGCGCCCCACTGGGCGACCGGCACCACGGGCAGGCGGCTCGTGAGCGCCATCCGCGCCAGGCCGGTCTTGCCCTCCATGGGCCACAGGTCGGGGTCCCGCGTCAGCGTGCCCTCCGGCAGCACCGTCACGCAGGCGCCGTCGCCGAGCTGCTCGGCGGCGGCCTCGAGCGACCGGGCGGCGGCCGCGGTGCCCCGGTCGACGGGGATCATGCGGGTGGCCCGCAGCACCGAACCCACCAGCGGCGCGGTGAACAGCCCGCGCTTCGCCAGGATCCGCGGCTCGAAGCCGTGGTCGAACAGGTAGTGCGCCAGCGTGACCGCGTCGAGCTCGGTGACGTGGTTCGCGGCGGCGATGAACCCGCCGGTGCGGGGCAGGTTCTCCGCGCCGCCGTCCCAGTCGTAGCGGACCAGCGCGAACATCAGCGGCCGCACCACCCGTGCGACGGCACGGTAGGCACGGGACTCGGGTCGGGCGATCGGCACGGGGCCAGAGCCTACCCGTCGCCGCCGCCGTCCCGCGTGGGCGGGACGACGGCGGCGCGACGGCGCATGGCGTCAGCCGGGTTCGTCGGCGACCGGGGCTGGAGTCTCAGTCGCGGGAGACGTCGGCGCCGAGGGAGACCAGCTTGTCCTGGAACGACTCGTAGCCGCGGTCGATGAGGCTGATCCCCCGCACCGTGGAGGTGCCCTTGGCCGCGAGCGCCGCGATGAGGTGCGAGAAGCCGCCGCGCAGGTCCGGCACCTCGATGTCGGCCGCGGACAGCGGCGTCGGGCCGGACACGACGGCGGAGTGGTGGAAGTTGCGCTGGCCGAAGCGGCAGTCGCGCCCGCCGAGGCACTCCTTGTACACCTGGATCGAGGCGCCCATCTTGCGCAGGGCGTCGGTGAACCCGAAGCGGTTCTCGTAGACGGTCTCGTGCACGATCGACACGCCCGTGGCCTGCGTGAGCGCGACGACCAGCGGCTGCTGCCAGTCGGTCATGAAGCCGGGGTGCACGTCGGTCTCGAGCACGATCGAGCGCAGGTCGCCGCCCGGGTGCCAGAACCGGATGCCGTCCTCCTGGACGTCGAACTGGCCGCCGACCTTACGGAACGTGTTGAGGAAGGTCATCATCTCGGGCTGCGTGGCGCCCTTGATCGTCACGTCGCCGCCGGTGGCGAGCGCCGCCGACGCCCACGACGCCGTCTCGATGCGGTCGCCGAGCGCGGTGTGCTGGTAGCCCTCCAGGCGGTCGACGCCCTCGATGCGGATCACGCGGTCGGTGTCGACCGAGATGATCGCGCCCATCTTCTGCAGGACGGCGATGAGGTCCATGATCTCGGGCTCGATCGCGGCGCCCGTGAGCTCCGTGATGCCCTCGGCGCGCACCGCCGTGAGCAGCAGCTGCTCGGTCGCGCCGACCGACGGGAACGGCAGGGCGATCTTGGTGCCCTGCAGGCGGCGGGGGGCGCGCAGCTGGATGCCGTTGGGCATCTTGTCCACGACGGCGCCGAACTGCCGCAGGATGTCGAGGTGGTAGTTGATCGGCCGGTCGCCGATCCGGCAGCCGCCCAGGTCCGGGATGAACGCCTCGCCGAGCCGGTGCAGCAGCGGCCCGCAGAACAGGATCGGGATGCGGCTCGAGCCCGCGTGGGCGTCGATGTCGGCCACGTGCGCCGACTCGACGTTCGACGGGTCGAGGTCGAGGATGCCGGCGTCGGGGTCGGACTTGACCGTGACCCCGTGCAGCTCGAGCAGCCCCGTCACGACCCCGACGTCACGGATCTGCGGGACGTTCCGCAGCACGCTGGCCGACTCCCCGAGCAGGGAGGCCACCATCGCCTTGGAGACGAAGTTCTTCGCGCCGCGCACGGTGATGGTGCCCTCGAGCGGTGTCCCGCCGTTCACGTACAGCAGATCGTTCATGTCCTCGCGTCGTCCCGTCGTACGGATGCAGTGTCCTGGCGTCGTCCTGGCGTCGTCCCGGTCCCGGGCGCCCGCCGCGCGACGCTCCCCCGGGGACCGTCGCGGCGCCGTCGATCCTGCCCCGCGTGACCCGGTGGTGCCAACACGCGCCGCCACCCGAGTATTCACGTTCACCACACCTTCACGCCCCTCGCACCCGGCGGACGGCAGACACGCGGACCAAATTCTGAGACGAGTGCCCATCATGCGGACTGGTTGCCCTAGGCTCCCCGGCCATGACCACCGCAGTCTCCCCCGGCGCCGCGCACACCGCCGCACCGGCGAACTCCCGCGGCCGCGTGATCGTGGCGTCCCTCATCGGGACCTCGATCGAGTTCTACGACTTCTACGCGTACGCCACCGCCGCCTCGCTCGTCTTCCCCGCGCTCTTCTTCCCGAACCAGGACGGCACGACGGCGCTCCTCGCGTCGTTCGCCGCCTTCGGTGTGGCGTTCGTCGCCCGCCCGCTCGGCTCGGTGCTGTTCGGGCACTTCGGCGACCGGGTCGGTCGCAAGACGACGCTCGTCGCCTCGCTGCTGACGATGGGCATCGCCACGGTGGTCATCGGCGTCATCCCGGCCGCCACCAACCCCGGCTGGGCGGTCCTGGCGCCCGTCGTGCTCGTGCTGTGCCGGTTCTGCCAGGGCCTCGGCCTGGGCGGCGAGTGGAGCGGCGCGGCCCTCCTCGCCACCGAGAACGCCCCGGAGGGCAAGCGCGCGATCTGGGGCACGTTCCCGCAGCTCGGCGCCCCCATCGGCTTCATCCTCGCCAACCTGGTCTTCATCGGGCTGTCGAGCAGCCTCACCGCCGAGCAGTTCCAGTCCTGGGGCTGGCGCGTGCCGTTCCTGGCCAGCGCCGTGCTGGTGATCATCGGCCTGTGGGTGCGCCTCAAGCTCATCGAGACGCCGGCGTTCCAGAAGGTGGTCGAGGCGGACGCCGTCGCCAAGGTGCCCGTGGCCCGCGTCTTCCGCACGTCGTGGCGCAAGATCGTCTCGGGCACGTTCATCATGCTCGCGACGTACGCGCTCTTCTACCTGATGACCACGTTCACGCTGAACTACGGCATCGCGGCCACCGACGCCTCTCCCGCAGGCCTCGGCTACGAGAAGATCGACTTCCTGTGGATGCTCATCGTCGGCGTCGTGTTCTTCGGCATCTTCACGCTGGTCTCCGGCCCCCTCGCCGAGCGCTACGGGCGCCGGGCGCACCTGCTCGTCGTGACGGCCGCGATCGCCGTCTTCGGCCTGCTGTTCGTGCCCCTGTTCGCGTCGGGCACGATCGGCGTGATGACGCTGCTCATCCTGGGCTTCACGCTCATGGGCCTGACGTTCGGCCCGATGGCGGCGATGCTGCCCGAGCTCTTCCCCGCCAACGTGCGGTACACCGGCTCCGCGGTGGCGTACAACCTGTCGTCCATCCTCGGCGCCGCCGTCGCGCCGTTCGTCGCCGTCTGGCTGTGGGACGCCGCCGACTCGCCCGTGCTCGTGGGCGTCTACCTCGCGGCCATGGCCGCCATCACGTTCGTCGCGCTGCTCTTCGAGCGTGAGACCAAGGACGTCGACTTCACCGACGACATCGGCAGCTGACGTCGACGCCGGTCGAGCCTGTCGCGACCGTG
>NZ_BAAAPM010000001.1:63087-122140 GCF_039531145.1 Isoptericola hypogeus
GGGCGGGTCTCGACAGGCTCGACCGGCGTCCTCGCTCGACCGGCGTCCTCGCTCGACCGGCGGCGGCGTCAGGAGGCGTCGGGTGCGGGCTGGGGCGAGCGGTCGGGACGCGCGGCGCCTTCGGCGACGCCCTCGAGGTGCTGCTGGGGCGACATGAACGCCGCGCACACCACGCCCACCACGAGGACGAGGCCGACCACGAGCAGCGTCTGTGCGGCCGCGTCCGCGAACCCCGCGGCGAACGCCTGCTGCGCCGCCTGGCCGACCTGCTGCGCGACGTCGGCCGGGACGCCGTCGGGCAGCTGGACCGACCCGACCGACGTCGAGCCGACGTCGCCGCTGGCCGCGGTGATCCCGTCGACGAACGGCTGGCGGTACTGCTCGGGCAGCGAGGCGGCGACGTCCTGCGCCGCGGCCGGGATCGTCACGGTGAGGCGGGCCGACAGCGTGGCGACGACCACCGCCGACCCGATGACGCCGCCCACCTGACGGTTCGTGTTGAAGGCGCCGGCGCCCGCTCCCGCTGTGCGGGCGTCCAGGCCCGACGTCGCGAGGTTGGACAAGGGCGAGAACGTCAGCCCGGTGCCGACGCCGAACAGCGCCATCGGCCACAGCAGCACCCACGGCGACAGGTCCGGGTCCAGTACGGACGCGATCCACGCCACCGCTCCCGCGATCGCGGCGAAGCCCGACGCCACTACCCACTTGGCCGGCACCCGGTCCGACAGCCGCCCGGCGAACGGCGCGACGACGCCGGACACGAGCGAGCCCGGCACCATCACGAGCGCCGCCTCGATCGGCGTCAGGCCCAGGATCGACTGCAGGTAGATCGTCAACGGGAAGAAGATGCCGATCATCGCGAACGTCACGACCATGCCGTCGACGTTCGCCAGCGAGAAGTTCCGCGACTTGAACAGGCTCAGGGGCAGCAGCGCCCGGGGCCCCTGCCGGTGCTGCCACCAGACGAACGCCGCGAGGACGACCACGCCGAGCCCGACCAGGCCCCACACGGAGACCGGCCCCCAGATCTGGCCCCAGTCGAAGTTCTCCCCCTCCTGCAGGCCGAAGACGACGGCGCCGACGCCCACCACCGACAGGACAACGCCCAGCGGGTCGAGCGTCGTGCCGTGCGACGGCAGGTGCGGCAGACGCGCGAGGGCGAACCACAGCGCGGCGACGCCCACGGGGATGTTGACGTAGAAGATCCACTCCCAGCCGACGTACTCCACGAAGACCCCGCCCAGGAGCGGTCCGGCGATGGTCGCGACGCCCGCGGTCGCGCCCCACAGCCCCATCGCCGCGCCGCGCTGCCGCGGCGGGAAGACCCGCGTGATCATCGACATCGTCTGCGGCGTCATGAGCGCCGCGCCGACGCCCTGCAGCGCACGGAACGCGATGAGCCACCCGATCTCGGGCGCGGTGCCGATGTTCCCGGAGAAGCCGCACAGGAACGAGAACGCGGTGAAGACGACGAGCCCGGTCACGAAGACCGCCTTCTGCCCGTACCGGTCGCCCAGCCGCCCCGCGAGGAGCATCAGCACCGCGTAGGACAGCAGGTACGCGCTGTTCACCCAGCCGACCTCGATGAGCGAGGCCTGGAACGTCTCCGTCAGCGTCGGGATGGCGATGTTCACGATCGTGGTGTCGACCATGATCATGAAGAACCCGAGGATCAGCGGCGGCAGGACGCTCCACGCGGAGCGCCCGTGCAGGTCGACGAGCGGGGTGACAGGGCCGCGCGGGGGCGTGGTGGACATGCGACGAGGTTCGCACAGGCCACCGACGGGCGCCGGGCGGGGCCCGACGGTGCCGACGGGCCCCGCCCGGCCGCCGGCCCCTGACACCACGCCGGCACACCGATGACGCCAGACCTCTTGCGTTGACACCATCGATGGTGTCATAATGACGTCATGGACCTGACGAGATATGTCGATCAGCTGCAGCGCCAGCTCTCCACCGCAGCCGCCGCCGGCGGGGACGAGGCACGCGAACTCGCGGACCGCCTGACCGCCCCGCTCGACGCCGCCACGCGCCTCGTCCTGCTCGACGCGCTCTCCGACGCCGCCGGCGAGATCTCCGCCGAGCTCGCCCCCGGCTCGGTCGACGTGCGCCTGCGCGCCGGGGTTCCCGAGTTCGTCGTCGCCAAGCCCGTGACCCCGGCAGAGCCGACGGCACCCGCCGCCGCGCCAGCCTCGACGCCGCCGCAGGTCGCAGACGCCGAGGCGGGCGCCACCACCCGCACCACCCTGCGTCTGCCCGACCACCTCAAGGTGCAGGCCGAGACCGCCGCCGCGCGCGACGGCGTCTCGGTCAACACCTGGCTCGTGCGGGCGGTCGCCGCCGCGCTCGAGCAACCCCCCGGCAGGCCCGCCGCGCAGGCGGGTCCCGAGCAGCGCGGCTCCGGCCGCGTCACCGGCTGGGTGCGCTGACCACCACGCCCGCCGGCTGAGCAGCTCTCGGCCGACGCCTCACCTGACACCACCACGACACCACCGATGGAGCCCCGCCATGCCCACCTTCCCCGCTCCCCACCCCGTCCCGGTCACCGTCGACGTGCCGTTCGGCAACCTGCACGTGGTCGCCTCCGAGCGTGACGACGTCGTCGTCACCGTCCTGCCCACCGAGCCCACGAAGTCCGGCAGCGTCCGCGCCGCCGACGAGGTCCGCGTCGACCGCGACGGCGACGGGGTCTCCATCACCTACCCCGGGTCGTGGAAGCAGTGGGTCCTCCCGTTCGCCGCCGGCACGGCGGACATCACGGTCGAGCTGCCGGCCGGCTCCGACCTCCGCGGCAAGACCGGCTCGCTCCACGCCGAGGGCCGGCTCGCCGTCGTCGACCTCACGCTCTCCGCCGGCAACGCCCGAACGGACGACGTCGACCGCCTCGACCTCAAGGCCTCCGCCGGCTCCGTCGTCGTCGGGCGGGTCTCCGGCACCGCCGACATCAGGGTGAGCGCCGGTTCCGTACGCGTCGACGAGATCCCCGGCGACGCCACGATCCGGGCGAGCAACGGGACCACCATGGTCGGCTCCGTCACCGGCTCTCTCACGGTGCACGGAGCGCACGCGGACGTCGTCGTGAGCCAGGTGCGCGGCAGCCTCACCGTGAAGTCCGCCCACGCCGGCATCCGGGTCGACGCCCTCGAGTCCGGAAGCGCCACCCTCACCACCTCCTACGGCTCGATCGAGGTCGGCGTGCCCGAGGGCACCGCCGCCTACCTCGACGTCGCGTCGGAGCACGGCGCCGTCCGCAACCGGCTGACCCCCACCGAAGGGCCGGTCGACGACGAGTCCACCGCCGAGATCCACGCCAGCACCGGCTACGGCGACATCGTCGTGCGCCGGCCCTGACCGAGACCATCCACAGAACGGAGAACCGGACATGACCACCGAGACGACCCCGGCACCCGCGATCCGCGTGCAGGGCATCCAGAAGTCGTTCAACGACCTGCACGTGCTGCGGGGTGTCGACTTCGACGTGCAGCCCGGCAGCATCTTCGCGCTGCTCGGCTCGAACGGCGCGGGCAAGACCACGCTGGTGCGGATCCTGTCGACGCTGCTCAAGGCGGACGCGGGCACCGCCACCGTCCACGGCCACGACGTCGCCGCGAAGCCCGGCGACGTCCGCGAGTCGATCAGCCTGACCGGCCAGTTCGCCGCGGTCGACGAGATCCTCTCGGGCCGGGAGAACCTCGTGCTCGTGGCCCGGCTGCGGCACATGAAGAACCCCGGTGCCGTCGCCGACGAGCTGCTCGCCCGCTTCTCTCTCACCGAGGCGGGCGGCCGCAAGGCGGCGACGTACTCGGGCGGCATGCGCCGCCGCCTCGACATCGCGATGAGCCTCATCGGCGACCCGCCGATCATCTTCCTCGACGAGCCCACCACCGGGCTGGACCCGCAGGCGCGGATCGAGGTGTGGCGGACCGTCAAGGAGCTCGCCCAGGGCGGCACGACGGTCCTGCTGACCACCCAGTACCTCGACGAGGCCGAGCAGCTCGCCGACCGCATCGCGATCCTGCACGAGGGCACGATCATCCAGAACGGCACGCTCGCGGAGCTCAAGCAGCTCCTGCCGCCCGCCAAGGTCGAGTACGTCGAGAAGCAGCCCTCCCTCGAGGAGGTCTTCCTCACCCTCGTCGGCGCGACCGGCGAGACCGCCACCCCCCGGACCGACACGGACGACCGCGCCGACGGCGCCGTCCCGGCACGAAAGGAATCCCGATGACCACCGCCGTCCTCGGCGACACCCGCGTCCTCACCGGCCGCTCGTTGCGCCACATCCTCCGCAGCCCCGACACGATCATCACCACCGCGGTCACCCCGGTCGCGCTGATGCTGCTGTTCGTCTACGTGCTCGGCGGGGCGATCAACACCGGGACCGACGAGTCGTACATCAACTACATGCTCCCCGGCATCCTGCTCATCACGATCGCGTCGGGCGTCGCGTACACGTCGTACCGGCTGTTCCTCGACCTGCAGGGCGGCATCTTCGAGCGCTTCCAGTCCATGCCCATCGCGAGGTCCAGCGTGCTCTGGGCGCACGTGCTCACGTCCCTGGTCGCGAACCTCGTCTCGGTCACGATCGTGGTCGGGGTCGCGCTGCTCATGGGGTTCCGCACCGGGGCGTCCGTGGGAGCCTGGGTCGCGGTGGCCGGGATCCTGGTCCTGTTCACCCTCGCCCTGACCTGGCTCGCCGTGGTCGCCGGGCTCTCGGCGAAGACCGTCGACGGCGCGAGCGCCTTCAGCTACCCGCTGATCTTCCTGCCGTTCATCAGCTCGGCGTTCGTGCCCACGGAGTCGATGCCCGGCCCGGTCGCCTGGTTCGCCGAGAACCAGCCCGTGACGTCCATCGTCGACACGGTCCGCGCCCTGTTCGCCGAGCAGCCCGTCGGGAACGACATCTGGGTCGCGCTCGGCTGGCTCGTCGGCATCCTGGTCGTCGCGTACGCCAGCGCGGTCGCCGTCTACCGGCGCCGGATCAGCTGATCCTTCGCGCACGGCCCGGCAGCACGACGCCGCCCGCTCCCCTTGCCGGGGGAGCGGGCGGCGTCGACGTGTCCGACCGCGAGCGTCAGACGAGGTCCGGGCGCACGCCGTCGGTGATCAGACGCCGCCGCTCGACGTACGCCGGCAGGATCGTGACGTCGTCGTCCCGGAACCACTCGAAGGGGTCCGTCGACGCGACGAGGGCGAAGTTCGCCCAGGGCTCGAACGAGCCCGAGCGCACCACGACCTTCGCCCGCGGCGCCCAGTGCTCGATGAGGGTCTCGTGCGTCGTGCCGTGGAACGTCGCGCCCGACCCCGTGAAGAGGTCCTGGACCTCCCCGTAGAGCCGGGGGTGGTGGGTCTTGACCTCCGTCGCGAGATGCACCTCCTCGACGAACACCTCCTCGAGCAGCGCGCGCAGGATCGTCCGTACGTCGAGGTGACCGCGCGTGAGCGCCAGGTCGACGCGGCGGGCGTCGGCGGGGATCGGGAACCCCGCGTCGGTCACCAGCACGACGTCCGTGTGGCCCAGCGTCGCCAGCGCGCCCGCGAGCTCCGGGTGCAGGATCCGTCCGCTTCTCATCGCGGTGCCCCCGTCTCGACCGTGCGCTCCGTGGGGCGGCCGGCGGCGCGAGCGGCGAACGCCTCCACGACGTCGCGCGTCCGGTACGAGGGGACCGTCTCCCAGTGCTCGCAGCAGAGTGCGGCGACGACGTTGGCGAAGCGCGCGGCCGCCACGACGTCCTCGCCATCCCCCAGCGCGACCGCGAGCGCGGCATTGAAGGCGTCCCCGGCGCCGTTGGAGTCGACGACGTCCACCAGCACGGGCGGCACCCACGTCGCCCCGGAGTCGTCGATCACCGACACGCCTTCGCCGCCCCGGGTGATCACCACCGTCCGTGGGCCGAGCGCCAGCAGCCGCCGGCCGAGCTCCTCGACCGGGGTCGCGTCCCCCACCGGCAGGCCGAGCGCGACCAGCGCCTCGTGCTCGTTCGGTGTCAGCACGTCCACCATCGAGAGGTCCACGCCCCGCAGGTCGACGGCCGGCGCGGGGTTGAGCACGGTGGTCACGCCGGCGGCGCGCGCGACGCGCAGGGCATGCCGCGCGGAGTCCAGCGGGATCTCGAGCTGGGTCAGCACGACGTCCGCGTCGCGCAGCGCGTCGGCCGACGTGTCGAGGACGTCGCTCGTGAGCCGGTCGTTGGCTCCCTTGTCCACGACGATCAGGTTGCGCCCGGCGGTGTCCTTGACGATGAACCCGACCCCGGTCGGCGCCGTCGGGTCGACGGTCACCCGGGAGCCGTCGACCCCCTCGGCCGCCAGCAGGGCGCGGAACTCGGCCCCGTGCTCGTCGTCCCCGACCGCTCCCACGTAGGCGACCTCCGCGCCGAGGCGCGCCGCCTGGACCGCCATGTCGGAGCCCTTGCCGCCGAACGTCTCGCGGTACTCGCGGCCGATCAGCGTCTCGCCCGGGGCGGGCAGCCGGTCGACCGTCATGACGAGCGCCTTCGCATAGCTCCCTACGACCGTGAGCCTCATCGCTCTCCCTCCGGTGGTGGTGTCGCTCAGTAGGCGTCCGGGTCGCCGACGAGGCCGTCGACGATGGCGGGCCCGGAGCTGGTGCCGACGAGCTCGGCCCCGGCCTCGAAGAGCGCCTGCATCTTCTCGAGCGAGTTGACCTTGCCGGAGACCTTGACCCGGCAGGGCGGCGAGATGTTCGCGGCGAGGAGCCGCACGTCGTGCTCGGTGGCCGCGAGTCCGCCCTTGCCCCAGCCCGACGACTGCTTGACCCAGTCCACGCCCGCCTCGTACGCGAGACGGGTCGCGGCGACCTTGAGCTCGTCGGTCGGCAGGAAGCCGAACTCGAGCATGGCCTTCACCGCCACCCCCTCGGCGTGCGCCAGCCGGACGATCTCGGCCACGTCCCGCGCGTAGAGCTCCTCCTGGCCGCCCAGGAGGAGCCCCGGGTGCGGGGGGAAGTCGAACTCGTCCACGCCCGCCGAGATCAGGCCGCCGAGTGCCGCCGTGCGCATCTCGAGCGTGTCGTTCGCCATCGGGAAGTTGAGCGTCGACGCCACCCGTACCCCGGTGCCCGCGAGCACGTCCTTGGCGAGCGACACCCAGTACGGCGCGATCATCGCCGCGTCGAAACCGTACTTGGCGCACGTCTCGAGGTGCTCGATCACGCCGTCGCGCGTGAGGTCGGGGTTGACGTTGGTGTACTGGATCGCCCGGGCGACCTGGCGCGGGTCGGTGAAGTCGAGGGTCATCCTGGGTCTCCTTGCTGGGGAAGAGGGGGGTCGTGCGGGCCTCAGCCCTTGACGGCGCCGGCGGACAGGCCGCTCATCACGTGTCGCTGCATGACGACGAAGATGAGCAGGATCGGCACCACGGCGAGCAGCAGGGTGGGGAACACGATCTCGTAGTTGGTCGTGTAGGAGGACACCGCGGCGTACACCCCCGTGGTGATCGTCTTGAACGACGACCCGGGGCCGAGGATGAGCTGCGGGCTGACGAAGTCGTTCCACGCGCTCAGCGCGTTGAGGATGAACGCGGTGGCGACGATCGGCTTCATGAGCGGGAAGACGATCCGCCACAGGATCCGGTGCTGGCTGGCGCCGTCGATCGCGGCCGCCTCGTCGAGCGAGCGCGGGAGCATCCGGATGTACCCGGTGAAGATGAACAGCGTGAACGGGATCATCGTCGACGACATGAAGAGGACCAGCCCCGGCAGGGTCCCCATCAGGTGCAGCGCCTTGAGCACGAAGATCGCGGGGACCAGGATGATCTGCGCCGGGATGAACATGCCGGCCACGAAGAACATCAGCAGGAACCGGAAGACCACGGTGGGCGTGCGGGCGATGACGTACGCGGTCGGGACGGCGGCGCCGATCGCCACGACGTTGCACGCGACGACGAGGAAGAGCGTCACCGCGTAGCCCGCGACCACCGGGAAGTTGGGGTTGGTCCAGGCATCCTGCAGGAACTGGGTCGTGGCCGTGGCGGGGTCGAGCCCCAGCGGGGACAGCAGGATCTCCTGCTGGGGCTTGAACGCGTTGACCACGACGATGTACAGCGGCACGAGCATGGCGACCGACAGCACCGCGATCACGACGCTCCGGACGGTGGGGCGCGACCTGGTTCCCACGCTCATGAGAGCGCCTCCGCTCCTTCTTCCGCGCGCCGTCGGAGCGCGATGATCGTGAACGACAGGATCCCGGCGACGACGATCAGCAGGACCGCCTGGGCGCACGCGAGCCCGACCTTGTTGTTGGCGAAGGACACGGCGAGGATCTCGTAGGCCCAGGTCTGGGTGGCGTCCCCGGGCCCGCCGTTCGTGAGGCCCAGCACCACCTCGTAGACCTTGAGCAGCGACAGGACCGACGTCACGATCGTCACGGTGACGGTCGGCGCGAGCGCCGGCCAGGTGACGTGCCGGAACACCCCCGCCGGGCCCGCGCCGTCGAGCGTCGCGGCCTCCTGCAGGTCCGCGGGGACCGCCTGCAGCCCCGCCAGGTACAGCACGAGCTGCACGCCGAGCTGCGCCCACACGATCACGCCGATCATCGTCGCGAGCGCCCAGTCGGGGTCGGACAGGAACGGCAGCGTGGACGCGCCCGCCCCCTCGAGCAGGTTGTTCACGGCGCCCTGCGGGCCCAGGATCGCCTGCCAGAGGAACCCCACGATCAGGGCCGACAGCACGTGCGGGTAGAACATCACGGCCCGCGCGAACGTGGTGAAGCCGGTGGTGCGCCGGAGCAGGAGCGCCAGGCCGAGCGCGATCACGTTCACGAGGAAGGCCCCGACGACGGCGATCAGCCCGGTCACCCACAGGGAGTGGTGCATGTCGCCGGTCGGGTCGGCGAAGATCCGCGTGTAGTTCTCCAGGCCGACCCACTCCGGCGACTGGCTCGGGATCCCGTTGTACTCGGTGAACGAGTAGTAGACGGCGTACCCGACCGGCACGACCATGAGCCCGACGTAGATCACGGCGGCCGGGACCGTCATCAGCCCCCGGCCCAGGGCACCCCGTCGTCCCAGCACCCGTGCCGTCCTTCCCTGAGCCATGTCAGCCGGCTGCCTCCGCGTCGTACCAGGCCGTGAGCTCCGCCGCGGCGTCCGCCGCGGAGGTGCCCTGCCACAGACCCTGCGCAACCTCGGTGAACTTCTCGTTGAAGCCCGCCACGGGGAGCGCGTAGTCGCCGACCGTCTGGTTGCCGGGGACCACGAAGGAGGGCGCTGCCTCGACGGCGTCCTGGACGAGGGACGAGTACTCGTTCGCGCTCGTGTCCAGGCCCTCCCGGTTGAAGTTGTCCATCTCCGCCTGCGCGGCGATGGCCTCCTCGTCCGTCACGAGGTACTCGACGAGCTGCGTGGCGGCGTCCTTCTGCTCCGTCCCGTTCCAGACCATGTAGGGGAACGCCAGGGTGGCGCCCATCGGTCCGGGGTGGTCGGCCGCGCTGTCGACCGGCGGGGTGAAGACGCCGACCTCGAAGTCCGGGGGCGACGCCGCGAGCGTCGTGGTGAACCACGACCCCATCGGGTAGATCCCGACGTCACCGGCGATGAAGTTGGCCTCCTGGGTGCCGCTGTCGGTGGCGACGTCGTCGGCGGTCGTGTAGCCCGCCTCGATCCAGCTCGCGACGTGCTCGAACATCGGCTCGAACTGCTCGCCGAGCGTCGAGGAGCCGTCGGCGACGGCCTGCTGCCAGCCGGGCGTCGTGAGGTTCTGCTGCGGGTGCCAGACCTGCTGCGTCTGCACGCCGGTGGCCCACTCGGACGCGAAGGCGACGGGCTTGGCCACGCCGGCACCCTTGAGGGCCTCGAGCGCGGCGTCGAGCGCCTCCCAGGTGGCGGGGGGCTCGGTGATCCCCGCCTTCGCGAAGAGGTCCTTGTTGTAGTACATGAGCGACTGCGCCTGCATGCCCACGCCGACGACGTTGATCGTCCCGTCCGTGGAGTACAGGTCGGACATCGGCGTCCCCTGGGCCCAGTCGTACTCGGTGAGGTCCAGGACCTCCGGCGCCGTATCGGCGGTCGGGAAGATCGACTGGATCACGTCCGGGGCGGTGCCCGCGGCCAGCAGCGTCGGGAACGACTCGGCCACGGACTGGCCGCTCGGCCCCTCGACCTTGACGTCGACCCCGGTCTCGTCCTCGAAGGGCTTGACCAGCTCGTCCCACTTCGCCTGGGTGAGGTTGTCGGTGATGTTCACGAGCATCCGCACCTGGTCGCCGCCGCCCGAACCACCGCCGCCGTCACCGGAGCTGCAGGCCGTGAGTGCGAGGACAGGGACGAGCCCGAGCGCGGAGGCACCGATGGCCCCGCGCCGAATCCTTGCTGACATCTTTGTCTCCCTCTGTGGGTGCGTCGTCCTCCGGAGGAGGACTTGTCATACATGCTACATGTGAGGTGTGGCGCTCCACCAGCCCTCAGCCGAGCCGGCCTCGGAACGGGATCGGCCCGACGACGGTCACGTCCGTCGGCCGGTCGGACGTGTCGATCCGGAAGATCCCGTCGTCCGCCACGAAGAACGCCGGCGTCCCGGGATACTCCAACTCCGGCGGCAGCGGCTCCTTGTCCGTCCACGCGAAGAACGACCGGGCGAACGTGTCGCGGTCCTTGCGGCCGAAGATGCTGAGGTCGCCCGCCGTGTACGGGCTGAGGATGCACCAGTGCTCACCGTCCTCGGCCCAGATCGCCCGGTCCGACAGGATGACCGCCTGGCGGTCGTGGTCCGCGAACACGGCGTCCCAGAACGACCGGCCCACGACCTCGCCGCGGTCCAGTGCGTGCCGCGCCAGGAACATGAGGTCGTGCGCGTGCCAGGCCGTGCTGGGCGCGACGTCGGCCTCGTGGTGCCAGCCCGTCGCCGACACGAAGGGGCCCGCCGGCGACTGGTAGCGCGCGTAGGTGCGCAGGCACGCCGCGGTGAACTCGCGCAGCTCGGGCACGTCGACCTCGGCCAGCACCTCCTCGACCCCGTACAGGGTCAGCCCCATGCCCGCGATCAGCATCGGGGTCGTCGACCGCAGCCGCGTGGCGCCGCCGGCGTACCAGTAGCGGTGGAACCGCGTGCAGCCCGCGTCGTCGACCCACGCCGAGCGCGCGACGTGCCGGCAGATCGCGACGGCCTCGTCCAGGAGGTCGGGCCGGGCGAACCGCCGGGCGCCCAGCACGAGCGGGACCACCATGAGGCCGTAGTACTCGGCGGGCTCGAGGATGCCGCCGGCCGCACGGTCGGTCGGCTGGCGGAACACGCCCACCGACTCGTCGTCGGGCACCCCGCGCAGGTGGCTCAGGCGCATCAGGACGTCGAGGTCCTCCTCGAGCTCGGCCGCGAACACGTCGTCGGCGCTCAGCTCGGTGTAGCGCAGCTTGGCCCAGACCCGCGCGTACTCCTGGTTCACGGTGCCCTCGGGGGTGGGCCGGCCGCCGCCGTAGACGCGGCACGCGTCGAGGTCGCGCCGCACGGCCCGCAGCACCTCGTCCCGCTCCTCGTCCGCCAGCAGGTGGCCGGCGTGACGCAGGCCCTCGAGCAGGCCGAGGCAGCCCACCATGTTGTGGATGAGGCCCGAGGTGGCGGACTCCCCCACCTGGAAGCCGATGTGGCGGAACTGCCCGTCGTCCTGCACGGTCCGCGCCTGGTACAGCATCATCCGGCGCCAGAGCTCGCGGCCGCGCTCGTCCGGGAACCGGCCCAGCACCTCGCCGAAGGCCGCGGTGGCCGGGGCCGAGAACGCCTGGTGGCCGCTGGTGAAGTCGACGAAGGTCGCCGGGTTCGTGCCCCACACGCTGTGGTTGTGGAACCCGCGGACCTGCCCCTCCTCGCCGACCCAGCTCCGCAGCCAGCGGGCCAGCGCCGCGACGTCGGGCCCGTCCTGTCCGCGCGCCATGTGTCCTCCTGGCCTTTCGCCGGGGGTCTTCAGCTCTTCGCTCATGGCGCTCACGGTGCCACCAGCTCCTCGGGGTGCTCGAACGGGAGCCCGCGGACGAAGCGCTCGACCTCCGCCACGACCGACTCGCCGATCCGGCGCAGCTCCGTGCCCGTCGAGCCCGCGACGTGCGGGGTGAGCACGACGTTGGGCAGCGTCCACAGCTCGCTGTCCGGCGGCGGCGGCTCGGGGTCGGTGACGTCGAGCACCGCGTCGATCCGGCCCGTGCGCAGCTCGGCGAGCAGGGCGTCGCCGTCGACCACACCGCCGCGCGCCGTGTTGACCAGGGTGGCCCCGTCCGGGAGCAGGCCCAGGATCCGCGCGTCGATCTGGCCCACGGTCTCGGGGGTCAGGGGCTGGTGCAGGGACAGGACGTCGCTGCTCGCGGCGACCTCCTCGAGAGCGGCGCTGCGAGCGCCGGGCAGCCCCGGCACCGGGCCGGGGGCGAGCTCCGGGCTGTGCACCAGCACGTCGAGGTCGAACGACTGCAGGAGCCGGGCGACGCGGCGCCCGACCTGCGACGCCCCGACGATCCCGACCGTCCGCCGGAAGTTGCCCGTGCCCGCCAGCAACCGGTCGGCGTCCGGCGCGGCCCGGCGCTCGCGGTAGGCCCGCTCGGCCGCGTGCGCCTTCTTGTTGGCGAGCAGGATCATCGCGAGCGTGTACTCGGCGACCGGGACCGCGTTCGCGGCGCGGGCGTTGGACGCCGTGACCCCGCGCCCGGCGAGCACCGCGGGGTCGGCGAGGCAGGTGCGCGCCACCCCGCCGGCGTACACGACGGCCCGCAGGTTCGGGACGAGCTCCGCCGGCACCCGCGGGGCGCCCCAGCCGGCGATCAGCACCTCGGCGCCCGCGAGCCTGCGGCGCGCCGCGTGCGACCCCACCTCCGTGATCACCTCACCGGGGTCGAGGTCGACGACGTCGGACAGGCGGGCGAGCACCTCGGGCGGGAAGAGGCGCTCGACGAGCGTCGGCGGGTCGGCGGCGAGGACGGCGCGCGGCCGTGCCGTGTCCGTGCCCACGGCCTACTCGCCCGCCCGGCGCCGCGCCAGGCGCAGCCCGGCATCGACCGGCCGCACGTGCGGCCCCGACGGCACCGCCCACGTGCCGGACTCGCGGTTGGCGGCGATGAGCTCCTCGTCGACCTCGATGCCGAGGCCGGGGGCGTCGCCGAGGACGATGCCGCCGTCCTGGATCTCCTGGTCCACCCGCAGCCCCACGGGCGCGGACAGGTCCTGGACCTCGGTCACCAGGTGGTTGGGGACCGCGGCGGAGGCGTGCGCGACGGGGTTGGCGTTGTAGCCCACCGGGCTCACCGGCAGGTCGCGCCCCAGCGCGAGCACCGAGACCCGCAGGAAGTGCGTGATGCCCCAGACGCTGCCCGCCTGCACGACGCCCACGGCGTCGCGGTCGAGCAGCGGCCCGTACTGCTCCAGGCCGGTGAGGTTCTCCCCGGTGGCGACGGCGGCGCGCAGCTCCGACGCCACCGCGCGATGGCCGGCGACGTCCCAGCGGCGCACGGGCTCCTCGATCCACATGATGTCGACCTGGTCCTCCACGCGCCGGGCGAACCGGACGGCCTGGTGGCGGCCCCACGCCTCGTTGACGTCGTACATGAGGTCGGGGTGGTCGGCGTTCACGCGCAGGACGTCCCGGACGATGGCGAGCCGCTTGACGTCGCGGTCGATGTCCAGGCCGCCCTTGACCTTCGCGCCGGTGAAGCCTCGGTCGGCCCACGGCTCGTAGAGCTCGACGAGCGCGTCGTCCGGCAGCGCGTACTCCAGCCCGGACGCGTAGGCGGGCACGAACCGGTCGGCCGCGCCGAGCGTGCGCCACAGGGGCTCGTCGTTGAGCTTGGCCTTGAGGTCCCACAGCGCCATGTCGAAGGCGCCGATCGTCCCGAAGGCGCTCCCCGCGTGCCCCGACTTGAAGACGAAGGCGAGCATCCGGTCGTAGAGCGCGGTCACCGCCCGGGGGTCCTGCCCCTCGAGCGCCCCGAAGACGAGGTCGAGGTCGCCGCCCGCGCCGAGGCCGACGCCGGTGACGCCCGCGTCCGTCTCGAGGAGCACCACCGGCACCTCGGTGACGCCCCCCGCGACGACCCCGTTGACGTCGCCCACCGGGCGCCCCCACCGGTGCACCGTGGTCAGGGTCCGGTATCCCGTGATTCGCATCCACTGCTCCTACTCCGCACGCACCGCCGTCGGTGTGCCCGTCTCGAGGCCGTCTCGCAGAGGCGCCTCCGCTGGATGCGCGCGCCCTCGCTAGGTCATAACTTATGATACGAGTGATGAGTGCGCAACCCTCGGCTACGCTCGGGGTAGCCGTCAGCGCAGGTCGCGACGCAGAACGGAGCCCGGACGACATGACAACGACGCCCCAGCCCATCGGTGCGGTGCCTCGGCCCACCCGGCATCGGCCCCCGCTCGCAGCCGCCGTCGTGCAGAGTCTCGTTACGGCGATCGTCGTCGGCGAGTACCCGCCGGGCTCCGCCCTGCCGCCGGCGGGCGCCCTGTGCGAGCGGTACGAGGTCAGCCGCACCGTCATCCGCGAGGCCACCACGGCCCTCACCGAGAAGGGGCTCGTCGCGTCCCGGCAGGGCTGGGGGACGGTCGTCCTCGACCAGGACCAGTGGAGCCTCCTCGACCCCCTCGTGCTCGACGCGCTCTTCCAGCGCGAGGACCGCCTCGTCTACCTGGACAACCTCATCGAGATCCGCACGACCCTCGAGTGCGCGATGGCCGCCCGGGCGGCGGGCCTGCTCGACGCCGCGCGGCGGGCCGAGCTCACCGCCAAGCTGGACGAGCTCGCGGACCTCATCGACGACCCGGTCGCCTACGCCAAGGTCGACGTCGAGTTCCACGAGCTGATCCACCAGGCGTCGCGCGACGCGTTCGGGCGGGCGATCGTCTCGAGCATCCAGGGCAAGGCGCTCCACTCCCCGCAGTACAGCGGCGCCCCGAGCGTGGACGACATCCGGTCGACCCATCAGGGTCACGCCCGGATCGTCGAGGCCCTCCTCGCGGGCGACGGCGCCGGCGCCGAGGCCGCCATGCGGGAGCACATCACGTCGGCGTGGGCGCGCCGCCGCCCGCAGGAGACGTCCGGCTCCTGACCGCCCGACGGCCGGACCGTCCCCCGGGCGACCCGCCGACCGCTCCCGCCACGCCTCCGCGCCGCGGCGGCGCATGCCGCCCTGGCGCGGGCCGCCCCGGCGCGCTCGGACGACGCCCCCGCCCGACCCGCGCACCGCGCGACCCGGTTGCCGACTCCACGGGAACCGCCTCGCACTGTTGACTTATATGACATGTGATGTACTAGGTTTGAACCATCACCGCTGACGCCCGACGAGGTCGCCGGGCGCGGCGACCACGGCGGCCGGGGCCCGGCCCCGCCGCCGCAGCACCATCCAGGCACCGAGACCCAGCACCAACGGCGGGCGCGTCCGGCTGACCGGACGGGAGCCGCTCTTCCGTGACTCGATGACGAGAGGGATGTGGATGCGATGAGCTCTTTCACGCGACGGGAACTCCTGCGGTCGACCGGCGTGGCGGCGGCCGGGGCGGTCGTCCTGGGCGGGCAGGACGTGGCGAGCGCCGCCGACGCCGAGGGACCCGGCCCGGCGGACACCGAGACGAACCCCCTGCGCCTCTGGTACACCGCCCCCGCGGCCGCATGGCTGGAGGCCCTCGCCGTCGGCAACGGACGCCTGGGCGCCATGGTGTTCGGCGGCGTCGCGGCCGAGACCCTCATGCTCAACGAGGACACGGTCTGGGCGGGCGGGCCGCACGACTACGCCGACCCGCGCGGCGCGGAGGTGCTGCCCGAGATCCAGCGTCTTGTCGTCGAGGAACGGTGGGGCGAGGCGCAGCGGCTCGCCGACGAGCGCTTCATGGGCCGCCCCACCGAGCAGATGCAGTACCAGCCCGTCGGCGACCTGCTGCTCACCTTCCCCGGGCTCGCCGCCGACGCCACGGAGTACCGCCGGTCGCTCGACCTCACGACGGCCGTCACCACGACGACCTTCGTCGCCGACGGGGTGCGGCACACCCGGGAGGTGTTCTGCAGCCATGCCGACCAGGCGATCGTCGTGCGGCTGCGCGCCGACGCGCCCGGCGCCGTCTCGTTCGACGCCTCGTTCCGGTCGCCCCAGGAATCGACCACGCTGGCGCACGACGGACGGACGCTCGCCCTGGAGGGCCGCTCCGGCGACGCCGAGGGGCTCGAGGGCCAGGTGCGGTTCGTCGCCCTGGCGCGCGCGCTGCCCGAGGGTGGCTCGGTCGTGTGCGACGAGTCCTCTCTCCGGGTGCGTGGCGCGGACGCCGTGACCCTGCTCGTCACCATGGGCACGAGCCACCGCAGCTACCTCGACGTGGGCGGCGACCCGCTGGACGGGGCGCGGGGCCCGCTCGACCGGGCCACCGTCCGGGGCTTCGGCGTCCTGCGCCGGTCGCACGTCCGCGACCACCAGGAGCTGTTCGGCCGCACGGACCTCGACCTGGGCACGTCGCCCGCGATCGACCTGCCGACGGACCAGCGGGTCGCGGCCTTCCGCGACGGCGGCGACCCGCAGCTCGCCGCGCTGTACTACCAGTTCGGCCGGTACGTCCTGATCTCGAGCTCCCGGTCCCCCGGCCAGCCGGCCAACCTCCAGGGGGTCTGGAACGCGGAGATGCTGCCGCCGTGGCAGTCGAAGTACACGCTCAACATCAACTGCGAGATGAACTACTGGCCCGCGGGCCCGTCGAACCTCGCGGAGTGCTGGCAGCCGCTGTTCGCCATGATCGAGGAGCTCGCGGAGTCCGGCGCCCGCACCGCTCGGACGATGTGGGGCGCACGCGGCTGGGTGGCCCACCACAACACGGACCTGTGGCGCGGGTCCGCGCCCGTCGACCACGCGTTCTACGGCGTCTGGCCGACCGGCGGCGCCTGGCTCTCGCTCCTCTTCTGGGAGCACTACGAGTACACGGGTGACCTGGACACGCTCCGCGAGTACTTCCCCGTGCTGCGGGGCGCCGTGGAGTTCTTCCTCGACACGCTCGTCGTGGACGGCGCGACCGGGTATCTGGTGACCAACCCGTCGCACTCGCCCGAGCTCAAGCATCACGAGATCGACGACGAGGGCGTGAGCATCTGCGCCGGCCCGACGATGGACATGCAGATCCTGCGCGACCTGTTCACCGCGTTCGACAAGGCGTCGGCCGAGCTCGGCCTCGACCGGGAGACGGCGGCCCAGGCGCGCGCGGCGCGCGAGAAGCTGCCGCCCAACCAGGTCGGTCACCTCGGCCAACTCCAGGAGTGGCTGATCGACTGGGAGGAGGCGGCGACGGAGACCAGCCGGCACGTGTCCCATCTGTGGGGTGTGTTCCCGAGCGACCAGATCACCCCGCGCGGCACGCCGGAGCTCGCCGCGGCGGCCGACCGCTCTCTCGAGCTGCGAGGACCGGCCGTGACGGCCGGGTGGTCGCTCGCCTGGAAGATGAACATCCGGGCCCGCCTCCTGCAGCGGGACGCCGCGTACACGCACCTCACCCAGCTGCTCTCCCCCGGCCGGACGGCGCCCAACCTCTTCGACCTGCACCCGCCGTTCCAGATCGACGGGAACTTCGGCGGCACGTCGGCGATCAACGAGATGCTCCTGCAGAGCCACTCGGGCGAGGTCTGGCTGCTGCCGTGCCTCCCGGAGGCCTGGCCCGCCGGGCGGGTCCGCGGCCTGCGGGCCCGGGGCGGCTTCGAGATCACGATGACGTGGGACGAGCACCGCCTCGAGCAGGCCCGAGTGCGGTCACTCCTCGGGAACACCGTCCGACTGCGCACCGACCGGACCGTCCGCGTCTCCGGGCCGGGCGGGCCCGTCCGGGTCGAGCACCCGGAGGACGGGCTCGCCGTGTTCGAGACCCGTCGCGGCGCGACCTACGTCGTCCGGCCGGCGGGCTGAACCCACGTCGCGCCCTTGCCGGCGCGAACCGCACCATCCACCACCAAGAGAGGACACCGATGTCCAGACGATGGATCAGGACGAGCACCGCGGCGGTCGTCGCGGTCAGCGCGGTCGCGGCCGTCGGGGTCGGGGCCGTCGCCTTCGACCCCTACGCGGCGATCACCGCGGGCGTGGACAAGTGCCCGCATTTCTACGTCTCCCCCGACGGCGACGACGACCGCGGCAAGGGCACCGAGAAGCGGCCCTGGGCGACGCTCGACAAGGCCCGTGACCACATCCAGGACCTGGGGCTCAACCATCCGCAGAAGATGCGGTGCGACATCACCGTCAACCTCGCCGAGGGTGACTACCCGGTGACCGAGACGATCGAGTTCACCGAGAAGGACTCCGGCAGCCGCGGCAACGAGGTCGTCTACCGCAGCCCCGACGGGCCCGGCAAGGCCAACCTGGTCGGCGCCGAGGAGATCACCGGCTGGGAGCCGTACCAGGACGGCATCTACAAGGCGAAGGTCGACCCGGACGAGCCGTTCTACACCATCTTCGAGGACGGCGAGCGCTCCGAGCTGGCCCGCCACCCCAACCGGACCTCCGAGGACACCCACGCGCCCTACCTGTTCTCCGTGCTCGGCGAGCCGGAGAAGGAGGCGGTCCGCTCCTGGCTCTACTGGAAGGACGGCGACTGGGACCCGGCCTGGGACGACACCGAGACGAGCAACCCGCTGAAGGATGCCCAGATCACGGTGTGGTCGGGCGGGTCGTGGAGCTGGTTCACCGACACCATCCCGATCGGCGGTGCGGACTACCGCAAGAACTTCGCGACGTTCGACTACTGGTCGCGGTACGCCCTCGTCAACAGCCGCAGCGGGTCGCGCTACTACATCCAGAACGCGATGCCGTTCCTGGACAAGGCGGGCGAGTACTACATCGACCGCGACGCCGGCGACCTGTACTACATCCCGAAGGGCGACATCGACGACGTCACGATCATGAAGCCCACCGTGGACCGCGTCATCGACGTCAAGGGCGAGTCCGCCGAGGACAAGGCGCACGACATCACGTTCGACGGCATCGGCGTGCAGTACTCCGACTTCGTGGACTGGTACCGCTCCGGCTGGATCAGCGCCGGCGACTCGGGTGATCCCCACACCTACCCGGAGTACGACCGGCAGATCGAGATGCCGCGCAACCGGTTCGGCGCGATCACCCTCGAGAACACCTCCAACATCACCCTCACCGGCATGCACGTCCAGGACACCGGATACCACGGCGTCTACGCCCTGTTCGCCAACGACCACCTCACCGTCGAGAACACCCTCATGGAGAACCTCGGCGCCGACGGCATCAAGGTCGAGGGCGGCTGGCCCGGCGAGGGCGACCTCTCGCACAGCCACACCCTGCGCAACCTCTACATCCACCACGTCGGCGAGCTCGTGCCCGGCGACGCCGCCGGCATCGAGCTCATGTCCACCGGCGACAACACCATCGAGCACGTGCACGTCAAGCACTCCGCCCGCTACGGCATCAGCCTCGAATCACGCCCCGAGGTCGTCGACGGCGACCAGTACACCGACAACAACACCTTCCGCTACATCCGCATCGACCAGGCCGGACTCGACTCCGGCGACATGGGCGCCTTCTACACCTACGGCGTCGCCAACCAGGACCCCCACCCCATCCAGAACACCGTCGACCAGATGGTCATCGGCGACGTCATCCCCGACCCCGCAGGAGCCATGCCCGACAGCGGCACCCGCGGAGTCCACATGGACGCCGGCGGCTGCGGCTTCGCCTTCTCCAACATCGAGGTCGGCGAGACCACCGACCAGTCCTACCAGTCCTACCAGTGCAACGACGTCACCAACGGCAACTGGGAAGACGGCTTCGACGCCTCCCAGATGCAGTACGACCTCATCGGCACCACCGACGAGTTCCCCTACTCCGTCGAGTAGGACCAGGCGGCCGTGCCCGCGCCCCAGCGTGCGGGCACGGCCGTTCCCCTATCACCCATGTGAGCGCTCACACTCTGGAGAGCCAGCCATGACCGCATCGAGACAGCCCACCCGATCGCTCCGCCGCGCGCCCGTCGTCCTCGGCGTCGCGGCCGCGTTGCTCGCGTCCGCCGTCGTCCCCGCCGGTGGCGCGACCCCCGCGGGCCCTCCGCCCGACGCCGCCGCCGGCCTCGAGCGCCCATTCGCGATGCCAGGCTTCGTGGAGCGCGACGACAACGGCGCCCTCCTCGTCGGGGAGGGCGAGAGCCGGTTCGCCCTCCGCGTCGACCTGCTGACCGCCGGGAACAGGCTCGTCCGGGAGAACCAGGGCCTGCTCAACCACGTCGCGCACGTCGGCCCCGTCACCGTCGACGGCTCGTACTACGAGGTGGCGATCAGCAGCGACGACCGGACGATCACCCCCGAACGGCTCGGCGCGTTGCGCGAGATCCTCGCCCACCCCGACGAGTGGTCCGCGGAGCAGGTGGAGCAGGCACGCGAGCAGCTGCCGAGCCTCCAGCAGCGGTACGAGCAGATCCAGCGCGACAAGCAGACGATCGTCGTGCGGTTCGCCCGCACGGCACAGAACACCCTGGTGGGCTCGGTCACCGCGCGCGACGCCGACGCCACCGTCTTCCTCGAGACGGCGCCGCCGTGGGGCGAGGAGAGCTCCTACGAGGTCACCGACGACGGGGGCATCCGCGCCTCCGGCGCCGGGCTCGACGACCCGGCCGCCGTCGGCCACTTCGCGCTGACCCCGTCGCAGCGCCCGGACGACGGGGCGGCCTACGCGTCCGTCGACGACATGGTCGCGGCGATGGAGGGCGAGGAGGGCGCGACCGGTGACGCCGCGGCCGCGCTGCGCTACACGCTGGAGGAGGACGAGACCATCACGTTCACCACCAGCGTGTCCGACGAGCCGCCGGCGGCACACCCTCGCCACGGGACGATCCTCGGCACCCTCGCCCGGGCCCGGGCGCGGGCCGACGACGGCACCCTCAGCGGGAGCGGGCCCGCCGGCCGCGCCGCGACGGCGATGCGCACGGCCATGGCCTTGAACGCCAACTACGACGAGGCGAGCCGGCAGAGCTTCCTCGTGTGGGGCTGGGGTCGGGGCGGGGCGGAGAACGACCACATCTTCACCGGCTGGGACTCTGCCTGGGACGCCATCACCGCGCTCACCGTCGACCCCGAGCTGGCGCGCCAGCACGAGCGGGTCCTGTTCGCCTCCGGCGGCCCGCGGTACGACCAGCTGCACGCCGGCCCCATGCACGCCTACGCGGTGCGGAGGATCCACGCCGCCACCGGCGACCGCGAGCTCGTGGAGCAGGCCTACCCGTCCCTGGTCGAGTTCTTCGACAAGCTGCCCGAGTGGGACGTGAACGGCGACGGCCTCCTCGAGGCGCCCTACGAGGCGGACTCGAGCAAGGTCGGCAACCACCTCGGCCTCGACGACCTGCCCCTGTACCTGGCGGGCGACCGGATCCCGAAGGAGGGCGGCAGCGGCGACGAGCGCGACAACACCGACCTCACCGACGTCGCGCTGACCTCCTACTACGCGCTGATGGCGGACTCGCTCGCCGACCTGGCCGGCGCGCTCGGCAAGGCCGACGAGGCGCGGCGGTTCGAGGCCGTCCACGACCGGGTCGAGGAGGCCGCGAACGAGACCCTGTGGAACGACGAGCTGGGGCTGTACCTCGACCGGAACCTCGACGGCTCCTGGGGGAACGTCGTCACGCCCACGGCGTTCTATCCGCTCTTCGGCGGCATCGCGACGCCAGAGCGGGCGGAGCGGACGGTCCGAGAGAACCTGCTCGACCCCTCGACGTTCTGGGGCGAGTACGCCATCCCCAGCATCAGCCGCGACGACGCGGAGTACTGCGCGCACGGCGACGTCTCGTCGACGTCCTCGCCCGACTACAAGTACTACATCGGCTGGGGCGACGAGAACACCTGCGAGCAGTGGCGCGGCGCGGTCTGGCCCCCCATGAACGCCACGGTCTACGACGGCCTGAAGCGGTACGGGCTGGACGACGCGGCCGGCCAGCTTGCGACCAAGAGCACGAGCATGTACCTCGACAGCTGGGACGCCAACGGCTACTTCCCGGAGTACTTCGACCCCGAGCCCGGCCAGGTCATCAACGCCTCCGCGGTGGACAGCGCGTGGCGGTACTACACCTGGTCCAACGTCATGCCGCTGATGGCGGTGCACGAGCTCGTCGCCGAGGACGCGTGGGGCCGCCCCGGGTCGGTGACGTTCGGCTCCCACGCCCTGCCCGGCCGCAACTCCGTCGACGACGTGCGCGTCGGCGGGCACACCTACGCCGCCACGGTGAGCCCGCACCTCACCACGCTGCGCCAGGACGGGCGGACAGTGTTCCGCGCGACCGGGGGCCGCGTCGTCGTGCGCGACTTCGCGCCGACCCGCGGCCGCGCGTGCTTCGACGTCAACGCCTCGGAGCGCGCACGGCTCGCCGTCTACCCGGAGCGCGGCGGCGTGCACCGCACCACGGTGGACGAGGGCAGTTCGCGCGTCTGCCTGTGACACCCCCGACGCCCGGTCATGGCCGCCAGGTCATGGCCGGGCGCCGACGCGCCTGCCGTCGTAGGCGGCCACGAGCTCTGTGCCGATCCGCGCGAGCTCGGCGACGACGGCGGGCGGGCCGACCACCTCGAGGCCCGCGCCCCACCCGGCCAGGTGCCGGGCGACGTCCAGCGGGGTGGGCGCGCCCACGCGGACCCGGGTGCGGCCGTCGGCGTCCGCGTCGCCCGGGTCTTCGACGTGCGTGTGGCGCCCGAACTGCGCGCGCAGCACGCCCACGTGCTCGGAGGCGACGAGCACGGTGGCCCAGGTCGCGGAGCGCCGCTCCTCGACCTCGCCGACGATGCGCTCCCACTCGGCGGCCAGGTCGAGGTCGTCGGGAACGGCGGACGGCGTCGCGGTGACCTCCAGCCCGCGCACCCTGTCCACGCGGAAGGTGCGCGCGCCCTTCGGCGTCCCGGCGACGAGGTACCAGACGCCGTCCTTGTCGACGAGGCCCCAGGGGTCGACCTCGCGCAGGGAGGCGTTCCCGGTGGCGCCGGTGTAGTCGATGCGAACCCTCCGCCGGTCGACAACGGCGCGCTGAAGGGTGTCCACCTCCGGCGGCCGCGCGCGGCCCGCGGCGCTCCACCCCTCCGGGTCGACGACGACCGCAGCGGCGGCCGCCTGCGCCTCCTCGCGGAACGTGGCCGGCAGCGCGCGCACGAGCTTGCGCAGCGCCGCGCGGGCGTCGTCGGACGACGCCGCGCCCGGGCCCGCGAGCAGGAACAGGGCGCGGGCCTCGGGCGCCGTGAGCCCGCTGAGGTCGGTGCGCGCGCCGCCGACGAGCGACCACCCGCCGCCACGCCCGGGCTGCGGGTAGACGGGCACGCCGGCCGCCGAAAGGGCCTCGAGGTCGCGGCGGGCGGTGGCGACGGAGACCTCGAGGTCCGCGGCGAGCTCGGCCGCGGTCACGCGCGGGCGCGCCTGCAGGTGCAGCAGGACCTGGATGAGTCGGTCGGCGCGCATGCTCCGAGATTGCCACGAAAAGTAGTCAGGAGGTGAGCACTTTGGCGCCGATGCTGGTAACAGACGGCGTCACCAGGACGCCGCACCGACACCGGGAGCAGACATGCTGCGCGGACTGACCACCATCACCTACCTCGCCGACGACGTCGTCGCCGCCCGCGACTGGTACGCCGAGGTGCTCGGCGCCGAGGCGTACTTCGACCGCGACGCCGACGGCGCCCTGGCCTACACCGAGTTCCGCCTCGGCGACTACCAGCACGAGCTGGGCATCATGGATCGGCGCTTCGCTCCCCCGTTGCCCGGCGGCGCGGCGTGTGCGATCGCGTACTGGGCGGTCGACGACGCCCGCGCCTCCTACGAGCGGCTGCTCGCGCTGGGCGCCATCGAGCACCTGCCGCCGACGGAACGCGGGCCGGGGTACGTCACCGCGTCCGTGGTCGACCCGTTCGGCAACGTGCTCGGGGTGATGGAGAACGCCCACTACCGCGAGGTGCTGGCGTCACTGCGCGGGTGAATTGAGGTCGCAGACCGGCAGGGCGACGGGCGCGTTGCTACGTTCATGGAGGCATCAGCGGTGGCCACGGCCCGGCCCGCTGATCCGGTCAGGGGAAAGGGTCGGACCGGTCGCTCGCCTCGGCGAGCGCTCCACACGCACCTCGCGTGCGTCTCCACCTTGTGAGTCGCGTGCGGGTCCGACCGCTTCTCGGCGTGCACGTCGCGCCCGGGCGTCGCGACCCACCGCGCGTCGATCGGAGCACCCCGATGACCGTCACCTCGTCCTCGTCCTCGCCCCGCGGCGTCGCCCGCCGCCGCTTCCTCACCGGCGCCGGAGCGGCCGCCGTCGCCGGCCTTGCCGCTGCCGGCACCCCCGCGACGGCGGCGCCACCTGACGACACCGCGGCCGGTGGTCCCGGCGCCGGCCGGGCCACTGCCAACGACACGCCGATCGACAGCACCATCGCCTCGGCCCCCGCCAGCGGGTACGTCTACCGGCACGCCTCCTTCTTCGACTTCGAGCCGGAGATCCATTCGGCAGCCCGCGCTTGGGGCGGGAACGGCTGCTACGCCACCACGGGGAGCCCGATGTGGGCCAGCATTGACATCCCCCAGGGTGCCCGCGTGCGCGACATCGAGTGGTACGTCTACAACGCATCCGCGACCAACGTGCTCTGTCTCGGACGCGTCTGGGCCGCCGGCACGGGCACCCTCGGGACGGTCGCGGTGGACGTGCAGGCGTCTCCGGGCAACGGCATCCGCGCGTTCCGGGGCGTCGTCCCGAGCTCCGCCTACGGCCCCTTCCCGCTCGGGTGCAAGCTCATGCTCGGCTTCAACTCGTACACCGGTGCCACGTCCCAGGTGAACGGCGCCCGGGTCGGGTTCTCGAACGGCGGCGGAGCCACCGGGATGCTGTCGACGCCGATCCGCGCCTACGACTCCCGCGCGACCGGCGGCAGGCTCTCGGCCGGGACGACGCGAACGATCACGCTGCCGCCGTCGACCTGCCCCGTCGGAACCAGCGCCGTCATCGTCAACCTGATCGCCGTCGGGGCCGAGAGAAGTGGCTTCCTGCGGATGTGGCCCGGTCACGTGACCGACACCTCGACCTCGGCGATCAACTACACCAAGGGCACCACCCTTGCCAACGCGCAGGTCGTCGGCGTGAGCAACGCCAGGAAGATCAAGCTGCGGTCCAGCGCCAGGACGCACGTGGTCATCGACGTGCTCGGCACGATCGGCTGAGCTCGACCGGGGACCGGGGCGAGACGCCCTGGATCTCCGGGCAGAAGACCGGCCCGTCGGCGCGATCTGCCCCTCGGGATCACCCACGCCCGCACCGACGACTCGGTCGGAGCGGTGTGACAATGGCCTGACGGGGGGACTGAAGGGGGTCCGACGTGCCGCTTTTCATCATCGAGCGCGAGTACGCCGAGCGCGTCGACCCCTACCTGGGCGCCTTCGACGAGATCAACGAGGTCAACGCCAACGAGGGGGTCCGCTGGCTGTACTCCTTCCTCTCGCTGGACCACCGCAAGTCCTACTGCCTCTACGAGGCGCCGAACGCCGAGCTGATCCTGAGCGCGGCGGCAACGGCGGGGATCCCCGCGGACCGCGTGACCGAGGTCGCCGGCCGGGTCCTGCCGTCCGGCGCGCTAGAACCGGTCGTCTGAGGCGTGCGGCGGGCGCTGCGGAGCTCGCGGACCGCGCTTCAGGCGAGCAACCCCTGATCGGCGGCATAGCGTGCGGCGCGGGTCCGGTTCTCGCAGCCCGTCTTGAGCAGGATGCTGCGCACGTGGTTGGCGGCGGTGTTCTCGCTGATGACCAGCGCGCGCGCGACCTCGCGGTTGCTCAGACCTTCCGCCACGAGGCGGAGCACCTCCACCTCGCGCTCGGTGAGCCCGTCGGCGCGGCGCGCCCGTACTCCGTCGACGACGTCGAGCATGCGCAGGACCCGTAGCGAGCCGATCGGTGTCGCGATGCGCCGCGCCTCGGCCGCGATCGCCCCGACGTCACAGCCGTCCACGCCCGTCGTGAAGTGCGCCATCGCGTGCGCGGCGAGGGTGTGCGCGACGTGCAGGTGCGCCCCCATCCTGCGGTCCATCGCCTCCGCGCGGGCGAAGTCCGTCTCCCACTCCCCCGCCCCCAGCAGGGCGTCGAGGGAGCCCAGGTAGCGGTCGGCGCTGCCCATCGCGCTGACGAGCGAGCCGAACATGAGGTTGAGGCCCGTGTACGGGGCGAGGGCGGCGCGTACCAGCCGGCCCGCGTCCACGTCGCCGAGGGCGACCGCCGCGTCGGAAAGGATCGTCAGGACTCCCGCTCGGGTGCCCGGTGACGGATCGGCGGCGCCGGACTCGAGCAGCCACCACAGCGCGCGGCGGGCGGCGTCGTGCATGCCGAGCTCGGTGTAGAGCGCGAGCAGGCCGGGGACCCACCGTTCGCCGAGGTCGTCCTCGTCGCTGAGCGCCCCGCGGGCGGCCTCGAGGTCGCCGGACTCCCGGCGGAGCACGAACTGCTGCACCCCGTACTGGCCGTCGGATCCCACGTGCTCGTCGAGCTCCACGGCCGCGCCGATCTCGACCAGCGCCTCCGACACCTGGGCGGCGCGTGCGAGTCGGCCGGCCGCGACGTGCCGGGAGAAGTCGACGCAGCCCGCGAGGTAGCCGAAGTACGGTTGGTGGGTGCCTTCGGCGGCCTGGCGCAGGTCCGTGAGACCCGCCCGGAGGATGGCGGCGTCGCCGCGCTGGTAGCCCAGCAGGGTGCGGAACGAGGCGGCCGGGCCCAGCCGCCAGAGGTCGTGCGTCTGCAGGCAGAGCTCGGTGAGCTCGGCCGCGCGGCCGAGCTTGACGTCGGCGTCGGTGACCGCGCTGCCGAGGACGAGCGAGGCGACGAGCGCGTCTCGGAGCAGGTCGTCGCCGCCGAGCTCGCGGGCGCGTTCGACCGCGTGCTCCACCAGGAATCGGGCCTGGTCGTCCTCGCCGTCGAAGGCGAGCGCACGGCCCAGACCCGCCAGCGCGCGCACCTGCAGCTCCTCGTCCTGGTCGCCCGCCGAGTCCAGCGCGGCCCGCAGCAGGTCGGCCGACCTGCCCGCGACGAGGTTGGTGCGCCAGTTGGCGTCCTCGAACAGGACGGCGGCGCGGAGCTGGTGCGCGGATGTCGCGTCGTCCGCGATCGGCTCCGCGAGCGCCCGCGACCGTACGAACGCGCCGGTCAGCATGCGTTCGCGGGCGGCGAGCAGGGTGACGTCGTCGGCACGCGCCCGGTCGTCCTCGACCACGGCGGCGCGCTCGTAGAGGTCGGCGGCCTCGTCGTGCGCCAGGCCCTCCGCCGCCAGATCCGCGGCGAGGCGCAGGTAGCGGGCCGCCTCCGGGCGGTACCCCAGGACGTGCGCCGCCTCGAAGTGGTGGGCCACCCGGGCCACGTGGGCAGCGCTGCGACCGCCGCGCGCCTCCAGCGCACGGGCGACCCGCAGGTGGAGGGCGGCGCGGCGGGCGGACGGCGTCGCGCCGAGGACGATCTCCCGGGCGATGGCGTGCCGGAACCGGACCGCGGTCGGCGTGTCGTCGCCCGGCTCGAGCAGGTGCGCGTCGAATGCGGCATCGAGGTGCCCCAGCGTCTCCTCGGGCGGGATCCCGCCCGTGCCGACCAGCAGGTCCGCGTCGACGACGTCGCCGATCACGGCCGCGAGCTCGACGGTCGCGCGCGCCCCGGGACTCAGCATGCCGAGGCGGGCCTCGACCGCGTCCTGGACGGACGGCGGCGCGCGTCCAGCAGGATGCACGAACCCGACCGGCCCGCGAGCGCCCAGGGTCTGCACGAGCTCGCGCACGAAGTACGCGTTGCCGCCGGTGCGGTCGCGCAGGTCCGGGGCGACGGTCCGCGCCAGCGTCGCCGGCAATCCCGCCTCCTTCAGGAGGTACTCCTCGACGTCGTCCGTGGCCAGCGGGGGCAGGTCGATGCGCCGCACCCCGTCGAGCCGGCAGAGGCCGGCGACGTGGTGGACGAGGCGGTCGGTCCGGTCGGTCGCGGTCGTGCGTTGGGTCGCCACGAGGAGCAGCCGGAGGTCCGTCGTCTGCTCCACGAGGTACGAGAGCAGCTCCCACGCCGTCTCGCCGGCCCAGTGCACGTCGTCGAGCAGCAGCACGAGCGGCTCCACGGCGGCCGCCGAGCGCACGGAGGTGACGACGGCGTCGAGCAGGTCGCGGCGGGACGCGCGGCCCGCCGGGCGCTCGCCCGCGACGGTGTCCAGGAGCGCGACCGTACGGACCAGCGCGTTCGCGTCGGGCGACGGGGCCGCCAGGGCGAGCGCGCCGTCGGCGATCGCCGTCCGCATCGCGGCGACCGGAGCGACGAACGGCTCGTAGGGTGACGCGAGCGTGCTCGGGCACGTGCCGGTGAGCACGGTCGCGACCTGGGACCGCAGGTCGGCCGCGAGCTGTGCCAGGAGACGCGACTTGCCTGCTCCGGGCTCACCGCCCACGAACCGGACCTGACGCGATCCCTCGCGGGCCGCGTCCCAGGACTCTCGGAGCTGGGCTCGCTCGGCCCGACGTCCGACGAAGCAGCTCTGTGTCGCCTCGTCGCGGCGCCCTCGCCCACGTGCCGACCAACCGGACACGCCGACAACGCTACGCCCGGGCGTTCATCCCGGTCGATGGTCAGTTCTGACCATGCGCGACGCCCGCCGAAGATGGTCGGTTCCGGTCATGAATCGCTCCGGCCCCCGCTCCTAGCGTGACGCGTAGCAGGGGCCCGATCACGAAGGAGTGGACCCATGACTGGACGGAACCCGCCTCAGGGCTCGACCCGCGCCGACCCGGGCGTGTCGAGCGGGCGGAAGGGGAAGACGGTGTCCCGCAGCGGAGGGAGCCTTGCGTGCCTGCTCGCCGCAGCGTGCGGCGCGACCCTCGCGCTGGGCGCCCCGGCCACCGCGCGGCCCCTGGAGGACGAGGACCGCGGAGGACCGAGGTCCGTGCTCGAGGGCCGCGCCTCGCTCGCCCCCGGCGAGCTGGGCGGGGGCGGGTGGTCGATCGTCACCGACGAGCCGGACCGGCTCGTGCTCGTGTCCGGGGCTGCACGGGTGCGAGTCGTCGTGGACGCCGCGGTCGGCGCGACCGCCGGCGATCCCGGGCGGGGAAAGCTCGTGGCGGCGCTGTCGCACACGGACGGGCTCGCGGCGGCGAGCTACGTGACCCGGCCCGCCGGCGTCTTCGTCGTCTTCGACGCCGACCCGTCGATCAGGTCGGAGCAGGAGGAGTCCTGGTTCGGCTCGACGGAGTCCGGCTGCACGGTGTTGCCGTGGCCGGGAGCCGGACTCTATGGGACGACGCTCACGGGCGAAGGCGACGCCAAGGTGGTCCTGGGCACGCCCTGCACCGTCGAGCGCGTCTACGTCGTCACCCGCGGCGCGGGCAACCTCCTGGTCGAGGCGCAGGTGCCGCGAGGTACCGATGACCCAGCGGCGTCCCTGGACGCCATGGACGAACTGGTGATGACGCTGGTCCCGGCCGGCGCACGCATCGACGACAACCTGTCGCCGCTCGACCACGCCCACCGGTGAACCCTGTCACGGCGGTGTCCAGCACCCGGTGCTGGACACCGCCTCCGCGCGCCGGTCGCCGTCGCGCGGGCACGCGCCCGCCGGGATCGTCGCAGGGAAATGATTGCCACGGACGGCGTCGCCTTGGTTGGATGTCGACATCCGCCGAACAAGGGAGTTCGCCATGCCGCAGCTGTCCCGCCGCCAGGTCCTCGCGATGGTGCCCGCGGGGGCGTTCGTCGCCATCGCGGCGCCGCTGCGAGCCCGCGCCGACGTGCCGTCGGACCACGCGCGCCTGCTGGCGAACGCCCGGGGGATCTTCGCCGGCACGGCGGCGTCGAACGCCCGGCCCGAGGCCGCGGCGAAGCTCGCCCCGATCCACTCCGCGGCCCGCTCCCACCTTGCCGGCCTGGACGCCGCCGGCCCGGGCGAGCTGTTCGCCGGCGTCCCGCTCGGCACGAGCGACCCGAACCTCAGCACGTCGTTCCTCCGGCTGTACGAGATCGCCCTGGCGACCAGCACCCCGGGCTACGCGTCCGACCTGGTGGGGAACGCCGGCGTCCAGCGCCGGGTGCTCGACGGGCTCGAGTGGCTCCACGCGAACTACTACGGCGACCAGGCCACCGGCTACTACGGCAACTGGTTCAACTGGGAGATCGGCATCTCCGCGAGCGTCAGCAAGACGTTCGCGCTCCTGGCCGACCTGGCCGCGGCGGAACGGCCGGGCCTGCTCCCGACCTACGTCGCCTCGATGGACGCGTACCTGCGGAACGGGAAGGACGGCGACGTCGACCTCGACTCCCGCTTCCACACCGGCGCCAACCTCGCCGACATCACGACGAACCGCGTGCTGCAGGGCGCGCTCACCGGCGACGACGCCCGCGTGTCCAAGGCGATCGCCGACCAGTCCACGGTGTTCACGACGATCGACCCGTACGACATCCAGCACGGGAACACCGACGGCTACTACGCCGACGGCTCGTTCATCCAGCACCACTCGGTGGCCTACACCGGCTCGTACGGGCGCACGCTGCTGACCCGCGTCGTCCAGACGATCAAGCTGCTCGACGGCACCGCCGCCGCCCCCGGGACCGAGCTGCCCGACGTCGTCCACGGCTGGGTCCGCGACGGGTTTGCGCCCGTCATCGTCGACGGCTGGATGATGGAGATCGTCAAGGGTCGCGCCGTGTCGCGGACCGGCAGCGGGTACGCCGACGTCGCCACGGTGCTCGAGGCCACGGTGGACCTGAGCGCCTACACGAGCAGCGCCAACGCGGCCGCCCTGGGCGGGTACGTCCGCCACCTGGCGACGGCGTCGCCCACGCCGCCGGACCCTGCCCGGTTCGTCTCGCCGGTGAGCATCGTCCGCTACGCGGACCTCCTCGCGGACGCGGGCACGCCCGCCGCGGACCTCAACCCGTCGGAGCGCTCGGTCGCCCTCAACGCCATGGACCGCACCGTGCACCGGCGCCCCGGGTACACGTTCGCGCTGGCGCGCAGCTCGGACCGGATCAGCAGGTACGAGTACATGAGCGGCGAGAACCTCATGCCGTGGTTCCAGGGCGACGGCGCGTTCTACCTCTACCTCGCCGGCCAGGACCACACGCAGTCGTTCGGCGCCGACTTCTTCACCACCGTCTCGCCGTACCGCCTGCCCGGCACCACCGTGCCGGTCGAGGAGCGGCGGACGGTCCCGGAGCTGTACGGGCAGCTCTGGTACGAGAACCCCGGCCACCCGCTCGGGTTCACCTCGTCGTCGGCGTCGCAGAACACCTACGTCTACTTCCCGCGCGGCACGAACTCCTTCTCCGGGGGCGCGACGCTCGGCACGTTCGGTGCCGCGGGCATGGTGCTGTCCGACGACGTCCCGTACGTCGACGCGCAGGCCGGCGTCCTCCCCGCCGACTTCGTGGTCTACGCGAACGCCCGCGCGGCGAAGTCGTGGTTCCTGCTCGACGACGAGGTCGTCGTGCTGGCGGCGGGGATCCACGACCGGCACGGCCGCGACGTCGTCACGACGCTGGACTCCCGCATCGCCGCGCCCGGCGACGGCGTCGTCCTGACCGGCCGTCGGGCTGACGGGGGCCCGTGGTCGCCGGGCGACGGCGCGGCGCGGCTCGACTGGCTGCGGTGGGACAACCCGGGGCAGGGGGTGGCCGTAGGGTACGCCCTGCTCGACTCCGGGCCGGTGCACGTGACGCTCGAGGACGTGACCCGCAGCCGCCGCGTCATCCGGACGTCGAACCCCGACACGGCGGTGACGAAGCGCGTGTTCACGGCCGCGGTCGAGCACGGGCGACGCCGCCCCGAGCTCGCCTACGCGATCGTGCCCGGCGCGACCCAGGAGCGCCTCGCGGCCTACGGGCGCCGGGGGCCGCTCGCCGTGCTCGCGAACGACGAACGCGTGCAGGCCGTGCGGCACTCGGGTCTCGGGCTCGTGGCCGCGAACGTGTTCGCCGGCCGTGCGCACGTGCGGAACCTGGCGATCGACGGCCCGGCGTCGGTCCTCGTGCGCGAGGACGACGACGGCCGCACGTCCGTGGCGTTGTCCGACCCGACGATGCTGCGCGACGCCGTCGCGGTGACGATCCGTGGCCGGGGCCTCGAGGTCGCCTCGGCGGACGACGGCGTCGAGGTGCGCCGCGTGCCGGGCGGCACCGAGGTGCGGGCCCGCACACGCGAGGCCTACGGCGCGAGCCTCACCGCGGTGCTGCGCCGGCGCTGACGCCGGCCACCCGTGCTTGCGCACGATCCCGCGGCGCACACCAGACGGGCCGTGGCCGACGCCCTCGGCCACCCGTCACCGGAGGCGAGCTCGTACCGGTCGCGCCCCCTCGGGGCGCGTGATTGGTTGTGCCCATGACGCTCCCCTCCTTCCAGGACCGCCGCGACTTCGACGACGTCGCGCGCGGCAAGATCGCCGACCTCGCGCCCGAGGTGATCAGGGCCGAGGACGGCCACGTGGTGTGGGACACCCACCGCTACGACTTCCTGCAGGGCCAGTGCCCGCCGACCGCGAACCCGAGCCTGTGGCGCCAGGCGCAGCTCGCCGCCGTCGGCGGCCTGTTCGAGGTCGTGGAGGGCGTCTACCAGGTGCGCGGGTTCGACCTCTCGAACATGTCGTTCGTCGAGGGCGACACGGGCGTCGTGGTCGTCGACACGCTCATGTCGATGGAGACGGCGGCAGCCGCGCTCGCCCTGTACCGCGCGCACCGCGGCGACCGGCCTGTGACCGGCCTGGTCATCACGCACTCGCACGCCGACCACTACGGCGGGATGTCCGCCGTCGCCGAGGAGGGGACGGAGATCTTCGCCCCGCACGGCTTCCTCGAGCACACGGTGTCCGAGAACGTGTACGCCGGGCCGGCGATGTCGCGCCGCGCCGTCTACATGTACGCCTCCGACCTCCCCGCGGACGGCACCGGCCAGCTCGGCACGGGCCTCGGGATGGGGACGTCGAACGGGCGGCTCTCCCTCGAGGTACCCACGGTCGACGTCACGACCACGGGCGAGGAGCACACGGTCGACGGCGTGCGGATGGTGTTCCAGTTCACGCCGGGCACCGAGGCGCCCGCCGAGATGAACATCTGGTTCCCCGACCGCAGGGCGCTGTGCATGGCGGAGAACGCGACCCACAACCTGCACAACCTGTTGACGCTGCGCGGGGCGGAGGTCCGCGACGCGCGCAGCTGGGCGCGCTACCTGCACGAGACGATCGAGCTCTTCGGCGGCGAGGCCGAGGCCGTGTTCGCCTCCCACCACTGGCCCACCTGGGGCGCGGAGGACATCCACGCGTTCCTGGCCACCCAGCGGGACCTGTACCAGTACTTGCACGACCAGACGCTGCGGCTGATCAACCAGGGTGCCACCGGCATCGAGGCCGCCGAGAAGTTCGAGCTCTCCCCGGGCCTGGAGCAGGCGTGGAACGCCCGCGGGTACTACGGGTCCGTGAGCCACAACGTGAAGGCGATCTACCAGCGCTACCTCGGCTGGTTCGACGGCAACCCCGCGCACCTGTGGGAGCTGCCGCCCGAGGACGAGGGCCGGCGGTTCGTCGAGCTCGTGGGCGGCGCCGGGCCCGCGCTCGCGGCCGTCGAGCGGCTCACCGCCTCCGACGACCCTGCGGACTGGCGCTGGGCCGCGACCGTGGCGAGCCACGTCGTCTTCGGCGGCGGCGAGCACGACCCGGCCGCCCGTGAGGCCCTCGCCGCCGTCCTCACCAAGCTCGGCCACGGCGCCGAGAACGCGACGTGGCGCAACTTCTACCTGCGCGGCGCCCAGGAGCTGCGCGGCAAGATCGCCGCCGCGCCCCCGAACCTGTCCACCCCCGAGGTCCTCGGCGCCCTGACCATCACCCAGCTCTTCGACTCGATCGGCGTCCGCATCGACGGGCCGCGCGCGGCGGCCGACACGCTGTCCGTGGACTGGGTCCTCACCGACCTCGGGCTCACCTACCGCGCCGCCCTGTCGAACGGCGCCCTCATCCATGCCGAGCGCGGTGCCCGCGAGGCAGACCCCGACCTCACCGTGACCCTCACCAAGCCGCAGCTGCTCCGGCTGCTGGGCACGCAGGCCGACGACGGGGTGTCGTACGACGGCGACCGGGGCGTGCTAGGACGCCTGCTGTCCTACGTGGACGCGACGTCCAACACCTTCCCGATCGTCACGCCGTGAGGGTGGCCCACCGATGACCGAGACGCCTGCGGCGCCGACGACCACGCGCGCGCTGCTCCGCGGGAGCGTGCCGGCGCTCGGGGTGGGCGTCGGCTCGGCGCTGACCCTGGTCGCGCTGTCCGGGCTCGCGGCCTGGCTCCAGCAGCGGATCTGGCACGACCTGCCCGCGAGCTGGGGCGTGCCGCAGGACTCGCCGTGGTGGACCGTGGCCGTCCTCACGGTCACGGGGGTCCTCGTCGGCGCGGTCGTGCGCTGGGTGCCCGGGCACGCCGGGAACGACCCCGCGACCTCCGGGCTCGTGGCGCCGCCCCTCCCGGCGGGCACGGTGCCGGGCCTCGCCCTGGCGCTGGTCCTCGGCCTCGCCGGCGGCGTCAGCCTCGGGCCCGAGAACCCGATCATCGCGATCAACGTGGCGCTGGCCGTGTGGCTGCTGGCCCGCCCGGGCAGCGGGACGGCGGCCGCCGGCCCGGTGGGCCTGGCGACGGCCGGGACGATCGGCGCGATGTTCGGGACGCCGGTCGCGGCCGTGCTCGTCCTCACCGAGGCGCTGGCCGAGCACGGCCGGGGTGAAGGCCGGCTCTTCGACCGGCTCTTCGGCCCTCTGGTGGCCGCCGGAGCCGGGGCGCTGACCATGCAGCTCATCGGGGCGCCGACGTTCTCGGTGGACGTCGCGCCGTACGGCGAGCCCCGGCTGTGGGACATCGTGGCGGCCGTGGTCGTCGCGACCTGCGCGGCGCTGCTCGCCTACCTCGCCGTGCTCTCGTTCGCCCCCGTCCATCGGGCCTTCCACCTGCTGCGCAGCCCGGTCCTCGCGCTGGGGCTCGCGGGCCTGGTGCTCGGCGCCCTGGGAGCGATCGGCGGCCCGCTCACGCTGTTCAAGGGGCTCGACGAGATGAAGGAGCTCGCCGAGCGTGCCGACGAGCTCGGCTGGCTCGCGCTCCTCGGCATCGCCGCGGTCAAGACGGTCGCCCTCGTGGTCGCGTCGGGTGCCGGGTTCCGCGGCGGGCGGATCTTCCCGGCCGTGTTCATCGGCGTCGCCGTCGGACTCGCGGCCAGCGGGCTCGTGCCCGCCGTCCCGGCGGCGGTCGCCGTCGCCGCCGGCGTGCTCGGCGCGGTCCTCGTCGTGGCGCGGAGCGGCTGGCTCGCCCTCTTCATGGCGGTGGTCACGGTCGGCGACATCGCCCTGCTCCCGGTCCTCTGCCTGGCGGTCGCGCCCGTGTGGCTCGCCGTCCGCGCCATGCCCGAGATGCTCCTGCCCGCGGCCGGCGACGACCGCCCGGAGTTCGCGGCGCTCAGCGGTGCCGGCCCGAAGCACCCGGCCTGATCCCGACGCTCCGGGCGGCCGCAGGGGCCGCTCACTGCCCGCTGCGCTCGGCGAGCTCCCGCAGGAACGTGGGGAACCGGCCGGCGCCGAAGTCGTAGTAGCGGGCCCAGCCGGGCGTGATCGAGATGCGCGCCATCTGGTCGTACATGGCGCGGCAGGCCTGCTCGAACTGCGCGAAGGCCTCGGCGTCCATGTTCGCGCGGGCGGCGGCGAGGTACTCCTCGGCCACGCCGTCGACGACGCGGATCTCGGCGCGCCCGCGCACCGACAGCGACCGCGCCCCCTGCGGCGAGTCGCCGACGTCGAAGGCCAGGGCCACGTCCGGGCGAGCCGTCAGCGCCGCGACCTTGGGCGCCGTCGGGTGCGTGGCGATCACGAACTGCTCACCGGTCCAGAAGTAGCCGACCGGGACCGTCCGCGGCGTGCCGTCCTTCGCGGTGTAGGCGAGGTGGGCGGACGAGGTCGCGTCGAGGACCTCCCTCGCGTCGGCCAGCTCGCGGTCGATGTCCTGCTGATCCATCACTGTGTCCCTTCGCCGGGTGCGGCGCTCGTCGCCGGTCTCGAATCTAGGACGGAACCGGCCGCGAGCTCTCGACATCGAAGGGCGGGGCTTCCCGCCGCCGATGACACCCAGGACGTCTCGACGTCCACGACGGCTACGCCAGCCCGAGCTCCGTGCGCAGGGTGCGGGCGACGAGGTCGGGGACGTCGAGGTCGCCCGGGTGCAGGGCGTCGTAGACCTGCAGCCCCTCCCAGGTGGAGATCACGAGCGCCGCGCGGACCTCGGGGCTCAGGCCGTCGTCGGTGACAGCGCCCTCGTCGCGACGCATCCGGATCATCGCTCCGATGATGTCCACGAGGACCTGGTGCCGCTGCTGCAGGGCCTCGCGGGCGGGGTGGCCCTCGCTCCCGGCCTCGGCCGACAGCGTCGACAAGAGCTGGACCAGGCCCGGCGTCGCGCGGTTCCGCTCGGCCACGCCGACGAAGGCGTCCACCACGCTCTCGACGGTGAAGTCCAGGGCCGGCAGGGACGCGACGGCGAACTGCGTGTCGTGCCACTCGATCACCGCCAGCAGGAGCGCGGTCTTGTTCCCGAAATGGTGCATCAGGGTGGCGTGGTCCACGCCCGCCTCGCGCGCGATGCCGCGCAGGGACGCGCCGTGGAACCCCTTCTCCGCAAAGGCCTCGGCCGCCTTGGCGATGATCGCCCGCCGAGTCACCCGTCCAGTGGCGTACTCCTTGGGACGCGTCGTGGCCTCCTGGCGGTCGGGCATGGGGCTTCCTCCACGTGTGACGTGCAGAGTTCCACCACGTGGTGGAACTTGGTCTACGCTACCCGCGTGCAGATCGATGACGACCGCCGGCGGGCGCGCAGCCAGATGACACTGGCGGAGAAAGCATCGCTCATGTCGGGTGCGAACTTCTGGAACACCAAGGCGCTGGGACGCCTCGGCGTGCCCTCGATCATGCTCACCGACGGCCCCCACGGACTGCGCAAGCAGGGCGGTGCGGCCGACCACCTGGGCCTCAACGCGAGCCTGCCCGCCACCTGCTTCCCGACGGCCGCGACCCTCGCGAACAGCTGGGACACGGACCTCCTGCGGCAGGTGGGCGAGGCGCTCGGCGCCGAGGCGGCCGCCGAGTCGGTGAGCGTGCTGCTCGGGCCCGGCCTGAACATCAAGCGCAACCCGCTGGCGGGGCGCAACTTCGAGTACTTCTCCGAGGACCCTCTGCTGTCCGGGAGGCTCGCCGCCGCGATGATCCGCGGCATCCAGTCGAACGGCGTCGCCGCGTCGGCCAAGCACTTCGCGGTGAACAGCCAGGAGACGCACCGCATGAGCATCGACGAGATCGTCGACGAGCGGGCGCTGCACGAGATCTACCTCGAGGGGTTCCGCATCGCCGTCACCGAGGGCGGCCCGTGGACCGTGATGAGCTCGTACAACAAGGTCAACGGCACGTACGCGAACGAGAACCGCGAGCTGCTCGAGGCGATCCTGCGGCGCCACTGGGGCTTCGACGGCCTCGTCGTCACCGACTGGGGAGGCAACCACGACCGCGTCGCGGGCCTGGTCGCCGGCAACGCCCTCGAGATGCCGTCGACCGACGGCGTCACCGACCGGGAGATCGTGGCCGCCGTGGAGGCGGGCGCGCTCGACGAGGCCGTCCTGGACGCCCGCGTCGACGAGCTGCTGGCGCTCGTCGAGCGGACGACGGCGGCCCGCGCCGGGGCTCCCGGCGTCGACCACGACCGCCATCACGAGCTCGCCGTCGAGGCCGCGCGCCGCTCGGTCGTCCTGCTCGACAACGCCCGCGGCACCCTGCCGCTGGGGCCGCGGTCCGGCCGGGTCGCCGTCATCGGCGACTTCGCGGCCGCCCCGCGCTACCAGGGGGCGGGCAGCTCGCTGGTCAACCCGACCCGCGTGGACTCGGCGCTGTCCGCGCTGCAGGCCTCCGGCCTGGACGTCGTCGGGTACGAGCCGGGCTTCGCGCGCCGCGACGTCCCGTCCGAGCGGCGCCGGCGCCGCGCCGTGCGCCTCGCCCAGCGGGCCGACGTCGTGCTGCTCTTCCTCGGCCTCGACGAGTCCGCCGAGGCCGAGGGCGTGGATCGCGCGCACCTGCGCCTGGCGCGCAACCAGCTCGCGCTCACCCGCGAGCTCGTCTCCCTCGGCGTGCCCGTCGTGGTGGTCCTGTCCGGCGGCGCCCCCGTCGAGCTGCCGTTCGCGGGCCACGTCGACGCGATCGTGCACGGCTACCTCGCCGGCCAGGGCGGCGGCCGCGCGATCGCCGACGTGCTCACCGGCCGCGCCAACCCCGGCGGGCGCCTCGCCGAGACCTACCCGCTGCGCTACGCCGACGTGCCGAGCTCGGCCACGTTCGCGCGGACCGAGGCGACCTCCGAGCACCGCGAGAGCATCTACGTGGGCTACCGGTACTTCGACAAGGTCGGGATGCCGGTGCGCTACCCCTTCGGGCACGGGCTGAGCTACACCGAGTTCGCCTACGCCGACCTGCGTGCCGGGCGCACGTCCGCCGAGGTGACCGTCACCAACACGGGCGAGGTCGCCGGCGTCGAGACCGTGCAGCTCTACGCCGAGCCCGCCGGGCGCGCCGAGGGCGAGCTCCGTGCGCCGCGCGAGCTGGCCGGCTTCGCCACGGTCGCCCTCGAGCCCGGCGAGAGCGCGACCGTCACGATCGGCTACGCCGAGCACGCGTTCGACGTCTTCGACCCCACCGCCCACGACTGGCGCACCGCGCCGGGCCGCTACGCGGTCCTCGTGGGGGCGTCCTCGCGCGACATCCGGCTCCAGGCCGCGCTCGAGGTCGAGGCCCCGGCCGGCCGAGCAGCGGACCCCGCCGTCCTGGCCCCCGACGTCGCGCGCCTGCCCCACTACCTCAGGGGCGACGTCGAGCACGCCGGCGACGCCGAGTACGAGGCACTGCTCGGGCGCGCGCTGCCGCCGTCGGCCTGGCCCACCGGCCGGCCCCTCACCCGCGACGACATCATCGCCCAGGCCAAGGGCCGCCGCGGGTTCGGCGGGCTGCTCCACGGCCTCATCGAGCTCAGCGGCCGGGTGCTGCTGCGGCTCGGCAAGCCCCTTGCGGCGAACAACACCCACTTCGCGCTCGACCTGCCGTTCCGGTCGATCGCGCGCATGAGCGGCGGCACGGTCGACGACGACATGCTCGACGGCCTGCTGCTCATGGTCAACGGCCAGTTCCTACGTGGAGCGCGCCGGACGGCCACGGCCTGGCTCGCGCAGCGCCGTCGTGCGCGCGCCGCCCGCACGGCGGCCCCCACAGTCACCCCACCTACCACCACGGTCATCGACAAGGACTGAGAGAAACACCCGATCATGGCAACGAGGCACGAGATCAAGCAGGACGCGGTGACGCGCGTCCGGGAGCGGCGCGCGGCGAAGCGCGCCCGCAAGGCCGAGCTGGCGGCGATGCCGACCGACGAGCGCAAGGCCGCCAAGGCCGCCGACCGGCAGGCCGCCCGCGAGGCGAAGCAGGCCGCCAAGGAGCAGCGCGCGCAGGCGCGCGCCGACATGACGCGCGCCGAGAAGCGCGAGGACTCCCGGCGCGCGCGCATCGAGCGCAAGGTCGCCCACCGACCCCGCCGCGCGGTCGGCTGGGGCGTCACCACCGTCGCCGTGGTCGCGATCGGGGTGCTGGTCGCGCCGTTCGCGATGTCGTTCGGCCGGCTGATGACGATCCAGTACGACGACGCCACGCCCGCGGGCGACGCCGCCCGCGCGCACGCCGCCCAGGTGTCGGAGTCGATCTCCGACGAGGGCATCGTCCTGCTGGAGAACGAGAAGAACGTCCTGCCGCTGGCCGAGGACACGCTCAACGTGTTCAGCTTCGCGTCGTTCAACCTGCGCCTCGGGGGCGGCGGTTCGGGCGGCAGCAACCAGTCCCGCGCGGTGACGCTCTACGACGCGCTCGAGTCGCAGGGCATCATCGCCAACCCCGACCTCAAGGCCACGATGGAGGAGGCCGGGGCCGAGGCGAGCTCGGGCGGCGCCAACGGCCTGCTGCAGATCGCCGGCAGCCTGCTCGGCGGCGACGAGGAGCGCGAGCCCGCGCCGGACTACCTCACCGACGACGTCATGGCACAAGCCGCGCAGTTCTCCGGCACCGCGCTGGTGGTCGTGGGCAACGACGGCGTCGAGGGCTCCGACATGACCCCCGACGAGCTGCGCCTGACCGCCCACCAGCGCGAGCTGCTCGACGTCGTCACCGGCACGTTCGACGACGTCGTGGTCGTGGTGAACTCGGGCAACCAGATGGAGCTCGGCTTCCTCGAGGAGTACCCGCAGATCAAGGGCGCCCTGTGGATCGGCACGCCCGGGCCCCGCGGCGCGGTCTCGCTCGCCAAGGTCCTCACGGGTGACGTGAACCCCTCCGGCCGCCTCACCGACACCTACGCCTACGACGTGACCAGCGCCCCGGGCGTCGAGAACGTCGGCGACTTCGCCTACGCGAACGCCGACCGCGCGTTCCTCGACTACGAGGAGAGCATCTACGTCGGCTACCGCTATTACGAGACGCGCTGGGCGGACGACGAGGCGGGCTACGCCGAGGCGGTGCAGTACCCGTTCGGTCACGGCCTGAGCTACACGTCGTTCGACCGGGTGGGCAGCGAGCCCCAGGTGCGCGACGGCGAGATCAGCGTGGACGTCGAGGTGACCAACACGGGCGACGTCGCCGGGAAGGACGTCGTCCAGGTCTACTTCTCCGCCCCCTACACGCCCGGCGGCATCGAGAAGTCGGCGATCGAGCTCGCCGGGTACGCCAAGACGTCGCTGCTCGAGCCCGGGCAGTCCGAGACCGTGACCGTCACCTTCGACGAGCGCGACATGGCCTCCTGGGACACCGACGGCCACGGCGCGTACCTGCTCGAGGCCGGCACCTACGGGATCTCCGTGCGCACCGACGTGCACGCGCCGGTGGCCGAGTTCAGCCACCGGGTGGCCGAGGACGTCGTCTACGACGCCGACGCCGACACCGGCCACGAGCTGACCAACCGGTTCGGCGACGCCGAGGGCGACCTCACGTACCTCTCGCGCGACGACTGGGACGGCACCTACCCGCAGGCGCCCGAGGCCGGCACCGTCGCGTCCGACGAGCTGCTCGAGCGCATGGACCCGCAGATCGAGGCCGCCGAGGGCGACGTGCCGACCTACGGCGCGGACAACGGCCTCGAGCTGGCCGACCTGGCGGGCCTCGAGTACGACGACCCGCAGTGGGACGCGTTCCTCGACCAGCTCACCCTCGACGAGCAGGTCGACCTCTTCGCCAAGGGCGCGTACCGCACCCACGCGGTCGAGCGGCTCGGGATCCCCGCCGTCGACCTGCTGGACGGTCCCGCAGGGCTGAACTCGCTGTTCAGCCCCCTGGACGGGGCGGCGTACCCGACCCAGATCGTCGTGGCGTCCACGTGGAACGACGACCTCGCCCGCGCGCTCGGCGAGTCCGTCGGCGACGAGGCCAACGCCTACGGCGTCGAGGGCTGGTACGCGCCCGGGATGAACCTGCACCGCACCGCGCTGGGCGGGCGCGACTTCGAGTACTACTCGGAGGACCCGCTGCTGTCCGGGAAGATGTCCGCCGCGATGGTCTCGGGCGCCGAGAGCCGGGGCGTGCTGACCTTCATGAAGCACTTCGCGCTCAACGAGCAGGAGGTCAACGCCCGCTCCGGCGTCAACGTGTTCGCCAGCGAGCAGGCCCTGCGCGAGCTCTACCTCGAGCCGTTCCAGATCACGGTCAAGGAGGCCGGCCCGACCGGTGCGATGAGCTCCTTCATCAACATCGGCGGCGTGTGGGCCGGCGGCAACGAGCCGCTCCTGCAGGACGTGCTGCGCGGCGAGTGGGGCTTCCAGGGCGTGGTGTCGACCGACGCCGTGCTCGGGAAGTGGATGGACCCCGGTCTGGCCGCCCGGTACGGCAACGACCTCATGCTCGCGATGCTGCCGGGCACGGACAAGGCCACCCGCGAGGCGGTCGACGAGGACCCGGTCGGTGTCGGCAACGGCCTGCGCGACCGCGTCCACGCCGTGCTGTTCGCGGTGCTGCAGACCAACCTGTTCGACTGACGCGCCGGACCGTCCCGTCCGGCGGTCCACGACGTGCCCGCCCGGGAGCTCCGTGCTCCCGGGCGGGCACGCGGCGTTACCCGGGCGTCGTCGACCTGCGCCCCCGCCGGTGCGTAAGGTACTTCGCATGCGAAGTGAGGGTCCGACGACGGTGACCACCGACGAGCTGCGGATCCAGATCCCGGCCGGCGGGTGGGTCGTGGGCACGGTACGGACCCCGGCCGACGGCGCGCCCCGCGCGGTGCTGGTGATCCACCCGGCGACGGCGGTCCCGGAGCGCCTGTACACCTCGTTCGCGGAGTACCTCGCGGCGAACGGCTACGCGGCCGTGACGTACGACTACCGCGGCACGGGCCGGTCCGGCAGCCCGCGGGACCATCGCGGCCTGCGCATGCGGGACTGGATGGCCGACGACGTGCCCGCGGTCGCGGCCTGGGCGCGCCCCAGGTTCGGCGACGTGCCGCAGCTCGCCGTCGGGCACAGCATCGGCGGGCACGCGCTGGCGCTCGGTCACGGGTCGCGGGGCCTCGCGGCGTTCGTCACGGTGGCGTCGCACGCCGGGGTGACGGCCACGATCCCCGACCGCGCCGAGCGGGCGCGCGTCGGGCTCGTGCTGCGGGCGGTCGGGCCGGCGGCCGCCCGGGTGCTGGGGTACGTGCCCGGCCGCCGCCTGGGCCTCGGGGAGGACATGCCGGCCGCGGCCATGCTGGAGTGGAGCCGCTGGTCGAGGCTGCCGGGATACTTCTTCGACGACCCGACCCTGCGCGCCGCCGAGGAGGCCGCACGAGTCACGGGCGACGTGCTCGCCTTCGGGTTCACCGACGACCCGTGGGCCACGCCCGCCCAGATCGACGCGATCACCGACCGCCTCACGGGCGCCAGGGTCGAGCGGCGCACGTGGAGCCCCGCCGACGGTGGGGTGGAGCGGATCGGGCACACCGGCTTCTTCCGGCGCGGCCTGCGCGACACGCTGTGGCCACAGCTCCTCGCCTGGTGCGACGCACGGGTCGAGGACGCCCCGGCGCAGAAGGACGGCACGGTCAGCCTCCGCGCCCGGAAACCGCGCCGATGACGGACGCCCGGCGTCGCGCTCCGCGGCTGGTGTTCCTCACCACGTCGGCGGAGCGCCAGATGCGACGGTGGATCGCCCGGCGCGGCGCCGGGCAGGCCGGACACGGCATCAGCGCCGCCGGCTGCGGGGTCCTGCTCCACCTCGCCGACCACCCCGGCGCGACGATCGGCGAGGTGACGGCCGCGCTGCAGGCCTCCCCCGCGGGCACGAGCGGCCTGCTGGCCCGCATGGAGGGCGCCGGCCTCGTGCGCCGCCGCGCCGACCCCGACGACCACCGCACGGTCCGCCTGGACCTCACACCCGCCGGCACCGCCGCGCTGACGGACGTCCGCGGCGCGCTGGCCGAGCTGAACGCACGCCTGACCGACGGCTTCAGCCCCGACGAGCTGGCCGTCGTCGCCCGCTGGCTCGAGCACGCGACGCGCGCCCTGCGCTGAGGAGCGCCCGGAGCGCACCTCACCTCCCCCGCCGATGGCCTGTTCGGTTCTGTGCGAACTGTTCGGGCGAAGCCGGGTGCGGCCCTACCGTGTGACGACGATCACGTCCGCCACGACGATGGGTGATGACATGGCCGACCACCTGAGCTCCCCGCTCTCTCGCCGCGCTCTGCTGCAGCTCGGCGCCGCCGGGGGCCTCGCGCTCGCCGGGACTGCCGCGGCACCGTCGGCGTCCGCCGGACAGGGGCTGCTCGCGGCGGCGCCGTCGGTCCGGGTGACCGACCTCGGCCCGGCCGTGTCCACGTTCACCCACGCGGCGGCGACGCTCGTCGGCGACACGGTCTACATCGCGTCGCGCAACATCGACCCCCTGCGGATCGTGGGCTACCACCTGCCCACCGGGAAGGTCACCAGCGTGACGGAGGGCCCGGGCATCAGCACCCAGCTGCTGGTCCCGGACGCCGAGGGCCGGTACCTGTACTCCGCGATCCGCCAGTACCCGACCGCCCCCGGTCACGGACTCGTCCGGCTCGACCTCAGCAGGCCGGGGGCGCCGAAAGAGGACCTGCACGACATCTACGGCCTCGACCCCTACGCGCTGGCGGTCACGCCTGACGACGTCGTCTACTTCGGCGGGCGCGAGCTCCTCGCCGCGGACCTGCGCCCACGGCTGCGCCGCTACGACCCGGCGACGCGGCGCGTCGAGGACGTCGCGATCCCCGACCCCCACGCGACGATGATCCGCGCCCTCGCCGCGACCGACACCGAGGTGTACATCGGCACGGGCAGCGTCCTCAACTCCCTGCCCACCAGCAGCAAGGCCGGGCTGTGGGTGATGGACCGCGCGACGAGCACGGTCCGGTCGATCCTGCCGCCAGAGTTCGCCGGCGGCATCGAGGTTCGCGACCTGATCGTCCTCGACGACGACACCCTCTGCGTCATGGGCATCACCCCGCAGGGCGCCGCGCTCGCCTTCATCGACCGGGCGGACCCGTCGTCGTACACCATCGCGCCGGTGGGCCGGTCCGGCTCGGGCAAGAACCTCACCCACGCCGACGGCAAGGTGTACTTCCTGCTCGGCGGCATCAACGAGTACACCCGGAGCACCGGCACGTTCCGCGCCCTGAGCCCGACGGACATCGACCTCGGGGAGCTGTGGGGTCTGTTCGCCCGCGACGGCAAGGTGTGGACCGTGTCCGCGTTCGCCCTCGCGGTGGCGGTGGACCTGGCCACCGCGGAGGCCACGACGTACGACCTCATCGAGGCGGGAGCCCCGACGGACCCCCTGCTGGCGATGTCGGTGGCGGCCGGGGCCGGCGGCGTGTACGTGGGCGGCACGAACGTCGTGGCCAGGCACGACGTGCGGTCCGGCACCGTCCAGCGGCTCTACGCCGCGTCCGAGGCCAAGGACATCGACGTCGTGGACGGCGTCGCCTACTTCGGCCAGTACAGCAACGTCGGCATCCTCGCCCACGACCCCGCCGCCGACGGCGCGTGGCCGCGCCTCGTCGAGCGGTTCCCTGCGGCCCAGAACCGCCCGCACCAGGTCGTGTGGGACGAGGTCAACGGGCGCCTGCTGTTGGGCATCCAGTCCGACACCCTCGGCGGCGGGAGCCTCGTCGTCTACGACCCCGCCACCGACACCTCGACGTCGGCCGTCAACCCGATCGACGCGCGGCAGATGGTGCGGTCGGTCGCCACCCACGACGGGGTCGCGTACCTCGGCGGCGACGTGACGGGCGGGCGCGGCGTCGTCGTGGCCTGGGACCCGATGGCGCACCGTGAGCTGTGGCGCGTGGACCCGCTGGTCGAGCCGGCGGGGATCACGGGCCTGGCCGTCCGCGGGCGTCACCTGTACGTGCTGGGCTTCCGGGGCGAGCTCGCGGTGGTCGACCGCGAGACGCGGGCGGTGGTCCACCGCTCCACCCACCGCGACGTCGTCCCGGACTACGGCACGCTGCTGGTCAATCGCGGCAAGGTCTACGGCACGTCGAAGGCCGCCTTCTTCCGGTTCGACCCGAAGTCGTTCGCGCGGACCACGCTCGCCCCGCTCGACGGCGAGTGGTACGGCATCCCGCGCGCCGCCGTCGACGAGGACGACCGGTTCTACGCGATCCGCGGTCGCCACCTGGTGCGGATCGAGGTCGGCCAGCGGGGGTGACGCCTGGCGACACCGGCGTGGCGTTCGCGACCGGGCTGTCGAACCTGGGCGTCGGCAACGGATCGCGCGACCGCACGCACGCCAGCTCCTCTCGTGTCAATGGCGGTTCCGGTCGCGACGCAGCCGGGCCTCGGCGCCGGCGATGAAGGTGTCGATGCTCAGGTCGAGCTGGGTCGTGTCATAGGTGGTGGCTGGGAGCTCGGCGATGCGCGCGAGGGTGGGGTACTTCGTCGCGTCGCGCTCGTGGAGGGCGTCGCGAAGGATGGCCGCGCGGGGGCTGGTGTTGCTGCGGGAGGCAAGGACGACGTCCCGCGCGTGGGCGAGGCAGATGTTGGTGAGCGCGGAGAGCGTGCGCATGGCGGTCTCGTCGTCGAACCCGGCGGCAACCATCGTCTGCAGGACAGCCTCGGTCGGTTCGAGCACCTTGGTGACGTAGGCGTCGGTGAGCCGGATGCGCTCGGCGAGCACGCCGGCGGCGACGGCGCTGTCCGTGAAGCCCCTGGCATAGCTGCGGCACGCGTCCTGCCAGCCGGTGTGGGCGGCGATGTCGACGGCGGAGAAGGTGCTGGTGAACGCGTCCAGTGCCACGAGCCCGAGCAGCGTGTCGCGGTCGCTGACGTGGTGATTGAGCGCCTTGCGGTCCACGCCGAGGTGGTCGGCCAGGGCCTGCATCGTGAGGGCGTCCGGGTCGAGCGAGCGGGCCGCCTCGACGATTCTCGGCAGGGTGAGACCGGCGCGGACGCCGATGGCTCGCCGTGTCGTGCCGTGTGCCGAGGTCCGTGCAGGTGTCCGTGCAGAGCTCATGGTCGCATTCCGAAAGAGTTGACGAGGGCCGGGCGCCAGCATACGTTCCCTCCAACAAGTTCCCGGGCGGGAACTGAGGTTGTCGGACGAGGAGTGGGCGTGGGCGTCGCAGCGGTGGATCGGGATTTCAGGATCGTGAGCAAGGAGCGGCTCGAGGGCAATGTGCAGCGGTGGCGGCGGTTCGGCGAGCCGGTGCCCGCCGGCGAGTCCCTGCACGAGGACGGCACGCCGGACTACGGGCTGTTCGGGCCGGAATCGGTGGTGTGGGAGGTGCTGCTCCACCCGGCGACGATCGTCTTCCAGTACGCCTTCCAGGGCCTGATGCAGTCGACCTACCGGCCGGTCATCGCCGGGGTGCGTGACCACGACCCGCTGTCGCGCAAGACGCTCAAGGGCACGGTCACGTTCTTCGACCTGTTCGAGCGCGGCCAGCGCAACTCGGGCATGCACGCGCCGATGTGGCTCGGCGACACCGCCTCGGCCGAGCGGATGTGGAAGCACCTGCGCACGATCCACACCAAGGTCGCCGGGCCGACGATCGACGTCGGCGAGCCCGAGCTCGGCGGGTACGCGGCGGCCGAGCCGCGGGACGCGATGTGGGCGGCACTGACCGAGATGCACTCGATGCTGTGGCTGTACGAGTCCTTCGCCTTCCGCGACGGCAAGCGCCCCCACCGGCTCTCCCCGGAGAAGCGCGACCGCTACTTCGCCGAGGTCGCGGCGTACTGCCGCCTGGTGGGGGCCCCGGAGGAGGACGTCCCGCACTCCAAGGCCGACATGGACGCGCTGTACGAGAAGTACGCGGACCTCTTCGGCACCCCCGACACGATGGCGATCTGGCCCGACACCGGGGAGAACTTCGCCGAGCAGATGTTCGGACTGTTCAAGAAGAACTTCCACCGCTCCCAGCTGCCGGCGGTCTTCTACGCCGGGGTCCTCGACCACGGGCTGTTCCGTCAGCTCGCCGCCGGGGCCTCCTCGGGCAAGATGCGCGCCTCGCTCGGCATGAGCCCGGTGCGGTCGCGACTCGCCGTCATCGGCACCAAGCTCGCTCTCCCGTTCGTCTGGATGATGCAGCGCGGCCCGTTCGAGCGGCACTACATGCGACTGATGTGGGGGCCCGACGGCGTGAAGCTCATCGAGTCCGCTCGCGCCCTGCGCGTCCGCGTCCACGCCGGGGCCGTCTGAGATGGACGCGACCGCACACCCGAGCCCGCCGACGCGGACCGAGACCATCGCCGCCGTCGTCCACACCGCCCGTGACCGATTCGACAGCGGCGCGACCCGGCTGCTGTCATGGCGACGCGCCCAGCTGGAGGCGCTGCAGCGGCTGCTGCGCGAGAACGGCCCGGCGATCGAGGCCGCCTTGTGGCGTGACCTGCGCAAGAACGCGACCGAGGCCCGGCTCGCGGAGACCGGGGTGGTGCTCGCCGAGATCGCCCACACCCTGCGCCACCTGCGGCGCTTCACCAGGCCGCGACGGCAGCGGCTGCCGCTGAGCCTGCAGCCCGCCACTGGGCGACTGGTCCGCGAGCCGCTCGGCGTCGCGCTCGTCATCGCGCCCTGGAACTACCCGGTGCAGCTGCTCCTCGCCCCGCTCGTCGGGGCCCTCGCCGCGGGGAACGCGGTCGTGCTCAAGCCCAGCGAGCTGACCCCGACCGTGTCGGCCGTCGTGGCCGGCCTCGTCCCGCAGTATCTCGACGCACGGGCGGTCCAGGTTGTCGAGGGCGGGGTGGAAGAGTCCACCGAGCTGCTCAGGCAGCGGTTCGACCACATCTTCTACACCGGCAACGGCGCCGTCGCGAAGGTGGTCGCCCGCGCCGCCGCCGAGCACCTCACCCCGGTCACGCTCGAGCTCGGCGGCAAGTCCCCCGCCTGGTTCGACGACGACGCCCGCCTCGACCAGGTCGCCCGACGCCTCGCCTGGGGCAAGTTCCTCAACGCCGGCCAGACCTGCGTCGCCCCCGACTACGTCCTCACCACCCCCGACCGGGTCGACGCGCTCACCGCGGCGCTGCAGCGCGCGATCACCGACCTGTACGGGACGGACCCCGCCCGCAGCGACGACTACGGCCGCATCGTCAACGACCGGCACTTCACCCGGCTGATCGGCCTCCTCGACGGCGCGAGGATCGCCGTCGGTGGCCAGCGCCACGCGGCCGACCGGTACATCGCGCCGACCGTCGTGCACGCGCCCGACCCGTTCGCGTCGACGGACGAGCCCGCCTACCTGCGCGAGGAGATCTTCGGCCCGATCCTGTCCATCGTCCCGGTCGCAGACGTCGATGCCGCGATCGGCTACGTCACCGCGCGCGCCAAGCCGCTCGCGCTCTACGTGTTCACCGGTACGGCCTCGACGCGCGAGGCCTTCGTCGCCCGCACCTCCTCCGGTGGCGTCGGCCTGGACGCGCCCATGCTCCAGGCCGGGATCGCCGACCTGCCCTTCGGTGGCGTCGGAGCCAGCGGCATGGGCGCCTACCACGGCCAGTACTCAGTCGACACGTTCAGCCACATCAAGTCCGTGGTACGTAAGCCCCACATGCTCGACACCCTGCGATTCGCGCAGCCGCCCTTCACCGCGGCGAAGCAGCGGATCGCCGAGCGCACCACTCGCTAGGAGCACGGGTCAGGCCCGGCGGCGCGATCGGGTACGTCGGGTACGTGGCGCATCGCCAGGTCGCGACGAGACCGGGGCACGATCCTTGTCTGGCCGTCGGGGTGCGCAACGCGGGGCGACTCAGCCGACGGCACTGGCACTGGCACTGGCACTGGCACTGGCGACGACCGTCGCCGCCATCCGCCGGAACGCCGCGCGCTCCTCCTCCGTCAGGTCGCCGAGCATCGCGTCGAGCGCGTCGGCTGCGTCGGCGTGGAACACGGAGACCGCTGAGGTGCCGGCGTCCGACAGCGCGACGAGCACGGCACGCCGGTCACCCGGTACGGCGCGGCGTTCGACGAGCGAGCGGCGCTCGGCCCGATCGACGAGCCCCGTGAGCGCGGCCTTCTCGACGCCGAGCCGGCGCGCGAGCTCTGCCATGCGCAGCGGCCCGTCCAGCAGGAGGCACAGCAGCCGCCCCTGCATGGGGGTCAGGTCGTGCCGGTCCGCGACATCAGCCACGGTGGACCGCACGAGCACCGCAAGGTCCGCGAGCTCCGGCAGCCCCGTGGCGCCCAGAGTCGGGCACGAGGGCCCGCAGTCGGTCGGTTCGCTCACAGCTGTCATCGTACGCGCCGATGACAGTTCGTGCCGTGTACAGTCGAGAGGACGGACCATCGACGACGGAGGACGCGATGAGCTTCAGCCACTCCCAGGGCACCCGCGGCGCGCGGCAGCCCGGCGGCCGCCTCACCAAGTGGATGAACAGGCGCATCGCGCGCCGCATCCGCACCCGCGAGGGCAAGGTCATGGGAATGAACGCCCTGGTGCTGACGACGATCGGGCGCAAGAGCGGCGAGGAGCGGTCGACGCCGGTGGGCTGGTTCCCCGGCGACGACGACAGCTGGCTCGTCGTGGCGTCCGCCGCGGGCGCGGCGAAGAACCCCGCCTGGTACCTCAACCTGGCGGCGCACCCTGACCGCCTGACGATCGAGCTGGCCGGGAAGAAGATCCCCGTCACCGCCACGGAGCTGCGCGGCGAGGAACGCTCCAGCGCCTGGAAGTCGATCACGACCGCGTCTCCGAGGTTCGCCCAGTACGAGGAGAAGACGGACCGCGAGCTGCCCGTCATCCGCTTGAGCCGCCGCATCTGAAGGGCGGCGGCTCAGAGCATGCCGCGCTCGCGGGCGGTGGCGGCGGCCCCGGTGCGCGACTGGGTGCCGAGCTTCGTGTTGATGTGCGCCAGGTGCGACTTGACGGTCGCGACGGAGACGAAGAGCTCGCGCGCGATGGCGTCGTTCGACCGGCCGGCGGCCACCAGGCGCAGCACCTCGAGCTCTCGTGCGCTGAGGTTTTCGCCCGGGGTGCGCATGCGCCCGAGGAGCCGGCGCTGCACGTCCGCACCGAGCGCGACCTCCCCCGCGGCGGCGGACCGGATGGCGCGGGCGAGCTCCTCGGTCGGCGCGTCCTTGAGGAGGTAGCCCGTGGCGCCGGCCTCGATGGCGGCGAGGATGTCGGCGTCGGTGCCGTAGGTCGTGACGACGAGGACGGGGACGGCGTGGCGGCGGACGATGGTCCCGGTGGCCGCCGCTCCGCCCAGGCGGGCGTCGCCGAAGCGCAGGTCGAGCAGGATGACGTCGGCCCGGCCGCCGTCGTCGAGCCAGCCGATGAGGTCCTCGGCGGTCGGGGTCTCGTGCACCACCCGCATGTCGGGCTGACCGTCGACGACGGCGCGCAGCCCGGCGCGGACCACCGGGTGGTCGTCGGCGAGGACGACGTCGATCATCGGGCGTCCTCCACGTCTCGGGTCGGCCCTCGGTTCGGCTCTCGGGTCGGCTCTCGCGTCGACTCTCGGGTCGGCACGGTGACGGCGAGGGCGGTGCCGCCGCCGGGGGTCGCCTCCAGCGCGAGGGTGCCTCCGAGCTCGCGGACGCGCGAGCGGATGGCGGGGATGCCGAACCCCCGCCCCTCCGACCGGTCGTCGGCGATCGCGGCGGGGTCGAACCCGACGCCGTCGTCCACGACGTCGAGCGTGACGGCGTCCGGCTCGTAGGTCAGCGTCACCTGGGCGCGCCCGGCGTCCGCGTGCTCGACGACGTTCGCGAGCGCCGACTGGGCGACGCGCAGCAGCGCGGTCTCGAGCGGGACGGGCAGCGGCCGCGACCGTCCGGTGGCGTGGACCGAGACGGTCAGGGGGCGGCGGCGCCCGGCGTCGGTGTCGGAGGTGCCGGCGATGCGGTCGGCCACGGCGCGCAGCGCTCCGAGGAGCGCCGTGCGGTCGAGGTCGGTGGGCGTGAGGTCCTGCACGACGCGGCGGGCCTCGGCGAGGCTGTCCCGCGCCGCGCCGCGCGCCTGGCCGACGAGGGCGCGCGCCTTCTCCTCGTCGGAGCCCAGGGCGTCGCCCGCGGCGCGCAGCAGCAGCTCGATCGCCGACAGGGACTGCGCGAGGGTGTCGTGGATGTCGCGCGCCAGGCGGGCCCGCTCGTCCGTCACCGCCATCTCCCGCTCCGCCTGCGCGAGGTGACGCCGGGCCTGGGTCAGCTCGTCGACGGTGCGCTGCCGGGTCTGGGACTCGCGGACGAACGCCTCGATCCCGAGCACGACGCCCACGGCGACGCACGCCCCGAGCACGGGGCCCAGGACGAACCCCGTCCACGCGTCGCCGTCCCCGGCCTGGACGAGCAGACCCTCGGCGACGGCCACGGCGGTCGTGACCGCGACCGCGACGACGCCGCGGTGCGGGCCGAGGACGTGCATCTGCAGCAGCATGAACGGGAACGCGATCCACAGCGCCGCCGGGGACAGCCACAGCAGCACCCACCACGCGACCAAGAGCCCCGCGACCCACGCGGCGTCGGGCCACCAGCCGCCCCGCGGGGTGTCCACCGACCGCTCGTGCACCCGCACGGCCGCGCGGCCCCAGAGGTACACGGCGAGCAGGACGACGGCGACGACCGCCGCCTGCCAGGTGCGACCCGACGGCGCCTGCACGACGGCGACCACGACGAGGGTGGTCAGCAGGACGTCCAGGCCCAGGGTCAGGCCGCGCGTCGCCGAGGGCATCGGGTGGGGGATCACCCGTCCACGGTAGCCAGGCAGGGCGCCGACGCATCAGCCGAAAGGTGGAACGGCCGCCCCACCCTTCGGCGCCGCAGGATCACCCCGGGTCGCGATGACCGCGGGCCCGGCGGCGCGGAGGCTGGAAGCAGTCCCAGCAACCCCTGTTCGGAGGTTCCCCCGTGTTCGTCGCCCTGCGCGATCTGAGGCATGCCCGCGGCCGCTTCGTCCTGATGTCGGTGGTGATCGTGCTCATCACCTTCCTCGTGACCTTCCTGGCCTCGCTGACCGCCGGGCTGGCCCGGGAGTCCACCTCGGCCGTCACGGACCTGCCGTCCGACCACCTCGCGTTCTCCATGCCGTCACCCGGCGACGCGCCGGAGTTCACCGCGTCCCGCGTCGGCCCCGACCAGTGGGAGGCCTGGGCCCAGGTCCCGGGCGTCGGGTCCGCCGACCCGCTGGGGGTGGCCACGACGCGCGCCGAGACGGACGGGACGACGGCGTCGGTCACCGCGTTCGGCGTGGCGGAGGGCACGGACCTGGTGCCGTGGGAGGCCGGCGACGTCGACCCGGGCACGGTCGTGCTCACCCCGGGCGCGGCCGACGCCCTCGGCGCCCAGGCCGGCGACACCGTGACCCTCGGCGGCAGCGAGCTCACCGTGGCCGCGACCGTGGCCGCCGACCAGTCGTTCTCGCACACCCCCGTCGTGTGGACGACCCTGGACGACTGGCAGGCCGTGGGGGCACGCGGGCCCTCCGGCGGGACCGGCGAGCCGGTCGCGACCGTCGTCGCCCTGTCCACCTCCGAGGCCGACGACGCCGCCCTCGCCAGGTCTCTCGCTGAGGCGGACGACGAGCTCGGCACCACGACCGTCACGACGTCGGACGCCCGCTCGGCCGTGTCGTCCTTCGCCGGGGAGAACACGTCGCTGACCACGATGCAGGCGTTCCTGCTCGTCATCTCGGCTCTCGTCGTGGGCGCGTTCTTCACCGTCTGGACCATCAGCCGGTCCGGGGACGTCGCGGTGCTCAAGGCGCTCGGCGCCTCCACCGGGTACCTGCTGCGCGACGCGCTCCGACAGGCCGCCGTGCTGCTGGCCGGCGGCGTGGCGGTCGGCACGGGGCTGTCCGTCGCCGCCGCCTCCCTGCTGCCGGACGCCGTCCCGGTCGTCGTCACCGCCGGCACCACCCTCGTCCCGGCCGCGGGACTGATCCTGCTCGGCCTGGTCGGCGCCGGGGTCTCGGTGGCCCGGATCACCCGCATCGACCCGCACGCGGCCCTCGCCGCCCGCTGACCGCGCTCGCTACCCCCGAAGGAGAATCCTGATGGACCTGCGCCTGGACCACGTCACGCTCGTCTACCCCGACGGCGACGCCACGCTCACCGCCGTCGACGACGCCTGCCTCACCGTCCCCGCGGGGACGACCACCGCCCTGCTGGGCCCGTCCGGGGCCGGGAAGTCCAGCCTGCTGGCCGTGGCGGCCGGGCTGACCCGGCCGTCGCGGGGGACGGTCTCGATCGGCGGGGACGTCGTCCTCACCCCGGCGACGACCGTGGCGCGGTCGACCCGCGTGCGGCTCGAGCGCATCGGCATGGTCTTCCAGTCGCCCCAGCTGCTCGGCTCGCTCACCGCCGTCGAGCAGCTCGAGCTGCACGCCCACCTGCGCGGGAGGCGCCCGGCCGGCGTGCGCGCGCGGGCCATGGAGCTGCTGGACGCCGTCGGCGTGGCCGACCACGCGGGCAGGCGGCCCGCGCAGCTGTCCGGCGGGCAGCGTCAGCGCGTCGCGATCGCCCGCGCGCTCGTCGGACGGCCCGAGGTCCTGCTCGTCGACGAGCCCACGTCCGCGCTCGACCACGAGCGCGGCACCCAGGTCGTCGACCTCATCATCGGCCTGGCCCGCGAGACGGGCGCCGCGACCCTCCTCGTGTCGCACGACGCGTCCACCCTCGCCACGGTCGACGCGACGGTCCGGATGCTCGACGCCCGGATCGAGGAGACCGTGGACCTCGCCACGGCCTGACCGCCGTCCGCCCGACACCCCAACATCCGACAGCTGCTCGGCGACCGCACGGGTCGCCGTACTCACCGAGAGGAGCGACCGATGCTCGCGCTCGCGATCGTCGTCATCACCCTGGCCCTGGTCTTCTACACGATCGGCGTCTGGTCCGAGCGGGTCCAGGGCACGCTCCGGCCCTGGCACGCCGCGGCGTTCGCCGTCGGCCTGGCCTGCGACGCCACCGGGACGTTCCTCATGAGCCGCATCGCGGAGACCTCCGCGGGCCCGGCGAGCGCGTTCGACACGGTCATGGTCTGGACCGGAGGCCTCGCGATCGCGCTGATGGCGATCCACCTCGTGTGGGCGATCATCGTGCTCGCGCGCGACCGCGAACCCGAGAAGGCCAGCTTCCACCGGTTCAGCATCGTGGTCTGGTCGATCTGGCTTGTCCCCTACGTCACCGGAGCGATCGGCGCCATGACGGCCGGCTGACCGGCGCCCCGCCGCGCCCCCCGGCTGCCGGCGAACGGTGCGCTCCGGTCGTCGGCTCCGCGCGGGAGCGCCTGTGAGGTCCGCGACATCCGGAAACTTCCTGTAGTTACAGGGAACAAGGCGGCCGCTGCGACGGTTGCGCCCGGCATGACCGCGCTCTCCCCCTCCGCCGCGCCCGATGCGAGCGCCGCACCGGTACGCCTTCGTCTCGACGTCTGGCTCGACGTCGCCTGCCCCTGGTGCGTGGTCGGCGAGCTCCGCCTCGCCCGCGTGCTGCGCTCGCTCCCGTTCGCCGACCAGGTGGACCTGCGCTTCCGCTCCTACCAGCTGCAGCCGGACGCCCCGGAACGGTCCCAGGTCAAGCAGCCCGAGTACCTGGCGGGCCGCGGCATGGACATGGCGCGGTTCCGGGCCGCCCAGCAGCAGCTCGTCGCGATGGGCGCCGAGCACGGCTTCCACTTCGACCAGGACTCGGCGGTCCCGTCGAACACCCGCACCGCGCACCGCCTGATCCAGGCGGCCGGCGAGGCCGGGGTGCAACGGGAGGTAGTCGAGGCCCTGTTCGCCGTCTACTTCGCCGACGGGCGCGACGTCGGCGACCCGGAGGTGCTCCGCACCGCGGTGACGGCGGCGGGCCTGCCGGCCGACGTCGCCGACCGGGTGCTCGCCGACCCGACCGCCTACCGGGACGCCGTCGCCGACGACATCTCCCACGCCGCACAGATCGGCGTCTCCGGCGTGCCGTTCACCGTGATCGACGGGCGCTACGGCATCTCCGGCGCGCAGAGCGAGGACATGATGAGGGACGCGATCTCCACCGTGTACGCCGAGCTCAACCCGGCTCCCCGGGTCGTCCCGATCGGCGGCGTCCAGACCGCCGACGACACCGCCTGCGGTCCGGACGGCTGCTCGATCTGACCGAGCGCGCCGGCCGGCCGGCGTCCTCCACCAGCCACCCCACCCGAGAGAGCGAGACTGCCATGTCGTCCGTGGCGAACATCATCAGGGTCTACCAGCGCGCCTACGTGCTCCCCGAGCACCTCACCGAGTTCCTGCGCGCAACGATGCGCTTCTACGACGCCGTGCCGACGATCCGCTTCGCCATGCCCGCACAGGACATGCACGTGATCGGGCTCGAGGCCGCGAGCGTCAGCTTCTCCGTCGTGTCGGCAGCGGAGGAGCACCTCGCACCGCTGCGCGACACGGAGCAGACGATCCTCGTCGCCGACGTCGACCAGGCCCTGGCGGACGTGCTCGCGGCAGGCGGCCGGGTCGTCCAGCCGAAGACCCCCGTGCCGCCGGGCTTCCAGGCGCGCGGGCAGCTCCCCGGCGGCACCGTCATCGAGTTCGCGCAGTGGGACCACGCCGAGGCGTACCAGGACCCCGACCTCTCGGACCTCGGGATCGGCTGATACGCCGCCGACCGGAGCGCCTCGGGGCGGCCTCGTCGTCGTGACACGTCGTCCTGACACTTCGTCCTGACACCTAGTCCGGTTCGACCGGCTCGGGCGGCTGGGCGTGCACGCCCTCGTGCTCGGCAAGCCGTCGGGCGAAGCGGAGCAGCACCGCGACCTCGTCGTCGTCGATCAGGGGCTCGAACTCCGCGCGCAGCGCGGCGACGTGCGCCTCGGTCGCCCGCACGATGAGGTCCTCGCCCGCCTCGGTCAGGGTGACCAGCTGCGTGCGGGCGTCGGTGTCCCCGGTCGATCGCCGCACGTACCCGAGCTGCTCGATCCGTGCGATCAGGTTCGAGCCGGACCCGGAGCTGTAGAGCAGCTCGCGCGCGAGCCGGGTCGCGGGCAGCCCGCGCCTCGGCCCCTGGTGCAGCGCGAGGAGCGCCTCGTACTGCGGGATCGTGAGCCCGAAGTCGCGCTTCAGCTCCACCCCGAGGCGCAGGAGCATCGCTCGCTGCCCCTGCAGCAGCCCGCGCCAGACCTGCTGTCGATCGGTAAGCCGTGCGGCCGTCGGCTCCCCCACAGTTCCCCTCGCATCCCTGTTGCTCGGCCCGGGCGGTACACGCCGCACGGGCACCCCCGTCACGTGCGCATGACCGATGCGCGCGCCTGAGAAAGGATCAGCATATGGTCGGCCGTCCGGTGCGACACGTAGCCCCCACCACGAGGACGGACGCGGGGTGCGCGGCGTGAGCGAGACGAGCGGGCCGCTGCGCGGCCGGCGCGCCGTGGTGCTCGGTGGCACCGGATCCGTCGGTGAGCACTTCGTGCGCGCCTACCTCACAGCGGGGGCCGACGTCGTCGTCCCCTCCCGCACGGCGGCGCGAGCCGCCGAGCTGCGGGAGGACCCCGCCGTCGCCGGGCTGGGCGACGGACTCCGGCTCGTGGTGGGCGACTACGTGTCCTTCGCCGGAGCACGGGCGACCGCCGAGGCGATCACCGCCGAGCACGGGCAGGTGGACCACGTGGTGGCCACCCTCGGCAGCTGGTGGAGCGGGGCGCCGCTGTGGGGCGTCGACGACGACACCTGGCAGCGCTACTTCGTGGACGTCGCGGCGGCCTACGCCGCGGCGGCGCGCGCCTGGGTGCCGCTGCTGCGGCCCGAGGGCAGCCTCCAGCTCGTGCTGGGCGCGTCCGGGGTGGTCCCGGTGCCGGGGGCCTCGGTCATCTCGATGGCCCAGTCCTCGCTGGTGATGATGCGCCGGGTGCTCGCCGAGGAGGTGGGCTCCTCCCGGCGGGTCTTCTCGATCGTCCTCGGCAACCTCAACCTGCGCCGACGCGGGTGGGCGCGCCCCGACTTCGTCGACGCCGACGACGCGACCCGCCTCTCGATCGGGTTGGCGTCCGGGTCGCGTCCCTCCGCGGAGTTCGTCTTGCGCCGCCCCGATCAGGCACGCGAGGCGCTGGCCGCGATCGGTGAGGATCGCTCCGCAACCGGGCTCGGCCAGGCTCCGGCGGGAGACCTCCGGTGAACGGCTCCGTCGGCACCCGGTCGACGAACGACCCGGCCGTCGGGCTCCCGCCGTCCGCGGGCTGGCTGGCCCCGGGTTGGCATGCCCCGGGCTGGCCGGCTCCCGACCCGGAGCTGTCGAGGACCGCGGTCAGTGCGGCGGACGGCGCGTACACGCAGGTCCGGTCCAGCTACATGCGGGTCGGCAGCCCGAGGGTCGTGTTCCGCCCGACGACGGAGGAGGACGTCCAGCGGGCCGTCCGGTACGCGGCCGAGGTCCGCCGCGTCGCCGGCGAGCCCGTACCGCTCAGCGTGCGCTCCGGAGGCCACGGCATCTCCGGGGCCTCCACGAACGACGGCGGCATCGTGATCGACCTCGCGCGGATGGCGGGCATCGAGTCGCTCGACGCCTCGGCGTCGATGGTGCGGGTCGAGGCCGGGACGACCTGGGGCGAGCTGGCCACCCGGCTCGCCCCGTACGATCGGGCACTGACCAGCGGGAACGTCGGCGGAACCGGGGTGGGCGGGATCGCCACCGCGGGCGGGATCGGCTACTTCGCCCGGTCGCAGGGGCTGACGCTCGATCACGTGCGCCGGGTCCGCGTCGTGACCGCCGACGCCGCCGTGCGATGGGTCGACGCGGAGCACGACCCCGACCTGTTCTGGGCCCTCCGCGGTGGCGCCACGCAAGCCGGGATCGGGGTCTGTTTCGAGCTGGACGTCCCGGCGATCGGGTCGGCGTCGGGCGGCGCGACCGTGCTGCACCAGGAGGTGGAGTACCTGGTCGACGACCTGGCGGGATTCGTCCGGGACTGGGGCGACTGGATCGGCGGGGCGCCGCGCGCCGCGGAGAGCTTCCTGATGCTCCAGGACGCGGGCGTCGGCCGCACCGTGGTGCGGGCCCAGAACGTCTGGGCGAACCACGACACCGCGGCGGCGATCCCGGTGCTCGAGGCCGCCTTGAACCTCGGTCCGGTGCTGCACCAGCAGGCCCGCGCGGTGCCCTACCCCCACCTGGTGCCGAGCTTCGGCCGCTCGCACACGCGCCAGCAGCGCCTGGAGATGCGGGCCGCGCTCGTCGACCGGGCGGACCGCGAGCTCGGCGAGGCGATGGCCGCCGCGCTCCGGCACAGGGCGACCATGCTCGGCGAGCTCCGGGCCCTGGGCGCGGCCGTCTCCGACGTGCCGGCCGAGGCCACGGCATGGGCGGGCCGCCATCAGGAGGTCTTCGCGGCCACCTGGATCCAGCCGCTCGGCCAGGACCTGGCCGACGAGAGCTTCCGGACCTTGCAGGAGCTGAGCACCGGGACCTACGGGGCGTACTCCACCGACGTCCGGGCGGGCGAGGCCGAGAGGGCGTGGCCCGGTGCCACCGGCGAGCGGCTCCGGCATATCGCCGACCGCGTGGACCCGGGACGGCTCTTCGATGCGGGACTCGTCCTCGCCCCGCGCGCTCGCGACCTGCACAAGCACGGGTAGGCGAAGAGCGGCACCTACT
>NZ_BAAAPM010000002.1:0-30223 GCF_039531145.1 Isoptericola hypogeus
GACGCACACCCAACAAGCCAGAACCTCAGTCCCAACCCGCCCGGGGCAACCCCTCAAACTTACCAGACTTTTCGGGCCGTTCCAACCGCCGATTTCGGCGACCGAACCAGCCAGACGGTGCTGACAAGTCCCCCGCACCGCGATCGCGGGTCCACGAAGGAACCCGATCCTCGATGTGAGTTTCAGCCCCGGGCGGCCACTCGTCGTTCCGGGCGAACCCGGTGACCCTTCGTGTCCGTCTCCCTGTCGGGCTGACGTCGTAGAACATTACACGCTTCCGGGAGTGCTCACCACCTCGGGTGGCGTGACGCCCGGCACATCGATGCGGGGCCCCGCCGAGGGTCGCGGGCCGGACCTCGCGGGACCACGCGCGCGCAGGTCAGCGGCTCGGCTCGGCCCTCCCTGCGAGCCCTGGGGACCCGGCAGCTAGATTCGCGCGGTGAGCACCTTCGTCAGCACCCGTTCGCCCGGCCGCGTCGTCGTCCGCCAGGCTCGCCCCGGCGAGGCAGCGTCCGTCGCATGGCTGGCGGCCGTCACCTTCCCCCTGGCCTGCCCACCTGGGACTGCCGTCTCGACGATGACCGCGCACATCGGCACGCACCTGACCCCGGCGGCGTTCCGGGGTTGGGCCGAGTCGGACCGGCACGCCCTGCTCGTGGCGGTGCCGGCCGACGAGGTGGCGACCCTGTCCGGTGCCAGCGGGGGCGAGGGCGCCATGCTGGACGGTCGACACATGGACGACGCGCCGCTCGGGTACGCGCTCGTCGCGCTCGGCCGGCCCGACGGATCAGCCGAGGCCGACGTGCTCCGCGCCGTCGCCGGGCCCGGCCCGTACGCGGAGCTCTCCAAGATCTACGTCCTGCCCGAGGCCCAGGGGTCGGGGGTCGCCGGCCTGCTCATGGACGCATCGGTGACCGCGGCCCGCGAGCTCGCCGCGCGCGCGGGATCCCCGGCCGCCGCGATCTGGCTCGGCACCAACGGGGAGAACCGCCGCGCCCAGGCGTTCTACCGCAAGCACGGCTTCGAGGTCGTCGGCCGCCGCACCTACGACGTCGGCGGCGTCGTGCACGACGACGTCGTCATGCTGCACCGCCCCGCGTAGGGACGGAACCGCGGTGCCCGGTCGCGACCACCGGGCACCGCGGGCGTCAGCGGGCCGAGAAGGCGGCGTCGAACGCCGCCGCGGGCGGGTCGAAGACGAGCCCTCGCACGAACTCCAGGGCCGCGGGGGCGCCGACGAGCCGGTCCATCCCGGCGTCCTCCCACTCGATCGAGATCGGGCCGGGGTACCCGATGGTGCTGAGCATGCGGAACGCGTCCTCCCACGGCACGTCGCCGTGCCCCGTGGAGATGAAGTCCCACCCCCGTCGCGGGTCCGCCCAGGGCAGGTGCGACGACAGTCGCCCGTTGCGCCCGTTGGTCATGCGCTTCTTCGAGTCCTTGCAGTCCACGTGGTAGATGCGGTCGCGGAAGTCCCACAGGAAGCTCACCGGGTCCAGGTCCTGCCAGACCATGTGCGAGGGGTCCCAGTTCAGGCCGAAGGCCTCGCGGTGGCCGATCGCCTCCAGGGTGCGCACCGTCGTCCAGTAGTCGTAGGCGATCTCGCTGGGGTGCACCTCGTGGGCGAAGCGCACGCCCACCTCGTCGAAGACGTCGAGGATCGGGTTCCAGCGGTCCGCGAAGTCCTGGTAGCCGGCGTCGATCATCTCGGCGGACGCCGGCGGGAACATCGCGACGTACTTCCAGATGGACGAGCCCGTGAACCCGACGACCGTGTCGACGCCGAGCCGCGCGGCCAGCCGCGCGGTGTGCTTCATCTCCTCCGCCGCCCGCTGCCGGACCCCTTCGGGGTCGCCGTCGCCCCACACGACGTCCGGGAGGATGTCGCGGTGCCGGGCGTCGATCGGGTCGTCGCACACGGCCTGGCCCTTGAGGTGGTTGGAGATCGCGAAGACCTTCAGCCCGTACCGCTCCAGCAGGTCCAGACGCGACTGCACGTAGGCGTCGTCGTCCCACCGCCAGGGGTCCAGGTGGTCGCCCCAGCAGGCCAGCTCCAGCCCGTCGTAGCCCCAGCCCGACGCGAGCCGGGCCACCTCCTCGAGCGGCAGGTCGGCCCACTGGCCGGTGAACAGGGTGATCGGTCGTGCCATCAGGATGCTCCTTCGGGTTTCGACAAGCTCAGCCAGCGGCGCCCGGCTCAACCGGCGACAGGTTCACCAGCGGCGGCCGGGAGGTCGACCCAGCCGCTGCCGGACGCGGAGCTGCGCTCGATCGCGTCCAGCACACGCTGGACCTGCAGCCCGTCGTCGAACGACGGGTGCGGCTGCCGCCCCGCCGCCAGGTCACCGACCAGGTCCACCACCTGGTGCGTGAAGGCGTGCTCGTACCCCAGCCCGTGACCGGCCGGCCACCAGTGGCCGCCGTACGGGTGCTCGGGCTCCGTGACGACGATGCGGCGGAAGCCGGCCGTCGTCGCGTCGTCGTCGGCGTCGTAGAAGTGCAGGAGGTTCATGTCCTCGAAGTCGAACGCCACCGACCCCCGCGACCCGTTGATCTCGAGGCGGATCGCGTTCTTGCGGCCCCACGCGAACCGGGTCGCCTCGAAGCTCGCGATCCCGCCCCCGGACAGCCGGCCGAAGAAGATCGCCGCGTCGTCGACCGTCACAGGGCCGGTGCCCTCACCGGCCTCGCCCGCGAGACCCGAGAACGACGCCGGCACCGGACGCTCGCGCACGAACGTCTCGAGCAGGCCGGCGACGCCGGTGAGCCGCTGGCCCGTGATGAACTGGGCGAGGTCGACGACGTGCGCGCCGATGTCGCCGAGCGCTCCCGAACCCGCCTTCTTCTTGTCGAGCCGCCACGACAGCGGCGCCTTCGGGTCGGACAGCCAGTCCTGCAGGTACTGGGCCCGCACCTGGCGAACCTCGCCGATCCGGCCCTCGGCGACGAGCTGTCGTGCCAGCTGGATGGCGGGGACACGCCGGTACGTGAACCCGACCATCGCCCGCACGCCGCGCTCTGCCGCCGTCCGGGCTGCCGCGGCCATCGCCTCGGCCTCCGCGACCGTGTTCGCCAGCGGCTTCTCGCACAGGACGTGCTTGCCCGCCTCGAGCGCCGCGATCGCGATCTCGGCGTGCGTGTCCCCCGGCGTGCACACGTCGACCAGGTCGACGTCGTCCCGCGCGACGAGCTCGCGCCAGTCGGTCACGGCGTCGTCCCACCCGAGCCGGTCGGCCGCCGCCCGCACGGCCTGCGGGTCTCGACCCGCCACCACGCGCATCCGCGGCATCGTCGGCAGGTCGAAGAACCGCGGGGCGGTGCGCCACGCCTGTGAGTGCGCCGCGCCCATGAACGCGTACCCGACCATCCCGACGCCAAGCGTCGTCGTGCCCCCTGCTGCGGCGTGCTCGGTCATGCTGCCCCTCCTCGTGGGTGCGAAACGGCGCGTCGGCGGCCTGCGTGGCGCGCGAGGCCTCGTGCGTCCCGTCGTGGTGCCGCCTGACGGCGGCACGCTGCCACCGGTGCCGGGGCTACCCGCCGGCACCGGTGACGGCGGCGGTCAGGACTCGAAGCCGATCGGCAGGTACTCCTCGACGTTGTCGGCCGTGACGACCGGCGCGTACAGCTGCGTGGTGCGCGGGACGCCGGCGGAGACCAGGTCGCCCATGTTCTTGTTCTGCACGACGAGGCGCGCCATCTTGATCCCGTCGGCCGCCTGCGTCGACGGGTAGATGACGGTCGCCTCGAGCGGCGTGTCCCCGGCCTGGATGTGCTCCATGACGTCGAGCGAGCCGGCGCCGCCGACCATGAAGAACTCGTCGCGGCCGGCGTTCTCGATGGCCGCCAGGACGCCCACGCCCTGGTCGTCGTCGTGGTTCCAGATGGCGTCGATCTGCGGCTCCGCCTGCAGGAGGTTCGACGTCGCCGTCTCGCCGCCCTGGATGGTGAAGTCGGCGGCCACCTGGGCGTCCACGTCCAGGCCGCAGTCGGCCAGCGCGTCCGCGAAGCCCTGGCTGCGGTCCTGGGTCAGCGGCAGCGCCTCGATGCCCTGGATCTCGGCCACGACCGCGTCCGGGTTGTCGCCGAGCTGCTCGCAGATGTACGTGCCGGCGCTCACGCCCATGCCGTAGTTGTCGCCGAGGATCGTGGCGCGCGCGGCGAACGGGCTGGAGAACTCCCGGTCGACGTTGATGACCGGGATGCCGGCCTCCATCGCCTTGGTCGCGACCTCGGTGAGCGCCGCGCCGTCGAACGGGAGCAGGACGATGGCGTCGACCTCGTCGTTGATGAACTGCTCGATGTGGCTGATCTGCACGTTGACGTCGTTGGTGGCCTCGGCCTGGCGCAGCGTGACGTCGGGGTACTGCTCGGCCGTGTCGACCGCGGTCTGGGTGATGGCGCCCATCCAGCCGTGGTCGGCCGCCGGGGCGGAGAACCCGATCACGACGTCCTCCCCCGGCTCGTCGTTGCCCTCGGCGGCGACGGGGGCCGGCGCGGTGTTCTCCTCCTCGGGCGGCTCGTTGCTGGTGCAGCCCGCGGTGATCAGGAGGGCGGCCGTGGCACCGACGGCGGCGACCAGGGTGCGGCGCCGGGCTGTGGTTCGTGCGGACATGGGATCTTCCTCGATTCGGTCCGATGCTGCGATGAGGTGGATGCGGCTGGAGGGTGCGGTCAGGTGGATCGGGACCGGTTCGCGAAACGCTGCTGGATCAGGACGGCGACGACGATGATCAGGCCCTTGGCGACGTTCTGCGCCGACGTGGACATGTTGTTGATCACGAAGATGTTGTTCAGCGTGTTGAAGATCAGGACGCCGAGCACGGTGCCGACGATCGTGCCGCGGCCCCCGACGAGCAGGGTGCCGCCCACGACGACGGCGGCGATGACGTCGAGCTCGTACAGCACGCCGTTCGTCGAGGTCCCCGCCGTGGTGCGCCCCAGCATCATGACGCCGCCGATCCCGGCGGCCAGGCCTGCGAGGCCGTAGAGGTAGAGCGTGTGACGCTTGACCTTGATCCCCGCGAGCCGCGACGCTTCCTCGTTGCCACCGATCGCGACCGTCCGGCGGCCGAACGTGGTGCGGTTGAGCAGGACCCAGCCCGCGACGGAGACGAGCGCGAAGATCCACACGAGGACCGGGACGCCGATCCAGTCGGCCCGGAAGAAGTCGGTGAACCCCGCGACGTCGACCTGTTGCGTCTGGCGGTCGGAGATCATCTCCGCCAGCCCTCGGGCGGCCGCGAGCATGGCGAGCGTCGCGATGAACGGGACGACGCGCCCGTAGGCGATGAGCGCGCCGTTGACCAGGCCGGCCGCCGTGCCGACGACCAGCGCCGTGAACACCATGAGCACCCAGTGGATGTCCTCGGCCATCGTCTGCGTGGCGACGGTCGTGGCCCAGACGGTGGTCAGGCCGAGCACGGAGCCCACCGAGAGGTCGATCCCGCCCGACGTGATGACGAACGTCATCCCGATGGCGAGCACCCCGGTCACGGACGCGAGCCGCAGGATGGTCAGGACGTTGTCGATGTCGGCGAATCGCTCGCCGCCGGTGATGACGCCCGCGACGCAGATCAGCGCGAGGGCGATGACCAGGCCGAGGTTGCGGACGGCGGGCCCGGAGAGCCAGCCGCTCCTCCTCGGAGCGTCGGACGGGGCGTCGGCCGGGGGTGCGGCCGTGGTTCCGCTCACGCGGCACTTCCTTCCATGACGAGGTCGAGCACGGCGTGCTCGTCGATGTCCTGCGCGGGCCCGCGGTGCACGACCTGGCCCTCCGAGACGACGAGGACCTGGTCCGCGAGGCCCAGGACCTCCGGGATCTCGCTCGAGACCACGACGACCGCCGTCCCGGCGTCGGCGAGGCTGCGCACCAGGGCGTAGATCTCGGAGCGGGCGCCGACGTCGACGCCGCGCGTGGGCTCGTCGAGGAGCAGCACCTCGCAGCCGTGCACGAGCCACCGGGCGAGCAGCGCCTTCTGCTGGTTGCCGCCCGACAACGTGCGGATCGCCCGGCCCACCTGGGGCGGACGCAGGTCGAGGGCGACCGCCTGCTCGCTCGCCGCCCGCCGCTCGGCCCGCTCGTCGAGCCACCCGCCCTTGGCCGTCCTAGCGAAGGTGGACAGGGTGATGTTCTTGAAGACCGGCTCGTCCAGCAGCAGCCCCTGGCTCTTGCGCTCCTCGGGGGCCAGCCCGATGTTGGCGGCCACGGCGGCCGGCACCGAACCCGGACGCAGGGCACGACCGCCGACCCGGACGTGCCCGGACGTGGCCCTGCGCGCCCCGTAGATCGTCTCGAGGATCTCCGAGCGCCCCGACCCGACGAGCCCCGCGAGGCCGACGATCTCCCCCGCCCGCACCTCCAGCGAGACGTCGGAGAACGTGGAGCCGAGCGCCAGGTCGCTCACCTCCAGCACGACGGGGGCGTCGTCGGGGACGCCCGGGCGCTCGGGGAACGCGAACTCCACCGTCCGTCCGGTCATGAGCTTGATGAGCTCCTTGGTGGGCGTGGCGGCGACCGCAAGGTTGCGCCCGACCGTGCGCCCGTCCTTCAGGACGGTGATGCGATCGCCGATGCGACGGATCTCCTCGAGCCGGTGGGAGATGTAGACGACGGCCACGCCCTGGGCCGTGAGGCCCTCGACGACGCGGAAGAGGTTCTCGACCTCACCCGAGTCGAGCACGGCGGACGGCTCGTCCATCACGATCACCCGCGCGTCGTGCGAGAGCGCCCGCGCCATCGACACGATCTGCTTGCCCGCGGCGGAGAGCTGCCCCACCTCCGTGTGCGGGGAGATCTCGGGGTGACCGAGGCGCCGCAGGAGGTCGCGGGCCCTCCGCGTGGCGGCGCGACGCTGGGTGAAACCGCCGCGGTCGAGCTCGTGGCCGAGGTAGATGTTCTCGGCGACCGTGAGGCCGTCGACGACGTCGAGCTCCTGGTAGATCGTGGCGATGCCGTGGTTGAGCGCCGCCACCGGGTGCGGGATCGCGATCTCGGCGTCGTCGAGGAGGATGCGGCCGGAGGTGGGCTGGTGCGCGCCCGACAGCACCTTGATGAGGGTCGACTTACCGGCACCGTTCTGCCCGAGCAGGCAGTGCACCTCGCCCGGCAGCACGTCGAGGTCCACCCCGTCGAGCGCCTTCGCGCCGGGGAAGTGCTTGACGATGCCCTCCATGCGCAACAGCAGGTTGGCGGGGGCACCTGTGCCCTCGGGCGTTTCCGCGTCGTCGCGGTCCACGTCGACCATGCGTCCGAACCTAGGCCGACTTCTGTCGAGCGTCAAGCAAAAGACGGGTGTTATCCGATCGTGATTCACTAGGGCAATGACTGAAGGGGTGGTCGGTGCGCGCACGCCCGGCTCGGGGGACCTGTTCCAGCTGCTGCGCGACGGGCGCCCGCGCACCCGCGCGGAGCTCGCGGTGCTCACGGGGCAGGCGCGCTCCACCGTCGCGGGGCGCATCGACGCCCTCATGGCCACCGGGCTCATCGCGCCCGCCGGCGAGGCCACCTCGACCGGCGGGCGGCCGCCCGCCACGTTCGCGTTCAACCCCGCCTCGCAGGTGGTGCTCGGCGTCGACCTCGGCGCCACGCACGCCCGCCTCGCGGTCACGGACCTTGCGTCGAACGTGCTGGCCGACCTCGACGCCCCCCTCGCCATCGCGGACGGCCCGGGTCCGGTGCTGGGGTGGGTCGCCGAGACCGGCACCAAGCTGCTCGAGACGGCGGGCCGCTCCCCCGACGAGCTCGCCGGCGTGGGCCTTGGCCTCCCCGGCCCGGTCGAGCACGCGACCGGCCACCCGAACAACCCGCCGATCATGCCCGGCTGGGACGACGCCGACGTGCCCGGACTGCTCGGCGCGCGCTTCGACGCCCCGGTGCTGGTCGACAACGACGTCAACATCATGGCCCTCGGCGAGCACCGGCTCGCCTGGCCCGAGGTCGCGGACCTCATCCTCATCAAGGTCGCCACCGGCATCGGCGCCGGCATCATCGCCGACGGCGCGCTGCGGCGCGGGGCCCAGGGGGCCGCCGGGGACGTCGGGCACGTCGCGGTCCCGGGCGCGGAGGAGGTCGTGTGCCGGTGCGGGAACGTCGGCTGCCTCGAGGCCGTCGCGAGCGCCCAGGCGGTCGCCGCGCACCTGAGCGCTGCCGGGCTCGAGGTGGCCGGCCCCGCCGACGTCGTCGCGCTCGTGCGGGGCGGCGACGTCACCGCAAGCCGAGCCGTGCGGCAGGCCGGCCGCGAGATCGGCGCGGTCCTGGCCGCCACGGTGAGCCTCCTCAACCCGTCGGTCATCGTGGTCGGAGGCATCCTCGCGGAGTCGGGCGAGCACCTGCTCGCCGGGATCCGCGAGGTCGTGTACCGGCGGTCGCTGCCGCTCGCGACGCAGCACCTGCGCATCGTCGTCGCCCGGACGGGGGCGCAGGCGGGAGTGCTCGGGGCCGCGGCGATGGCGGCCGACCACGCGCTCTCCCCCGCAGCGGTGGACGCGCGCACCGCCTGAGGCCGCCGCTCGTACGATGCCTCGCATGACCTCGGCGTTCACCGGCCTGCTGGCCTACCCGATCACCCCGCTGCACGACGACGGGACGCCTCACCTCGACGCGCTCGGGGCCCTCGTCGACCGGGCCGTCGCCGCCGGGGTGGACGGCGTCACGGTGCTCGCGACGTCGGGCGCCGGGACCTCGTTCGACGACGACGAGCGGGACGCCGTGGTCCGCACCGCCGTCGACGCGGCGGGGTCGCGCGCACCGGTGTACGCGGGCACGGCGGACGCGTCCGTCGCCCGCGCGCCCGGACGCGCCCGGGCGGCGGTGCGGTCCGGGGTCGCGGGCGTCGTCCTGGCGCCCTTCTCCTACCTGCCGCTGGACGACGCGGAGGTCGGCGCGCTGTTCGCGCGGGTCGCGCGGGCCGTCCCCGGGGTCCCTGTCTGCTTCTACAACAAGCCCGTGCAGCTCGGGTACGACGTCTCGCCCGAGCTCCTCGGACGGCTGGCGGCCGACGGGTCGGTCGTCGCGGTCAAGGACCCCGCGTCGACCGTGTCGAGGCCGGCGGGCCGGGTGGCCGCGCTGCGCGCCGGCGCGCCGGGCATCGTCGTCGGGCTCAGCGGCGACGCCGCGCTCGTCGGCTCGGCCGAGCCGGCCGACGCCTGGCACACCGGGCTCGCGGCGCTCGCCCCGGCGGAGTACGTCGCGGTGCGGAGGGCCCGCGTCGCCGGCAGCGCCGAGGACGCGGCGGCGCGGGAGTGGCTGCTCGACGTCGCGCGCGCCGTCGCCGCGACCGGGCGGCCGATCACCGCGCTGCACGCGCTCGCGACCCTGCTGGGCACGCCGACCGCGCCGCCGCGCGACGCGCTCGTCCCGCTCACCGCGGCCGACGGCGTCGCGCTCGCCGAGGTCGTCGGCCGACGTCCCTGACCACGGCCTCGTCAGTCGAGCCCGTGGTCTCGACACGCTCGACCGGCGAGCGAGGCTCAGGAGCCCTCGAGCACCGCGACGTGCAGGTCGAGGAGCGCGGCGGTCCGCTCGCTCGGGCCACGACCGAAACCGCACTCGGTGGCGACGCCGACCGTCCGGTCCCCGAGCACCTGCGCGGCGGCGGCGAGGCGTCGGTGGGCGCCCGTCACGCCGTCCTCGTGGTGCAGGAGCCCGAGGTACAGCTCCGTGGCCCCGTCGAGCGCGAGGTCCGCCAGCGGCGCGACGTAGGCCGTGTCGTCCAGGTCGATCGGCACCGGCAGGTGCACCCACGTGATCGGGCGCCCCACGGCCGTGACCAGGGCGTTCGCCACCGCCACGAGGTTGCCGGCGTCAGTGGGCTCCGTGAAGTGCTTCTCCGCCACGTCGCCGTAGCAGAGGTGGAAGCCGAGCTCGACGTCGGCCGGGACGCGCCCCGCGAGGTGCGCCGCACGGCGCACGCATCCGGCGAGGACGTCCTCGTCGCCGCCCGCCCCCCGGTCGAACCAGGCGCGCGCGACGCCCCCGCCGAGGCTCGCCCCCTCGATGAACGCGAAGTCCGTCGCGAGCTCGACCTGGATCGCCAGGTCGGCGGCGGGGATCGTGGCGACGATCTGCTCGAGCTCGCGCACCATGGCCGCCTCGTAGGCCGGGTACACGGCTGCGCGGTCGCGGGCGGCGACGAACGACGTCACGGCCGCGAGCGGCGAGGGCAGGCCGACCTGGAACCGCGTGCCCGGCGCGATCGCGCCCTCCTCGCGCAGCGCGACGAAGTCCGCGTACGACGCGGCCGCCGCCTCGGCGTAGCCGAGCGGGCCGAAGCGCAGCGCGTCCGCGGGCACCGACCCGTCGAGGACGTGGGGGCGCAGGTCGAAGCCGGCGACGACGACCGGGTCGTCACCCACCCGGGTCAGCCCCTCGACCGCGGAGAAGCGCGCGCCCTGGAAGAGGATCCAGTGGAACCGCTCGCCCACCTCCCCGTCGGGGAGGCGCCGGGCGTGTCCGCCGAGGCGCGTGGCGACCGTGCGCAGGGTGTCGCGCGCGGTCGGCAGGTTCACGGAACCCACGAGGTGGGCGCCGCGCAGGGTCGGGGTCGAGGTCACGGAAGGGTCGGTGTCGAGCACCCGCGCATCGTAGCCACCGTGCCGACGGCCGCCCCGGCGTGTCCGCGGCCCGAACGGGGGCGGCGACGGACGCCGCCCCCGCGCGCCGCCTACGCGCCGTCGTCGAGCGCGGACGGGCCGCCCTCGAGCAGCCGGACGAAGCCCGCCTCGTCGAGGATCTGCAGCCCCAGCTCCTCCGCCTTGGCCGCCTTGGACCCCGCGTTGTCGCCGACCACGACGTAGTCCGTCTTCTTGGAGACGGATCCGGCCGACTTGCCGCCCGCGGCGATGACGGCCTCCTTGGCGCCGTCGCGGCTGAACCCCTCGAGCGAGCCCGTGACCACAACCGTGAGGCCGGCCAGAGGGCCGGTCGGCCCCTCGTCGGCCTTCGCCGCCATGGCCGCCGGGCCGGGGTGGCCGGGCGTCGCGAACCGCACGCCGGCCGCGGCCCATGCGTCGACGATCTCGCGGTGCCACTCCACGTCGAACCAGGCCAGGACGGCGTCGGCGATGATCGATCCCACGCCCTCGACGGCGGCCAGCTCCTCGCGGGACGCTGAGCGGATCGCGTCGAGGGAGCCGAACCAGTCCGCGAGCGCCCGCGCCGCCACCGGCCCGACGTGCCGGATGTTGAGGCTCACGAGGACACGCCACAGGTCCTTCGTCCTCGCGAGCTCCAGCTCGTCGAGGAGCTTCGTGGCCGACGCCGACGGCTCGTGCTCGGGGAGCACCTCACCGGCGTCGCGCGCCGCCTGCCGCCGCGCCTTGGTGTAGGCGAGCTTCTTGCGGAACGGCGTCCGCCGGCGCGCGACGCCGTCGTCGTCGACCTTCACGAGACCGGTCTCGGCGTCGCGCACGACCACCTCGATCGGCAGCAGGTCGTCGAGCGTGAGGGAGAACAGCCCGGCCTCGGTGCGCAGCGGAGGGACCTCGGGGACCTCGGGCTGGGTCAGGGCGGCGGCGGTGACCTCGCCGAGCGCCTCGACGTCGAGCCCGCCGCGCGACCCGATGTGCTCCACGCGCCCGCGCACCTGGGCGGGGCACGACTCGGCGTTGGGGCAGCGCAGGTCGACGTCGCCCTCCTTCATCGGCCGCAGGCCGGTGCCGCACTCGGGGCACCCGGCCGGCATCACGAAGTCCTCGCGCGGGTAGCCGTCGTCGGCCAGCGCCGCCACCGGGCCGAGGATCTCGGGGATGACGTCGCCCGCCTTGCGCAGGACGACCATGTCGCCGATGCGCACCCCCTTGGCCCGCACGACGTCCTGGTTGTGCAGGGTGGCCTGCCGCACCGTCGAGCCCGCGACCTTGACCGGCTCCATCACCGCATACGGCGTGGCCCGACCCGTGCGACCCACGCCGACCTGGATGGCCAGCAGCCGGGTGTTGACCTCCTCCGGCGGGTACTTGTAGGCGATGGCCCAGCGCGGCGCGCGGCTGGTGGCGCCCAGGCGCCGCTGGTCGGCGAGGGCGTCGACCTTGACGACGATGCCGTCCAGCTCGTGCTCGATCGAGTGCCGGTGCTCGCCGAAGTGATCGATCATCTGCTGCACGCCGTCGAGCCCCTCGACGACGCGGTTGTGCGGCGAGACGGGCACGCCCCACCCCTCGAACAGCGCGTACGCGTCGGACTGGCGCGCCAGCTCGGCATGCTCCCCCGCGGTCCACTGCAGCGCGCCGACGCCGTGCGCGTACATGCGCAGGTTGCGGCTCGCGGTGACCTTCGGGTCCTTCTGCCGCAGGGAGCCCGCCGCGGTGTTGCGCGGGTTCGCGTACGGGTCGTGGCCGTCGGCGACGAGCCTGGCGTTGAGAGCCGCGAAGTCCTCCACGCCCATGAACACCTCGCCGCGGATCTCGATGACGTCCGGGTGGGACGCCGGGTCGCCGCCGAGCCGCTGCGGGATGCTCGCGATGGTGCGCACGTTGGCCGTGACGTCCTCGCCCGTGCGGCCGTCGCCCCGCGTGGCCGCGCGCACCAGCCGCCCCTTCTCGTAGAGCAGGGCGATCGCGAGGCCGTCGATCTTGACCTCGCACAGGTAGCCGACCCGGTCGCCGGGCCCGAGGCCCAGGTCGCGGTGCACGCGCACCGCCCAGGCCGCGAGGTCCTCCGCGCTGAACGCGTTGTCGAGCGAGAGCATCCGCTCCACGTGCTGGACGGTGGCGAAGCCGACGGCGGCGCGCCCGCCGACCCGCTGCGTCGGCGACTCGGGCGTGACCAGCGCCGGGTGGGACGCCTCCAGGTGCTGCAGCTCGTGCATGCGCCCGTCGTACTCGGCGTCGGACACCTTGGGGGCGTCGTCCTCGTAGTAGGCGCGCTGGTCCTCCTCGACCAGGGCGACCAGCTCGGCCCAGCGGCGCCGGGCCGCCGTCTCGTCGAGCACGGCCGCGTCGGTCGCACCGGGGCCGGACGTCGCGCCGGCTGCTGCGCCGGCCGCGACGGGCTGGTCAGGGCGGGGATCCGTCGTCGTGTCGCTCACGGCACCATCCTCCCGCCTCCCACCGACACCGGCCTCACCGCGGCCCGACGACCCGCCGTCCCCGCGCAGGGCCTGTCCCAGGAGGCCGAGGACCGATACGATCCGGGCGTTTCGCCCGACTCGAGCCGAGAGCAAGGACGCCCATGAAGATCGCCGTCGTCGGCGCCGGCTTCGCCGGACTCGCCAGCGCCAAGGTCCTCCGCCAGTTCGGGCACGCCGTCACCGTGCTCGACAAGAGCCCGGACGTCGGCGGGGTCTGGAGCGCGACGCGCCGGTACCCGGGCCTGCGCACGCAGAACGACAAGGGTTCGTACGCGTTCTCCGACCTGCCCATGCCGAAGCGCTACCCCGAGTGGCCCGACGGCGCGCAGGTGCAGGCCTATCTGGAGCGGTACGTGGACCTGCACGACCTGCGGAACTCCGTGCGGCTGGGGACCGAGGTCGTCCGGGCCGAGCTCACGGAGGCCGAGGACGGCTGGCTCGTCACGACCCGCCGCGCGGGCGAGCCCGTCCGCGACCCCGAGCCGTTCGACCACCTCGTGGTCGCGAACGGCGTCTTCTGCGACCCGGTGGTCCCCCGGTTCGAGGGCCTGGCGCAGCACGAGTCGGCCGGTGGCCGGGTCGTCGCGGCCGGCGGGATCGCCTCGCCCGAGGAGGCGCGCGGGAAGAACGTCGTCGTGGTCGGCTACGGCAAGTCCGCGTGCGACGTCGCCGGCGAGCTGGCCCGGGTCGCGGCCAGCACCGCCGTCGTCGCCCGCAGCCTGCTGTGGAAGCTGCCCCGGAGGATCGGCGGCGCCCTGAACTACAAGTACCTGCTGCTCACCCGGCTCGGCGAGGGGCTGTTCCGCTACCAGACGCTGGACGGCGCGGCGGAGCGCTTCCTGCACGGGCCGGGGGACCCGGTACGCCGGTCGATGGTCTCGGGCGTCGGCGCCGTCTCGCGCCGGCAGCTGCGCCTCGACGAGCTGGGCCTGGTGCCGCCCGGCGAGTTCTCGGACATCGCGCGCTCCACAGTCTCGCTGGCCACCGAGGGCTTCGCCGACCAGGTCGCCGACGGCCGGATCGTGGTGCACCGGGACACCACGATCGCGCGGCTGGGCGCGGACGACGACGGCGCCCCGGTCGCGGTGCTCGGCGACGGCACCACGGTCGGCGCCGACCTCGTGGTCTGCGGCACCGGGTTCCACCAACGGGTGCCGTTCCTCGACGACGACGTCCAGGCGCGCCTGCTCGACGACCGCGGGAACTTCGAGCTCTATCGCCAGGTGCTGCCGCACGACGTCCCGCACCTGACCTTCGCGGGCTACAACTCGTCGCTGTTCAGCCCGCTCTCCGCCGAGATGGCGGCCGTGTGGACCGCCGGCCACCTCGCGGGAGCGCTGAGCCTCCCCCCGGTCGAGGCCCGCCGCGAGCACGTCGCCCGGCGCGTGGCCTGGATGGAGGCGCGCACGGACGGCAAGCACGCCCGCGGCACCAACGTCATCCCGTTCTCGCTGCACCAGATCGACGAGCTGCTCGACGACCTGGGCCTCGCGCTCCCCCGCCGGACGAAGGCCACCCAGTGGCTCCTGCCCGTCAGCCCCCGGGCGTACCGGCACGTCGCGGGCCGGCTGCGGGAGCGCGTGGCCGGACAGCCGGCGGGGACGGCACGGCGGGGATAGCCCAGTCGGGACGGCCCCCGCAGGGACGGCACCGCACGGGCGGTTATGGTGCCGACCATGACCACCGAGCGACTCGCGACCGCCCCGCCGTCCACCGCCGTGCCGAGCACGCCGCTCGACCCCGGCGCCCCCGACCCGTTCTCGTGGCTCGAGGACGTCGAGGGCGACGTCGCCCTCGAGTGGGTGCGCGAGCGCAACGACCACGCCCACGCGACGGTCGGCGGGACCGACGGGTTCGCGGCGACCGAGGCGGCGATCCGCGAGGTGCTCGACTCCGACCAGCGGATCCCGGACGTGTCGCGGATCGGCGACCACCTGTACAACTTCTGGCGCGACGCCGAGCACGAGCGCGGGCTGTGGCGCCGCACCACCCTCGAGTCCTACCGTTCGGCCGAGCCCGCGTGGGAGCCGGTGCTCGACCTCGACGCCCTCGCCGCCGCCGAGGGCCAGAGCTGGGTGTGGCACGGGGCGTCGCTGCTGCGCCCCGCGCCGGAGCAGCTCGCCGCGGGCGAGCCGTGGCGACGTGCGCTCGTGGACCTCTCGCCGGGCGGCTCCGACGCCGACGTGACCCGCGAGTTCGACCTCGTCGACAAGCGGTTCGTCCCCGCCGCCGAGGGCGGCTTCGAGCGCGACACCGCCCGCGCCGACGGCGCCGTCGGCGCCAAGGGCGGGCTCGCCTGGGCGGACGAGGACACCGTCTACGCGTTCACCGACTTCGGGCCGGGCACCACGACGCCGTCCGGCTACCCGCGCACCGTGCGGCTGTGGCGGCGCGGCACTCCCCTGGACGCCGCCGTCGTCGTCTACGAGGGCACGGACGACGACATGTACATCTCGGCCCGTCGCTCGCGTACGCCCGGCTTCGAGCGCGACCTGGTGAGCCGGAGCATCGCGTTCTACCGGTCGGAGACGTTCCTCGTCGAGGCGGTCGGCACGCCGGAGCAGCGGCTCGTGAAGATCGACGTCCCCGAGTCCGCGGAGGTCGGCTTCCACCGCGAGTGGCTGCTCGTCGAGCTGCGCGACGACTGGGTGCCGGAGCCCGGCGGCCCCGCGCCCCGCACCTACCCGGCCGGGTCGCTGCTCGCGGCCCCCGCCGACGCCTTCCTCGCCGGGAGCCGCGACCTCGCCGTGCTGTTCGAGCCCACGCCGTCGACGTCGCTCGTCGGCGCCTCCTGGACGCGTCACCACCTCGTGGTGAACGTGCTCGACGACGTGCGCAACCGGCTGGAGGTGCTCACGCCGCCCGAGGACGCCGGCGCCGGGGGCGGGTGGCAGCGCTCCGCGCTGCCCGTGGGCGCCGAGCTGGTCACCGTGGGCGCCCGCGCCGTCGACGCCGTCGACAGTGACGACGTCTGGCTGACCACGACCGGTTACCTCACGCCCTCCACGCTGGCGCTGGCGACGGTGGGCGGGGCGGGCGAGGTTTCGACAAGCTCAACCAGCGGTTCGGCAGGCTCGGCCGACAAGGTTTCGACAAGCTCAACCAGCGGTTCGGCAGGCTCGGCCGACAAGGTTTCGACAAGCTCAACCAGCGGTTCGGCAGGCTCGACCGACAAGGTTTCGACAAGCTCAACCAGCGGTTCGGCAGGCTCGACCGACAAGGCTTCGACAAGCTCAACCAGCGGTTCGGCAGGCTCGACCGACAAGGCTTCGACAAGCTCAACCAGCGAGCTGCTGAAGAGCGCGCCGGCGTTCTTCGACGCGGACGGGATGGTCGTCGCCCAGCACTTCGCGACGTCCGACGACGGCACGCGGGTGCCGTACTTCGTCGTCGGGCGCGAGGACCTGGTGCGTCCGGCCGACCCGTCGGTCCCCGGGACCGCGCCCACCCTGCTGTACGGCTACGGCGGCTTCGAGATCCCTCTGCTGCCGGGCTACTCCGGGTTGGTCGGCCGGAGCTGGCTCGCAGGCGGCGGGGTGTACGTCGTCGCGAACATCCGCGGGGGTGGCGAGTACGGCCCGGCGTGGCACCAGGCCGCGCTGCGCTCCAGCCGGCACAAGGCCTACGAGGACTTCGCCGCCGTCGCCCGCGACCTGATGGCCCGCGGCGTCACGTCGCCGCGGCACCTGGGCGCGCAGGGCGGGTCGAACGGCGGGCTGCTGGCCGGCAACATGCTGACGCAGTACCCCGAGCTGTTCGGCGCCGTCGTCATCCAGGTGCCGCTGCTGGACATGAAACGGTACTCCCACCTGCTCGCAGGCGCGTCGTGGATGGCGGAGTACGGCGACCCGGACTCGGACGACTGGGAGTTCGTCCGGACCTTCTCGCCGTACCACCTGTTCGACGCCGGCCGGTCCTACCCGCCCGTGCTGTTCACGACCTCCACCAAGGACGACCGCGTGCACCCCGGGCACGCGCGCAAGCTGGCCGCGCTCATGCTCGCGGCAGGCAAGGACGTCACGTCCTACGAGAACGTCGAGGGCGGGCACGGCGGCGCGGCGAACAACGCCCAGGCCGCGCACATGGCCGCGCTGGCGTGGACGTTCCTGCGCGAACGCCTCGCCTGACGCAAGAACGCTGTGAGCATGAATCTGGCCCACTTCACCGCCGTGAAGTGGGCCAGATTCATGCTCACAGCAGGGCTGCTCGTCAGGAGTGGGGCACCGTCGCGGTGATGAGCGTGCCGTCCTCGCGGCGGTTGCCGGACAGCGCACGGAGGCTGGGGCGGCCGGCGAACCGCGCGCCCTGCCCGTCGAGCGGCACGCGCGTGACCTCGCCCCGGACGACCGTGACCTGCTTGCCGCGGACGCCCACCTCGGCGCCGTCACCGGTCTCCGCCTCGAGCTCGATCGCCTCCGACGTGACGGTCACGCGCAGGCGCGAGTCGTGCCACGTCACCCGGAACGTGAGCCCCTCCCAGTCCCGCGGCAGCCGCGGGTCGAAGGTCAGCACGCCGTCGTGGTCGCGCATGCCGCCGAACCCGAACGCCAGCGCGGACCAGGTGCCGCCCGCCGAGGCCACGTGCACCCCGTCGGAGGCGTTGTCGTGCAGGTTCGCCAGGTCCACGAAGAGGGACGACGTGAAGTACTCCAGCGCGAGCTCGTGGTACCCCACCTCGGCCGCGACGATCGACTGCACGACGCCGGACAGCGTCGAGTCGCCCGTGGTCAGCGGGTCGTAGTACTCGAAGTCCGCGAGCTTCTCCTCGGCGGTGAAGTGCTGGCCCTGCAGGAAGAGCGCGAGCACGACGTCCGCCTGCTTGAGCACCTGGTACCGGTAGATGACCAGCGGGTGGTAGTGCAGCAGCAGCGGCCGCTTGGACGGCGGGGTCGCGGCGAGGTCCCAGAGCTCGCGCTCGAGGAAGTGCGAGTCCTGCGGGTGGATGCCGATGCTCTCGGCGTACGGGATCGCCATGCTGTCGGCCGCGCGGGTCCAGGCCGCGATCTCGTGCCGGCCCAGACCGAGCCGCTCGACCATGTCGCCGTAGTCGTCCGGGTGCTCCGCGCGCATCCGCTCGACCACGATCGCCGCCGCCCGGAGGTTGAAGCGGGCCATGACGTTGGTGAACAGGTTGTCGTTGACGACGGTCGTGTACTCGTCCGGGCCGGTGACGCCGTGGATGTGGAAGTTGTCGTCGCCGTTGGCCCGCCAGAACCCGAGGTCCTCCCACATGCGCGCCGTCTCGACGAGGATGTCGACGGCCTCGCGGCGCACGAAGTCCCGGTCGCCCGTGGCCCGGACGTACTGCACGAGGGCATAGCTGACGTCCGCGTCGATGTGGTACTGCGCGGTGCCGGCCGCGTAGTAGGCGGACGCCTCCTCGCCGTTGATGGTGCGCCACGGGAACAGCGCGCCGCGCTGCGACAGGTCGCCCGCGCGGCGCCGGGCGGCCTCGAGCATCTGGTGGCGGAAGCGCAGCGCGTTCCGGGCGAACCGGGGCGTCGTGTACGTGAGGAACGGCAGCACGTAGATCTCGGTGTCCCAGAAGTAGTGGCCCGAGTAGCCGCTGCCGGTCAGGCCCTTGGCGGGCACGCCCGAGCCCTCGGCGCGGGCGGTGGCCTGCGCGAGCTGGAACAGGTTCCACCGCACCGCCTGCTGGATCTCCGGCTGCCCGGTGATCTCGACGTCCGAGCGCTCCCAGAACTCGTCGAGCCACGCGCGCTGGCGCGCCAGCTCGTGCTCGACGCCGCTGACCCGCACGCGGTCGAGCGTGCGCCGGCACCGGTCGACCAGCTCCCGCGACGGCACGCCGCGCGACGTGTGGTACGTGACGGTCTTCGTCAGCCGGATCGGCTGACCCGCCCGCGCGTCGACGCGGAACACGTGCTTGGCGAGGTCCACGTCGACCTGGGAGCGCACGTCCCACTCGTTGTCCGTCTCGAGGTGGTGGTCCGCGGCGACGGCGAGGGTCATGCCCGAGTTGCTGGTGCGGTAGGCCAGCACGAGGCGCTCGTCGTCGCCCCACTGCGACTGCGGCTGCAGCACGCGGCCCGCGAACTGCTCGGCCTTGCGCGGGTCGAAGCCCTCCCCCAGCGACGCGGCGGGCACGTGGTACTCGTCCTGCCCGTCCTGGCGGTTGAGGATCTGCGACGAGATGGCCACGGGGGCGTCGTCGTCGAGCAGAGTCACCTCGAACGTCATCACGGCGAGGTGCCGCTCGGCGAAGGAGACCATGCGCTCGGTGCGGATCCGCACCCGCTTGCCCGACGGCGTGCGCCACAGCAGGTCGCGGCGCAGCGTGCCGTCGCGCAGGTCCAGCGCCCGCTCGTACTCGACGAGGTCGGCGACCGGCAGCAGCAGCGGCTCGTCGTCCACGTACAGCCGGATCACCTTCGCGTCCGGCACGTTGACGATCGTCTGGCCGACCTTCGCGAAGCCGTACGCCTCCTCCGCGTGCCGGATCGGCCACGTCTCGTGGAAGCCGTTGATGAACGTGCCGTGGGCGTGGGACTCGCGGCCCTCCTCGACGTTGCCGCGCATGCCGAGGTAGCCGTTGGCCACGGCGAAGAGCGTCTCCGTGACGCCGTGGTCGGCGGAGGAGAACTGCGTCTCCACGAGCCGCCACGGGTCGGCGGGGAAGCGCAGGCGGTCGACGGTCCGTCGCTCGTGGCTGGTGGGGTGGCTCATGCGCGGCGGTCCTCGCCCGGGCCGGCGTCGTGCCCGGCCTGCCCGGCCGGTGTGTCGAGCACGGACGCGTCCAGGTCGCCGAGGTCCGCCACGACCAGCTGCGCCCCGTGCGCCCGCAGCGCGTCGGCGCCGACCCCGCGGTCGACGCCGAGGACGAGGCCGAACGACCCCGCGGCGCCGGCCTGCACGCCCGAGAGCGCGTCCTCCACGACGACGGCGTGCGCGGCGGGGACGCCGAGCAGCTCGGCCGCCCGCTGGTAGGTGTCGGGGGCCGGCTTGCCGGCCAGTCCCTCCGTCGCCGCGACGTTGCCGTCGACCACCACCTCGAACCGGTCGGCCAGACCGGCGGCCGCCAGGACGGCGGGGGTGTTGCGCGACGACGACACCACGGCCACCTCCGCCCCCGCCGCCGTGACGTCGTCCAGGAAGCGCACCGATCCCGGGTAGGGCGCGATGCCCTCGGTGACGAAGAGCTCGTTGACGATGGTGTCCTTGCGGTTGCCCAGCGCGCACACCGTGCCCTCGCCGGGCGCGTCGTCGGACGTGCCGCGCGGGAGCTCGACGCCGCGCGACGCGAGGAAGGTCGCGACCCCGTCGTACCGCGGCTTGCCGTCGATGTGCGCGAAATAGTCCGCGGACGTGTACGACGCCAGTCCGCGGGCCTCGCAGAACGGGGCGAAGAGGCGCTCCCACGCGCGCATGTGCAGCTCGGCGGTGGGGGTGAGCACACCGTCGAGGTCGAAGAGCACGGCTCGCAGCCTGGTCACAGAGATCCCTTCGCGGGTCATGGGGGCCGGGACGCCGGACGCGCGTCGCCGGTGGGCGTCGGAGCCCGGGATCAGCCTACGCACGCGTCCGCCGGGTCGCGAAGGCCGCGCGTGGGCGCGCCGTGACGACGTGGGGACGATGCCGTGGATCTGCGCTGCACCTCCGTCTCAGGCGTTCACTCGGACGCCTGAGCCTGCGGTTCCGCTGCGGGCGCGTGCCTCGTCCCTCGGCCCCCACCCTGCGCTGCACCTCCGACTCAGGCGTCGGCGCGCTCGCCGACGACCTCCGCCACCCGCCCGAGGTTCGCCAGCAGCGCCCGGTGCTGGTCCGGCGGGCCGAGCCCGGCACGACCGGGATCGCCCGGGCCGGCCGGGCCGTTCCCCGCCCCGGCGCCGAGCAGGGTGACGTCCGCCAGCCCGGCCGCCGGCAGGCCGATCCGTCGCCACGGCACCGACAGGAGGTCGGCGAGCTCACCGAGTGCCGGCCCGGCGCACTGGGAGACCCGGGCGGGCGGCAGACCGGCCCACAGGGAGACGCCCCGCTCGGTCGCGCGGGCGACCAGCTCCCACGCCCTCTCGTTCCACCCGCCCGGCCCCTGCCCGTTCCCGCCGCCACGCCCGAGCGCCGCGAGGTCGAGCCCGACGGCGTCCGCACCGGCCAGCGCGACCGGCGGCACGCCGACCCAGGTGGCGCCGAGGTGCACGACGACCGTCGCGCCGGCGTCGTGCGCGGCGTCGACGACCGGGCGCAGCCCGTCGACCACGTCGGGCCCGGCCACGGCCCGCAGCCGCGAGTAGCCGGAGAAGCTCGGCAGCACCCCGGCGTGCACCTGCCCGAGGAGGGGCTCGGCGAGCTGAACCACGACCTCGGCGCCCGGCACCTGGGTGCGGACGTCGGCGACGTGGGCCCGCACCGCCTCCGCGAGCGCGAGCGTGAGGTCGGCGCGGGCCCCGACGTCGGACAGCACCCGGTCGCCGCGCGCCGACCAGAGCTCGGCGGCGAGCGTCCAGGGGCCGACGACCTCGACGGCGAGGGGGCCGGAGTGCCCGTGCGCGGCGACGGCCAGCGCGCCGAGGTCCTCGCGCAGCAGGCCGTGGGCGCGGCGCTCGTCCACGCCGTCGGCGTCGGCGAGCTTCCAGCCGTGCGGGCCGAGCTCGACGGGCATCTCGGCGAGCATCGCGCCCGTGCGCCCGACGGCGTCCGCACCGGGGCCGCGGCCCGAGAGCTGCACGAGGAACGGCACGACGCCGACCCCCGTGGGCAGCGCGGCGAGGTCGTCCAGCACGGTCAGCTGCGCCTCGAGCACGTCACGCGTGCCGCCCGGCCAGGGACCGTGCCCCGAGACCGTAGTCATCTCCACCCCCGGTTCACCCTGTGATTCACCTCGCCACCCGCGTCACGCCGGGGAGCGTTCCCGCTCTTCAACTACGAGAGCACGGTAGTCGGCCGACGAAGGAGCCTGGGACATGACCGTGACCGCCGCCCCGGCGCGCACCGGGGTTCCCACCACGTCGCGCGGCGCCGCCGCGGTCCGCACCACGTCCTTCCCGACCCTGGCGGACGGGGACCCGGCCGGCCGGAGCCCGGCCGACCGGGCTGCGGCGAACAAGGCCGTGGCGGTGCGCGTCCACGCCAACGCGATGCCGGCGTGCTCCGAGGCCGTGCTCCGGCACCTGCTCGCGCCCGGCTTCCGCAACCACGACGTGCTCCCCGGCTGCTCCGGCGACCGCGACGCCCTGGCGGCCACCATGCACTGGTTCGACGACGCCTTCAGCGACCAGCGGGTCGAGGTGCTGCACGCCGTCGCGGAGGGTGACCTCGTCGCCCTGCACGTGGCGTTCAGCGCTCGGCACACCGGGTTCTTCCGCGGGCTGCCGCCGACGAGGCGCCGGTTCACGGTGCGCGAGATGCACATGGTCCGCCTGCAGGACGGCCTCGAGGCCGAGCACTGGGTCGTGCGGGACGAGGCGTGGCTGGAGCGCGAGCTGCGCTCCGACGGCCCTCGGGGCTGACGGGCCGTCAGCCGCGCCAGGCGTCGGCCACGGTCGCCTGGCCGAGCACCTGCGTGCCGCGGTAGACGACGGCCGACTGGCCGGCGGCCACGCCGCGCAGCGGGGCACCCGTGAGGCGCAGCTCGAGTCCGGGCACGCCGTCGTGGGCCACGACGCCGTCGCGCCCCGGGGTACCGGGCGTCGCGCGCACCTGCGCGGGCACCGGCGACCCGTGGGCGCGGATCTGCAGCTCGACGTCGCGCCACGTGGTCGCGGCGGGCGAGGTCTCCACGTGCGTGGTCTCGACGGGCCCGACCAGCGAGGAGTCGAACCAGACGGCCTTCTCGGCCGCGACGCGGTCCACGCTGAGCAGCTCCGCCGGCCCGACGACGACGGTGTTGGTCGAGGTCTGCACGTCCACGACGTACCGGGCGCGGCCGTCCGCCGCCGGCCGCCCCAGGCCCAGCCCCTTGCGCTGCCCGACCGTGTACGCGTACGCGCCGTCGTGCTCGCCGACGACGTTCCCCTCGACGTCGCGGACCTCGCCCGGGCGCGAGCCCAGCCGGTCGCGCAGGAAGCCGCGCGTGTCGCCGTCGGCGACGAAGCAGATGTCGTACGAGTCGGGCTTGGCGCTCACGGACAGCCCGCGCCGCTCCGCCTCGGCGCGCACCTCGGCCTTGGTCGCGAACCCGCCGAGCGGGAACATGGCGCGTGCCAGCCGGTCGGGGCCCATCACCGCGAGCACGTACGACTGGTCCTTCTCGGCGTTCGGCGAGCGGTGCAGCTCGCGCGAGCCGTCGCCGCGGGTCACGACGCGCGCGTAGTGACCCGTGGCGACGGCGTCGAAGCCGAGCGCGGTCGCCTTGTCGAGCAGCGCCTCGAACTTGATGTGCTCGTTGCAGCGCACGCACGGGTTGGGGGTGCGACCGGACTCGTACTCGGACAGGAAGTCCGCGACGACGGTCTCCTCGAAGCGCTCGGACAGGTCCCACACGTAGTACGGGATGCCGAGCACGTCGGCCGCGCGGCGGGCGTCGCCGGCGTCCTCGATGGAGCAGCAGCCGCGCGAGCCGGTGCGGAACTGGTCCCGGTTGCGGCTCAGCGCCATGTGCACGCCGACGACGTCGTGCCCGGCCTCGACGGCGAGCGCGGCGGCGACGGCCGAGTCGACGCCCCCGGACATGGCGGCCAGCACCCTCATGCGACACCCCCCGTCAGCGCACGGCCCGACACCAGGCCGGCGGCCCGCGCCCGGTCGACGACCTGCGGCAGCGCGGCGATCAGCCGGTCGACGTCCGCCGCCCGCGAGGTCGCCCCCAGGGAGAAGCGCAGCGCGCCTCGGGCGTCGAGCTCGGGCACGCCCATCGCGAGGAGCACGTGCGACGGCTGCGGGACGCCCGCCTGGCAGGCCGAGCCCGTCGACGCCTGCACGCCCGCGGAGTCGAGCAGGTACAGCAGCGAGTCGCCCTCGGCGCCGGGGAACGTGAAGTGCGCGTTGCCGGGCAGGCGCGCCGGGGTGCCGGCGCGGCCGTCCGCGATCGCGGCCGGCTCCGGCCCGCGCAGCACCGCCTCGGGCGCGACGCGGCGCACCCCGGCCACGAGGGCGTCGCGCAGGGTCGCGAGCGCCGCCGCCCGCCGCGGGCGGGACTCGACGGCCTCGGCCACGGCCACGGCGAACGCCCGGATCGCGGGTGTGTCGAGCGTGCCCGAGCGCACGCCGCGCTCCTGCCCGCCGCCGTGCAGCACCGCCTCGAGCGGCAGGTCGCGACGCGCCAGCAGGGCGCCCACGCCCACGGGGCCGCCCAGCTTGTGCCCGGTGACCGTCATCGCGTCCACGCCGGAGGCGGCGAAGTCGACCTCGACCTGGCCCACCGCCTGCACGGCGTCCGTGTGCACGGGGATCCCGTGCTGGTGCGCCAGCCGCACGACGTCGCGCACCGGCTGCAGCGTGCCGACCTCGTTGTTCGCCCACATCACCGAGACGAGGGCGACCTCGTCGGCGTGCGCGGCCAGCTCGGCGCGCAGCGCGGCCAGGTCGAGCCGGCCGTCGCCGTCGACCGGGAGCAGCGTGATCTCCGCGCCCGCGTGCCCGGCGAGCCAGAACGCCGGGTCGAGCACGGCGTGGTGCTCGACCGCCGAGACCAGCACCCGGATCCGGCGCGGGTCCTGCCGGCGTCGGCCCCAGAAGATGCCCTTGATCGCGAGGTTGTCCGACTCCGTGCCGCCCGCGGTGAAGACGACCTCGCTGGGGCGCGCGCCGAGCGACGCGGCCAGCTGTTCGCGCGACTCCTCCACCGCCCGGCGCGCGGCACGCCCCGCCGAGTGCAGCGACGAGGCGTTGCCCGTGCGGCCCGCCTCGGCGACGAACGCCGCGAGCGCCGCCGACGACAGGGGTGTCGTGGCGGCGTGGTCGAGGTAGGCGCCGGGCTCGCCGTCGCGGCCGTCCGAGCCGCCGACGCCCGGGGAGGGGGTGGTCACGGTCCCCCAGTCTACGAACCACCCGGCACCACGGTGACGCCGGCCGAGCCTGCCGAGGCCCGGACGGGGTCTCGACAGGCTCGACCGACGGGACTCAGCGGCGGCCCTTCGGGCCGCGCGGCCCCGGGAACGGGCCGGGGCCGTCCCAGTCGTCGTCCGACCAGCCGGGGCGGCCCGGGCGGCCGGGGCGGTCGCCCGCGCCCTCCTTGTAGACCTGGATCGTCGAGGGCCTCGGGCCGCGCCACGCTCCCGCCGGGGTCGCCTTGCCCGCGGGCAGGTAGTCCGGGAAGTACGAGTTCTGCGCGGCGAAGCTGCCGTCCTCGCCCGGGTGCTGGACGTTGACGTATACCATCTCGTCCCGGGAGTCGACGACGGGCCCGCAGGTCTCGGCGTCGCGCGGCACGGACAGGAACTGCTCGACCTTCCCGCGGTCGCGACCGTCGAGCGTCACCTTGAACAGGCCGTCGCACTTCTGGATCGTCGACGGCTGGCCGTCGGTGGAGATCCACAGGTTGCCCTCGGCGTCGAACGCCAGGTTGTCCGGGCAGGAGATCGGCGAGACCTGGTCCGCGGGGAAGCCGGAGAAGTACGTCGAGCCGTTCACTGACGGGTCGCCCGCGACGAGCAGGATGTTCCAGCGGAACGTCGTGGCGGTCTGGTCGCCGCCGTCCTCGATGATCTCCACGACGTGCCCGTCGCGGTTGGTGTGGCGCGGGTTGGGCTCGGTCGCGCCCTCCTTGCCGACCTTCCCGCGGTCGGTGTTGTTGGTGCACGCCACGTAGACCCGGCCGGTGAGCGGGTTCGGCTCGACGTCCTCCGGGCGGTCCATCTTCGTGGCGCCGACGGCGTCGGCGGCGAGCCGGGTGAACACCAGCACCTCGTCGACGGTCATGCCCTCCACGCGCGACCGGCCGTTCTTGACCAGCGGGATCCACTCGCCGCGGCCGTCGAACGCGCCGTCGGAGGGGACCGCGCCCGTGCCGTCGATCTCCGCGGCGGGCGAGTCGCCCGTGAAGCGGGCCACGTACAGGTCGCCCTCGGACAGCAGCGTCTTGTTGTGCCGGCGCGCCCAGCGGCTGTTGCCCCGCTCCATGCGGTCCTTCGAGACGAACTTGTACACGTAGTCGAAGCGCTCGTCGTCGCCCATGTAGGCCACGGCGTGGCCGCGCCTCGACAGGATGACGTTGGCGCCCTCGTGCTTGAGCCGGCCCATCGCGGTGTGCTTCACCGGCGCCTCGTCGGGCTCGTACGGGTCGATCTCGACGACCCAGCCGAACCGGTGGTTCTCGTACTCGTAGCCGGGGTTGTTGCCGTCGAACCGGGGGTCGTCGAGCTCCCAGCCGTAGCTCGTCGCGACGTTCTGCAGGCCGTAGCGGGCGTCGCGCGGGTCCTTGCCGTTCACGCGCAGGTTGGCGTTGAAGTTCTCCTCGCCGGAGACGACCGTGCCCCACGGGGTGGTGCCGCCGGCGCAGTTGTTCAGCGTGCCGAGGACGCGCCTGCCGGTCGGGTCCGCGACGGTCCTCATGAGGTACGAGCCGGCCGCGGGACCGTCGACGCGGAACTCCGTGTCGACGGTGATGCGGCGGTTGAACGGGCTGAGGCGCGAGTACGTCCACGGCGACCCCTCGCGCTCGCGCCGCACCTCGACCACGGACATGCCCCAGGCGGCCCGCTCGATCGCGCGCCGCGTCGCGGCGTCGTACGACTCGTCGAACATGATGCCCGCGTTGGTGTACTCGTGGTTGCTCACCAGCAGGCCGCGGACGCCGCGCTTCGTCCGGCCGTGGGGGCGGACGTCGTCGGGGTCGGCGGGGAGGATGTCGAGGTAGTCGACGTTGTAGCCGAACTGCTTGGCCTGCTGCTGGGGCGTCTGGCGCTCGATGTCGAACGCGCGACCGCCCGGCAGGATCGGGTCGCCCCACCGGATGATGGGCGACCACTCGTAGCCCTCGGGGACGACGAACGCGTCGACCTCGGCCGGCTGCGGGGTGATCGCCCCGAACGCGAGGCCCTTGCCGTGGCCGCGCCCGGCGGCCACACCGGTCGACATGGCGGCGCCCGCCTGCGGCGCGGCCACGACCTGGGCGCCGACGACGACGGTCGCGGCGGCCGTGGCGAGCCCGCCGAGCATGACGCGGCGGGACAGGGCGCGCGACGCGACGTCGCGGAAGTACTCGTTGGCGGAGGCGTTGGGGGCCGGGTGGGAACAGGCGTCGGCGCACTTGAGCCGGCACGTGACCGGGCTGCGCTTGCCGCGCGCGTGCTGGGTGGCGCTGAGCTCCAGCAGCGGGCGCGACTCGGGGGCGATCGTCATCGGTGGCACTCCAGAGGGTGGGCGGGCGGGAGGCCCTGGTGGGAACCGGGGGGTGACGGCCCTGACGGTAGGGACGGCCGATGGCCGTCCGCCGTCGCGACACCGACCCCCGGGTGAACAGCAGGTGACCTGCTGGTTCATCTCCCGGCCACGCTCAGCCCAGGGAGGCGACCCACTCCGTCGTGCCGTCGTCGAAGCCCTGCCGCTTCCAGATCGGCACCTCGGCCTTGAGCTCCTCGATCAGGTCGCTCGCGGCGGTGAACGCGGCCTGCCGGTGCCCCGACGCGACGGCCGCGACGACCGCCACGTCGCCGACCGTGAGGTCGCCGACCCGGTGCACGACGGCGGCCCGCACCCGGTCGCCGGTCGCCTGCGCCGTGCGGGCGGCCACCCGCTCGGCCACCTCGCGCAGCACCGCAGCCGCGTCCGGGTGCGCCTCGTAGTGCAGGCGGGTCACGCCGCGACCCTCGTCGTGGTCGCGCACGTACCCCGTGAACGTCGCCACCGCGCCGCACGCGTCGTCGCGCACCAGCGCGCCCAGCTCCGCGAGCAGCGGGTCCAGCGGCGCGTCGACGACGTCCGCCCGCAGCACGACGGCCTCGCTGGTTGAGCCTGTCGAAACCCTGGTCTCGACAGGCTCGACCGGCGGCGGCGTGGTCTCGACAGGCTCGACCGGCGGCGGCGTGGTCTCGACAGGCTCGACCGGCGGCGACGACGGGTGGTCGCCGCCGCGGAGCTGGTCGACGGCGTGGGGCAGGACGTCGGCCAGCGCGTCGAGGCCGTCGCGCACCCCGCCGGCGGAGCCCGGCAGGTTGACGACCAGCGTGCGCCCCGCGACGCCCGCCACGCCCCGGGACAGCGCGGCCGTGGGCACGGCGCGCTTCGCGGGGTCGGTCGGGTCGAGCGACCGGGACCGGACCAGCTCGGCGATCCCCGGCACCTCGCGGTCCAGCACGACGCGGGTGGCCTCCGGCGTCCGGTCCCGCGGGCCGACGCCCGTGCCGCCGCTGGTCACGATGACGTCCGGCACCTCGTCGGGCGCGGCCACGAGCAGCGCCGCGAGCGCCTCGCGCACCGGTTCGCCGTCGGGCACGACGATCGGCGGCGACGTCGCCCAGCCGCGCGCGGCGAACCACTCGACGGCGACGGGCCCGGAGCGGTCCTCGTACTCCCCCGCCGCCGCCCGGTCGGAGGCGACGACGACGGCGACGCGGCGCGCGGGGCCGCCGTGGTGCTCGTGCGCGCTCATGCGCCCGCCCCCGTCGTGGTGCGGCTCCAGTCGCCGGACTTGCCGCCCGACTTCGCGACGACCTGCACGTCGGTGAGGACCGCGGCCTTGTCGACGGCCTTGATCATGTCGTAGAGCGTCAGCCCGGCGACGGTGACGGCGGTGAGCGCCTCCATCTCGACGCCGGTGCGGCCGGTGGTGCGGACCGTCGCCGTGATCTCGACGACCTCGCCCGCCGGGACGACGTCGATCTCGACGCCGGAGATCGGCAGCGGGTGGCACAGCGGCACGAGGTCGGAGGTGCGCTTGGCGCCCATGATCCCGGCGATGCGGGCCGTGGCGATCGCCTCGCCCTTCGGCAGCTCGCCGGTGGCGATGCGGTCGACGACGTCGGCCCGGGTGCGCAGGACGCCGGTGGCCGTGGCCTGGCGCGTGGTGACGTCCTTGGCCGACACGTCGACCATGCGGGCGGCGCCGTCGGCGCGGTAGTGGGACAGGCCCGGCGTCTGGTCGGGTTCGGTCATCGGAGCTCCCAGTAGTCGACGACGTCGCCGCGCTCGAGGCGCGCCACGCCGGGCGGAACGTGCACGAGGATCGTCGCGGCGGCGAGGTGGGTGAGCAGGTGCGAGCCGGGGCCGCCGCTCATGCGCACGCGGCCGTCGGCGTCGAGCGTGCCGCGCCGCACCTGGTGCAGCGCGGGCGGCGAGTCGAGCGGGTCGGCCAGCGGCGCGCGGCCGGTGGGACGGCGTGCCGGGGCCGCGCCGGTGGCCGCCGCCAGCAGGGGGCGCAGGAACAGCTCGAACGAGACGTACGCGCTCACCGGGTTGCCGGGGAACGCGACGAGCGGGACCTCCCGCGAGCCCAGGACGACGCTGCCGAGGCCCTGCGGCCCGCCGGGCTGGACGGCGACGTGCCCGAACCAGACGCCGGCGGCGTCCTCGGGCGGGGCGTCGGTCAGCGTCTGGCGGACCACCTCGTACGCCCCGGCGGAGACGCCGCCGGTGGTCACGACGAGCGCCACGTCGTCGGGTGCCTGGGCGAGCGCCCGGCGCAGGGCGTCGGGCTCGTCCGGGACGACGGCGGTCGTGACGCGGGCGCCCGCCTGCGCGAGCGCGGCGGTGAGCGCGGCGCCGTTGGCGTCGTGCACCTGGGCGGGGCCGAGCGGAGCACCGGCGGGCGCCAGCTCCGAGCCGGTGGAGACCAGCAGCACGTGGGGCGGCGCGGCGACGTCCACGGCGGCGACCCCGGACGCGACCAGCGCGCCGAGCTGTGCGGCGCCGAGCGGGGCACCGGCCCGCAGGAGCGGGTCGCCCGCAGCCACGTCCGACCCGGCGGCTCGCACGAAGGTGCCGGGCGCCACGGGCGCGGCGAACCGCACCGGGGCGGCGGGCGCCGCGTCGTCGTCGAGCACGGGGAACCGCGGCGGGTCGGCGTCCTCGATCCGCACGACGGCGTCCGCGCCGCCCGGCACGGGCGCGCCGGTCATGACGGGCGCGGCCGTGCCGGGCACGAGCGGCGGCGGCTGCGTGCCGGCGGGGACGGGCGCGCCGACGGGCAGCGACACGGGGCCGTGCGTCGACGCGGCGGCCAGGTCGCCGGAACGCACCGCGTACCCGTCCATCTGGGAGTTGTCGAAGCCCGGCAGTGCGACCGCCGCCACGGCGTCGCGGGCCAGCACGCGCGGCGCCAG
>NZ_BAAAPM010000002.1:30253-95134 GCF_039531145.1 Isoptericola hypogeus
CGCCGCGAGCAGGGCGGCGAGCTCGACGGTCTCCGGGTCCCGCCCGCGCGCCGCCGCGAGCGCCGGGGCGACCAGGTCGGCGACGGCGGCCGCGTGGTCGGCCACCGACCGTCGGTGTGGCGTCACGTCGTCATGCACGGCGCCAGCCTATGTTCTCGGCCCGCCGCTGGTTGAGCCTGTCGAAACCCTGACCGTCGGACGTGGTCTCGACAGGCTCGACCGACGAGAAGGTCCGCGGATGCGAAGCTATGCTCCGTCACATGCCGCACATGCGCGTTTCCGAGGCCGCCGTGTACCTCGGCGTCAGCGACGACACCGTGCGCCGCTGGATCGACCGGGGCCTGCTGCAGGCCACCGCGGACGCGTCGGGCCGCAAGGTGGTCGACGGGTACGAGGTGGCGATGGTCGCGCGCGAGCACGCGACGCCGCCCGGGCTGCCCGGCGGGATGAAGAGCTCGGCGCGCAACCGCTTCGTCGGCCTCGTCACCGACCTCACGGTGGACACGGTGATGGCGCAGGTGGAGCTGCAGTGCGGACCGTTCCGCGTGGTGTCGCTGATGAGCAGCGAGGCGGTGCGCGACCTCGGGCTCGAGCGCGGCTCCGTGGCGGTGGCGGTCATCAAGTCGACGACCGTCGTCATCGAGGCCGAGGACCGGGGGGACGCGTGAGGACGCAGGACACGAGGGCACGAGCGGCGGCTCTGCTGGCGGCCGGGCTGGCGACGGCGCTCGCCGGCTGCGGCACGCCGGCGGGGGGCGACGGCGGTGACGGCGAGGGCGCGACGACGCTCACGGTGTTCGCCGCGGCGTCGCTGAAGGGTGCGTTCGAGCGGCTCGCCGAGGACTTCGAGGCCGAGCATGCGGGGGTCGACGTCGAGCTCAGCTTCGCGGGCTCGTCGGACCTCGTGGCCCAGATCCAGCAGGGCGCCCCGGCCGACGTGTTCGCCTCCGCCGACACCGCGAACATGGACAAGCTCGTCGCGGACGACCTGGTGGGCGCCCCGCAGGACTTCGCGACCAACACGCTGGAGATCGCCGTCCCGCCGGGCAACCCGGCCGGCGTCGGGTCGCTCGCGGATCTCGCCGACCCGGACCTCGACCTCGTCGTGTGTGCGCCGGAGGTGCCGTGCGGCGCAGCGGCCGCGAGGGTCGAGGAGGCCGCCGGGCTCGACCTTCGGCCGGCGAGCGAGGAGCAGAGCGTGACGGACGTGCTGGGCAAGGTGATCGCCGGCGAGGCGGACGCCGGGCTCGTCTACGTCACCGACGTCGCCGCGGCGGGCGACCGGGTGGACGGCGTGGAGTTCCCCGAGTCGAGCAGCGCCGTCAACACCTACCCGATCGCCACGACCCGCGACACCGACCAGGCCGAGCTCGCCGGCCAGTTCGTCGACCTCGTGCTCGGGGCCGAGGGCGCCGCGACGCTCGCCGACCTCGGCTTCGCGGCGCCGTAGCCCCGTGCCCAGGCTCGCGTCCGAGAGCGCGCCCCCGGTCGGGCTGCCCCGCTGGGCCTTCGTGCCCGCCGCCCTCGGCGGGCTCCTCGTGCTGCTCCCCCTGGTCGCGCTGGGCACGCGGGTGGACTGGTCGAGCTACTGGGGGCTGGTCACCAGCGAGTCCGCGCGGGCCGCGCTCGTCCTCAGCCTGCAGACCTCCGCCGTCGCCACGGCGGCGTGCCTCGTGCTGGGGATCCCGATGGCGCTCGTCCTGGCACGCTGCCGGTTCCCCGGGCTCGACCTGCTGCGCTCGCTGGTGCTGATACCGCTCGTGCTGCCGCCGGTGGTGGGCGGCATCGCGCTGCTGTACACGTTCGGCCGGCGCGGGCTGCTCGGCGAGACGCTGGAGGTCGCGGGCCTGCAGATCGCGTTCTCGACCGCGGCCGTGGTGCTCGCCCAGACGTTCGTCGCGCTGCCGTTCCTGGTGGTCAGCCTGGAGGGGGCGCTGCGCACGGCGGGCGGGCGGTACGACGTCGTCGCGGCGTCGCTCGGCGCCCGCCCCACGACGGTGCTGTGGCGCGTCACCCTCCCCCTCGTGTGGCCGGGCCTGCTGTCGGGGGCGGTGCTGTCGTTCGCCCGGGCACTGGGCGAGTTCGGCGCGACGATCACCTTCGCCGGCAGCCTGCAGGGCGTCACGCGCACCCTCCCGCTCGAGATCTACCTGCAGCGCGAGACGGACCCGGATGCCGCCGTCGCGCTGTCGTTCCTCCTGGTCCTGGTCGCGGTGCTCGTCATCGGGCTGACCCGCCGGAGCAGGAGCGCGCTGTGATGCTGTCGCTGGCCGCCACGGTGCCCACCCGCGGGTTCGACGTCGAGCTGAACGTCGCCGAGGGCCGCACCCTCGCCCTGCTCGGGCCCAACGGCGCCGGCAAGTCCACGGCGCTCGGGCTCGTCGCGGGCACGCTGCGCCCGCACGACGGGCACGTCACGCTGGACGGCCGCGCCCTCGTCCGGGCCGACGGCGGCCGCCCCCGGGCCTGGGTGCCGCCGCACGCGCGGCAGGTCGCGCTCCTGGCGCAGGAGGCCCTGCTGTTCCCGCACCTGACGGTGCGGCACAACGTGGCCTTCGGGCCGCGCTCCCAGGGCACGGGCCGGCGCGCGGCGGCCGCGGCGGCCGACCGGTGGCTGGACCGCGTCGGGCTGACCGCGCTCGCAGACCGCCGTCCGGCGACCCTCTCCGGCGGTCAGGCGCAGCGGGTGGCCCTCGCCCGCGCACTCGCCGCCGAGCCCCGCGTGCTGCTCCTCGACGAGCCCATGGCCGCGCTCGACGTCGACGTCGCTCCCGCGCTGCGCCAGACGCTGCGGCACCTGCTGGCCGACCGGACCGCCGTCATCACCACCCACGACGTCCTCGACGCCCTGCTCCTGGCCGACGAGATCGCCGTGATCGACGGCGGGCGCGTCGTCGAGCGCGGCACCACCGCGCAGGTGCTCACGCGGCCGCGCAGCACCTTCGCCGCGAGGATCGCCGGCCTCAACCTGCTGGTCGGGTCCTGGACCGGCGACGGCGTCCGCACGCCCGCCGGGGAGGTCGCCCACGGCCACGCGCACGCCGAGGGAACGGACCCCGGCATCGCCGCGGGCACGGCCATGACCGCCGTCTTCCGGCCGTCCGCGGTCTCGATCTACCTCGACGAGCGCCACGGCTCCCCCCGCAACACCTTCCGCGGCACCGTCCGGACGCTCGAGCCCCGCGGCGACCTCGTGCGCGTGCGCACCGACCACCTCGCCGCCGACGTCACGCCCGGGGCCGTGGCCGAGCTCGGCCTGGTCCCCGGGACCGACGTCTGGCTGTCCGTCAAGGCCGCGGAGGTCGACGTCTACCCGGCGTGACGCAGGGGTTGCGATGAGTTCCCGCACCGTCGCACGTCTGCCCCGGTGACCCTCGCGGGCGCCGACGACGCCCGCCGGCACGCCCGCAGGACACCGGGAGGACACCATGACGACCACGCCCGACGACCCGACCGCCGCGCTCCCCGGCCGCCCGCCCGTCGTCGACCTCGCCACCTGGCAGGCCGCCCGGGACGAGCTCCTCGTCCGCGAGAAGGCCCACACCCGCGAGGGCGACGCCATCGCCGCGGCCCGCCGCCGCCTGCCGATGGTGGAGCTCGACCCGACCGCCGAGGTCATCGGGCCTGACGGCCCGGTCCCGTTCCTGGACGTGTTCGCCGGGCGCGACGAGCTGATCGTCTACCACTCCATGTGGTACGACGGGGCGCCGCCGCAGGGCCAGTGCGAGGGGTGCACGTTCAACCTCTGGCACCTGCGGGACGCCGCCTACCTGAACGCCCGGGGCGTCTCCTTCGCGGTCCTCACCTCGGGCCCGTGGCAGGAGGTCGCCCGCTACGTGGAGTTCATGGGGTACACCGAGCCCTGGTACTCGGTGCGGGGCGCCGAGCCGGCGCTGCGCACCGAGGAGGGTCACCTCGTCTGCTTCCTCCGCGACGGCGAGCGAGCGTTCCTCACCTACTCCACGACGGGCCGCGGCAACGAGCCGGCCGACGCTTCCCTCGGGCTGCTCGACATGACGCCGTACGGCCGGCGCGAGGGGTGGCAGGACGACCCCGAGGGCTGGCCCGGGCCCCCGGACGTCGGCGCGCCGGTCGGCGGGCACGGCGCCCCGATCTGCTGGTACTGGCGCACCGACGCGGACGGGAACGCCACCTGGGGCCCGACCAGCCGCCCTGCGGCGCAGTGGACCCGCCCCGGCGCAGGTCCCGTGGAGACCCTCGGGCGGCACGGCCACCACCACTGACGCCCGCCGCCGGGCTCAGCCGTGCGCGAGCTCCAGGCGGTAGCCGCGCTTGACGACGGTCTTGACGAGGTCGCGCCGCCCGGACGCCTCGCGCAGGCGGGCGACCGTCACCTCGACGGCGTGCGGGTCGCGGGACTCTCCGGGCAGCACGTCGAGCACCCGCTCGCGCGGCACGACGTCGCCGCCCGCGGACGCCAGCAGCCGCAGCACCTCGACGCCGGTGGGCGACAGCGGCAGCACCTGGCCGTCCAGGACGGCGACGCGCGCGCGGATGACGAGCGGCCCGGCGACCGTGCTCAGCGCCACGGACTCCAGGTGCTCGTAGTGCCCGACGATGCTGCGCACCAGCGCGCCGAGCCGACCCCGCTCGGGCTGGAGCGTCGGGACGCCGCGCGACTCGAGCGGCCGCGCGGTGACCGGCCCGACGGCGGCGGCCACCATCGACCCGCCCGCGAACCGCGCCACGACCGGCTCGAGCAGGCCATGGTCCTCCACCGCCCGCATCCACGCCTCGGCCCCGGGCGCGGAGGTGAAGGCGACGGCGTCGATCTCGCCGGCGGCGGCGGCGCGCACGGAGGCCTCGACCGCCGCCGGGTCCGGCGGCGGCCCCCACCGGTAGACCACGAGGGCGGACACCTGGGCGCCCGCCTTCTCGAAGACGACGTCGAGCCCGTCGGCCCCGGCGCCGTGGTGCTGGATGGCGACGTGCAGCCCGCTCACGCCCTCGCTCAGCAGCACCTCGGCCACCTCGGCCGACGTCTCGGACTCGGCGACCCAGTCCGCCTGCAGCCCCGCCGCCTGGATGGCGCCGCGCGCCTTGGGCCCGCGCGCGACGAGGCGCGAGCGACCGAGCACGGCCAGCAGGTCGTCGGCGAGGCCGTGCGCGTCGGCGGCCTCGATCCAGGCGCGGAACCCGACGCCGGTCGTGGCGACGACGACGTCGGGCGGGTCGGCGAGGAGGGCCCGCGTCTCGGCGATCAGGGCGTCGTCGTCCACGTGCGGCACCATGCTCAGCGCGGGCGCGTGCCGCACCGCGGCACCGCGGCGCGCGAGGGCGGCGGCGAGCTCGCCCGAGCGCCGGTCGGCGGTGACGAGCACGGTGCAGCCCGCCATGACCTGCCCCAGCGCGGGCCGGGCCCCCTCAGCCACCGGCCGGCCCTGCGGCTCCTCCTGCGTCACCCACGACCTCCAGCAGCCTCTCGTCCGCGACCTGCCCGACCACGACCACGGCGGGCGAGCGCACCCCGACCTCCTCGGCACGCTTGGCCGCCAGGTCGAGGGCGGCGCGCGTGACGCGCTGGTCCGGGAGCGAGCCGCGCTCCACGATCGCCACAGGGGTGCTCGGGTCCGCGCCCGCGTCGAGCAGCCGCTCGACGATCCCGGGCAGGGCGGACACCCCCATGAGGATGACCAGCGTAGCCGCGCGGGAGGTGACGCAGGCCACGGACACCGGATCGAGCTGCTGCTCGCCGTCGCGCGTGTGACCGGTGACCACGTGGAAGGCGGTGGTCGTGCCCCGGTGCGTGAGCGGGATCCCGGCCAGCGCCGGGGCCGCGAGCGCCGACGACACCCCCGGGACGACCTCGACGGGCACGCCGGCCGCCCGGCACGCCGCGACCTCCTCGCCGCCGCGCCCGAAGACGAACGGATCGCCGCCCTTGAGCCGCACCACGTGCTGTCCCGCGAGCGCGAGCGCCACGATCAGGTCGTCGATCTCACGCTGCGGGAGGGTGTGGTGCCCGGGCGTCTTGCCGACGTCGACCACCTCGACGTGCGGGCCCAGGTCCGCCAGCACCTCGCGCGGCACGAGCCGGTCGGTGACGACGACGTCCGCCGTGGTCAGCGCGCGCCACGCGCGGTAGGTGAGCAGGTCCGCGGCCCCCGGGCCGGCGCCGACGAGCGTGACGCGCCCGGCGGGCGTCGTCATCCCACCCCCACGTGGACGACGCCGTCCGCGACCACGACGGGGTAGGAGGCGAGGTCGCCCGCCAGCCCGGCCTTGGGCTCCTTGCCGGCGGCGTCGAGGCAGCGGCCCGTGGTGAGCTCGAAGACCTGCTTGTAGACCGGAGACGCCACCGTGGGGGTGCCGCGGCGGGTGCCGACGATGCCGCGCGACATGACGTTCGCGCCGGCGTACGGGTCGAGCTGCTGCACGGCGTGCACGGAGCCGTCGAGCAGCCGGAACAGGGCGACCTGCACCTCCTCCCCGTCCGACCCGGTGACGAGCGCGGCGGCCCCGCGCTCCGGGGCGAGGACGTCGAGCCGGCACACGGCGCTCCAGCCGGGGCCGTCGGTGCGGCTGTCGGACGTCGGGGGCGTGAGGGTGGTCACGCGCGCACCTCCAGGATGGGACCGGCCACGAGGACGGGGCTGGTGATGGCGGGGACGAGCAGGGGGTCGACCGGGCCGTCGGCGCCGGCCGCGACCTCGGCGGCCGTGGCCGGGCGCTTCTGCCCGCGCTCGGGGACGTAGGCGAGCGCCGGGTCGGGAGTCGTCGGGGCGTTGACGAACGAGCCGAAGCGGGCGAGCTTCTCCGGGTCCTCGAGGACGGCCTTCCACTCGTCCTCGTAGGCCTCGACGTGCGCGGCCATCGCGGCGTCGAGGTCGGCGCCGATGCCGAGGGAGTCGGCGATCACGACGTCGCGGATCGCGTCCAGGCCGCCCTCGTACTCCTCCACCCACGGGGCGGTGCGCTGCAGGCGGTCCGCGGTGCGGATGTACAGCATGAGGAACCGGTCGATGGTGCGGAGCAGCTCGGCGGACGTGAGGTCCTCGGCGAGGAGCTTCGCGTGCCGGGGCGTCTGGCCGCCGTTGCCGCCGACGTAGACGTTCCAGCCCCTGTCGGTGGCGATGACGCCGACGTCCTTGCCGCGCGCCTCGGCGCACTCGCGGGCGCAGCCGGAGACGCCCAGCTTGAGCTTGTGCGGCGAGCGCAGCCCGCGGTAGCGCAGCTCGAGCTCGACCGCCATGCCCACGGAGTCCTGCACGCCGTAGCGGCACCAGGTGGATCCGACGCACGACTTCACCGTGCGCAGCGACTTGCCGTACGCGTGCCCCGACTCGAAGCCGGCGTCGACCAGCCGCCTCCAGATCTCCGGGAGCTGCTCGACGCGCGCGCCGAACATGTCGATCCGCTGACCGCCGGTGATCTTCGTGTAGAGGCCGAAGTCCTTGGCGACCTGGCCGACGACGATGAGCCCCTCCGGCGTGACCTCGCCGCCCGGCATGCGCGGGACGACCGAGTAGGTGCCGTCCTTCTGCATGTTGGCGAGCATGTGGTCGTTCGTGTCCTGCAGGGTCGCCTGCTCGCCCGCGAGGATGTGCCCGTTGCCGAGGCTGGCCAGGATCGACGCGACGACCGGCTTGCAGATGTCGCAGCCGCGGCCGGCGTCCGTCGCGCCGTCGGGCACCCGCCCGAAGCGGGCGATGATCTCGCTGAACGAGTGCAGGTTCGCCACCCGGACGGCGTCGAAGAGCTGGGCGCGGGAGAGGTCGAAGTGCTCGCACAGCGCGTTGCTCACCTCGACGCCGGCCTTGGCGAGCTCGGTCTTGGTGATCTTGGTGACGAGCGGCAGGCACGCGCCGCACGTGGTGCCGGCCCGCGTGCAGGCCTTGACGCCCGCGACGTCGGTGCACTCGTGCTCCGTGACGGCGCCGCGGATCGCGCCGGCGGAGACGTTGTTGCAGGAGCAGACGTTGGCGTCGTCGGGCAGCTCGAGGGTCGGGGCACCGCCCGCGGGATCCGGCAGGAGGAACGCCGACGGGTCGCCCGGCAGCTCGGAGCCGAGCATCGGGCGCAGCGACGCGTACGGCGCGGCGTCGCCGACGAACACGCCGCCCAGCAGCGTGCGCGCGTCGTCGGACATGACGAGCTTCTTGTACACGCCCGCCACCGGGTCGGCCCAGACGATCTCGACCGCGTCCTCGGTACGGCCGTGCGCGTCGCCGAAGCTCGCGACGTCGACGCCGGACAGCTTGAGCTTCGTCGCGGTGTCGGCGCCGGGGAAGACGGCCTGGCCGCCGAGCAGCCGGTCGACGACGATCTCCGCCATCGTGTTGCCGGGCGCCACGAGCCCGAGGCAGCGGCCCTCGATGCACGCGACCTCGCCGATCGCCCACACGTGCGGGTCGGCGGTGCGGCAGGTCAGGTCGACGACGGCGCCCCCGCGCTCGCCGATCTCCAGCCCCGCGGTGCGGGCGAGCTCGTCGCGCGGCCGCACGCCCGTGGCGACCACGACGACGTCTACGTCGAGCCGCCCGCCGTCGCCGAACTCGAGCCTGCCGACGTGCCCGGTGCGGCGGTGGGGCTTCATCTGGCTGGTGGCCGTCTCGGGCCGCACGGAGATGCCCTTGTCGTTGATGAGCCGCTTGAGCGCGTGCCCGCCGCCGAGGTCGACCTGCACGCCCATGAGGTGCGTGCCGAACTCGATGACCGTGGCCTGGGCGCCGAGCGCCTTGAGCGCCCCCGCGGCCTCCAGGCCGAGCAGGCCGCCCCCGATGACCGCGCCGCGCACCGGCTTCTCGACGACGCCCCCGCGCGTGGTGACGCGGCCGGCGTCGCGCTTGGCCTCCACCCAGCCGCGCAGGGCCGCGACGTCGTCGATGGTGCGGTAGACGAAGACGCCGGGCAGGTCGTTGCCGGGGATGGGCGGCATGGCGGCGTTGGAGCCGGTCGCCAGCACCAGCTCGTCGTAGGCGTGGACGCGGCCGAGCCGGTCGGTGACCGTGCGTGCGTCGCGGTCGATCGAGTCGATCCTGCAGTCGCGGTGCAGGTTCACCAGCGGGTCGTCCCAGAGGGTCGGGTCGCCGAGCGTGAGCTCCTCGGCGTCGCGCACCTCGAAGTAGCGGGTGAGGCCCACGCGGTCGTACGGCTTGCGCGGCTCCTCGGCGAATACGCTGACGCGCCAGGCGCCGGCGTCGTCCCGGGCGCGCAGGGCCTCGACGAAACGCTGCGCGACCATGCCGCCGCCGACGACGACGACGTGCCGCCGGCCGTCGGCACCGGGCGCGGCGCCGGCCGGGGTCTGGACCGTGATGGGGGGCTCGCTGGTCATGGCTCGACGCTAGAAAGCCGCCGTGTCGCCCCCGTCAGGCCACGGTTACCTCACGGGAACATCTGCCTCACGCGCGAAACAATCCGGGCGAGAGAACCCGCCACACCCCTTCCAGAACGCGATGCCTGCCGCCATCCGGTCCCTTCCCGGCAGCGATCGCGTTCTCGACAGGTCACTGGCCGGGGTGGACCTCCAGCGGACCCTCGTCGGCGGTAGGGACCTCGAAGCCGTCGTGGTAGGCGGACGCGACCTCGGGGGTCAGCACGACGTCGTGCGCGTGGGCGCCGGCGCGTGCGGCGACACGGGCCAGCGCCACGTCGCGCGGGGTGTCCACGTACACGACGAGCGTGTCGGCGCCGCGGGCCGACCCGAGGGCGCGGTACTCGTCACGCGAGGCCCGGGACCAGAACGACGAGTCCACGACGACGTCGCGCCCCTCGTCGAGCAGCCGCTCCACCCGGGAGCGCAGGTCCGCCGCGACCCGGCGCGCGACGTCGTCGGGGAGGGGGTGCGCGGCGGTGTGCGCCGCCGCCCAGGCGAGCTCGTCCACCGCGGCCACGGCATACCCCGCGGCCGCGTACCTGCGCGCATAGGTCGATTTGCCCGCGCCCGCGGGGCCGCACAACAGGACGAGTCGGGGATGCACGGACGTGACGCTACTCCCGCCGCGCCATCGCAGCCGGCGAATGCCCTGCCCGGGGTCGACGACGCCTGTCTCGTCGCGACCGACCAGCCCTGTCCATCAGGACCGCGAGTCTCCCGGGGCGTCCGCCTCCGTGGCGGGGTGGGCGCGATGCCGCCGAGGCGCCTGCCGGGGGCCCGACGTGGAGCCGACTCAGAAGGGCGGGTCTCCCAGAGCGTCCGCCTGCGTGGTGTCCGGCGGCGTGATGTCGTCGGCGAATGTCGTACGGGTCGTGCCATCGGCCGGGTCTGCGCCATCGGTCGCGACGGTCCCGTGGTCCGCAACCGGATCCGTCGTGGCGCCCGGCGCGGTCTCCCTGACCAGGGACCGGGCCTCGGCGGTCCACTGGTCGAGCGTGGCGAGGGTGTGGTCGGCGCTGCCGGGGGTGGTGAGGTAAGTCCGTCCGCGGGGTGACGTCCAGGCCAGAACGCCCGCATCGAGCTGTTCCACCGCCCACCGCGACTCGTGCTTCAAAGTGTGATGCCGGCGGCACAGATGCGCCAGATTCTCCGCGTCGGTGCCCCCGCCGTCGGCCCAGGCGATCGTGTGGTCGACGTCGCAACGGGCCGCGGGGATGCGGCAGCCGGGGAATCGGCAGGTGACGTCGCGCTGGGTCAGGAAGGCGCGCAGGTCGGCGGGCACGACGTAGCTGCGCCGGTCCACGGTGAGCATCGCACCCGTGACGGGCTCGGTGAGGATGCGCCGCAGCGTGGGCGCAAGGGCGGCGAGCTGCCGTGCTGTCTCCGGGTCGAGGGGTGTCACACCGTCGAGGGTCGCGGGGTCCTCGCCGGTGCCGGTCAGGGTCGAGACCGGGACGGTCACGTGCACGACGGGGCGCACGCTGCGCGCGAGGGTGGCCAGCGGGTCCGGTGGAGCGTTCGGTGGTGACGTCGACGGGGATGTCGGCGGCGGGCTGGATCGTGGGTCGTCCGGTGGCGCCGTGTTGGCTAGCTCCGGCGGCGGCGAGCCCGGTGGCGCCGTGGCCGGCAGTGAATCGAGCGCCGCGCCTGGTGGCGGAGTCTCTGTGGCCGCTGTCGTGCCGGATTCCCCGGCCTCCTGCTCGGGCACGCGGTCGGCGCCCGCCTCCGTGCCGGCGGTGTCGTCGAGCAGCAGCGCGGTCAGGGTCGCGGCGCGCAGCTGCCCTACCCCGCGGGGGTCACCGGCGTTCTTGGCCTTGGTGGCGGTACGGGTGATGCGGTCGTAGGCGGCGTACGCGGCGGCCGTGGGCAGCAGGGCGGTGAGCCAGGACATCCCGTCCTTGCCGTCGTCCACCCACACGTTCGCCTTGAGCTTCGCGGCCTCGTGGCGAACCTCCGCCGGGATCGGGTGCAGCAGGTTCCGGGCGTTGCGGGCCAGAGACCCGAACTTTGCCGCGGTCACCTCCGGCGCCCGGTGCAGCACCGCCGCCTCCACCTCCGCGACGGCGTGCGCGGGCAGGTCCGTCATCGCCTCGACCAGCACGGCCGCGTGCCGGTAGCTGATCCGCCCGGCACACAGCTCGGCCAGGGTGGCGGTGGCGCGCTGAGTCAGGACCTCCGCATCCGACAACAGCGTGCTGGCCGACTCCTCGCCGACACCGAGCGCGCACGCCACCTCCGCCGCCAGCGCCCGGAAGGCCACCGACGACCGCCGCGCCACGGACGCAGACGCGACCCGCGGGACGTCGAGTTCGAGCATCGTCTCCGGCGCGGCCTCGGCCGCGGCGAGCACCCGCCCCAACGCCGTCGTGCGGCGGCCCATCGCCGCGTTCGCCGCCGACTGCTCGGCCGCGGCCTCCTCCAGCCCAGCGTTCAGCACCCGTTGTGCTGCTGCGATGCGGGGCTTCCGTGCCATGTGCCAAGTCAACCAGCCGCCACCGACACGGAGTCGAACGTCTGTTCGGACGCTGGGGGGGCGAGGCTACAAGGGCACGAATAGGCACGAAGCTGGTGCGAAGCCAGGGTCTCGACGGGCTCGACCGGCGGACGCGACCGTCGTGGTCCCGCTACCCTCGGCTGGCATGTTCGATCCCCGCACGACGACGATCCCGCAGGTCCGCTCGATCGGGCGGGGGCTCGGTCGCGTCAACGGCCGGCACCCGTGGAACCACAACGACCACTTCCACGGATGGATCCTGCGCCGGCTGCCGCGGCGGCGGCTGCGGGCCCTGGACGTCGGGTGCGGAACGGGGAACCTGGTGGACAAGCTGCGGCGAGACGTCGTCGAGGTCGTGGGGCTCGACGTCGACGCGCCGATGGTCGAGGTGACGCGTGCCAGGTTCGCGGATGCACCGGCCGTCACCGCCGTGCACGCCAACTTCCTCGACCTGCCGGCCGACGGCTCGTTCGACGTCGTGACGATGGTCGCGTCCTTGCACCACCTGGACCTCGAGCCCGCGCTGCGGCACGCCGCCGGGGTGCTCGCGCCGGGCGGCCGGCTGCTGGTGGTCGGGCTGGCGCGGATCGGCGCGCCGCGCGACCTCGCGGTCGACCTGTGCTCGTCGTTCCTCAACCCCGTGGTCGGGCTCGTCAAGCACCCGCATCCGGTCACGCCGGACGACCGCCCCACCGACGACGGCCCGCTCGTCCCCGTGCGCGACCCGCGCGAGACGTACGGCGAGGTCGAGGACGCCGCCCGCCGCGTGCTGCCGGGCTCGCGCTTCCGGCGACGCCTGTTCTTCCGCTACACGCTGGAGTGGACCCGGCCGTCCACCCCCTCGTCCTGAGCGCCCGCGCCGCGCGCCGCGGTCAGCCAGTCCACCAGCCCGCAGACGGCCTCGCGACAGCTGCCGCAGCCGGTGGTGGCACGGGTCGCGCGCGCCACGTCGTCGGCGGTCTCGGCGCCGCCCGACACGCACGCCGCGATGTCGTGCTTCGTGACGCCGTTGCAGCGGCACACGGTCGCGTCGTCGGGCATGTGCTCGGGCGACGACGCGGCGGCTGCGGCCGGCATCACGGGCGTGAGCAGCAGGAACGCGGGATCTGCGGGCACGGGCGTGCGGCGCGTGTAGGCCGCGGTGAGGTCGGCGGCGACGCGCGCGTCGCCGACGCAGGTGGCGCCCACCAGGACGCCGTCCGCGACGACCGCCTCGACGTACCGGCCTGCGGCGGGGTCGCCCAGCCGCAGGGCCCGCTCCCCCGCCACCGGCGTGCGCCGCGTGCCGCACCGGCCCATCGCCACGACGCTCAGCGGGCCGGCCTTGACCTTGACGACGTCCGTGCCCCGCGTCTCCACGCCTCCTCGACCCATCGGGCCGGTCGGGGCGCGCGAGGACAGCAGCGCGCCCAGCCGCACCGCCATCGACGGCCCGCCGTCCGAGCCGGGCAGGCGCACGTGCACCCTGTGACCGGCGGCGGGCCCGGGCGTGCTTGGCCCGCCGAGCGTGCCGGAGCCGAGCGGGCGGTGCACGGCCCCGCGCTCGACCAGGGCCTCGGCGAGCCGGCGGGCCTGGTCCCAGCCCTCCGCCACCAGCCCGCGCGACCCCTCGGGCGGCTGCGCGCAGTCGCCGACGGCGAAGACCCGGGGGTCGCCGTCGCAGGCCAGGTCGAGCCCGACCACGATGCCGCGGTCCACCGCGAGCCCCGCCGACCGGGCGAGCGTCGTCTCCGGGACCGTGCCGCACGCCAGCACGACGAGCCCCGCGCCGAGCACCTCGCCCGGCTCGCGCACGTCGCCGTCGAGCCGCACTCCCACGACGCGCCCGCCCACGACGAGCACCTCGCTCGGCTGCGCGCCCGCCCGTACGACGACGCCGGCGGCCTCGAGCCCGGCCTGCAGCACCGCGCCCGCCTCCACGTCGAGCTGGCGGTCCATGAGGGCGCCCGCGCCGTGGACGAGCGTGGTCGGCAGGCCGCGCCCGGCGAGCCCGAGCGCGACCTCCACGCCCAGCACCCCGCCGCCGACGACGACCGCGCGCGGCACGTTCACCGTGGCGGCCACGACCTCGCGGGCGTCGTCCAGCGTGCGCAGCGCGTGCACGCCGGCGGGGAGGTCGGGGCCGAGCCCGGGCACGTCGGGCAGGCGCGCCGCGGCCCCGGTGGCGAGCACGAGGTGGTCGTACGGGTGCCGCCCGCCGTCCTCGGCGAGGACGACGCGGGCGTCGCGGTCGACGGCGACCACCCCGGTGCCGCGCAGCACGCGGGCTCGGGAGGCGTCCGGCAGCGGCATGCCGATCGCGGCCACGTCCGTGCGGCCCGCGACGACGTCGGACAGCAGCACCCGGTTGTAGGGCTCGTAGGGCTCGGCGCCGAGCACGGTGACGTCGAGGGCGCCGTCGGCGTCGCGGCGGGACAGCTCGTCGACGAGGCGCGCGCCGACCATGCCGTGGCCGACGACGACCACGCGCTGCGGGACCCGCAGGCCGGGGTCGGGCTGCGTCATGCGAGCACCTCCGTGCGGCTGGCGACGGTCTCGACCGGGGCGGCGGACGACGCGACCGACGACGCGACGGACGACGCGACGGACAACGCGGCCGGCGACGGGGCCGGCGTCACCTCGACGGCGCAGACCTTGAACTCGGGCATGGCGGAGACCGGGTCGACGGCGTCGGTCGTGACGCGGTTGACGCTGCCCGCGCCGCTCCAGTGGAAGGGCATGAAGACGGTGTCCGGCCGGATGGCGTCGGTCCAGCGGGCGGTGGCCTCGACTACGCCGCGGGCCGACGTGAGGCGCGCCCGCGCGCCGTCCGGCACCCCGACCCGCAGCCCGAGCAGCGGGTGCAGCTCGACGTACGGCTCCGGCACCAGCCGCTCCAGCTCCGGCACCCGGTGGGTCTGCGCGCCGGTCTGGTAGTGCTGCAGCACCCGCCCGGTGACGAGGTAGGTCGGGGCGCCGGGGCGCACGTCGTCGCTGGGGCCTCCGTGGTCGACGGGGATCGCCCGCGCCCGGCCGTCGGGCGTCGCGAACGCCTCGAGGAACATCCGAGGCGTCCCGGGGTGCCCGTCTCCCGCCGAGCTGTCGACAGCGGTGGCGGGGCAGGGCCAGTACAGGCCGGGCCCACCCGCGGCCTCGTGCGCGTCGAGCCGGTCGTGGCTGAGGCCCGAGTAGTCGGCGACGCCGCCCGCCGAGGCGCGCGCGAGCTCGTCGAAGACCTCGGCCGGGTCGGTCCGGAGGGCCACGTCGGACCCGAGCCGCCGGGCCAGCTCCGCGAGGATCCACAGCTCGGAACGGGCCTCGCCGGGCGGGTCGACCGCGCGGCGCCGGCGGAGGACGCGCCCCTCGAGGTTCGTCATCGTGCCCTCCTCCTCGGCCCACTGGGTGGTGGGGAGCACGACGTCGGCCAGCCGCGCGGTCTCCGACGGGACGACGTCGCACACCACCAGCAGGTCGAGCGCGGCGAGGCGCTCGCGCACCCGGTCGGCGTCCGGCGCGGACACGACGACGTTCGACCCGTGCACGAGCAGCGCCCGCGGCCCGTCCGCGGTGCCGAGCGAGCGCAGCAGCGCGACGGCGGGCCGACCCGGCCCGGGGATCGTGGCCGGGTCGACGCCCCACACGGCGGCGACGTGCGCGCGGGCCGCCGGGTCGTCGATCTTGCGATAGCCCGGGAGCTGGTCGGCCTTCTGCCCGTGCTCGCGCCCGCCCTGCCCGTTGCCCTGCCCCGTGAGGCAGCCGTACCCGGACCCCACGCGGCCGACGAGCCCGAGCGCGAGGGCGAGGTTGATCGCCGCGGTCACGGTCGCGGTGCCCTGGGTCGACTGCTCGACGCCGCGCCCCGTCAGCAGGTAGGCGCCTCGTCCCCCGCGCGACGGCGACGCCGCCGCGAGCAGGCGCGCCACCCGGCGCAGGTCCTCGGCGGGGACCCCGCAGACCGTCTCGGCGCGCTCGGGCCACCACGCCGCGACCGACCGGGCGACCTCGTCGAACCCCGTCGTGCGCGCGGCCAGGTAGCGCCGGTCCGCGAGCCCCTCGGCGAGGACCACGTGCAGCAGCGCGAGCAGCACCACGAGGTCGGTGCCCGGCACGGGCTGCAGGTGGATGCCCTCGCCCAGGCGGTCCCCGGAGCCTGCCGAGCTGTCGGCGAGGCGGGCCGTCGCCGAGCGGCGCGGGTCGACGACGACGAGGCCGCCCGACTCCCGCGCCCCTGCGAGGTGCTGGACGAACGGCGGCATCGTCTCGGCCACGTTGGACCCCAGGAGCACGATCGCCTGCGCGCCGGCCAGGTCGGTGACCGGGAACGGCAGCCCGCGGTCGACTCCGAACGACCGGTTGCCGGCCGCGGCGGCCGACGACATGCAGAACCGGCCGTTGTAGTCGATGTGCGGCGTGCGGAGCACGGTGCGGGCGAACTTGCCGAGCGTGTACGCCTTCTCGTTGGTCAGCCCGCCGCCGCCGAAGACGGCGACGCCCTGGGGCCCGTGCTCCGCCCGGACCGCCGTCAGGCGCGCAGCGACCAGGCCCAGCGCCTCGTCCCACGACGCGGGGGCGAGCTCACCGTCCGCGCCGCGCACCAGCGGGCTGACGAGCCGGTCCGGGGCGCGCAGCACCGACGCGCTGGTCCAGCCCTTCTGGCACAGCCCGCCGCGGTTGGTCGGGAAGTCGCGCGGGGTGACGGTGACCGGCAGCGCCGGCCGCCCGTCCGCGGCGGGCAGCCCCGCCGACGTCGCGGACGACGTCGACGGCGGTACCCCCTCCGAGGTCGCGGACGACGGCGACGTCGGCGCGAGGTCCATCCCGCACTGCAGCGCGCAGTACGGGCAGTGCGACGGCACCGCGGCCGGGACCCGTGCCCCCGCCGCGGCGCCGGTGGCCGCCGCCGTCATACGCGCGCCGCCCGCATGACCGACCCGCGCCGGGCGTAGACGGCCCAGGTCACGACGGCCATCAGCACGTACGCGACGACGAACACCCACAGCGCCGGTACGAGCGAGCCGGTCGCCGACGTCGACATCGCGAACCCGCGGGGGATGAGGAACCCGCCGAAGGCCCCGACCGCACCCGCGATGCCGATGCAGCCGGCAGCCGCCTTGGCCGTCGCGGCGGCGTCACGACCCGCGCCCGCCACGCGGAACGCCGCCGGGATCATCCGGTAGACCGACCCGTTGCCCACCCCCGTCGCGACGAAGAGGACGAGGAAGGAGGCGAAGAACAGGCCGAAGCTGTGGCTGCCGAGCGCCGAGATCGCGCCCACGGCTCCCGCGATCATCACGGCGTAGCAGACGACCGTCACCACGGCCCCGCCGACCCGGTCGGCGAGGATGCCGCCGAGCGGTCGCGCCACCGACCCGACGAGGGCGCCCAGGAACGCCAGCGAGAGGCTCACCTCGGGGAACTGCCCGGCGAGCAGCGTCGGGAACGCCCCGGAGAAGCCGATGAACGAGCCGAACGTGCCGATGTACAGGAACGAGATGACCCACGTGTGCGGCTCGCGCACGGCGACGACGAACGACCGCGGGTCGGCCTTGGCCACGGACAGGTTGTCCATGAACCGCCACGCCAGGAACACCGCGAGCACGATGAACGGCACGAAGACCAGGCCGGCGCGCTCCAGCGCGATCCCCGCGCCCGTGGCGATGACCAGCGGCACGACGAGCTGCACCGCGGCCGTGCCGAGGTTGCCGCCCGCGGCGTTCCAGCCGAGAGCCGCGCCCTTCTCCCGCTCGGGGAAGAAGAACGAGATGTTGGCCATCGACGACGCGAAGTTGCCGCCGCCGAAGCCCGCGAGCGCCGCGACGCACAGCATCAGCCCGAACGGCGTCTCGGGCCGCTGCACCACCACCGCGAGGGCGGTCGTCGGGACCAGCAGCAGCGCGGCCGACACCATCGTCCAGTTGCGGCCGCCGAACACCGGCACCGCGAGGGTGTACGGGATGCGCAGGGTGGCGCCCACCAGCGACGGGACGGCGATGAGCCAGAACATCTGGTCGGTCGTGAAGGTGAAGCCCGCGGCCGGCAGCTGCGGCACGACGATCGACCACACCGCCCACACGCAGAACCCGAGGAACTCGGCGAAGACCGACAGCACCAGGTTGCGGCGCGCGACCCGGCGGCCGCCGGCCCTCCAGAACTCCGGGTTCTCGGGCTCCCACCAGTCGATCCAGCGCCCGGGGCGGTCGGTGGCACCGGGGATCGCGTCGGGGCGGGTCTGCATGGGCGGGTGGGGCGGCACGTTCGCGGTGGTCGGAGCAGCCATCGCGTGTCCTCCTGTGCGCGGGCCCGACGACGTCGGGCGGTCGGTCGGCCCGGCGACTGCCGGGGCCGAGGTGCGAGCCGACCGGCTCGACGTCGGGCCGGTGCCACGACGGTAGGAAGACGGTGTTTCCACGTGCGGCGCGCAGGAGTGAAATGCGCGTGAGCACGAACGCACAGCCGGCGGCCGCCCGCTGTGAGCCGGCGCCGGTGGGCGGGCCACCGTGCGTGTCGTCGCACGGTGGCCCGCCCACCGGCCCTCCGGCGTCAGGCCGTGGCGGGCTCGGCCCTGCTCGCGTGCTCGAGCGCCCAGGTGAGCGCGCGGTCGGCGACCTGCTCCCATCCCGGGGCGGCGCAGGTCCAGTGGTCGCGTCCCTCGAGCTCGACATACTCGGTGACGGCCGGCGACTTCTCCCAGTGCTTGGCGTTCGACCGGTTCACCGAGGGCGGCATGATGTGGTCGTGCTCGCCGGCGATGAACAGCAGCGGCGCGCGGTCGGTGCTGAAGTCGACCCAGGTCTCCTGGTGACCGGGCTTGAAGTTGGCGATCAGGCCGTAGTCCCAGACCCAGCGGCCGGGGGCCGGGATCGCGTAGCGCTCCCACGCCGCACGGGACTCCTCGGCCGAGAGGGTGTTCGTGAAGGCGTAGTGGAACTCCTCAGGCGTGAACCCGACCGCGCGGTGCCTGTTCGCGGGGTTCTTGAGCGCCGGGAAGAGCGACCTCGCCTGCGACGGCGGGTTCACGCGGACGCCCTCGGTCGGTGCCGAGTCGATGACCACCCCGGCCGCGCCCAGCCCCCGGGCCAGGAGCATCTGGGTGAGGGCGCCCCCGAAGGAGTGGCCCATGATGATCGGCGGCCGGTCGAGGCCGGTGATGACGCCGGCCAGGTGCTCGACGGTCTCCGGGACGGTCAGGTCGGCGATGACCTGCGGGTTCTCCCGCAGCGCCTCGACCTCGACCTCGAACCCGGGGTACGCCGGCGTGACGACGGTGAGCCCCTTCTGCTGGTAGTGCTGGACCCAGCCCTCCCAGCTGCGGGGTGTCATCCACAGGCCGTGGACGAGGACGACGGTGTCGGGCTTGCTGCTTCCGGTGGTGTCAGAGGTCATGATCGTGGGGCCCTCTCAGGAGTCGATGAACGCCAGCAGGTCCGCGTGCAGCCGGTCGCGGTCGGTGTCGGGCAGGGCGTGCCCGCTGCCCGGATACGTCAGGAGGCGGGCGTCGGCGATCAGCTCGACCGACCGCTTGCCTCCGACGTCGTAGGGCACGATCTGGTCGTCGTCGCCGTGGATCACCAGGGCGGGCACGTCGATCGTGGCCAGGTCGGGACGGAAGTCCGTGGCGGAGAACGCCGCGATGCACTCGTACGCGGCGCGGTGCCCGCAGGCCATGCTCTGCAGCCAGAAGGCGTCGCGGAACCCCTGGTCGACGTCGCCGCGGCGGTTGTGGCCGAAGAACGGCCCGTCGGCCAGGTCGCGGTACAGCTGGGACCGGTCGGCCCGCTCTCCCGCGCGGATCTGGTCGAACACCTCCATCGGCAGTCCGTCGGGGTTGTCGTCGGTGCGGACCATGAGCGGCGGGACGGCGGAGACGAGCACGACACGGGCGACGCGGTCGGTGCCGTGCCGGGACACGTACCGCACCACCTCGCCGCCGCCGGTGGAGTGCCCGACCAGGGTGACGTCGTGCAGGTCGAGCGCGTCGAGCAGGCACGCCAGGTCGTCGGCGTAGGTGTCCATCTCGTTGCCGTCCCACGTGCGGCTCGAGCGGCCGTGGCCGCGCCGGTCGTGCGCGACGGCGCGGTGGCCGTGCTCGGCGAGGTAGAGCGCGGCGGCCGCCCAGGCGTCGGAGCTGAGGGGCCACCCGTGGCTGAGCACCACCGGCGTCCCCTCCGCGCCCCAGTCCGTGTAGAAGATCTCGGCGCCGTCGTCGGCGGTGATGTAGGGCACGGTGGGCCTCCTTGTCGATCGGGACGAGGACGCTTCGAGCGTCGCCGAGGCCCGGCCTCGCGCGGACCACGTGGTTCTCGTAGTCCGACGGGCGAGCGCTACGGCGCGACCGGGCCGAGGTGGTCCGCGAGCTGGCGTCGGGACGTGACGCCGAGCTTCTGGAAGACCTTGCGCAGGTGGTAGTCGACGGTGTTGGGGCTCAGGAACATGCGGGCCGCGATCTCGGCGTTCGTCCGCCCGGAGGCCGCCATCCTCGCCACGGCCCGCTCCTGCGTCGTCAGGTCGGGGCCGGACGTGGGCACCGGCGCCCGGGCCGAGCCGCCCGCCGCGACGAGCTCGGCGTGGATCCGGTCCTGGAAGACGGTCGCGCCGCCGCGGGCGGCGTGGTCCGAGGCGAGCCGCAGCTGCGCGGCGGCGTCACGCCGCCGGCGGGCCCGTCGTAGCCATTCGCCGTAGACGAGGTGCGAGCGCGCGAGCTCGACCACGGCGCCGGTCGTCGCGAGGGCGTCGATCGACGCCCGGTAGCGGGACTCGACGTCGTCGGTACCGGCGAGGGCCAGGGCGCGCTCGGCGAGTCCGCGGCACCATGCGGACCCGTTGACCTCGGCCCTCTCGCCCAGCGCGACCGCGGCTCGCGCCGCGTCCTCGCGATGGCCGCTGCGGACGGCCGCCTCGGCGTAGTCGGCAAGGTGGAGCGGCGTGACCTGCAGGAACGGGTCCGCCACCAGCGGGTGCAGACGCTCGAAGGCCGAGCCGTAGCGCCGCTGGGCGAGGTTCCGCACAGCGAGCGCGGCGGTCGTCGACGCCTCGACCCCGCCCCACCCGGCCGCGGCAGCGCCCTGCCCGATGGCGTCGACCGTGGGCTCCGGGTCGCCGTTCCACGCCATGACCGCGGCGTTGACCACGTTCTCACCGTCGTAGCCCATGGCCCGGCGGACCTCGCGCACCGTCCCGTCGTACGCGCGGGCACGGGTCACCGTGCCGCCCATGAGCTCGGAGAGCGCCCCGACCCACAGCAGGGTGTCGAGCGCCTGCAGGGCACCGGTGTCCCGGGCGGCGCGCATCGCCCGCTCCAGCCCGGCGCGACGCCCGGCGTCGTCCCACAGGAACGCCCCGATCGCGGCGATCAGGGTGCCCAGGTGCAGCATCTGCCGGTCGGGAAGGCCGAGGATCGCGTCGAACGCCGCCCGCGCCGGGCCGACGGCGCGGTCGTAGGGCTCGAGGATCAGGGCGGCGATCCCCCGGAGGATCACCGACGCCGGCCCGGGGGCCCCGGCCCCCACCGCGATCCGGCGTCCCAGCGCCTGGACGTCGACGCCGACGAGGAGCCGGTCCGCGCTGCTGCACCGCTCGAACGCCTGGAGCAGTGCCCGCTGCTCCCGCTCGACGTCGTGCCCGTGGAACTCGTCGGCCGCGCGGAGCTGCTCCGCCGTGGACGCCCGGACGCCGTCGGGATCGCCGACGAACAGCGCGGCGGCGCTGCGGACGAGGATCGCCCGGCCGCGCGTCACGCGGTCGACCTCCGCGTCCCGGACGCCGGCGAGCAGGCGCCCCGCGACGTCGGCGGCGCCCGCCTCCAGCGCTCCCTCGGCGGCGCCGACCAGGCGTTCGCCGCGCAGCGGCCCCGCCGGCGTGAGCTCGGCCGCACGGGCGAGGATGCTCGCCCTCGACGACGAGCCGCCGCGCCGGCCCGCGAGCTCGGCGGCGTGCACGAGGCGCTCCGCGACGTCCTCGTCGGTCCCGCTCACGGCGCGCGACGCGTGCCACGCCTCGGACTCGACCAGGCCGAGCTTCGCGGCCGCCTCCGCCAGCGCCCCGTGGACCCGCCGGCGCTCGGCCCGGGACGCCGACCCGTACACCGCGGAGCGGACGAGGGGGTGCCGGAACCCGACGGCAGGGTCCAGGTGCACGAGGCCCGCCGCCTCCGCGTCGTCGCCGCGGGCGGGGTCGAGGGCGAGCGCGGCGCCCGCGGCCTCCAGCAGCCCGTGCTGGCCGGTGGAGTCGGCCGCCGCGAGCAGGAGCCACCGCTGCGACTCGGCGGGCAGGTGCATGACGCGGCGCAGGTAGTGCGCCTCCAGGTGCTGCCCGACGGGAACCGGGTCGGGGCCGAGGCCGAGGTCGGTCATCTCCCGGAGCAACGGGTCGGCCGCCAGGTCGACCAGCGCCAGCGGGTTGCCCTCGGTCGCGCGGACGATCGCCGCGGTGGCGGTCGGCGTGAACGGGCCGGTCACCGACCGGTTCAGCAGCGCCGCCGCCGGCCCGGGGGACAGACCCGCGAGCCGGAGGACCGGCACGCCACGCAGCACCGCGTCCAGGCCGCGCTCCTCGCGCCCGGCGACGAGGAGGGCCACCCGCTCGACGCCGAGCCGGCGCGCGACGAACGCGAACGCCTCCAAGCTCTCGCGGTCGAGGAGGTGCGCGTCGTCGACCGTGCAGAGCAGCCCCCGCCGGGTGCTCGCGGCGGCGAGCAGGCTGAGCACGCCGAGACCGACCAGGAACCGGTCCGGCGGGGAGCCCTCGGCGGCGCCCGACGCCACGCGAAGCGTCAGCCGCTGTCGTTCGGGGATCTGGGCCAGGTGCTCGCGCAGCTGCCCTGTCAACCGCTCGACCGCCGCGTACGGCATGGCCGACTCCGACTCGAACCCGTCCAGTCGCAGCACCTGCATCCCGGCACCCGGGGACGCGTCGTCGACCAGCGCCGTCTTCCCCATCCCGGGTTCCCCCAGGACCAGCAGGGCGCTGCCGTGCCCGTTGCGGGCCGCGCCGATCATCTCGACGACCCGTCGCTGTTCACTCTCGCGGCCGAGCAGGCCGCCGGGGCGGTGCACGGGGAACACGGTAGGGAAGCGCTCCCACCGATGCGCGGCCCGGTGCGAAGTTCACCCGGGACGGGTGTTGCCGCGGGCACGAGCCGCCCCGACGGGCCCTGCCCGGCTGGGTGAGGCGGTGCGGGCAGGGCCGATCGTGAGCGGTGCAGGCATCCGCTACTTCGCGGCCTGCTTGATGACGTGCAGCACCTGGAAGGGGTGGCTGATCATCACCGAGTGCGAGCTGCGGATCTCGACCGTCGTCGCGCCGGCCCGCTGAGCCATGACCCGCTCCGCCTCCGGGGGGATGATGCGGTCGTCCTTCGCCACGACGTACCAGCTCGGGATCGTCTTCCACGCCGGTTCACCCGACTGAGCGACGAGGGAAGCGAGGGCACCCGGTCGCTGTGAGCTCGCCATCGTCTCGGCCAGTCGCCGCGGGAGATCCTGGGCGAACAGCCGCGGGAACCACTCGGGGTCGATGTAGGCGTCGGCGTTGTTCTCCCCGGCTTCGGGGAACGGGCGCAGCACGAGGTGGTCGATCACGTCGGTGTGGCCCCCGCCCAGGGCGTTCGCCTCGGCGACCGACTCTCCCTCGTCGAGCGCGTAGCCGGCCACGTACACGAGCGACCTCACCTGGTCGTTGCCCGTCGCCGCGTTCGTGATGACCGCACCGCCGTACGAGTGCCCCACCAGGACGATCGGACCCTCCACGGTCTCGAGGAACATCCGCAGGTACTCCGAGTCGTGCTCGATGCCGCGCAGCGGGTTCGAGAAGGCCAGGACCGGGTAGCCGTCGTCCTGCAGCCGTTCGGCCACGACGGTCCATCCGCTGGAGTCGGCGAACGCCCCGTGGACCAGGACGACGGTGGGCCTGGGCGCGGTGGGGCGGCCCGCCGCGACGTCGGCGGAGGCGCCCGAGGGCCCCGCCGACGCGGTGAGCGGCCCCAGGCCGAGGACGGCGACGAGCACGGTGATCAGGGCCGCGACGACGCGGCGTGACCGGATCGCGAGCGAGGACATGGCAGCTCCTTCGACAGGTTCTGGGGCTACCCACCCTCGCCGGGGGCCGGCCCGCGCGGACCACGTGCCGTGCGTAGTCCGACGTCCGGCTCGTCGGCCCGGCTCCATCGTTCGCCGCAGCGTCTCGCGGGCCGTGACCAGGACCGTCCGACCGTCGGCCGAGCCCCTGCCACAGCGCACTCGACATGCGCGACCTGCCACCGGGCTCGATGATGCGAAGCAGTGACTCTTCGGTTCCCCCCAGCTCCAGGAGTGCGCATGTCGACCACCCGTCCGACCGCCGACGTCGAGCCCGGGGCGGCACCGCCGACCGGGGCGGCCGAGTCGCTCCTGAGGCTCGGCAAGCACCTGCGCAAGGGCGAGGTCTCCGACGACCTGCGCCAGCTCTTCCTCAAGGGCGGGCGCGAGGGCGACGTCTTCTACCGGGACCGGTGGTCACACGACAAGGTGGTGCGCTCCACGCACGGCGTGAACTGCACGGGCTCGTGCTCGTGGAAGGTGTATGTCAAGGACGGCATCATCACGTGGGAGACGCAGCAGACGGACTACCCCTCGGTCGGCCCGGACTCCCCGGAGTACGAGCCCCGCGGCTGCCCGCGCGGCGCCGCGTTCTCCTGGTACACCTACTCCCCCACCCGGGTGCGCTACCCGTACGTGCGCGGCGTCCTGCTCAACGCGTACCGCGAGGCGAAGGCCGCCGTGGGCGGCGACCCGGTGCTCGCGTGGCGGCGCGTGACGAGCGACCCCGCCACGGCGCGGGCGTACAAGGGCGCGCGCGGCAAGGGCGGGCTGGTGCGCGCCACGTGGGACGAGGCGGCGGAGATCGTCGCGGCGGCGCACGTGCACACCATCTCCGAGTACGGGCCGGACCGGGTCGCGGGCTTCTCCCCCATCCCGGCGATGTCGATGGTGTCCCACGGCGTCGGGGCGCGGTTCGTGCAGATGCTCGGCGGCACGATGCTGTCGTTCTACGACTGGTACGCCGACCTGCCGGTCGCGAGCCCGCAGGTCTTCGGCGACCAGACGGACGTGCCGGAGTCCGCGGACTGGTGGAACTCCTCGTACCTCATCATGTGGGGCTCGAACATCCCGGTGACCCGCACCCCGGACGCGCACTTCATGGCCGAGGCGCGCTACCGCGGCACCAAGGTGGTGTCGGTCTCGCCGGACTACGCGGACAACACGAAGTTCGCCGACCAGTGGCTCGCGCCGCAGCCGGGCACGGACGGCGCGCTCGCCATGGCGATGGGGCACGTGATCCTGCGCGAGTTCCTGGTGGACAGGCGCACGGAGCGCTTCGCCCAGTACCTCAAGACGTACGCCGACGCGCCGTTCCTGGTGCGGCTCGACGAGCGCGACGGGGCGTACACGCCGGGCAAGTTCCTCACGGCGTCGGACCTCGACGACGACGCCCTGCCCGGTGCCTCGTCGCTGGCCAACCCGCACTTCAGGACGCTGCTGCTGGACGCCGACGGCTCCGTCGTCGCGCCGAACGGCACCCTCGCGGACCGGTACGGCGACGCGGGCGAGGGGAAGTGGAACCTCGACCTGGGCGACGTCGACCCGATCCTGTCGGTGGCGGACGCCCCCCCGGTCGAGCCCGCCGAGCCCGGCGTGGCCGTGCTGCTGCCGCGGTTCGACGTCCTGCCAGGCGAGGTCTCGACCCTTCGACAGGCTCAGGACGGCGCACGCTCGACCACCAGCGCCGAGGACGCGCACCTCGGCGGCAAGGGCGTGCTCACGCGCGGGGTGCCGACCCGGCGGGTCGGCGGGCACCTCGTGACGACCGTCTTCGACCTGCTCCTCGCGCAGTACGGCGTGGAGCGTGCCGAGCTCGGCCTGCCGGGCGACTGGCCCACGGGCTACGACGACGCGTCGGCCCCCGGCACGCCGGCCTGGCAGGAGGAGATCACCGGCGTACGGGCGGCGGACGCCGCGCAGATCGGCCGGGAGTTCGCGCAGAACGCCGAGGACTCCGGCGGCCGGTCGATGATCATCATGGGCGCGGGCGCGAACCACTGGTTCCACTCCGACACCATCTACCGCGCGTTCCTCACCCTGACGACCATCACGGGCTGCCAGGGCGTCAACGGCGGCGGCTGGGCGCACTACGTGGGCCAGGAGAAGTGCCGGCCCATCACCGGGTGGGCGCAGTACGCCGGCGGTCTGGACTGGGTGCGCCCGCCGCGGCAGATGATCGGCACCGGCTGGTTCTACCTCGCCACCGACCAGTGGCGCTACGACGGGATGCCGGCCGACGCCCTCGCCTCCCCGCTCGCGCCGGGACGCCTCGCCGGCCGCACGACGGCGGACGCCCTGGTGGAGTCCGCGCAGCGCGGCTGGATGCCCAGCTACCCGACGTTCGACCGGAACCCGCTCGACCTCGTCGACGAGGCGCGCGCGGCGGGCAAGGAGCCCGAGCAGCACGTCGTGGACGAGCTCAGGAGGGGGACGCTCCGGTTCGCTTGCGAGGACCCCGACGACCCGGCGAACTTCCCGCGGGTGCTGACGGTCTGGCGGGCGAACATCCTCGGTTCGTCCGGCAAGGGCAACGAGTACTTCCTCAAGCACCTGCTCGGTACCGACTCCGCCGTGCTCGCCGAGGAGTCCGAGCCCGGCCGCCGCCCGGCGTCGATGACGTGGCGCGACGAGGCGCCGCGCGGCAAGCTCGACCTGCTGGTCACGCTCGACTTCCGGATGACGAGCACCACCCTGTTCTCCGACGTCGTGCTGCCGGCCGCCACCTGGTACGAGAAGCACGACCTGTCCAGCACGGACATGCACCCCTTCGTGCACTCGTTCAACCCGGCGATCAACCCGCCGTGGCAGACCCGCACCGACTTCGACACGTTCCACACCCTCGCCGGGCTCGTGTCGCAGATGTCCGAGACCCACCTGGGCGTGCGCGAGGACCTGGTGGCCACGCCCCTGCTGCACGACTCCCCCGACGAGCTGGCCGTGCCGCACGGCACGCTGACCGACGCGGGCGCCCCGATGACCGAGCGCGAGCTGGTCCCCGGCGTCACGATGCCGCGGCTGCAGGTGGTGCGGCGCGACTACCCGGCGCTCGCCGCGCGGATGGCGGCGCTCGGGCCGCTGACGGACACCAAGGGCATGGCCACCAAGGGCGTCGCGTTCATGCCGGACGAGGAGGTGGACAAGCTCGGCCACGTCAACGGCCTCGTCACCTCCGGGCCGGCCGCGGGGCGCCCGCGGCTGGACCGCGACACGCACGCGTGCGAGGCCATCCTCGCGCTTTCGGGCACGACCAACGGCCGCCTCGCCGTGCAGGGCTTCGAGAACCTGGAGCGCCGCACCGGGCAGCCGATGGCGGACCTCGCCCGCGACGACCAGGCCAAGCGCGTGACCTTCCCCGACGTGCAGTCGCGCCCGACGACGGTCATCACGTCCCCGGAGTGGTCCGGCTCCGAGCACGGCGGGCGCCGGTACACGGCGTTCGCGGTCAACGTGGAGCGGCTCAAGCCGTGGCACACGCTGACGGGGCGCCAGCACTTCTACCTCGACCACGACTGGATGATCGAGCTGGGCGAGCAGCTGCCCGTGTTCCGGCCGCCGCTGGACCTGCACCGCCTGTACGGCGACTCCCCACCCCCCGGGACCACCGACGACGGCAGCGCCACCGGACACGCCGCCGTCGCCGTCCGGTACCTCACCCCGCACTCGAAGTGGTCCATCCACTCCGAGTACCAGGACAACCTGTTCATGCTGTCCCTGTCCCGCGGCGGTCCCAACGTCTGGATGAGCCCGCAGGACGCCGCCAAGATCGGCGTGGCGGACAACGAGTGGATCGAGGCGGTGAACCGCAACGGCGTCGTCGTGGCGCGCGCCGTCGTCTCCCACCGCATGCCCGAGGGCACCGTGTACATGCACCACGCCACCGACCGCACGGTGGACGTGCCGATCGCCGAGACGTCGGGGCTGCGCGGCGGCATCCACAACTCGCTGACCCGGATCCTGCTGAAACCCACCCACCTGGCGGGCGGCTACGGCCAGCTCACGTACGCCTTCAACTACCTCGGGCCCACGGGCAACCAGCGGGACGAGGTCACCGTCATCCGACGCCGCAGCCAGGAGGTGCGTTACTCGTGAAGGTCATGGCGCAGATGTCGATGGTGATGAACCTCGACAAGTGCATCGGCTGCCACACCTGCTCGGTGACGTGCAAGCAGGCGTGGACGAACCGCACCGGCACGGAGTACGTGTGGTTCAACAACGTCGAGACGCGGCCCGGCCTGGGCTACCCGCGCACGTACGAGGACCAGGAGAGGTGGCAGGGCGGCTGGGAGCGCACCAAGCGGGGCAAGCTCAAGCTCCGCGCGGGCGGCCGGGCGAAGAAGCTCGCGTCGATCTTCCACAACCCGAAGCTGCCGTCCATCCACGACTACTACGAGCCGTGGACCTACGAGTACGACATGCTGCTCAGCGCGCCTCAGGGGCAGCACACCCCGGTGGCGAAGCCGAAGTCGCTGCTCACCGGCGACGACCTGTCCATCTCGTGGTCGGCGAACTGGGACGACGACCTCGGCGGTTCGACGGCGACGATGCAGGACGACCCGATCCTCAAGCACATGAGCGAGCACGTCGCCGAGGAGCTCGAGCAGACATTCATGTTCTACCTGCCGCGCATCTGCGAGCACTGCCTCAACCCGTCGTGCGTGGCGTCGTGCCCGTCGGGCGCGATGTACAAGCGGGTCGAGGACGGCATCGTGCTGGTGGACCAGGAGCAGTGCCGCGGCTGGCGCATGTGCGTCACCGGCTGCCCGTACAAGAAGGTCTACTTCAACCACAAGACCGGCAAGGCCGAGAAGTGCACGCTGTGCTACCCGCGCATCGAGGTCGGGCTGCCCACCGTCTGCTCCGAGACGTGCGTGGGCCGCCTGCGCTACCTCGGCCTGGTGCTGTACGACGCGGACAAGGTGGGCGCCGCCGCCGCGACCGAGGACGAGCAGGACCTGTTCGCCGCGCAGCGCTCCGTCTTCCTCGACCCGGACGACCCCGAGGTGGTCGCCGCGGCCCGCCGCGAGGGCATCCCCGACGACTGGATCACCGCCGCGCAGCGCTCCCCGATCTGGAAGCTCATCCACGACTACGAGGTCGCGCTGCCGCTGCACCCGGAGTACCGCACGCTGCCGATGGTCTGGTACATCCCGCCGCTGTCGCCCGTCGTGGACGTCGTGGCGAGCTCCGGCAACGACGGCGAGGACGGGCGCACCCTGTTCGCCGCCATCTCGCAGCTGCGCATCCCGCTCGAGTACCTGGCCGGGCTGTTCACCGCCGGCGACACGGCCCCCGTGGAGCGGGTGCTGCGGCGCCTGGCCGCGATGCGCTCCGGCATGCGGGAGGTGAACCTCGGGCGCGAGTTCCCCGAGGAGACCGCCGCGGCCGTGGGCATGTCGGGCGACCAGGTGCAGGAGATGTACCGGCTGCTCGCCATCGCCAAGTACGAGGAGCGGTACGTCATCCCCACCGCGCACACCGAGGTGGCGCGCGAGCTGGAGGAGATGGCCTGCTCCCTCGACGTCGAGGGCGGGCCCGGCATGGGCGGCCAGGGCATGAGCGGCGCCGGGCCGTTCGGGTCGTCATCGGGCCAGCCCACGCCCGTGGCGGTCGAGAACTTCCACGTGCTCGCCAACCGGCAGACCGCCGACTCCCCCTACGGGCCGTCCACCCCCGGGCGGGTGAACCTGCTCAACTGGGACGGCAACGGGAGTCCCACGGGCCTGTTCCCGCCGTCCGAGGACGGCGGGGGCGGCGCGCCCCCCGGCAGTCCTGGCACCCTGCCGGGTGGCCGGCAGGACGCCACGCACGAGGAGCCCGGCGGCTCCGACAGCTCCGGACCGGGGAGCGCACGATGAGCCTCGCCTTCCTGCCCCGCCCCGGCGTGCGGGCCAGGCGTCTGGACCCGATGGCGCCGGTGGCGCTCGACCGCGCGCAGTGCGCGGTCGCGCACATGGCCGCCGCGGTGCTGCTCGCCTACCCGGACGACGAGACGCGCACGGCCGCGCTCACCGTGCGCGACGCCGTCGGCGGCCTGCCGGCGCCGGTGCGCGACCGCCTCGCCGGCCTCGCCACGACCCTGCTCGACGGCGACCCCGCCGCCCTGCAGGCCGACTACGTCGCGACCTTCGACCTCAAGCGCCGGTGCGCGATGTACCTGTCGTACTACGCCGCCGGCGACACCCGCCGCCGCGGCTCGGCGCTGGTCCGGTTCGTCGAGGCATACCGCGCCGCCGGGTTCGAGACCACCGGCGACGAGCTGCCCGACTACCTGCCCACCGTCCTCGAGCTGTCCGCCCGCGGCGACGAGGACGGGGCGAAGATCGCCGCCGCGCTGCTGGCGGCGCACCGGGACGGCATCGAGGTGCTGCGCTCGGCGCTCGCGGCACAGCGCTCGCCGTGGACGGCCGCGGTCGAGGCCGTGTGCCTCACCCTGCCGCCCGTCGACGCCGCGACGGCCGCGCGCGTGGCGGACCTGGTGACGGCCGGCCCCCCGGCGGAGCTGGTGGGACTGAGCGGGTACGGCGACGGCAGCGGCAACGGGGAGGACCTGCCATGGGCCTGACGGACGCGGGCGCCGACAAGATCGTGCTGTGGGTGGTGGTGCCGTACGTGACCTTCGCGATGCTCGTCGTGGGGTCGGTCTGGCGGTACCGGTACGACAAGTTCGGCTGGACCACCCGGTCCAGCGAGCTGTACGAGAAGCGCCTGCTGCGCTACGGCTCCCCCCTGTTCCACTTCGGCCTGATCTTCGTCGTCCTCGGGCACTTCCTGGGGCTGGTGATCCCGAAGTCGTGGACCGAGGCGGTAGGGGTCTCCGAGGCCCAGTACCACTTCGTCGCGACGTGGATGGGCTCGCTCGCGGCGGTCGTCGCCGTCGCCGGCCTGCTCATCCTCATCTACCGCCGCCGCTCCACCGGGCCGGTGTTCCTGGCGACCACCAAGACGGACAAGCTCATGTACGTGTTCCTCGCCGGGTCGCTCCTGTCCGGCGCGTGGGCGACCGTCCAGACCCAGATCCTCGCCGGGGGGCACGGCTACGACTACCGGGAGACCATCTCCCCCTGGTTCCGGTCGCTGTGGTACCTGCAGCCGGAACCCGGGCTCATGGCGGGCGTGCCCGCGGCGTTCCAGGTGCACATCGTCGTGGCGATGCTGCTGTTCGCGCTGTGGCCGTTCACCCGGCTGGTGCACGCGTTCTCCGCCCCCGTGCAGTACCCGTTCCGCCCGTACGTGGTCTACCGCTCGCGCGAGGCGTCGGTGACCTCGCGGGCGCCGCGCCCCGGGTGGGACCCGACCGGCCGCCCGCCGCGCTGACCCGACCACCGGGACCGTCCGCCGACCCGACCGTCCGCCGACCCGACCAGCCCGCCACGCCCCAGGAGGAACGATGACCTCGGCACCGTCCACCGGCCCGACCGACGCGCCGGCCGCGCCCGCCGTCGACGGCAACACCACGCAGCTGGCGCTCGCGACGATCGGGTTCGCGATCTGCTTCTGGGCCTGGGCCCTGCTCGGACCGCTGGGCAACAGCTATGGCCAGCTGTACGCGCTGTCCGACTTCGAGGTCTCGGTGCTGGTGGCCGTCCCGGTGATCGTCGGCTCGCTCGGCCGCATCCCGATCGGGGCGCTCACCGACCGCTTCGGCGCCAAGGTGATGTTCCCGCTGTGCAGCCTGCTGACGATCGTGCCCGTGCTGTTCATCGGGTTCGTCGCGAACAGCCTGGTCTGGCTGCTGATCGGCGGGTTCTTCCTCGGCCTCGGCGGCACGACGTTCGCCATCGGCGTCCCCTTCGTCAACAACTGGTACCCGCCGGCACGGCGCGGTACCGCGATCGGCATCTTCGGCGCCGGTATGGGCGGCACGGCCATCGCGTCCTTCTCGACCGTGCCGATCCGGGACGCGTGGGGCGACGGCGCCCCGTTCGTCATCGTCGCGGTGGCGCTGGCGGTCTTCGCCCTGGTGTCGCGCACGATGCTGCAGGACTCGCCGGCCTGGTCGCCCGGCGGCGGCGGCATGTGGGCCCGTACCTGGGCGACCCTGAAGATCCCCGCCACGCTGCAGCTCTCGTGGCTGTACGCGATCGGGTTCGGCGGGTTCGTCGCGTTCTCCGTGTACCTGCCGACCTTCCTGCAGAACGCGTACGGGCTCAGTGCCAGCGACGCGTCGTTCCGCACCGCCGGGTTCGTGGTGCTGGCCGTGGTGTGCCGCCCGCTCGGCGGCACCCTGTCGGACAAGATCGGCGGCGTCCCGGTGTCGATCGCGTGCTTCTCGGTGGTGACGGTGTTCGCCGCGGTGATCATCTTCCAGCCCGCCCTGATCCCGGGCGCCACGATCGCGTTCCTCGGGATGGCGGCCGCGCTCGGCGCGTCCTCGGGGGCGACGTTCGCCCTGGTGGCGAAGATGGCGCCGCCCGGGACGGTGGGGGCCGTGACGGGCGTCGTGGGCGCCGCCGGCGGCCTCGGCGGCTTCATCCCGCCGCTCATCATGGGCGCGGTCTACGGCGCCAACGGGGACTACGGCATCGGATTCGGGCTGCTGGCCCTCACCGCCCTCCTCACGCTGCTCTTCACGCTGGGCCCGGTGCGCAAGCGCGTGCGCGCGAACGTGGGATGACCGCGCGGTCGGGCGGGCGGCCGGGCGCACCGCGCCACGGTCGTGGCCGTGAGGACCTCGCCGCACGGGCGACACGGGGACGGCCTACGGTGCACGTATGACGACGGACCCCTCGCCGGACGGCGGGCACGACGGCGGGCACGACGAGCCCGCGCGCGTCCTGCGCTCGGTCGCCGAGCACGTCGCGGCCGTCCTGGGCCGGGTCGCGCCGCTGCCGGTCCAGGACGTCCCGCTGGCGGCGCTGGCCGCGGGGGCGCCGGGCCGCGTGCTCGGCGACGACGTTCGCGCCGTCGCCCCGGTCCCGCCGTTCGACGGCGCGGCGATGGACGGGTACGCGGTGCGGCTGACGGACCTGCCGGCGGACGGGTCGGCCGTGACCCTGCCCGTCGTCGGGGACGCCCGGCCCGGCGCGCCGGCCCCGGCCGGCGGGGGCGGCGGTGGGGCGGTGCGCATCATGACGGGCGCGCCCGTCCCGGAGTGGGCGGACGCCGTCGTGCCCGTCGAGCGCACGTCCACCGGTCGCTTCGTCGCGGGCGGCCCGACGACCGAGCGCGAGGTGACCCTCGCCCGCCAGCCGCGCGCGCACGTGCGTCGTCGCGCCGAGGACGTGCGGCCGGGCGACCTGCTCGCGCGCGCGGGCGACGCGGTGACGCCGGCGCTCGTGGCCGTCGCCGCGTCCGCGGGCCTGGTGGCGCTCGGCGTCCGGCGCCGGCCGGTCGTCGCTGTCCTGTCCACCGGCTCCGAGCTCGTGCCGGCCGATGCCGGGGCCGTCGCCCCGGCCCCCGCCGCCGGCCGCATCCCCGACTCGAACTCGCTGCTGCTCGCCGCGCTGGTGCGCGCCGCGGGCGCCGACGCCGTGCGCGTCGGCGCGGTGCCGGACGACGCCGACGCGCTGCGCGCCGCCCTCGACGACGCCGTGGGCGTGAGGTCCGGAGAGGGGCCGGGGCCGGACGTGGACCTGGTCGTGACGACGGGCGGGGTGTCGGCGGGGGCGTCGGACGTCGTGCGGGCGGTGCTCGCCTCCCCCGACGACCGGCTGCGGGACGTCGACGTCGCGGCCGTGGCGCTGCGACCGGGCCGGCCGCAGGCCCTGGCGCGCTGGCGGGGCGTCCCGTGGGTGGCGCTGCCCGGCAGCCCGGTGAGCGCGTTCGTCTCGTTCGCGCTCTTCGTGCGGCCGGCGGTCGCCGTCCTCGCGGGGCGGGTGCCGCCCGCGACAGTGCGCCGACGCGCGGCGGGCGCGTGGTCGAGCCCGCCCGGCCGGGTGCACGTGGTGCCGGTGCGCACCCTGGCGTCGGGCGAGGTCGAGCGCGCGGAGGCCCCCGACGGCGCGGCGGGCGGGCACGCGACGTCCGCGCTCCTCGGCGCGGACGCGCTCGCCGTCGTTCCCGACGGCACGACCAAGGTCGAGGCCGGCGACGAGCTCGACGTCCTGCCTCTGGACGGCACCGGCTCGCCCGGCCCGGGGTCGCCGTGACCGGCGACGAGGGAGGCGACCGGTTCGACGCCGTCGTCCTGGCCGGCGGCCGCGCGAGCCGGCTCGGCGGCGTCCCGAAGCCGACCCTCGTCGTCGACGGCGCGACCCTGCTGGAGCACGCGCTGGCCGCGACCCGCGACGCCGACCGCACCGTCGTCGTCGGGCCCGAGCCCGCGGACGCCGCGCGACCCAGCGCGCCCGCGGCGCCGGTCCTCGGCGCCCGGGACGTCGTCCACACCCGCGAGGAGCCGGCGTTCGGCGGCCCCGTCGCCGGGCTCGACGCCGGCCTGCGGGCGCTCGCCCGGGGCCGCGGGGCCCGGTCGGGAGGGTCAGCCGGGTCGGGAGGGTCGGCCGGGTCGGGAGGGTCGACCGGGTCGGCTGGGCCGGCGGGGCCGGCGCCCTGGGTGCTCGTGCTCGCCGTCGACGTCCCGCGCGCCGACGCCGCCGTGCCGCGGCTGCGGGCCGCCGTCGCGCGCCCCGACGCGGCCGGCGGCCCGGACGGCGCGTTCCTGGAGCGCGACGGTCGCGAGCAGTGGCTCGTCGGGCTGTACCGGCACGACGCGCTGCGCGCCGCCCTCGACGCGCTCGCCGGTCCCCGCGGCCTGCACGGGGTGCCGGTGCGGCGCCTGGTGGCGGGGCTGTCGTGCGTCCGCGTGCCCGACGACCTCGGCCTGAGCGTGGACGTCGACACCTGGGACGACGTGCGACGCCTTACGGTAGGAGTCCACGACGACGTGGCCGGGAAGGCCCGCGGCGGCGTGGACGAGAACGAGCAGGCCGGGCGCACCGAGGGCCCCGTGCCCGCGCACCCGGCAGCACCACACGACCCGCCCAAGGGAGGAACCCGATGACCGACCAGACCCCCCGCGGCCACGAGCCCGGCTCCGGCGTGCTGGACCGGTGGGTCGACGCCCTCGAAGCAGAGCTCGGCCTGCCCCCGCGGACGGTCGACGTCGGCGCGGTCCTCGACCTCGCCCGCGACGCCGCGCACCAGGTCGCCCGGCCGGCCGCGCCCGTCACGACGTTCGCCGCCGGGTACGCGGCGGGCCTGGCCACCGCGCGGGGCGACGCCGGCGCCGACGTCGTCGAGCGCGCGGGCGCCCTCGCGCTGTCCTGGCGGGACCCCGGGCCGGGTGCGCCGGCCGACGCGTCGTCGGGCACGGCCACGGACACGGGGAGCTGATCGGATGACGACCGTCGCCCTGGGGATGCCGCGGCTGCCCGCCGCGGGCGTGCCGGACGTGCGGCTGCCCGCGGACCGCCCCGCCACGGGCGCGCTGGTGGACTCGTTCGGGCGCGTCGCCACGGACCTGCGCGTCTCGCTGACCGACCGCTGCAACCTGCGCTGCACCTACTGCATGCCCGCCGAGGGACTGCCCACGCTGCCGAAGGACTCGGTGATGACGCGCGAGGAGATCGTGCGCCTGGTGGGCATCGCGACCCGCGACCTCGGCGTGCGGCAGGTGCGGTTCACGGGCGGCGAGCCGCTGCTGCGCCGCGACCTCGTCGAGATCGTCGCCGACTGCGCGGCCCTGCCCGTGCGCCCCGAGCTGAGCCTCACGACCAACGCCGTCGGGCTGGACGCGCGCGCCGCCCGGCTTCGGGACGCCGGCCTCGACCGGGTGAACGTCTCCCTCGACACGCTCGACCCCGACACGTTCGCCACCCTCGCCCGCCGCCCGTTCCTCGAGCGCACGCTGGCGGGGATCGCCGCCGCGGCCGACGTCTTCGACGTCGTGAAGATCAACGCGGTCCTGGTGCGCGGCGTGAACCTCGACCACGCCGCCGACCTGCTGTCCTGGTGCCTCGAGCGAGGCTTCGAGCTGCGGTTCATCGAGCAGATGCCGCTCGACGCCGACCATGCCTGGGACCGCGCCGCGATGGTCACCGCCGCCGAGGTGCGGGGCCTGCTCGGCGAGCGGTTCACGCTCGAGCCGGACGACGAGCCGCGCGACGGCGCACCCGCCGAGCGGTTCGTCGTGCGGTCGCCGGGCGGCCGGGCAGGGGGGCGCCGGGGCGAGCGCCTCGGTCGCGTCGGGATCATCGCGTCCGTCACCGAGCCGTTCTGCGGCGACTGCCGTCGCACCCGCCTCACCGCCGAGGGCGGCGTGCGCGACTGCCTCTTCGCGCACACCGAGACCGACCTGCTCGGCCCGCTGCGCGCGGGGGCCGGTGACCACGTGCTCGCCGACCTCTGGCGCGGCGCGATGTGGGGCAAGGCCGCCGGGCACGGGATGAGCGACACGGGGTTCGACGAGGGGTTCGAGCAGCCCGAGCGCACGATGAGCGCCATCGGAGGATGACGATGACGGACACGACCACGGGCGTCCCGACCGACGCCGTCGTCGAGCTGCGGTACTTCGCCGCGGCCCGGGCCGCGCTGGGCCGCACGGCCGAGACGCTGTCCCTGGACGCCGGGGCCACCGTCGCCGACGTCGTCGCGCGGCTGGCCGACGGCACGCCGTCCGCCGCGCCGGTGCTGGCGCGCTGCTCGGTGCTGCTCGACGGGCGCCGCGCCGCGCCGTCCGAGGTCGTGCCCGCCGGAGCGCGCCTCGACCTGCTGCCGCCCTTCGCGGGCGGCTGACCCGCGCCGACGTGTCGGGCTCGGGACCGGCCATGGCCTCGCGTGGTTCTGACAGGTCTCAGGGGCGGGCGGCGCGGGGGCGGACGTCCCTCCAGCCGTCGGCCTCGAGCAGCCGCGCGGCGCCGCGCGACCGCAGCCCCGTCGGGCAGACCACGACGACGGGTGCGTCGGTGGGGTGCTCCAGCAGCTCGGTCGGGTAGTCGCCCGCCGCCAGGTCCTCGAGCCGCACCCACACGGCCTCCCGCGCGCCACCACCGGTCTCGTCGCCGCCGACGACGCCGCGCACGTCGGTCGCCCCCGGCCGCGGCCCGACGTCCAGCACCAGCACCCCGTCCGGGACCGTCCCCGTCGACGTGAGCCCGGCGGGAAGCGGGGCCGCCGTGACGTCCGGTCGCGCGCCGGCCGCGGAGGCAGCGGGGGCGGCGAGGTCGACGGCGTCCCACGCGGATGTGCGCGCGTCGTAGACGAGCAGCCGGCCGAGGGCGACGTCGCCCGTGCCGGTGAGCAGCTTGACCGCCTCGACCGCCATCGTCGCGCCGACCACGCCGCACGCGGGGCCGAGCACGCCGACGGTCTCGCAGGACTCCCCTTCAGCGTCGGGACGCGGGCCGAAGACGTCGGGGTAGGTGATCGCCCGGCCGTCGGGCGCCGCCGACCACCAGACCGACACCTGGCCGTCCCAACCGAGCACCGTGCCCCACACGACCGGCAGCCCCAGTACTGCCGCAGCGTGGGACACGGTGTAACGGGTCATGAACGTGTCCGACCCGTCGACGACGAGGTCGTACCCCTCGAGCATCCCACGCGCGGAGGCCTCGTCGAGGCGTTCGGAGTGCAGGTTCACCCGGACCCCGGGGTTCAGCGACCGCAGCGCCGACGCGGCCGACGCGGTCTTCGCCCGCCCGACGTCGTCGGCCCCGTGCAGCACCTGGCGCTGCAGGTTCGAGGGCTCCACGACGTCGTCGTCCACGACGCCGAGCGTGCCCACCCCGGCCGCCGCGAGGTACTGCAGCACCGGCGAGCCGAGGCCGCCCGCCCCGACGACGAGCACCCGTGACCCGGCCAGGCGCGCCTGTGCCTCGGGCCCGAACCCGTCGAGCAGGAGCTGGCGGGAGGTGCGCCGCCGCTCGCCCCCGGCCAGGTCGCCGCGGGCGGGCACGAGCGGGCCGAGCGCCACGTCAGGCCTCCTGCGAGCCGTTCTTGTGGGCGCGGATCGCGGCCGCCGCCTGCGGCAGCACGTCCCCGAGGTCGCCGACGACGGCGAAGTCGCAGATCTCGAAGATCGGCGCCTCCGGGTCGGAGTTCACCGCCACGATCACCTGCGACGCCTGCATGCCGCCGCGGTGGTGCGGCGCGCCCGAGATGCCCGCGCCCACGTAGAGGCGCGGCGCGATGGTGACGCCGGTCTGCCCGATGTAGCGGTCGAACCAGCCCTCGAAGACGGCGTCGCGGGAGGCGCCGACGGCCGCGCCGAGGGCGTCGGCGAAGTCCTCGACGGGGCCGAAGTCGCCGCCCGTCCCCCTCCCGCCGGCCACGACGAGCGCGGCCTCCTCGAGCGTGGGCCGCCCGGCCTCGCGGACCTTGGGCGTGCGCTCCACGAGCGTCGGCAGCGGCGCCGCGCCGCCCAGGTCGACGGCGAAGCCCTCGACCTCGGTCGCGACGGCCGCCGGTGCGGGCTCGGGCACGACGGCGTTCGCGCGCACGGTGAGCACGGCGACGTCCGCGGTCACGGCGCACCGGGTGTCCCAGGCCCCCGCGAAGACGCGCTTGCCCGCCACCAGGCGGCCGTCGTCGTCCGTGCCGACCGACGCGGCGTCGATCACGAGGCCCGCGCCGAGCGCGTGCGCGGCGAGGGCGGCGGCCTCCTTCGCGGCGAAGCTCGCGGGGGCCAGCACGACGTCGGCGTCGGTGTGCCGCACGGCCGCGGCGAGCGCGGCGCCGACGACGCCGGGCAGGTGCCGGGCGTCGCCACCGCCGGCCGGCGCGAGCGCGGACGTCGGGAGCTCGGCCTGGTGCACGGTCTCCACGCCGTACGCGCCGAGCTGGGCGAGGACCTCGACGGTGGGCGCCTCGAGGGTCACGGCCTCGACGCGGCCCAGCGTGCGGGCGAGGGTGAACAGCTCCAGCACGCTGGAGCGGACCTCGGTGGCCGGGTCGAGCAGGACGAGGACGGTGCGGTTGGCGTCGGGCTGGGTCTGGGTGGGCTCGGTCATGGTTCTCTCCCTCAGACCAGCTCGTTGCGGATGAGGTACTCGGCCAGGGCCGTTCCGCCGGCGCCCTTGTCGGCCACCAGCTCGACCTCCGGGCGCGGCGGGCGCGCGGCGGCGCTCAGCGCCTCCGTGCGCGCGCCGGTGTCGCCGACGGCGGACGCGTCCAGACCCAGGTCGGCCGCCGACCAGGCCTCCACCTGCTTGGTGCGGGCCGCCATGATGAGCTTGAAGTTCGGCATCCGCGGCGTGTTCGCGGTGTCCGCGACGGACAGCACGGCCGGCAGGAGCGCGGTCAGGGTCTCCGCGGCCTCGTCGGTCTCGCGGGTGATCGACAGGGTGCCGCCGTCGAGGTCGACCTTCTTGGCCAGCGTGAGCGCGGGACGGCCCAGCTCGGCCGCCAGCAGCGCCGGCACCACGGAGCCGAGCCCGTCGAGCGCCGCCATCCCGGTGATGACCAGGTCCACCGGCGCCTCGGCCTCGAGCCGGCGCACGGCCGCCGCGAGCGCCGCCGCGGTGCCGAAGTAGTCCGACCCGGCCAGCGCGTCGTCCGTCACCCGGACGCCGCGGTCCACGCCCATCTGGAACGCCTTGCGCAGCGCCACGTCGCCCTCGGCCGGGGCCATGGTGAGCGCGACGACCTCGCTGCCCTCGCGCTCGTCGTCGGGCAGGCCGTCGAAGATCCGCAGCGCGGCCTCCAGCGCGTTCTCGTCGAGCTCGTTCAGCGTGCCGACCGACGGGTCCCGGTCCACGCGACAGCCGTCGAACCGCCGATCCGCGTTGATGTCCGGCACGTACTTCACGGTGACGACGATGCGCACGGGCGACGACCTCCAGCTCGCGTGTGACCACAGGCCGCGCGATGCCGCGGCCGACGCTGCCGAGCCTACCCGCGCGCACGGCCGCGGACGGTGGCTCGTCCGGCGTCCGGGAACGCCGCTCCGCCCGCGGTACCCGTCGTCCGGAGTGGTGGCGGGCGCCGGCCCACCACCGCGGGCACCATGTCCCCATGGAGTCGCGCCCGAAGGTCACGCCGCTGGTCCGGCCCAGCGCACGCCGCAGCCACGTGCCGCCGCTGGGCGTGCACCCGACGCCGGACGGCGGCGTCGACGTCGCGGTCGCGGCCGCGCACGCGACGGGCGTCGAGCTGTGCCTGATCGACGTCGTCTCCCCCGACCTGCCGCCCCACGACCCGGCGCGCTACGCCGAGCGGCGCGTCCCGCTCGACGGCCCGACGTACGGCGTCTGGCACGCGCACGTCCCCCACGTGCGGCCAGGCCAGCGGTACGGCTTCCGCGCCCACGGCCCGTGGGACCCGGAGGCCGGCCAGCGGCACAACCCGGCCAAGCTGCTCGTCGACCCGTACGCGCGCGGGCTCGTCGGCGACCTCGCCTACGGCCCCGAGACGCTCGGCGCGGTCAGCGCGCCCCGGGACCCGGAGGCCCGCGACGACGACCCGGACGGCCGGTGGTGGATCGCCCACCGATACGGCGCCGCCGACGACCGTGACTCGCTCGCCCACGTGCCGCACTCCGTCGTCGTGCCGTCGCACCCGGGCCCGCCGCCGCTGTCCCGCCCGCGCGTGCCGTGGGCCGACACGGTCGTCTACGAGGCGCACGTGCGCGGGCTGACGATGGGCCACCCCGGCGTGCCGCCCGAGCTGCGCGGCACGTACGCGGGTGCCGCGCACCCGGCCACAGTCGCGCACCTGCGCGACCTCGGCATCACGACGCTCGAGCTGCTGCCGATCCACGCGTTCGCGAGCGAGCCGCGGCTCGTCGCGCACAGCCTGACGAACTACTGGGGCTACCAGACCCTCGGCTTCTTCGCCCCGCACGCCGCCTACGCCACCCGCGCCGCGCAGGACGCCGGCCCCGCCGCCGTCCTCGACGAGGTCCGGGGCATGGTGCACCTGCTGCACTCCGCGGGCATCGAGGTGCTGCTCGACGTCGTCTACAACCACACCTGCGAGGGTGGCGACGACTCGCTGCACGTCTCGTGGCGCGGCCTCGACAACGCCGGCTACTACCTGCACGACGGGGCCTCCCCGGCCGCGCTGGCGGACGTCACGGGCACCGGCAACTCGCTCGACTTCCGCCGCCCGCGCGTGGTGCAGCTCGCGCTCGACTCCCTGCGGTACTGGGCCGAGGTGGTCGGCGTCGACGGGTTCCGCTTCGACCTGGCCACCACGCTCGGTCGTGCCGCGCACGGCTTCACGCCCGACCACCCGTTCCTCGTCGCGCTGCAGACCGACCCGGTGCTGAGCGGCCTCAAGCTCGTCGCCGAGCCGTGGGACGTCGGGCCGGGCGGCTGGCAGACCGGCCAGTTCCCGCCGCCCATGGCGGAGTGGAACGACCGCTTCCGCGACGCCGCGCGCGGCTTCTGGCTCGACGCGCCCCGCGAGGGCTCGCACGGCCGCGAGCTGCACGGGCTGCGCGAGCTCACGACCCGCCTGGCGGGGTCGGCCGACCTGTTCGGGCACTCCGACCCGCCGCTGATGCGCGGCCCGGTGGCGTCGGTCAACTACGTGACCGCCCACGACGGCTTCACCCTCGCCGACCTCGTCGCGTTCGACCACAAGCACAACGAGGCGAACGGCGAGGACAACCGGGACGGGTCGGACCACAACCTGTCGTGGAACCACGGCGTCGAGGGTCACGCGCCCGACGGCAGCGACGCCGCTACCGAGCCGTGGTCCGCCGTCGTGCCGCTGCGCCGGCGCTCGCAGCGCAACCTGCTCGCCACCTTGCTGCTCGCGGCCGGCACGCCGATGCTCACCGCGGGCGACGAGCTCGGGCGCTCCCAGGGCGGCAACAACAACGCGTACGCGCAGGACAACGCCATCTCGTGGGTCGACTGGGACCTCGACGACGCCGCCCGCGACCTGCTCGCGACCACGCGGTACCTGCTCGCCCTGCGCGCCGAGCACGCCGCCCTGCGCGCGGACTCGTTCTTCCTCGGCACACCGCGCCCGGGCGAGGACCAGCCCGACCTGCTGTGGTTCACCGCCGACGGCGCACCCATGGACCGCGACGCGTGGGCCGTGGCCGGACGGCGGGTGGTGCAGATGCTGCGCCCCGGGCCGGACGACGACGACGCGCACGTGCTGCTCGTCGTCAACGGCGGGCTCGACGACGTCGAGGTCACGCTGCCGCCTCCCCCGGGCGGCGAGGCGTGGGAGCGGGTGTGGAGCTCCACCTGGGACCGGCCCGAGCCGCCCGACGACGACCCCGGCGACGACGAGACCGACGGCGGGACGCTCGAGTCGCTGAGCGTGGAGGTCTTCCTCGGCCGGTAGCGCGGGTACTCCGCATCGGACTACAGCGGGCCGAAGTCCGCCAGGTCGAACGCCGTCGAGATCGCTCGGGCCAGGTCCTCCTCCTGGCCGTCGAGCAGGAAGCCGACCTGCCGGCCGACGTCGTCGACGAGCACGGTCTGGATGCTGTCGCAGTCGACGGCACTCCCGTGTTCGATGCCGTTGCGCTCGTCCACGAGCACCTCCGTGGCGAGTCCGAGCGCCTTCGACTTGATCGGCGCCACCGAGACCCACCGACGCCGCGATCGCACTGGTTCACGCGTCAGCACCACCGCCGGCCGTGTCTTGTCGAGCCGAACCAGATGGATCGGCCGCATCAGTCGAGCTCCGGGTACTCGCGGATACGCCTCCACTCGTCCATGCCTGCAAGCTCGTCATCCTCGGGCCTCGTCGCCGCGTAGATCTCCGCGTCGCGCTCGGCGAGCTGCCGCCGCACCTCCCTCCGCAGCGCGCGTTCGACGGCGGAGGCGCGGCTGCGCGTCTTTCCCTCGGCCACCTGCTGGTCCACCCAGGCCACGAGCTCGTCGGGCAGGCGCACCGCGATCTGCGTCGTCATCCCACGACGGTACCGCTGTGGGATGCACGGCGTCGAGGGAATGTCACCCGTGTCCCCGGAACCGGTCCTCTGCCAGACTGCGGGCATGAGCGCCGACGCCGCCCCCACCGCCGTGACCACCGACGTCGTCGTCATCGGGGCGGGCCTCTCCGGCCTGGTCACCGCCACGGAGCTGACCGCCGCCGGCAGACGGGTGGTGCTGCTCGACCAGGAGCCGGAGGCGTCGTTCGGCGGGCAGGCGTGGTGGTCGTTCGGCGGCCTGTTCCTCGTCGGGTCGCCGGAGCAGCGGGCGATGGGCGTGCACGACTCGGCCGACCTCGCCTGGTCCGACTGGCTCGGCTCGGCGCAGTTCGCCCCCGGTGCCGAGCGCGGCGAGGGCCCTGACCGGCACGGGTACGCGTGGGCGCGCCGGTTCGTCGAGTTCGCGTCCGGCGACCTGCGCTCGTGGCTGCACGGCAAGGGGGTGCGCTGGTTCCCGCTGGTGCAGTGGGCCGAGCGCGGCGGGTACGCCGTCGGACGCGGGGACGACACCGCGACCGAGCACGGCAACACCGTGCCGCGCTTCCACGTCACCTGGGGCACCGGCCCGGGGATCCTCGCGCCGTTCGTCGCGGCCGCGCGCGCGGCCCGGGACGCCGGGCTGCTCGACGTGCGGTTCCGGCGCCGCGTCACGGAGCTCGTGACGACGGACGGCCGGGTCACCGGCGTCCGGGCCGAGGTCCTCGCCGACCAGCCCACCGACGGGCTGCCGTTCGGCGGTCGCGGTGCGGCGTCGAACCGCGACGTCGTGGGCACGGAGGAGCTCGCCGCGGGCGCCGTCGTCGTCGCGACCGGCGGCATCGGCGCCAACCACGACCTCGCCCGCTCCCGCTGGGACGCCGCCGTCGGCACCCTGCCGGCGCGCATGCTCTCCGGCGTGCCGGACTCCACCGACGGGCTCATGCTCGGCATCGCCGCCGACGCCGGCGCGGCCCTCGTGCACGAGGACCGGATGTGGCACTACCCCGAGGGGATCGCGAACCACTCCCCCGTCTGGACGAACCACGGCATCCGCATCCTGCCCGGGCCGAGCTCCCTGTGGCTCGACGCCGACGGGCACCGGCTGCCCGCGCCGCTGTTCCCCGGCTTCGACGCCCTCGGCGCGCTGCGGCACGTCACCCGGCGCGGCGACGACCACTCCTGGTTCGTGCTGAACAAGACGATCATGGAGGCCGAGTTCGCGCTGTCCGGGTCGGAGCAGAACCCCGACCTCACCGGCAAGGACGTGAAGCTGCTCGCCCAGCGGGTGCTGCCGAAGGCGGTCGGCCCGGTGGCGCGGTTCGCCGCCGAGTCGCCCGAGTTCCTCTGGGCGGACACCCCCACCGAGCTCGCCGCGAAGATGAACGCGCTGGTCGATGCGACGCCCGGGTCGCACGGGCACGTGGACCCGGACGAGCTCGCGGCGGTGGTCGCGGCGCGCGACGCCCAGGTGGCCAGCGGGCTCGGCAAGGACCCGCAGGTCGTCGCGACCCGCGCCGCGCGCGACTACCGGGTGGACAAGCTGATCCGGGTCGCGAAGCCCCGCCCGCTGACGACGCCGAAGGACGGCCCGCTGCTGGCCGTCCGGCTGTCGGTGCTGACGCGCAAGACTCTCGGCGGGCTGTGGTGCGACCCGTCGGGCCGGGTGCTGCAGGCCGACGGGTCCGTGCTCGACGGGCTGTGGGCCGTGGGCGAGGCAGCCGGGTTCGGCGGCGGCGGCGTGCACGGCCACCGCGCGCTGGAGGGGACGTTCCTCGGCGGCTGCCTGCACACCGGACGCACCACCGGCCGCGCCCTCGCCACCGCCCTCTGACCCCTCCCGATCGCGAGGTAGAGCCTCCCGCCGTCCGTCCGTGCCCGCGGGGCTCGAGCGGAGCGCCGGAGGCTCTACCTCGCCGTCCGACGGCGGAGCGCGGCGGTGAGCGCGGCCCGGATCCGGTCGATCAGGGCGGCGGGATCGGCCAGGTCGTCCCAGGCGACGTGGATGAGGACCCAGCCGGCCTCGGCGAGCGCGTCGTGGCGCCACTTCGCCGCGAGCAGCCGTTCCCGCGGGTCCCCGTACTCCCCGCCGGAGTACTTCACCAGGCCGTCGAACTCCACCCCGACCTTGAGGTCCGGCCAGCCCAGGTCGACCCAGAACGCCCCGCGTCGCGTCAGCACCTCGACGGACGGCTCGGGTGCGAGCCCGGACTCGAGCGCGTACCAGCGCACCAGGGACTCGCCGGTCGACTCCGCCCGCGCGTCGGCGATCTCGACGATCCGCCGCGCCTGGCGGACGCCCTGCTTGCCGGCTGCCTCCTCGAGCACGGCAGCCACGACCTCCAGGTCCGCCCCCGCGCGCAGCGCCGAGTCGGCGACGACCAGCGCACGCGCGCCCGGCAACCAGCGGGCGCAGTCCACCATCGTGCGTTCGATCGTCGTGACGGGACGACCGCCGACCACCGTGCGGTCCCGGCTGGGCACGTCGATCGCGTGGCGACGCAGGCACGGGTCCTCCGCACGGCGCACGGTCGGCTTGGAGGCCTGGCTGACGTGCACCTGCTCGGCGAGCCGGTAGACGCTCAGCCCGTGCACGAGGGCGGCCGTCTCGTGGCTGAACACGAAGTCGGTCTCCAGCCCCTCGGCGACCGCGGCGGCCAGCTCCAGCACCCGACGCTCGCGCCGCACCGCGGGACCGCCGTCGTCCACCACCGCGGGGACGTAGACACCACGGCGCAGGCGACGCAGGTCTCCCCGCCGCAGCTGCCGCTCGATGGCCGACCTGCGCCAGGGGCCGAACCGGATCACCTCCGGCAGCGGGCGCGGGACCGGAACGGCCGTGTCGCCGGGACGGCGGCCGTCCCGGCGACCCTGCGGCCGGGGCGTCGGCGGCCGGCGGGTGTCGTCTGCCATGCCGGCAGCGTGGCAGACCGGACCATGCCGCCGCGCCGGGCCTGTGGACAACCCCGCTCCCACCCCGCGAGGTAGAGCCTCCGGTGCTGCGGTAGGACACCGAGGGCGCTACTGCAGCGCCCCAGGCTCTACCTCGCGGGCGGAGGAAGGGGTGGCGGGGTGATGAGTGGCGGCGGGTGCCGACCGCCCGGCGGCGGTCCGCGCGCGGCTGCGGGTACCCATCGATAGCGTGGAGGCCGTGACGTCTCCGCAGCCCACGCCGCACGCGCCGATCGGCCGGATCCCCGTGCTCGAGCTCTCCCCCGTCGTCGAGGGCGGCCGCTGGCCCGCGAAGGCGTCGGTCGGCGAGGTGGTGCCCGTCGAGGCGACCGTGTTCCGCGAGGGGCACGACGCCGTCTCCGCCACCGCCGTCCTCGTCGCCCCGGACGGCACCGACCACTCGACCGCCCCGATGACCGACGTCGCCCCCGGCCTGGACCGGTTCCGCGGCCTCCTGCAGCCCGACGCCGAGGGCGACTGGTCGTTCCGCGTCGAGGCGTGGTCCGACCCGTACGGCACGTGGGCGCACGACGGCATGATCAAGTTCGAGGCGGGACAGGACGTCGACCTCGTGCTCGCCGAAGGCGTGCGGCTCTTCGAGCGCGTCGTCGCCCCGGGGCTCCAGTCCCGCCGCGCCGCGGGCGACGCCCGCCTGCTGTCGGACGCCGCCCGCGAGCTCGCCGACGCGAGCCGCCCGGCGCAGGCGCGCCTCGCGATGGCGACGACCTCGGCGGTCAAGGACGCCCTGCGCCGCGTCCCCCTGCGCGACCTGGTGACCGCGAGCGCCACCTACCCGCTGCGGGTCAGCCGTCCGCTCGCGCTGGCCGGGAGCTGGTACGAGCTGTTCCCCCGCTCGGAGGGCGCCGTCCAGGGCGCCGACGGCACGTGGCGCTCGGGCACGTTCCGCACGGCGGCCAAGCGGCTGCCCGCCATCGCCGACCTGGGGTTCGACGTCGTCTACCTCACGCCGGTGCATCCCATCGGCACGACGTTCCGCAAGGGCCGCAACAACACCCTCGACCCGCAGCCGGGTGACCCCGGTAGCCCGTACGCCATCGGCTCGCCCGACGGTGGGCACGACGCGATCCACCCGGACCTCGGCACCGAGCAGGACTTCCGTGACTTCGTGGCGGCGGCCCACGACAACGGCCTCGAGGTCGCGCTCGATCTCGCGCTGCAGTGCTCCCCCGACCACCCGTGGGTGACGGAGCATCCGGAGTGGTTCACCGTCCGCGCCGACGGCACCATCGCGTACGCGGAGAACCCGCCGAAGAAGTACCAGGACATCTACCCGCTGAGCTTCGACACCGACCCGCGCGGCCTGGCGGCGGAGATCCTGCGGATCGTGCTGCTGTGGGTCGACCGGGGCGTCACGGCGTTCCGCGTCGACAACCCGCACACCAAGCCGCTCGACTTCTGGGAGTGGCTGCTCGCCCAGGTGCACGCCGCGCACCCCGACGTGCTCTTCCTGTCGGAGGCGTTCACCCGGCCCGCGATGATGCAGACCCTGGCGCGGATCGGCTTCCACCAGTCGTACACGTACTTCACGTGGCGCACCACGAAGGCGGAGATCGAGGAGTATCTCGCCGAGGTGTCGGGCCCGCAGGGCTCGGTGATGCGGCCGAGCTTCTGGCCCACGACCCACGACATCCTGCCGCCGTACCTGCAGCACGGCGGGGTCTCCGGGTTCGCCGTCCGCGCCGTGCTCGCCGCGACGGGCAGCCCCACCTGGGGGATCTACTCCGGCTACGAGCTGGTGGAGAACGTGCCGCGCCCGGGCGTCGAGGAGCAGATCGACAACGAGAAGTACGAGTACAAGCCGCGCGACTGGTCGCAGGCCGACGTCATCGGCATCTCCACGCTGCTGCGCCGGCTCAACGAGCTCCGGCGCGCCCACCCCGCGCTGCAGCAGCTGCGCGACCTCACGGTGCACCCCACGACGAACGACCAGGTCGTCGCGTTCTCCCGGCGGGTCCGTGCGGAGCACCTGGCCGGCACCGGGCACGCCGGCAGCCAGGACGACGTCGTGCTGGTGGTGCTCAACCTCGACCCGTGGGCCACGCAGGAGGCCACCGTCCTGCTCGACCTGGACGCCCTCGGCCTCGCCAGGCCCGAGGGTGTCGAGGACCAGCCGTTCTTCGTCGCGCACGACGAGCTGTCGGGAGCCACGTTCCCGTGGGGCGCGCACCCTTACGTGCGCCTCGACCCGCGCGTCCAGGTCGCGCACGTGCTGCGGGTGGGGCTGGCATGACCGGCGACCGCGCACCGCACGGCGCTCCGAGGATCGGCACGACCGGCGACCGCGCACCGCATAGCGCTCCGAGGAACCTCGCGTGAGGGCCGCGGCATGACGGCGCAGGCGTCGGGCACACCGCCCGGCGGCGCCACCGCCGTGCCGCGGCCCATCACCCGGCAGATCCCGGTGCAGGCGCTGCCGCCCCGCCGGCAGCCGGAGCCCCCGCCGCTGGACAAGCCGGGCCTGAGCGACGACCCCGAGTGGTACCGCAGCGCGGTCTTCTACGAGGTGATCGTGCGCGCGTTCTCCGACTCGTCCGGGGTCGGCACCGGCGATCTGCGGGGCATCACGGAGCGGCTGGACTACCTGCAGTGGCTCGGCGTCGACGCGCTGTGGCTGCCGCCGTTCTATCCGTCGCCGCTGCGCGACGGCGGGTACGACGTCTCCGACTTCACGTCGATCGCCGGGCAGTACGGGTCGATCGCGGACTTCACGGAGCTCATCGAGGCGGCGCACGCCCGCGGCATCCGTGTGGTGGTGGACCTGGTGATGAACCACACCAGCGACCAGCACCCGTGGTTCCAGGCGTCCCGCGCCGACCCCGAGGGGCCGTACGGCGACTTCTACGTCTGGTCCGACGACGCCACCCGGTACGAGGGCGCCCGCATCATCTTCGTCGACACCGAGACGTCGAACTGGACGTTCGACCCGGTGCGCCGCCAGTACTTCTGGCACCGCTTCTTCAGCCACCAGCCCGACCTGAACTTCGAGAACCCGCGCGTCGTGGACGCGATGCTCGACGTCGGCCGGTTCTGGCTCGGTCTCGGGGTGGACGGGTTCCGGCTGGACGCCGTGCCGTACCTGTTCGAGGCGGAGGGCACCAACTGCGAGAACCTCCCGGAGACGCACGCGTTCCTGCGCCGGGTGCGCCGCATGATCGACGACGAGTTCCCAGGGCGGATCATGCTCGCCGAGGCGAACCAGTGGCCGCAGGACGTCGTGGACTACTTCGGCACCCCCGACGAGCCCGAGTGCCACATGTGCTTCCACTTCCCGGTCATGCCGCGGATCTACTACGCGATGCGCGACCAGAGGGCCCGCCAGCTCCTCGACATCCTCGCCGACACCCCCGGCATCCCGACGCCGGGCGGGCAGTGGAGCACGTTCCTGCGCAACCACGACGAGCTGACCCTCGAGATGGTCTCCACCGAGGAGCGCGCGGCGATGTACGGGTGGTACGCGCCCGACCCCCGCATGCGCGCCAACGTCGGCATCCGGCGGCGCCTGGCGCCGCTGCTCGACAGCTCCCGCAAGGAGATCGAGCTGGCGCACGCGCTGCTGCTGTCCCTGCCCGGCTCCCCGTGCCTGTACTACGGCGACGAGATCGGCATGGGCGACAACATCTGGCTGCCCGACCGCGACGCCGTGCGCACCCCCATGCAGTGGACGCCTGACCGCAACGCCGGGTTCTCCACCGCGGACCCGGGCCAGCTCTACCTGCCGCTGGTCCAGTCGCTCGTCTACCACTACGAGCACCACAACGTGGAGGCTCAGCTTGCCCAGCCGTCCAGCCTGCTGCACTGGGTGCACGGCATGCTCGCGGTGCGGCGCCTGCACCCGGCGTTCGGCACGGGCACGTTCGTCGTGCACGACGCCGAGGACGAGGCCGTGCTCGTCTACTCCCGGACCGTGCCCACCGAGACGCTGCTGGTGGCGGCCAACATGTCGGCCACGGCCCGCTCGGCCCGCGTCCACCTGCCGGGATACGAAGGGTGGTCGCTGACGGACCTCTTCGGCGGCGGCCGGTTCCCGCCGGTCGACGCCGACGGGACGGTCACGATGACGTGGGGGTCGCGCGACTTCTTCTGGCTGCTGCTGACCCCGCCGCCCGCCTCGCCGTCGACGGCCCCCGCGCCGCCGACCTCGGCGACCCGGCCGACCTGGGGCGGCGACCTGTAGTGCCCGCGGTGCGGCCCGCCGCCCAGGGACCCGACCCGAGCGTCGGCGACCTGCTCGCGGCGTGGCTGCCCGGCCGCCGGTGGTTCCCCGGCGGGCACGGCGTGCGGGCCGAGCCCTGGCTGGCGGTGACGTTCGACGACCCGGCCGCGGCGGCCGACGTGGTGGTGCTGCTGGTGCGCCTGGTCGGCGGGTCGCTGCCGGGCGGCCGGATGGTGGCGCAGGTGCCGCTCGTCCTCGGGCCGCCGGGCGACCACGGGCCCGGGTTCATCGCCGTCGTGCGCACGGCCGCCGGCGACGTGGCCGTGCACGACGGCGCGGCCCACCCGGCCGGCTGGCTCACGATGCTGCACGCCATGGGCGCGACGGGCGGGCGGCCGGACGACGCCCTCGTCGCAGGCGGGCGGGTCGTCGCCGGTGAGCAGTCGAACACGAGCGTCCTGCTGCCCGGCGTGCCCGCGCCCGGCGGCGCGGGCGCGATCCTCAAGGTCCTGCGCACGGTCGCGCCCGGGCCGCACCCCGACGTCGTCGTGCCGCAGGCGCTGACCCGGGCCGGGTGGGACGGGGTGCCGCGGTTCCTGGGCGCGCTGGAGGTCGAGACGCCGCCGTCGGTCGCCCTTCGACAGGCTCAGGAACCGCCTGTCGAGACCACGACCAGGTTTCGACAAGCTCAACCGGCGGGTGGGAGCACGGCGCTCGCGATCCTCTCCGAGCTGGTCCCGGACGCCGACGACGGCTTCGAGCTGGCCTGCGACCATGCCCGCCGCGGCGAGTCCTTCGCGCACCTGGCGGCCGACCTCGGTCGCGTCGTCGCCGAGCTGCACGCGGTGCTGCGCCAGGCGATGCCGCCCGGGCCGCCGCTGGACCCCGAGGCGTTCGTCGCCGCGCTGCGCCGCCGGGTGGCGACGGCGGTCGCGGAGGCCCCGTCGCTTGCGCCTCGCGCCCCGCAGGTGGCCGACCTCCTCGACGACCTGCACCGCCGCCTGCCCCCGCTGCGGCTGCAGACGATCCACGGCGACCTGCACCTCGGCCAGGCCCTGCACGGACCGAGCGGCTGGCGGCTGCTCGACTTCGAGGGCGAGCCGCAGCGCCCGGTGGCCGAGCGCGGCGCCCCCGACCTGCCGCTGCGCGACGTCGCGGGGATGGTGCGGTCGTTCGACTACGCCGCCGCGGTGGGCGGCGCGCCCGACCGGCCCGGATGGCGCGCCGAGGCCGCGCACGCGTTCCTCGCCGGCTACCGGGCGTCCGCCCCGCCGTCCGGGATGGACCCGCCGACGGCGGACGTCGTCCTGCGCGCCCTGGTGCTGGACAAGGCGCTGTACGAGGTCGTCTACGAGACCCGGCAGCGTCCGGACTGGGCGCACATCCCCCTGGCCGCGGTGGACCGGGTGCTCGACCGGACCCGGTGACCACCGGTGCCGCGCCAGTCACCCCCTGCCGGCGCCCCGCGGGCCGCGCGCGTCGGCACGCGACGCGGGGGCGTCCGTGGAATCGTGAGCGCATGACGCCGTCGCCGCCGCCCGTGGACCCGGAGGTGCTCACCGCCGTCGCGCAGGGCACCACGCACGACCCGCACGCCGTGCTGGGGCCGCACCTGCTCGACGCGGACGCGGGGGCCGCCGCCGGCGGTCCCGGCACGTCCTGGGCGGTGGTCCGCGTGCTGCGGCCGCTGGCCGACGAGGTGGTCGTCACGACGTCGGACGGCGAGTTCCCGGCGACGCACGACGCCGCGGGCGTATGGGCCGCCGTCGTGCCCGCCCCCGCGGACGACGCCGGGCGGCACGCGCCCGACTACCGCGTGCGCACCCGGTACGCCGACGACGTGCAGACCGCCGACGACCCGTACCGGTTCCTGCCCACCCTCGGCGAGGTCGACCTGCACCTGATCGCCGAGGGCCGGCACGAGGAGCTGTGGCACGTGCTCGGCGCCAACCCGCGCCGATACCCGAGCGCGCTCGGCGACGTCGCCGGCACGGCCTTCGCGGTGTGGGCGCCGAACGCCCGCGGCGTGCGGCTCGTCGGCGACCACAACCGGTGGACGCCGGTGCACCCGATGCGCTCTCTCGGCTCGAGCGGGGTCTGGGAGCTGTTCGTCCCCGGCGTCGGGCCGGGCACCCGCTACAAGTTCGAGGTGCTGGGCGCCGACCGGGTGTGGCGGGCCAAGGCGGACCCGCTGGCGCGCGGCACGGAGGTACCGCCCGCCACGGCGTCGGTCGTCGTGGGGTCGGAGCACACCTGGGGCGACGGGGAGTGGATGGCGGCCCGGGCCGCGCGCGACCCGCACGCCGGCCCTCTCAGCGTGTACGAGGTGCACCTCGGCTCCTGGCGCCCGGGGCTGGGCTATCGGGAGCTCGCGGAGGAGCTCACCGCGTACGTCGTCGAGCAGGGCTTCACGCACGTCGAGCTGATGCCGGTCGCCGAGCACCCGTTCGGCGGGTCGTGGGGCTACCAGGTGACGAGCTACTACGCCCCCACCGCCCGGTTCGGCCACCCCGACGACTTCCGGTACCTCGTGGACCGCCTGCACCAGGCGGGCGTCGGCGTCGTCCTGGACTGGGTGCCCGCCCACTTCCCGCGCGACGAGTTCGCCCTCGCCCGCTTCGACGGCACCCCCCTCTACGAGCACCCCGACCCCCGCCGCGGGGAGCAGCCCGACTGGGGGACGTACGTCTTCGACTTCGGCCGCAACGAGGTGCGCAACTTCCTCGTCGCCAACGCCACCTACTGGTTCGAGGAGTTCCACGCGGACGCCCTGCGCGTCGACGCCGTCGCGTCGATGCTCTACCTCGACTACTCCCGCAAGCCCGGCGAGTGGGCGCCCAACGTCCGCGGCGGCCGGGAGAACCTCGAGGCGATCGCGTTCCTGCAGGAGGCCAACGCGACCGCCTACCGGCGCAGCCCCGGCGTCATGCTGATCGCCGAGGAGTCGACGGCGTATCCGGGCGTCACCGCGCCGACCGACGCGGGCGGCCTGGGGTTCGGCCTGAAGTGGAACATGGGCTGGATGAACGACGGCCTGCGGTACGTCGCGCACGACCCGGTGTACCGGCGGTACCACCATCACGAGCTGACGTTCTCGCTGGTGTACGCGTTCTCCGAGCAGTACGTGCTGCCGGTCAGCCACGACGAGGTGGTGCACGGCAAGGGCTCGCTGCTGCGCAAGATGCCGGGCGACCGGTGGCAGCAGCTCGCAGGGGTGCGCGCCTTCCTCGCGTACCAGTGGACGCACCCGGGCAAGCAGCTGCTGTTCATGGGGTGCGAGCTGGCGCAGGACGTGGAGTGGGACGAGTCGGCCGGCCTGGACTGGTGGCTGCTCGACCGCCCGGCGCACGCCGGCGTGCAGCGCCTCGTGCGCGACCTCAACGCCCTCTACCGTGCCACCCCGGCCCTCTGGGAGCTGGACTTCGAGCCCGCGGGCTTCGAGTGGCTCGACGGCGACGACGCGGACCACGACACGCTCTCGTACGTGCGGCGGGACCGCGCCGGGAACCCGGCCGTCGTCGTGGTGAACTTCGCCGGCACCCCGCACGAGGGCTACCGGCTCGCCTTGCCGGACGGCGGCGCCTGGGACGAGACGCTCAACACCGACGCCCGCGACTACGGCGGGTCCGGCGTCGGGAACCTCGGCCGCGTGCAGGCGCAGCAGGTGCCGTGGAAGGGCCGGGCGCACTCGGCTTCGGTGCGGGTGCCGCCGCTCGGCGCGCTGATCCTCACGCCCGCCCGTTGAGCCCGTCGGTCGAGCCTGTCGAGACCCGGGTCTCGACAGGCTCGACCGACGCGGCCGACTCGACCGACGGGCCCGATCAGTAGAGGCTGATCGCGAGGCGCTGGCGCGCCTTGATGACGCGCGGGTCGGTGGGCCCGACCACCTCGAAGTACTCGACGAGCCGCACCCGGAGCTTCTCCTTGGCGTCGGCGTCGGCGCCACCGAGCAGCTCGAGCAGGCGCGCGAAGGCGTCGTCGACCTTGCCGCCGAGCATGTCCATGTCGGCGACGGCGAGCTGCGCGTCGACGTCGCCCGGCGCGTCGGCCGCGGCCGCGCGCACGGCCTGCAGGTCGGCGTCGCGGGTGCGCTGCATGAGCCGCACCTGGGCGAGCCCGGCGACCGCCTGGGCGTCCTTCGGGTCCTGCTTGATCGCGGTGGTGTAGGCGGTCGCGGCGGCGTCGAGGTCGTCGCGCTCGATCGCGTCGTACGCCTCCTGGTGCAGCGGCGGCAGCGGCTCCTCGGCGGGTTCCGGCTCGCCCTCGGGCTCCGCCGGGCCGTCGCCGCCCTGGGCCGGCGCGCGGCCGGTGACGCCGTTCTGCTCGGCCGCGGCCAGCACCTGGTCGAGCACCCCGCGGACCTGGTCCTCCGGCGCCGCGCCCTGGAACAGCGGCAAAGGCTGCCCCTGCAGCACCGCGACGACCGTGGGCACGCCCTGGACCTGGAACGCGGCGGCGACCTGCGGGTAGGCCTGCGCGTCCAGCCGCCCGAGCAGGAAACGGCCCGCGTACTCCTCCGCCAGCCTGCCCAGGAGGGTGCCGAGCTCGGCGTTCGCCTGGTCGGTCGGGATCCACAGGAGCATGACGACGGGGTACGTCGTCGAGTCCTGGACCACCTGCTGGAAGTTGGCGTCCGTCACGTCGAGGACGTAGCCGCCCGCGGACGGCGCCCCGCCGGGGGCCCCCGGAGGCGGGGACTGCGGGCGGTTCAGCGCCGACAGGTCGACGGCGCCGCGCGTGCTGATGCTCGGCTCAGGAGTGGCGTTGGTCATGAGCGACATCCTAAGAGCGCAGAGGCGTCAGTTGGACGCCGCGGTGGCCACGTGCGAGTACCCGAGCGCGCGCATCTTCTCGTCGGAGCCCTTCGCCGGGACGTAGAGGGCGACCATGTCGGTGTAACCCACCTCGAGCTCGTTCGTGGGGTCGACGTCGCCCAGCAGCGCCTCCTGAGTCTCGGTGAACGGCGGCACCTCGCCCCCCTCCTCGACCGTGAGCGACGACTTGCCGTCCAGGACGCCCATGACGAGCGCGCCGCCGTCGGCCGTCCGCACCGCCCGGACCTCGCCCTTGCGGGCGCCGAACTTCACCGAGTACTCGCCGTCGGCGTCCTCGAAACCGGGCGTCTCGCGGACGTTCTTCGCGTCGGTCTGCACGCGCGACACCAGGTCCCCCTCGGGCAGCTCGAAGCCCTTGGCGAACGACGACTTCTCCGAGCCGAGCGTCACCAGGTCCGCGTACTGCGCGAGCGCGTCCGCCGGGGTCGCCACCAGGGAGTCGTCGTCGGCCGCGACCGCCTCGCTGCCGATGCCCGTGTCGGCGAACGCCGGCATCACGACCTTCGGGATCAGCTGCACCCAGGCCCACATCCGGTACTCGCCGCGGGCGGAGTCCTGGTCGAGGGCGACGAGTCGCGGGGTGAGGAAGTCCTCCGTCTGCTCCGTGATCGAGAAGCTGGTGCGCGGCCACGTCTCGGTCGTCGGGATGATCATCTGCTGGGACGCGCTCGGCACGTCGGTGACGAACTCGTCGTTGTCGAGCTCCTCGGCGACGTGGAGCTGGCTCTTGCGCACCTCGAGCGCCGGGCCGGTCACGCGCGGCTTGAGCGCCGACGGCTGGCGCTTCTTGTCCGCCTCGCCCAACGTCGTGGCGACGGCGTTCAGCACCTCGGTGTTCTGCTCCTTCGTCAGGACCGGGCCCTCGAAGGGCTCGCCGGCCTGCGGCTGCGGCAGCTCGTCCGCGCACCCCGCGAGGAGCGCGGCGGACACGACGACGGCGCTCGCGGCCGCGAGGCCGCGGCGGGTGGTTCGGCGGTTCATCGGTTCTCCCCGTCGGTCGTGGTCGCGTCGTGGGTCGTAGCGGTGCCGGCGGCACCCGTCGCGCCCTGGCCGAACCCCCAGGTGGCCCGCCACGCGGCGGCGCGGCCGGCCGGCGTCGACAGGTCGTGGGCCTCGGCGCTCTCGGCCGGGGTCGCGGGGTCGGCCGGCGACTGCGGCCGCACCGCCGGGATCGACCCGGTGATCGCACGCAGCATGCGCGTCATGCCGCCCTGCTCGGCGGCCCGGCGCGCCTCCTCCTGGGCCCGCAGCTCCCGGCGGGACAGGTACGGCGCCGAACCGGTCGCCGGTCGCGGCTCGGGAACCGGCAGCGCCGGCTGCGGGGCCACCGTCCCCGACGGGGTGCCGGGGGTCGCGGCGGACGCCGGCACCCCCGCGGGCGCGGGCTCGGCGGCGGTCGCGTCCGCGGCGTGCGCGTCGGCGGCGTCGGCATGCGCGTCGGCGACCACGGCGTCGGGCGCGTCCGTGCGGCGACGGGAACGGCGCAGCAGGCGGCCCGCGAGCGGGACCTCCGCGGTGCCCGAGGAGTCGGCGCCGTCGGCCCGGTCGCCCGGGCCGGCGGACACGGCCTCGTCGGACACGGCACCGTCGGACACGGCGGGAGGGAGCGTCGTCGTCGCGGCAGCGGCGGGCGCCGCGGCGCGCACGGGGGCGAACGGGTTGGTGCCGTCGCTCGCCGGGGTGGCGCCGTCGTCGGGCGAGCCGGAGGTCGCGCCGTCGGGCTCGTCCGTGCCGGTCGGCCCGGACGCTAGCGACGCGCCACCGCGCGGGCCGTCGTCCTTGCGCGAACGGCCGCGGCGGACGCCGACGACGAAGAGCGCGAGCCCGACCAGCACGAGCACCACGCCCGCGCCCACGGCCGGCCACAGGTACGGCGTGGCGACGGCGCGGGGCCAGGTGAGCTCCAGGGTCGGGGCCTGCGCGTCCTCGCCCACCCCTGCGGCGAGCAGCGTCCAGCGGCCCGGCTGGTCGCTCCAGCGCAGGGTGGCGGTGCCGTCCTCGGAGGTCTCCGCGATCCACATGTCGGAGCCCGCGGGGTTCGCGCCGCTCGGCGCGGCCTCCTCCTCACCGTCGGCGGGCGCGGCCTGGCCGGCCTCCACGGTGAGCGTGTCCCAGTCCTGAAGACCGGTGACGCGCGAGTACGGGTCCTTGCCGACCCAGCCGAGCACGTCGACGTCGCGACCGACGACGACCGTCACCGGCTGCCCCTCGGGCGCCGTGGCGGTGACGGTCACGTCGCCGCTCACCAGACCCAGGACTCCGGGGTCGGTGACGACCATCGTGCCGTCTCCGACCGGTTCGGCCGTGGCGACCACCGTGTCGGAGTCGCGCCAGACCGTGGCGGAGGCGACTCCGAGCGCGACGGCGACCAGTCCGAGGAGGACCAGGACACCGCCCAGAATGCGTTGCAGCACCGAGCTTCCCTTTCGACGAGGACAGTCCAGCATAGGGACGGCGCCGGGCGGTCCGTCCACGGGCGGCAGGGCACGAGGGGCGGTTCACGAACCCTTCACACCTCGCGTACGAGCGCCGCGCCGCACCGGCGACGGGCCGCCACATCCGGCCTTCCTGCCTCGGGCCCGGCCCGCCGCAGGTGGCCCCGACCGTGCACGGTTCGCCCGTAAGGGGAAGAATGTCACGAGTATCGGGCGCCCCGGTCCCGCCACTATCCTGACGTGGCCGGCGCACCCACCACCCACGGAGGTCTGCACGTGTCCGACGAGCGCACGCTCTTCCCGATCACCATGCGCGGTTACGACCGCGTCCAGGTGGAGAGCCATGTCTCCCGCCTCGAGCAGGCGCTCGAGGAGGCGCGTCGCCTCGTGGAGGCCACGGACGGCAGGGCGATGCAGCTGTCGTCCGAGCTGGCCGAGGTCCAGCGTCAGCTGCGCGAGAACGAGAAGCCGTCCTACGCCGGGCTCGGGGCCCGCGTCGAGCGGCTGCTGCGCTCCGCGGAGGAGCAGTCGGCCGAGGTCCTCACCCAGTCCAACCAGCAGGCCGCGGACATCATGGCGCGCGCCAAGCTGTCGGCGGGGCAGGTCCGCGCCCGCGCGGAGTCCGAGGCCTCCGAGCTGCTGGGCAACGCCCGCCGGGAGGCCGACGAGATCCGTTCCACCACCGCGTCCGAGGCCGAGGGCACCCTCCTCGCCGCGCAGCGCCGCGCCGAGGAGCTGGTCGGCTCGGCCGAGCGCGAGGCCGCGCTCATCACGAGCACGCTGAGCGCCGAGGAGAGCGAGCGGCGAGCGACCCTGGAGCGCGAGATCGGCGTCCAGCGCTCGACCGCCGAGCGCGAGACCACGGAGCTGCGGGTCGTCACCGAGCGCGACACGGCCCAGCTGCGCGCCCACGTGTCGGCCGAGTCCGCCGCCATGCGCGAGGAGGCCGAGCGCGAGTCCAACGACCTGCTCGAGCGCACCCGCCGGGAGGCGGCGCGCATCGTGGCCGAGGCCAAGCACCAGGCCGCGGAGGCCGCGGACGCCGTGACCGCCGAGCTGCAGCAGCTCCGCGAGCAGGCCCGCGCCGCGCTCGCCGACGCCGAGCTGGAGATCGCGCAGCGGCGCGAGCAGGTCGAGCACGAGGCCGCGGCACGGCACGAGACCGCGCGCCAGGAGACCGACCAGCTGATCCACGCGGCGGAGGAGCACGCGGCAGAGGCCGAGAAGCGCGTCGCGCTCGCGCTCCAGCAGGCGGAGAAGGTTCGCGCCGAGTCGGACGCCTACGTCAAGCAGCTCGTCGCCGACGCGCGGCGCGCGGCCGACGGCATCGTCGCCGAGGCGCGCGAGTTCGCCGAGCAGACCGTGGGCGACGCCCGCGCGGAGTCGGAGCACCACCGCACCACCGCCCAGCGTCAGCTCGAGGACCTCACGCGCCGCCATGACTCGGTCAACTCCTACCTCGAGGAGCTGCGCGGGCTGCTCGGTGCGGAGCAGCCGGCCAAGGCCGCGCCCCGCTCGGCCCCCGCAGAGGAGGCGCCCGCGGCGCCCGAGCCGGTCCAGGAGGCGCAGCCGGCAGCCGCGCACGTGCCGGACGAGCAGCCCGCCGAGGACCCCGGCGACGCCGAGCGCGATGCGCAGCCCACCGAGGACGCCGCCGAGGACACGACGGCGAGCGCCGACGAGGACGTCCCGGCGCCTTCGAAGGCCTGAGCCCCGACCGCCGACCCCCGTGGCCGCCGGTCAGTACTGCCAGTACTGACGCGGCCACGGGGGTCGCGTCGTCCGCTCGGCCACGCGCCGGTGCAGCAGGGCCAGGGCGGCGGCCACCGAGGCCGGGTCCTCCACGGCGCTCATGTGCCCGGTCGCAGGGACCACGGTGAGCGCGCCGTCGCGGGCGGCGTGCACCATGTGCTCTGCTTCCACCAGCGGCGTGAGCTCGTCCTCCGCCCCGACGACCACGGCCACCGGGCCGTCGAAGGTCCGCAGCACCTCGGTCCGGTCGGGCCGGGCAGCCATGGCCCGCTGCGCCCACGCCACGCCGGCCGGCGACTGCGCCCTGATCCACGTCTCCATCGCCGGGAAGAGGTTCCGGCGGCGCACCGCGCTCGTCGCGCCGAGCAGCGCGGCCGGCATCCCGAGCACCGGGTCCAGGGTCTGCGCCGTCGCGACGGCGTCCGCGACCCGCAGGCGGTTGGCCCGCGCCGCCGCGGCGTCGGCGGTCGACTTCGTGTCCACGAGCCCGAGGCCGACGACGAAACCCGGATGGCGCTCCGCGAGCGCGAGCGCGACGTAGCCGCCCATCGACAGGCCGACGACGACGGCGTTGCCCTCGCCCTCGTCGCGCAGCGTCGCGTGCACCGCGTCGGCGGCGTCCTCGAGCCGCGGCGCCATCCCGGACAGCTCGGAGTGCCCCTGGCCCGGCAGGTCCACGCCGATCGCGCGGATCCCGGCCGGGAGGGCCTGCGCGGCGGCGGCCCACATGCGGTGGTCCAGCGGGAAGGCGTGCAGCAGCACGAGGGGCGTGCCTCCGCCGTCGTGCAGCGGAAAGGTCGCCAGGGCTGCAGAGGTGGTGGTCATCGTCGACTCCTCGCCGGTGGGTGGGTCAGGTCGTGGGGGCGGGTGCCGCCGCGTGCTGCACGACACCGTCGTAGCGGTTGGGAAGGGGCGGGTGGCCGGGCAGCACGTGCTGCACGACCTCGTCGAGGACGCGGCGCACCGCGGGCTCGCCGACCCACAGGTGCTTGGCGCCGTCGACGCCGATCACCTCCGCCTGCGGCACGCGCGCGAACCGGCTGCGGGCCTCGTCGGGGCGCAGGTAGTCGTCGAGCTCCGGCACCAGCACGACGAGCGGCTTGCCGAACGCGGCCCAGCGGTCGAGGTCGGCGTCCGTCGCCCGGTGCAGCGGCGGCGACAACAGGATCGCCCCCTCGATGCTCGGGTCGGTGCCGTGCTTGAGGATCAGCTCCGTGCCGAAGGACCACCCGACGAGCCATGGCCGGGGCAGCTCGCGGAACTCGGCGAGCTCGATCGCGGCGGCGACGTCGTAGCGCTCCGCCTCTCCCCCGTCGAACTCCCCCTCGGACCGCCCGCGGGGGGACGACGTGCCGCGGGTGTTGAAGCGCAGCACGGCCAGGTCGGCGAGCTCGGGCAGGCGCCAGGCCGCCTTGCGGTAGACGTGCGAGTCCATGTACCCGCCGTGCGTGGGCAGCGGGTGGAACGTCAGCAGCGTCGCGACCGGGTCGCGGTCCGCGGGGAGCGCCAGCTCGCCGACGAGAGCGAGCCCGTCGGCGGTGTGCAGCTCGACGTCCTCGCGCCGCGCGGGGAGCACGGTGAGCGAGCGGATCTGGTGGCCGGAGTCCTGGCCGGCGGGGCTGTCGTTCATCACGACCCAGCCTAGTTCGGCCGCCCGTTCCTGCCCGGCGGCGCGGCCCGCCCGGCGGCGCGGCCGTTCCGCGCCGGTCCGCGCCTTTCAGCGCAGCCGGTCGCGCCGCTCCCAGCAGGAGGAGTGCCAGTGCCGCCGCTCCTCGAGCCCCGCCTGCTCGCCCCCGACGACGTCGCGCGGCCACGCCACGACGTGCGTCGTCCCCGGCGCGACGTCCTGCCGGCACGCAGGGCAGCGGTAGGTCTTGTCCCCGCCGCGCACCGTGCGCACCGTCCACTCGCCGTCGTCGGCGCTGACCCGACGCACCCCGCCGAGGGCACGATCCAGGTCGAGCGGCTGGTGGTCCGCCCCCCAGGGGCGCTTGCGGGACGGGCGACGCGAGGGCATGGCCCCATTGTGGCCCGCGCGGGGCGGTGCCCACGGCGGTCCCGGACGGTTCCTGGACGGGGGGCCTGGACGGGGTGGTCAGGTCGGACCGTTACAGTGGCCCGGTTCGTCTCGCCGACCACGCCCTACACGAAGGATCCTTCCCGTGAAGCTCCGCACGTCCGCCGGCGCCGTCGCGCTGGTGCTGGCCGCCGCCATGACCCTGACCGCCTGCGCCGACGACGGTTCCACCGCCGGCGAGAGCGCCTCGCCGTCCCCGTCGTCGTCGTCCGCCGCCGCCACCGACGTCCCCGAACCCACGAAGGAGGACGTCGCCGCGCTCGAGTCGGTGCAGGTCTCCGGCAAGGCGGGCGAGGAGCCGACGCTGAAGTACGACACGCCGTTCGAGGTCTCCGCGCCCACGTCGCGCGTCGTGGACGAGGGCACCGGCACCGAGCTCACCGAGGGCATGCAGGTGACGATGCAGCACGTCGCGTACGACGCCGAGGCCACCAAGGTCGGCTCGACCTGGGAGCAGGGCGCCCCGACGAGCTTCGTCCTCGGCGACGCGTCCTACGGCATCCTCACCGAGCCGCTGACCGGCCAGAAGGTCGGCGCCCGGCTGCTGGTCGCCAACCCGGTCACCGGCCAGGACGGCACCACGAGCACGTCGGTGAACCTCGTCGAGGTCACCGACGCCAAGACGGTGCCGACGCGCGCCGAGGGCGAGGCCGTCGAGCCGGCCGCGGGCCTGCCCACGGTGACGCTCGACGACACGGGCAAGCCCAGCATCGAGATCCCCGAGGGCTACGAGGCGCCGAAGGAGCTCGTCGCGCAGACCCTCATCAAGGGCGACGGCCCCAAGGTCAAGGAGACGCAGACCGTCACCGCCCAGTACACGGGCTGGACCCTCGACGGCGAGCAGTTCGACTCCTCCTGGGACCGGGGCGCACCGTCGTCGTTCTCGCTGCAGCAGGTCATCGCCGGCTGGACGCAGGGCCTCGCCGGGCAGACCGTCGGCAGCCAGGTGCTGCTCGTCATCCCCGCGGACCTCGCGTACGGCGCCGAGAAGAGCGCCGACAACGAGCTCGCCGGGCAGGACCTCGTGTTCGTGGTCGACATCCTCGCCGCCCAGTGACCTCCGGCGGGTGACGTGCGGCACGCCGCACGACGTCCGCCCAGGTGACGCACCGCCGACGGCGGGTCCCCGGTCCACGGGGGCCCGCCGTCGCGCGTAGGGTCGGGTGCCATGAGCGCAGAGCCCTCCCCGTCGCCGGTGTCCTCGCCCTCGCCCGAGCGCGAGGTCCTCACGTGGACCACGTTCCCGGTCGCGATCCGCGAGCTCGCCGAGCGGGTCGTGGCGAGCGGGTTCGTCCCCGACGTCGTGGTGGCCGTCGCCCGCGGCGGCCTCGTGCCCGGCGGGGCGATGGCGTACGCGCTGGGCACCAAGGGCGTCGGCACGCTCAACGTCGAGTTCTACACCGACATCGGTCAGACCCTCGACGACCCGCGCGTCCTGCCGCCCCTCATGGACACGTCCGACCTGCCCGGGTCGAAGGTGCTCGTGGTCGACGACGTCGCCGACTCCGGCCGCACCCTGGCCCTGGTCATGGACATGCTCGCCAAGCACGGCGCCGAGGCTCGTTCCGTGGTGCTCTACACCAAGCCGCGCACCATCATCCGGCCGGACTACTCCTGGCGGGACACCGACCTGTGGATCACGTTCCCCTGGTCGGCCGAGCCGCCCGTGACCGGCGCTCGATCCGCCGACGTCTGACGCGTCTCAGGCCGCGCGCGCGAAGAGCGCCCGCGCCCGGTCGACGACGAGGTCCGGTCGCTCGTCGACCAGGAAGCGCGACGCACCCGCCGTGGCTCCGCGGTAGTGCGGGGACTCGCCGACGTCGCACACCCAGCGCCTCTCGCCGTTGGCCGCTGGCCGCTGGCCGCTGGCCGCTGGCCGCTGGCCGAGCTTCGCCGCTACGCAGCGGACGGGGCGATGTTGTGGTTCAGGTGGAAGACGTTGTCGGGATCCCAGCCGTCCTTGAGTGCGGTCAGCCGTGCCAGCGTGTGGGCGGGATACGCACGGCGCACCCCGGCACGACCTTCGTCGGTGAGGGCGTTGACGTACGCCCCGCTCGCGTACGGCTCGATCGTCGCGGCGTACCGCCTGGCTGCGGCGAACCGACCGTCGTCCTCGGCGAGGTCGTCCCACCGTGACGCGGAGACGAACTCCACGAGCGCGTCGCGGTGGCTGAACGCCGTCTCGTCGTCGCCGACGTCGGCGATCGCCCCGCCGTACGCCTGCAACGACGCGTTGGGGATCAGGTCACCGGACCCGTCGGGAGTACCGCGCAGGAGGAAGGCCTCGATGGCGTCGTCGGGCAGCGCGCGCAGGTAGTGGCCCTTCCAGTAGCGGCGCAGCCGGTGGCGCTGGTCGGTGTCGTCGACACGCTGCAGGTCGACGTACGAGCGCTCGGCCACGCTCCGATCGGTCGGGGTGCCCAGCGCGCCGAGCTCCCGCTGCAGGTCGCGGGCGCCGGCCGGATCGCCGACCCACACGAACCCGAGGCCGACACGGGGCCGGCCGGCCACGGTGGTCACCGACGCCGTGAAGGTGGCCTGCCGCGGTGCCACCTCGTTGAGGTCGCGCCAGACCTTCATCGCCTGCACCGCGTCGTCGAGGGCGAACCCGTGGTCGACGACGAAGGTCCGGCCGGCGACCGGGTGCAGGCGGAACGCGAACTCCGTCACGACGCCGAAGTTGCCGCCGCCACCACGCAGGCCCCAGAAGAGCTCGCTGTTCTCAGACGTGCTGGCGACGACGGTCTCGCCGTCCGCGGTCACGACCTCGAACGACTCGACGTTGTCACAGGTCAGTCCGTGCTGTCGGGCCAGCCACCCCATGCCGCCGCCGAGGGCAAGCCCGCCGACCCCGGTGTGCGAGACGTTGCCCGCGGTCGTCGCGAGCCCGTGCGGCCCCGTCGCCCGGTCGAGCGCGCCGAGCAGAGCCCCGCCCTGGACCCGGGCGCGCCGTGCGGTCGGGTCCACCGTCACGGCGCTCATACGGGAGAGGTCGATCATCAACCCGCCCTCGGGAACGGCGTGGCCGACGACGGAGTGGCCTCCGCACTTCACGCCGATCTCGAGGCCGTGGTCCCGGGCGAGGCGGACCGCGGCGGCGACGTCGTCCCGGCTGGCGCACCTCACGATCACGGCGGGCCGCCGATCGACCATCGCGTTCCAGAGGGAGCGGGCCGCGTCGTACCCCTCGCGCCCCGGCAGGACGACGTCCCCGTCGAGGGTGGGCAGGTCCTGGACGAAGGTCTCTGGCTTGCCGTTGCTCATCGGTCGCCTCCCGGGCGCTGCGCCGCGCTGTCGCTGCCAGGGCGTGACGCTCGTCGTCGGCCATGGCCTCGTTCACGAACCAGACCACCACGGCCGGTGAGACTCATCGGTCCGAACGGACGACGTGCGCACGGGACAGCTCGATCGCGACGAGCCGACGTGCTGGTCGGCGCCTTGCGCGCCCTCGCCCTCCCTCGATGGGCTGCTGGGCGTGGTTGGGTGATCGTCATGGACGCGAAGGGATGGGAGCTCGAGGTGGACCACGAGCAGTCGATCTCCGGGTTGGCGATGATGCGTGATGCCCTGCTGGCACCGCTGGTCGATGCCGATCTCGAGCAGCAGCTCGGCGGGTCCAGCCTGACCCTGGGCGAGCTGATCGACGACTGCGCGCAGATGCAGGGATCGTACGTCGAGGCGTTCCGCTCCCTGGCTCAGACCTGGCCCCCATCCCGGCCGTTGCACCGCCACGATGCGACGGTCGAAGCCGTCCGGGATCGATTCGCGACGCTCGATCACGAGCTGCAGCTGGCACTCGCCGGGCTTGCTGGCGAAGACTGGCAGGCCGTCGTCGCGCGCCCGGACGGAACCCGCCGCACGAGGCGCGCGCAGCTGGAGATCTATGCGCAGTTCATGCTCATCTTCATCGCGAAGGCGAGCGTCTACGCGCGCGCGGCCGGCCGGGGGCTGCCGCGGTCGGTGGCGACGTTCGTGGGATGAGGGCTGCACGCGCTCGACGGGTCCACGAGCAACAGCGCCA
>NZ_BAAAPM010000002.1:95229-120203 GCF_039531145.1 Isoptericola hypogeus
CTCGGGTCCATCGTCGACCTCCGGTGTCCACGGCGAGTGGGCACGCAAAGAGGCCCGGACCTGCGGAAGTCCGCGGGTCCGGGCCTCTGGTCAGCCGCTACGGGCTACCGGGTCCGAGGTGGGCCTCAGAAGTCCCAGTTCTTACCCGAAGGAGCCATGAGGCGCGAGTTCCCGCGGATCTTCCCGCGACTTCGCAGTCACGTGCCATCTGCGTGCCACTCACAATTGATTAGCGCTCCGCCGTCGGACGGGCACGTTCCCCAATGTACTCGGCACCGTTCGGGCGTGGCACGACTCGTCAGCGCAGTTCATCGCCCGACAAGGGGCCCACCGATCTACTGCCGCACTTCTCCTGCTGGCTGTGGGGCACTGTGCGCCATCGACACCTGCTGCCGCCGCGCGGTCGGCTGGCACCTACCGACGAACGCACCGACTCGACGAGGACGAGCGCACCTCCAGGGGTGCAAGCGCAACTACTGGTGACCTTGGACAACGACGTCGATGGTGCGGCTCGATCGGTGGCCAGTCCTGACCCTCTGCCGTTGACCAGTCAGCCTCAGCCGGCGCAGTACCTCTGCCACTCGACCGCGGTCGCGCTCCTGTGCATGCGAATCGGCCTCCGTGCCCAGTGGCTGCGGCCCCGCGATGGTGTATCGATCGCGGTAGGCGGCGACGGCTGATAGAGCGGCAAGCCAGAGTTCGAATTCGCGGGCGCCCATCGGCACAGAGCCGACGGCTTGTACCCATGGCGCGCGGTCAGCGACGGCGGCCTCTGCGAGAGTCCGGGCGCGTGCTTCGATGAGGCATCGGCGCTCGGCGAGAGCCTGTGAGACGTCGTCATCCAGCGGGCCACGGGCTGCGGGCATGAGGCCTGCGATGAGGTCTGGCGTCGTGCGACGTGCCGGGCGTTCGGTGGCGCGGGTCAGGCGAGCGGTCAGTATGGCGGCGACGTCGTCGGCGTCGAGCATGCTGCGATCAGCAACGACGCATGGCAGCAGCGCGTCGACGTCGTGGCCGTACGCCTCGGCTCGGCGTAGCTCGGTGGCAAGCACTCCGAACGCTTCGGACTGGATCGCTTGTTCGGTCTCTGCCGCTGTGAGTCCACCTGCGTCGCGCAAGGCGTGTCGCACGAGTCGCGTCCACCGGTCGCGCTGAGCGGCGGTGGCGATGGTCTCGTACTCGGCGGCGAGCTGACCGATGTTGGACCACCGGTGCTGTTCGGTCTCAGTCACCTGGTGCGCCGAGAGCTCGGCGCCGGTGTGGTTCACTACCCCGAACAGGACGCTGCGCGCGGTGACTTCCGGGGCTGCCGGGGTGGCGTGCAGCGGGTCCGGCGTATCCAGGGCGACGTAGGCAGTGTTGGCGCGCCGCCCGCGGGTCATGGACACGTAGAGGTTCTCGCGGGTGCTCGACGGCGAGACGACGACGTGCGCGGTGTCGACGGTCAGTCCCTGCGCACGGTGAGCCGTGACCGCGTAGCCGAGGTCGACGTGGTCGGCCACGTAGCTCGATGGCAGCACCACGATCCCCTGCCGTCGACCGTCGGGACTGACCTCGAGGCCGCCATCGCGCCGGACGTGGGTGACGATCCAGCGGTCGCCGTTGCGCACCCAACCATGTGGTCTGGTGCGCAGCCGGCGGTCGTTAAGGCGCGTGATGATCACGTCGCCGGCCGATGCGCGGGCGTCGTCGCGCAGGGCGACGTCCCGCCCGGCAGACACGAGACCCTGGCCGATGCGTTCGGCACGGGCACGGGCATTGAGGCGTCGGACGTTCTCAGCCGACTCGGTGACCAGGATGCTCCCCCTGCCGCTCTCCGTGTCATACCTCCAAGCGGCGTAGGCAGCGTCGGTCATCTCGTCGGTGCTGCCCTCCCGGATCCGGCCGTGCTCCTCGTACTGGTCGATGACGGCCGTGTCGCCGTCACGCAAGCGCAGCGAGGCCGTCTTCTCCCAGTCGTGCGCGAACCGGCGCACCTCGGTCAGCCGCGGCACGTCGTCACCGTGGGCGCCGACCAGCATGGCGAACGCTCCGCCGGCGTCGACGGACTGCAGCTGCGCCGGGTCGCCGACGAGGACGACCTTCGCGCCAACCTGCGCGGCGCGGGTCGCGATGGTGTCCAGAGCACGCGTCGATGCGAGCGTGGCCTCGTCGACGATGACGAGTTGCCCTGGTGCGAAGTCCGCGCGGCCATGGCGATGGTCGTAGATCCACTTGGCGGTGTTGTCGCAGCGGATGCCAAGGTCCTCCGCCAGCACCTGCGATGCGGCGGCCGACGGCGCCATCCCGACCACCGCGCCAGTCCCGTGCTCTGCCACCCATGCGTTGCGGAGTGCCCGCATGCTGGTGGTCTTGCCAGTTCCTGCGGGGCCGACCAGGAGGTCGAGCCGCCGGCCCGAGTTCAGGATCCGGCTGACAGCCTCGACCTGCTCCGCGTCGAGTCGCGGCTCCCCCGGCCCGGTGCTCGCGCTCCGGTTCAGCCGGCTCGACACGGCTCTCGGTCCGCCGCGGTCCGCAGCGAGAGTGAGGAGCCGATCCTCCATCCCCAACTGCTCGTCGCTGGTGTAGATATCGGCGTGCCGCGGTCGCAGCATGCTGGAACCGTCCTCGCGCCGCAGTGTCGCCGGGCTGCTCGCCAGCTCTGCCGGCGTCAGCTGAATCGACCGTCGAGTGGCGGCGTCGGTGATCATCGCGACGACCTGCTCGCGATCCTCGCCGGTGGCGAACCGCAGACGCATCGTCCGTCGCGAGGCCTCGGCCCACAGGTTCCAGTGCTGCCACGTCGACCGCTTCTGCGACACCGCTGCGACCACCTCGGCCGCAACTTGCTCGACGACGTCGAGCGGGACGGCGTCGGCGGTCAGCACATGGGCGGTCCGTCCGGTGGTGAGGTTGCGTGCCCAGTCTGTCGGGTCCTTGTGCATCAACTGCTCAGCGCGGCGTCGCCAGTCGACGGTCAGGTCCGCCAGCGAGTGGACGGTCTTCTCCGGCCGCGTGGCCAGGGTCGCCTGCGCGCGCAGCTTCACGATCGTGCGCGGCGAGGGCCGACGGCCACGCATCGTCGTGTAGTCGGCGATCAGTCGGTCGGTCGCGACGTCGATGTCGCGGCTGCGGGAGGAGAACTCCGTGAGCAGTTCCTCGGGGATGCCGGCGATCTCCCACTGCGGTGAGCGGTCGGGGCCGCGGTCGCGCCGCCCCCATCCGATGCCGAAGGTGTTGGTGAGCCGGTCGGCGAGGACGGCGTTGTAGTGCTCGGATAGCGCGACGACGGCGTGGTGCAGGGCGCGGGAGTCCAGGGTGCGCCATTGCCCGTCGTGGGCGGCCTTGACCTTGTTCGCGATCACCAGGTGGGTGTGCAGCTGCGGGTCGTTCGCTCTGGAGTCCCAGTGGTCGTACGCCGTCGCCGCCACCCCCACCACCGGGACCTGCGCCACTCCCCCGCGACCCGTGCGTGTTGCGGCGACCTCCCGCTCCAGAAAGTCCAGCACCTGCGTGACCGCGTCGTGCTGGGCCGCGACGATCAGCTCCTGCGTCGTCGCATCTGCCAGCCCCCACAGCACCGACACCGACTTCGGCACCGAGAAGGTCAGGTCGAACCCCGCCGTCGCCGTCTGGCTACCGCGCGCTGCTTCCTGGGCCTGGATCCGTCCCACCTCGGCATCGAACTCTGCCGCCGGCAGCGACCGATCCACTCTCCGAACCCGGCGAGCAGCACGCTCCGCCGTCGTCGGGTACTCCCGGAACGGGCGGCCCAGCGGCTCACCGGTGACCGGGTCCGCACCATGCCCGAGCAGCGCCTGCAGCTGCGTCGGTGTCACCGTCATACCTGGCCGAAGCGCGCTGTCGCCCAGGTGCTCGACCCCGCGGCCCATCCACACCCCGGGCGGCGTACCCGCCTCTGTGAAGTATCGGGTGAACGCCGAAGCCTGCGGCTCGTTCCCGTCACCGGTCACGACCGACCGCAGCAGGTAGGAATACCCCTGCCCGGCCGAGATCACCCGCAGCGAAACCGTCACACCTGACAGGTGTGGAACTCGACCCGCCTCGGGTGCCAGAGGTGTGAACACGATGCGTACGGGGAGAGGTATCCCGGATCACCGCTCCGCCAGCGGGGCAAAACGTTCGCCGTTGGTTTCGACGCCGCGGAGTTTTAGAGCAGGTTTTTGAGCGGCGTGTCGCCGGCGCGTCGGGCCCGAGGAAGGGCGGCGTCAGAATCGGTCGGTCTTGCACTGTCCCACAACCCTGGGGGTTGGCGACGGTGGGACGCTGGGATGGGGCTCGAGGTCGGAGGCGACCGTGATCGATATCCCGGGGTTGCCGGAGCCGGACGCAGGTCCGGTGTTCGACCTCGCGCTGCTCGTGCACGTGGCCGCGGGGCTGACGGGGGTGCTCGCGGGGTTGGTCGCGATGCTCGCCCGCAAGGGCGGTCGCTGGCACATCACGGCGGGGCGCGTCTTCCTGGGTGGGGTCGTCGCTCTCTTCGGGTCGATGGTCGTGATGGTGGTGATCCGCTGGCCCGCAACGGTGCACCTGGCCGTCCTCGGCGGGATCGCGTTGGCCGCCGTGTTGCTCGGGTGGCACAACCGGCGCCGCGGCGAGAGCGACGGCGTGCATATCGCTTGGATGGGCCTGGCGTATGTCGCGATGCTGACCGCGTTCTACGTCGACAACGGGCCACACCTGCCGGTGTGGGAGCGGCTACCCGGTTGGTCGTTCTGGATCCTGCCCGCAGCGATCGGTGCACCGATCACGGTCTGGGCGATACGGCGACATCGCCCTCCGCCCAGCACCGGCGCAGGGCTCTGAGCCGGCACCTTCGACCGGCGCCCGTTGAGTGCGGTCAACCTCGGATGCGCGCCTCGACGGCGAGGGCCAGCGCGTCGTCCTCGGGCACGCCGCGCAGTCCCGCGATCGTGGGGTAGACGCGGCACGCCACACCAGGGCTGGCCGAGGGGGCGGGGAACAGGTCTCGCCCGTCGAGGTGGAACGACGGCGACCCGAGGAAGCCGCGAGCCTGGGCCTGGTCGTCGTCGCGGACGACGACGGTCGCGATCGGTGCGTCGATGCCGGCCCGGTCCAGCGCCTTGCGCAGCGCGTCCCGTGCGGGCACCTCGTTGGGGCATGCGTCGACTACCAGAAGCTCAACCTTCACGGGGCCATCCTCTCTCGTTCTACGTGCCCGACCGTCAGATGCGGGCGAGGCTTCCTGAGCATATACCCCACAGGGGTATAGTCGTCGGGCCGCCCCGGCCGACCGGACGGGCAGCCGGCACATGACGACGACGCGGCCCGAGGGCCGCGAACGGGAGGACGGCGTGGCCAAGAACCAGACGACAACGTCCCAGCGGGGGGCCTTGGTGGCCCTGCTGGTGATCGCGACCGCACAACTGATGCTGGTGCTCGACGACTCGATCGTGAACATCGCACTGCCGAGCATCCAGACCGAGCTCGGCGTCGAGGCCGTCGACCTGCCGTGGGTCGTCAACGCCTACATCCTCGCGTTCGGCGCACTGCTGCTGCTCGGCGGCCGGGTCGGGGACCTGTGGGGCCGGCGCCGCACCCTGCAGGCCGGCATAGCGCTGTTCGTCCTCGCGTCCCTGGCCGGCGGCTTCGGACAGACGACGGCGATGCTCGTCATCGCGCGTGCGGTGCAGGGCATCGGCGCCGCGATGGCCGCCCCGAACGCCCTCGCCCTGATCGCCACGACCTTCTCCGACCGCGCCACGCGCGACAAGGCACTCTCGCTCTACGGCGCGATGTCCGGGCTCGGCATCATCCTGGGCCTGCTGCTCGGCGGCGTCCTCACCGACACGCTCGGCTGGCGCTGGGTGTTCTTCATCAACGTCCCGATCGGGCTCCTGGTGCTGCTCGGCAGCCGCACCCTCGTGGCCGCCGACCGCCACCGCGGCCGCCTCGGCGTCCTCGGCGCCGTCCTCGGCACCGCCGGCATGATCGCCCTCGTCTACGCGATCACACGGTTCGGTGAGGACGGCCTCGGCGACCCCGTCGCCATCGCCCTCGTGGCCGCCGCCGCCGTGCTCCTGACGGCGTTCGTCCTCACCCAGGCCCGCAGCAGGAACCCACTGCTGCCGCTCAGCCTGTTCCACGACCGCAACCGCACCGGCGCGTACGTGACCATGCTGCTGCTCGCGATCGGTCCGATGGGCACCTTCTACGTCCTCACGCTGCACCTGCAGCAGGTCCAGCACTACAGCCCGCTGCAGACCGGGCTGGCCTGGCTCCCCTTCGCGCTCGGCATCGTCGTCGGCGCCGGGATCGCGCCGAAGCTGCTGCTGCGCATCGCGCCGCGGTACGTCGCCGCGACCGGTGCCCTGCTCGGCGCCGCGGCCGCGCTCTGGTTCTCGACGATCACCGTCGACTCCGGCTACTGGCTGCACCTCGCCCCGGCGATGTTCGTCCTCGCACTCGGCTTCGGCCTCGGCGTCCTGACCCTGACCCAGGCCGCGGTCTACCGCGTCGACCCTGACAAGGCCGGCATCGCCTCCGCCCTGCTCAACTCCGCCCAGCAGATCGGCGTCGCGATCGGTCTCGCGCTCCTCGCCGGCATCGCAGCGACCGTCACCGCACGCCCAGCCAACGCCGCGCTGGCTACCGACCAGGCACTCGTGGCCGGATACAGCACCGCCCTCACGGTCGCCTCCGGTGTGCTCCTCGCCGCCGCCGTCCTCGCCCTCGCCCTTCTCCGAGGTCAGCAGGCAACCGCAGCGGAGCAACAGTAGGGGCGCCTCTCCCGGGAGGCTTCAAGACCGTCAGAACCCGATTCCGAGGCACCACAGACTCGGTCAGTTTCACTTGAAGCCTCGAACAGCTCCGCGCCTGGTCGTTCCGGCTACGTCGACACCGGGTCTCGGCCCCCACCGCGCAATACCGTCGACGCATCACCCCAGGGCCACGATCGCGGTCTACGGCTCTGATACCAAAGTCCCGGGCAACGTCGGAGTGTCGGATGGGCTGTTCGAGATTCGCTAGCCTGGACCTCGTCATGCACGCGCTTCGCACCCTCCAGTCGCTGCTCGCCGATCCTCGGCGGCGCTTGGGTGCTGCGCTCATGATCGTCATGCTCGTCCTCGGCGTGGTGACGATGCACGCGATGAGCGGCTCGTCGACCGCCCACGGCGCGCCGGTAGCGACGAAGCACGTCGACGCCGGTGCGAACGCCGACCCGGCGGACCCCGGGCACGGGCAAGAGGTGAGCGCGATCGATCACTCAGGCGACGCGTCACAGCCGTGCGACCACAGCTGTGGCGGACACGAGTTGATGACCGCGATGTGTCTGATGGTGCTCGTCGTGCTGCTGACGCTGACGGTTCCGGTGCGCAGGCTGTTTTTCGTGGTCGGTTGGACGCGTGCTGGCCCTCGCACCGCATCGCCTTCGCGCGTGGTCTTCTCCAGCGCCCCGTCGCTGCATGCCCTGGGCATTTCTCGGACGTAGGTCCCCTGAGCCGATGTGTCGAGCCTCGACACGTCGGAACTCGCCGATGTCGGACCACCCATGGTCCGGCAGTGGATCTACCCAAGAAAGGCCCTACCTTGATGAAGCGCACCCTTGCGCCTGCTCTCGTGGTCGCCGCCGTGGCCGTGCTCGGCGCGTGCTCGAACACGCAGCAGCCCGCGCACGACATGTCCACCATGTCGAGCCCGACAGCGGAGCAGTCGCCCGCCGAGTCGGCGCCGTTCAACGATGCGGACGTCGAGTTCGCGCAGATGATGATCCCGCACCACCAGCAGGCGGTAGAGATGTCGGACCTGATCGCCGACAAGTCGGGGATCGACCCGCGAATCTTGGACCTCGCCGCCCAGATCAAGGACGCCCAGGCCCCGGAGATCGAGCAGCTCACCGAGTGGCTCGAGCAGTGGGGCGCACCGGTCCCCGAGTCCGGCTCGATGGACTCCATGGGTTCGATGGACCACGGGTCCACGAACGGGATGATGAGCGCCGACGACATGGAAGCCCTTGAGAACGCCAGCGGCTCCGAGGCTGGCCGGCTCTTCCTGTCGCAGATGATCTCCCACCACCAGGGCGCCGTCGCGATGGCACAGACCGAGGTGGACGCGGGCGAGAACTCGGACGCGGTCGCCATGGCAGAGCGCATCGTCGAGACCCAGCAGGCAGAGATCTCCACGATGGACGAGCTCCTGTCCGAGAAGTAACCAGAAGGAGGTGGTGCGCCGGCCGTCATCGACGCCGGCGCACCATCTCGGTTCGCTCCTCCCATCCTCGAGCGCGCTAGGACGTGTGATGATCTCCCCTGCCCGCATACCCGCCCGCATCCCAGCGACCGTCGTGTTGCTGCTCACCCTGACCGCTTGCTCCACGCCGCCGGGCGACTCGTCCCCGGCCCAGTCGGGCGGTGCGGCGACGGCTTCCGGCACCTCGTTGAGCCGGGCCGACTTCTCCCACCTACATGCCCTCGTCTTCGACGAGCAGGACCGTTCCCTGTACGCGGCCACCCACACAGGGGTCTGGGCATTGCCGGACCCGACCACTCCGCCCGCGAGGGACGAGGCCGCCCCGCAACGCATCGGCTCCGGCATGCAGGACACGATGGGCATGACGCTCGCCCCTGACGGCGACCTCCTGGCATCCGGCCATCCCGGCCCCGGCGAGGCACCCGACCTCGCCACGCCGAACCTCGGGCTCATCCGCAGCACCGACGGCGCCCAGACCTGGGAGTCGGTGTCCCTGGGTGGCGAGGTCGACTTCCATGCCCTCACCGCAACCAGTGACTCAGGGGCGGAACGCATCGCCGGCCTGGATTCGGCCAGCTCCACCATGTTCCTGAGCAACGACGCCGGCCAGACCTGGGATCGCGGCGCGACGATCCCGGCCCACGACCTGGCGTTCCTCGCCGACGATCCGGACCAGATTCTCGCGACGACACCCGATGGTGTGCAGATCAGCCAGGACGGGGCCCGGTCCTTCTCCAAGCTCGCGGATGCTCCGCTACTGGTCTTCGTGGACACCCAAGCGAGCGGGGACATCGTCGGGATCGACACCAACGGCCTCGTTTGGACGGCTACACCGTCCGCCACCGGCTGGCGGTCGCACGGCACCGCCGCAGGCGGAGCGATCGAGGCCATGACGACCGCCCCAAGCCCCGATGCCACAACGAATCTGGTAGTCGCCACCGAGAAGCGCATCATGTCCAGCCCGGATCTTGGTGCCACATGGGTGTCGCTGGTGGAGATCTCATGAGGCCGCGGACGAGCGCGCCGACGCCGGCCCCCGACGCTTGCCTCCGGCACTGTTATCAATCCGTGACATTGGGGGCGACGCGGGGTATGTTCTCCCCACCTCGCAGCCCTGCGAGGCGCCCGAGCGGACGCCGAGCCCTGTCACCGCTTTGGGCAACACGCACACGTCATGACAGGGACGGGGGACCCACTCACGGGCGCTGCGGCGTCCTCGGGGTGAAGCCGGACGGGATCTTCCCGCCGGCCGGGTCAGTCTCCGACCCGAACCCGACAGCTAACCTCGCAGGCGTCAGGAGATGACCATGGCTTCACCGATTCCTCGCGGGCGCCATCGCGCCGCTCGCGCCCCGATCACCCCACTGACCACGCTGACGCGGGCTGCCGGAACGAGCGTGAGCACCGTCGCACGCCGCGGGGCGCTGGCCCTGGCCGGCTCGGGAGTGCTCGTCTCGACACTCGGCGCTCCCGCTGGAGCCGAGACTGCCACCGACCACGGCAAGGCGCTGAGCGCGGCCGGGCTCGATGCCATCACTGCCCAGGCCCGCCAGGCACTGACGGCGGCGCCTGCCGTCGCGGTGCCTGCTGACGCCGTCCTGACCGTGGAGAAGACAGCGGTGGGCACGATCACGCCCGCACCCGAACCGGAACCCGAGCCCGCGCCGGAGCCGGAGGTTGCTCCGGGCCCGGAAGCCGACGCTGACGGCCAGCCCGCTGAGCGCGCCGCCGCGGCCCCCGGACCGGCCGAGGCAGGGCCCACGCAGGAAGCGGCCCCCGACATCCCGGACGCGGCCAACGGTTCAGCGATCGTGGAGATCGCGATGCAGTACCTCGGGGTCCCCTACCAGTGGGGCGGGTCGACCCCATCCGGCTTCGACTGCTCCGGGTTCACGTCGTACGTGTACGCCGAGGCGGGCATCTCCATCCCGCGGACCTCCTCGGGCCAGCGCGACGCTGGCACGGTCGTCTCGCGCGAGGAAGCACAGCCGGGTGACCTGATCTGGAGCCCCGGCCACATCGCCATCTACGCCGGCGGTGACATGCAGGTCGAGGCTCCGGTCCCCGGAAAGACGGTCCGGTACCGGTCGATCTGGCAGGACAACCCGACCTTCTTGCGGATGAGTTGACGATCGCTCGACCCTGCACGAGCTCGCGCCGCGCAGGGTCGAGCGCACGTGGGGCAGACCGACGTCTGCCCGCATGAGCCACGCGACCACTCTGCCGCAAAAAGGACTCAGATGAAGCACGCCCACACCCAGAACCCGTCTGCCGATTCCTCCGGCAGGCCATCCAGCCGCAGCGAACGCCACTCCAAGGGACGACACGCCAGCCTCCTGCCGTCCGCCACACGCGCAGCCCGCCGGCGAACCCTGCGCCCGGCCCGCCGCCTGCCCCTCGGCCCCGGCATCGGACTCGCGATCGCCGTGACGGCCACGACCTCGTTCACCGTGGCCACCGCCGACAACGACAGCAGCCGCCGGGCCTCCGCCATCGAACGCACGACGACACAAGAGACCACCTCCGACCCGGCGGCCCGCACTGAAGTCCCCGCCGCGCCGCCGATCGTGGTCGACCGGTCGGCGAAGATCTCGCGCGCCGAGGAACGCGTCGATCGCGTGAAGATCACTCCGGCACCCGCTCCGGAGCCGAAGGCGGAACCCGAGCCCGCACCGGAGCCGGAACCCGAACCGGCCCTCGCCGGTTGCAGCGGCGAGGCCACCGGGACCGGGTCGAACGGCCAGGTGCCCTCGAGCGAGCTGTGCGACCTCTGGGACGGACAGACGCACGTGCGCTCCGACGCAGCCGTAGCGCTGGCCGAGGTGAACGAGGCCTACACCGAGCGATTCGGCGAGCCGATGTGCATCACTGACGGCTACCGCTCCTACGATCAGCAGGTCGCCGTGAAAGCTGCGAAGGGCTATCTCGCGGCCACCCCCGGAACCTCGAATCACGGATGGGGACTCGCGGTCGATCTGTGCCCGGAGACCTATGCCGGTGAACGCTGGTCGTGGCTCGCCGAGAACGCGCCTTCCTTCGGGTGGGACAACCCCCCGTGGGCGCGCCCGGGCGGTTCGAAGTACGAGCCGTGGCACTGGGAGCTCACTGAGGAAGTCGCCCAGGTCGAGTCCTGAGGCATGCACCCGGGCGGGCGACCTGACCGGCCAGATGGCGGCTGGTCGCCCGCCCGCTCTCACGACGCGGGCACCTGCCGGGTGTCGACGCCCGGTGTGGACGGCTGAGTGCGCTGGGGCGCAGACCGATAGGCGGCAGCGACAGACGCCGAAGGAGTGAGGTCGAGACGTCGCAGCAGCTGGGCATTTGCCGCGACGACGATCGTCGAGAGCGACATCAGGATGGCGCCCACCTCCATGGGCAGGACGAAGCCCACGGGAGCCAGCACACCGGCTGCCAGAGGCACGGCCGCGATGTTGTACCCGGCGGCCCACCACAGGTTCTGCTTCATCTTGCGATACCCCGCGCGCGACAGCTCGATGACGGACAGCACCGACCGTGGATCGTCCGAGGCCAGGATCACTCCGGCCGAGGCGATGGCGACGTCGGTGCCTGCGCCGATGGCGATCCCGACATCCGCCTGAGCGAGAGCGGGGGCGTCGTTCACACCGTCTCCGACCATGGCCACGGTGCGGCCCTGCTGTTGAAGCTCGAGGACCTTCTCGCTCTTGTTCTCGGGGCGCACGCCGGCGAAGACCTGGTCGATGCCCAGCTCGGCGGCGACGCTGCGTGCCACGGGTTCAGCGTCGCCGGTGATCATGACGACGTGGACGCCGAGGGCATGCAGCGCGTCCACGGCCTCGCGAGACTCCTGACGCACCTCGTCCGCCAACGCCAGGGCACCCACGACCTGCCCGTCGATCAAGACGTGCAGCACCGTGGATCCCTGCTCGGACCACTCGCCGGCCTGGGCGAGGGAGACGGCTCCGTGCTCGGCAAGCAGGTTCGGCCCCCCGACGGCAACCGTCCGACCCCCGACTGTGGCGGACACACCGACAGCTGTCGAAGCGCTGAAGTCGGACGCCTGCGGCACCTCCAGACCGCGCCTCTCGGCGGCGTCCAGGATCGCCCGGGCCAGCGGATGCTGACTGTCGGACTCGGCCGCGGCCGCTCGGGCGACGAGCTCGTCCTCCGTGCCGTCGACAGTCACGATGCCGCGCAACACCGGTTCACCCTTGGTCAGCGTGCCGGTCTTGTCGAACAGCACGGCGTCGACCGTTCGCATGCGCTCCAGGGCGCCGCGGTCCTTGACCAGCACGCCGCCGCGCGCCGCGCGCTCGGTCGAGATCGACACGACCAGAGGGATCGCGAGCCCGAGGGCGTGCGGGCACGCGATCACCAGCACGGTGATCGCCCGAACCACCGCCAGATCCGGGCTACCGACCACGCTCCACACGACGACTGTGACGATCGCGGCGATCAGCGCGAACCAGAACAGCCAGCCCGCCGCCTTGTCCGCCAACAGCTGAGCGCGCGTTGTCGAGGACTGCGCCTCGGAGACCAGCCGCTGGATACCCGCGAGGGCGGTGTCCTCGCCGACCGCCGTGACGCGCACACGCACCGCGTTGTCCGTGGCGACCGTACCCGCGACGACCGGGTCCCCGACCTCACGCAACACCGGCCGTGATTCTCCAGTGATCATCGACTCGTCCACGCTGGCACTACCCTCGACGACGTCGCCGTCGGCGGGCACCCGACCGCCGGGCCTGACGATCACGACGTCGTCGAGCTCCAGCTGTGCCGGCGCGATCTTGACCACCTGGTCGCCGCTGACCTTCTCCGCCTCGTCCGGCAAGAGTGCTGCCAAGGAATCCAGCGCCGAGGACGTCTGTGCGAGGGATCGCATCTCCAGCCAGTGGCCCAGCAGCATGATCACCACCAGCAGCGCCAGCTCCCACCAGAAGTCCAGCTCGTGCGAGAGAACCCCCAGGGTCGCGCCCCACGAGGCCACGAACGCGACAGTGATCGCCATCCCGATCAAGAGCATCATTCCGGGCTTGCGCGCTCGAACCTCCGAGACCGCGCCGGTCAGGAACGGCCAACCACCCCACAGGTAGATCACCGTGCCCAGCAGGGGCGACACGACCGCCAGGCCCGCGACGTCCGGCAGGTCGTACCTCAGCAGGCCCGCGAACATATCGCTGAGCAGCACGGTCGGCACGGCCATCAGGAGCATGATCCAGAACAACCGCCGGAACATCGCCACATGGTCCGCGCCATGTCCCGCGTGGCCGGTGTGGCCGGTGTGGCCGGTGTGGCCGGTGTGGCCGGCGTGATCGCCTTCGTGGCGCTCGTTACCCAGATGGACAGCGTGCCCCTGATGATCGAGCTCTCCGTCATGGTGACCAGAAGGACCGCGACCCTCACGAGGCGCACCATGATCTGAGTGAGTCCCACGCGAGGCCTGGACGTGACGGACAGGTTCCCCCTGGCTGCCATCGGCATCGCCAGCAGGTGGGCGTTCAGGTTCGTGGTGCGAACGGCGGGTAGCCATCTGATTCCTTCCTCATGCCTCTGCATACCCTTCCCCGGTATGAGTGGGCCCGCAACGTCTGGTGACGGCTTGCCAGCGCCTCAGAACCGGTCGGCTCTGACAGGGGTGTGACAGGCTGCATCGGTCCATGTCAATATAGAGGCATGTCGATACAGCAGGTCCACGAGGTTGTCATCGTCGGGTCCGGCCCGGCCGGCTACACCGCGGCCGTCTACGCCGCGCGTGCCGGTCTGGCACCCGTCGTGATCGCGGGCTCCGTCACCGCGGGCGGAGCCCTCATGAACACCACCGAGGTGGAGAACTTCCCCGGCTTCCCCACCGGCATCCAGGGTCCCGACCTCATGGAGGCCATGCGCGAGCAGGCCGAGAAGTTCGGCGCCCGCGTGCTGTGGGACGACGCGGAGAGCGTCGAGCTGACCGGCGACGTCAAGACGGTCGTCACGGGCGGCGGCGAGACCTTCAAGGCCCGCGCCGTCATCCTCGCGACCGGCTCCGCGTACCGCGAGCTCGGCCTGCCCGAGGAGAAGCAGCTGTCCGGCAGGGGCGTGTCGTGGTGCGCCACCTGCGACGGGTTCTTCTTCCGCGACCAGCACATCGCCGTCGTCGGCGGCGGGGACTCCGCGATGGAGGAGGCCACCTTCCTCACGCGCTTCGCCTCGAAAGTGACGATCGTGCACCGGCGCGACTCGCTGCGGGCCTCCAAGATCATGGCCGACCGCGCCCAGGCCGACCCGAAGATCGAGTTCGCCTGGAACAGCGAGGTCGTCGGCATCGCGGGCGACTCCAAGGTCAGCGGGATCACCCTGCGCGACACCGTGACCGGCGAGCAGCGCGAGCTCGACACCACCGGCCTGTTCGTCGCGATCGGTCACGACCCGCGCACCGACCTCGTCAAGGGCCAGATCGACCTGGACAACGAGGGCTACATCCTCGTCGAGGGCCGCTCGACCCGCACCAACCTGCCCGGCGTCTTCGCCTGCGGTGACGCGGTCGACCACACCTACCGCCAGGCCATCACCGCCGCCGGTTCCGGCTGCTCCGCCGCGCTCGACGCCCAGGCCTTCCTCACCGGGCTGGCCGACGCCGAGGGCGCTGGCACCCCTGCGGCCCCAAACCCCAGCGGTCTTCCGGCCGCCCTCGCTGACGCCGACGCGCGGGAGGCGGCTCGGTGAGCGCCGACACGACGACCGCCCGTGCGGACGCGACCCGCCGCTTGTCCACCCTGGACCGCTGGCTGCCGGCCTGGATCGGCCTGGCCATGGTCGGTGGCCTGCTGGTGGGCCGCTTCGTCCCGGGCCTGTCGGACGTGCTGGCCTCGATGGAGGTCGGTGGCATCTCCGTCCCCATCGCACTCGGGCTGCTGGTGATGATGTACCCGGTGCTGGCCAAGGTCCGCTACGACAAGGTCGCCTCGGTCACCGGCGACAAGAAGCTGCTGGTCAGCTCCCTGCTGCTGAACTGGATCGTCGGCCCGGCGCTGATGTTCGCCCTGGCCTGGACGTTCCTGCCCGACCTGCCCGAGTACCGCACCGGCCTGATCATCGTCGGCCTGGCCCGCTGCATCGCCATGGTCGTGATCTGGAACGACCTCGCGTGCGGGGACCGGGAGGCCGCCGCCGTCCTGGTGGCGATCAACTCCGTCTTCCAGGTGGTGGCGTTCTCGCTGCTGGGCTACTTCTACCTGACCGTGCTGCCCGGCTGGCTCGGCCTCGACACCCAGGGACTGGACGTCTCGATCGGGCAGATCGCGCTCAACGTGCTGGTCTTCCTCGGCATCCCGCTGGTGGCTGGCTTCGCCTCGCGCTGGATCGGCGAGCGGACCAAGGGCCGCGACTGGTACGAAGAGCGGTTCGTCCCGAAGATCGGCCCGTGGGCCCTGTACGGGCTGCTGTTCACGATCGTGCTGCTGTTCGCCCTGCAGGGCGAGGCCGTGACCTCGAACCCGCTCGACGTCGTGCGCATCGCGCTGCCGCTGCTGGTGTACTTCGCCGTCATGTGGGGCCTGGGCATGGTGCTCGGCAAGTTCCTCGGTCTCGGCTATGCCCGCACGACCACGCTGGCGTTTACCGCGGCGGGCAACAACTTCGAGCTCGCCATCGCGGTGGCCATCGGCACCTTCGGCGCCACCTCCGGCGAGGCGCTGGCCGGCGTCGTCGGGCCGCTCATCGAGGTCCCGGTCCTGGTGGGCCTGGTCTACGTGTCCCTCTGGGTCGCCCGGCGCTGGTTCGCCGTCGACCCCTACGCCATCGAGCCGCCCGCACGAGAGCTGGACGAGGTGAGGTCATGACCACCACCGACACCACCGAGGAGCGCGTGCCGCTGACGGTGCGCGACTCGGACTGCGGGCCCCGCATCGAGGCCCACGCGATCGGCACCGAGGCCGCAGGCGCGGTCGCGGCCACGCTCAAGGCGCTGGCCGAGCCGCTGCGGCTGCGGATGCTGTCCTTCATCGCCACCGCGCCGGCCGGGGAGGCGTGCGTGTGCGACCTGGCCGAGCTGACCGACGTGTCCCAGCCCACGGTGAGCCACCACCTCAAGGTGCTGCGCGACGTCGGCGTGCTCGCCTCCGAGCGGCGCGGCACCTGGGTCTGGTACCGCATCACCCCCGGCTACAAGTCCGCGATCAGCACCCTGCTCGAGTCGTTCGCGCCGGCAGCCCTGGACGCCCTGGGCGAGCACCCGCACCTGACCGGGCTCGAGGATGCCGACGCCGCGCTGGACCGGCTCGCCGCCGACCTCGCGGCCACGCATCCCGACCTGGCCCGCGACATTGTGCTGCGCACGGTGCGCGAGTCGTACACGGCGCTGGCCCGCTCGGCGAAGGTCTCGGCGCACCTGCTCACCCTCACCGACCGGTTCGTCCGCCAGCGCCTGGCCGACCTGACCCGCGAGGCATCCCGGAATGCCGACGCCGGCGCTGCGACCTCTCCGCAGGTGCTGTTCGTGTGCGTCGCGAACGCCGGCCGCTCCCAGCTCGCCGCCGCGCTCGTTCGGCACTACGCCGGCGACCGGGTCGTGGTCCGCTCCGCGGGGTCGACGCCTGCGGCGGACGTCCACCCCGCCGTTCGCCCCGAGCTCGCCGCCCTGGGCACCGACGAGCCGTTCCCCAAGCCGCTGACCGACGACGCCGTCCGCGCCGCCGACGTCGTGATCACCATGGGCTGCGGCGACGTGTGCCCGGTCCTGCCCGGCAAGCGGTACGAGGACTGGCTCGTCGGCGACCCTGCCCTGGCCTCCCCGGCCGGAGTCGCGGCCATCCGCGACGAGCTCGACACCCGCGTGCGCGCCCTGCTCGCCGACCTGCTGCCCGAACTCGACCTTCCCACCCCGTGAACGACCGAACCTCGGAGACCACCGTGACCGACACCCCCACCACCGCGACGCCGTCCGCCCTGTTCGTCTGCGTGCACAACGCCGGCCGCTCCCAGATGGCCGCCGGGCTCCTACGCGCCCTGTCCGGCGGCGCCGTCGAGGTCCGCTCCGCCGGTTCCATGCCCGCCGACCGCATCAACCCCGTCGCCGTCGAGGCCATGGCCGAGGTCGGCGTCGACATCACCGCCGAGCAGCCCAAGGTGCTCACCACCGACGCCGTCCAGGCGTCCGACGTCGTGATCACCATGGGCTGCGGCGACGCCTGCCCGATCTTCCCCGGCAAGCGCTACGAAGACTGGCAGCTCGACGACCCCGCCGGCCAGGGCATCGAGGCCGTGCGGCCCATCCGCGACGAGATCGAGCGCCGCGTGCGCGGCCTGCTCGCCTCGCTCGACGTCGAGCCCGTCGCCCTGCCCACGGCGTGAGCTGCTAGCTCGTAGGACGAGGATGCCGGCCACACCCTGAGGGTGTGGCCGGCATCTGTGTTGAGCCAGGCAGGTCCGTCGTCGATGTGTCCGACCCGCGGGTCCGCTCAGTGAGCGTCGTCCTCTTCGGCCAGTTCCTCGAGGACTTCGAATGGCGACTCGACGTCGCCTCGCCAGGCTTCGACACCCTCGCGGATCGCCAGGACGGCGACGACCAGCGCGGCGACGGAGTCGGCCCACATCCACCCGAACAGCGAGTTCGCGAGCAGTCCGATCAGCACCGTGCCGGACAGGTAGATGCACAGCAGGAGCTGCTTCGCGTCGGCCTGGACGCTGCGCGACCCGAGCTCGCGGCCGGTGCGGAACTCGAACCAGGCCAGGACCGGCATGATGATCAGGCTCGCGACGGCGATGCCGATCCCGAGCGGGCTGTGGTCGACGTCCGCCTGGCCGGTTAGGCTCAGGATGGCGTCGACAGTGACGTAGGCGGCCAGGGCGAAGAATGCGATCGCGATGGCGCGGACGGTGGCCTTCTCCCATCGTTCGGGGTCCTTGCGGGTGAACTGCCAGGCGACCGCAGCGGCCGAGGCGACCTCGATGACCGAGTCCAGGCCGAACCCGATCAGCGCGGCTGAGGACGCCTGCGCGCCGGCCGTGATCGCGATGACGGCCTCGATCACGTTGTAGGTGATCGTGAAGGCGACGATGAATCGCACCCGCCGGTGCAGGCGCTTCCTCCGCTCTTCGGTGAGGGTGGTGTTCATCGCACGCACGCTCCTGCGCACTCGGGCGTCGGGCAGCCGCCGTCGATGCACGGGGCGTCCTCGTCCACGGCGAGGGTCACGTCGATCAGCATCACCAGCGCGCGCGCCAGGCGCGGCTCGGCGATCTCGTAGCGCGTCTGGCGGCCCTCCGGCTCGGCGACCACGATGCCGCAGTCCCGCAGGCACGTCAGGTGATTCGAGACGTTGGAGCGGGTGAGCTCCAGCTCGCGCGCGAGCACTGCCGGGTAGCTCGGTCCGTGCAGCAGGGACATCAGGATGCGTGAGCGCGTCGGGTCGGCCATGGCACGCCCGAGACGGTTCATCACGTCGAGACGCGAGGCAATGGTCAGCATGGGCTGACCATACAGCACTCGCTGACCTAATATCTCGAGGTGTCCGTCGTCGGGGGCACAACGCCCGACCCTCGTAACGCACGCGGCACGCGGCTTCGGATCTTCCCCGACAACCGAGAGCAGCTCAGCGCCGTCGACAAGAGCACCGGCAGGCTCAGACGAGCGACCTCTGCAGCAGCGTGGTGCCCAGCCACCGGTCGAACTTGCGCCCGACTCGTTCGAGACGGCCGGCGTCGGTGAACCCGGCCCGCCGGTGCAGCGACAGGGAGGCGGGCGAGTCCATGTCCGCGACGACGGCGATCACCTCGCGCGCGCCGGCCCGCCCCGCCTCCTCGACGAGGCGCGCCATGAGCTGCGTGCCGACGCCGCGGCCCGTGTGCGCGGGGTCGAGGTAGATGGAGTCCTCCACCGTGTGCTCATAGGCGGGCCGCGGTCGCCACGGGCCGACGTACGCGAACCCCGCGACGTTGCCGCCCGAGTCCGCGACCAGGAACGGCCACCCGCCGTCCCGGACGGCGTCGAGCTTCGCATCCCACAACGGGCGTCCCGGCGGGTCCAGCTCGAACGTCGCCGTCGAGGTCAGGACGTAGTGGTCATAGATGGCCGCGACCCCCGCCGTGTCGGCGGGAGTCGCGGCGCGCGCCGTAAGGCTCACACGTCCTCGCCGTCGCCCGAGCGGCCGTGCACGATGCCCGACGCGAACCCGACGCCCGCGGGGGCGCCGACGCCGAGCGTGACGAGCTGCGGCTCGGCCGGAGCGCTCCCGCAGCACGACCCTGCGGCGGACTCGCCGTCCGCCTCCATCGCCAGGTCCGTGGAGCACACCCCGGTGGCGGGAAGGTTCAGCTCGACGGCGTCGGCCGCAGCCCGGTCGCCGGCCAGTGCGGCGGCGACGGAGCGTACCTGCTCGTAGCCGGTGGCCAGGAGGAACGTCGGCGCGCGGCCGTAGGACTTCATGCCCACGAGGTAGAAGCCGTCGTCCGGGTGGGACAGCACCTGCTCGCCGTGCGGCGGCACGGTGCCGCACGAGTGCTGGTTCGGGTCGATGAGCGGCGCCAGCGCGCTCGGCGCCTCCACGACAGGGTCGAGGTCGAGCCGCACCTCGCGCAGCATGCCCAGGTCGGGGCGGAAGCCGGTGGCGTTGACGATCGCGTGCACCTCCAGGGCGAGCGGCGCGTCCTTGGCGGTGCCGAGCACCTGCACCGACCCCGCGCCGGGGACGAGCTGCTCGATCGAGGCCCGGGTGAGCAGCCGCAGCCGCCCGGCGTCGACGGCGTCCTTGAGCCGCGTGCCCAGCAGCCCGCGGGCGGGGAGCTCGTCGTCGGTGCCACCGCCGAACAGCCGGCGGGCCGAGCCACCGCGGATCGCCCACGTGATCGTGGTGCCCGGCGTCGCCTCGGCCAGCTCCACCAGGCTGAGCAGCGTGTTCGCCGCGGAGTGACCCATGCCGACCACGAGGGTGTGCCGCCCGGCGAAGCGGTCGCGGTCGGCGCCGAGCACGTCGGGCAGCGGGCCGGTGACGAACGCCGCGGCGTCGGGCTCCCCGGCCGCGGGCAGCCCGCTCACGCCGAGCGGGTTCGACGTCGAGAACGTGCCGGACGCGTCGATCACCGCCCGCGCCAGGACGTCGGTCACGCGGCCGTCCGCGCCGACGGTCCGCACGCGGTAGCCGCGGCGGTCGCGGCCCAGCGAGCGCGTCTTGTCCGCCCCGTCCCGCGCGACCGCGAGCACCCGCGTGCCCGTGCGCAGCCGCGAGGCGATCGCCGGCGTCGCCGCCAGCGGAGCGAGGTAGCCCTCGACGAGCTCACGCCCGGTCGGCAGGGCGTCGGGATCGGGCGACGTCCAGCCGGCGGGCTCCAGCAGACGGCGCGCCGCGGCGTCGACGTCGTACCGCCACGGAGAGAACAGGCGCACGTGCCCCCACGAGGACATCGCTGCGCCGGCCCGCTCGCCGGCCTCCAGCACCAGCGGCTCCAGCCCTCGCTCCAGCAGGTGCGCCGCCGCGGCCAGGCCCACCGGGCCCGCGCCGATGACGACCACCGGCAGCTCTGCTCGCACCGTCTCGACCATCACGCACTCCCCCGTATTGATGAACTTCGATGACTGCGGACCACAACATATCCACATTCTTCGATGCGTGGCAAGATGGGGGCATGACCGTGACGGACCTGGCCCTCGAACCCGTGTCGTCGTCCTCCCCGGCGGCCGCATGCTGCGGACCCGCCGACGACTCCGCCGTCGACCACGAGACCGCCGTCGACGTCGCCCGCCGCTTCAAGGCGCTCGCCGACCCGGCCCGCGTGCAGCTGCTCTCGATCGCCGCCGCGCACGAGGGGCACGAGGTGTGCGTCTGCGACCTGACCGACCCGCTCGGCCTCGCGCAGCCCACGGTCAGCCACCACCTCAAGATCCTTGTCGAGGCGGGGTTGCTCGAGCGCGAGCAGCGCGGGCGCTGGGCGTACTACTCGCTGGTGCCGGGCGCGCTCGGAGGGCTCCAGGCCACGCTCGGCCGGATCGTCGCGCCGCAGGCATAGCCGGCGGTGCGCGCGGCGGCCCCCCGATCCCCGCGCACACACCCTCGCCCGGGCCCGCGCACGTTTTCGCCGAGCCGATCCCCGTACGCACCCTGGCCTGCGCCGACGCCGTCACTACCGGTGCGTACGGGGTCCGTACGGGGTAGCTACCCCGTACGTTTGCGGTAACGCACCGTGTCCACCATCGAGCCATGGACACCTCGCCCCGCCCGCGCCTCCGGGAGACGGCCCGGCGGTGCCGAATCGGCACCGCTGAGCGGTCGGCGTCCTCCAGGCCGTGGGGCGTGACGTCGACGGGACGGCGTCTGACGATCGCCGGGCGAGGCCTCTTCGGGGAAGTCAACGGTGCCGCGGACTCACCGGCACCGTGCGACCTGCGCAAGTGCGTCTGCGCCGCACTGAGCGACGCCCGCGGTCATCGCTCATGAGGTCGGCGGCCTTACGGCCGCGCCGACGGGATCGTGATTGCCAGCCTGTCGCGCAGCTCGTCGAGGTCGACGCGGATGAGTCTGCCCACCCGGTACCCGGTGACGGTTCCGTCGGCGATGCGCCGGCGGATGGTCTTCACCGACACGCTGAACTCCTCCGCCGCGTCGGCGAGGGCCACGAGATGCCCGCGCGGCCCCGACCGGTTCTCCGTGTTCGTGGTTCGCATGATCGTTCTCCTTCCAGCGACGCCACTGCGGCGTTGTCACGACACAGGTGTTCCGCCGTGCCCAGAAGGCACCCCGTGTTCCCTGCCGGTACTCCGGCCACGGTCCGGTATGCCTATCGACGACCGCCTGGGACCGGATCCGACGAATCTGGAAGCACCAGCGTCACCTCTTCGCGATCCTCGTCAGGGCACTATCACTCATCCGATCGGCGAGCTCGCGGTCCCGTTCCATCGTGGCGTGCTGGTATCGCAGGACTACTTGGATGTCAGAGTGGCCGCCACGGCGCATCAGCTCGGCGAGCGTCGCGCCCTCCTGGGCGAAGATCGTCAGGCCGGTGTGCCGCAGGTCATGGAACCGAAACCGCTCCGGCAGGCTGGACACCGCGTCGCGCGCCTCTGCCCAGACGTAGCCCCATTTGGTGTTGGAGAGTGGCATTGCGCTGCGGGGGCTGCCCGGAACGAGCGGCGACCTCGCTTCTGCTGCGACATGGGCCCGAAGATGCTCGGCCAAGCGTTCGCGCATGATTCTCGGGACGCTCATCGACCGCTTCCCTGCCTCGCTCTTCGGGTCCGAGTAGTCTCCGGTGTTCGCGTTGAGCTGGCGGCGGACAGACAGCGTCGCGGTTCCGTCGTCGTGCCACTGGATGTCCCTGCGCTGGAGTCCGAGCGCTTCGCCCCGCCGCAGCTGGCACCATGCGGCGAGCATCACCATGATCCGCCACGGCTGCGGCGTCGCCTGGTACAGCGCCTCGACCTGCGCGGGGGTCGCAACGTCTTCGCCCGGATCGTGACCGGCGTCGTGCCGGACGGGCATCTGCCTGGGGATGCTGACCAGCGGGGCCGCCGCGGTGATCCCCTCCCGTGCCGCCTGGCGCAGGATCATCATCAGCACCACGAGCACTGGTCGCGTCACGCCGTTGCGTCCCGAGTTCGTGTTGAGCTCCGACGGAATCTTGTCCAACCGTTGCTTGAGCAGCATGACCCGTGCGGCATCGATCGATCGCACCGGGGTGTCGCCGAACTCGGGGACGAGGTATCGGTCGAGCTTGCCCTTGTAGTCGCGGATCGTCGCTGGGGCCCGCATCCTGCCGCTGCGGTTGGGGGTCTGCCGGATCATCGTGAGCCATTTCTCGGCGTACTCACGGAAGCCGATGGCTTGTGCCCGCGCGGCCTCCTCCGCCAGCCTCCGACGCGCCGCGGCCGCCGCCGGCGCCTCCCACTCGCCGCGGGCGATGCGGGTCTGGGTCGCGGCGAGCCAGGCCCTCGCGTCCGTCTTCGTCTGGAACGTCAGCCCCGTGTCGTCAGCGGTTCTTGCTGTGTACGTCCGACCGTCCGGCGCCGGGTAGCGGACCTGCCACCGGCCGGAGGGCAGCTTGCGGAGGCTTCCCCACGCCTCTCGCTTCGTCGTCGTGCTCATCGCGCCCTCCCGCAGGCCAGGCTGTGGCCTCGTGCCACGCCGTGCCACGGCACGAGGCGAGTCGGCGTCGGCCGTCGGAACCCGCGGAATGTCGCGGATCGCAGGCCGTCGAACGCCTGCCCTCTGGCACGCTGTGGCACGAGCCCGGCAGCTCCGCGAACCGCAGTTCGGCTCGTCGGGCCGCCTCGCTCTCGTCTGACAGGTGTGCGCGTGCCACCTGCGTGCCACTCCGACTGGGTTCTCGGGTCCATCGTCGACCTCCGGTGTCCACGGCGAGTGGGCACGCAAAGAGGCCCGGACCTGCGGAAGTCCGCGGGTCCGGGCCTCTGATCAGCCGGTTCGGCGACCTGGGCCTGAGACGGGTCTCAGAAGTCCCAGTCGTCGTCCTCGGTCTCGACGGCCTTGCCGATGACGTACGACGAGCCCGACCCGGAGAAGAAGTCGTGGTTCTCGTCGGCGTTGGGGCTGAGCGCGGCGAGGATCGCCGGGTTGACGTCCGTCTCGTCCTTGGGGAACAGGCCCTCGTAGCCCAGGTTCATCAGGGCCTTGTTGGCGTTGTAGCGCAGGAACTTCTTGACGTCCTCGGTGAGGCCGAGCGCGCCGTAGAGCGACTCGGTGTACTCGACCTCGTTCTCGTACAGCTCGAAGAGCAGGTCGAACGTGTAGGCCTTGAGCTCGTCCTGCTGGGCCTGGCTGAGCTTGGCCAGCCCCTTCTGGTACTTGTAGCCGATGTAGTACCCGTGCACGGCCTCGTCCCGGATGATCAGGCGGATGAGGTCGGCCGTGTTGGTGAGCTTGGCGCGGCTGGCCCAGTACATCGGGGCGTAGAAGCCCGAGTAGAAGAGGAACGACTCGAGCATCGTCGAGGCGACCTTGCGCTTGAGCGGGTCGTCGCCGCGGTAGTACTCGAGGACGATCTCGGCCTTGCGCTGCAGGTTCGGGTTCGCCTCGGACCACGCGAAGGCGTCGTCGATCTCCTTGGTGGAGATGAGCGTGGAGAAGATCGAGGAGTAGCTCTTGGCATGCACCGACTCCATGAAGGCGATGTTGGTGTACACCGCCTCCTCGTGCGGCGTCAGCGCGTCCGGGATGAGCGAGACGGCGCCCACGGTGCCCTGGATGGTGTCCAGCAGCGTGAGGCCCGTGAACACCCGGGTGGTCATGAGCTTCTCGTCATCGGAGAGGGTGTGCCACGACTGGATGTCGTTGGACACCGGTACCTTCTCGGGCAGCCAGAAGTTGCCGACCAGGCGGTCCCAGACCTCGAGGTCCTTCTCGTCCTGCAGGCGGTTCCAGTTGATCGCGGTGACGCGATCGATGAGCTTGAGCGTTCCCGTGGGCGGCATCTTCTTCTCTTCCCCGAATTCCAGATAGTTGCTCAGAGCATGCAGCTGACGCAGTTCTCCACCTCGGTGCCCTCGAGGGCCATCTGGCGGAGACGGATGTAGTAGAGGGTCTTGATGCCCTTGCGCCAGGCGTAGATCTGCGCCTTGTTGACGTCGCGCGTGGTCACGGTGTCCGGGAAGAACAGCGTCAGGCTCAGCCCCTGGTCCACGTGCTGCGTGGCCGCGGCGTAGGTGTCGATGATCTTCTCGTAGCCGATCTCGTACGCGTCCTGGTAGTAGTCCAGGTTGTCGTTCGTCATGAAGGGCGCCGGGTAGTAGACGCGCCCGATCTTGCCCTCCTTGCGGATCTCGATCTTGGCCGCGACGGGGTGGATCGACGACGTCGAGT
>NZ_BAAAPM010000002.1:120265-254495 GCF_039531145.1 Isoptericola hypogeus
TCCATGACGGACGCCTTGAGCGCGCGCCAGTCGTCCCGCGTGGGGATGCGCACCCCGGCGTCGGCGAACAGCTGCGCGACCCGCTCGGTCGCCGGCGCCCACTCGCGCTCGGTGTACTTGTCGAAGTACTCGCCGGTGGCGTACTTCGACGTCTCGAAGCTGCCGAACGCCCGGCCCCGCTCGATCGCGAGCCGGTTGGAGGCCGCGATCGCGTGGTACGCGACCGTGTAGAAGTAGAGGTTCGTGAAGTCGACGCCCTCGTCGGAGCCGTAGTAGATCCGCTCGCGCGCGAGGTAGCCGTGCAGGTTCATCTGCCCCAGGCCGATCGCGTGGCCGAGCTCGTTGGCCCGCTTGACCGACGGTACCGACTCGATGCTCGTCTGGTCGGAGACCGCCGTGAGCGCGCGGATCGACGTCTCGATGGTCTTGCCGAAGTCGGGCGAGTCCATCGTCCGCGCGATGTTCAGCGAACCCAGGTTGCACGAGATGTCGCGGCCCACGTGGTCGTAGGACAGGTCCTCGTTGAATGTGGACGGCGTCGAGACCTGCAGGATCTCCGAGCACAGGTTCGAGTGGGTGATGCGGCCCTCGATCGGGTTGGCCCGGTTCACCGTGTCCTCGAACATCACGTACGGGTAGCCCGACTCGAACTGCAGCTCCGCGATGGTCTGGAAGAAGTCGCGGGCCTTGATCGTGGTCTTGCGGATCCGGTCGTCTGCGACGAGCTCGTCGTACTTCTCGCTGATGGAGACGTCCGCGAACGGCTTGCCGTAGACGCGCTCGACGTCGTACGGGCTGAACAGGTGCATGTCCGCGTTCTTCTTGGCGAGCTCGAACGTCACGTCCGGGATCACCACGCCGAGCGAGAGCGTCTTGATGCGGATCTTCTCGTCCGCGTTCTCCCGCTTGGTGTCGAGGAACCGCATGATGTCGGGGTGGTGCGCGTGCAGGTACACCGCGCCGGCGCCCTGGCGCGCCCCGAGCTGGTTGGCGTAGGAGAAGGAGTCCTCGAGCAGCTTCATCACGGGGATGACGCCGGACGACTGGTTCTCGATGTGCTTGATCGGCGCGCCGTGCTCGCGGATGTTGCTGAGCAGCAGGGCCACGCCGCCGCCCCGCTTGGACAGCTGGAGGGCGGAGTTGATGGAGCGCGCGATCGACTCCATGTTGTCCTCGATGCGCAGCAGGAAGCAGGACACGGGCTCGCCGCGCTGCGCCTTGCCGACGTTGAGGAAGGTCGGGGTGGCGGGCTGGAACCGGCCGGAGATGATCTCGGCGACGATGTCGCGCGCCGTCTGCTCGTCGCCGTCCGCGAGGCCGAGCGCGACCATCGAGACGCGGTCCTCGAAGCGCTCGAGGTACTTCTTCCCGTCGAACGTCTTGAGCGTGTACGACGTGTAGTACTTGAACGCGCCGAGGAAAGAGTCGAACTGGAAGTCCGCCGCGTAGGCGAGCTGGAACAGCTCCTTGACGAAGGCACGGGAGTACTTGGCCAGGACCGTCGGGTCGTAGTACTTGTTCTCGACGAGGTGGTCGAGCTTCGCATCGAGGGTGTCGAAGCCGATGGTGTTCGGCTCGACGTGCTGGCGGAAGTACTCGCGCGTGGCCTCGCGGTCCTTGTCGAACTGGATCTTGCCGTCCGGTCCGTACAGGTTGAGCATCGCGTTGAGCGCGTGGTAGTCGAGCTGCAGGCTCTGCAGCGGCACCGCGGTGGCCCCCGCGACCGGGCCTGCGCCCGCGTCGGTCGTACCAGCAGCGCTCACGCCGAGATCAGTGACTGTCGTTGCCAAAATCGTCCCAATCCGTCACGGACGCGGCGGGCGTCCTCAGCTGTCCCCAGAAGTTCGAAGGCGTACAGGTAGGGCACCTGGCACTTCGCGGAGATGATGTCGCCGGCGATGCAGTAGGCAGCGCCGAAGTTGGTGTTCCCCGCGGCGATCACGCCACGGACGAAGGACCGGTTGTGCGGGTCGTTCAGGAACTCGCGCACCCTGCGCGGCACCGCACCACCCTCGTTGCCCCCGCCATAGGTGGGAACCATGAGGACGTACGGTTCGTCGACCCGCAGCATGTCGTCCGACTTGCGCACGGGGATGCGGGAGACACCGATGCCCCGCTCCTCGAGGCCGAGGCGCTGGACGAAGCGGTGGGTGTTCTCCGACACGCTGGAGAAGTAGACGAGAGAACTCATGCTCCCCCTCCCCCGGATGCTGCTTGCGTGACCGGCGGCGACTGGTGCCGCCGGAGAAGGCACGGCGCCCCGGGTCGGGAATCGAAGCCCGGGGCGCCGGCTGCGTGGGGCGTGCGGACCGCGGCCCGCGACGTCAGGCCGAGACGGCCTGTGCCGCGACGGCGCTGATCTGGTCCGGACGGAAGCCCGACCAGTGCGTGTCGCCGGCGACGACCACGGGGGCCTGCAGGTAGCCGAGCCCACGGACCATCTCCAGCGCCTCGGCGTCCTGGGTGATGTCGACGACGGTGTACTCGACGCCCTTGCGGTCGAGGGCGCGGTAGGTCGCGTCGCACTGCACGCAGGCCGGCTTGCTGTAGACCGTGATGCTCATGTCCGTCTCTCCCCTTCTCCGCGCCCCGTGGGGGCGTCGTCCGAATCGCGGCCGGCCCTCGGACCGTGCCGCCGGCCAGTCCTCGAAAGGGGCCCGACCAGGCACGACACCCGTGGAACTACGCCGGTGTGCTTTACGTGGAGGCCTGCGCCCCTCGCGTGCTCCAAACACTACACCTAGTGGTCAGCGCTCGCGCGGCACCGACATGTTGTGGTTGACACGCGTGTCATTCGCCTCCGCGAGGACGCCGATCGACCTCCGGACGAGCCATGGAACCAGCCTCCCACGGGGGTCCGACACGACTGTCCACACCCCCCGTGCACGCCGCCGCCGCCGTCCCGCCGCGCCGTTCCGCGCCTCCCGCCGGATGTCCACAGGCGGTGGGCGACGGACGTCCACAGCGTGTGCGCGACCGGTCTCAAGCCCCGCCCGAGCCGGCCGGGGGCGCGGGCGGACCGCCCGCACCTGCCCGCCCCGGGCCCGAAGTTCGGACATTCCCGGCGATCCGCGATCGAGAATTCTCGTCATCCCTCGGCGTGTCGTGCCGCGCGGGCGTGTCGCACACGCCCGCAGACGCTGTGCGGGTCACCAGGCAGATCACCAGGCCGCGACCGGCCGCCAGCCGCGCCCGTCCACCCCTCCCGGGACCGCCGTCGCCGGGTCGTAGGGCGTGCGGGTGAGGTGGAACGTCCCGACGTCGAGCGCGACCGGTCCGCCCTCGGGGCCGACGGGCCGCAGCCGCTCGGCCCACCAGTACCCGCCCTCGACCCCGAACCAGTCCCCGCCGGCGCCGTCCGGCCGGGCGAACACCGTGCCCCGGCCCGTGTCTCCCGCCGTCCGCAGCACGAGCAGACCGTCGGGACGGACCGACACGACGTGCGGCATCGGCCCCCAGTACCAGGTCCCCGTCAGCGCGAGCGTCGAGTCCGGCACCTCGACGGGGCCCGCCACCGGCCTCCGGGGCGGCAGCACGTCGCGGAGCGGGGCGTCGTCCCCGAACCCGGCGGTCGAGCTGCCGCACACGGCGACGACGTCGCCCGTCACGGCGTCGGCACGCACGGTGGCGGTGAACCCCGGCACGGAGCCGCCGTGCCCGACCGTCTGCGTCGCGCTCCCGGGAGCGCCGACCGGGTCCGGCCGGCGCACCGAGACGCCGAGCGCCCAGGCCGACAGGGGCGCGCCCGGCTCGTCCACGACGACGCGCGGCGCGACCATCCGACGCCGCCACGCCATGGGGAGCGCGCGGTCGTCGTCGGCCCACGGCCCCGCGCCGACGAGCCACGAGCCGAACGCCACGAGGTCCGCCGGGGTCGACCAGACCTCGCCCGCGGGGCCCATCGCGCCGTAGCCGGCGACCGGCTCCACGAGGACGGCGTCGGCGTGCGGGTGCACGGCGTACCCGGTCGCCGTCGCACCCCCCGGCACGCGGCCCGTGCCCGACATGCCGAGCGGCTCCCACACCTCGTCGCGCAGGACCTCGTCCCACGGGCGGCCGTGGGCGGTCTCGACCAGGCGGCCCAGGACCGCGTACCCGACGTTCGAGTAGTGGTGCCGCTCCCCCGGCTCTGCGACGGGCAGCACGCCCGAGCCCACCAGCTCCTCCCAGGCGCCCGCGCCGTGCCGCTCCCACCACGGCCCCGGGGGCTCCGCCGGGAGCCCGGCCGTGTGCGTGAGGTGCTGCGCGACCGTGGCGGCCGGCGCGGGCGCGTCGGGCAGGTGCCTGCCCACCGGGTCGTCCAGCCCGACGCGCCCGGACGCCACGAGCCGCAGCACGGCGACCGCCGTCATCGGCTTGCTGATCGAGCCGACGCGGAAGGCGGTGGAGGTGGTGACGGGCACGGGGGCCGCGTCGTGCCCGAGGCGCGCGTCGCCCACGGCGTCGGCCCACGCGAGCACGCCGTCGCGCGCGACGGCGCCGGACAGCGCCGGGACGCGGCGCGCCCGTCGCAGGTCGTGCAGCGCGGCGCTCAGCGCCTCGCCGGTCCCGGGAGGCAGCGGCGACGGTCGGTCGGGTGCGGCGGTCATGGGCGCACGCTAGCGGCCGCCGCGGCCGGCAGGACGACACCGGACAGGCGGGTCAGGTCAGCCCTCGACGTCCGTCACGGCGGGCAGCGCGCCGGTCGTCACGAGCCGCCGGTACCAGCGGGCGGAGTCCTTCCAGGTGCGCTCGCCCGTCGCGTAGTCGACGTGCAGGATCCCGAACCGCTTGGAGTACCCGTAGCCCCACTCGAAGTTGTCCATGAGCGACCACGCGAAGTACCCGCGCACGTCGGCGCCGGCGTCGAGGGCCGCGCCCACCGCGTCGACGTGGTCGTGCAGGTAGGACACGCGGCGCTCGTCGTGCACGCGCCGCTCGCCGCCGGCGACCACCAGCTCGTCGTCGAAGGCCGCGCCGTTCTCGGTGACGGCCAGCGGCAGCCCCGGGTAGGTGCGGTGCACCTCGAGGAGCAGGTCGGTGAGGCCTGCCGGCTGGATGTTCCAGCCCATGGCCGTGTACGGGCCGGCCTGCTGCACGAACTCGACGTCGGTGACGCCGATCCACGGGCTGTGGGTGGACGCGCCGTGGCCGTCGTTCTCGGCCCGCTCGCCGTCGCCCGCGAAGTGCCGCACGGTGACGGTCGAGTAGTAGTTCACGCCCAGCACGTCGAGCGGCTGGCGGGTCAGCTCGAGGTCGCCGTCCCGCACGAAGGACCAGTCCGAGACGTGGGCCGTGTCGGCCAGCAGGTCGGCCGGGTACGCGCCGTCGAGCAGCGGGCCGAGGAACGCGCGGTTCGCGAGGGCCTCGATCTTGCGCACGGCGTCCGCGTCGGCGGCCGACGCCGGGTCGTCGGCGCGGACGACGTGCAGGTTCAGCGTGACGGAGACCTGCGCGCCGGGGACCACGTCCCGGATCGCGCGGGCGGCCAGCCCGTGCGCGAGGTTGAGGTGATGGACGGCGGCGAGCGCCGCGGCGGGCTCGGTCCGGCCCGGGGCGTGCACGCCGGAGCCGTAGCCGAGGTACGCGGAGCACCAGGGCTCGTTGAGCGTCGTCCAGGCCTCGACGCGGTCGCCGAGCTCGGTGGCCATGAGCCGCGCGTACTCCTCGAAGGCGAGGGCGGTCTCGCGGTTCGCCCAGCCGCCGGCGTCCTCGAGCTCCTGCGGCAGGTCCCAGTGGTACAGCGTGACGAACGGGCGGATGCCGCGCTCGCGCAGGGCGTCGAGCAGCGTGCGGTAGAAGGCGACGCCATCGGAGTTGAGCGGGCCGCGGCCGCCGGGCTGGACGCGGGGCCACGAGATCGACAGCCGGTAGGCGCCCACGCCGAGGCGGTCCAGGTGGTCGACGTCCTCCGACCAGCGGTGGTAGTGGTCGCACGCCACGTCGCCGGTGTCACCGCCCAGTGTGCGGCCCGGGGTGCGGGAGTAGGTGTCCCAGATCGAAGGGCCGCGGCCGCCCTCGGCGGCGGCCCCCTCGATCTGGTACGCAGCGGTCGCGGTGCCCCACAGGAAGTCGGTCGGGAAGGTGCGGGTGGACGAGGCGGCGGGCGCGGCGTCGCCGCGCGTGCGGGGCGTCGAGATGCTCACGTGAAGTCCTTCGGCGTTGCGGGCGGGAGTCCGGGTGGGAGCGCTCCCACGATCGGATCGGAAGTCTAGCGCCCCGCGCCCCGCCCCCGCTGGGGACGGGCGCGCGGCGGGGGGGGCGCGGGGATCGGTCTCAGACGGCGAGCGTCACGGCGCCTGCACCCTGGGCGGACGCCCACCGGTCGCCGGCGCGCACCGACCACGCGCCGGGCGCGTCGCGCGACGAGACCTCGACCTCGTCGCCGGTGCGCCGCACGCGGAACCGCGCGACGGACCCGTCCGCCTCCCCGGTGGGCACCTCCGTGACCGCGTCGTACCCGTCGGGCAGCCCGAACAGGCGCAGCTCGACGCCGTCGGCCCACGCGTAGTCGGGCCGGTCGGTGCGGGCGCCGACGGGCAGCACCGTGCCGGGCCGGACCAGGACCGGCAGCGAGTCGAAGCCGTGCGTCTCGGTGACCCAGCGCGGCCCGGTGACGGTGCGCTCGTGGCCGCCCGCGCCGTCGTCGAGCAGCCGGGTCCACGTGCCCTCGGGCACGTAGTACTCGACGATCCCGTCGGGCGTGAAGACCGGCGCGACGAGCAGCGCGTCGCCCAGCATGTACTGGGTGTCGACGCCGAACGTGCCGCGGTCGGCCGGGAACTCCAGCACCATGGACCGCATGATCGGCGTCCCGTCGCCGGTCGCCTGGCGGGCCGACGCCGCGAGGTACGGCATCAGCGACAGCTTGAGGTGCGTGAACCGGCGCGCGACGTCGACGGCCTCGGGGTCGAACGCCCACGGCACGCGGTACGAGCCGGACCCGTGCAGGCGCGAGTGGCTGGACAGCAGCCCGAAGGCGAGCCAGCGCTTGAAGACCCCGGCGTCCGGCGTGCCCTCGAAGCCGCCGATGTCGTGGCTCCAGTAGCCGAAGCCCGACATGCCGAGCGACAGGCCGCCGCGCAGCGACTCCGCCATCGACGCGTAGGTCGAGTCGCAGTCGCCGCCCCAGTGCACCGGCATCTGCTGCCCGCCGGCGGTCGCCGACCGGGCGAACAGCACCGCCTCGCCCCGCCCGCGGCGCCGCTCCAGCAGGCCGAACACGGCCTCGTTGTAGAGCTGGGCGTAGTAGTTGTGCATCTGGCGCGGGTCGGAACCGTCGTGCCAGACGACGCCCTCGACGGGGACGCGCTCGCCGAAGTCCGTCTTGAAGCAGTCGACGCCCTGGTCGAGCAGCCGCTCCAGGTGGCCCAGGTACCACGCCGTCGCGTCGGGGTTGGTGAAGTCGACCAGCCCCATCCCGGCCTGCCACAGGTCCCACTGCCACACGCCGCCGTCCGGGGTGCGCAGCAGGTAGCCCCGCGCGGAACCCTCCGCGAACAGCGGGGAACGCTGGCCGATGTACGGGTTGATCCACGCGCTGACCTTGAGCCCGCGCTCGTGCAGGCGGGCCAGCATCCCCTCCGGGTCGGGGAAGACGCGGGGGTCCCACTCGAAGTCGCACCACTGGTACTCGCGCATCCAGAAGCAGTCGAAGTGGAAGACGCTCAGCGGCAGGTCGCGCTCGGCCATCCCGTCGACGAAGGACGTCACGGTGGCCTCGTCGTAGTCGGTGGTGAACGACGTCGACAACCAGAGCCCGTACGACCAGGCCGGCACCGCCGGCGGGCGGCCCGTGAGGCCGGTGTACCGCCGCAGCACGTCCTTGGGCGTCGGGCCCGCGACGACGTAGTACTCCAGCGCCTGCCCCTCGACGGAGAACTGCACCCGTGTGTTCACCTCGGACGCGACCTCGAGCGAGACCTTCTCCGGGTGCGCGACGAAGACGCCGTAGCCCTTGCTCGTGAGGTAGAACGGCACGTTCTTGTACGCCTGCTCGCTCGACGTGCCGCCGTCCTCGTTCCAGACGTCGACGCTCTGGCCGTTCTTGACGAACGGGCCGAACCGCTCCCCCAACCCGTACACGTGCTCGCCCGGGTCGAGCGAGAGCTGCTCGTGCACCCACGCGCCGCCGGCGGCCGGCCCGGACGACGACGTCATCGCGCCCACCGACTTCGGCAGGCTGGAGGTGAGGACGCGCCCGTCCTGCTCGAAGTCGACGCGCCAGCGCCCGCCGCGGTGCACGCGGACGCTGAGCCCGCCCGACTCCAGGACGCCCGCGGCCTCGTCGACCTTCACCACCGGGCGGAAGCCGGCCTCGCCGGCGACGGCGAACTCCGGGCCGCGGCGCGCGGCGCCCGCGAAGTGCTCCACCCGCACCTTGACGACGCCCGGCGACGGCGAGGAGTACGTGACGGTGAGCATCGGCCGGTTGAGGGTGTCGCCGCGGCCACGGATCACGGCCGTCGGCGCGTACACCGTCATCGTGCCCGCCGCCTCGTCCACGCGGACGTCGTCGACCTGGACCGCGTACAGCGGGTCGATGCCGGGGCGGGTCTGCCAGTAGCCGTCGGTGAACTTCATGAGGTACCTCGTCGGGTCGGGGTCGGTCGGGCGGGGGCCGCGGGCGGCCGGAGGAGCGTCACTTCACGGCGCCCGCAGTCACCCCTCGCGTGAGCGTCCGCTGGAAGATCAGGAAGAAGACCAGCGCGGGGATCAGCGAGACGAGGGCGCCGGCGTTCGTCGTCGGCGCGTCCATCATCCGGTCGCCCTGGAGGGACGCGAGGGCGATGGGGATCGTCTGCGTGTCGTTCGTCGTCAGCATGACCAGCGGGATGAAGAACTCGTTCCAGGTCCAGATGAAGAAGAAGATCACGAGGACCATGAGCGTCGGCCGGACGATCGGGAAGACGACCTGCCACAGGATCCGCCAGCGCCCGGCGCCGTCGAGCGCCGCCGCCTCGAGCAGCGCGGGCGGGAACGTGCCGAGCACGGACGCCAGCAGGTAGGTGCCGAAGGCCGACTGGATGACCGTGAAGATGATGATGACCGACCACTGCGAGTTGGACAGTCCCACCTGGCGGGCCATGTCGAACAGCGGGTAGATCAGGGCCTCCTGCGGGAGCATGTTCGCGAGCAGGAAGAGCAGGACGATCCCCAGCCGCCCCTTGATGCGCCCGACGCCGATGGCGTACGCGTTGAGCAGGGACAGCACCGTGCCCGCGACCGCCACGACCGCCGAGATGAAGAACGAGTTCCACAGCTTCACCGGGAAGTCGACGCGGGTCCAGAAGTTGACCACGCCGTCGAAGTAGAGCGACGTGGGGATGCTCAGCGGGCCGTTCTGCGAGTAGTCGGTCGGGGACTTGAACGCGTTGAGCAGCATGATCAGCATCGGCGCGAGGATCACCAGCGCCACCACGACGGCGCCGGCGAGCACGAACCAGCGGGCGGCGCCGCGCCGGTGGCGGGCGTCGGGGCGCGAGCCGCGCGGGTCCGGGCCGGGCGGCGGGGCCGCGACGCCCCGGCCGGCGGGAAGGTTCTCGATTGTCGTGGACATCAGCTGCCCACCCCCTCACGGCGCTCGGCACGCGCCTGCAGCGCGAGGATGATCACGGCCACGGCGATGATGACGACGGTCAGCACGGTCGCGACGGCCGCGCCGTAGCCGACCCGGGACTTGTCGAAGAAGTTGAGGTACGAGTAGTAGCTCGGCACGAGCGTCGAGCTCTCCGGCCCGCCGCGGGTGAGCACGTAGATCGGCCCGAAGACCTTGAGCGCCGCGACCGTGCACGTGAGCGTCACGACGAACGTCTCGGGGCGGATCTGCGGGATCGTGATCGCGCGGAACCGCCGCCACCAGCCGGCGCCGTCGAGCTCCGCCGCCTCGTACAGCTCGGGGTCCACCCGCTGCAGGGCCGCCATGAAGATCACCACCGGGTAGCCGATCTGCACCCAGATCAGCACGAGCATGACGCTCGGCAGCGCGAACGTCGGGTCGCCGAGCCAGTTCGGCGGGTTCTCGACGCCGAACCCGCGCAGGATCTCGTTGAGGGCTCCCGTCTGGGCGTTGAGGATCCAGTTCCACAGCACGCCGGCGACGGCGACGGGCAGGATCTGCGGCAGGTAGTACGTGGCGCGCAGCACGGACGCGGCGCGCCCGCCGAACCGGCGCCCCAGGTAGTCGAACAGCACGGCCGCGAGGATGAGGCCGATCGCCGTCGGGACGATCACCATCGCGACGATCATCCAGATCGAGTTCTGGAACGAGGTCCAGAAGTCCGAGTCCTGCCACAGCTCCGCGTAGTTGTCGAAGCCCACCCACTCCAGCGGCGCGAGGCCGCCCCGCCAGGAGAACAGGCTGATGTACACGTTGGTGACCAGGGGGTACCCGATGACGACGACGAACAGGACCGCGCCGGGGATCAGGTACGGGAGGTAGCCGGGCCATCCTGACCCGGATGCGGAACGGGATGCGGGCCGGCGCCGTCGGGCGCGCAGAGGCGTGGTTGCGCTCATGAACAGCTCCTTGGGTGGGCCGGGTCGGGAGCGGCCCGATGGGGGCCGTGCCGGGGGCGGGCCGCCGACGCGTGGGACGGCGGCCCGGCACCCGGTCACTCACCGAGCAGGTCGGCCTTGCCGTCGACGTACGCGGACTCGAGGCCGTCGAGCACCTCGTCGGGCGACTTCGACTGGTTGATCAGCGACTGCAGCTCGCTCACGAGCACGTCGTAGTACCCCGGCACCGGCCAGTCGGGGTAGAAGGCGAGCCCGTCCTCGTCGAGGATCGCCTGGAAGTTCTCGGTGAGCTCCTTGGTCTTCGGGTCCTCGATCGTCGACGCGTCGCCCGCGACGGGCAGGCCGCCCGTCTGCGCGAGCACCTCCTGCACCTCCGGGCGCAGCGTCGTGTCGATGAACTCGGTGGCCAGCGACGGCGAGTCGGCGTTGGTGGGCACCACCCAGAGGTTGCCCGACGAGCCGGCGTGCAGCGTGTTGCCGGGGAAGTTGAACTGCCCCCACTCGTCCTGCATCTCGGCGACGACACGGCCGAACCACCACGAGCCGGAGACCATCATCGGGTAGTCGCCCTTCATGAAGGCCACCCCCATGTCCTCGGCGGTGAGGCCCGCCGAGTCGGACGCGACGTAGCCCTCCTTGATCCACGCGTCGAGCTGCTCGGTGGCGGCCGTCATCTCGGGGCCGTGGAAGTCGACGTCGCCGTCGAAGAGCTGGTAGGAGTCCACGAACTCGCGGTCCGCGTTCGCGAGCACGAGCTCGTACCAGAGCTGGCCCATCGGGTACTCCGCGCCGGCCTCGGCGAGCGGGGTGATCCCCTCGGCCTTGAAGGCCTTCATCACGGCCTCGAGCTCGTCGAGGGTCGTGGGCACCTCGAGGCCGAGGTCGTCGAACATCTTCTGGTTGTAGTAGACCCCGACGAACTCGCCGTAGTTGGGCACGCCGTACCACTCGCCGGAGCCCATGAGCCCGTTCTCGTCGTACGTGGCGGTGGTCGCCAGCGAGCCGGCGAGCTTGTCGGCCCAGCCGTTCTCCTCGGCGGCGTCGGTCAGCGGCGCCAGCAGGCCCTGCGACGCGAGCTGCCCCGCGGTCGCGTTGCCCTTGTTGTACTCCATGACGTCGGGCACGTCGTCACCGGTGAGCACGATCTTGGCGTTCTTCTGGATCTGCTCGAACGTCTGCTTCTCGACCTCGACGGTGACGTCCGGGTGCTCGTCCTCGAAGATCTCGATGGCCTTCGCCCACGCCTGGCCCATGGCGGAGTCGTCGTTCTCGTAGTGCCAGATCGTCAGGGTCTGGTCGTCGGCGTCGCCACCGCCCTCCGCGGTGCTGCCGCCGCCACCGCTGCCGCCCCCGCCGATGCAGGCGGTCAGTGCCAGGGGCAGGACCGCCAGCGCGGCGATCATCGATGCCTTGCGGGTTCGCGTCATCGCGATTCCTCCTTCGTCGGCCCCGGCGCGGGTGCGCCAGCGCGCCGGGCTCTTGCGCCCGGACAGGTCGGTTTCTGGTTTCTGGTGCGCACCGTCAGGGACGGGGCGGGGACTGCGCGGCGCCGGACGCGGGGGCCGCGTCCCGCGCGGGCCCGACGCTCTGGCCGGGCTCGAGGGTGCAGCCGATGAGCGCGCCGGCCGCCGGAGAGCCCTCCCCCGAGACCTGCGAGAGCAGGTTGAGGACGGCGAGGCGGCCCAGCTCGGCGCCGGGGGCGTGCATGGTCGTCAGGGGCGGGTTGCTCATGTCGGCCACCCCGGGGGACGTGACGATCGCGAGCACCGACATCTGCTCGGGGACCCCGACGCCACGGTGCTGGAGCTCGGCGAGCACTCCGAAGGTGGCGATCTCGTTCATGGTGACCAGCGCGGTGGTGCCCGGCTGGTCGGCGAGGACGTCGGCGAGCGCCTCGCGGCCCGCCTGCGGGGACTCGTCGACCCGCCGGGTGAGCGGCTCGAGCCCGTGGCTCCGCATCGCGGCGGCGAAGCCCTCCTCGGCCCGGAACGTCGGGGCGTAGCCCTCCGTCGCGGTCGCCTCCGAGTGGTTGAGGAACGCGATGCGACGGTGGCCGAGCCCGACGAGGTGGTCGACGGCCTCGCGCGTGGTCCGCTCGAAGTCGACGTCCACGCTGGGCAGGCCCCCGACGTCGCGCGTCCTGCCGATCATCGTGAACGGCACCCCGGCGTCGCGGAGCGTGGCCACGCGCGGGTCGTCGAGGGTGACCTCCATGACGAGGACGCCGTCCGCCATCCCCTGGAGCACGAGGTCGCGCACCTCGTCGGCCTGGTTCGTCCGGAACGGCCACAGGACCAGATGGTGCCCGTTCTCCCGCGCGGTGTCGGCCGCGGCGGAGACGAACTCCGCCACCGTCCCGCCGAGCCCGCGCTCGGCGGCCGGGTAGACGAGGGCCAGCACCCGGCTGCGCCGGGACGCGAGCCCGCGAGCCATGGCGTTGGGCGTGTACCCGAGCTCCGCCATCGCCGCGGCCACGCGGTCCCGCGTCGCCGCGGAGACGCTGCGGGTGCCGGAGAGCGCGTAGGACACCGTGCTCAGCGACACACCCGCGCGCCGGGCCACGTCCTGCATCGTCGCCATCTCGCACCTCCCTGTGCCGTCCACCGTGCTGCGTGGGCTCCGTCGTCCGATCCGTCGAAGACCCTGATTCGAAGCGCTGGTCGAAGCGCTTGGTCGAAGCGCTTCGACGAACAGGATGGATGTGGCACGCGTCACCTGTCAAGGGGTTCGACGCTATTTAGTTCATCCATTGCCACATCGCCTCGATCCGGGCTAGCGTCGTGGGCAGGCAGCGGGTCGAAGCGCTTCGACGATGATCGTTTCGCAGGCCGCAGGTCCTCACCAGGCTCGGGGCCGCTGCCCGGCGCCCGGCCCCGTCCGGCGCCGCCCCGGTGAGGTGCTCGTTCCGTCCCCAGCGGCCGGCCGACGTCGGCCGGCCCCGAACCGAGGGAGCACGATGAGTACCCCCACCCGCCGCTGGACGCGCCACTGGACCCGGCAGGGCATCGCCGCCACCACCGCTTTCAGCGTCCTCGCCCTCACGCCCGCCCTGGCATGGGCGTCCGCCTCCGCCCCGCCCGGCACGGCCGCCGCCGCCGCGACGGTCGCCGGCCTCGACGACCTGCCGTTCCGCGACCCCGACCTGCCCGTCGACCAGCGGGTCGACGACCTCCTGGGCCGCCTCACCGAGACCGAGACGATCTCCCTGCTGCACCAGTTCCCCCTGCCCGTCCCCCGTCTCGGCATCGGGCAGTTCCGCAGCGGCACCGAGGCGCTGCACGGCCTCGCCTGGACGACCTCCCACGTCGACGGCGCGGTCCACACCGCCACCGCGACGACCTTCCCGCAGGCGGTCGGGCTGGCCAGCACGTGGGACCCCGGCCTCATCGAGGACGTCGGCGCCGTCGTCAGCGACGAGGCGCGCGGCTACCACGCGCAGGACCCGGCGCTGTGGGGGCTCAACCTCTGGGCGCCTGTCGTCAACCTGCTCCGCGACCCCCGGTGGGGGCGCAACGAGGAGGGCTACTCCGAGGACCCGACGCTGTCCAGCGAGATCGCGACGGCCTACGGGCACGGACTCACCGGCGACGACCCCTTCTACCTCAAGACCGCGCCGACGCTGAAGCACTACCTGGGCTACAACGTCGAGACGAGGCGCGACACGGTCAACGCGGTCCTGCCGCCCCGCGTGCTGCACGAGTACGAGGAGCAGGCCTTCGAGCCGGTGATCCGCGCCGACGCCGCGACCGGCGTCATGACCGGGTACAACCTCGTCAACGGGCGCCCCGCCACGGTGGACCCGAGCCTGGACGACACCGTGCGGTCGTGGACCGACAAGACGCTGTTCAACGTCTCCGACGCCGCGGCCCCGCTCAACCTGGTGAACTCCCAGCAGTACTACGCCACCCAGGCCGAGGCGGACGCCGCGCTCGTCAGGGCGGGCCTCGACTCCATGACCGTGAACGACAACAACCCCACCCCGACGATCACGGCCGTGCAGGAGGCCCTCGACCAGGGCCTCCTGGACTGGTCGGACGTCCGCACCGCGGCGTCCCACGGCCTGGAGCTGCGGTTCCGGCTGGGTGAGTTCGACCCCGACGGCGGGCCGTACGGAGACATCGGCGCGGACGCCGTCGACACGGACGCGAACCGCGCCCTCGCCCGGGAGACGGCCGCCGCCGCCCAGGTGCTGCTCAAGAACGACGGCGAGACACTGCCCCTCGACGCGGGGACGACGGACGAGGTCGCCGTCGTCGGACCGCTCGCCGACACCCTGTACACGGACTGGTACGGCGGGAAGCAGCCATACTCCGTGACGCCCGTGGACGGGATCACGGCCCGGCTCGGCGACGGCGGCGAGGTCGCGACCACCGAGGGCGTCGACCGCATCGCGCTGCGGGACGCGTCGACCGGCCACTACCTGGCGGGCGGCGAGGGCGCCGAGGGCGCGCGGCTCACGGCGACGTCCGACGACGCCGGCCCGGCGGCGCAGCTCGACGTCTTCGACTGGGGCGAGGGCGTCGTCACGCTGCGTAGCGCCGCGAACGGCAAGACCGTCGGCCTGTCCGGTTCCGGCTTCGCCAACGACCAGGACCAGCCGAACGGCTGGTTCGTCCAGCAGCTGTTCCGGATCGAGGAGCGGCCCAGCGGCAACGTCGTCCTGCGGTACGCGGGCTACGACTCCACCGAGTCGTGGTCGCCGTCGTTCCGCACGCCGTACCTGACGATCGACGACTCCGGCGCGCTCGTGCTCGGCGCCGCGACCGCCGACGGCGCGACCGAGTTCGTCCGCGACGTCGTCGTCGACGGAACGGCGCAGGCCGTCGAGGCCGCCGCGGGTGCGGACGCCGCCGTCGTCGTGGTCGGCACCATGCCGTTCATCAACGGGCGCGAGGCGCACGACCGGACCGAGCTGGACCTCGCCGCCGGGCAGCAGGCCCTGGTCGAGGCGGTGCGCGAGGCGAACCCGAACACGGTCGTCGTGCTCACCTCGAGCTACCCGCAGACCATCGGCGACCTGCAGGACTCGGTCCCGGCGATCCTCTGGACGACGCACGCCGGCCAGGAGACCGGGAACGCCGTCGCCGACGTGCTCTTCGGCGACACCAACCCCGCCGGGCGCCTCACGCAGACCTGGCCCGCGTCGATCGACGACCTGCCTGCTGAGCTGGACCGGTACGACATCATCGACACCGGCCAGACGTACCTGTACGACGAAGACCACGACCCGCTGTACGAGTTCGGCTACGGCCTGTCCTACACGTCGTTCCGGTACTCCCACCTGCGGGTCGACGACAGGTCCGTGCGGCGGGGCGACACGATCCGCGTCTCGGTGGACGTCACCAACACGGGCGACGTCGACGGCGACGAGGTGGTGCAGCTCTACACGCACCAGCGCTCGTCGCGCACCGACCAGCCCGTCCGGCAGCTGCGGGACTTCGAGCGCGTCCGCGTTGCGGCCGGCGAGACGGAGCGGGTGCGGCTCGAGGTGCCCGTGCAGGCGCTGCGGACCTGGGACGTCACCCGCAGCCGGTGGGTGGTCGAGGCGAGCACGCACGACCTGATGGTCGGGGCGTCGTCCCGGGACGTGCGGGAGCGGTCGTCCGTGCACGTCGCGGGCGAGCGCGTGCCGGACCGCGACCTCTCCCGCACCACCGAGGCGCAGAACTTCGACGACTACTCCGGGGTGACGCTGGTCGACACGTCGAAGGAGGCGGGCACGTCGGTGGCCTCGGGCGAGGCCAGGTCGTGGGTGGCGTTCGAGGACGTCGACCTCGGCAAGGGCGCGCGCACGTTCGCCGCGGCGGTGGCCCGCGCGGAGACCGGCGACGCCCGCGTCGAGGTGCGCCTCGACTCGCCGCGAGGCCGGCTGGTCGGCGCCGCCGAGGTGCCGAGCACCGGCGACGCCTACGCGTACGCCGACGTCACGGCGCGCCTCGACCGGGCGCGGGGCCACCACGACGTCTACCTCGTCTTCGACGGGGAGGTCCGGCTCTCGACGTTCCGTCTGGCACCGTAGGCCGGTGGGGAGGCGTGCCCGGGTGCGTCCTCGGGCACGTCTCCCCCACCGCCGGCCGCCCGGCCGGCCCGACCGTCGACCCGGAGGCAGTCCCGTGACCTCGAGCCGCCCGAACGTCCTGCTCGTCCTGTCCGACGACCACGGTTACGCCGACCGCAGCGCGCTCGGCCTCGACCCCGCCGTCCGGACGCCGGCGCTCGATCGCCTCGCCGCCGAGGGCGTCAGCTGCAGCGACGCGTACGTCACGGCGCCGATCTGCAGCCCGTCGCGCGCCGCGCTCATCTCGGGCGCCCACCCGGCACGCTGGGGGTCCACCTGGTTCGAGGACACCCGCTTCGACGAGTCGCGCACCACCCTCGCCGAGCGGTTCGCCGAGCTCGGCTACGCCACCGGGTACTTCGGCAAGGTCCACTACGGCCCCGAGCAGCCCGGCGACCGGGCCTGCCCACCCGAGCACGGCTTCTCCGAGTCGTACTACGGGCTCGCCGGCCGCCAGCAGGGCCGGCTGCACTACACCACCCACTCCCGGGCCGCCGTGGACGAGTACGGCCCGGAGGCGAGCTGGCGGATGGGCGTGCAGCCGATGTTCCACCACCGCGAGGAGGTCGAGCTCGAGGGCTTCCTCACGGCCGAGCTCGGCCGCCGTGCCCGCGAGTTCGTCGACGCCGCCGACCGCCCCTTCTTCGCCATGGTCGCGTTCAACGCCGTCCACAACTTCTGCTGGCAACTGCCGCCGGACGAGCTCGAGCGCCGGGGCCTGCCGGCCCGCGCCGACTGGGACGAGCACGGCGACCGGTCCTACGCGGACTGGTACGACGGCGCGATCTCGCCGCACCTGGAGCACGGCCGCGAGTACTACCTGGCCCAGCTCGAGCTGATGGACGCCGAGATCGGCCGGCTGCTCGACTCCCTCGACGCCTCCGGGCGGGCCGACGACACGATCGTCGTCTACCTCACCGACAACGGCGGCTCCACCTGCAACTACGGGAACAACGCGCCGCTCACCGGCACCAAGTACACGCTCGCCGAGGGCGGCGTCCGGGTCCCGCTCCTCGTGCGGTGGCCGGGCGGCGGTTGGTCCGGCGGCACGACCCGCGACGCGCTCGTGAGCTCGATGGACCTGTACCCCACGCTGCTGGCCGCCGCCGGCTACGACGTCGCCCGGCTGCGGGACGTCGACGGGATCGACCAGTCCGCCATGTGGCGGGGCGAGGCGGTCGGCGGCCACGACGAGCTGCACTGGGAGTGCGGCTTCCAGTCCGCGGTCCGCTCGGGCGACCTCAAGCTCCGGGTCGTGCACGGCGACGACCCGCGCGCCCAGGGGGTTCGCGTCGTCGAGCACACCGACCCGGGCGACGGGATCCACCTGCACGACGTGCGGTCCGACGTCGCCGAGGCCGACGACCTCGCGACCCGTCGCCCGGACGACGTCCGCCGGCTGTGGGAGCGCCACGCGGCGTGGCTGCGCGAGGTCGGGCGCGAAGACCTGGCCCACAAGCACGCGGCGCGCGTGGCGGAGGCGCTCGGGCACCAGTGACGGCGGGCAGGTGGCAGCGGGCCGTTGAAGGCGGGACGGTGACGGCCGGCCGGTGGCCGCAGCGTCGGGGGCCGTGCCCGGCGGGCGATCCGTGTCAGGTCGTCACGCGGGGACGCCGTCGCGCAGCACGCGGCGCACGCGCAGGTCGGCGTCGGTGACGACGACGTCGGCGCGGTGCCCGACGACGAGCCCGCCGACGTCGCCCAGGCCCAGCGCGCGGGCGGGGACCCACGACGCGGACCGCACGGCGTCCGCCAGCGGCACGCCCGCCGCGACGGTGCGGCGCACGACGTCGATCAGGTGCGCGGTGCCGCCCGCGATGGAGCCGCCGTCGGGGTCGTCGGGGTCGGTGAGCCGGGCGACCCCGCCCGTCACCGTCACGGCCATGGGCCCGAGCTCGTAGGACCCGTCGGCCATGCCGGTGGCGGCCATCGCGTCGGTCACGAGCGCGACGTTGTCGGCGCCGACCGTCGCGATCACGGAGCGGACGGTGGCGGGCGCGAGGTGCACGTCGTCGGCGACGAGCTCGACGACCAGGTCGCCGCGCGCGGCGGCGGCCAGGCAGGCCGCGACGGGACCCGGGGCGCGGTGATGCAGCGGCCGCATGCCGTTGAAGAGGTGCGTGGCGGTCATCCGTCGCGGCGGCTCGCCGCCTGCGGCCGCGGCGGTGAGGTCCGCCACGACCTGCGCGAGCAGGGCCTCGGCCTGCTCGGCGGTGGCGTCCGTGTGCCCCAGGGACGGGATCGCGCCGGCGGAGACCAGCGCCTCGGCCGCCCCGCCCCCGCCGACGACACCGTCGACCTCGGGGGCGACGGTCATCGTGCGTAGGTGCCCGCCCGCGGCCTCGGCGAGCTCGCGGACCAGGCCCGCGTCGCCGGTCAGGAGGTTCTCGGGGCTCTGCGCGCCGCGGCGCGCGTGCGACAGGAACGGTCCCTCGACGTGGATACCGGCGACCTCCCCGTCCTCGGCGAGCCCGGCAAGCACCTCCACGCGCGCCAGGAGCGTCGCCCGGTCGGCGGTGACCAGCGACGCGAGCATCGTCGTGGTGCCGTGCCGCCGGTGCTCGCGCACGGCGACCATCGTCGCCTCGGCGTCCCGGTCGTCGTTGAAGCTGGCCCCGCCGCCGCCGTGGTTGTGCAGGTCGACGAGGCCCGGCAGCACGAGCGTGCCGGGCTCGGGCTGCGGGGCGGCGGCCACCGCGTCGACGACCTCGCGCCGCGAGGCCGAGGCGGCCGCCGCGCGGGGGCCGACCCACACGACGCGCCCGCCCGCCAGGACCACCGCGCCGTCGTCGATCGCCTCGTCCGGGGTGACGACGCGACCGAGCAGCGCGACGTGCTCGGCCGGCGGTGCGGCGGGGTCGGTGGGCATGGCATCGCTCATGGCGCCATCCTGCCGCACGGGCGACCCGATAAGGAAACCCCGCTCACATACCCGCTCCGAGAGCGGGTGGGCTCAGAAGAGGCGTGCGGAGACGTCGTCGACGCCGCGCATGGCGTCGTAGTCGAGGACGAGGCAGCCGATACCGCGGTCCGTGGCCAGCACCCGGGCCTGCGGCTTGATCTCCTGGGCCGCGAACACCCCGCGCACCGGCGCCAGGAGGGGGTCGCGGTTGAGGAGCTCCAGGTAGCGGGTGAGCTGCTCGACGCCGTCGATGTCGCCACGGCGCTTGATCTCCACGGCCACGTGCCCGCCCTCTGGCGCGCGGGCGAGGATGTCGACCGGGCCGATGGCGGTCATGTACTCGCGGCGCACCAGCGAGTGCCCGGGGCCGACCAGCTCGACCTGGGCGGCGAGCAGCTCCTGCAGGTGGGCCTCCACCCCGTCCTTGACGAGGCCCGGGTCGACGCCCAGGTCGTGGGCGGAGTCGTGGTGCACCTCGTGCAGCTCGATCTCGAGCCGGTCGTCGGACTTCTGGTGCTGGACCGTCCAGACCTGGGTCACGCCGCGCCCGGCGGCCTCGTCGTCCGGCTCGCGCACGGCCACCGCGCACGGCGGGCTCATCCAGTTGAGCGGCTTGTACGACCCGCCGTCGGAGTGCAGCAGCACGCTGCCGTCGGCCTTCACGACGACGAGGCGCGTGGCCAGCGGCAGGTGGGCGGTCAGCCGGCCGGTGTACCGGGCCGAGCAACGGGCGACGACGAGACGCACGGAATCCCTCGAGTAGGTGCGGTCGGACAGGTCGTTCAGGTCTCGGACGGCGCTTCGGTCAGACGACGAGGTCGCGGCGGCCCGGCGGGGCCGACTCCAGCCACGACGCCAGGCCCGCGTACGCGCCGGACGACATCGACAGCTCGAAGTCGGTGCCGTCGTAGCGGCAGCGGACCAGGACCTGGTCGGCCTGGCCCGCCTGGTCGAGCGGCGCCCTGCCGGTGATGGTGAGGCGGCCGCGTTCCCAGACCCGCGCCGGGCGCGGGGCCAACGACCAGCCGCGCCACCAGTCGATCCGGCCCACCGCGTAGTGCGCGATGCCGACGACCCACGGTGCGTGCGGGTCGTCGGCAGGGCGGGCCTGGCACGGGAACGAGCCGACGCGACGCGAGAGCGTGCGCAGCCGGGACGCCCCCGCCGCGAGCACGAGTGCCAGCACGACGACGAGCGCGATCGCGACCCAGACGACGAACGGCACCGTGCCCGGCCTCAGCGCAGCGCCGGCTCGCGGCCGGACAGCTCCGAGACCTCGTCCACCACGATCGTGACGAGGTCGCCGTCGACGGAGACGAAGCCCCCGGTGACCTTCGCCTCGACGGCGGTGGTCCGGCCCGTCGACACCTTGACGGTGCCGGGGCGCAGCACCGCGAGGAGCGGTGCGTGGCCGGCGAGGATGCCCACCTGGCCGTCCACCGACGGGGCGCTCACCTCGCGCGCCGCGCCCGACCAGACCTTGCGGTCGGCCGCGACGAGGACGACGTTCAGCTCTGCCATCTGATGCTCCATCTTTCAGATCGTGCCGGAGTTCGTGCTACCGCGTCGTCCCGCCGGGGAGGCCGGGACGGCCAGCCCCCGACGGGACGACGCGGCGCGGGACGAGTACGTGACCGTCAGGCCCCGTACTCCTTCTGGATGCGGGCCCAGTTCTCCTCGAGCATCTCCAGGCCACCGATGTTGTAGAAGGCCTGCTCGGAGATGTGGTCGAACTCGCCCTCGGCGATCTTCTTGAACGCCTCGATGGTCTCGCTCAGCGGCACCGTCGAACCCTCGACGCCGGTGAACTTCTTGGCCATGTAGGTGTTCTGGGAGAGGAACTGCTGGATGCGGCGCGCACGCGCGACGACCGTCTTGTCCTCCTCCGAGAGCTCGTCGACGCCGAGGATCGCGATGATGTCCTGCAGCTCCTTGTTGCGCTGCAGGATCGACTTCACCTGCGTCGCCACGTCGTAGTGCTCCTGGCCCACGTAGCGCGGGTCGAGGATGCGCGACGTCGACGTGAGCGGGTCGATCGCGGGGTAGAGACCCTTCGACGCGATCTCGCGGGAGAGCTCCGTCGTCGCGTCGAGGTGGGCGAACGTCGTCGCGGGCGCCGGGTCGGTGTAGTCGTCCGCCGGCACGTAGATCGCCTGCAGCGAGGTGATCGAGTGGCCACGCGTCGAGGTGATGCGCTCCTGCAGCACACCCATCTCGTCGGCCAGGTTCGGCTGGTAGCCCACCGCGGAGGGCATGCGGCCGAGCAGGGTCGACACCTCGGAGCCCGCCTGCGTGAAGCGGAAGATGTTGTCGATGAACAGCAGCACGTCCTGCTTGCTCACGTCGCGGAAGTACTCCGCCATCGTCAGCGCGGACAGGGCGACGCGCAGACGCGTGCCCGGCGGCTCGTCCATCTGGCCGAAGACCAGGGCGGTCTTGTCGAAGACGCCGGCCTCCTCCATCTCCGCGATGAGGTCGTTGCCCTCACGGGTGCGCTCGCCGACGCCGGCGAACACGGAGACGCCGCCGTGGTCCTGCGCGACGCGCTGGATCATCTCCTGGATGAGGACCGTCTTGCCGACGCCCGCACCGCCGAAGAGGCCGATCTTTCCACCCTGCACGTACGGGGTGAGGAGGTCGATCGACTTGATGCCGGTCTCGAACATCTGGGTCTTCGACTCGAGCTGGTCGAAGGCCGGGGGCTTGCGGTGGATGGGCCACCGCTCGGTGATCTCGATCTTCTCGCCCGGCTCGGCGTTCAGCACCTCGCCGGTCACGTTGAAGACCTTGCCCTTGGTGACGTCGCCCACGGGCACGCTGATCGGCTCGCCGGTGTCGGTGACGGCGGCGCCGCGGACGAGGCCGTCCGTCGGCTTGAGCGCGATCGCGCGGACCAGGGAGTCGCCCAGGTGCTGGGCGACCTCGAGCTTGAGGGTGAACGACTTCTCACCCTCGCCCTGCGTCGACAGGTCGATGTCGACCTCGAGGGCGTTGTAGATGTCGGGGATCGCGTCCTCGGGGAACTCGATGTCGACGACGGGGCCGATCACGCGCGCGACACGGCCCACGCCGGGTCCGCTCTGGTGCTCGACCGGGGCTTCCACGGTGGTGGCGGTCATTGCTTGCCTCGCTTCGAAAGGAACGTTTCGGGTGTCAGTACGTGCGGTCGCGACGTCAGGACCGGGGTCATGAGGCCGCGAGGGCGTCGGCACCCGAGACGATCTCGCTGATCTCCTGGGTGATGTCCGCCTGGCGAGCCTGGTTCGCCAGGCGCGTGTAGGTGCGGATCAGGTCCTCGGCGTTCTCCGTGGCCGTGTGCATCGCCCGCTGGCGCGCGGCCAGCTCGGACGCCGCCGCGTCCAGCATGAAGCTGAAGATGCGGCTGCGCACGTAGCGCGGGAGCAGGGCGTCGAGCACGACCTCGGGCGACGGCTCGAAGTCGTAGAGCGGCAGGACGTCGTTCTCGCCGGGGACGGCGACGCCCTCGACGACCTCGAGCGGCAGCATCCGCACGACGCGCGGGCGCTGGGTGACCATGTTGACGAACTGCGTGTACACGACGTGCAGCTCGCCGACGCCGCCCTCGGCCGCCGGCGCGAGGAACGCGCCGAGCAGGGTGTCGGCGATCTCCGCGGCGACGTCCGCCTCGGGTCGCTCCGACCCGTACGACCACTCGCCCGCGAGCTCGCGCTTGCGGTAGCGGTAGAAGGCGAGGGCGCGCCGGCCCGTGGCGTAGAGGTCGACCTCCTTGCCGTCGGCCTTCAGCTGGGCGACGAGCTTCTCGGTCTCCCGGAGGAGAGACGACGTGTACGCGCCGGCCTGGCCACGGTCGGCACCGAGCACGAGCACCGCGACGCGGTTCGTGTCGCTGCGCTCGCTCGTCAGCGGGTGCTTCGTCGAGGTGTGCGTGGCCACGGCCGAGACGGCGCGGGTGATCGCCCGCTCGTACGGCGTGGCCGCCGCCGTCCGCGCGCGGGCCTTGCCGATGCGGGAGGCCGCGATCAGCTCCTGCGCGCGGAACATCTTCTTCAGCGACTGCGTCGACTTGATCCGCTGCTTGTAGACGCGCTGGGATCCTCCAGCCATGCTCAGGCCTTCTTCTGCACGACGAGCTGCTCCTGCTCGACGTCCGCGGCCTCGCCCTCGGCGTCCCCGCCGACCAGCGGGGAGCCGTCGGCCTTGAGGAAGCCGTTGCGGACGTCCTCCACGGCGGCGGCGAGCGCGTCCTCGGTGTCCTGCTCCAGCTTGCCGGTCTCGGCGATCGTGGAGAGCACCGAGGTGTTCCGGCGGAGGTGGTCGAGCATCTCCGACTCGAACCGCTTGACGTCCTCGACCGGGACGTCGTCGAGCTTGCCCTTGGTGCCGGCCCAGATCGCCGCGACCTGGTCCTCGACGGCGTACGGCGTGTACTGGGGCTGCTTGAGCAGCTCCATGAGCACCGCACCGCGGGCGAGCTGGCCACGCGACGCCGCGTCGAGGTCCGACGCGAACATGGCGAAGGCCTCGAGCGAACGGAACTGGGCGAGCTCGAGCTTCAGGGTGCCGGAGACCTTCTTCATCGCCTTGACCTGCGCGTCACCGCCGACTCGCGAGACGGAGATTCCGACGTCGACCGCGGGACGCTGGTCGGCGTTGAACAGGTCGGACTGGAGGAAGATCTGCCCGTCCGTGATGGAGATGACGTTGGTCGGGATGTACGCCGAGACGTCGTTCGCCTTGGTCTCGATGATCGGCAGGCCGGTCATCGAGCCCGCGCCGAGGTCGTCCGAGAGCTTGGCGCAACGCTCCAGCAGGCGGGAGTGCAGGTAGAAGACGTCGCCGGGGTACGCCTCGCGGCCCGGCGGGCGGCGCAGCAGCAGCGACACGGCACGGTAGGCCTCGGCCTGCTTCGACAGGTCGTCGAAGATCACCAGCACGTGCTTGCCCTGGTACATCCAGTGCTGGCCGATGGCCGAGCCGGTGTACGGGGCGAGGTACTTGAAGCCCGCGGGGTCGGACGCCGGGGCCGCGACGATCGTCGTGTACTCGAGCGCGCCGGCCTCCTCGAGGGCGCCGCGCACCGACGCGATGGTCGAGCCCTTCTGGCCGATGGCGACGTAGATGCAGCGGACCTGCTTCTCCGGGTCGCCGGACTCCCAGTTGCCCTTCTGGTTGATGATCGTGTCGATCGCGATCGCCGTCTTGCCGGTCTGGCGGTCGCCGATGATCAGCTGACGCTGACCGCGCCCGACGGGGATCATCGAGTCGATCGCCTTGATGCCGGTCTGCAGCGGCTCGTGCACCGACTTGCGCTGCATGACGCCGGGCGCCTGGAGCTCGAGGGCGCGGCGGCCCTCGGTCTCCACGTCGCCCAGCCCGTCGATCGGGTTGCCCAGCGGGTCCACGACGCGGCCGAGGTAGCCCTCGCCGACGGGGACCGAGAGGACCTCGCCCGTGCGACGGACCTCCTGGCCCTCCTCGATGCCGGTGAACTCGCCGAGGACGACGACACCGATCTCGCGGACGTCCAGGTTCAGCGCGAGGCCGAGCGTGCCGTCCTCGAAGCGCAGCAGCTCGTTCGCCATCGCGCCGGGGAGGCCCTCGACGTTCGCGATGCCGTCGCCGGCGAGGGTGACGCGGCCGACCTCCTCGCTGACCGCGCCCTCGGGCTCGTAGGACTTCACGAAGCTGTCCAGTGCGGCCCGGATCTCCTCCGGCCGGATCGTCAGCTCAGCCATTGCTCTCTCCTGTCGTGGCCGCGCCTCGCGCGACCTCACGTTCTGCGGGTGCCGGCCGAAGCCGGCGCTGGGCCTGGGAAGGGTCTAGCCGGCCAGCCGGCGACGAGCGTCGGCCAGGCGGGACAGCACGGTGGAGTCGACGACGTCGGCGCCGACCTGGATGCGCAGGCCGCCGATCACGGTCGGGTCGACCGTGACGTTGAGCTGCACGGGGCGGCCGTAGGCGCGCTCCAGGAGCGCGCCGAGCCGGTCCTCCTGCGCCTCGGTGAGCACGGAGCCGCTCGTGACCGCCGCGACCAGGCGCTTGCGGCGCTCCGCGGCGATCTCGCCGTACCACGTGAGCGTGGCGACGAAGCGGCGGCCGCGAGGGACGGTCGTCGCCCGCCGGGCCAGGGCCTGGGTGACGGCGTCGACCTTGCCCGCGACCAGGGCGTCGACGAGCTCGGCCCGGCGCTCGGGAGCGCTCGAGACGTCCGACAGCGCTTGGCGCGCCTCGCGCTGGCCGACCAGCGCCCGGGTGAGCCGGAAGAGCTCGTCCTCGACGGTCTCGAGGACGCCCCGCGACTCGGCCGAGGCCAGGACGGCGTCGACCCCGAGCCGCTCGAGGGAGTCGACGAGGTCGGCGTCGCTCGACCACCGCGACCGCGCGACCCCGGAGACGAGGTCGACGACACGCTCGTCGAAGCCACCGGCGAGGATGCGGGCGGCCAGGGCCGCCTTGTCCTCGGCGCCCCGGGAGGGGTCGGCCAGCGAACGACGCAGCGCGCCGGAGGAGTCGAGCGCGCCCACGACGGCGAACAGCTGCTCGCCGAGCGCCTGCGCGTCGGCCCCGGCGGACCGCAGCACCGGCTCGAACCGCTCCTGGGCCGCCGCGAGGGAGGCTGCGCTCGTTCCCCGCATCAGCCCTCCTTGCCGACCGGGCTGCCGGCCGACGCGGTCTGCGCCGATCGGGACTCGCCGGCCTCGGTGGCCTCGAGCTCGTCGAGGAACCGGTCGACCACGCGCGACTGCCGGGCGGAGTCCTCGAGGGACTCGCCGACGATCTTCGACGCGAGCTCGGTGGCCAGCGCGCCGACCTCGGCACGCAGCGAGACCGCGGCGGTCTGGCGCTCGGCCTCGATCTGGCGGTGCGCCGTCTCGACGATGCGCGAGGCATCCTCCTGCGCCTTGGTCTTCAGCTCCGCGACGATGGCCGTGCCCTCGGCACGCGCCTCCTCGCGGGTCTTCGCGGCGTCGGCGCGAGCCTCGGCGAGCTGCTGGTGGTACTCCGCCAGCGCAGCCGCGGCCTCCTCCTGAACCTGCTCCGCCTTGGCGAGGCCGCCTTCGATCTTCGCGGTGCGCTCGTCGAGCACCGCCTGGAACTTCGGCAGGACGTACTTGTAGAAGACGAGACCGACGATCACGACGATCACCAGCGACCACACGATGTCGTACGTGTGCGGCAGCAGGAGGTTCGCGGTGGTCTCCTCCTCGGCGGCGAGGACGTCCGCGTCGGGGGTGCTGAGGGGGCTCATCATCACGGGACGATGAAGCCGGCGACCAGGCCGAGGAGCGCGAGCACCTCGACGAAGGCAACACCGATGAACATGGTGGTACGGAGCTGGCTCGAGACCTCGGGCTGGCGCGCCATGCCCTCGATCGTCTTGCCGATGAGGATGCCGAGGCCGATGCCCGGGCCGACCGCCGCGAGGCCGTAACCGACGGTGCCGATGTTTCCGGTGACCTCGGCGAGGGTGGTGACGTCCACTGGATTTCCTTCCGTTGGGCGCCGGACCTCGGTGGCCCGGGCGTCGCGTTGATGGTTCTGATGTGAAGCTGAGGCCGGCCTCAGGCCGGGTCCCGCCAGGCGGTCAGTGCTCCGCCTCGACGGACAGGTTGAGGTAGACGGCGGTGAGGATCGCGAAGACGTAGGCCTGCAGCGCCGCCACGAAGATCTCGAAGAAGAAGAACGCCGAGCCGGCCACGAACGTGCCGACGCCGAAGAGCTTCATGCCCCCGGAGGCGTCGAACAGGAAGAACGACGTGGCGGCGAAGCAGATCGCGAGCATGAGGTGCCCGGCGACCATGTTGGCCATGAGTCGGATGGCGAGCGTCGCCGGCCGCAGGATGAAGACCTGGAGGAACTCGATCGGGACCAGCAGGAGGTAGAGCGGCGCGGGCACGCCCGGCGGGAACAGCGAGTTCTTGAGGTACCCGCCGAAGCCGTGGGCCTTCACGCCGGCGCCGAGGTACATCACGTACGTCCAGAGCGCGAGCACGATCGGCAGGCCGATCACGGACGACCCGGCGATGTTGAGGAACGGCACGACGCCGGTGATGTTCATGACCAGGACGGTGCAGAAGATCGTGGCGAGCAGCGGGAAGTACTTGCGGCCGTTCTCCTTGCCGAGCACCTCCACCGCGATCGAGTTCCGGACGAAGTCGAGGATCATCTCGATCACGTTCTGGAACCGGCCCGGCACGAGCTTCGCGCGGCGGGCCGCGATGACGAAGACGGTCAGCAGCACCAGTGCGGCGATGACGCGCACCAGCATGATCCGGTTGAACTCGAAGGGAGTGCCCTCGAAGAAGATCGCCGGGGGGAAGAAGTCCGCGACGGTCGGCGCGTGGAACTCGCCGTCACCTTCAGCGGCGAGCAGCATGGACATCGCTGGCGTAGACAGGGGGACTCCCGGAGGTCGTACGGACCCGAGGCGCTCCACCGTAGGGAGGGCACGCCATCGGACCTGGCCGTCATGGATTCGCGCACAGCCTACTAGATGATCCCCCGTGGTCCGACACCCGGAATGCGAGGTAGCGGCCAGATCCCGCGGCTTGTGAAGAAGCGCACGATGTTGCCCGCGGCGACGGAATGTCGCCCGGCGCAAGCAGCCTGGTCAGGGCGCCGGCCGCCAGACGGCCGTCAGGGCTGCACGTAGGGCACGCGGCCGCTGTTGACGGCCCGGTAGTCGAGCAGGGCCGAGCCGATCGCGCCCACGCCGATGACGGCGATCAGCACCCACGGGTCGTAGAAGTCCTTGCCCTGGATCAGGGCGAGCACGACGATCAGCACGACGATCTTGGCGACCCAGGCCCCCATGACGAAGGCCGCCATCCGCGCCGGGCTCGAGCCCACGGTGCGCAGCATCGACCAGATCGTGGTGGCGCAGAAGAACGCGACGAGGGCGGCGCCGACGAGGGCGCCCCAGACCCCGGCCATGCCCGCGACGAGCGCGCCGATGCCGCCGCCGAGGACCACGAGCGCCCCGACCAGGATCAGCGTGTCCCGCAGCGCGGTGCGCAGCACCCGGCGCTCCGCGACGGTGGCCTCCGAGTCGCCGGTCGCGGGGTCGGGCTGCTGGTCGGGCTGCGGCGTGGGGGGCGTCGTCATCGGTGGCGTCCTTCGTGCGGGGTCGGGATCGGGGCGGCAGGGGCGGTGCGCGACGTGGCGGCGACCTTCGGGACGGCACCCGTCGCGACGTCGTCGTCGAGGAAGCGGCCGCGCGTGCGCAGCGGGCCGAGCGTGAGCAGCAGCGCCACGACGACAGCGACGGCGAGGCCGGCGAGCACCGCCGTCCAGTCCCACCAGAACAGGGCGGCGGCGCCGTACGAGAACACGGCCGCCCACACGTACAGGATGAGCACGGCGCGGCGGTGGGAGTGGCCGAGCGCCAGCATCCGGTGGTGCAGGTGCATGCGGTCGGGGTGGAACGGCGACTTGCCGGCGGCGACGCGGCGCACCACCGCCAGCGCCATGTCGAGCAGCGGCAGCAGCACGACCGCGACGGGCAGGAGCAGCGGGATGAACAGCGGCACCCGCTGCGCCCCGGTCAGCTCGTCGCCCGTCACGGTGGGGTCGATGTTCCCGGTGATCGTGATCGTCGCCCCGGCGAAGACGAGGCCGAGGACCATCGACCCGGAGTCGCCCATGAAGATGTGGGCGGGGTGGAAGTTGTGGGGCAGGAAGCCCACGCAGACGCCCACCAGGACCGCCATCATCATCGTGGCGAGGCTCGAGTAGTCGAACGGGTTGGCCTGCTGCGTGAGGCTGTAGGTGTACAGGAAGAAGGCGGAGCCGCCGATCGCGATGAGCCCCGCCGCCAGGCCGTCGAGGCCGTCGACGAAGTTCACGGCGTTCATCGCCACCACGATGACGAGCACGGTCACGATCAGGGACAGCCGGGACGACGGGATGTACAGGCCGTCCGGGGTCGGCAGCCACGTGAGCTGCACCTGCTGCCACGCCATGAACCCGCCGGCGAGGACCTGCCCCGCGAGCTTGGTCATCCAGTCCAGGTCCCACACGTCGTCGGCCCAGCCCAGCAGGCACACGATCGCGGCGCCGCCCAGGATCCCCCAGGCCTGCGGCCCCGTCTGCGGCTCCGTGAAGACCCCGGACAGGAATGTCATCTGCGAGGCGAGGACCACGGCGACCGCGAGTCCCAGCAGCATCGCCAGGCCGCCGAGGCGCGGGGTGGGCTGCACGTGCACGTCGCGCGCGCGGACCGCGCTGATCGCGTTCGTGCGGCGCGCGACCCACCGGGCCCCCGGGGTGGCCAGGTACGTCACCGCCGCCGCGACCAGCATGAGGAGCAGATATGCCCTCACCCGGCGGTCCTGCCCTGCTCGTCGTCCGGCGCGGCCTGCTCGACCTCCGAGGTGACGGGCGCGGCCGGCGCGTCGTCCGCTCCGGGGTCGGCGGCGTCGTCCGCTGCGGCGTCGGCGGTGTCGGTGGTGTCGTCCGCGGGGGTGTCGTCGGTGTCGTCGTCCGGGCCCGCGACCGGCGCGACGGCACGGAGCTGCTCGAGCGAGATCGCGCCGGTCCGCACGACGCGGAGCCGCTCGCCCGTGGCGTCGACGATCGTCGACGCCACACCGCCCGGGGCGGTGCCGCCGTCGAGGTAGGTGCTCACGGCGTCGCCGAGCTGGTCGCGAGCGTCGGCGGCGTCCAGGGCGGCAGGGCTCCCCGTGCGGTTCGCGCTCGAGACCGCCATGGGACCGGTGCGGCGCAGCACCGCGAGGGCGGCCGGGTGGTCGGGCATGCGCAGGGCGACGGTGCCGTGCGTCTCCCCCAGGTCCCACTGGAGGGACGGCTGGGCGCGCAGGATGATCGTGAAGCCGCCGGGCCAGAACGCCTCGACGAGCTTGCGCGCGTCGTCGGGCACCTCGGTGGCGAGCCCGTCGAGGGTGCGCACGTCGGGGACGAGCACCGGCGGCGGCATCTGCCGGCCGCGGCCCTTCGCCGCGAGCAGTGCGGCCACGGCGTCGGCGTCGAAGGCGTCCGCCCCGATGCCGTACACGGTGTCCGTGGGGAGCACGACGAGCCCCCCACGCGAGATCGTGTTGACGGCCTCGTCGATGGCGGGGCCCCAGGTGTTCGGGTCGGTGACGTCGTGCACGCTGCTCACGGGCCCAAGTCTGGCACGGCCGACGACGCGTCCGGCGCGCCGTCCGCGGCCTCGACCGTCGCCGTCGCCGCCGTGGAGGCCGGCGTCGTGGTCGCCGAGCGCCGCCGGGCGACGACCATCCGCGGGCGGCCCGTCAGGTCCTCGACCGTGCGCGCGTCGGTGAAGGCCCGGGCACCGCCCGCCTCGGCCGCGTCGACCATCGCGCGGGCGGCGGCGTCCTGCACCTCGGCGTGCTCCATGACGTACAGGCCTCCGGGCCGCAGCAGGCGGGCCGCCGCCGCGGTGACGCCGCGCGGCACCTCGAGCCCGTCCGGTCCGAGCCCGTACAGCGCGACGGCGGGGTCGTGGCCGGCGACCTCCGGCTCGCGCGGCACCGCGTCCGGCGGCACGTACGGCGGGTTGGAGACGACGACGTCGACGGTGCCGTCCAGCTCCGCCAGGGCGCGTCGCGCGTCACCGCGCACGAGGCGCACGACGGGTGCGGGCGCCCCCGCCGCGCCCGTCACGGCGGCGACGTTGCGCGCCGCCCACGCGTGCGCGGCGGCGTCGAGCTCGACCGCGTGCACCTGCGCGCCCGGCACCTCGGTCGCGAGGGCGAGCGCGATGGCCCCCGACCCGGTGCAGAGGTCGACCACGACCGCGTCCCCCCGCGCGGCGACCACGCGGGCCGCCTCGTCGATCCCGGCCTGGGCGACCTGCTCGGTCTCCGGCCGCGGCACGAACACGCCCGGACCCACCTCGAGCTCCAGGTGCCGGAACGGCGCGGTGCCGACCAGGTGCTGCAGCGGCTCGCGCGCGGCCCGCCGCGCCACCAGGGCGGCGAACCGGCCGGCGACGTCGCGCTCCCCGTCGCCGCCGCCGGTCGTGTCACCGCCCGTCGCGCCGCCGACGGCCTCGGCGCCAACCGTCGGCGCGCCCGGCATCGCGGCGTCGAGCACGGCGAGCCGGCGCACCTCGCCGCGGTCGAGCCCGAGCACGTGGGCGAGCAGCAGCTCGGCGTCCACCCGGGGGCTCGGCACCCCCGCCCGGGCGAGCGCCGCCGTCGCCCACCGCAGGCCGGCCCCGACGCGGGCGAGCCGCTCGCCGTCGGACCTCTCGCCCGACGGCGCGTCAGGCATCGGTCCCGGCGGCGGCGAGCCGCGCCGCCTCGTCGGCGTCGATCGCCGAGCGCACCACGGGGTCGAGCTCGCCGCCGAGCACGTGGTCGAGGTTGTACGCCTTGTACCCCGTGCGGTGGTCCGCGATGCGGTTCTCCGGGAAGTTGTAGGTGCGGATGCGCTCGGAGCGGTCGACGGTGCGCACCTGCGTGCGACGGACGTCCGCCGCCGCGGCCGCCGCCGCCTCCTGCTGGGCCGCCAGCAGCCGCGCGCGCAGCACGCGCATCGCCTGCTCCTTGTTCTGCAGCTGGGACTTCTCGTTCTGCATCGACACGACGATGCCGGTGGGCAGGTGGGTGATGCGCACGGCCGAGTCGGTCGTGTTGACCGACTGCCCGCCGGGGCCCGACGAGCGGTACACGTCGATGCGCAGGTCGTTCGGGTCGATCTCGACCTCGCCCGGGTCGTCGACCTCGGGCAGCACGAGCACGCCCGCGGCCGAGGTGTGGATGCGGCCCTGCGACTCCGTGACCGGCACGCGCTGCACGCGGTGCACGCCGCCCTCGTACTTGAGGCTCGCCCACACGCCGTCGGCGGGGTCGCTGACGCTGCGCGCCTTGACGGCGACCTGCACGTCCTTGTACCCGCCGAGCCCGGTCTCCGTGGCGTCGAGCACCTGCGTGGACCAGCCGCGGCGCTCCGCGTACCGCAGGTACATGCGCAGCAGGTCGCCCGCGAACAGCGCGGACTCCTCGCCGCCCTCCCCCGCCTTGATCTCGAGGATGACGTCGCGCCCGTCGTCGGGGTCGCGCGGCACCAGGACGCGGCGCAGCCGCTCCGCGGCGGCGTCGGCCGTGGCCCGCAGGTCGGGCAGCTCGGCGGCGAACGACTCGTCCTCGGCGGCGAGCTCGGCGGCCGCATCCGCGTCGTCGGAGGCCTGCTCCCACGCCCGGTACGCCGACGCGACCTGGTTCAGCTCGGCGTAGCGGCGGCCGAGGGCGCGGGCCCTACCGGCGTCGGCGTGCACGCCCGGGTCGGCGAGCGCGCGCTCGATCTCGGCGTGCTCGTCGAGCAGCGGCCGCGCGGCGGCGAACGGGTCGGTCATGGCATCTCCATCCGGCGAGGCAGCGCGCCTGTCCGGGCGGGCCGGCGCGGACAAAGCAACGGCGCCGGTGGTCCGTCGACCGACTGCCCCTGGAGAGGTTGTCGGGCGGACCACCGGCGCCGCAGGGTCGCTACTTGCCGGACTTCTTGCCGTAGCGCTGCTCGAACCGGGCCACGCGGCCACCGGTGTCGAGGATCTTCTGCTTGCCCGTGTAGAACGGGTGGCACGCGCTGCAGACCTCGACGTTGATCTTGCCGGAGGTCGCGGTGCTGTGCGTGACGAAGGTGTTGCCACAGGTGCAGGAGACCTCGGTGGCGACGTACTCGGGATGGATACCGGACTTCATGATGCTCCTAGGTGTGATGCCGCCGGGTCGCCCCGCAGGACAGCGGGCCGTGAACCGGCAAGGCCGACGAACCATTGTGCCAGAACGCCGTGGCGCCCCGGAAATTCCCCGCCGGTCGAGCCCGTCGAGACCGCGGACCGGGTCTCGACGAGCTCGACCGGCGAGTCGATCAGATCGTCTCGCCCGGGTTCTCGTCCGAGAGCCCGGCCGGCGTCGTCTTCTGCACGTGCAGCAGGAACTCGACGTTGGTCTTGGACTTGCGCAGCTGGCCCAGCAGCAGCTCGATGGCCTGCTGCTGGTCGAGCGCGCCGAGCACGCGACGCAGCTTGTAGACGATCGAGAGCTCGTCCTTCGCCATGAGGATCTCCTCGCGGCGCGTGCCGGACGCGTTGACGTCCACGGCCGGGAAGATCCGCTTGTCGGCGAGGTTGCGGGACAGGCGCAGCTCCATGTTGCCCGTGCCCTTGAACTCCTCGAAGATCACCTCGTCCATCTTCGAGCCGGTCTCCACGAGAGCCGAACCCAGGATGGTCAGCGAGCCGCCGTCCTCGATGTTGCGCGCCGCGCCGAAGAACTTCTTCGGCGGGTACAGCGCCGCGGCGTCGACACCACCCGAGAGGATACGACCGGAGGCCGGCGCGGCGAGGTTGTAGGCGCGCGACAGGCGGGTGATCGAGTCGAGCAGCACCACGACGTCCTGGCCCAGCTCCACGAGGCGCTTGGCGCGCTCGATGGCGAGCTCCGCGACGATCGTGTGGTCGGACGCGTGCCGGTCGAACGTCGAGGCGATGACCTCGCCCTTGACCGTCCGCTCCATGTCCGTGACCTCTTCGGGCCGCTCGTCCACGAGCACCACCATGAGGTGGACCTCGGGGTTGTTGGCGGCGATCGCGTTGGCGATCTGCTGCATGATGATCGTCTTGCCGGCCTTGGGCGGCGAGACGATGAGGCCGCGCTGGCCCTTGCCGATCGGCGCGACGATGTCGATCACGCGCGGCGTGAGGCGCGTCGCCTCCGGGTTCTCCAGGCGCAGCCGCTCCTGCGGGTACAGGGGCGTGAGCTTGGTGAACTCGGGCCGCTGGCGCGCCTCCTCCGGCGTCATGCCGTTGACGGAGTCCAGGCGGACGAGTGCGTTGAACTTGCCCCGCGGGTTCTTGCTGCTGCCGACCGCCGGCGGCTCCTCGCCCTCGCGCGGCTGGCGGATGGCGCCGACGACGGCGTCGCCGCGGCGCAGGCCCGACTTCTTGACCTGGTTGAGCGACACGTACACGTCGTTCGGGCCGGGCAGGTAGCCGCTGGTGCGCACGAAGGCGTAGTTGTCGAGGATGTCGAGCACGCCGGCGACGGGCAGCAGCACGTCGTCCTCGCGCACCTCGACCTCGTTGTCGAGACCGGCGACGTCGGGCCCGCCCGGGCCGCGGGTGCGGCCGCGCTTGCGGTCCCGGCCGCGGTCGCGCCCGCGCCGACGGCGCGAGCCGGAGCCGTCGTCGTCGCGACGGTCGTCACGGCGGTCGTCGCGGCGGCGCTGCTCGTCGCGCTGACCGTTCGGCGCGGCGTCGCCCGAACGCGCCTGACCGCGGTCGCCGCGCTGGCCGTCGCCCTCGCCCTGCGCGCGCTCGCCGGTGTTGTCCCCGGAGCGCTCCCCGCCGCGGCGGGAGCCGCGCTCGCGCGGCGCGGCGACGGCGTCGGCGAGCTGCGCGAGGCGTGCCTCGCGGTCCGTGTCCGACCCGGACGCGTCGGCGGCGCGGTCGCCCCCCTGGCGCTTCGCCTCGCCGCGCCCCGCACCGCGGGGCTCGTCACGACCCGAGTCTCGACCCGAGTCTCGGCCGGAGTCGCGGACGGCGGTTGCCTGGCCGGTGGTCTCGGTGGCACCGCCGGCCTCGGTGGTGCCGGCGGTCCGGGTGGCCCGGCGTGCGCGTCGGGGCGCGTCGGCCTGGCGCTCGGCACCAGCGACGTCCAGCGTGGGCTGGGAGGACGTCCCCGCCGGCGCGTCGCTGCGGACGGCGGGAGCGGCGGCGCTGGCCGCGGCGACGGGAGCGCTCGCGGTGCGCGCGCCGGAGCCGCGCTGGGACCGGATGGCGTCCTGCAGGTCGCTCTTGCGCATGCGGGACGTGCCCTTCACGCCCAGCTGCGAGGCCAGCGCCTGGAGCTCGGCGAGACGCAGCGAGCTCAGGTTCCCGGACGCGGCTGAGCCGGTCGGGCTGTCGGTGGTGTTCGTCACGAAGGACCCTTCCCCCTCGTATGCGGCCCTCAGATGTCACGGGCCGGGGTGGCGGGCGTCCAGGCGCTGGGCACCGGGACGCGTGGAACCTCGCATCAGTGGTACGACGACGTCGGCTGGCGGGGTTGTATCGGCCTCCGCGCGGGACGGCCACGACGGGCCGAACGCCGCGGCGGACGACCCTGGGCACAGGCTCCGTCAAGCACGCACGAGATGACCCGCGGTGGGAGTGGAGGGTGCCTCGGTGGTCGATCCCGAAGGCTCACCGCATCTTACCACCACGCGCACCCCGCTCGGCAGGCGCGACGCGCCGTGCGCTCGCGCCGTCGAGATCGATGCCCGGCCGGACCGCGTGCCACCCGGCGACGTCGTCGACGAGCCCCGCCAGCACCCCGTCCAGGCGGTTCGTGCCCTCGCCCGAGGTCAGCACCAGGACCGTGGGCCCGGCCCCGGAGACCGTGGCCGCCAGGCCCTCGGCGCGCAGCGCGCGCAGCAGCTCGGCCGACGCGGCCATGACCGGTGCCCGATAGTCCTGGTGCAGCCGGTCCTCCGTCGCGTCCAGGAGCAGCTCGGGACGCCGCGCGAGCGCCTCGACGAGCAGGGCCGCCCGGCCCGCGGCGAACGCCGCGTCCCGGTGCGGCACCTGGTCGGGGAGCACGCCGCGGGCGCGGCTCGTGGCGAGCCGCACGTCCGGGACCAGCACCGTCGCCGTGATCCGCTCGTCGACGTCGAGGTCCACCGCGCGTGCGCCGTCGCCCGACAGCCAGGCGAGCGTCGCGCCGCCGCGGATCGCCGGGGCGGCGTTGTCGGGGTGCCCCTCGAACTCGGTCGCGATGCGGAGCACCGCCGTCGCGTCGAGCACGTGCGGGTCGGCGAGCAGGGCCCGCGCCGCGACGACGCCGGACACCACGGCCGCAGCGGACGAGCCGAGCCCGCGGCCGTGCGGGATGCGGTTCGCGCAGCGCAGCCTCAGGCCGGTGCGGGGCGCGCCCGCGAGCTCGAGCGTGTGCCGCAGGGCGCGCACGACAAGGTGGTCCTCCCCCGTCGGCACCTCCCCCGCACCCTCGCCGCTCACCTCGACGACGACGTCGTCGGTGGCGAGCAGCTCGACCTCGAGCTCGTCGTGGATCCCCAGGGCGAGGCCCATCGCGTCGAACCCCGGCCCGAGGTTCGCGCTCGTGGCCGGGACGCGGACGACCACATGGTCGGCGCCGAGCTGCATCGTGGTCCCCTTCCCTGGCCAGCAGTCAGTCGAGGCCGAGCGCGTCCGCGATGGACATGACGTCTGCGCTGACGCGGGTCGGGGTGACCTCGTTCCCGTCGGGCGTGCGCAGCGCCCACTGGGGGTCCTTGAGGCCGTGACCCGTCACCGTGACGACGACGCGCGCGCCCACGGGCACGAGGCCCTGCTCCGCCCGGGCCAGGAGGCCGGCGACGCCTGCCGCGGAGGCGGGCTCCACGAAGACGCCCACCTCGGCGGACAGGATCCGGTGCGCGGCGAGGATCTGCTCGTCGGTCACCGCCTCGATGACCCCGCCGGAGGCGTCGCGGGCGTCGGTCGCCTGCTCCCACGACGCCGGGTTGCCGATGCGGATCGCGGTGGCGATCGTCTCCGGCTGGTCGACCGGGTGGCCCTTGACGAGGGGCGCCGCGCCCGCCGCCTGGAAGCCCCACATCCGCGGGGTCCGGGTGGCGACCGCCGGAAGCGGCTCGCCGTCGTCGAGGCCCGCGTACTCGCGGAAGCCCTTCCAGTAGGCGGTGATGTTGCCGGCGTTGCCCACGGGCAGGCAGTGGATGTCGGGCGCGTCCCCGAGCGCGTCGACGATCTCGAACGCCGCGGTCTTCTGCCCCTGGATGCGGTCGGGGTTGACGGAGTTCACCAGCTCGATCGGGGACACCTCGGCGAGCTTGCGCGCCGCGACGAGGCAGTCGTCGAAGTTGCCGTCCACCTGCAGCAGCCGCGCGCCGTGCGCGATCGCCTGGCTGAGCTTGCCCATCGCGATCTTGCCGTCCGGCACGAGGACGGCGCAGGTCATGCCGGCGCGGGTCGCGTAGGCGGCGGCGGACGCCGACGTGTTGCCTGTCGAGGCGCACACCACGGCCTTGGCACCGCGGCCCGCCGCCGCGGAGATGGCCGCCGTCATGCCGCGGTCCTTGAACGACCCGGTGGGGTTCATGCCCTCGACCTTGACGAACACGTCGGCGCCGGTGCGCTGGGACAGCGCCGGCGCGGGCACCAGCGGCGTGCCGCCCTCGCCCAGCGTGACGACCTTCTCGTGCAGGTGCGCGGGCAGACGGTCGGCGTACTCCGCGATGACGCCCCGCCACTGGTGTGCCGGCATTCTCAGACTCCCTCGACTCGCAGGACGGACGTGATCTGGCGCACCGGCTCGAGGTCGCGCACGGCGGCGACGGTTGCCGCGAGCGACGCCTCGCGCGCGGCGTGCGTCGTGATGAGCAGCTGGGCGGTGCCGGCGCCGCCGTCGGCGGCGGGCTCGTCGGCCGTCTGCCGCACCGTGTCGATGGACACGCCGTGGTCGGCGAGGACGCCCGCGACCTGCGCCAGCACGCCCGGGCGGTCGGCGACGACGAGGCGCACCTGGTAGCGCGTGACGGCGGCGTCGGCGGGCAGCACGGGCAACGACGCGTAGGCCGACTCGGACGGGCCCTTGCCGCCCGACAGGCGGTCGCGAGCGGCCGAGACGAGGTCGCCGAGCACGGCCGAGGCGGTGGGCCGCCCGCCTGCGCCCTGGCCGTAGAACATGAGCGGGCCCGCGCCGTCCGCCTCGACGAAGACGGCGTTGAAGGCGCCGCGCACCGCGGCCAGCGGGTGGGCCGCCGGCACCAGGGCGGGGTGCACGCGCGCCGAGACTCCCTCGGCGGTCTGCTCGGCGATCGCGAGCAGCTTGACGACGTGCCCGGTCTGCGCGGCGGCGGCGACGTCGTCCGCCGTGACGCCGGTGATGCCCTCGCGCGCGACCTGGTCGATCGAGACGCGCGTGTGGAAGGCGAGGGAGGCGAGGATCGCGGCCTTGGCGGCGGCGTCGAAGCCCTCGACGTCGGCGGTCGGGTCGGCCTCGGCGTACCCGAGGCCCTGCGCCTCCTTCACGGCCTCCTCGAGGTCGAGGCCGTGCGTGGCCATCTGGTCGAGCACGTAGTTCGTGGTGCCGTTGACGATGCCGAGCACCCGGCGCACGTGGTCGCCGGCGAGGGACTCGCGCACCGGCCGCACGATGGGGATCGCGCCCGCGACGGCGGCCTCGAAGGACAGGTCGACCCCGGCGGCATCGGCCGCCTCGAAGAGCTCGGGCCCCTGCGCAGCGAGCAGCGCCTTGTTGGCGGTCACGACGCTCGCCCCGCCCGCGACCGCGCGGAGGATGAGCCCGCGCGCCGGCTCGATGCCGCCCATCACCTCGACCACGAGGTCGGCCGCGTCGACCAGCCTCTCGGCGTCCTCGGTCAGCAGGTCGGCCGGGACGACCGTCCCGAGGCCCTCTCGCGGGCGCGACGCGTCGCGCACGGCGATGCCGACCAGCTCGAGGCGGGCGCCGGCCCGGGCGGCGAGGTCGTCGGCGTGCTCGACGAGCGCGCGCGCGACCTGCGACCCCACGACGCCGCAGCCGAGCAGGGCGACGCGCAGCGTGCCGGGGGTGCGTCCGGTCGGTGCGGCCGAGGGGTCAGGGGTGAGCCCGGGGACGGGCGCTGCAGGCACGGATCCACCTTCGTTCGGGTCGGCGGGACGAGGGCCAGAATAGCCGCGGCCGGGCGGCGGCCGGGGCGCCGTCCACGCCTCAGCCGAGGTCGAGGGCGAGCAGGTCGTCGAGCGTCTCCCGGCGCACCAGGACGCGGGACGCGCCGTCGGCCACGGCCACCACCGGGGGGCGCGTGAGCAGGTTGTAGTTGGACGCCATCGAGCGGCCGTAGGCGCCGGTCGCGGGGACGGCGAGCAGGTCCCCGGCGCGCACGTCGCCCGGCAGCATGACCTCGTGCACGACGATGTCGCCGCTCTCGCAGTGCTTGCCCACGACGCGCGCGAGGACCGGCTCGGCGTCCGACGTCCGCCCCACGACGTCCGCGTGGTACTGCGCCTCGTACAGGGCGGGCCGGATGTTGTCGCTCATGCCGCCGTCGACGGAGACGTACGTGCGCACCCGGCCGTCGTCGAGCGCGACCGGCTTGACCGTGCCCACGGTGTACAGCGTGAGGCCGGCCGGGCCGACGATCGCGCGCCCCGGTTCGATGGAGATCCGTGGCAGCGGCGTGCCGTGCTCGGCGCAGATCGCGGCGACCGCGCTCGCGACGTCCTTGGCGATGCGGTCCGGGTCCAGCGGCACCTCGCCCGGCAGGTACGCGATGCCGTAGCCGCCGCCGAGGTCCACCTCCCCGACCAGGACGCCGGTGCGCTCGGCCAGCTCGGCCCGCAGCCGCAGCACGACGCGGGCGGCGGCCTCGAAGCCCGCCGGGTCGAGGATCTGCGAGCCGATGTGGGAGTGGATGCCGAGCAGGTGCAGCTCCGGGCGCGCGACGACGGCGAGCAGCGCGCGCATCGCCGGCGGGTCGCCGCCGTCGCCGTCCAGCACCCCCGGGTTCACCGAGAGGCCGAACTTCTGGTCCTCGTGCGCCGTGGAGATGTACTCGTGCCCGCCCGCGTGCACGCCGGTCGTGACGCGCACCATGACGGGCGCGACCACGCCCCGGGACGCAGCGAGGTCCGCGACCCGGTCGATCTCGACGAGCGAGTCGACGATGATCCGGCCGACGCCGGCGTCGAGCGCCGCGAGGACCTCGGCGTCCGACTTGTTGTTGCCGTGCAGCCCGAGCTCCGCGCCCGGGACGCCGGCGCGCAGCGCCACGGCGAGCTCTCCGCCGGACGCCGTGTCGACGCGCAGCCCCTCCTGGCGGGCCCAGCGCGCGACGGCGACTGTGAGCAGCGCCTTCCCCGCGTAGTAGACGTCGACGCCGGTGCCGACCTCGGCGAACGCCGTCGCGAACGCCGTCCGGTAGGCGCGGGCCCGGGCGCGGAAGTCCGCCTCGTCGAGCACGTACGCGGGGGTGCCGTGCTCGGCCGCGAGTTCGCGCACGTCGACGCCGGCGACCTCGCAGGCGCCGTCGTCGCCCCGCCGGACGCCGGTCGACCAGGGCACGCCGAGGACGCCGGTCACCGGCGCTTCCGGCGCGGTGCCGTCGGGCGTGGTCACATCCGCTCCGGGGCGCCGACGCCGAGCAGGTCGAGGCCGTTGGCGAGCACCTGGCGCACGGCGTCGTTGAGCCACAGGCGCGTGCGGTGCGTGTCCGTGACCTCCTCGTCCGGGTACGGCGTCACGCGGCACTCCGAGTACCACTTGTGGTAGTCGGCGGCCAGGGACTCGAGGTAGCGCGCGACCCGGTGCGGCTCGCGCAGCTCGGCCGCCTGGCCGACGATCCGCGGGAACTCGGTGAGGCGCCCGACCAGCGCGGCCTCGGTCTCGTGCTCCAGCAGGGACGGGTCGAAGGCGTCCGAGCCGTCCTCGCGAGTGCGGGCGACGGCGCGGTCCGCGGCGTTCCGGTCGACGGCGCACGTGCGCGAGTGCGCGTACTGCACGTAGAAGACGGGGTTGTCGTTGCTCTGCTTGAGCATCTCCTCGCCCGACAGCGACAGCGGGGTGTCCGCGGGGAACCGGGCGAGCGAGTAGCGCAGCGCGTCGGAGCCCAGCCACTCGATGAGCTCGTCCATGTAGAGAGCGTTGCCGCGGCGCTTGCCCATCCGCTCGCCCGCGATGTTGACCAGCTGCCCGATGAGCACCTCGATGTTCGCCTCGGGGTCGTCGCCCGCGCAGGCCGCGATGGCCTTGAGGCGGTTGATGTAGCCGTGGTGGTCGGCGCCGAGCAGGTAGATCTTGCCCGGGAAGCCGCGGTCCTTCTTGGACAGGTAGTAGGCGGCGTCGGCGGCGAAGTAGGTGGGCTCGCCGTTCGCCCGGATCATCACCCGGTCCTTGTCGTCGCCGAAGTCCGTGGTGCGCAGCCACACCGCGCCGTCGACGTCGAAGACGTGCCCCTGCTCGCGCAGGCGGGCGACCGCCTGCTCCACGGCGCCGGACTCGTGCAGCGTGCGCTCCGAGAACCAGACGTCGAAGTGCACGCCGAAGCCGTCGAGGGTGCGCCGGATCGCCTCGAGCTGCGCCTGGTAGCCGAGCTCGCGGGCGAGGGCCGCGGCCTCCTCGTCGGGCAGGTCGAGCAGACCGGGCTCGGCCTCGAGGACCTCGGCGGCGCGCTCCTTGACGTACTCGCCCGGGTAGCCGCCCTCGGGCACGTCCTCGCCCTTGGCCCGGGCGAGGACCGAACGACCGAACTTGTCCATCTGGGCGCCGGCGTCGTTGATGTAGTACTCGGCGGTGACGTCGGCCCCGGCGGCCCGCAGGATGCGTGCGAGGGCGTCGCCCAGCGCGGCCCAGCGGGTGTGGCCGATGTGCAGCGGGCCGGTGGGGTTGGCCGAGATGAACTCGAGGTTGTGCACCTGGCCGGCCAGCGTGTCCGTGCGGCCGTAGGCGGGGCCCGCCGTCACGACCGTGCGGGCGAGCTCGCCGGCGGCGCCGGCCTCGAGCGTGATGTTGAGGAAGCCGGGGCCGGCGACCCCGACAGTCTTGACGCCCGGGGTGGCCCCCAGGCGGGAGGCCAGGTCCTCGGCGAGCGCGCGCGGCGTCGTGCCGGCCTTCTTGGCGAGCTGCAGCGCGACGTTGGTGGCCCAGTCGCCGTGCTCACGCTGCCGGGGTCGCTCCACGTGGACCGACGCCGGGACGGCGTCGGCGGGCAGTGCGAGGGTGCCGTCGGCCACGGCCGCGGCGAGGGCAGCGCTGAGTGCTTGCGAGAGCTCGTCGGGGGTCACCGGGCGATTCTACTAACGGTGCGTGTGCTTCCCGCCCCCGAGGTGCTGGTAGTCTCGTGCACCGTGCCGACGGCTTCGCTCTGGCGATCGTGTCGGCGCCCGCGCCTGTAGCTCAGTGGATAGAGCGTCTGCCTCCGGAGCAGAAGGTCGGGGGTTCGAATCCCTTCAGGCGCACCAACCGAACGAGGGCGGGTCCGCGACGGCGGACCCGCCCTCGTTCGTCTTGCCAGGCACTCGCTCGCCGGCGCTCCCGCGGAGGACCGACACGGCGCCGCGCGTCAGCGGGCCCCGACCGGCTCGCGGTCGAGCGGCAGCGTGTCGAGGTCGAGGTCCGGGTTGTCGTCCTGGGTCGCGACGAGCTCGACCGCCTCGGCGCGGGTGTCGACGGACGGCATCGCCCCGGGCAGGGGCTGCCCGGCGCTCTCGCGCAGGAAGAAGACGGTGACCGCCCCGACGACGGCGAAGCCCATGAGGTAGTAGGCCGGGGCCAGCGACGACCCGGTGGCCTGCGTCAGCGACTCCACGAGCAGCGGCGTCGTGCCGCCGAACAGCGCCAGCGAGACGTTGTAGGCGAGGCCCATCGAGCGGTAGCGGACCGCCGTCGGGAACATCGCGGGCAGGGTCGCCGCCTGCACGCCGACCATGCACGCGACGGGCAGCGCCAGCAGCACGAGACCCAGCAGCGTGGACCAGACGTGGCCGAGGCCGATCAGCAGGAAGGCCGGCACGGACAGGACGAGCATGGCCCCCGCGCCGATCCACATCAGCGGCTTGCGCCCGACGCGGTCGCTCACCGGGCCGGCGACCAGGATGAGCCCCGCCATCAGCACGAGCACCGGGACGGTCAGGAGCGTGCCGTCGACCGCGTCGTACCCGAGGGTGTCGGTCAGGTAGGTGGGCATGTAGCTGGTGAGGGCGTACGCGGCCGTGTTCGCGACGGCGACCAGGATCATGGCGACCACGAGCAGCTTCCACTGGGACCGGAGCGTCGGGGTGGCCACGGCCGGCTGCAGGGCGGCCCCGCCCTCGCCCTGCTCGGCGGCGGCCTGCTGCGCCTGGAACGCGGGGGTCTCCTCAATCTTCAGGCGGAACCACACGGCGAACGCGCCGATCGGGCCGGCGATGAGGAACGGGATCCGCCAGCCGCCGTCCAGCATCGCCTGCTGGCCGAGGACGAGCTGCAGCACGGTCACCACGACGGCGCCGGCGGCGAACCCGAGGTAGCTGCCGAAGTCAAGGAACGACGCGGCCCAGCCGCGGCGGCGGTCGGGGGCGTGCTCGGCGACGAAGGTCGTGACGCCGGCGTACTCGCCGCCGGTGGAGAACCCCTGGAGGAGCTTGAGCACCACCAGCAGCAGGGGGGCGGCCACGCCGATCGCGCCGTACGTGGGGAGCAGGCCGATCAGGAACGTGGAGGCGGCCATCATCGTCAGGGTGAACGACAGCACCTTCTGCCGCCCGATCCGGTCGCCGATGCGCCCGCAGACGATCCCGCCCAGCGGTCGGGCCACGTACGTGGAGGCGAAGACGCCGAGCGAGAACAGGACCTGGACGCCGGCGGAGGCCGTCGGCAGGAACACCGCGCCCATCGTCACGGCGAGGTAGCCGTAGATGCCGACGTCGTACCACTCCATGAGGTTGCCGACGGCGGTGCCACCGATGGTCTTCTTGAGCATCGCGCCGTCGACGACGGTGATGTCGGCCAGGCGCAGCCGGCGGCGGCGCGTCGGCCGGGCCTGCGGTGCGCTCACGCCGGCCGTGCTCGGACGTCCGGAGGGTGCGGGGCTGGTGACGGCGGTCATGTTTCCTTCCGTGGCGGAGTCCGTGACACCCGTGCGGCGCCCCGTCCCCTCCGCCCGTGAATGGCGGCCGGAGACACCCCGAAGGTGTCCCCGGACCCGAACATGGGCGGCCACGTTACTGACGCTTGACCGAAGTTCAAACTTCAACCGGCCGACGTGGCGTTTTCATGACACGAAGGGCAGCTCGCTCACCTGCGCCGATACCACCGCGAGGGCCGCTCTTCGTGACCTGGGTCACCGCGGTCCGCGGAGGGCGTCCATCCGCCCCGCGGCCCGGCCCGACCGGCTCGCTGGACCGCGCGTCCGCCGGGCGTTACGTTCCTTGAGCAGCCCGGACGACGGGCGGCGACGACGCCCCCACGATGCCCCCACCCGGCCGGAGGACAGCCCCCGCATGATCGACCACACCGTCCGCGTCTACCGCTCCGACGAGCCCCTGGCCCGCGACGAGCAGCTCGCCTGGAAGATCGCGGAGGTCGCGGCCGAGCAGCTCGACCCGACGCCGGAGGTCGCCGACATGGTGATCAACCGCGTCATCGACAACGCCGCCGTCGCCACGGCGTCGCTCGGCCGGGCGCCGATCCTCGCGGCCCGCGCCCAGGCCGAGGCACACCCGGTCTCCCGGCACGGCCGCGGCGCGACGGTCGTCGGCTCGCCCGAGCGCACCAGCCCCGAGTGGGCGGCCTGGGCCAACGGCGTCGCCGTGCGCGAGCTCGACTACCACGACACCTTCCTGGCGGCCGAGTACTCCCACCCGGGTGACAACATCCCGCCGATCCTCGCCGTCGCGCAGCACCTGGGCCGCAGCGGCGCCGAGCTGCTCCGCGGGATCGTCACGGGGTACGAGATCCAGGTGGACCTGGTCAAGGGCATCAGCCTGCACGCGCACAAGATCGACCACGTGGCGCACCTCGGACCGTCCGCGGCCGCCGGCATCGGCACGCTGCTCGGCCTGGGGCCCGCGACCGTCTACCAGGCGGTGGGCCAGGCCCTGCACACCACGACGGCGACGCGGCAGTCCCGCAAGGGCGAGATCTCCACGTGGAAGGCGCACGCCCCCGCGTTCGCGGGGAAGATGGCGGTCGAGGCGGTGGACCGCGCGATGCGCGGGCAGACCTCCCCGAGCCCGATCTACGAGGGCTCCGACGGCGTCATCGCGTGGCTGCTGGACGGCCCGGACGCCCGCTACACGGTGCCTCTGCCGGGACCCGGCGAGGCCCGCCGCGCCATCCTCGACACCTACACCAAGGAGCACTCGGCCGAGTACCAGGCGCAGGCGTGGATCGACCTGGCCCGCCGGCTGGGCCGCGAGCGCCCGGAGCTGCGCGACCCCGCGAACGTGAGCGCCGTCGTGCTGCACACCAGCCACCACACGCACCACGTCATCGGCTCCGGCGCCGGCGACCCGCAGAAGTACGACCCCACGGCGAGCCGCGAGACGCTCGACCACTCGATCCCGTACATCTTCACGGTCGCGCTGCAGGACGGGGCGTGGGACCACGTCGACAGCTACGCCCCCGAGCGGGCCGCGCGCCCGGACACCGTCGAGCTGTGGCGCACCGTCACGACGGCCGAGGACCCGGAGTGGACCCGGCGCTACCACTCGCACGACCCGGCCGAGAAGGCCTTCGGCGGCCGCGTGGAGATCGAGCTCGCGGACGGCTCGCGCGTCGTCGAGGAGATCGCCGTCGCCGACGCCCACCCGCTCGGCGCCCGCCCGTTCGCCCGCGAGCAGTACGTGGCGAAGTTCCGCGCGCTGGCGGCCGGCGTGCTGGCCGACGAGGAGACCGAGCGGTTCCTGGACGTCGCCCAGCGCCTGCCGGAGCTCACGGCCGACGAGCTGGACGGTCTCACCGTCACGCCGCTCACCGACCCCGCGGCCGCCCACCCCGTGGCCCCCGGCATCTTCTGAGGAGCGAGACCGTGCTCTACTCCACGACGACGCCGGCGGCGAAGCGGGCCGCGTTCCGCGAGCGCCTGCGCTCCGGCGAGCTGCTACAGCTCCCGGGCGCGTTCAACCCGCTGGCCGCGCGGCTCATCCAGGACAAGGGGTTCGACGGCGTCTACGTTTCGGGCGCGGTGGTCTCCGCCGACCTGGGGCTGCCCGACGTCGGCCTGACCACGCTGAGCGAGGTCGCGACCCGAGCGGGGCAGATCGCCCGCATGACCGACCTGCCCACCCTCGTGGACGCCGACACGGGCTTCGGCGAGGCGATGAACGTCGCGCGGACGGTCCAGACGCTCGAGGACGCCGGCGTCGCGGGGCTGCACGTCGAGGACCAGGTCAACCCCAAGCGGTGCGGCCATCTCGACGGCAAGCAGGTGGTCGACGACGCCACCGCGCTGCAGCGCGTACGGGCCGCGGCCGCCGCCCGCCGCGACGAGAACCTGCTGATCATGGCCCGCACCGACATCCGCGCCGTCGCCGGCCTCGGCGCCGCGATCGACCGTGCGAAGGCGCTCGTCGACGCCGGGGCCGACGCGGTCTTCCCCGAGGCGATGCGCGACCTGGCCGAGTTCGAGGCCGTCGCGAGCGCCCTCGACGTTCCGGTCCTGGCGAACATGACGGAGTTCGGCAAGAGCGAGCTCTTCACCGCCCGACAGCTCGCCGACGCCGGGGTGGCCCTCGTCATCTACCCCGTCTCCCTGCTCCGGCTCGCGATGGGCGCGGCCGAGCGCGGCCTGGACGCCCTGCGGGCCGAGGGGTCGCTCGCCTCCCAGGTCCCATCCATGCAGACACGGTCGCGCCTGTACGAGCTCGTGGACTACGCGGGGTACGGCGACTTCGACGCGGGGGTGTACGACTTCTCCCTCGACGACCACCACCACGGGGAGCGCCCCGACCGGCACCGCGGATAGCGTGGCGCACGCCGCCGCGAGGCCCGCCCTCGACCGGGCGCCACGGAGCAGCCACCATCGACGCGAAGGAGCACGATGACGATGAACACGTCGCAACCGGACGACGGCGGGCAGGCGGAGGTCCGCAAGGGCCTCGCCGGGGTCGTCGCGGACGTCACGGCGATCTCGAAGGTCGACCCGGAGACGAACTCGCTGCTGTACCGCGGCTACCCGGTCCAGGACCTGGCGGCGACCCAGCCGTTCGAGGCCGTCGCCTGGTTGCTGTGGCACGGCGAGCTGCCCACCGCCGACGAGCTGGCGGGGCTGCGCGCCACCGAGCGCGAGCACCGGGCGCTCGCGGACGACGTGCGCGCCGCGATCGACCTCCTGCCGGTGTCGGCGCACCCGATGGACGAGCTGCGCACCGCGGTGAGCGTCGTCGGCGCGCGGGAGGTCGCCGGGCTCTCCGCGCTCGACGCCGCGGCCGACCCCGAGGAGACGGTCGCGCGTGCCGGGCGGCTCTTCGCCGCGCTCCCCGCCGTCGTCGCCTACGGACAGCGCCGCCGGCGGGGCCTGGACGTGGTGGAGGCCAGGGACGACCTCGACTTCTCCGCCAACCTGCTGTGGATGACGTTCGGCACCGAGCCGGAACCCGTCGTCGTCGACGCCTTCAACCGGTCGATGATCCTGTACGCCGAGCACTCGTTCAACGCCTCGACGTTCACCGCGCGGGTGGTGACGTCGACCCTCGCGGACGTGCACTCCGCCGTCGTCGCGGCGATCGCGGCACTCAAGGGTCCGCTGCACGGCGGAGCCAACGAGGCGGTCATGGAGACCCTCGCCGAGATCGGCGCCGCGGACCGCGTGGCCGCCTGGCTCGACGACGCGCTGGCCCGCAAGCGGAAGATCATGGGCTTCGGTCACCGCGTCTACAAGCACGGCGACTCGCGCGTGCCCACGATGAAGGCCGCCCTCGACACGCTCGTCGAGCACTACGACCGACCCGACCTCGGGGACCTCTACGCCGCGCTGGAGTCCGAGTTCGTGGCGCGCAAGGGGATCTACCCCAACCTCGACTACCCGTCCGGCCCGGCCTACCACCTCATGGGCTTCGACACGGCGACGTTCACGCCGCTCTTCGTCGCCGCCCGCGTCACGGGCTGGACGGCGCACGTCGCCGAGCAGCAGGCGGCGAACTCGCTCATCCGGCCGCTGTCGGAGTACGTGGGCCCCGCACGCCGCGAGGTGCCGCGCAGGCTCTGACGGGGCAGAGGCCCTGACGACCGGGGCGCTCGGTACGCTCGTGACCATGACCGAGGACACCACCGACGCGACGTACGCCGACTTCGAGTTCGAGCGCCGCTTCCTCGTCCGGGAGCTGCCGGACGCGCTGCGGGACGCCCCCGCGCTCATCGTGCAGTCGTACTTCCTGTCCGACGGCGGGTACGCGCTGCGGGTGCGCGTGCAGGCCACGGGCGTCGAGCCGCGCCTGGCGCCCGACAGCGACGCGCGGGAGGTGCTCGAGCTGTACCGCGGGCAGGTCGACTTCGCGGCGGTGACCGTCAAGGGCCCGTCGGTGGGCGGCACCCGGTACGAGGCGGAGCGGCAGCTCGACCCGCTGGTCGGCGTCGAGCTGGTGCGCCGCGGCGGCGCCCAGGTGCTCAAGACCCGGTACGCGGTCTGGCTCGGCGCGGACGGCTGGTCGGTGGACGTGTTCGGCGGGACCAACCATCCGCTCATCGTCGCCGAGTGCGAGCGGTCCGGGCCGGTCACGGACCTGCAGATCCCGGACTTCTGCGTCACGGAGCTGACCGACGACCGGCGGTTCTCCAACGAGTCGCTCGCCGTCGACCCCTACCGCGGCTGGGCGGCGTCGTACGCGCAGGAGCTCAACGCGCAGGGCCCGAAGTTCCGCGACGACTTCGGCGGCAACTCGACGCTCACGACCTGACAGGCCCGGACGCGACCACGGTCCCCAGAGGCACGGCGAACGTCAGTGCCAGTACGAGACCTCTTCGACGCCCGGTCGGTACTCGAAGTGCCAGGGCTCGTAGTTGCCGGACCCGCCACGCTGCGCCCACGGCGGGTTCTCCCAGCCGTAGGCCGCACCGTTCTCCCACAACCAGCCGTAGACCTCGCTGGACGTGTACTCCTCGGAGCAGAGGTCGATCGCCAGGCCCCAGCCGTGCATGGAGGCGCCGGGGACGGCGGCGAGGTAACCGCGGCTCGCTTTGACGGCGTACTGGGAGTCGAGCGTGCGGTAGCTGTCGACGAGGCACAGATCCCGGCCGAAGCGGGCCTTGAAGCCCTCGTTGAGCGCGCTGAGCGCCACGGCGGCGTCCGCGCGGAGCCGCTCCCCCGGCTGCCAGACGTCGCACAACGAGTGGTCGGCGAGGGTGCCGTTGCCACCCTCGATCGGGGCGTCGGCGTCACAGCCCGGCAGCGGGCTGCGTTCGGCGGTGCGGCTGGCGGCCCCCGCCTCCACGCGGACGTCGCGCGGCGCGGCCGCGATCGCGGCCGACGTCCGCGGCGTGTCGACGCCGGCCTTGAGGAGCGCGAGCGTGGACGGGCCGGTCGGCTGGGTGTCGAGCTCGAAGGGCGAGCCGTCGCCGCCCTGAGCACCGTTCGCGAGCGGGACGGCGATCGTCGCGGCCGCCAGCGAGCCCAGCACGGCGACCCTGGTCACCCAGGCGTGCCCCGCGGGCGCAGCGTGGCGCCCCTGGGAGGACGACGATGACGGGGCCCGTTTCCGGGGCTTCTTGCCGGCCTTGGCGAGCTCGGCCTCGCGGATGGCCCGTCGCGAACGGAGCGCGGGTGCGTCACCCTGCGACGTCGCCTCCACAACACCTCCGTGTGCACGACCGCACGGCCCGCCCGGCCGCTGGTCTCCCCGAATCTCGATGCTCGATCTGCGTCCCGACCTGCGACGCGTGCCCCCGCACGCGACCGCACGACCGGTCCGTCACGGAACCATAACGGTGACCGGCGCCACGGCCAAGCCCGGTCCGGCCACGGCCCCCGCCACGCGGCGGCCACCGGTCGTTCACCCACCGGTCATCGGCGTCGCTGCATCGCGTCGCGCACCTCGCCCACGAGCTCCTCGAGGATGTCCTCGAGGAAGACGACCCCCAGCACGCCGCCTGGCCCCTCGACGCGTGCCAGGTGGGCGCCGGAGCGCTGCATGGTCCGCAGCGCGTCCTCGACCTCGTCGTCCGGTCCCACGGACGCGAGCGCCCGAACCCTCCAGCCGGGCACCGGCTCGAACCGGTCGCCGTTCGACGCGTAGAGCACGTCCTTGAGGTGCAGGTAGCCGTCGAACGACGCCTCGCCGTCCTCGGCGCGGACGGGGAAGCGGCTGAACCCCGTGCGGGCGACCAGGTGCTCGACGTCGTCGGGCGTGACGCCCGGAGCGACCGCCACCAGGTCGTCGCGCGGCACCATGACGTCGCCGGCGGTGCGCGAGGAGAACTCGATCGCGCCGGTGAGCAAGCCCTGCTCGTCGCGCAGCACACCTTCCGCCTGGGAGTGCTCGACGATCGACTGCACCTCCTGCGCCGTGTACGCCGAGGCGACCTCGTCCTTCGGCTCGACCCCGGCCAGACGCACCGCGTGGTTCGCCACCCAGTTCAGCGCGGCGATCACCGGGCGGACCGCGCGGGCGACCAGCACGAGCGGCGGCGCGAACCACAGCGCCGCCGTCTCCGGGCCGGCGACGGCGAGGTTCTTCGGCACCATCTCCCCCAGCACGACGTGCAGGTAGACCACGACGGCGAGCGCGAGGACGAGTGCCACCGGGTGCACCAGCGACTCGGGGACGCCGAGCGCCGCGAACGGGCCCTCGAGGAGGTGCGCCAGGGCCGGCTCGGCCACGATGCCGAGGCCGGTGGAGCACACGGTGACGCCGAGCTGGGCGCACGCCAGCATCAGCGAGACGTGCTCCATCGCCCACAGCACGGTCTGCGCGCGCCGCTCCCCCGCCTCGGCGCGCGGCTCCATCGAGGAGCGGCGCGCGGAGATGACGGCGAACTCGGCGCCGACGAAGAACGCGTTGCCGGCGAGCAGGAGCAGACCGACCAGCAGGGCGGTGCCGGTGCTCATCGACGCACCTCCGCGCCGCGCACCCGGACCCGTTCGACCCGTCGCGAGTCCATCGCCTCCACGCGCAGCCGCACCCCGTCCACCTCGACCTCGTCGCCCGCCGCGGGCACCCTGCCGAGCACGGCCATGACCAGGCCGCCCAGCGTCTCGTACGCGGGCGCCTCGGGGACGTCGATCCCCGTGCGCTCCGCCAGCTCGTCCGGCCGCAGCACCCCCGGGACCACCCAGGACCCGTCGGCGCCGCGCACGACGCCCGCGCGCCGCGGGTCGTGCTCGTCCGCGACGTCGCCGACCAGCTCCTCGACGACGTCCTCGAGCGTGACGATGCCCGACGTCCCGCCGTACTCGTCCACCACCACGGCCAGCTGAAGGCCCAGCCCGCGCAGCTCCACCAGCAGCGGGCCGAGCCGGACCGTCTCGGGCACCCGGGGCGCGTCGACCATGAGCGCGGCCGCGGGCACCTCCGCGCGCCGGTCGTGCGGCACGCCGACCGCGCGGCGCAGGTGGACGAGGCCCACCACGTCGTCGCGGTCGTCGCCGATGACGGGGAACCGCGAGTGCCCCGTGCGCCGGGCGAGCGCCACGACGTCCGCGGCCGTGGCGTCGCGCTCGACGACGGACATGCGCAGCCGGTCGGTCATGACGTCGCGCGCCGAGAGCTCGTCGAGCTCCAGGGAGTTCGCCAGGAGCGTCGCGACGGACTGCTCGAGCGTGCCCTCCTGTGCGGAGCGGCGCACCAGCGACACGAGCTCGGACGCCGAGCGGGCCCCGGAGAGCTCCTCGCGCGGCTCGACCCCCACCCGGCGCAGCAGGGCGTTCGCCGACCCGTTGAGCACCGAGATCACCGGGCGGAACAGCGTGGTGAACACCCGCTGGACGGGCACCACGGCGCGCGCGGTGGCATGCGGGGCGGAGAGGGCGAAGTTCTTCGGGATGAGCTCGCCGAAGAGCATGGAGAACGCGTTGACCACGACGAGCGCCAGGACGCCGGCCAGCACGCCCGCCACCCCCTGCCCGAGGGCGGTGGAGGCGAAGGCGGCGGAGAACAGCGACAGGAGCGCCGGCTGTGCCGTGTAGCCCAGCAGGATCGTCGTCACGGTGATGCCGACCTGCGCGGAGCTCAGCTCCGTCGACAGGTGCTTGAGCCCGGCACGCACGGCGCGGTCCCGCCGGTCCGGCGGGCGCCCCGCCCACGGTGCGTGGCCGGGCGACGGACTGTCGCCCTCCTCGTCGTCGGCTCCGACGACGGCGGGATCCAGGGTGACGAGGGAGAACTCGCTCGCGACGAACACGGCCGTCCCGGCCGTGAGCAGGACGCCGAGGGCCACCATGAGCACGTCGCCTAGCACGATCGACCTCGCTGGCCGGGGGACGGGTACGGGCTGGAATGTCGAGGATCGTCCATCGTGCTCCGATGCTAACGGGCAGTCCCGGCCCCGTCGCGAACAGGTCGCGGCCAGGTCGCGGGGACGTCGCGGGGACGTCGCCGGCACGTGGCGGCCAGATGGCCGCGAACAGCGTGTACACAGCGCGTTATCAGCCGGTGCGTGCAAGATGGAGGCCATGACCACCGCGACCCCTCCGAGCGTCCCGGGAGGCGGCCCCGCCGCGGGCGGGACTCCGAGCCCGGGCCCGTCGGGCCAGCCGAACGCCACCGTGCTCGTCGTCGAGGACGAACCCGCGATCGCCGCGGCGATCGCGCAGCGCCTGTCCGCCGAGGGCTGGCGCGTCGAGGTCGCGCGTGACGGCCTCGCCGGCGTCGACGCCGCGGCGCGGCTGCGGCCCGACGCCATCGTCCTCGACGTCATGCTCCCCGGCATCGACGGGCTCGAGGTGACACGCCGGATCCAGGCCGACCACCCCGTCCCGATCCTCATGCTCACGGCGCGCGACGACGAGACGGACATGCTGGTCGGCCTCGGCGTGGGCGCCGACGACTACATGACGAAGCCGTTCTCGATGCGTGAGCTCGTCGCACGCGTGAAGGCGCTGCTGCGGCGGGTCGAGCGAGCCACGCAGGCCGCGGCGACCGTCCCGTCCGACCCGCCCATGGTGATGGGCGACGTGTCCATCGACCGGGCGCAGCGACGCGTGCACCGGAGCGGCGAGGAGGTGCATCTCACCCCCACCGAGTTCGAGCTGCTCGTCATGCTGGCGAGCTCGCCCAAGACGGTCCAGACGCGCGAGAAGCTGCTCGCGGAGGTCTGGGACTGGGCGGACGCGAGCGGCACCCGCACCGTGGACTCGCACATCAAGGCGCTGCGCCGCAAGCTCGGCCCCGACCTCATCCGGACGGTGCACGGCGTGGGGTACGCCTTCGAGCCGCCGGCGGACTGACGTGCCCACCGGCCCGTCGAGCGGCGCCCCGCACCACCACCGGCTCCCCGACGTCCGGCCGCTGGACCCCCTGCGCTCCCTCAAGACCAAGCTGGGCGTCCTCGTCGTCGCGACGGTGACGTTCGCCGTCTTCGTCACCTGGATCGGGTTGCAGAACCAGTTCGGCCCCACCCGGACGCTGCCGCTGGCGATCTTCCTGTCGCTCGTGATCACGCAGATCCTCGCGCGCGGGATGACGTCGCCCTTGCGGGAGATGACCGCGGCGGTGCAGGCGATGGCGGCCGGCGACTACTCCATCCGCGTCCGCGCGACGAGCCGGGACGAGGTCGGGCAGCTCGCGGAGGCCTTCAACGTCATGGCCGCCGACCTGGACGCGTCCGACCGGGTGCGGCGCGAGCTCATCGCGAACGTCTCGCACGAGCTGCGCACCCCGGTGGCCGCGCTGCAGGCCCAGCTCGAGAACATGGTCGACGGCGTCACCGAGCCGACCCCGGCCGCGCTGGAGCTGTCCCTCGAGCAGACCGAGCGGCTCACCCGGCTGGTCACGTACCTGCTCGACCTGTCCCGCGTCGAGGCCGGCGCGTCCGCGCTCGTGCTCGACGAGTTCTCCGTGGGCGACTTCCTCGAGGAGACGGCCCAGGCGATGTCCATGGTCGAGGCCGCCAAGGGGCTGAGCTACGTCGTCGACGTCACGCCCCCCGACCTCGTGCTCGAGGCCGACGTCGAGCGGCTGCGCCAGGTCGTCACCAACCTGCTGCAGAACGCGATCCGGCACTCCCCGCACGCCGGGACGGTGCGGCTCGACGCCTACCCCGTCGACGACGAGGTCGTCATCGAGGTGAGCGACGAGGGTCCCGGGATCGCCCCCGAGGACCGGGACCGCGTCTTCGAGCGCTTCACCCGGGCGACGGGGACGTCCCGGCAGCCCAGCACGACGGGCGGCACGGGCATCGGGCTGGCGATCGTCCGCTGGGCCGTGGACCTGCACGGCGGCCACGTCCAGGTGGCCGACACGAACCGCGGGGCCACCATGCGGGTGACCCTGCCGGCGCAGGCCCGGCCGGCGCCGGGGGTGACGACGGAGTCCGAGACGTGACCCCCGCGCCAGGATGGGATCGCGTGACGTTGGTCACAGTCCGGCCGGAGGGATTCCGGGCGGATGGTGCGCTCATGGCGAGCCTCGACGCATTCCACGGGACGTCCGGGTGTGCCGTTGCCCCCCGCATTACCGGACGCCCGCCCGGGGCCCGCCGGAGCCCCGGAACGGCCCGATCCCGCCAGTCCGGTGCCGCGGCGGGTCGGTGCCGAGGGCATAGGCTTGGAGGCACGCACCGGCACCGCCGGGCGTTTCCGATCGAACAAGTTGCAACGGTGTGAAAGTGGGCGATCCGCGCGTGGTGTCCCCGAAGGACGGGTCAGAGTCGATCAGCGTGGCGAGCGCGTTCGGAGCCAACGAATGGCTTGTCGACGAGCTCTACGAGCAGTACCTCAAGGACAAGAACGCGGTAGACCCCGCGTGGTGGGACTTCTTCGCCGACTACACCCCGGGCGAGGCGCCGGGCGGCGCCACGGACGGCCAGGCCGCACCCGAGCCCGCCGCGAAGCCCGCCCCGGCCCCGGCCGCGAAGCCGGCACCGGCCCCCGCGGAGCCCGCCGCGAGCGCGCCCGCCAGGCCCGCGTCCGGCACCGCGGCGGCCGAGGACGCCCGCCGGGCCTCCTCCGCGCCGGTGCCCGCGGACCCCGAGATCGCGTCGGCCCCGCCCGTGGCGGAGGCGCAGCCGTCCACCGCGCCGTACGCGGAGGTCGCCAAGGCCTCGCCGAAGAGCGCCGAGGACGAGGCCACCGACGACGTGCAGAAGCTCCGCGGCCCCGCGGCGCGCGTCGTGACGAACATGGAGGCGTCGCTCGAGGTCCCCACCGCCACGTCGGTGCGCGCGGTGCCCGCCAAGCTCATGGTGGACAACCGCATCGTCATCAACAACCACCTGGCGCGCGGCCGCGGCGGCAAGATCTCCTTCACCCACCTCATCGGGTTCGCCCTCGTCGAGGCGCTGGCCGACATGCCGGTGATGAACGCGCACTACGAGAGCGTCGACGGCAAGCCGCACGTCGTGCAGCCCGCGCACGTCGGCTTCGGCCTGGCGATCGACCTGGCCAAGCCGGACGGCTCGCGCCAGCTCCTGGTGCCCAGCATCAAGAAGGCCGACGAGCTCGACTTCGCCGGGTTCTGGGCCGCGTACGAGGAGCTCGTGCGCAAGGCCCGCGGCGGCAAGCTCGGCATGGACGACTTCGCGGGCACCACGATCTCGCTGACCAACCCCGGCGGCATCGGCACCGTGCACTCCGTGCCGCGTCTCATGGCCGGCCAGGGCACGATCATCGGCGTCGGCGCCATGGACTACCCGGCCGAGTTCGCGGGGGCCTCCGAGGAGCAGCTCGCCCGCATGGGCATCTCGAAGGTCATGACGATCACGTCGACCTACGACCACCGCATCATCCAGGGCGCACAGTCCGGCGAGTTCCTCAAGATCCTCGCGAGCAAGCTCCTGGGTCTCGACGGCTTCTACGACCGGGTCTTCGCGGCGCTGCGCGTGCCGTACGAGCCGGTGCGCTGGGTGCGCGACAACACGGTGGACGGCGAGGTCGAGGCGGCCAAGCCGGCCCGCATCGCGGAGCTCGTGCACTCCTACCGGTCGCGCGGCCACCTGATGGCGGAGACCGACCCACTCGCCTACCGCCAGCGCAAGCACCCCGACCTGGACATCCAGAACCACGGCCTCACCCTGTGGGACCTCGACCGGGTGTTCCCCACCGGCGGCTTCGGCGGCAAGCCCAAGGACACGCTGCGCGACATCCTCGGCCTGCTGCGCGACTCGTACTGCCGCACCATCGGCGTCGAGTACATGCACATCTCCGACCCGGCCCAGCGGCGCTGGCTGCAGGACCGGCTGGAGCACGGGTACGCCCGCACGCCGCGCGAGGACCAGCTGCGCATCCTGCGCCGCCTCAACTCGGCCGAGGCGTTCGAGACGTTCCTGCAGACCAAGTACGTCGGCCAGAAGCGCTTCTCGCTGGAGGGCGGCGAGTCCGTCATCCCGCTGCTCGACGCCATCCTGGGCCGGGCCGCCGAGAGCGGCCTCGACGAGGTCGGCATCGGCATGGCGCACCGCGGGCGGCTGAACGTGCTCGCGAACATCGCCGGCAAGAGCTACGGGCAGATCTTCAAGGAGTTCGAGGGCCAGCTCGACCCGAAGAGCGTCCAGGGCTCCGGCGACGTCAAGTACCACCTGGGCACCGAGGGCGTCTTCACCGCCGAGTCCGGCGCGACCACCAAGGTCTACCTCGCCGCGAACCCCTCGCACCTCGAGGCCGTCGACCCGGTGCTCGAGGGCATCGTGCGGGCCAAGCAGGACCGCATCGACCTGGGCGGAGACGGCTTCTCCGTGCTGCCGATCCTCCTGCACGGTGACGCGGCCTTCGCGGGCCAGGGCGTCGTGCCCGAGGTGCTCAACCTCGCCCAGCTGCGCGGCTACCGCACCGGCGGCACGATCCACGTGATCATCAACAACCAGGTCGGCTTCACCACCGGCCCGTCGTCGTCGCGCTCGACCACGTACGCGACCGACGTCGCCAAGGGCTACCAGATCCCCGTCTTCCACGTGAACGGCGACGACCCGGAGGCCTGCGTGCGGGTCGCGGAGCTGGCCTTCGCCTACCGCGAGCAGTTCGACCGCGACGTCATCATCGACATGGTCTGCTACCGCCGCCGCGGGCACAACGAGGGCGACGACCCGTCGATGACGCAGCCGCTGATGTACAACCTCATCGAGGCCAAGCAGTCGGTGCGCAAGCTGTACACGAAGAACCTCGTGGCGCGCGGCGACATCACGGTCGAGGAGGCCGAGCAGGCGCTGCAGGACTACCAGCAGCAGCTCGAGCGGGTCTTCACCGAGACCAAGTCCGCCGGCGGCGACGCCCGTCCCGACGGCGACGACGAGATCCTCGGCCTGGAGCGGCCCGAGTCCCAGCGCCCCGGGGCCGGCGACATGGTGGGCTGGCAGACGGCGGTGCCGCACTCGGTGCTCGAGCGCATCGGCGACGTGCAGGTCGCTCCGCCCGAGGGCTTCACGGTGCACCCCAAGCTCGCGCAGATGCTGGAGAAGCGCCAGCTCATGTCGAAGGAGGGTGGCATCGACTGGGGCTTCGGCGAGCTCACCGCCTTCGGTTCGCTGCTCATGGAGGGCACCCCGGTGCGCCTCGCCGGGCAGGACTCGCGCCGCGGCACGTTCGTGCAGCGCCACGCCGTGCTGCACGACCGCAACACCGGGGCCGAGTGGACCCCGCTGCTGTACCTCGCGGGCGACCAGGCGAAGTTCTGGGTGTACGACTCCTCGCTGAGCGAGTACGCGGCCCTCGGCTTCGAGTACGGCTACTCCGTGGAGCGGCCGGACGCGCTCGTGCTGTGGGAGGCCCAGTTCGGCGACTTCGTCAACGGCGCCCAGACCGTCATCGACGAGTTCATCTCGTCGGCCGAGCAGAAGTGGGGACAGAACTCGTCCCTGGTCATGCTGCTCCCGCACGGCTACGAGGGCCAGGGGCCGGACCACTCGTCCGCGCGGATCGAGCGGTTCCTGCAGCTCGCCGCCGAGAACAACATGACGATCGCCCAGCCGTCCACGCCCGCGTCGTACTTCCACCTGCTGCGCAAGCAGGCGTACGACCGCCCGCGCCGCCCGCTGGTCGTCTTCACGCCCAAGCAGCTGCTGCGCCTCAAGGCCGCGGGGTCGAGCGTCGAGGACTTCACGACCGGCACGTTCGAGCCCGTCCTCCCGGACCCGGACGTCGACGCCGCCGCCGTGGACCGCGTCCTGCTGTGCACCGGCCGCCTCTACTACGACCTGCTGGCCGAGCGCCGCAAGCGGCAGGACGAGAAGACCGCGATCGTGCGCCTCGAGCAGCTCTACCCGTTCCCCGAGGAGCAGGTCCGCCGCGAGCTTGCGAAGTACCCCGCAGCCGACGTGCTGTGGGTACAGGACGAGCCGGAGAACCAGGGCGCCTGGTCGTTCCTGCACCTCGCCATGCCGGAGGACCTCCCCCGCGTCGCCGTCGCGTCGCGACCGGCGTCGGCCTCGACCGCCGCCGGCACGGCCAAGCGGCACAAGGAGCAGCAGGAGGTCCTGCTCGCGCAGGCCTTCGACCGCGTCTGACGCGCACACGGCGAGGGCCCCGCAGGTCGGGCCCGTCGAACCCCTTTCGAGGGTCTGACGGGCTCAACCGGCGGGGCCCTCGCCGTCCGGGGTCACCACTTCTCGTGCACGTGCTCCCGGATGGAGTCGTCGTAGATCTCCCGCACGCCGGACGAGAACAGCGGGCCGAGCACCTCGGCGGCGCCGGCGGCGGCGTTGAGGTGGGCCTGCTCAGCCGTCCGCGCGCCGGGGATGACCGTGGAGACGCCCGGCTGCTGCCACACCCAGGCGATCGCGGCCTGGGCGGGCATGAGGTTCTGAGTCAGGGACGTGCGCGTGAGCTCCGCGAACCGGTCCGCCGCGTCGACGCCGGTCTCGAACGGGACGCCGGAGAAGGTCTCGCCGACGTCGAACGACTCGCCCTTCCGGTTGAACTTCCGGTGGTCGTCGTCGGCGAACTCCGTCTCCCGGGTGTACCGGCCGGACAGCAGGCCCGACGCGAGGGGCACGCGGGCGACGACGCCGACGCCCGCCTCGGACGCCGCGGGGAGCACCTTCTCCAGCGGCTTGAGCCGGAACGCGTTGAGGATGATCTGCACGGTGGCGACGCCGGGCCGGGCGATCGCTGTGAGCGCCTCGTCCACCGTCTCGACGGACACGCCGTAGGCCGCCACGGCGCCGTCGGCCACGAGCGTGTCGAGGGCGTCGTAGACCTCGTCGTCGGAGTAGACGGCGGTGGGCGGGCAGTGCAGCTGCACCAGGTCCAGCGTCTCGACGCCGAGGTTGCGGCGCGACCGGTCCGTCCACTCGCGGAAGTTCGCCAGCACGTAGTTCTCGGGCACCTGGTCCATCCGGCGCCCCATCTTCGTGGCGACGGTGATCCCGGCGTCCGGGTGGTCGGCGAGGAACGCGCCCACGGCTTTCTCGCTGCGGCCGTCGCCGTAGACGTCCGCGGTGTCGTAGAACGTCACCCCGGACTCGAGCGAGGCCTCCAGGACGTCCCGGGCCTGGTCGTCGGTGACCGTGCCCCAGTCCGCGCCCAGCTGCCAGGTTCCCAGGCCGACGACCGACACCAGCCGGCCCGTACGGCCGAGCACCTGTTTCTCCATCGTTCCTCCGTTCGTGGCGCACCACGCGTCCCCGCGTGACGCCATGCAGCCCGCGGCGCGCGGGGATGCGCCTGCTGTCAAGGCTGCCCCCACGCTACGTCGCCCGCACCGATCTGGCGTCCCGACTACGGTGTGAGCGTGAACACCGCATATCCCCCCGCCGTCCCCGCCCCGTCGGGCCGGCAGCTCCGCATCGCCTCGGGCGCCCACCGGGCCACGATCACCGAGGTCGGCGCGATGGTCCGCGAGTACTCCGTGGACGGGCACGACGTCTTCGTGCCGTTCGGCGAGGACGAGGCCGCCCCCGTCTTCAACGCCGCCGTCCTGCTGCCCTGGCCGAACCGGCTGCGCGACGGCGCCTACGTCGCCGACGGGACCCGGTACCAGGTCGCGGTGAGCGAGCCCGACCGGGGCACCGCCCTGCACGGGCTGGCCTGCTGGTACCGGTGGGACGTCGTGGCGGTCGCCGACGACGCCGTGACGCTCGAGCTGGCGCTGCCGGCGCAGAAGGGCTGGCCCTTCCAGCTCGTCTCGACCGTGACCTACCGGCTCTCGGACGCCGGGCTGGAGGTCGTGGTGCGCACGCGCAACGTCGGTGCGGGCACCGCGCCCTACGGCGTCGGCTTCCATCCCTGGCTGTCGACGGGCGGCGCGGCCCTCGACGACTGCACGGTGCGCCTCGACGCGCGCGAGCACGTCACCGTCGACGGCCGGCTGCTGCCCACCGGCACCGAGCCGGTCGCCGGGCCGTACGACCTGCGCGAGACCCGCACCCTCGCAGGGCTGGACCTCGACGACGCGTGGATCGGCGCCACCCGCGACGACGACGGCCTGTCCTGGGCCCGGCTCGGCCGCCCCGACGGGCGGACGGCGGCCGTGTGGATGGACGACTCGATGGACTGCTGGCAGGTGTGCTCGGCCGACCACATCTCCGGCCACGAGCGGTTCGGGCTCGCGGCCGAGCCGATGAGCTGCGTCGCCGACGCCTTCAACACCGGCGACGACCTGGTCCGGCTCGCGCCCGGAGAGGAGCACACCGTCCGGTGGGGCGCGACACTGCTGTGACCGGCCCGGCGTGGGAGCCCCGGGCCCCGCGCCCGGGTGCCCCACAATGGCCGCGCACCGGCGATCAGGGACCAGCCGGTGAACAGCCCCAGGAACCCCGAGGAACAGGACGGTGAGGGATCGGTGACCGAGCCGGAGGTGCGCATCTGCGTCGTCGGTGACGAGCTCAGCGTGGGGGTCGGCGACGCCCGCGCGCTCGGCTGGACGGGGCGCGTCCTGGCACGCTCCCGGTTCACGCGCCCGGCGATGTCGTTCACGCTCGCCGTCCCCGGGGAGACGACGTCGGGCCTCGGCGCCCGCTGGAAGGCGGAGGCGGAGTCCAGATTCGGTCCCGAGGCCACGTGCGACAACCGGCTGGTCGTGGCGCTCGGGCGGCACGACCTGGGTTCGGGCCTCTCGCTGGCGCGGTCGCGTCTCAACCTGGCGAACATCCTGGACCAGGCCGAGACGAGCCGGGTCGCGTCGTTCGTCGTCGGCCCGCCGCCCGGCCGCGAGGAGGACGGCGAACGCATCGCCGAGCTATCGGCCGCCTTCGCCGACGTCGCGGCGCGACGCCGCGTGCCGTACGTCGACACGTACACGCCGCTCGCGCAGCACGAGCAGTGGCTGGCCGACCTCGCGACCAACGGGAGCACCTACCCCGGGCAGGCCGGGTACGGGCTCATCGCCTGGCTGGTGCTGCACACGGGCTGGCACGCCTGGCTGGGGCTGCCCGTCGACGAGTGACCGTTGCCCGGGCCGGGTCCCCGGACCGGACCGGAGCCGTCATCCGGCCCGGACGCCGGCGCGCTCGGCCAGGCCGCGGACGTACGCGGCCTGGCCGACGTGCTGCAGGTCGTCCGCGACGACGCTCACGAGCCGCACCGCGAGCGTGACCGGCGGGTCCCAGCGCGTGTCGACGACCCGGTCCAGGTCCTGACCGGTGAGCGTCGCCACGTACGCCGCGGTGGCCGCGTGCACGTCGTCCAGGTAGCCGCGCAGCAGGCCCCCGTCCGGCCGCACCGCGGCGACCTCGTCCGGCGAGTGCCCGTAGCCCGTGTCGGACCGGCCCAGCGGGAGCCCGAACCGCTCGGCCCACCCGCCGGCCGTCCAGCGCTGCTCGGCTCCGGCGACGTCGGCGACATGGTCGTCCTGCACCCGCGTCAGGTGCCAGACGAGCCACGCGACGGTGTTGGAGTCCGGGTCGGGCCGGTATCCGAGCAGCTCGGGCGTGGCGCCGTCGAGCACGCGGTGGGCCTCCTCGGCCACCCGACCGAAAGCGTCGGTGAGCAGGGCGACGTGCGGTGCGGACATGGTGGCGACTCCTCGGTTGTCGGTGGGTGTGCCGCTCGGCGTGGTCAGCGCCGGTCGACGGTCACGTGCGCGCTGGTCACGGTGGCGGACAGGTAGGCGGCGGAGCGCCCCTCGGCCGGCTGCTCCGCGTGGTCGACGACGAGCGTGGCGCCGCTGCTCGGCAGCACGGACCCGTCGAGCACGACCTGCCCGGAGGCCCCGCGCACCTTCACGTTCACGGGGGTGCCGGGCAGGAGCCGGAGGTCGAGGGCGCCCGAGACCGTCTTCGCGGTGATCATCGGGCTGGTCGTGGGCGCCACCGTGGCCGCGCCGGAGACCGACGTGAGCGAGACGCGGCCCAGCGCGCCGTCGAGCGCCAGGCGCCCGGAGACGACCGACGCGCTGGCGTCGCCCGTGTGGTCGGTCACCGCGACCTCCCCGGAGACCGTCCTGACCGACATCGGGCCGGTCGTGCCGGCGGTGCGGATCGTGCCGGTCACCGTGCGCACCGCGACCTTCCGCCCGCCGGAGACCTCCACGTCGGCGTCGACCGTGCCGACGTCGACGGCGGCGTCCGGCGGGACGACGAGCCGCACCACGGCCCGCTCGCTGCGGCGGGGGCTCTTCACCCTGGCCACGACCGAGTCGAACCACGAGCTCTCGTACCCGACGCGCAGCCGGTCGCCGTCGCGGACCACCTGCAGCGGCTTGTCGGACACCTCGAGGACGTCGATCCTCGTGACCGTCGCGGCGGCGTCGGCGACCACCTCCGCGCGGCCGCCCTGGAGGCGCACGTCCACCCCCGTGACACCCTCGACCTCGATCGTCTGCGGGGCGGCGACCGCCCAGGTCTCCGTGCTCATGCGGCTCCTCGTGCTGGCTGTGACGTGCTGGCTGTGACGTTCCCTTCGAAGCCACCCTGCCAGACGTCGGCGACACCCGGGATCGGGGAGAACCCGGATCCCGGCCCCGATCCTGGCCGGGATTCCGAGGGCGGGGTCCCCGTGTGGGATCATGGGTCCGACCCCTCGTCCACAGTTTGAGGAGACCACCATGAGCAAGCGCGGTCGCAAGCGCCGTAGCCGCAAGGGCAACGGCGCGAACCACGGCAAGCGTCCCAACGCCTGAGGCACGCTGCACACGAAAGGGCCGGACCCCGTGGGGTCCGGCCCTTCGTCGTTCCCGGGCGTCGTTCGCGGTCAGGCGCCGAACGACATCACGGTGAGCTGCTCGTGGATGCGCACCCGCAGCGTCTCCGGCGCGCGCTCGGCGCACGAGCGCTTCACGAGCCGCTTGACGAGCTCCTCCACGCTCAGCTCGGCGAGGCACGGCGAGCAGTGCGCCACGTGGGCGCGCATGCGCTGCTCGTCGTCGGCCGTCATCTCCGAGTCGAGGAACTCGTAGAGGTGGACGAGCGCGTGCTCGCACTCGCTCTCCCCCTCGGCCGGCTCGTGCGGGATCGGGGTGATCGGATCGGTCATGACGTTCCTCCACGGGCAGCGACCAGCCCACGCTTCGCGGCGTAGTCGGCGAGCAGCTCGCGCAGCTGCCGGCGGCCACGATGCAGCCGGGACATCACCGTCCCGATCGGCGTACCCATGATCTCGGCGATCTCCTTGTAGGGGAAGCCCTCGACGTCGGCGTAGTACACGACCATGCGCCGGTCCTCGGGGAGCTCCTGCAACGCGCGCTTGACGTCGGAGTCGGGCAACCGGTCCAGCGCCTCCGCCTCGGCGGAGCGCAGGCCCTGCGACGTGTGCGACGCCGCCCGGGCGATCTGCCAGTCCTCGATCTCCTCGGCCTGGGACTGCTTGGGCTCGCGCTGCTTCTTGCGGTAGCTGTTGATGAACGTGTTGGTGAGGATCCGGTACAGCCAGGCCTTGAGGTTCGTGCCGGGCTTGTACTGGTGGAACGCGGCGAACGCCTTGGCGAACGTCTCCTGGACCAGGTCCTCGGCGTCGGCGGGGTTGCGCGTCATCCGCAGGGCCGCCGAGTAGAGCTGGTCGAGGTACTGGAGCGCGTCCCGCTCGAAGCGGGCGGCGCGCGCGGTCGAGGACTCCTCCTCCGGCGCGCGCTCGGTGTCCTCGGGGATCTCCACGACCCCCGGGGTGTCGTCGTGCTCCGTGTTCCCGCGCGGCCCGTCCGGGGCCGTCGCGCCCGTCGGGTCCAGGTTCTGGGTCATCACCGTCGAGCCTAGTCGAGCCACCGAGGCTGGTCCTCCGATCCACGAGGGGTGCGGTCCTGCGGCGCCCTGGTGCGGGTCGCCGGGTCGTGTGCCGTCACCGGGGACGGCGAACAACCGCACGTGCTCGGCGGGGTCGTGTCCGACGGCGGTCGGCGCGATGGGTGAGAGGGCTGCCACGTCGTGGTGCAACCTACGGGGGGCCCGCGGCATTCCCGCCGGGTCCCTGCACCATCCTGCGGATCTCCGAGGGATGACAACGATCCGTCGCCTCGCCCGCCGACCTGGACGGGCTCGAGGCGGCCCTCGACCTGACTCAGGACGCGACGTCGTCGGCGCAGGCGAACCGGCGCCGGTACGCCAGGGGGCTGGTGCCGAGGTGGCGGGCGAAGTGGTGCCGCAGCACCGCGGCCGTGCCGAACCCGACGAGACGTGCGACCTCGTCCACGGAGGCGTCGGTGGTCTCCAGCAGCTCCTGCGCCCGCGCCACGCGCTGGCGGGCGAGCCAGGCCGCCGGCGTCGTGCCGGTCTCCTGCCGGAACCGGCGGGCGAACGTGCGCTCGGACATCGCCGCCCGTCGCGCCAGCAGAGGCACGCTGTGCTCGGCGCCCAGGTGCTCCCGCATCCAGGCGAGCAGGCCGGCGAGCGACTCGCCCTCGCGCGGCAGCGGGTCGACGACGAACTGCGCCTGCCCGCCCTCCCGCTGGGGCGGTACCACCATGCGACGGGCCACCTGGCGCGCGGCGTCCGCGCCGAGCTCGGTGCGGACCAGGTGCAGCGCGGCGTCGATGCCCGCCCCCGTGCCCGCGCTGGTGAGGATCCGACCGTCCTCCGCGAACAGCACCCCGGCGTCCACGTCCGCCGTCGGGACGAGCGCGGCGAGGCGGTCGGTGTACATCCAATGGGTGGTGCAGCGGCGGCCGTCGAGCAGGCCCGCGTGAGCGAGCGCGAACGCGCCGGAGCAGATCGCGAACAGCCAGGCGCCGCGCTCGTGCGCACGGCGCAGCGCGTCAAGCATCGGGGCCGGCGCGGCGTCGTCGTCCTCCTCGATCCCGTACGCGACCACCAGGACGACGTCCGCGTCCTCGGTGGCCTCGAGCCCCGCGTCGACGACCACCGGGAAGCCCCCCTTGGTCATCACGGGCCCCGGCACGGGGGTGCACAGCGTGAAGTCGAACGACGGGCCGCCGGTGTCGCGGCGGTCGATGCCGAACACCTCGTACGCGACGCCGAGCTCGAACGGAGCGACACCCGGGACCACCACGGCGGCGACCTTCTGGATCATGACCCCAGCCTCCCACGCCTTCGGCAGGATGTCGACGCATGTTGGCACTTCTGCCACTCGTGGCGGGATAGCAGTGCGCGCACGATTGCTGCCATGAGCGCGATCCTCGTCATCCTCCTCGTCCTGTTCCTGGCCGCCTACGCCGTCCGGCTCGCCCAGGTCGTCGGTCGCGACGGCCTCGGCTCCCGCCGCCCGCCACGGTCGCACCCCGACTGGTGGGAAGGTGCGCACCCGACCTGACGGCACGCCGCACCCGCCGACGCGCAAGGTCCTGCGGGCTCTGCCACAGTGGCTCCATGCTGCTGCGTCGTATCGCCCGACCCCTGCTGGCCGCCCCGTTCGTGTACGACGGCGTGCAGGCCGCGCTGCACCCGGCCGAGCACGTCGACGCCGCGCGCGACGGCGCCGCGCTCGTCACCGGGGCGCTCGGCACCGAGCCGCTGAGCGACCGGCAGGTGTCGCTCCTGGTCCGGGTGCACGGCGCCGCGACGGCGTTCGCGGGCCTGCTCCTCGCCGTCGGGCGTACCCCCCGCACCGCCGCGCTGACCCTCGCCGCGCTCACCGCGCCGCTCGCCGTCGCGCACCAGCCGTTCACGAGCAAGGGCGACGAGCGCCGCCTGCGCACCGCCGCCTTCGTCAAGGACCTCGGCAAGGTGGGCGCGGCCGTCATCGCCGGCATCGACCTCGAGGGCAAGCCCGGCCTCACGTACCGCGTGCAGGCGGCGCGCAGGAAGGCCTCACGCGAGCTCGAGCACGCCAAGGGCAGCGGCGCGCGCGAGCTGAAGCACGCCAAGCACCGCGGGGCGCGCGAGCTGAAGCACGCGAAGCACGCGGCCGCCCACCAGGTCGAGCACGCCAAGGCGGCGGCGGAGCGCGAGCTGCACCGCGCGGCGAGCTGATCGTCGCGGCCCGACGCCGAGACCTCCCGCCGTCGCCCGGCACCGGTGAACTAGCCTCGGGGGCATGAGCGCACCCGAGCCGCCGCACCCGCAGCCCGCCGCCCAGCCCGCGCCCGTGCCGGCGCGCGAGGACGCCTGGGCGGCACCGGTCGCCATCGGCCCCCTGGACGCGACGGTGCAGGTCCCGGGCAGCAAGTCGCTGACGAACCGGCTCCTGGTGCTCGCCGCGCTCGCGGCCGGGCCCGGGACGTTGCGCGGCGCGCTGCGCTCCCGCGACGCCGACCTCATGATCGCGGCGCTACGGACCCTCGGCGTCGCCGTCGCCGAGGGCGGCGACCCCGGCACCCTGCACGTCACCCCGGGCCCCCTGCGCGGCGACGTAGCGATCGACACGGGCCTCGCCGGGACCGTCATGCGCTTCCTGCCCCCCGTCGCCGCGCTGGCCGGCGGCCCGGTGCGCTTCGACGGCGACCCGCAGGCCCGGGTGCGGCCCATGGGTCCGGTGCTCGCGGCGCTGCACGCCCTGGGCGTGAAGGTCACCGGCGACGGACCCGGGATCCCCACGCACCTGCCGTTCATCGTGCACGGCACCGGCCGGGTCGCGGGTGGGTCGGTGGACGTCGACGCGTCGGCGTCGTCCCAGTTCGTCTCGGGCCTGCTGCTGGCCGCCGCCCGGTTCGAGCGCGGGCTGACCCTGCGCCACACCGGGAGCACGCTGCCCAGCCTCCCGCACATCGAGATGACGGTCGCCACGCTGCGCGACGTCGGGGTCCACGTGGACGACTCCCGCAGCGGCATCTGGCAGGTCGCGCCGGGTCCGGTCGCGGCACGCGACGTGCGGGTCGAGCCCGACCTGTCCAACGCGGCACCCTTCCTCGCCGCCGCGCTGGTCGCGGGCGGCACCGTGCGCGTGCCCGGCTGGCCGGCGTCCACCACCCAGCCCGGCGCCCTCGTGCCGGGGCTGCTCGAGCGGATGGGCGCGACCACCGCCGTCGAGCCGGGGCCCGGCGGCGACGTCCTGGCCGTGACCGGCACCGGCGAGATCCGGGGCATCGACGTCGACCTGCGCGCCGCCGGCGAGCTCGCCCCGACCGTCGCCGCGCTCGCCGCCCTGGCCGACTCCCCCAGCCGGCTGCGCGGCATCGCCCACCTCCGCGGTCATGAGACCGACCGGCTGGCCGCGCTCGCCACCGAGATCACGCGCCTGGGCGGGCAGTGCGAGGAGACGCGCGACGGGCTCGTCGTCACGCCCCGCCCGCTGCACGGCGCCGTCTTCCGCACCTACGCCGACCACCGCATGGCCACGTCCGGGGCGCTGCTCGGCCTGCGGGTGCCGGGGATCGAGGTCGAGGACGTCGCGACGACGGCGAAGACGCTGCCGGGCTTCGACGCGATGTGGCAGCGCATGCTCGACGGCACCCGGGACGGCGCACCGGCCCACGGCTCCGACGGCCGCGCCGGCGGCAGCCCGCACGGCAGGGGGGCCGGCGCCTGATGGCCCGGTCCCGCGACGAGCACGCACGGTTCGCCCGCCCCTCGAAGAAGGGCTCGCGCCCGCGCACCAAGCAGCGTCCCGAGCACGCCGATGCCGTCACCGGGCTGGTCACGGGCGTCGACCGAGGCCGCTACACGCTCGTCGTCGCGGACGGCTCGGTCGACGAGCACGCCGTCGTCGCCATGAAGGCCCGCGAGCTGACGCGCACACGCGTCGTCGTCGGTGACCGGGTGGACGTCGTCGGCGACACCACCGGCGACCAGGGCTCGCTCGCGCGGATCGTGCGCATCCAGGACCGCACCTCCGTGCTGCGCCGCACCGCCGACGACACCGACCCTTACGAGCGGATCGTCGTGGCGAACGCGGACCAGCTCGTCGTGGTCACCGCGCTCGCGCAGCCCGAGCCCCGCACCGGCATGATCGACCGCTGCGTCGTCGCCGCCTACGACGCCGGGATGCACGTGCTGCTGTGCCTCACCAAGGCGGATCTCGCCCCCGCGGACGACCTGCGGGCGCTGTACGAGCCGCTCGGGGTCGACGTCGTCGTGACGCGGAGCGACGACGACGCGTCGGTCGAGACCGTGCGTGCGCGGCTGCTCCGGCGGACGTCGGTGCTGGTCGGGCACTCGGGCGTGGGCAAGTCGACGCTCATCAACGCGCTCGTGCCCGCCGCCCGGCGCGCCACCGGCGTCGTCAACGACGTCACCGGCCGCGGCCGGCACACGTCGACGTCGGCAGTGGCGCTGCGGCTGCCCGTCCGGGCCGAGGGCGAGGAGCACGACGGCTGGGTCATCGACACCCCCGGGGTGCGGTCGTTCGGCCTGGCGCACGTGGAGACGGGGCACCTGCTGGCCGCCTTCGAGGACCTGGACGAGGTGGCCGCCGACTGCCCCCGCGGCTGCACCCACCTGGCGGACGCGCCCGACTGCGCGCTCGACCCGTGGGTCGACGCCGCCCCCGACGACGACGCGCGGGCGGCGCGGGCCGCACGGCTGGCGTCGTTCCGGCGCCTGCTCACCGCCCGGACCGCGGCCGCCTGAGCGGGCCCGGCCCCGCCCGCGCGCCTGGGTGCCCTGTCGGCGCGCGGACCGCTAGCGTGTGAGGCGTGTCCCACACCCAGCCGTCTCCCCGCCCCACCAGCGGGCCCGCGCGCACGTACGAGGACGACCTGCGCCTGGCCCACGTCATCGCCGACCAGGTGGACGCCATCACCATGTCCCGCTTCAGGGCGGTCGATCTGCACGTGGAGCGCAAGCCCGACGACACCCCGGTGTCCGACGCCGACCGGTCCGCAGAGGAGTTCATCCGCGCCCAGCTGCACCGAGCACGCACCCGCGACGCCATCGTCGGCGAGGAGTACGGCTCCGCCGGCAGCGGGGCGCGCCGCTGGATCATCGACCCGATCGACGGCACCAAGAACTTCGTGCGCGGCGTGCCCGTGTGGGCCACGCTGATCGCGCTGGCCGACGGCGAGGAGGTCGTGATGGGCCTGGTCTCGGCGCCCGCGCTGGGCCGGCGCTGGTGGGCGGCCAAGGGCTCCGGCGCCTGGACCGGCAAGTCGCTCGCGGCCGCCACCCGGATGTCGGTGTCGGGAGTCGGCACGCTCGACGACGCCTCGTTCGCCTACTCGTCGCTCTCGGGGTGGGAGGAGCACGACAAGCTCGACGGGTTCCTCGACCTGACCCGGCAGTGCTGGCGCACCCGCGGCTACGGCGACTTCTGGTCGTACATGCTGGTCGCCGAGGGCGCGGCCGACATCGCCGCCGAGCCCGAGCTCGAGGTGTACGACATGGCTGCGCTCGTGCCCATCGTCACCGAGGCCGGCGGCCGGTTCACGTCGCTCGACGGCGCCCACGGGCCGTGGGGCGGCAACGCGATGGCGACCAACGGCCACCTGCACGACGCCGCGATGGTCTACCTGGGCTGACCCTGCTCATGTTGTGAGCATGAATATGGCCCACTTTCGGTGACGAAAGTGGGCCACATTCATGCTCACAGCACGGGGTGGCGGGTCACGGGCGGGGGATGCTGGCGAGCTCCGTCGGGTCGTACCAGAGCAGGTCGCGGTCGGTGACGCGCTCCAGCGCCTCGTCCAGCGCCCCGCCGGACGTCGCGCCCAGCGCGGCCACGGAGTCGGCGTCGTTCTCCTCGTCGGCGGCGGCGAGCACGGCGCGCACGTCGTCGGCAGCCTCGGGCTCGTCGACGTGCACCGCGACGATCTCGACGCCCGGCACGCCCGCGACCTCCACCGCGCTCTCGGCCACGTCCTCCCCGGGCGCGGCGGCGGCCGGGGCGACGACGCCGTCGGCGACGTCCACGGAGACCACCACCCGCAGCGGCGGGACCCCGGGCCGGGCAGCCACGAGAGCCAGGGAGTCGTCGGCGGCGGCGAGGAACGCCGCGTACTCCCGCCCCTCCTCGTCGTCGTCCGGGAGCGCCGTCGCGAGGGCCGCGGTGACGGCGTGCACCTGGCGCGCGGGCAGGTCCCACCGCGCACCCCCGGCGACGACGGTGGCGTCCTCGAGCTCGTCGAGGGTTGCTGGCACGTAGATGCGCATGGGCACAGTCTGCCGTGCCGGCCAGGGACAAGCCCTACCGAGGGCCGGCACCCCCGAGGGCGTGCCCGGCCGACGGCGACCTCAGGCGACGACGGCCGCGGCGGCCGGCTCCCCGCTGTCGGCGGTGAGCGCCGCCGCGACGAGCTCCCGCACCCGGTCCGCGAGACCGTCGAGGGCGCCCGCCACGGGCGAGCCCGGGGCGTGCTCGGCAAGCGTGCGACCGACGAGCAGGGCGGCGTCGAGCGACGCCGGGTCGTCCGGCACGACGTGCGCGTCGTCCACGCCCGCGTACCGGGCGAGGGCGTCGAGCACCGCCGCCTCGGGGTGCGGACCGACCGCCGACGACCGGACCCGGTTCGCGACGACCACCCGCGACGCCGCGACGGGCACCGGAACCTCGGCCAGGTCCTCCAGGCCGCGGACCAGCCGCTGGATGCCGACCGGGTCGGCCGCCCCCACCACGACCACGACGTCGGCCGCCTGGAGGGCCGCGAGCGTGGCGGCGTTGCGCTGCGGCGCGTGGGTGTCGTACATGAGGAGCTCGTCCGACTCGAGCACGGCCCCGCAGTCGACCACGGTCCAGTCCGCCAGCTCCCGGGACCGATCGAGCACGACCTCCAGCGCGCTGGCGGACAGCTCGGGCCAGCGGGCGGCACGCGTGATGCCGGTGAGCACCCGCAGACGCCCGCCGACCACCGGGCTGTGCCGGGCGAGCGTCGGCAGGTCGAGGGTCCCCTGAGCGGCGGCCCGGGACGCGGCGGCCAGGCCCGGGGCGTCGTCGAGCAGCCCGAGCCGGGCGGCCACCGAGGCGCCGTAGGTGTCGGCGTCGACCAGCAGCACGGTCTCGGTGGCGCGGGGCGTCGCCGCGCGGCGACGGCGTCCCCGGCGTCCGGCCCGCGTCCCGAGCCCGGCGAGGCTCGCCGCGAGCTCCGTCGCCGTCGTCGTGCGCCCGGGCGCGCCGACCGGGCCCCACACGGCCACGACGTGGCCGCGCCTGTCACCGGGACCCTCCGGGCCCTGCGCGGCCGGGGCGTCGCTCGGATCGCGCGACTCGGGCTCCCGCCCCTCGCCGCCGTGACCGAGGAGCATGCCCGCGGCGGACGCCGAAGGGGCCGCGTCGCGCACCGCGGCGAGCACGACGGCCTCGTCGAACCGCTCGACCACGACGTCGACGCCCAGGGCCCGGAGCCGATCGGTCGGGACGGCGGGTTCGCCGAGCGCGACCAGCCGCACCCCGTCGGCGTGCAGCCGCGCGACGACCTCCCGGTCCAGCCCCGGCAGGTCCGCGGAGACGACGGCGACCGCCCCGGCGCCCGCGGCCGCCGCGGCCATCAGCTCGGCGACGTCGCCGCACCGGCGCGTGACCGTCACACCCGAGCCGGTCGCGCCCAGGGCCAGCACGACGTCAGTCTCTGCCGGCCCGCGCACCGCGCACAGGACGGTGAGGCTCGCGGCCATCAGACGCCGGCCCCCGCCTGCGGCACGACGGTCACGCTGGCACGGGACCCGAGGGCCCGAAGGACGGCGGGCAGCTCGTCGGCGGGGACCAGCACGTGCAGCGTCGCGCCGTCGGCCACGACCAGCCCGGCGTCGGACGCGTCGACCTGCTCCACGACGACGCCGCTCACGAGCGGGGTCGGCTCGCCCGCGGCCGCGGCGCCGGCCTCGGGCTCCGGGACCGACCAGAGATCCACCACGGCGCCGGCCCTGATGCGCTCGGAGACGCCCCGCTCGACGGGGACGGCGACGGACCGCACGTCGACGTCCTCCCCGGCCCCGAGCGCGGTGCGCGCCACGAGCTCGCCCTCGTCGACGACGCGCAGCGCCACCAGGTCCGCCGGGAGCGGCTCGTCGGCGCGGAGGTAGAGGTCGGCGCCGGAGCCGAGGCGCACGTCCACGGTGCGCAGCCGGTCGGGGTCGACGGGCTCGCCCGGCGTGAGCGTGCCGTCCGCCGCGTAGACGGGGACGGTCTGGCCCGCGCTCGAGACGGCCCAGGAGCCGAGCGCCACCGAGGCGGCGACGATGACGACCCCGACGACCAGTCGGGGGTCGCGCCACGTGGGTCGGCGCAGGCGCGGGGCGGCCGGGGCGGGCAGGTGGTCGGCGGGCACGGACGTCCTCCGGAGGTCGGGTTCAGCACGGCGCGTCGTCGCGCCGGACAACTATCATCCGCGATCTGTGGAGTGCTTCCGACCACCCCTGTGGACAAATCCGGTCAACCACGACCAACTCTGTGCCAGAATGCCCGTATGACCAGCCGTTTCCTCTCTCTTGCCGACGTGCAGGAGATGCTCAACATCTCGAGCACCCAGGCCTACTCCCTGGTGCGCTCGGGCGAGCTGCCGGCCATCCAGGTCGGCCCCAAGAAGGTCTGGCGGGTCGAGGCGAGCAAGCTCGAGGAGTACATCGAGGACCAGTACGCCCGCACCCGGGAGCGGATCGCCTCGGGCGATGCCTGAGCGGACCGAGGCCCGACCGAGCTCCACCTGAACCCGGGGCGCCGCACCGCCGCACGCCCACGGACCGCGCTCACGCCTCGCTGACGCGCAGCACCGCCGCGAACGGCACCGTGCGGACCACGGGCCGCGCCCGGTCGATCTCCTCGACGTCGAGGTGGTCCGCGCCGACGCGACCGATCCGACCCGTCGCCGCGCCGCCGGTCGTGCGGACCAGGACGCGGGCGCGGTCGCGCTGGAGGCCCCGCAGCACGTGCCCCAGCCCGAGCCGGTCGGTGCGCGCGGCCGACGGCACGCCCTGTCGCCCCAGCCCGACGACGCCGGTCAGCGCCGTCCGGGGCACGAGATGCTGCACCCGGCCCCGGGCGCCGCGCCCCTCCAACAGCAGCCAGGTGTCGGCGATCCGCTGCAGCGTCCCGTCGAGGGCCTCGCCGTCGGCCAGGTCGAGGCGCACCTGCCGCCCGACGACGGCCCGCAGCCTGTCGGAGAGTCCGATCGAGGCGTGCTCTGCGCGGGTCAGCTCGGCGACCGCTCCCTCGCGGACCGCGGCCTCCTCGGCCGCGAACCGGGCCTCGAGGTCGGCGAAGAGCAGCTCCCACCGCGTCGGCCCGGTGCCGGTCATGCCGCCCCCCTCGGTCGGTCGTCAGACGTCCACAGCATGCCCGGGTGGACAACCCGGCACCAGTCGGCTTCAATATCGGTCACCAGAGCACATCAACCGCTATCAAACGACATCACCGATGATGATTCGGGACCGATAGCCGGGACGAGGGAGACCTGATGTCCAGCACCACCGGGCGCGGCGGGCGCGGCACGGCACGGCTCGCGCTCGTCCTCCTGACGGGGGCCGCCACCTCGGCCGCGCTCGCGCTCCGCGCGTGGACGCTGCTCCCGACCCGCCTCGAGGACGTGCGGGCGATGCCGGTCGACCGGCTGGTCGAGCCCGTGGTGCTCGTCGTCGGGTGCCTCGCCGCCGCCTGGCTGGCGCTGAGTGCCGCGGTCGGCCTGGCGTACGTCGTCGCGGGCCGGCGGGGGCACCGCTGGCGCGCCGGCGAGGCCCTGCTCGACCGCGCGGCCCCGGCCCTCGTGCGGCGGCTCGCTCGCTCCGCGGTGGGGATCGGCGTGGGCACCGGCCTCGCGCTCTCCCCGACGGCAGCCCTCGCCGCAGACGCCGACATTCCGGGTCCGGAGACCGCTCCCGCGTCCGTCGTCCTCGACCTCGGCTGGCAGCCCGCGTCCGACGCCCGGACCGCCACGGGCCCTGGGGTTTCCGCCCCTCGTGCCGCCGAGGCACGGTCCGGCGGCGCGGCCGCCGACGACGCCGCCCAGCCACGGCAGCGCGGCGCCGTCGCCGCGGCGGCAGACGACGTCTCCGACCGGGCGGCCCGTTCGACGTCCGCGTCGCACGTCGACAGCACTCGCGGCACCGCCGCCCCGGCACCGCCGCGCGACGCCTCGGCCGTCCGTGGCGACGACGACGGCACGCTCGTCGTGCTGCGCGGGGACACGCTCTGGGACATCGCCGCCGACTCGCTCGGCGGGTCCGCCTCGGACGCCGACGTCCTGCGCGAGATGACCCGGTGGCACGACGCGAACCGGGACGTCGTCGGAGGCGACCCCGACCTCATCCTGCCGGGTCAGGTGCTCCGCGTGCCCGGCTGACCCACGCCGGCTCCCCGCCGTCCGCTCGCTTGCCCCCCCGCTCCCCTCCCCGCTCGCCCGCCCGACCCGGTGCCTCGACGACGCCGGCCCCTTCGGAGGACCTCATGACCACGACAGCCACCCCGGCCCGTACCGAGCCCGCGCCGGCGGGCGCGCCGACGCTCCCGGCCGCGGACGCCCCGGACGCACCGGGCTGCACCGCCGCTCGCGCACCAGACGCGCCGACGGCACCGGCCACCTCCGCGGCCATCGTCGTCCCCGAGGTCGACGCAGTCGGGGCCCCGGCGGACGAGGCGCGCACGACCACGCCCGACGCGAGGTCCGACCGGCCCGTGCCGCGCGTCGCCGCGGCACCACGCCGGTCCCGGCCGGCGAGCTATCCGCAGGCTGCCGTACGCCCACGGGTGCGCAAGGTCCAGGTCGGGGCGGCCTCGGCGCGCCGGCCGATCGCGCTCGAGGACGAGCCCGAGGAGCGCCCGCTGCGGGACGAGCCGCCGGCGCCGCTGCCCGACCCCACGGCACAGTGCTGCTCGGTGGTGCGCGCGGCCCTCGAGGTGCTGCGAGGCGAGCGCCCGGCGGCACACCTCGCCCGCTGGGTGACGCCGCAGGTCCGCGACCAGCTCGAGGAGCGGGCGAGGCTGCTGCGCGAGCACGCGGCGCGCGGTGTGGCCGAGGGAGCGACGCGTGCCGGGAGCCGGCCGGCGCTCGTGCGGCGGGTACGGCTGATGCGGCTCGGGGAGGACGTCGCGGAGGCGACCGTGGTGCTCGACGACGACGGCCGGGTGCGCGCCGCCGCAGTGCGGCTGGAGGCGAGGCGCGGCACCTGGCGCGTCGCCGTCCTCGAGATCGGCTGACCCGTCCCGGATAGAAGAAATCCCGCCGGAGGAGAACGCAGGTTCTCCCCCGGCGGGATTCGTCGCTGCTACGGCGCGAACGTCACTCGTTCATGCCGTGGCAGACCTTGTACTTCTTGCCCGACCCGCACGGGCACTGCGCGTTGCGCGGGGTGCCGGGGAACGTCCGGCCGTCGCTCTCGGCGGCAGCGGCCTCGCCGTGCAGGGCGGCACGGCGGGCACGGCGGGAGTCGCCGGCCACCGTCGTCGACCCGTCCTCGCTGGGCGCCGAGTACTGGAGGTTCTGCGGCGGGCGGGGGGTCTCCAGGCCCTTCGCGATGAGGACCGGCTCGCCGGCGGCCACCGGCTCGGGCGCCGGGCCCGCCTCGTCCACGGCAACGTCGTCGGACTCAGCGACGGGCGCGCCGCCGTCGGCGGCACCGGACGCGGCGCCACCACCGAACGCTGCCGGGACAGCCGGCTCCGCCGGGGCGTCGTCGTCGGTCGCGGCCGGCACGCCGCCCGCCACCGGGGCCAAGCCTCCGTCCGCGGGGGCCTCGGCCCGGGCAGGTGCGGGCGAACCCGACGTCGTCCCGCCCAGCAGCTGACCGGCCGCCGACTGCGCCGCCGCGGCGGCACCGGCGGTCGAGATCGCCGGACCGGCGCCGGGCGCGCCACCCTGCTGAACCTGGACGTCGAGGTTGAAGAGGAAGCCGACCGACTCCTCCTTGATGGCCTCGGTCATCGCCTGGAAGAGCTGGAACCCCTCGCGCTGGTACTCGACCAGCGGGTCGCGCTGCGCCATCGCGCGCAGGCCGATGCCCTCCTTGAGGTAGTCCATCTCGTACAGGTGCTCGCGCCACTTGCGGTCGAGCACCGAGAGCACGACCCGACGTTCGAGCTGACGCATCGCGGCCTCGCCCAGCGACTCCTCGCGCGCCTCGTACGCCACCCGGGCGTCGGACAGCAGCTCGTCGAGGACCATGTCGTGGGTCAGCCGGCCGACGCCGCCCGCCTCCTCGACGACGTCGTCGGGCGTGATCGACACGGGGAAGACGGACTTCAGGGCCGTCCACAGCGAGTCGAGGTCCCACGACTCCGGGTTGCCCTCGCCCGTGGCGCCGTCGACGTACGCCGTGACCACGTCGGTGAGGAAGTGCTGCACCTGCTCCTGCAGGTCCTCTCCCTCGAGCACGCGGCGGCGCTCGGCGTAGATGACGGAGCGCTGCCGGGAAAGCACGTCGTCGTACTTGAGCACGTTCTTGCGGATCTCGAAGTTGCGCGCCTCGACCTGCGACTGCGCGCTCTGGATGCCGCGCGTCACCATCTTCGACTCGAGCGGCATGTCGTCCGGGAAGCCGGCGCGGTCCATCATCGACGAGGCGAGGCCCGAGTTGAACAGCCGCATCAGGTCGTCCTGCATCGACAGGTAGAACCGGGACTCGCCCGGGTCGCCCTGACGGCCGGAACGACCGCGCAGCTGGTTGTCGATGCGGCGCGACTCGTGCCGCTCGGTGCCCAGCACGTACAGGCCCCCGAGCGCGACGACCTCCTCGTGCTCGGCCGCGACCGACTCCTCGGCCTTGGCCAGGACGCCGGGCCACGCGGCCTCGTAGGCGTCCGCGTCCTCGGCGGCGTCGAGCCCCTGCTCGGCCATCGCCGACACGGCGGTGAACTCGGCGTTGCCGCCGAGCATGATGTCGGTACCGCGACCAGCCATGTTGGTCGCGACGGTGACGGCGCCCTTGCGGCCGGCCTGGGCGACGACCGCCGCCTCCCGCTCGTGCTCCTTCGCGTTGAGCACGCTGTGCGGCACGCCGGCGCGCTTGAGCAGGCCCGACAGCAGCTCGGACTTCTCCACGCTGGTGGTGCCGACGAGCACCGGCTGGCCCTTCGCGTGCCGCTCGACGATGTCCGCGACCACGGCGCCGAACTTGCCGTCCTCGTTCTTGTAGACCAGGTCCGCCTGGTCGATCCGGACCATCGGGCGGTTGGTCGGGATCGGCACGACGCCGAGCTTGTAGGTGCCCTGGAACTCGGCCGCCTCGGTCTCGGCGGTACCGGTCATGCCCGCGAGCTTGCCGTAGAGGCGGAAGTAGTTCTGCAGCGTGATCGTGGCGAGCGTCTGGTTCTCCGCCTTGATCTGCACGCCCTCCTTGGCCTCGATGGCCTGGTGCATGCCCTCGTTGTAGCGGCGGCCCGCCAGGATGCGGCCGGTGTGCTCGTCGACGATCATCACCTCGCCGTTCAGCACGACGTAGTCCTTGTCGCGCTTGAACAGCTCCTTGGCCTTGATCGCGTTGTTGAGGAATCCGATCAGCGGGGTGTTCAGCGACTCGTACAGGTTGTCGATGCCGAGGTAGTCCTCGACCTTCTCGATGCCCGGCTCGAGGACGCCGACGGTCTTCTTCTTCTCGTCGACCTCGTAGTCCTTCTCGCCGTCGAGGCGTCGCACCACCTTGGCGAACTCCGTGTACCAGCGGTTCGCGTCTCCCGACGCCGGGCCGGAGATGATGAGCGGCGTGCGGGCCTCGTCGATGAGGATCGAGTCGACCTCGTCGACGATGGCGAAGTGGTGGCCGCGCTGCACGAGGTCGTCCGGCGACCAGGCCATGTTGTCGCGCAGGTAGTCGAAGCCGAACTCGTTGTTGGTGCCGTACGTGATGTCGGCGGCGTACTGCTTGCGGCGCTCGTCGGGGGTCTGGCCGGACAGGATGACGCCCGTGGTCATCCCGAGGAACCGGAAGACGCGTCCCATGAGGTCGCCCTGGTACTTCGCGAGGAAGTCGTTGGTGGTGATGACGTGCACGCCCTTGCCCTCGAGGGCGTTGAGGTACGCGGCCGTGGTCGCGACGAGGGTCTTGCCCTCACCGGTCTTCATCTCGGCGATGTTGCCGAGGTGCAGGGCCGCGCCGCCCATGAGCTGGACGTCGAAGTGGCGCTGGCCGAGGGTGCGGCGGGCGGCCTCGCGGACGGCGGCGAACGCCTCCGGCAGCAGCTCGTCGAGCGACGCCCCGTGCTCGAGCCGCTCCTTGAACCGATCCGTCTCCTCGTGCAGCTCGGCGTCGCTGAGCTCCGAGAAGCTCGGCTCGAGCCGGTTGACCTGCTCGGCCAGGCTGTTGAGCTTCTTCAGGATCCGGCCCTCGCCGAAACGCAGGACCTTCTCGAGGATCGCAGGCACGCAGTACTCCAGGGTCGGTGACGCCCCGGGGGGATCCCGGGACCGAACGGTTGCGGCGAGGGCGGCCGATCGCTCGACCGCGCCGTCGCCTGGGTCACACCGAAGCCATCCTAGGCCGATCGGCCGACCCCGATGCCCAGGTTCGCGCCGGACGAACGGGTCACGGGTCGCCGCCGGCCGGTGGACCGGCGCCCGGACCGGCGGCCAGGTCGCCCGCCGCCCGGTCCGCGAGCTCCGCGCCGGCCGCGCCGTACAGGTGGAAGACGGCGTCCGCGCCGTGCCGACGCAGCTCGGCGGCGTCCTCGTCGTACCGGGCGATCGCCGCCACCCGGCCCTCGAAGCCCACGGCCTGCAGCCGCGCGAGCGCAATGAGGTTCGCCTTGTGGAACGGCATCGCGAGCACGGCGAGACGCACGTGCCCTGCGCGCTTCACCCGCGCCCAGAACTCCGAGTCGGTCGCGTCCGCGGGGACGACGGCGATGCCCTCGTCGCGCAGCGCCTGCACCCGGGTCCGGTCGTGCTCGACGCCGATGACGGACAGCCCGTAGGCGTCGCGCAGGCGGCGGTACGTCGCGGATCCCACCCGGCCCAGCCCCAGGACCACCGCGTCCGCGTCACCCACGTCGACCGGCCGGTCGTCCGGGTGCAGCCGGGTGACGTCGCGGGCGGGGAGCAGCCGGGTCAGCCGGCCGGCGAGCTCGACGCCGCGTCGGTTCACGACCGCCGAGACGACGAAGCTCGCCGCGACCGCCAGCGAGACGATGACGGTCCACTCCTCGTCGAGCAGCCCGGTCGAGGCGCCGAAGGCGACGACGATGATGCCGAACTCCGAGAAGTTCCCGAGCGCGAGCCCGGCGAGGAACGACGTGCGCCGGCGCAGCCGCATGAGCCACAGCAGCACGGCGTAGACGCCGATCTGCAGCGGCAGCATCAACAGGAGCAGCGCGGCGAGCAGCACGTCGACGCCGCCCGGGACGCCGTGCAGGCCGATCTGCAGGAAGAACGCGACGAGCGCGAGGTCCTTGACCGTGAGCAGCGACCGGGACAGCTCGGTGGCGTGGGGGTGCCCGGCCAGCAGCGCCCCCATCACGAGTGCGCCGAGGTCCCCCGACAGCCCTACCAGCTCGAACAGCCAGAACCCGGGCACCAGGGCCACGAACGCGCCGAACAGCGCCTGCAGCTCGCCGTGCCCGGCGCGGTCCCACACGCGGCGCAGCACCCACGCGCCCGGCACCAGCGCCACCAGCGCGAACGCCCAGGGGCTCGGCGGCTCGCCGGTGGACACGGCGAGAAACGCCACGGCGACGACGTCCTGCACGACCAGCACGCCGACCGCGATGCGCCCGTACAGCGCCGTCGCGTCCGAGCGGTCCTCGAGCACCTTGACGACGAACACCGTCGAGGAGAACGAGAGCGCGAGCCCGACGAGGGCAAGCGACCCCAGCGTCTCGTCGGCGAGCAGCGTGATGCCCGCGACCGCGAGCAGACCCAGGAAGCCGATCGCGACGGCGACGCTCACCACCAGGTGCACGAGCGTGGTGAGCCAGATCTCCGGCCGCAGCAGCGACCGGACGTCGAGCTTCAGCCCGATCGCGAACAGCAGCAGCGCCACCCCGAGCTCGGCGACCGTCTCGAGCCCCGGCAGCTCCGGCGCGCCCGCCGCGCCCAGCGCGAAGCCCGCGGCGAGGAACCCCACGAGCGGCGGCAGCCGCAGGAGAGTCGCCCCGAACCCGCCGACCAGCGCGGCGGCGAGGTACAGCCCAGCCGTGGCCATCAGCGCTCCTCACCCGGGGGACGCGCCGATCCTACGAGGCCGACAGGCGGGCGGCAGGTCAGGCGGCGCGCACCGCGGTCGCGAGGGCGGGCGCCAGCTCCCCCGGCCCCGCGACCACCGTGGCGCCCAGCCCGAGCCAGCCCGCGAGCGTGTCGAGCTCGCCGCCGAGCGCCGCGGCCGTGCCCGGCGTCGTGTGCCGGGTGGGGTGGGCGGCCTGGACCCGCAGGACGCCCGTCTGCCGGTCGGCCTTGAGGTCGACGAACGCCGTGATCGCGTCGCCCTCGAGGAACGGCAGGACGTAGTACCCGAGGGTGCGCTTCGGCGCGGGCACGTAGATCTCGATGCGGTAGTACACGTCGAAGAGCGCCTCGAGGCGTCGCCGCTCCCAGACCAGCGGGTCGAACGGGCTGAGCAGCGTGCGGCCGGCGGCCCGGCGCGGCAGGCGCGCGTCGCGGTGCCGGTACGTGCGCTCGTCCCAGCCCTCGACGGTGACGGGCTGCAGCGTCCCGTCCTCCACGAGCTCGGCCAGCGCCTGGCGCGCCGCCGGCCCCCTGAGCCGGAAGTAGTCGGCGAAGCACCGCGCCGTGCCGACGCCGTGCGCCCGGGCCCCGAGCTCGAGCAGCTGACGGACGGCCTCGTCGTCGTCGACCGGCGCGGCGGCCCGCACGGCCGGTGGCAGGACACGTTCCGGCAGGTCGTAGCAGCGCTCGAACGCGGCGTTGCGCCGGGCGGACATGACCTCGCCGGTGAAGAAGAGGAACTCGAGGCAGCGTTTGGCCATCGTCCAGTTCCACCCCCACTCCTCGCGCGAGCGCGGGGCCGAGCGCCCGGTCGCCTCGAGCTCGTCGTGGATCTCGCGCGCCGTCACGGGCCCGCGCTCGGCGACCATCTGCCGCACGAGGTCGACCTCGCCCGCGTGCTCGAGGGGCGTCCCGGCGATCGTGCCCCACGCCTCCGTCAGGTAGCCGCGCCGGCGCCACTCCAGCAACGGGTACGTGGCGGCCGGCACGAACGACGCGACGTGCGCCCAGGTCTCCACCAACCGGCGGGGCGCGCGGCCGGACGCCCGGTCGAGCAGGCCCACGTCGTACGGGCCGAGCCTCGAGTACAGGGGCACGAGGTGCGCGCGGGCGAGCACGTTGACCGAGTCGATCTGCAGCAGGCCCAGGCGGTCGACCTCGGAGGTGAGGCGCCGCATCGTGACCGCGCCGTCCCGCGCGGAGGCGTCCGGCCGGGGCCGGTGCAGGCCCTGCGCGGCGAGGGCGACCCGGCGGGCCTGGGCGAGCGAGAGGGAGTCCACGTTCGCATCCTGCCCGCCCCCACCGACACCGGCGCGAGCCCGGCGAACGTTGGCAGAAGTGGCGGGCCGCGAGCCACAGCAGACGAGGCGGGCGGGACCTTCTCCGCGGGGACGTATCCCTCCCGAAGCGGAGGGCACCTCGGCGCCCGTGAACGCGTCCCCGCGGAGAAGGTCCCGACCGGCTCGGGACGCAACCGTGGCTCGATGCGCCACCACGGGCGAGCCCGCCGAGACCGCGGCGGGTCTCGGCGGGCTCGCCCGGGGCGTCAGGTGAGCTCGGTGACGGGCTCGACCCCGTCGACCTGGGAGTCGAGCTCGATCACGCCGTACGTCCAGCCCTTGCGGCGGTAGACGGCGGCCGGGCGGGCGGACTCCTTGTCGATGAAGAGGAAGAAGTCGTGGCCCACCATCTCCATCTGGTAGACCGCGTCGTCGACGGTCATGGGCTCGGCGCGGTGAAGCTTCTGCCGGATGATCACCGGCGAGTCGCCGAGCTGGTGCTCGACGGCGTCGCCCGGCTCCGCGAGCGTCGCTGGCTCCGGTTCCGCGGCCTCCGCGGCCGCGACCTCGTCGTAGGGGCGGACGTCCACGGACGCGAGGACGCCGTTGGCACGACGGCGGTGGTCCTTGCGGCGGTCACGCGATCGCCGCAGCCGTTCGGAGAGCTTGTCGAGAGCCATGTCGAGCGCGCCGAACCGGTCGTCCGCGGCCGCCTCGGCGCGGATCACGGGGCCCTTCTCCCGGACGGTGAGCTCCACCCGCTCGCGAACCTCGGAGAGGCGCGGGTTGTTCTCGCGCGTGACCTCCACGTCCACGCGGCGTGCGTGGGGCGCGAGCTGGGTGACCTTGGCGAGCTTGTCCTCCACGTGACGGCGGAACCGGTCCGCCACCTCCGTGTGCCTGCCGACGACGACGATCTCCATCGTGATGCTCCACTTCGTCGTGGGGCCGCCCGCTGCTCGAGCGGCCCGGTGATCTCTGGGCACCCCTGGGGGGTACCAGAATCGGCACCACCTCCCGGTCGCCGGGCTCTCGGCCCGGCCCGCTCGCGGGTCGGACGGGCTGTGCGCGGTCCGCGTGTCACCCGCCGTCGGATCCTCAGGCTAACCCCACGCCGCCCGCCGGGTACACCGGGAACGGTGGTTCCCGTGTGCAGGTCTCGCGATCTCCCGGCGGGGGCGTCGCGGCGACCACCAGAGCGGCCACGACGTCCGCCCCGGCGGCCTCCAGCGCGCGCTCGGCGGCGGCGAGCGTGGCGCCCGTCGTGAGGACGTCGTCGACCAGCAGACAGATCGGGCGCCCGGCATCGACGGGCAGCGCGCGCGGGCGCACCACGACCCCGCCGGCGAGGTTGCGACCCCGTGCCCGCGCGCCGAGCCCCACCTGGTCGCGGCCCCGGCCGCGGCGGCGCAGCGCAGTCCGCACGCACGCCGGTACCCCGCCGTCACGCAGCCCCAGGGCCACCGCCGCGGCGAGCACCGCGACGTGCTCCCGCCCGCGGGAGCGGCGCGCGGCCCCCGTCGACGGCGCCGGCACCACGAGCACCGTCCTCCCGCCCGCCGCCGGGCGCACCGCTGACGCGACCTCGCCGCCCGCGCGCCGGAGCGCCGGGCCGAGCACCCGGTCCAGGTCGAGGCGGCCGTGGTCCTTCCAGGCGACCACGACCTCCCGCACCGGCCCCGCGTACCGGGCCGCCGCCCAGACCGGCAGCGGCGGCACCCCGTCGAGCCGGTCGAGGCGCGGCGCCGTGCGCTCGACACGCCGGAGCGCGCCGCCGAGCAGCGCGGCGCACGCGCGGCAGCAGCGCACGTCAGCACGACCGCACCCGGGGCACGACACGGGCAGCACCAGGCGCGCGAGCTCCCGGGCCCACCGCAACGGCGGCGCGGGGACGCCGGCGGTGGTGCGGAAGAGTGTCCGGGTGACCGTGTCGGCGTGCGTCATGCACCGATGCTGGCAGCCGGCCGTGGGGCGAGCCGGCATCGGATCGCCGCCCGTGGACGACGGCGCGCGGCGCCCGGCTGGGGACGGGCTCGCCGCGACCGCGCGGGTCGCGACGACGCCCGGGTGCGTCAGCCCCGGTCCGTCAGCCCGGGTACGCGACCAGGTCGACGCCCTCGGCCACCGGGGGCCACAGCGACGAGGTCTGCCGCGCGTGGAGCGTGTCGTCGCCGTCTAGCACCAGCATCGCCCCGGAGCCGACGGACGCGGTGACCCAGGTCGGCTCGGTGACGCCCGTCAGCACCCGCGCGAGGCCTCCCGTGCCCGCCTGGCCGCCGACCCCGGCGACGAAGACCGCCCGGTCGCCGTCCTGCTCGGCCCCGATGAGCGCGAGGACGGTGTCCTCCTGCCACACCGCGACGTCCACCTGGTCCACCGAGGCCCCGACCTGCACCGGCGTGGACAGCCCCGTCGGGACGCTGTCGGCGTCGCGCTGGATGCCGGCCACGTGCACGAGCCGGCCGCTGGGCCCCGAGCTCACGATGGCGACCCGCGCCCCCTCCGGCGACACCCGCACGGACCGCACGGTGCGGGTGTCCAGCCAGTCGACGTCGAGCGTCTGCACCCCGCCGGAGGCGAGCCCCACGAGCAGCGTGTTGCCGCGGGCGCTCCACACCGACTCGAAGCGGTCCACCGACGGCGGCACGAGGTCCCGGCCCGTCATCACGACGTCCGGTACCCCGGTCCCCGACAGCCGCAGGATCCGGTCCGAGCCGTCGCGCACCACGATCGGGCGGTCCCCTGGTCCGGTCGCGAGCGCCGTCGGGTCGAGCCCGTCGAGCGACGGGGCGTCCTCGAGGTCGACGAGCGACTGGCCGACGACCCGGTACAGCGCGCCGTCGGACACGGCGAGCGCGTCGCCACGGGTCTGCGGCGTCGAGATCACCGCATTGTCGGGCACGGGCAGCGGCGACGTGCCGTCGGAGAGCTCCACGTCGCGGCCCTCGCCCTCGACGAGCGTGGCCTCCAGCTGCGCGACAGCGAGGGCGCGCTGGTCGGCCGTGGCCTGGGTGATCGTGGAGGTCAGGCTGACGTCGATCGTGCCGTCGTCGGTCACCGTCACCGCGTCGATCGCGAGGCTCGTGCCCTCGGGGATCACGGTGGTGGTGGAGTCGGCGAGCCACTCCGGCGGGCCCGCGAGGATCTCGCTCGTCGCGTCGGTCCGCCAGGTCTGGCGGGGGAACCAGCGCACGTCCGGGACCCACCAGGCGAGATCGGGCGTCGGGAAGTAGAGCCGGGTCAGGTGGAACGCCTGGCTGAAGAAGCCGGTCGTGATCATCAGCCCGTTCTCGAGCTGCGAGATGCGCCACTCCCCGTCCGCGCGCTTCGTCAGCGCGAACGTCACCGGGACCGTGCTCGGGTCGGTCTCCTCGGTGTAGACGCCGCGCTCGTCGACGGTCGCGACCACGACCGCCGACCCCGTGACGGTCGTCGAGGTGGCGCCCTCCTCCAGGTCCTCGGGGACGAGCTGGGGGTCGCCGTCGAGCACCAGGACGCGCACGTAGCGGTCCCAGGCGCGCCAGGCGGCCGGCGTGAGGTACTCCTGCGCCGCGGCGAACGACGCGGCGGAGGTCGGCCCGGCCTGCGCGTTGGTGAGGAACCCCTGGACGATCGCGTCGGGCGACGCGCCGGGGGTCGGGCCGGCCGGGATGAACCCGATCTCGCTCGCCTGCTCCAGCTCGGTGGTCCCGTCGCGGACGGCACCGTCGGTCGGGATGCGGGCGCAGCCCGTCACCAGGCCGATCAGCACGACAAGCAGGGTCGTCAGCGCCGGTGTGGCGAGACGTCGGTCGAGGCTCATCGCGGCTCCTTCTCGCGCACGTCGTCCGCCACCGCCTCGCCGTCGTACGGGACGACGGGGAGGTCGGTGGCCGCCAGGTCGGGGATCGACGTCGGGGTCGGGCCCGTCGGCGGGTTGACCACCGGGATCTGGCCGGTCGGCAGGGACGTCACGCCCCGCGAGGGGCCGGTCAGCGGCACCGGCGAACGCTCCAGCCGGATGCCGGCGCGGCGCGGCAGCGTGAGGCGGAAGCTCGCGCCCTCGCCCGTCCTGCCCCACGCCTCCAGCCAGCCCGCGTGCAGCCGGGCGTCCTCGAGCGAGATCGCCAGGCCGAGGCCCGTGCCGCCGGTGGTGCGCGCCCGGGCGGGGTCGGCGCGCCAGAACCGGTCGAAGACCCGGTGCAGCTGCTCGGTGGTGAGGCCGACGCCGTGGTCGCGCACGACGACCGCCACCGCGCTCGGGTCGGCGGCGACGGTCACTTCCACGGGCTTGCCCTCCGCGTGCTCCAGCGCGTTGATCACCAGGTTGCGCACGACGCGCTCGACGCGGCGCTGGTCGACGTCGGCGGTCGCCGGGTCCTCGGGCAGCGTGACCGACAGGAACACGTTCTTGGACTCCGCGAGCGGCATCGCCGACTCGACGACGCCCGCCACGAGGTCGCGCAGGTCGCGCTGCTCGGCGTCGAGCACGGCCGCGCCGGCGTCGAACCGGCTGATCTCGAGCAGGTCGGTCAGCAGCGACTCGAAGCGGTCGAGCTGCGTGACGAGGAGCTCGGCCGACCGCCCCGCGGCGGGGTCGAGGTCCTCCCGGGAGGCGTGGATGACGTCGCCCGCCATCCGGATGGTCGTCAGGGGGGTGCGCAGCTCGTGCGAGACGTCGGAGACGAACCGGCGCTGGGCGGCCGAGAGCTCCTCCATGCGGGCGATCTGGTCCTCGAGGTTGGCCGCCATCTCGTTGAAGGTGCGCGCGAGGGTCGCCATCTCGTCGTGCCCCTTGCTGCCCGCCATCCGCTCGTCCAGGTGCCCGTCGGCCAGCCGGGCCGCGACGGTGGCCGCGCGGCGCACCGGCGCCACGGTCTGCAGGGTCACCACCCAGGTGATCACGCCGAGGAGGGCGAGGATCGCGAGCGCGCCGATCGCGAGGATCCGCTGCACGAACGCGAGCGTCTCCTGCTCCGCCTGGAGCGAGTAGATCGCGTACAGCTCGTAGGTGCCGATCGTGGGGACCTCGACCGTCGACCCGACGACCACCCCGGGCTCCGCCAGGTCGGAGTCCGCGTACTCGGCGGGGATGAGCACGGACTGCAGCACCTGCCCGCCCGAGGAGACCGTCGCGGCGCGCAGCTCCGGGCTGATCAGGCTCCGCAGCTCCGGCTCCGTGGCCGGCTCCAGCGGTCGCACCGTCAGGCCGGGAGTGCCGAGCAGCAGGAAGTCCTGGGCGCTGGACGCCCCGGCGGCCAGCGTCACCACGACCGTGTTGAGCAGGGTCTGCAGCTCGGACGTGGTCGTGGCGGGCGACACCTCGAGCGTGCCGCGCACCTGCTCGGTCATCGCGGCGTTCTCCTGCTCGATGCGGTCGACCCGCTGCTCGAACAGCCCGTCCCGGATCGAGAGCGACAGGTACAGCCCGAGGAGCGCGACCGCCACGACGCCCAGGGCCAGGGCCGACGTCACGACCCGCAGCTGCAGGGAGGCACGCCACCGGCGCGCGAGGGCGCGCGAGCGCACGACGACCGCGACCCGCGCCCGCCGCCACACGCGGCGGACGCGGTCCACGGCCGTCTCAGCGGGGGGCACCGGCCTTGTAACCCACGCCCCGGACCGTCAGCACGACCGACGGGTTCTCGGGGTCGCGCTCGACCTTCGACCGCAGGCGCTGCACGTGCACGTTGACCAGGCGGGTGTCGGCGCTGTGCCGGTAGCCCCACACCTTCTCCAGCAGCACCTCGCGGGTGAACACCTGCCAGGGCTTGCGGGCGAGCGCGACGAGGAGGTCGAACTCGAGCGGGGTGAGGCTGATGCGCGCCCCGTCGCGCACGACGCTGTGCCCGGTGACGTCGATCTCGACGTCGCCGACGCGCAGCCGCTCCGGGCCGGGCTCGTCCGTGTCGCGCAGCCGCGCCCGGATGCGGGCCACGAGCTCCTTCGGCTTGAAGGGCTTCGTCACGTAGTCGTCGGCGCCGGACTCCAGGCCCAGCACCACGTCCACCGTGTCGGTCTTGGCGGTGAGCATGATGATGGGCACGCCCGACTCGCCGCGGATCTCGCGCGCGACCTCGATGCCGTCCTTGCCGGGGAGCATGAGGTCGAGCAGCACCAGGTCGGGCTGCTCGTCGCGGAACGCCGCGAGCGCACCGTCGCCGTCCGAGCAGAACGCCGGATCGAACCCCTCGGAACGCAGGACGATGCCGATCATCTCGGACAGGGCGGTGTCGTCGTCGACCACCAGGACACGGGACTTCATGGGGTCATGATGCCAGGTGCGCGGATACCCACGTGGGACGCGTCGCACGCGCGTACTAGGGTCGTGCCACCGGTGGACCGCGACGTCCCGCCGGTGCCGCCGCCCGGCTCACGACCCGTGCCCGGGCCCACCGACCGCCCTGCAGCCCGGGAGGCCGCGATGTCCACGCCCGACCAGCCCGCCCCGCCGTCCGGCTGGGGCGACGCCCCCGAGCCGCCCCGGTACGGCCAGCGCGTGCCGGGTGCCGCGCCCGGCGGCCCGCCCCCGGGCGGGCCCGGGGGCCAGTACGGGCAGGGTCAGTACGGCTCCGGGCAGTACGGCTCGGGTCCGCACGGGCAGGGCGGGCCCAGCCCCTACGGCTCGCCGTACGGGCCGCCGGCCGGCAAGCCCGGCATCGTGCCGCTGCGTCCCCTGTCGCTCGGCGAGATCTACGACGGCGCGTTCACCGCGATCCGCCACAACCCGGGGGTGATGCTCGGCGTCGCCACGCTCGTCCTGCTCGTCGCCACCGTGCTGGGCGTGCTGGTCGGACAGCTGCTCGTGCCGCAGCTCGCGGCCACGTTCGGCTCGCTGGTCGCCCAGGAGCCGACGCTCGCCGGCATGGACACGCTCTACGCGCAGCTCGTCGCCACGTCGCTCGGCTCCCTCGTGACCGTGCTGCTCGCGACGCCGGTGGTCGAGGGCGTCCTCACCGTCTCGGTCAGCCAGTCGGTCATCGGGCGCAAGCTCACGGTCGGGGAGGTCTGGACCCGCGTCCGCCCGCGCGTCTGGGTGCTCATCGGGTGGACGCTGCTGCGCACGCTGGGCGCCGCGGTGCTGGTCGCGGCCTGGAGCGTCGTGCTGGTGCTCGCCGTGGCGGGCCTCGCCGAGCAGTCGCCGGGCGCCGCCGTGGTCGTCGTCGTGCTCCTCATCGCGGCCCTGGTGGCCGGGCTGGTGTGGCTCGGCGTCCGCGTGGGGCTCGTCGCCCCCGCGCTCGCGCTGGAGGGCCGCGGGCTCGGCAGCACGGTCGCCCGCGCGTGGCGGCTCACCCGCGGCTCGTTCTGGCGCCTCTTCGGGATCTACCTGCTCGCGACGATCATCGTGAACGTCGCCGCGAGCATCGTCTCGTACCCGATCCAGCTCGCGTCCGGGTTCCTGAGCACGTCCGGGGCCGCGGGCGCCACGTTCGGCACCGTCGCCCTGCTGGTGGCGTCCATGGTGGTGTCGACGGCGATCACCACGATCTTCCTCTCCTCCGTCGTCGCGCTGCTGTACGTCGACGTGCGCATGCGCCGCGAGGGGCTCGACGTGCAGCTCGCGGCCGCGGCGGCGCAGACCGCCGACCCGCACGGCACCGGGCGGTGACAGCCCTGCAGGGGCCGGCCGGGTCCGCGCTCGCGGTCCTCGCGTCGGCCGTGCCCGCAGCCGCGCCCGTGGAGCCCGACCGCGAGACCGCGCACCGCTGGCTGCTGGAGGAGCTGTCCCGGCCGGAGTACGCGCAGTCCCCGTCACTGCTGGAGCGTCTGTGGGGGTGGTTCGCCGGCCTCTTCGACGGCCTGCCCGGCTTCGACGCGGGCCGCCTGCCGCTGGCCGTCCTGCTGGTGGCGGTCGTCGCCGTGGTCGCCCTGGTCGCGTGGCGGGTCGCCGGGCCCGTCCGGGTCTCGCGCCGCTCCCGCCCGTCGGTCGCCGTGCTGGGGGACGACGCGCGCACCGCCGCCGAGCTGCGTGCCGCCGCCGACGCGGCCGCCGCCCGCGACGACTGGGCCGCCGCGGTGCTCGACCGGTTCCGCGCGGTCGTGCGCTCCCTCGAGGAGCGCGTGGTGCTCCAGGAGCGACCGGGACGCACGGCCCAGGAGGCCGCCGCGGCCGCGGGCGCCCGGCTGCCGTCCGTCGAGGCCTCACTGCACGACGCCGCCCGCCTGTTCGACGACGTCTGCTACGGCACGCTGCCCGCCACGCCCGGCGACGACGCCGCGATGCGCGAGCTCGACGCGCGGGTCGCCGCCCTGCGTCCCCTGCGGCCCGCCGCGGCGGCGACGTCCGGCCGGGGGTGGGCCCCATGACCGTCGGCACCTCGGGCCCCACGAGCCCCCCGCGCGCCGCGCCCGCCGAACCCGACGCGCGCCCCGGCGCCGCGCCCGTGATCGGCGACGGCACCACCGGGCGCACCCGGGCGGCCGGGCGCTGGCGGCGCGCACGCTGGGCCGCGCTGGTGCTCGCGCTCCTCGCCCTGGTGGTCGCGGTGCTCGCGGTCTCGCGGCCCGCCACGTCGACCACCCCGTACGCGCCGGACAACCCCGGTCCGGCCGGGGCGCGCGCGCTCGCCGAGGTGCTCGGGCGCCAGGGCGTCGACGTCCGGTACGTCACGCGAGTGGGAGACGCGCTCGCCGCGGCGGGCCCCGGGACCACCCTGCTCGTCACGCCCGCCCCGTTCCTGCTGCCCGAGCAGGCGGACGCCCTCGCCGGCTCCGGGGCCGACCTCGTCGTCGCGGGCGGCGACGACCCGCTGGTCCGCGCGGTCTCCGACGGCGCCGTCGGCCGCGCCCCGGCGTCCCTCCCGCCGGAGCCCTTCGCACCCCGGTGCGACCTGCCCGCGGCCCGTGCGGCGGGCGACCTGCGGCTCTCGACGGGCCTGCAGGTCGTGCCAGGCTCCGGGCACGACGTCACGAGGTGCTGGCCCGCCGGCGACGGCGCGTCCCTCGCGCACCTCGCCCTGCCCCCGGCCTCCGGCGGCGCGGACGGCGACGACGCCGCCGGGGAAGCCCGGGACGTGACCCTGGTCGACGACCCGTCCTTCCTGCGCAACGACACGGTGCTGGACGACGGCGACGCCGCGCTCGCGCTCTGGCTGCTCGGCACCCACGACCGGCTGGTGTGGCTCGTGCAGGACCCGCTCGACGTCACGACCTCGGGCGACGAGGCCTCGGCGCCGACGGGCTCCGTGCTCCCGTCCTGGGCGGGCGTCGTCGGGCTGTGGGCGCTGCTCGTCGCCGTCGTCGCGGCCGTGTGGCGCGTCCGTCGGCTCGGCCCGGTCGTGCCCGAGGAGCTGCCGGTGGTGGTGCGTGCCTCCGAGACCACGCGGGGACGCGGGCGGCTGTACCGGCGATCGCGCTCCGCCGGCCACGCCGCAGCCGGGCTGCGGGCCGCGACAGCGGATCGCCTCGCACGGCGGCTCGGCCTGGCCCGGTCCGCCGACCCGACCGCCCTCACCGACGCCGTCGGGCGCGCCACCGGCCGCACTGCCCGCGAGATCGCCGACCTGCTGTACGGTCCCCCACCCGCCGACGACGACGCGCTCGCCGCGCTCGCCCGTCGGCTCGACACCCTCGAGAGCGAGGTCCACCGATCGTGACGACCCCCGACGACACCCCGGCTGCCCGGCCGGCCGAGCCCTACCGCCCTGCCGTGCCTGCCGTGGCCACCCCCGCGGCCGAGCCCGACAGGGCCACGCCGCCCCCGCCCGGCACCGCGCCGGTCGAGCCCGCGACCGACGCCGCACCTGCACCGCCCGTCGAACCTGTCGAGCCGGTCGAGCCCGCCGAGACCCGGATGTCGACGGGTCCGACCGGCGAGGGCCCGACCCTTCGACCGGCTCGGGACGGCGCCGGCCCGGCCGACGTCACCGCTCCGTCCCGCGAGCTGCGCACGGCTCTGGCGGGCGTGCGCGGCGAGGTGGGCAAGGCCGTCGTCGGGCAGGACTCCGCCGTGACGAGCCTGCTCATCGCGCTGCTGTGCTCGGGCCACGTGCTGCTGGAGGGCGTGCCGGGCGTGGCCAAGACGCTCCTGGTGCGGGCACTGGGCGCGTCGCTCGACCTGGCCACGAAGCGGGTGCAGTTCACGCCCGACCTCATGCCCGGCGACGTCACGGGCTCCCTGGTCTACGACGCCCGCACGGCCGAGTTCTCGTTCCGCGAGGGCCCGGTCTTCACGAACCTGCTGCTCGCCGACGAGATCAACCGCACGCCCCCCAAGACGCAGGCTTCCCTGCTCGAGGCGATGGAGGAGCGGCAGGTCTCGGTCGACGGCGTCCCGCGCCCGCTGCCGAGCCCGTTCGTCGTGATCGCGACGCAGAACCCGGTGGAGCACGAGGGCACCTACCCGCTGCCCGAGGCGCAGCTCGACCGCTTCCTGCTCAAGGTGGTGCTGCCCGTCCCTGACCGCGACCACGAGATCGAGGTGCTCGCGCGCCACGCCGCCGGGTTCGACCCGCGCGACCTCGCCGCGGCGGGCGTGCACGCCGTCGCCGGCGAGGACGTCCTCGCGCGTGCCCGCGCCGAGGTGCGGCGGGTACAGGTCGCACCCGAGGTGCTCGGCTACGCGGTGGACGTGTGCCGCGCGACCCGGCAGTCGCCGTCCCTGTCGCTGGGGGTGTCGCCCCGCGGCGCCACGGCCCTGCTCGCGACGTCGCGCGCCTGGGCCTGGCTGTCCGGGCGGTCCTACGTGACGCCGGACGACGTCAAGGCGCTCGCCCACCCCACGCTGCGCCACCGCGTGCAGCTGCGGCCCGAGGCGGAGCTGGAGGGGGTCACGGCCGAGAGCGTGCTGTCGTCGGTGCTCGCCTCCGTCCCGGTCCCCCGATGACCGCCCTCGACACCGGGTCGTGCGGACGGATCGCACGATGGCGCTGACCTGGCGGGCCGTCGCCCTGGCGGCGCTCGGCATCGTCCCGGTGGCGCTGTTCCCGGCCCCGGGGACAGTCGTGCTGTGGGCCCTGGTCGTGATCGCGGCGTGCGTTCTCGACGTGGCGTGGGCGGCGTCGCCCCGCCAGGTCGCGCTGCAGCGGTCGGTGCCGCGAGCCGTGCGGCTCGGTGTGCCCACGCGGTCCGAGCTCGTCGCGACCAATGCCGCGCGGCGACGGCTGCGCGCCGTCGTGCGCGACGCGTGGCCGCCGTCCCTCGTGATCGACGTCCCCGCCCGCACGGCCGGCGGTCCGGTGCTCGCCCGGTCGGCGAGGCACGCCGTCGACCTGCCGCCCGGGGAGTCGGCGCGGCTGCGCACCCCGCTGCGACCCACCCGCCGGGGCGACCGGCCGGCGGGCCCGGTGACGATCCGGTCCTTCGGGCCGCTCGGCCTGGCCGCCCGGCAGGCGTCGCTGCCCGTCCCGGGGTCGATCCGCGTGCTGCCCGAGTTCGCCAGCCGCCGCCACCTGCCCTCGCGGCTGGCCCGGCTGCGCGAGATGGACGGCCGGGCCGCCGTCCAGGTGCGCGGCGAGGGCACCGAGTTCGACTCCCTGCGCGAGTACGTCGTCGGGGACGACGTCCGCTCGATCGACTGGCGGGCCACCGCCCGGCGCGGCGACGTCGTCGTGCGCACCTGGCGCCCGGAGCGCGACCGCCGCGTCGTCGTCGTGCTCGACACCGGCCGGACGTCCGCGGCGCGGATCGGCGACTCCGACCCGGCCGCCGGTGCCGACCCGGCGCCGGAGGATCCGGCCGGCGCGGGCGGGACCGGCGCGGGCGGGACCGGCGCGGGCGGGACCGGCGCGGGCGGGACCGGCGCGGAGGACGGGTCCACGGTCGGGGGCACCCGGCTCGAGGCGAGCGTGGAGGCGGCGCTGCTGCTGGCGGCCCTCGCGGACCGTGCGGGCGACCGCGTCCAGGTGCTCGCGTACGACCGCGCGCTGCGCGCCCGGGTCGCCGGCGCGTCCGGGCCCCGGCTGCTGCCGGCCCTGGCCGAGGCGCTCGCCATCGTCACCCCGGCGCTGCTGGAGACCGACTGGCCCGGGCTCGTGGGGCAGGTGCGGTCCCGCGTCTCGCAGCGCGCGCTGGTCGTGCTGCTCACGACGCTGGACCCCGCCTCCGTCGAGACCGGGCTGCTGCCCGTCGTCGGGCGGCTCACCGACGCGCACCAGGTGGTGGTCGCCTCCGTCGCGGACGCCGACGTGGCCCGGCTGCGCGCCGACCGCGCGTCGTCGGCCGCCGTCTACGACGCCGCCGCGGCGGCACGCGCCGACCTCGAGCGCTCGGCCGTCTCCGCGGTGCTGCGCCAGCAGGGCGTGGAGGTCGTCGAGGCCCTGCCGGACGACCTGGCGCCGCGGCTCGCCGACACCTACCTCGCCCTCAAGGCCGCCGGACGCCTCTGACCGCCGGGCAACCCCGTCAAGACCTGCGGTCGAGCCTGTCGAGACCCCCACGTCGGTCGAGCCCGTCGAGACCCCCACGTCGGTCGAGCCCGTCGAGACCCCCACGTCGGTCGAGCCCGTCGAGACCCCACCCGTCGATCCCCACGTCGGTCGAGCCTGTCGAGACCCCACCCGTCGATCGGGGCATCGGTCTATCCCGACGCTGGCGCCGCCGCTCGACAGGAAGGCCCGACCTGCTGCGTGAGAGCGACACGAGGTCGCTCAGCCGGCCCTCGATGAGCGCGCGCCGCTTGGCACGCGACCACCCTTGAACCTGCTTCTCGAACGCATAGGCCTCGTCGACACGATCGAACTCGGCGGCGTAGACGAGGCGCACCGGGCGGCGTCGACGCGTGTACGTAGCGCCCTCACCCGACTGGTGCTGGGCGATTCGACGGTCGAGGTCGATAGTGCTGCCGACGTAGAACGAGCCGTCGGCGCACTCGAGGACGTACATGTGGGCCATGGCGGCATCATGGTCGTGCCGCGATTGCCGCGGGTGCTAGATGCGGTCCTCCGGGGACAGTCACCACATGAGGACAGCCTCAACGTCTCGACAGGCTCGACCGACGGGCGGATCTCGACAAGCTCGACCGACGGGCAGGGCTCGACCGACGGGCAGGTCTCGACAAGCTCGACCGACGGGCGGGTCTCGACAGGCTCGACCGACGGGCGGTCTCGACAAGCTCGACCGACGGGCAGGGCTCGACCGGCGCGGGTGGGGGCGTCAGCCCGCGGTCGGGACGACCTCGCCGGCGCGGTCGGCGTCCAGGTCGCCGGTGAACCCCGCGTCGGCAGCCCGGCGCCCGAGCACCAGCACGTACGCCCAGAACCCCGCGAGCGCCAGCGCGCCGATGGCGATCTTGAGCCACCAGGGCAGCGTCGAGCCGGTCACGAAACCCTCGATCAGGCCGGAGACGGCGAGCGCCCCGGCGAGCCCGATCGCCACCGTGATCAGCGCGCGTCCCTCCTGCGCGAGCGCCACCGTGCGACGCCGCGGCCCCGGGTCGACCCACGTCCAGAAGATCTTGAGCCCTGCGGCGCCGGCGACGAAGACCGCGGTGAGCTCGAGCAGCCCGTGCGGCGCGATGAGCTGCAGGAACACGTCCAGCTCGCCGTAGGCGGCCATCATGCCGCCGGTGGCTCCGACGGACACGGCGTTCTGCAGCAGCACCCACGCCGGCCAGACGCCGGTGATCCCGAGGCCGACGCACTGCGCCGCGATCCACGCGTTGTTCGTCCAGACCATGGTCGCGAAGGAGACGCCCGGGTCGTAGTAGGACGCGAACGCGTCCTCGACGTACGCCTCCCGATCCTCGGGCGGGCCCATCGCGTCGAGGGCGGCCGGGTCGGTGGCGACGTGCACGCCCGCGACGACGCCGATCGCCAGGCACACGACGATCACGCCGAGGGACCACCACCGCACGCGGTACAGGGCGGCAGGGACGGTGACGACGACGAACCGGGCGACGTCGGACCACGCCGGGTCGTGCGCGCCGCCGATCCGCACCCGCGCGCGGGTGAGCAGGTCGGACAGGCGGGTGACCAGCACCGGGTCGGGCGCGGCGGACCGGACGGTGGACAGGTGCGTGGCGACCGCCTGGTAGAGGCGCACCAGCTCGTCCGCCTCGGCACCGTCGAGCCGACGCTTCCGGGTGAGCCGGTGCAGCCGGTCCCACTCGTCGCTGTGCACGGCGGTGAAGGCGTCGAGGTCCACGGCCGCTAGCCTTCCACACGGGCCAGGTCGCGACGAGACACGGTGCACCGGCGGGGCACCGCTACGTGCACGGGACGGGAGAGGCGCATGCACGACGGGATCCTCATCGGCGAGGGCGTGCTCCTCGACGCGCGCCCCGCGTCGTTCGTGACGAGGTCGCTGGCGGCGCTGCTCGACCTGGCGGTCGTGGGGATCGCCGTGCTCGGCGTGTTCCTCGTGGGGTACTGGCAGCTCGGCGCCCTGGACGACCAGTGGCTGCGGGTCGCGTTCGTCGTCGTGTCGGTGGTCGTGATGGTCGTGGTGCCGGTGACGGTCGAGACGCTCACTCGCGGCCGCTCCCTGGGCAAGCTCGCCGCCGGCCTGCGGGTGGTGCGCGACGACGGCGGGCCCGTCCGCTTCCGGCACGCGTTCGCGCGCGCCCTGGTCGGGGTGGGCGAGCTGTGGCTGACGTTCGGCAGCGTCGCCCTCGTCACATCGCTGGCGAACTCGCGGGGCAAGCGCCTCGGCGACCTGCTCGCGGGCACGTACGTCATCCGGGTGCGCGGCGGCCGCGGCTGGTCGACGCCGCTGGCGATGCCGCCGGAGCTCGCGGGGTGGGCCGCGAGGGCCGACATCCGCCGCCTGCCCGACGGGCTCGCGCTTGCCGCCCGCCAGTACCTCGACCGGGCGCCCCGCCTCGCGCCCGTGTCCCGCGCCGGCCTCGCGGACGAGCTCGCCGGCCGCGTCGAGCCGTACGTCGCCCCGGGGCCCCCGCCGGGCACGCCCGCCGAGGCGTTCCTGCAGGCCGTCCTGCACGAGCGCCGCGACCGCGAGCTGGCGCGCGGCCGCGCCGAGCACGAGCGCGCGCACGCGCGCGCCGAGACGCTGCACCGGCTGCCGTACGCCGTCCCCGACCCCCGCTCCTGACCCACCCGTGCTGCGAGCATGAAAATGGCCCGCTTCGGTCGTCCAAAGTGGGCCATTTTCATGCTCACAGCACCCGACGGGGGCGGTCCTCGAACCGGCCGAAGAGCCGGACGAGCACCAGCAGCACCAGCAGGTAGGCCGCGAACCAGACGGGCCGCGACGCCCACCAGTCGGCGCCCCAGGCCGCGGGGAGCTGCTGCCCGAGCCCGAGCAGCGCCACCCCGACGACCGTGAACATCGCCGTGAGGTGCCACAGGTAGACGGTCATCGACCGGCCGGCCAGGGAGGCGACCACGCGCCGGCCGCGGCGCGACGACGCCCGGCGCACCACCGCGTCCCGGGCCAGCAGCGCCGCGCACACCAGCGCCACCGCGTGCGCCACCACGGGCGCCGTCGGCGGGCCGAGGTTCGAGATCTCGTCGCCCGGCAGGCCGATCATGCTCGGCGGGTACGGCCCGACGGCGACCAGCGCCGCCGCCGCGGCGAGCCCGGCGACGACCCCGACGGCGAGCAGCAGGTGCCCGGCCCGGCCGTCGGCCGCGGGGACCCTGTGCCCGCGCGTCCGCGCCGCCCGCACGGCCCCGGGCCGCCGGCCCGCCGCGCGCTCGGTGGCGTACGCGACGCCCGCGAGGAACGGCGCCGCCCAGGCGAGGATCACGTTCGCCCAGGCCAGCACAGCCGTCGGCTCGCCAGGCAGGCCGAACCGCAGCCCGTCCACGGCCAGCGGCAGCGCAACCGCGACGCCGAGCGCGCCCCACCGCCAGCGGCGCCAGGCGGCCTGCAGCACGGGGGTCAGCGCCATGAGCGCCACCCACACCGCGAGGAACCACAGGAGCTGCGGGGCCATGCGCGCCATCCGCCACACCGCGTCGTCGGGCACGCCGGCCGCCAGCAGCGCGGCCACCCCGACGCCCCACGCGGCGACGAACGCGCCGACCGGCCGCGCGGTCGCGCGGAACCGGCCGACGAACACCCCGCCCCAGCCGCGGCCGGCCGTGACCGTGGCGAGCCGCTGGTAGGCCGCGGACGCGCCGGCCGCGAAGAAGAGCAGCGCCAGCGGCTGCGCCCAGGTAAGGATCCACGCGCCGCCGTGGCCGAGGGCGTTGCCGACGCGCAGCGTCGTCCCGTCCCGGGCGGCCTCCGCCATGAGCCAGTGCAGCAGCACGACGCCCAGGGTGCCGATCGCCCGTACGGCGTCGACGAACGGGTCGCGGGGCGCGCGGGCCGACGACGGCGCGGAGCCCGCCGATCGCGGGTCGCCCACGGCGTGCCGCCCGGCGGGCGGTGGCGCCGGCTGCCGGCCGGGCGGCGCGGCAGGCTGCGGGACAGGACGGGAGATGGGCGGTGCTGGCGCGACGACGGCCATGACGGGCTCCACGGTCTCGGGGCTGGGACTCGTCCAGCCTCGTGACCTGCGACGTCACCCGACATGGGCCTGGCCTCCCCGCCGGCGCGACTCCTCCCCCGGATCGCCGCGGGGGACAACCCCCGGGATGTTGTGAGCATGATCTTGGCCCACTTCGGACTGCCGAAGTGGGCCAAGATCATGCTCACAACATCGCCGGGGCGCTCGGTCAGCCTGTCGTCAGCGCGTCGATCCCCTGCGCGACGAGGTCACGCAGGTCGGCCTCGCCGTCGGACTCCAGCCAGGCGTCGACGGCGACGGCGAGCATCGCGGCGACGGCCCTCCCCCGCACCCGCGCCGGGTACGGCGCCAGCCCCGTGGCTGCTGCGGACTCCGCCGCGCCCAGCGCATCCCCGAGCGTGGACGTCGCGCGCTCGAAGGTCGCGTGCAACGACGGCGTGGCGCGCAGCAGCCGCATCTTGCGCAGCCACCCGCCGGCCTCCGCGCCCTCGCCGCGCCAGGCTTCGGGCGGGACGGCGGCGAGCGCCTCCCGGACGCCCGCGATCGCGCCGACCGTCGTCGCGCGCCGCACGACGTCGCCGATGAAGGCAGCGTCGAGCTCGTCGTGGACGACGAGCATCTCCTTGGTCCCGAAGTGGCGGTAGACCGTGCGCTCCGCGACCTGCGCCTCGGCGGCGATCTGCGCGATCGACACCGCGTCGTAGCCGCGCCGCTCGAACAGGTCGAGGGCGACCCGCTGCACGGCGCGCATCGTGTCCGCGCGACGCCGCTCCCGCAGGTTCATGCTTCGCTCCCCGTCCCGCACGCCCGCCCGTGCGGACCCACGCCGACCAGCGTACGGTGACTGCCAATTGGCAGTCACTGACAGTAGGGAGCGGGACGATGTCGGAGCGGGTCGTCGACGTCCAGGGTCTCGTCAAGACGTTCGGGTCGTTCCGAGCCCTCGACGGGCTGGACCTTGCCCTCGAACGTGGCGAAGTGCGCGGGTTCCTCGGCCCGAACGGGGCGGGCAAGTCCACCACCATCCGCATCCTGCTCGGGATGGTGCGCGCCTCGAGCGGGCACGTGCGGCTGTTCGGCGCCGACCCGTGGCGCCGAGCGGTCGGGCTGCACCGGCACCTCACGTACGTGCCGGGCGACGTCTCGCTGTGGCCCGGCCTGACGGGCGGGCAGTGCGTCGACGTGCTCGGAGCGTCCGGCGCCCCGCTCGACCGCACGCGCAGGGGCACGTTGATCGAACGCTTCGACCTCGACCCCACCAAGCGCGTGCGCGACTACTCCAAGGGCAACCGGCAGAAGGTCGCGCTCGTGGCGGCCTTCGCCGCCCAGGCCGACCTGCTGGTGCTCGACGAGCCGACGTCCGGTCTCGACCCCCTCATGGAGGAGGTGTTCCGCGAGTGCGTCGCCGAGCGGGCCGCCGACGGCGCCACCGTCCTGCTGTCCAGCCACATCCTGTCGGAGGTCGAGGCGCTGTGCTCGACCGTGACGATCATCCGGCACGGCCGCACGGTGCGCGCCGGCACCGTCGCCGAGCTGCGCGGGCTCGCGCGCACCCGGGTGCACGCCGTGACCCGTTCCGCACCTCCGGACCTCGGCGTGTTCGACCTCCACGACGTCGCGGTGACAGGGCAGGACGTCACCTTCACCGTCGACCCCGGCGACCTGGACCGGGTGCTGAAGCCGCTGGTCGAGGGCGGTCTGGAGTCCCTCACGGTGCGCCCGCCGAGCCTGGACGAGCTGTTCCTCAGCGAGTACGACGGGGCGTCGGCGTGAACGCGAGGAGCCCCCGCAGAGGTACGACGAGGAACGAGGTGTGCCGAAGCGAGGCACCACAGCGTTCATGCAGAGGGGGAACCACGTGACCTCCGGTCTCGACTCCGTGCTGCGCCTCCAGCTGCGCACGGGGCGGGTGGTGCTGCTCGCCTGGGTGCTCGGCGTGGTTGCGACCTACGCCGCGACCGTCGCCGCCATCGACACCACGTACGGCTCCCCCGAGGAGCTCGCGTCGTACGAGGCGACTGTCGGCTCCGACCCCACGATGGCCGCGATCAACGGCACGCCGTACGGCGCCGACACCCTCGGCGGCGTCGTGGCCAACGAGTTCGGGTTCATCGCCGCGGTCGCGATCCCCCTCATGGGCCTGATGCTGGTCGTGCGCGGCACGCGTGCCGCGGAGGAGACCGGGCGCCTGGAGCTGCTGCGCTCGCGCGCGGTGGGCTCGCGGGCGCCGTGGCTCGCTGCACTGCTGATCACGGGCGGCGCGCTGGCGCTCGTCGGGCTCGGGATGGCCGTGTCCCTCGTCGCCTACGGCGTCGAGGCCGCCGACGCCGCGCTGTACGGCGCGTCGGTCGCCGGGCTCGGGCTCGTCTTCGCGGGCGTCGCGACGCTCGCCGGCCAGCTGCTGCGCCGGGCGGCGGGCGTGGTCGGCGTCGGCATCGTGGTGCTCGGCGCGGCATACGTCTTCCGGGCGATCGGTGACGTCAAGGACAACGGGTGGCGCTGGCTCTCGCCGCTCGCCTGGCAGCAGGAGACCCGCCCGTTCGCCGACGACGCGCGCGTCTGGCCGCTGCTGCTGGCGCTCGGGGTCGCCGCGGCGCTGGTCGCCGCCGGCCTGGTCCTGGTCGGACGGCGCGACCTCGGCAGCGCGGCCGTGGCCAGCCGGCCGGGCCCGGCCACCGCCGGCCGGGCGCTCGCCAGCGGGCTCGGCCTAGCCCTGCGCCAGCACGGACCCGTGCTCCTCGCGTGGGCGGCGGGCGCGGCGCTCGTGGGCGCCGTCTTCGGCGCGTTCACGGACGACGTCGCCGACGTGGTGGCCGCGAACCCCGATCTGCAGGCCGCGTTCTCCGCCGGCGCGGCGGGCGACCCGACGCGCTGGTACGTGTCGTTCACCCTGGTCCTGCTCGTGCTGATGGCGCTGGGCGCCGCGGCCCAGGTGGTGGGTCGGGTGCGCGTCGAGGAGACGGGCGGCCGGCTGGAGGCGGTGCTGGCGCGCACGGTGTCGCGCGTGCGCTGGCTGGCCACCCACGCCGCCGTCGCGCTCGCGGGCGGGGCGCTGGTGGCGCTCGCCGGCGGCGCCGGGCTCGCGGCCGTGACCGCGGGGGCGACCGGGGACGCCGCCGGCACCCTCGAGGCGACCGTGGACTACCTGCCGGCGGTCGCCGCGCTGACGGGGCTCGGCGTCGCGCTGTTCGGCCTCGCGCCGCGCGCCACCGGCCTGCGGTGGGCGGCGCTCGGCTACGTCGCCGTCGTCGAGATGCTCGGCGAGACGCTGAAGCTCCCGGACGCTGCGCTGCAGGTCTCGCCGCTGCACGCCATCGGGCGGCTGCCCACCGAGCCGGCGTCGGGCGCCGGGGTGCTGGTGGTCTGCGGCGTCGCCGCGCTGCTGCTGGCGGCCGGCCTCGCCGGCTTCCGTCGTCGCGACGTCCCCCGCTGACGCCGGTGGTTGAGCTTGTCGAAGCCAAGGCGGGTCTCGTCAGGCTCGACCGGCGGAGGCAGTCAGGCGTCGACGTCGAGGTACCGCAGCACCGCGCGCACGCGCCGGTGGTCGGCGGAGTCCTGCGGCAGGTCGAGCTTGGTGAAGATCGACGCCACGTTCTTCTCGACCGCGCCGTACGACAGGAACAGCGTCTCGGCGATCGCGCCGTTGGAGCGGCCCTCGGCCATGAGCTCGAGCACCTCGCGCTCGCGGGGCGTCAGCCGGGCGACGCCGTCGTCCTGGGTGCGGTGGGCGCCCATGAGCTGGCGCACCACCTCCGGATCGAGCACCGTCTCCCCCGCGGCCACCCGGCCCAGCGCGGCGACGAACTCGCCGACGTCCGCCACCCGGTCCTTGAGCAGGTAGCCGACGCCCCGCGGGTCGCCCTCGAGCAGCCGTGCCGCGTATCGCGTCTCGACCCACTGGGAGAACACCAGCACGGGCAGCCCCGCGTGGGCGGCCCGCAGGGCCTCGGCGGCGCGCAGCCCCTCGTCGGTGTGCGAGGGCGGCATCCGGATGTCCGCGACGATGACGTCGGGCAGCGCGCCCGCGGCGGCGAGCGTCGTCACCTCCCGCACCAGCGCGTCGCCGTCGCCCACCGCCGCGACGACGTCGTGACCTCGTCGGGCGAGGAGCGCGACGAGACCGTCGCGCAGGATGGCGGAGTCCTCGGCGACGACGACGCGCAGGGCTGCGGCGGGGTCCTGCGCGGTCATCGGCGTGCACCCCCGGGGGCGGGCAGCGGGATCGTCACGGTGATCACCGTAGGCCCTCCGGCCGGGCTGACCACCCGGAGCGTGCCGTCGACGCCGGAGAGCCGGTCGGTGAGCCCGGCCAGCCCGCTCCCGCGGCCGGAGGCGTCGGGGGCGCGCACGGCGGCGCCGCCCACCCCGTCGTCGTGCACCCGCAGCACGAGGGCCGTGAGGGCGGCGCCCGTGGCCGCGTCGGCGACCGGTTCGACGCCGGCGACGACGTCCACGCCCGTCGCGCGCGCGTGCTTCGTCGCGTTGGCGACCAGCTCCGCGACGGCGAAGTAGGAGATCGCGGTCACGCTGGGCGGCAGGTCGGCACCGTCGAGCCCGACGGCGTGCACCCGCACGGGCAGCGCGGCGCGCGCGGCGAGGGTCTCGAGGGCGACGGCGAGCCCGGCGTCGAGCGCCGGGGGCCGGATGCCGCGGGCGAGCTCCCGCAGCTCGGCGAGCGTGTCCTTGGTGCTCGAGTGCGCCGTCTCCAGCACCGCGGCGAGCTCCGCGGTGTCGACGCCGTCGGCGTCGTCGCGCAGGAGCTCGCGCGCCTCCCCGATCTGCATCGCGACGGCCACGAGGTGCGCCTGGGTGCCGTCGTGCAGGTCGCGCTCGATGCGGCGCAGGCGCTCGTCCGCGTCCTCGACGGTCACGGCGCGGGCCCGCTCGGCGTACGCGACGCGCAGGCTGGCGCGCGTCGGGCTGAGCAGCCCGGTGGCCAGCAGCCGGAACAGCCCGAGGAACAGGCGCTGCACCTGCGGCCACAGGTACAGCAGGACGATGCCCCCGGCGACGAGCAGGAGATGGCGCGCCGGGGTGTCCACGAACCAGTCGGTGCCGAACGACGCGCCCCGGTGCCACGTGCCGTCGCTCGCCTGCTGCAGCGGCAGCCAGCGCGACCAGAACCAGTGGGTCATGAAGCCGGCGGCGACGGCGAGGAACGTCGTGCTCACGACGAAGCCGGCGATGGCCAGGGGGAACGTCACGACCATGTAGAGCAGCGAGCGCCACGCGGTCGAGTCGCCGAGCATGCTGCCCAGCCGCCGCCAGAACCCGCGGCGCGGGGCCCGCGCCGCGGGTTCGGCGATCTCCACGCCCAGCCACCGCACGGCCATCCGCCGGTACATGGAGCCCCACCCTCGGGCGCCGAGCAGGACGCCGCCCGCGACGAAGAGCCCCACGACCGTCACCGCGACGCCCGCCATGAACGACACCGTGAACAGCGCGTAAGCGAGGGCGAACGGGGCGAGCAGGAGCGCGAGCCACAGGAACCCGTACCCCTGCCAGGTGCGCCGGTCGTACGGGGCCAGGAGGAACGGCGCGGCGACGCCGGTGCCCGCGGCGGTCGGCGACGTCGAACCCGCCCCGGGGAGCCTCGGGGCGGCGGAGGGCATGGTCATGCTGGTCATGCTCCCAGCCTGGCGGCCCCGCCGTCGCGGAGGAACGGGGCCAGCCACCGACCCGGGGCGGGGGACGTCCCCCGCGACGGCCGGTCGCGCCCGGCGAGACCGGCGGGGGTCTCGTCGGGCTCGACCGGGGGTTCATATCAGTAGCGGTAGTGCTCCGGCTTGAACGGGCCCTCGACGGGGACGCCGAGGTACTCGGCCTGCTCCTTGCTCAGCTCGGTGAGCCGCACGCCCAGCGCGTCCAGGTGCAGGCGCGCGACCTTCTCGTCGAGCACCTTCGGCAGCCGGTACACCTGGCGGGCGTACTGCCGCTCGTCGGCCGGGCGGGCCATGTCCGCGAACAGCTCGAGCTGGCCGATCACCTGGTTGGCGAACGAGTTCGACATGACGAACGACGGGTGGCCGGTCGCGTTGCCCAGGTTGAGCAGCCGCCCCTCGGACAGCACGATGATCGACCGCTCGGCGCGCTCGACGCCGTCGGGCCCGACGCCGCCCGGCAGCGTCCACTCGTGCACCTGCGGCTTGATCTCGGTCTTGACCACGCCCGGCACGGCGGCGAGGCCGGCCATGTCGATCTCGTTGTCGAAGTGGCCGATGTTGCCCACGACGGCCTTGTCCTTGAGCGCGAGCATGTGCGAGGTGCGCACCACGTCCTTGTTGCCCGTCGTGGTGATGACGAAGTCGGCCTCGCCGATCACGTCCTCGAGCCGCGCGACCTGAAAGCCGTCCATCGCGGCCTGCAGCGCGCAGATCGGGTCCACCTCGGACACGATGACGCGCGCGCCTTGACCGCGGAACGCCTCGGCCGCGCCCTTGCCGACGTCGCCGTAGCCGGCGACGAACGCGACCTTGCCGCCGATGAGGATGTCGGTGGCGCGGTTGATGCCGTCGGGCAGCGAGTGCCGGATGCCGTACTTGTTGTCGAACTTCGACTTGGTCACCGAGTCGTTGACGTTGATCGCCGGGAAGATCAGCTCCCCCGCCTCGGCGAGGTGGTAGAGACGGTGCACGCCCGTCGTGGTCTCCTCGGTGACGCCGCCGATCGCCTGCGCGACGGTGGTCCAGCGCAGCGGGTCTGACTCCAGCGCCCGGCGCAGCACCCCGCGCACGACGTTCATCTCGTGCGTGTGGTCCGGCTCGCCGGGCAGCGTGTCCGGCGGGACGACGCCGGCGCGCTCGTACTGCAGCCCCAGGTGCACCAGCATCGTGGCGTCGCCGCCGTCGTCGAGGATGAGGTTCGGGCCGCCCTGCCCGTTCTCGCCCTGCCCGTCCGCACCGGCCGGCCAGACGAGGATCTGCTCCGTGCAGTCCCAGTACTCCTCGAGGCTCTCGCCCTTCCAGGCGAAGACGGGCACGCCCTGGGGGTCGTCGGGCGTGCCGTGCGGCCCGACGGCGATCGCGGCCGCGGCCTCGTCCTGCGTGGAGAAGATGTTGCAGCTCGCCCAGCGCACCTGCGCGCCGAGCGCGACGAGCGTCTCGATGAGGACGGCGGTCTGCACCGTCATGTGCAGGGAGCCTGCGATGCGGGCGCCGGCCAGCGGCTGGGCGTCGCCGTACTCGGCGCGGAGCGCCATGAGGCCGGGCATCTCGTGCTCGGCCAGGCGGATCTGGTGGCGGCCTGCCTCGGCGAGCGCGAGCGAGCGGACCTTGTAGCGGCCCGGCGCCTCGTCGAAGCCGGGCGTGGACGTGGGTGCCTCAGCGGTGGTGGACACGGTGACCCTCCCAGGGGGTTGTCGGCGTCATGTCTGCGCGCTGGGGGCTCCCGTCTGCGCGGTGGGCGCGCCGCCGCGCGGCGCGGGCCCGCACCCAGGGTAGTCGGCACCCGTGACGGCGGCGAGGACGACGCGAGGCCGGCACCCGAACGGGTGCCGGCCTCGTCGGGGACGCCTCGGGCTCAGCCCGCCCTGGACGCGCGGTAGCCGGCGTCGCGGGCGGCCGACTCGGTGGTGAAGCACTCCTCGGGCGTGGTCTGGTCGTAGAAGTTGCCGCCCGGCACGTGGTAGATGCCCGACTGGTTGCCCTTGATGGGCGCCCAGCTCGGGCAGTCGTACGTGCTGACCGGCGTGGTGCGCGACGGCCGCTTGCCCTGGCGGACGACGAGCTTCTGCGCCTTCGTCTTCACCTTGACCGCGGACCAGACCTTGGCACCGGTGGACGCCTTGACGGTGTACGTGCGGTAGCGGACCTTCGTCGCCACCTTGTACGTGCCCGCCTTCAGCCTCACCTGCCTGACGTTCGACGCGATCTTCTTGCCGTCGTGCCGGACGGAGATGGTCTTCGACTTCACGGCCACCTGGCCGGACCTGGTGACCCGCGGCTTGACGGTCACCTTCTTCTTGTACGGCGCCGTCTTCGTGCCGATGTTCTTGATCGTCACCGACCCCGCCGGCTTGGTCGCCGTGGCCACGGCCGTCGACACGGCGGTGGGGGCCGGGGCGGCGGTCGCGGCGGGCGCCAGGAGCGGCGCCGCCAGCAGGGTCACGGCGGCGGCGATCGCGGCGAGGCGACCGGCGCGCCTCGAGGGCAGGGTGGACTTCACGGGCTTCTCCACGGAAGAGGGCCGACCACGTCGGCAGAACGTGCGGGAGCGCGACGGCGGGACCTAGCCCGCCCCCGCCGCGGTGGCCTGTCGGCCGCCGGGCGACGTCGCACCCTCAGTATGCGAGAGGCAACCGTGCGTTCTGCCTGTTCTGCGCCGATCTTCACCCGCTCCCGGGCTGTGATGTTCGCCCGCCGGACCACGGGCGGGCGCAGCAGCTCGTCGCGGCGACCGATCCGCGACGAGCTGCGACGTTCATCTGCGACGGATCGTCAGTTGAGCGTGGGGCCGAGGCCTCGCGGCGTCGGCCCAACGCCGTCACGAACCAATCCGCCGCCAGACGCAGCCGTAGGCCTCGAACCCCTTGTCCGTGCTCCGGATACGCACGGTCTTGGCGCCGCGTGGCTCACCGCTCGCGATGACCGATCCCCCGCCCTTCGTTCCGGCGAAGGAGCTCAGCCGCGCCCAGAAGCACGCCTGGTTGCTGAATGACGGGCCGGACGTCGTGTAGACCCCGGGCTTGAGCTGGGTACTCACGGCGTAGACGCCGTCGGGCGCGGTCTTCGTGCGAACCCCGCCGATCGGGTAGAACTTGCGCCACGACCCGCAGCCGACGGTACGGAAGTACTCGTCCGAGGACTTGATGGTGACGATGCGCTGGCCGTACCCGATGTCGGAGCCGCGCCGGCCACGAACCCCCGTGCCGCTGTTCGACCGGCGCTCCCACTGGCACCAGTACTTGCCGTCTACGTACGCGACGTAGGTCCCGGGCTTGATGTCCCGGCCCACCCGGTACAGGCCCGCGCCGCTGATCACCGGCGCCGGGAGCATGACCTTCGCCGTCGCGGCGCTCGTGCGGGTGGTCGTCACGTATCCCTTGCGGCGTGCCGTCACCGTGACCGTGATGCGCTTGCCCTTGTCGGCGGCGCGCAGCGTGTGCTTGCGACCGGTCGCGCCGGGGACTGGCTTGCCGTTCGCCTTCCACTGGAAGCGGAACGACGGGTCGGGGCGCCAGTCGCCGACGCGGGCGCTGACGGTCGAGCCGACGCGGACCGTACCGGTGATCTTGGGTCGCGGCGCCCGGACGAACGCCCGCGACACGACCGCGGAGGCACTCGTCGCCTGCCGGGCCGCGTAGCCGGACCTCGTGCCCGTGACGGTCACGGCGACCCGCTTGCCGACCTGCGACGCCTTGGGCGTGTAGGTCGACGCCGTCGCCCCGGCGATCGCCCTGCCGTTCAGCGTCCAGCGGTAGGTCACACGGGTCGGGTCCGGCGACCAGGCGGTCGCTCGCGCGTTCGCCCGTAGCGTCGACCCGACCTTCACCCGGCCCTCGGTGACGCCGGAGATCCTCGGTCGGGCGGGGCTCAGCACGCCGGCCGCGACGACGCGGCCGGTGCTCGTCCTCGTCACCTCTTCGTACCCGGGTCGGGCGGCCGTGACGCGCACCGTGAGCACCTTGTCGCGGTGCGCAGGCTCGGGGACGAACGAGCGCTGCCAGGTCTGGAGGAAGGTGCGCCCCCCGAGCTGCCACTCGTAGTAGTAGGTGGTGCCCGAGGGCCAGCCGGCGAGCGAGGCCGTCACCTTGGAACCGACCCGCACGATCCCCGAGAGCGCAACGGAACCACCGGTCGTGCTCCCCACGTCGATGATCACGAAGTCGCTCTCGACGGTCGCAGCGGCGTACCCGTCCAGGGTCCCGGTCACCGCGACGGTCAGGGGCATCCCTTGGTCGTCGGCGGTGGGCTCGTACGTCCGCCCGGTGCCGACCTCGGAACCGGCGACCCGCCAGGAGTAGGCGAACGTCGTCCCGGGCGTCCACCCGGCGAGGTCCACGCTCGCCGGCGAACCGACGCGCACGGGCGCGACGATGACCGGCGGTGGCGTCGTCAGCGTGCCCTCGGCGATCGTCCCGGCATCGACGGTGACCGACGCCGACGACGCGGCATCGCCCTCGCCGGCAGTGCCGGTGACCACGACCGACACGGTCGCGCCCTGCAGGCCGGGTGCCAGCGCGAGCGTGGTGCCGACCTGCCCCTCGAGGGCCGCACCGTCGGCGTACCACTGGTAGGAGAGCCCGAGACTGTCGGCCGGCGCCGGTGTCCACGCGTCAGCCGCGGGGTCGACGGTGAGCTCACCGCCCACCGCCCGCTCGCCCGAGATCGTCAGGGCCGAGGAAGGCGGGCCGACGACGCCGGCCGCGGCGACCACCTCGGCTCCGACCGCCGGAGGGTCGGCCGCGATCGCGGGCAGGACACCCAGGAGCGGCGTGACGGCCAGGGCGACCGTCGTGGTCCACGTGAGGAACGCGTGAGGTCGACGCCGTCGTACGACGCCGGGGTGGGAGGAGGACAACGGGCATCCCTTCGGTCCGGGCGCCGGGCGACGTCGCCGGCGCTGCCCGAACATATCGGTACACAAACCCCGCACAGAGGTTGTTCAGGGAAAGTTCATGGCGGGCCGCAGGTTTCACCCGCTCCCGAGGGGCTCCAGGGAGGCGCCGAGAGGCGATCACACGTGCGCATGGGCCGGTCGAGAACCGACACAGACGATGGGTTGACCCGATTCTGGCCGACAGCGACGCCCGGACAGTCGCCGGCCGTCTGACGAACGCCCAGATCGTGAGGCGCGTCACGCTCAAGATCACGGTCGAATAACGATCGCTCGTGTCAAATCGGACCCGTTTCCGCCACGAAATCCCCGGGATGCTGCGGGAGAACGGGGCACGACCACCCGCGGCGACCGGTTCGCCACGGCAACGCTCGCCGTTGCAGGGTGATTGTTGCCCTTGTGCCCACCCGATCCCGGAAGCACGGCAACCCGTGACCGGCGCTCGACGCCGACCGGAGAAACCGTGGGTGCATCCGAACGTGATGGAAGGTGGCGAGTCCTGCCCGCATGACGGCAGACAGCAGTACCACCACGACACCCGCCGAGCCCTCCGGGGTCGCCCCCGCGGTCTCGGTGCGCGGTGTCTACAAGGTCTTCGGCCCCAAGCCCGGCGAGGCGGTCCGACGCCTCCAGGCGGGCGCCACCCGCGACGAGGTCAAGAGCCTCGGCACCGCCGCGGTGATCGACGCGAGCTTCGACGTCGCGCCCGGCGAGATCTTCGTCGTCATGGGCCTGTCCGGGTCCGGCAAGTCCACCCTCATCCGCATGCTCAACGGCCTGTGGGCCCCGTCGGCGGGCGACGTCCTCCTCGGGGACGCCAACCTCGCCAAGGTCGACGGCAAGCAGCTGCGCGCCCTGCGCCGCAGCCGCGTGAGCATGGTGTTCCAGCACTTCGCGCTGCTGCCGCACCGCACGGTGCTCGACAACGCCGCCTACCCGCTGGAGATCCAGGGCATCGGCAGGAGCGAGCGCCAGGAGAAGGCGCGCGAGGCGCTCGAGCTGGTCGGCCTCGGCGGCTGGGCGGACTCGCTGCCGTCGCAGCTGTCCGGCGGCATGCGTCAACGCGTCGGCCTCGCCCGCGCGCTGGCCGCCGACACCGACGTGCTGCTGATGGACGAGGCGTTCAGCGCCCTCGACCCGCTGATCCGCTCCGAGATGCAGGAGCAGCTCCTGGAGCTGCAGGAGAAGCTCGGCAAGACGATCGTCTTCATCACCCACGACCTCAACGAGGCCATGCACCTTGGGGACCGGATCGCGGTCATGCGCGACGGGCGGATCGTGCAGATCGGTACCGCCGAGCAGATCCTGTCCGACCCGGCGAACGACTACGTCGAGAAGTTCGTCGCGGACGTCGACCGCTCCCGCGTGCTCACCGCGTCCTCCGTCATGCAGCGGCCGCGCGTCACCGTGACGATCAGCGGCGGCCCCCGCCTCGCCGCCCGCGAGATGCGCGAGGCCGAGGTGTCGGGCGCCTACGTCGTGGACCGCAAGCGCACCCTCAAGGGCCTGGTCCGCGCCGACGACGCCGTGCGTGCCGCCAAGGAGGGCGTCGAGAAGCTCGAGGGCGTCGTCGACCCCGACGTCACCGCGGTGCACCGCGACACCCCGCTGGCCGAGCTGTTCGCGCCCGCGGCCGAGTCCGCCGTGCCGCTCGCGGTGGTCGACGACGAGGGTCGCCTCGTCGGCGTGGTTCCCCGCGTGACCCTGCTGGAGGCGATGGTCCCCGCCGACAACGGCGACGCCGCCGCCGACGCCGGCACGGGGATCCCCGCGCCGGCCGACGACGAACCCGCCGGGACGACCGAAGGAGCCTCGGCATGATCGCCGCCGCCACGGACACCGGGACCCTCGTCCCCCGCATCAACGTCGGCGACTGGGTCGACACCTTCATCGACTGGATGACCGACACGTTCGACCCGTTCTTCGACGCGGTCAAGACGTTCTTCGAGTCGATCTACGACGGCCTCGCATGGGCGCTGAGCACGCCCCCGTTCTTCGTCGTCGCCCTCGTGCTGGCCGCCCTCGCCTTCTGGGTGCGCGGGTGGAAGCTCGGCGTCGGCACGCTGCTCGGCTTCGTGCTCATCGCCGGCATGGACCAGTGGGACAACGCCATGGAGTCCCTGGCGCTGGTGATCGTGGCGTCGGTGGTCGCGCTCCTGCTCGGCATCCCGCTGGGGATCTGGGCGGCGCGGAACGAGCACGTCTCCCGCGTGGTGCGGCCGATCCTCGACTTCATGCAGACGATGCCGGCCTTCGTGTACCTCATCCCGACGGTCGTCATCTTCCTCACCGGGCCCGTGCCGGGCATCATCGCGACCGTCGTCTTCGCGATCGCGCCGGGCGTCCGGTTCACCGAGCTCGGCATCCGTCAGGTCGACGGGGAGGTGGTCGAGGCCGGCCGCGCGTTCGGCTCCACCGACCGGCGCATCCTGCGCCAGATCCAGATCCCGCTGGCGATGCCCACGATCATGGCGGGCATCAACCAGGTGATCATGCTGGCGCTGTCCATGGTCGTCATCTCCGGCATGGTCGGGGCCGGCGGCCTGGGGGACGACGTCGTCGCCGCCCTGCAGCGCGTGGACGTCGCCCTCGGCTTCGAGGCCGGCCTCGCCGTGGTCATCCTCGCCATCTTCCTCGACCGCGTGACCTCCGCCCTGGCCGACCGCGCCCCCGTCGCGAAGGCGCTCAAGGCGACCCGCTGAGCCGTCTCACCAGTCCCGCGGCCGGACGGCTCGCCCGGCCGCGGGGGAAACCTCAGGAAGGACATCATGACTTTCGGACGTAGCACCAAGCGTCTCGCCGCCGTCGGCGGCACCCTCGCCCTCACCGCATCCCTCGCCGCCTGTGCCTCGGAGGAACCGGCCACGAACGGCGACGGCGGGGACGAGAAGGAGATCTCCATCGGCATCCCGTCCGGCTGGGACGAGGGCATCGCGGTCTCGAACCTGTGGATGTCGATCCTGGAGGAGAAGGGGTACGAGGTCGAGTCGCAGACCGCGGACGTCGGCGTCATCTACACCGGCCTGGCCGGCGGCGACTTCGACGTCACCTTCGACGTCTGGCTGCCCTACACGCACGCCGAGTACAAGAAGGAGTACGGGGAGCAGGTCTCCGACCTCGGCGTCTGGTACGACAACGCGAAGCTCACCATCGCGGTGAACGAGGACTCCCCCGCGCAGACCATCGGCGACCTCGCCGAGATGGCCGACGAGTACGGCAACAAGCTCGTGGGCATCGAGGCCGGGGCCGGCCTGACCCAGATCACCCAGGACGAGGTCATCCCGACCTACGGCCTGGAGGACATGGACTACTCGATCTCCTCCACCCCGGCGATGCTCGCCGAGCTCAAGGGTGCGACCGACGCCGGCGAGAACGTCGCCGTCACGCTGTGGCGCCCGCACTGGGCCTACGACGAGTTCCCGGTCCGCGACCTCGAGGACCCGGAGGGCGCGCTCGGCGAGGCCGAGGAAATCCACATGTGGGGCGCCGCGGACTTCGCCGACCGCTACCCGGAGCTCGCGGGCTGGCTGAAGAACTTCACGCTCACCGACGAGCAGCTGTTCTCGCTGGAGAACCTCATGTTCAACGACGAGGAGTACGCGGACGACCCGGAGGCCGCCGTCGACGCGTGGCTCGAGGAGAACCCCGACTTCGTCGACCAGGTGACCGGCGGCGCCGCGGCGAGCGACACGGCCGAGTGACGGCCGCTGGTTGAGCCTGTCGAAACCCGCTGGTTGAGCCTGTCGAAGCCCGCTGGTTGAGCCTGTCGAAGCCCGCTGGTTGAGCCTGTCGAAACCCGCTGGTTGAGCCTGTCGAAACCCGCTGGTTGAGCCTGTCGAAACCCGCTGGTTGAGCCTGTCGAAACCCAGATCTTGGTTTCGACAAGCTCAACCAGCGGGCTTCCGCGTTCCACCGGCGGGTCGTCGTCGCCGGTACGGTGACCTGGTGCCTCGCTCGTACCTCGGACCCCTCGGCCGCGACCGCGACCGGCTGCACCTGGTCCTCATGCTGGTCCTGACGTTCTCGACGGGGATCGCGGACGCCGTCGGCTACCTCGGACTGGACCGCGTCTTCACCGGCAACATGACGGGCAACGTCGTGATCCTCGGGATGGCGCTCGCGGGCGGCGACGACCTGCCGGTCGTCGGGCCGCTGCTGGCGCTCGGCACGTTCATGGCCGGGGCGGCGCTCGCGGGGGTCGTGCTGCGCCCGGTCCACGTGGGCTGGACGGCGCGCACGACGGGGCTGCTCGCGGCGGTCGGGCTGGTGCTGGCCGCGATCACGGTGCTGCTCGCGGCCAGCGACGACGACCTGCCGCCCGCCGTGCAGCTCACCGTCACCGGGCTGCTGGCCCTCGCGATGGGGATGCAGGCCGCGACTGCGCGGCACCTGTCGGTCAAGGACGTCACGACCGTCGTCGTCACCTCGACCATCACGGGCCTCGCCGCCGACTCCCGCCTCGCCGGCGGGTCCGGCAAGCACGCCGGGCGACGCCTCGGCGCTATCGCCCTCATCTGCGCCGGCGCCGCCGCGGGCGCGCTGCTGCTGCAGGCCCACCTCGCGTGGGGCGTGGCGGTGAGCGCCGTCCTCACCCTCGCCGTCGCCGCCCTCGGACACACCACGGAGGAAGCCTCGTGACGTTCACTCCCCCGCCCACCCACCCCACGCGCCCCGACCTGCGCGGCACCTTCGGCATGGTCGCCTCGACGCACTGGCTCGCCAGCGCGAGCGCCCAGTCGGTGCTGGAGCGGGGCGGCAACGCGTTCGACGCCGCCGTGGCGGGCGCCTTCGTGCTGCACGTCGTCGAGCCGCACCTCAACGGGCCCGGCGGGGACCTGACCGCGATCTTCGCGACGGCCACCGAGCCGGGCCGTCCGCGGGTGCTCGTGGGGCAGGGGCCCGCACCCGCCGGCGCGACGATCGCGCACTACCGCGACGTCGAGGGCCTCGACCTGGTCCCCGGCTCCGGCGCCCTGGCCGCCGCCGTGCCGGGCGCCGTCGACGCCTGGCTGACGCTGCTGCGCGACCACGGCACCTGGACCGTCGCGGACGTGCTCGCCGCCGCGATCGGCTACGCGCGCGACGGGCACCCCGTGCTCGACGCTGTGTGCCGCACGGTCGACGCCGTCGCCGGGCTGTTCCGCGAGCACTGGCCCACGTCGGCCGACCGCTGGCTGCCCGGCGGCCGGGCACCTCGACCGGGCGAGCTGGTGACCAACCCCGAGCTGGCAGCGGTCCTGGAGCGCCTGGTCGCGGCTGCCGACGACGCGGCCGGCGCGGGCGCGTCCCGCGCGCGGGCGGTCGACGCCGCGCGCACCGCCTGGCGTGGCCTCGTCGGCGAGGCGGTCGAGGAGTTCGTGCGCACGCCGCACCGGCACTCCGACGGCCGCGACCACGCGGGGGTGCTGTCCGCGGCCGACGTCGCGGCGTTCGAGGCCTCGTACGAGGACGCGACGACGATCCGGTTCCGCGGGTACACCGTCGCCAAGACCGCCGCATGGGGGCAGGGACCCGCCCTGCTGCAGGCGCTGCGCATCCTCGACGGCCTCGACGGCGAGCGCCTCGACCCGTCCACCGAGGTCGGCGCCCACACGGTCCTCGAGACGCTCAAGCTCGTGCTCGCCGACCGCGACGCGTGGTACGGCGACGGGCCGGACGGCGCCGACGACGCCGTGCCGCTCGACGTCCTGCTGTCCGAGGAGTACGCCGCCGGCCGGCGGACGCTGATCGGCGAGCGCGCGTCGAGCGAGGTGCGGCCGGGCGGCGTCCCGGGTCGGGCCGCGCCGCCGGTGCCGCCGCTGCGCACGTCGTACGCCACCGACGTGCCCGCCGCCGCGCTGCCGGGCTCCCCCACGGGCGGCGTCGCCGCCGGTGTCGGCGAGCCGACCGTCGTCGTGCCGGCCACCCCGCGGGCGTCGACGGGCTCGAGACCGACGCGCTGGGGCGCACGCGCGGCGACACCTGCCACCTCGACGTCGTCGACCGGTGGGGGAACATGATCTCGGCGACGCCGTCGGGCGGCTGGCTGCAGTCGTCGCCCACCGTCCCCGGGCTGGGGTTCTGCCTCGGCACCCGGCTGCAGATGACGTGGCTCGACGAGGCGTCGCCGTCGCGGCTGGAGCCGGGCCGGCGGCCGCGCACGACGCTCACGCCCACGCTCGTGCTGCGCGACGGCGACCCCGTCCTCGCGTGCGGCTCGCCCGGCGGCGACCAGCAGGACCAGTGGCAGCTCGCGTTCCTGCTGCGCGTGCTCGTGGGCGGCTACACGCCGCAGGAGGCGATCGACGCGCCCGCCCTGCACACCACGTCCGCGCCCGGGTCGTTCTGGCCGCGCACGTGGACCCCGGGCGGCGCCGTCGTCGAGGACCGGCTCGGCGCCGACGTCCTGGCCGGGCTCGCTGAGCGCGGGCACGTGCTCACCCTCGCCGGCGACTGGGCGCTGGGCCGGCTCAGCGCCGTCACGCGCGACCCGGCGACCGGCATCCTCGGCGCCGCGGCCAACCCCCGCGGGGCGCAGGGGTACGCCGCGGGGCGCTGACCCCGCCCGCCCGGGCACGGCCGAGAACTGTCCGACTCGCGTCGGAGCGTCCTTCCCACACCGACCTGCCCGCGCGATCATATGACCCATGTCACAGAGGGTGCGTCCGGCGGAGGATCGTCTGAGCAGGCACGAGTTCCTCGCGCGCCTGCACGAACGCAGGAGACCACGCACCTACCTGGAGGTCGGGGTGTCCACGGGGGCGAGCCTCGGCCTGTCGTCGGTGCCGAGCGTCGGGATCGATCCGGCCTACACGATCGCGTCGGAGCTCCGCGGCCGGATCGCGCTCGCCAGGACCACCTCGGACGACTACTTCGCGACGACCGACCCGAAGGACTGGCTCGGCGGCCCCGTCGAGCTGGCGTTCATCGACGGCATGCACCTGTTCGAGTACGCCCTCCGCGACTTCATCAACGTGGAGAAGCACTGCCGGTGGTCCAGCGTCGTCGTTCTCGACGACATGCTGCCGCGGAACGCCGGAGAGGCGGCCCGGGGCCGCCACACGGGCGCGTGGACGGGGGACGTCTTCCGGCTCGCCGAGGTCCTGCGCACGTACCGACCCGACCTCACGGTCCTGCCGGTGGACACCGTCCCCACCGGGGTGGTCGTCGTCCTCGGGGCAGATCCGTCGAGCACGGTGCTCCAGGACCACTACGACGAGATCGTCGCGGAGCACGTCCACGACGACCCGCAGCAGGTGCCCGCCGCGGTCCTGCGCCGCGACGACGCGTGGGACGCGCGCGCCCTGGTCGAAAGTCCTGTCTGGGGCCTCCTGCACCGGGGCGACCGCCCCTGGCGCAGGCGCGACCGCGGGCTGGCGGAGCTCCAGGAGGCGTTGCACCAGCCCGCCGCGTACCGGCGCCGACGGCGGGCGCTGCGCGACCGGGCGGAGCAGCTCGCCGCCCGAGGGGCGCGAGGACGACGGGACGGCACCGTTCCGGAGGCCGTTGCCGCGACACCTGCTCCGGCGGAGCGCGCCCGGGCGTTGGTCGCGACCACCGAGCAGGCAGGCGTGAGCTCGCTGCGGCGGCTCGTCCTCGTCTCACGCGGGCGCCGGCCCGCGCTCACGCAGGAGATCCGGGCGCTGCGCCCGGGGGTCAAGATCATCCAGGTCGACCCCAGGCCGGGGCGGGACGACGTCAGGCTGGCGCTGGCGACCGCGGGGACCCTCGACGCGATCATCGACGTGACCACGAGCGCCGACCGTCTCGCGAACCGTGCCCGCGAGCTGCTGCCGCACGTCAGGAAGGGCGGAGTGCTCGTGCTCGGCGACGCCGCGCACGCCGCCGACGTGGACGCCCTCGTGCGCGAGGCGGGGGAACCCGGCGAAGCAGAGACGGGGGACCCGGGCGAAGCAGGGCCGGGGGACCCGGGCGAGGAAGGCCTGCGCGCCGCTGCGGAGACCGGCCCGGAGCCTCCGGACGAGCGCTCGACGGCGATCCTGCCCACGCTCGCGCGGGCCGGGGTGCACGGCGAGCACGTGTGGCTGATCAACGGCCGTCGCACCTGGGTCAAGCTGCGCGAGGACGAGGCGTCGCCGTACCTCAGCCGGAAGGGTCCCCGTGCGGGCCGTGTCCTGCACGAGCTACCGGGCGCGCACGTCGTGCGGCGCTCCGAGGTCGTGGAGAGCGCCAGCGACGAGGCGGTCTCGCCCGCGAGCACGTACGACGCGCCGCCGCTCCAGCTGCGGGAGTACGAGAACGCGATCTCGCGGCGCGGCCAGGTCGTGACCCAGGGGCGCGTCGTGCTCCCGGACAGCTTCCGGCACCTGAACCGCCCGGTCCTCGGCAACCACTTCATGCACCGCGTGGACCGGGACTTCGCCGCCCTGAGGCCCGTGCGACCCTCCCGGCTGGAGGGGGTCTACTTCCTCCTGGACTCCGAGTTCCGGGGACATTTCGGGCATGCCATGACGGAGCAGCTCTCCAGGATGTGGGCCTGGCCCGAGGTCAAGGAGCGCTACCCGGACGCGAAGGCGCTGGTGCACACTCGAAACCCCTACCCGAAGCTCTTCGGCTGGGAGCGTCGGCTCTGGGAGGCCGCAGGCGTCGCTCCCGACGACCTGGTGCTCGTCGACGGGCCGGTCCGCCCCGACAAGCTCGTGGCCGCGACGCCGGGCTTCTCCCAGCCCGACTACGTCCACCCCGCAGTCCGGGACGTCTACCGGCGCACCGGGGACGCCTTGGCGTCGGGGGCACCCGATCGCGACTACCCCGAGCGGATCTTCTGCTCGCGTCGGATAGCCAAGCGGGCGTGCCACAACACCGGCGAGGTCGAGTCGTTCTTCGCCGAGCGAGGCTTCGAGGTCCTGTTCCCGGAGGACTACCCGCTCGACGAGCAGGTGCGGCTGTTCCGTTCCGCTCGCGACGTCGCGGGGTTCGGCGGCAGCGCGATGTTCAACCTCGCGTTCGCGACGGAGCCCAAGCGGGTCTTCCTGGTCTCGGCCGAGACCTACGTCGTCCAGAACGAGGCGATGATCGCCGCCGTCAACGGCCACGAGCTCCACATGGCGTGGTGCCGCGCGGACGTCCCGCACGGAGCGGGCACCGGGATCGACGGGCGGATGCACACCCCGTTCACCTTCGACCACGACCGCGAAGGCACGTTCCTGCGACGGGTGCTCGACGACCCGACGTCCGCCTGAGCCCCTCGCCACGGCGGCACGGCGGCACGGCGGCACGGCCCGAGATTCGCACGCACGGGCAACCCTCCCCGTACCATTGAGCCGCTCATCCCGGTCGACGAAGGTATCCGCTGTGCTCCCGTGCTCGCCCCGCCACCACGACGTACCGCTGGGATCGGTGCATCCATGACGCTCCAGCCGGTGGCCGAACGGGAGGGCACCGACAGGCCGACCCCCGCTCAGCGGCGCCCCCTGCGGCTCGAGATCCAGGCCCTGCGCGCGCTGGCGGTCGCCGTCGTGGTGCTCTTCCACTTCTGGCCCGGGCGCATGCCCGGCGGATACGTCGGCGTCGACGTCTTCTTCGTCATCTCCGGGTTCCTCATCACGGGCCATCTGCTCCGGGAGGTCGACGCGAGCGGACGGATCGCGCTGGCGCGCTTCTGGGCACGACGCGCACGACGCCTCCTGCCGGCCGCGTACCTGGTCATCGTGGTGACGACGATCGCCACCGTCGCCCTGGTGCCCGCCACGCTCTGGCAGCAGTGGTTCCGCGAGATCGCCGGCGCGACGCTCTACGTGGAGAACTGGGTCCTCTCGGCCGACGCCGTGGACTACCTCGCGGCGGACAACTCACCGTCGGCGGTGCAGCACTACTGGTCGCTGTCCGCCGAGGAGCAGTTCTACCTGGTGTGGCCCGTGCTGGTCCTGCTGGCCGCCCTGGTCGCGCACCGGGTGAAGCGGTCGCCGCGCGGCGCCGTCGCCGTCGCCCTGGGGGCCGCGACGCTCGCCTCGTTCGGGTACTCGCTGTGGCTCACCGTCGAGAACCCGGCGTCGGCTTACTTCGTGACCACGACGCGCGCGTGGCAGTTCGGTGCCGGGGCGCTGCTCGCCCTGTGGCTGGCTCGGCAGCGACGCGGCCGCCTGGTGCCCTCCGCTCCCCTGCGGTCCGCGGTCTCGTGGGCCGGGCTCCTGACGATCGTGGCGTGCGCGTTCGTCTATGACGCCGGCACGCCGTTCCCCGGGACCGCGGCCATCCCGCCGGTCCTCGCGACCCTCGCGGTCATCTGGGCGGGCTCGCCGCAGGGTCCGGGCGCGCCGTCGCCGCTCATGGCCTGGCGGCCCGTCCAGTACGCCGGCGAGATCTCGTACTCGCTGTACCTGTGGCACTGGCCGGCGATCGTGATCCTCCCCTTCGCGCTCGGGCACGAACCCGGCCTGCTGGAACGCGTCGCGCTCCTGGTGGCCGTGGTGCTCGCGGCCGCCGCCTCGAAGCGGTTCGTCGAGGATCCTGCCCGCACCGCGCGGCGGTGGAAGCTGCACCACACGGGGCGCGTCCTGGCCCTCACGGCCGCGTCGGGCGTGGTCCTCGCCCTCGTCGCCGCCACCGGCTGGGCCTACGCGGGGCACCGGGCCCAGGAGCAGGCGGGGCTCGCGGAGCGGATCGTGGCCGACCCGCCGCCCTGCTTCGGCGCGGCCGCCATGGACCGGTCAAACCCGTGCGACAACCCCGACCTGGACGACTTGCTGATCCCGTCCCCGGAGGCCGCGCGCGACGACATGTCCCCCCACCCGGAGTGCTTCACCGACTTCACCGAGGACGACCTCAAGGACTGCACCTTCGGCCCGGTCGACGACGCCGGGGTCCCGCACGTGGTCCTGATCGGCGACTCCCACGCCAGGGCGATGCTGCCCGCGTACCTCGACCTGGCCGAGCAGGGAAAGATCGTCCTCTCCCCGAAGCTGAAGACCAGCTGCGCCTGGACGACGGGCACGATCAACCGTGACGACCCCATCCGCTCGGAGACCTGCGAGACCTGGAAGTCGCAGCTGCAGCCGTGGCTGGTGGAGCACGCGGACCAGATCGACCTGATCGTCACCACCGGCTACCAGAAGATCCTCTCCGGGGACGCGCAGCAGCAGGTGGACCACATGCGGGCGGCGTGGCAGCCGCTGGCCGACCTGGGCGTGCCGATCGTCGCCGTCCCGGACAACCCGATCCACGGGTACAACCCCTCGGACTGCCTCGCGCAGGTCGACGACCTGCAGGCCGGGAGCTGCAGCGTGACCCGCGAGGAGGCGTTCCCGTTCCCGGACACGTTCACGAACACCGCCGAGGCGGTCGAGGGGGCGAAGGTGATGGACCTCACCGACTACTACTGCCGGGAGAAGGCCTGCCCGTCCGTGATCGGCGGCGTCAACGTCTATCGGGACGGGAGCCACATGACCAGCACCTACACCAAGACCTTGGCGCCCTACATCTACCGGGAGCTGCGAGCCCTGGACGCGCTCCCCGCGCCCTCCTGACGCCGCGCCGGCGGCGGTCAGCTCGCGCGGCTGAGGGGCCGCTGCGTGACACCGCCGGCCAGCCGGCGCACCCGCTCCGACACCGCGCGCCGGCGACGGCGGTACTCCGCCGGCCGCTCGATCGCCTCGGAGATCTCGCGCAGGCCCTGCGCCCGCGTGTGCAGCGGCCACGCTCCTCGGTGCAGACAGCCCCACAGCGGGAGGTTCAGCAGCTTCCGCGCGTCCCACGCGCCCTTGCGCCGCAGGACGGCGTCGGGGACCGGCTGCGGGTCGTCGTGGACGTACTTCGCGAGGATCTCGTCGTAGGCATCCTCGAGGACGGTGGAGTCGGGGTCGAGACCGGTGACGACCACCACGCCCGTCGGCCTCGTGTCCACCGGGAAGACGGTGAGGTCCGGGCGGTAGGCGCGCAGGACCTCCGCGACCCAGAACACGTCGCCGGTCCACGCCTTCGTGTGCCGGCCGCGCGCGGCCTCGTCGACGTCCCGGGGCAGCATGTCGTCGAACACCACGACCGTCGACCAGCGGCTGTGCTTCTCGACGTTCATGAAGTCCCGCAGCGCGAACTCGAACAGGTGCATGCCGTCGATGAACGCCAGGTCGATCGGGCCGCCCAGCCACTGCTTCGGGTCCTCGGCGGCGAAGTAGTCGTCGCTCTTGGCGCGGGCCAGCCGCACCTTGGCGTGCAGCTCCTCGACCACCTGATAGGCGGGGTCGATGCCGATGCTCGGGACCCGCGAGAGCGCGAGGCTCGCCCCGGTCGCGACGCCGATCTCCAGATAGGTCCGGGGTCGCAGGCGCTGGTGGAGCCCCACGAGCAGCTCGTGCCGCGTGAGGGTCGTCGGGACGGTTTTCGCTGCGCGGCGGCGAGTCATGCGGGCATTGTTGCCGAATCGCGACCGTGACGGAAGTCACTGAGCGGCGCGTGTCGACGACCCGTCGCGCCGACGGGCAGTGTTGGCCCGCGCGACGTCGGACGTTCACCTCGGCGTGGAATCGTGCGCGCCATGAAGATCACGCCGGCGTCGCCTCCGGACGCCACCCGTGCGGGCGACGTCGAGAACTCCTGGATCCTGCCCGAGCAGAAGATCATGTTCGTCTCGATCGGCAAGAACGCCTGCACCTCGATCAAGTGGCTGCTGGCGGAGATCTCCGGGCAGGACGTCGGCCGGATCCTGTCCGCCGACTCGCTCCAGTCCACCCAGCGCATGCTGATCCACCGGCGGCAGTCGTGGCGCGACACGCCGAAGCTCACGCAGGTCGACGACGCCACGCGCGCCGCGATCTCCCCGGGGAACGGCTGGTTCGTCTTCGCCGTCGTCCGCGACCCCCGCCTGCGCGCGTTCTCCGCCTGGCAGTCCAAGTTCCTCGTCGGTGACCCGTCGTACAGCGGCCGCAAGTACGTGGGCCGCGACTGGCTCCCCCGCACCCCCGAGACCGCGCGGGACGTGCTCGAGGACTGGGAGAAGTTCGTCGGCGCGCTCGAGCGCGGCCGGGACCGCGGCGGCATCTCGACCGGGGACGGCCACTTCGCGCCGCACACCGCGCGCCTGAGCGAGGCCGTCGTCCCCTACAGCCGTATCTACGACATGAGCGAGATCGGCCAGCTCACGGGTGACCTCGCCGCCCACCTGGTCGCCACCGTCGGGTCCTCCCCCGAGCTGACGCTGGCCCGCGAGAACGACACGCCGCTGAAGGCCGGGCGCGAGGTCTTCGCCGGCGGCCTCCTCGAGCGGCTCGAGACGATCTACGCGTCCGACTTCGAGCGCTTCGGCGACCTGTGGGCGGCGTCCTCCGCGACGACGATGGAGCGCCCCGTCGGCTGGACGCCCGACGCCCTGCGCGACATCGCGGCGCGGCGCGCCATCAACGAGCACGTGGCCGCGCTCGACGCCAAGCTCACGGCCCGGGGCCGGCGGATCAAGGAGCTGAACCGGCGCAACGCCGAGCTCCAGGAGCGGCTCGACGCGCTGACGCAGCGGCCCCAGCCGGTGCCCCCGCGCCCCGAGCCCGCGTGGTACGCGCGGGCGGTGCGGGGCGGGAAGCGCGCCGCGCGCCGCGCGATCACCCGCTGACCGACGACGCCCGGAGACCCGTGCGGGTCCGGGCGTCGTCGCGTTCCCGGTCCTCGCCCGGCCTCACCCGGCGGCGACGCCCTCGCCCCCACCCTCGCCCCCACCCTCGCCCACGCGGTCCAGCAGGGCGCGCAGCGCGGGCCCGTCGCGGTCCAGGTCGAGCCGGTAGTCCCAGTGGAAGTCCCGTGGCGGCCGCTCGACCTGCGGCGCGACCGGCTCGCACCAGAAGTAGTGCAGGTCCCCGCCGTGCTGGGACGCCAGGAAGTACTCGTTGGCCGCGTGGTACGACGTCGAGGCGAGGACGATCCGGGTGGCCGGCCCGTCGCTGTAGACGAAGTTCAGCAGCGCCGACCCGGCGTACCCCGCGACCACGGACGCCCGGGAGAAGTACGCGGCCTGCTCGGGCAGGCTCAGGTCCTCGGGGTAGACGACGGCGAACCCGGCGCCGGAGAACAGCTCCTCGACCTCGGGGCCGTTGAGGCAGCGTCGGCGCATCGACGACCTCCGAGAGACGAAGACGCGCTCCGGCACCTCCACGTCGCCCGCCCGCTCCACGAGCGAGCGCGTGACCCGCGCCCAGACCTCCCTGGCCTCCGGCGCGGCGAAGACCGGCTGCTGGAACGCCTGCGTCGAGGTGACCAGGCGCTCGACCCGGGCCGGGCGCTCCAGCACGGTGACGCGCTCGCGCCCGATCCCGAACGCCTCCAGCAGCTCGACGGTGTAGCCCGGGAGCGGCGCGCCGTGCAGCGCCGGGCTCACCAGGACGCGCAGGTCGGGGTACTCGGCCACCGCGCGCTCCCACGACCAGAGCTTGGCGAGGTCCTGGGTGATCACGTGGCCGTAGTGGCCCGCGTACTCGTTGTCGAGGTGGAAGTACGTCCCGGGCAGCTCGACCAGCGGCCCCTCGAGCTGCGGCGCGCGGGCGAGCCCGGCCCGGACCTGGCGCACGGCCTGGTGCTGCAGTGGTGCGCGCAGGGGCTTGTGGTAGGCCGTGGGCAGGACGACGCCACGAGCCACGGCGAGCTGGCGGGGGGCGCACACGACGTCCTCGAACACCGCGCACACGCGGTCGGGGACGGGGAACGGGCCGGGCCTCAGGCGCCTCGCCCGGACCGCGTCGTCGGACGTCCAGAGCGTGCCGCGCAGCTCGGCCGTCGTCGCGGGACGCCGCTCGAGCTCCCGGTGCGGCCCGCCGCGGCGCTCGATCACCCGCTGCGCCTCGCCGTCCGGGAGCAGGCGCACGTGCACGCCGGACTTGCGCACCACCACCGTCCGCCGGCCGAGCTCGAGCCCGGCCACCGCGTCGGCCAGCGCCCGGACGACGTCGGAGAGCTCCCGCCGGCGGCGCTCGGGCCGCCACGAACGGTACGACCGCAGCCGCTCGACGTGGCGGGTGACCGGGAGGATGCGGGCGTCGACGGCGTCGACGCCGCCCGGGCCCGGGGTCGGGGCGGCGACGACGTAGCGCCCGCCGTCGACGAGCTCGAGGAAGAGCGCGTCGAAGACCTCCTGGCGCTGCCCGTTCCGCCGGCCGCGCGCGTCGAGGACCACGTCCGGCGACGGCCCGGCCGCGACGACCTGCGCCATCTGGGCCGCCGACCGCGCGGGGCGGACGGTCACCGCCGCGCGGACGGTCACCGCCGTGCTGGCGGCACCCGCCGTGCCCGCCGACGCGGCCGTGCCGGGCTCCGCGGTCGACAGGACGGTGACCTCGACCCCGGGACACAGGTCCGGGAGCGCCGACGCCAGCTCGTCCGGTCGGGGCAGGTCGACCACGACGACCATGCTGCTGCCCGGTTCGACCCCGAGCGCGGACAGCAGAGCGCCGACGCGTGCGACGTCCCCCGCCGGCGTGCTCGTCGCCGGCCGGGCCGACTCGCGTCGGGCGGACTCCCGCGGGGCCGACTCCCGCGGGGCCGGCTCCCGCCGGGCCGACGCCCGCCGTCCGGCGGGGAACCACGAGCTCCGCGCGAGCGTCACGGCGTACCCAGCGCCTCGACGAGGCCCGCGTGGTCGCGCTCGAACCGCGCCGTGTACTCGTCGAACAGCTGCTGGTCGACCCAGTTCGCGTCGCGGAGCCGGTCGGTCACGGCGTCGCCCTCGTCCGACGGCGGCTGGCCGGACCGGCCGCGGTGGCCGATGCGGTCCGCGACGGGAAGCCCGGTGCTCGCGCTCGCGGCGAGGTGGCTGGCGGCGAGGTGCCGCATGGTCCCCACCAGGCCGAAGCGCTCGTCGAGGGTCTCCCGGCTCAGCCGCAGGAGGGTCTCGGCGGACAGGCCGGCCGTCGCCCGGCACCAGAACATGTCCTCCTCGGACGTGATCGGCCGGAAGGCGCCCCGCGACGTGAACTCGGCGTCGTACGCGGCGCGCAGCTGCGGGTGCGTCACGACGATCTGCCTCGCGAGCATGTTGGTGAGGCCGTTCGTCGTCGTGTACTCGACGTGGTCGGCGAGCTCCTGGGAGCGGTCGCGGTCCGTCGTGGGCACGATCCCGGGCGTCGACCGCCGCTTGTAGAAGCCCGACCTGATCTGCGACACGGGGTCGCGCAGCACGGTGAAGTAGCTCGGCTCCCGCCCCGGCAGCGCGAGCGGCAGCGGGTGGTGCAGGTGGACCATCATCACGCGCGCGGCCTCGTCGCCGTCCATCTGCAGCGCGGCCTCGGCCTGGAGCAGCCCGAAGCGACGCTGGACCTCGACCGTCCGCCGCCACGGCAGCACGTTCTTCAGCGAGACGATCATGCTCGTGCCCCCGGAGAACGGCAGGTGGAGGAACGTCGGCACCGCCGCGGTGGCGGAGAGCGCGTCGTCCGCGAGCTTGCGCAGGCGGGCGTACTCCGCCGCCACGGGGTCGTCGTCCCACACGCTGAGCGACCGCTCCCGCACCTCCGGGTACTCGTCCCGCAGGTGCCGCAGGAGGTCGCGCGCGTCGTCGTGCCGCCCCAGCTCCCACAGGGCGGTGACGAGCTTGACGCGCGGCCACCCCGGTGCGCCGACGTCCGGCATCGTCCCCAGGAGCTCGGCCGCCTCCGCGAACCGCCCCTGCTCGGCGAGCAGCACCGGCAGCCACCCGCGGGACAGCGGGTCGTCGAAGTGCGTGGCGAGGGAGGCGACGACGCCGACGGACAGACCGGACCAGTCGCCGATCCGGGAGCCGACGGCAGCGCGGCGGACCTCGTTGACGCGCCAGGCGGCGGGCTTCTGCCCACGCGCGCGGTCGACCGACAGGTCGGTGAACAGCGTCGCCAGGTCGTCCAGCGGTTGGCGCGCCACGCCCCGCACCGGCCCGAAGGCCCCGCGGAAGCGTTCGCCGGCCGTCCTGCCCTCGCCGTACGCGCGGGAGCTGTCGGGTTCCGTCGTGGCGCTCATGCGCCCCCTTCGTTCGAGCTCTTCGTGGGTCGTCGGCAGGCCCCCGCCGGAGCCCGTCCTGCGGCGACTATCGTGGGGGTTCCTGACCTGCGGGTAACGCCAGGATGAACACTTTCCGAGCATCAGCGGACGGCGTTCATTCCGCGCCGGAGGCGGCCTCGAGGGCGTATATCGTCACGTCGCGTGACACGCCGACCGAGAATCTCCGTCGTCGTCCCGGGCAAGGACGTCGAGTCGTACCTCGCCGACACGCTCACCAGCCTCGCCCGACAGGTCGAGGACCCGAGGGACCTCGAGGTGATCGTGGTCGACGACGGGTCCGTCGACGCCACGGGCGACGTCGCCCGGCAGTTCGCGGACCGGCTCCCCGGCCTCGCGGTGCTCACCAACCCGGCGCCGACCGGCCTCGCCAACGCCCGCAACCAGGGGCTGGCCGCCACGACGGGGCGGTACGTGGCCTACCTGGACGCCGACGACTGGCTGGCCCCGCGCCGGCTCACGGTGCTCGCCGACGCGATGGACGCCCTGCGCGTGCCGTTCGTGCGCACGGACCACACGACCGTCCGCGGGCGCCGGCGCGACCTGATCCGCGCCCCGCAGGCCGTCCGCGGCGTCCCGATCGACCCACGGGCGTCGATCCTGCCCGTGGACGCGTCCACCATGGTCGACTACCCGTACGCCTGGGCGGGCATGTTCGACCGCGCGATGGAGGCCGACGGGCTGCTCACCTTCCCCCCGGACCTGCACACCGCCGAGGACCGGCCCTGGATCTGGCGGCTGTTCCTGTCCGCGGGCAGCTACGCCGTCGTGGACGCGCCGACCCTCTGCTACCGGCGCGGGGTCGGGTCGTCCCTCACCGCCACCTACGACCGTCGCCAGCTCGACATCCTCGAGGCGCTGCGGCAGACGTACGACCTGGTGCGCCGCGACCGGGACGCCGCGGCGTTCCTGCCGAAGATCACGCGGACGTCTCTCGCGCTGATCGCCCACCACGTGGCCCGCAGCCGCGCCATGACCGCGGACGTGCGCCGCGACCTGCGCGCCGGGTCCAGGGAGTTCTTCGCCGGCCTCCCGCAGGACGTCCTCGCCGCCGAGGCGCGGCTCATGACCCGCGCGCGGGCGCGGACGCTGCACGGGCTCCTGCCCCGCGGGGCCGCCCGGCACCACGGGTCCCGGTTCGAGGAGGCGGTCGCGTGACCACCCAGCTCGTCGTCGCCTCGACGCTGTTCGGGGCCATGACCGCCGCGGCCGCAGCCGACGACGGCCTCCTGGGCCGGCCCGACGGCGAGCGGGTGCTGCTGGTCGTCAACAACGCGCCCGCCCCCGAGCTCACGCCCGCGGTCGACGAGATCCGCGGCGCCGGGCCCGTCCTCGCCCGCTTCGACCGCGTGGTCCACCTCACCGACCTGCTCGCCCCCGTGCACCCGTCGGACTGGAACCCCGGGACGCGCGAGCTCCCCGCGCTCGAGCGGCTGCTGCGCCGCTACTGGGACCTCGGTGACGGGCGGGTCGAGCTCGTCTGCGAGTCGATCTGGGTCAACCCGGCGCGGGCCCTGGCGCGCGTCTTCCACGACGCGCCCGTCACCGTGTACGCCGACGGCCTGATGAGCTACGGGCCGACGCGTGACGCGCTGCCGCTCGACGTGTCGCAGCGTCTCGGCGGCCTCCTGCACCTCGACCTGGTCCCCGGCCTGCGGCCCGTGCTGCTGTCCGAGCACGGGGTGGCGCCGACCGTCGTCCCGGCCACGGCCTTCCGCGCGCTCGTCGACGAGATCGTCGCGGCGACGGGCCCGACGGCGACCGGCCCGACGGCGGCCGTCCCGACGGCAACCGGTCCGACGGCAACCGGTCCGACGGCGGTCGGGGCACACGGCGGGGCGGCACCGGGCGGCCCGCGCCGGCCCGCCGTCGTCGTCGGTCAGTACCTGGCCGCGCTCGGGCTGGTCACGGCGGAGGAGGAGGCCGCCATGCACGCGCAGATGATCCGCGCCGCGGTCGACGCCGGCGCCGGCGCCGTCCGGTTCAAGCCCCACCCGTCGGCCCCGCCCGGGATGCGCCGCCCGCTCGAGGACGCCGCCGCCGAGCTCGGCGTCCCGCTCGAGATCGTCGACGACCCGCTGCCGGTCGAGGTGCTCCTCGCCCGCGCGGACCACGTCGCCGTCGTCGGGTGCTTCTCCACCGCGCTCGCGACGGCCCCGGCGGTCATGGGCGTCCCGTCGGTGGCCGTCGGCACGGCGCTGCTCCTGGAGCGGCTCGAGCCGTTCCAGAACAGCAACCGCATCCCGCTGACCGTCGTCGACGCGGTGCACCGCGACGACCGCCGCTACGCCGACGTGGCAGACCTCCAGGGGCTCGTCGACGCCGTCGCGCACGTCATGCAGCCGCGCCTGCTCGCCGACCGGCGCCCCGCGGCGGAGGCCTTCCTGGCCGGCGCGCCGGACGCCGAGCGGCGGCGCTACGTCGCCACCCGACGCCTGACGACCCTCGGGCTGCCCGGCGGGCGCCGGCGGCACGCGGTCGAGCGGGCGGCGTCGGACGCCGCACGGTGGCTGCTGCGCCGGCCCGCCTTCGCCTGGGTCGACGACCGCACGAAGGCCTCCCCCCTGCGGCGCCGCCTCGCCCGCGCCGTCCAGGCCTGACCACCGACACCTGACCCGCGCCGCCGGTGGACCAGGTCGCCGGTGGACCGGGGCTTCCGGCGGAGCGCGTGACGCCAAGGCAGGCCGGGTCCGTCGAGACCTCGTCGCGACGGACCCGGCCCGCAGGGGCTGTCAGCCGAGCGTGACGGCGTCCAGGGCGTCGACGAGGCCGTCGCCGAAGAAGCTGTTCTCCTCCAGCGTTCCCACGCACGCCGGGCCGGCCGTCGTGGTGCCGCAGGGACGGTCGTCGGCCTGCTCCCGCACAGCCTGCTCGAGCTGGGCCGGCGACCAGTCGGGGTGGGTCGACTTCAGGAGCGCGAGCACGCCGGCCACGTGCGGCGACGCCATCGACGTGCCGCTCTTGGTGTCCCACGTGCCGTTCAGCTCCGTCGAGACGATCGCGCTGCCCGGGGCCGCCACGTCGATCTTGCCCAGGCCCCGGTTGGAGAACGAGCTGAGCGCGCCCGTGGAGGTGACCGACGAGACGGTCACGACACCGTCGGCCTCGGTCGGGATGTCCTCGCAGCCGGAGTTGATGGTGCGGCGCACCGGCGTCGAGTCGTTCGGGCTGGAGGTGTCGACCGTGTTCGTCGCCAGGTCGGTGGCGGCGTTGCCGGCCGCGGCAGCGTGCACCGCCCCCCGCTCGGTGGAGAAGTCGATGGCACGTCGCACGGCCTCCTTGGCGGCGGCCTGGTCCGGCTGGTCGGAGCACCAGTACATGAACGGGTCGATGTAGTACGAGTTGTTGGTGACGTCCATGCCGTGCAGGCCCGCCCATACGAACCCGCACACGGCGTACTCCGGGTAGATGAAGCCGTCGTCGTTGACGACCTTCACCGACGCCATCGTCACGCCGGGGGCGACGCCGACGATGCCGACCTCGTTGTCGGCTGCCGCGATGGTTCCGGCCACGTGGGTGCCGTGGTCCGAGGTGGTGGGCAGCCAGCCGGTCGCCGAGGTGTCCGGACGGCCGGCCGCCGTGCAGTTCACCGACGCCGCGGCGTCGACCTGTGTGGCGAGGTCGGGGTGCGTGGCGTCGATGCCCGAGTCGAGCACCCCGACGAGCACCTCGGGGTCGCCGGGGTTGATCTCGATCGCCTGGTCGGCCTTGATCATCGCCATGTCCCACTGGGTCGCCTCGCCCGGGTCGGGGACGGCCGCGGCGGCGGCGTCCTCGACGACCCCCACGCCGACGTGCTTGGTGACCTTCGACTCCTTCGGGGCCCCCTTCGCGCCCGGCACGTCCTCGACGGCGGCCGGCGTCCCCTCGGACACGGGGACGGTCCGGGTGACGCCCACGGACGCCACCGAGCCGGCCCGGGCGAGCCCGACGACGTCGGCGCGGAACGTCTCGTTCGCCGAGTGCGCGACGACGACGCCGATCTCGGGCCACGACTGGACGACGACGCCGCCCGCGGCGGCGACGGCGCGCTCGGCCAGGCGGGTCTGGCCGGGGTTGGCGTGCTTGGCGTTCACGACGTAGGAGAAGGTCTGGCCCTCTGGCGTGGCGACCGGGACCGGGGTCGACGGCGGCTCGTCCGCGGCGACGGCGGCGTTGCCGAGGCCGACGAGCGCCATGGCCGCGGCGACGCCGGCCGCCGCCAGTCGTGCGCGGTGCGTGGTACGCAGGTTCATCATCACTCCCTTGTGATCCGCGGCCCCGGGTGGGGGCCGCCAGGAGCGACAGTAGGACCGCGGTATGACCTGCGCCACACCGCGTCGGAAGAGGTCCGTGCCCGGTCAGTACCCGAAGTTCGCGAAGTCGTCCGCGTAGAAGTCGCGCAGCCGCGACTCCAGCGCGGGCGACAGCTCGACGTCGGAGCTGGCGACCCCGCTGACGTGCTCGCTCGTGCGCACCTTCTCCACCATGTCCGGGAGGTCGAGCTCGTAGGCCTGGTTGAGGCGGGTCATGAGCTGGCCCATCCCGTCCTCGAGCCGGTGCACCAGCGAGCCCGGCACCACGAACTCCGACTGGGGCCGCAGGTGGTTGTCGTGGACGTACGGGTCCTTCAGGTATCGCTTCATCACCTTGGTGGCCCAGTGCTCGACGGCGGCCGCACTCGTGTCGAGATGCCGGGTGCCGTCCTCCAGCCGCGTCTTGGCGCGCATCGAGTACTCGGAGCGGAACCGTGCCAGCGGCTCGCGGACGATGGTGAAGATCGCGTCGAAGCGGTCCAGCCGCAACAGCTCGGCGCACAGCGCGGCGTGGAGGTGCTGCGGCGAGCATTGCTGGTACTTGTTGAGGGTCCCCGGCCCGGTCTTCCCGTCGCGGTAGTGCATCGTGTAGCCCGCCGACCTGAAGTGCTTCTCGATGGCGGAACCACCGGCCTTGGGGACGTGCACGAACAGGACGGCTCGGTCGTCCTTGATGAAGACGGGCATGGAGCGACTACTCCTCCGGGTGAGCGGGACGGGGCCGGGCCACCCTAGGACGGCTCCCTGAGAGCCAGGTCAACGCAGGCTGGAGACGACCGCCGGCTCGAGGTACGGCGCGAGCGTCCGGGAGAACGTCGCCGTCAGGTGGGACGCGTCGAAGTAGACGACGACGTCGCCGATCACCGCCGGGCAGGTCGAGCCCGTGCAGGTGTAGCCGCTGAGGTCGAGGGTGCGCACCGCGGGGTCGTCGAGCGCCTCGGCCGCGTCGTACAGCGGGTCGGGCTGGAGCCACGCCGACCGCTCGCCGTCGCACTCGGCGGGCGACCCGGCGGCCGCGAGGCAGTCCGAGACCGACGGGATCGTGTGCTTGGGGTACGGCATGTCGCGGACGACGAGCGTCGGCGTGCCGGTCGCGGCCAGGTCCTCGAGATAACGCGTGTACCCGTCGGCGACGGCCGCGTCGTTGTCCTCCGGGGCGACGCCCGCGGCCGTGAAGGGCGTCAGCTGCGACGTCACGACGAGGTCGTAGCCGTTCGAGCGGACCTCCTCCAGCACCCGCTGCCCCCAGGCCTCGCAGCCCTCGGAGTCCTGCTCGGTCTCGAACTGCCACCGGACGTCGGAGGTCGGGCACTGCGACGCGACGATCGTCGTGAGGGACCAGTCGTTCTTCTCCGCCAGGTCCTGCAGCGGCGGCAGCAGGTTGCCGGCGTGCGAGTTCCCGATGAGCGCGACCCGGGTGCCGGAGTCCTCGTCGCCGTAGTGGCAGGTGTCCGTCCCGTTGAAGGGCGGCGACTCCCAGCATCCGTCCTCGTACGCGCTCGGCTTGTCGTCCGCCGCCTCGGCCGGCTCGAGGATGAGGTCGCCGTCCCCGGCGACGTCGCAGCCCGCTCCGGGCTCCATCGCCGCGGCGCCGACGCACGGGCCCTGAGCGGCCTGCGCCGCCTGCTCGATGTTCGCCTCCGCGCGGGCCTGCAGCGCGTACGAGCCCCCGAGGGCGGCCACGCCGATGACGGCCGACGCCGCGAGCGCCAGCGCGATCGCGCGCCCGGAGCCTCCGCGGCCTCGGCGGAACCGGTCCTCGACGAGCGGCTTGGTGAGCCCGGCGAGGACGAGCGCCGCGACGAGGACGCCCGCCCGCTCGAGCAGCCCGGGGTTGTGGCCCAGCGCGAAGGGCGCCAGCACGATGAGCGGCCAGTGCCACAGGTACACGGAGTAGGAGACGTCGCCCAGCCACTGCACCGGCGCGGCGTCGCCGATCGTCCGCGGCGACCAGCGGGTGCGGTCGCTGTTCGCCGCGATCACCAGGGCGCACCCGACGACCGGGAGCGCGGCGGTGTACCCGGGGAACGGGACCGAGCCGTCGTAGGTCACGGCCGCGACCAGGATCATCGCGATGCCGGCCCAGGCCAGCGGGGTGCGCCAGCGGGCGGCGACGTGGATGGTGAGCGTCGCGAGCAGCGCCCCGACACCGAGCTCCCAGATCCGCGTCGGCGTGATGAAGTAGGCGCTCGCGGGCCGCAGCGCCGTCGCGACCACCGACCACGCGAACGACACCGCGACGATGACGGCGATGGCCGCCGTCGCCCGCCGCATCAGATCGCCGCGACGGCGGGCGGCGAACCAGGCCACGACCACCAGCACGAGCGGCCACAGCAGGTAGAACTGCTCCTCGACCGAGAGCGACCAGTAGTGCTGCACCGGCGAGGCCGCCGCCTCGGCGCCCAGGTAGTCCACCGACGACGAGGCCAGCGACCAGTTCTCGACGTAGAGGGCCGCCGCGCCGACCTCGCGCAGCGTGTCCGCCCACAGGGTGCTCGGTGCGACGAGGAACGTGGCCGCCACCGTGGCCAGGAGCACGAGGAACGACGCCGGCAGGAGGCGACGGACGCGCCGCGCCCAGAAGTCCGCCAGGTCACGACCCCGGCGCGGCGGACGCCGCAGCAGGTGGGACGTGATGAGGAAGCCCGAGATGACGAAGAAGACGTCGACGCCGACGAAGCCGCCCGGGAGCCGCCCCGGCCACAGGTGGTAGGCCACCACCACGCCCACCGCGATCGCACGGAGGGCCTGGATGTCCTTGCGGGTCCCGCCACCACGGGGTGCGGTGCGCTCGGCGCCACGCTCCGCGAGCTGAGCAGTCTCCAGCAAACCAGGGCCCTTCGTCGTTCGTCGGCACCCGATTCCGGGCCCGGGCCATCCTAGGCCCCGGGCGCAAGTCGGCTGCCTCGACCCCGGGGACAGGGTGCCCGTTCCGCAGGGCGCGACGTCGCCCTATGGGCCGGTCATCAGGCCGTCGGCCAACGGGCCGGTGCGGCCGCGAGCACCGACACGACGGCGGCACCAGGGCGCTTCGTCGAGCCCTCAATCTCTCGAGATCGGCCTGGCGCCGGGGCCGCACCCTGGGTGCGGCCCCGGCGCCAGGTGGATGGTCGTGGGTGTCTCAGCGCGCGTCGCGGAGGTCCCACGACGGCCGCGCCGGGGCCTCCTGCTCGAAGGACGACCTCGGCTCCGCGGTCTCGGGGCCGGCCGAGAACGCCCGCGCCTGCGGTGCCGCGTCGCCGGTCCACGGCCCGGACATGTAGTCCGCGCCGCCGATGGACCACTCGCCCCAGGCGTTCTTCATGAAGGTGATGAAGACGTCCTCGCTGCCGGCCCCGGTGTACCAGACGACGTCCACCAGGTCCTCGGCCGTCCCCGGTTCGTCCAGGTAGGCCGCGACGGTCCCCGCCGTGCCGAACGTGCCGCGCACCTGGGCGAGGGTGTCACCGACCGTCAGCGACTCGTACTCGGCCTGCGTCGCCACGTTCGTGGTGGGCTCCGCGACACGGTCCCAGTACGCGAACCGCCTCTCGACCTTCCACGTGCCCGTGGAGGTCTTGACGAAGTCGGCGTACACGACGCCGTCGGGCGACTCGGTCGGCCACAGGAGCCGGACTTGGTCGTCCACCGACCCCGGAGCGTCGTAGTAGTAGTCGATCGTGCCCGCGGTGCCGAAGGTGCTGCGGGCGTGGTCGATCGAGTTCCCGGGCTTGACCTTGTTGAACTCGGACTCCGTCGCCTTGTTCGTGGTCCGCTTCGGCGCGACGTCCCAGTAGGCCGCCCGCGTCTCGACCTTCCAGGTGCCGGACGAGCTCTTGACGAAGAGCACCTGCACCCAGCCGTCGGTGGACGCCGTGGGCCACTCCAGGGCCACGAAGTCGAACTCGGTCCCGGGCGCCTCGAAGGTCTGCACGATGGTCCCGTTCGTGCCGAACGCGCTCCGCACGTAGTCGATCGAGTTGCCCTGCTTGACCTTGTTGAACTCCGCCTCGGTCGCCTTGTCGGCCGTCCGCGTCGCCCTGTTGCCCCACGAGGCGTACTTGGACACGAGGTACCAGGTGCCGGACGTGCGGCGGAGGAACTCGACCGCGACGGTGCCGTCCTTGTAGTAGGTGGGGAACTCGACCCTGACGTAGTCCCCGGCGGTGCCGGCAGGGTCCTGGCGGTCGACGACCTTGCCGTTGTTGCCGAAGGTGGACCGCACGTAGTCGATCGAGTTGCCGTAGGCCACCTTGTTGAACTCCGCCGACGTCACGACGTTGGACGGGACGGCGGCGGTGGCGGCCGGCGCGAGGCCGGCTCCCGCCAGGAGCACCGCGGCGACCGCGGTGCCGATGATGCGCTTCATGGAGCCCTCTTGTTTCTCTCGAGATCCCTCGAGCTGAGACGGGTAGCCGGGCGGAGCACCTCGCGCGGTGCTCGTCCGTGTCGTCACGTCGTCGCAGCGCACACGGTGGGATCCCGATCCGGCAGCGGGCTCATTGTGGGGGCAGTTGGATGCCCGAGGCCAGGGTGAAATTTCCGCACATTCCGGACATCGCCCTGAAGGGGCAGACGAGAACGACGTCGACCACGCGGTC
>NZ_BAAAPM010000002.1:254529-398720 GCF_039531145.1 Isoptericola hypogeus
GTGGTCGACGTCGAGGAGCTGTCGTCTCGTGGTGCTCAGGCCGAGTGCGGCAGGCCTCCGACCATGCCGGCGGCGACGGTCTTGTTGGTGGACTCGTCGACCAGGATGAACGAACCCGTCTCGCGGTTCTGCCGGTAGGGGTCGACGAACAGCGGCTGCGTGACACGGAGCTGGATGCGGCCGATCTCGTTGAGGCCGATCTCGGTCGCCTGCTCGTCGCGGTGCAGCGTGTTCACGTCGACGCGGTAGTTGATGTCCTTGACCATCGCGCGCGCCCAGCGGGTGGTGTGCTTGATGGCGTACTTCTTGCCCTTGACCAGCGGGGCGGTCTCGTCCATCCAGCAGATCTGGGCGTCGATGTCCTGCAGCGCGGCCGGGGTGTTGTTGGGCCGGCAGATCATGTCGCCGCGCGAGATGTCGATCTCGTCGGCCAGGCGCACCGTCACCGACATCGGCGGGTACGCCTCGTTGACCGGGCCGTCGGCGGTGTCGATGCTCTCGATCGTCGTCTCGAGCCCCGACGGCAGCACCCGCACGGTGTCGCCCGGCTTCATGACGCCGCTCGCGACCGTGCCTGCGTAGCCGCGGTAGTCGCGCGCGTCGTGGGACTGCGGGCGGATCACGTACTGAACCGGGAACCGCACGTCCGTGAGGTTACGGTCGGAGGCGACGTGCAGCCGCTCCAGGTGGTCGAGCAGCGGCGCACCCTGGAACCATGGCGTGTTCTCGCTGCGGTTCACCACGTTGTCGCCGACGAGCGCGGACACCGGGATGAACGTCAGGTCGGGCACGCGCAACCGGGAGGCGAACTCCGTGAACTCCCGGCGGATGTTCTCGAAGACCGCCTCCGAGTAGTCCACGAGGTCCATCTTGTTGACGCAGACCACGATGTGCGGGACGCCCAGCAGGGTGGCCAGGAAGGTGTGGCGGCGGCTCTGCTCGATGACGCCCTTGCGCGCGTCCACGAGGATGAGCGCGACGTCCGCCGTCGACGCCCCGGTGACCATGTTCCGCGTGTACTGGATGTGGCCCGGGGTGTCCGCGATGATGAACTTGCGCTTCGGCGTCGCGAAGTAGCGGTACGCCACGTCGATCGTGATGCCCTGCTCACGCTCGGCGCGCAGGCCGTCGGTGAGCAGCGCGAGGTCGGTGTAGTCGTTGCCGCGCTCGGTGCTGACCTTCTCCACCGACTCGAGCTGGTCCTCGAAGATCGTCTTGGAGTCGAACAGCAGGCGCCCGATGAGCGTGCTCTTGCCGTCGTCCACCGAGCCCGCCGTGGCGAAGCGCAGGAGGTCCGTGGAGCCGCTGGTCAGAGCCTCGGCCGTGGTCTCGATCGTGGTGGTCATGGCTTAGAAGTAGCCCTCTCGCTTGCGGTCCTCCATGGCGGCCTCGCTCACCTTGTCGTCGCCCCGGGTGGCGCCGCGCTCGGTGAGCCGGACGGCGGCCACCTCCTCGACGATCTCGTGGAGCGTGGAAGCGGTCGACTCGACCGCCGCAGTGAGGTTGGCGTCGCCCACCGTGCGGTAGCGCACCGACCGCACCTCGGACGTCTCGCCCTCCTTGAGCGGAGTGAACTCGTTGACGGCGAACAGCATGCCGCCACGGTCGACGACCTCCCGCTCCTCGGCGAGGTAGAGGTCCGGGATGTCGATCTCCTCGGCCGCGATGTAGGCCCAGATGTCGAGCTCGGTCCAGTTGGACAGCGGGAAGACACGGATCGACTCGCCCTGGTGGACCCGGCCGTTGTACAGGCTCCAGATCTCGGGGCGCTGGTTCTTGGGGTCCCACTGGCCGAAGTCGTCGCGGAAGGAGAAGACGCGCTCCTTGGCGCGGGCCTTCTCCTCGTCGCGGCGGCCGCCGCCGAAGAGGGCGTCGAAGCCGTTCTTCTCCGCGGCCTCCAGCAGCACGGGCGTCTGGATGCGGTTGCGGGAGCCGTTCGGCTCCTCCTGCACGAGCCCGCGGTCGATCGCGTCCTGCACTGAGGCGACGACCAGCTGGACCCCGGTGCGCTCCACCCAGCGGTCCCGGGTGTCGAGCACCGTCTGGAAGTTCAGCCCGGTGTCCACGTGCATGATCGGGAACGGGATCCGCGCGGGGGCGAACGCCTTCGCCGCGAGGTGCAGCATGACGATCGAGTCCTTGCCGCCGGAGAACAGCAGGCAGGGCCGCTGCATCTCGGCGACGACCTCGCGGATGATGTGAATGCTCTCCGCCTCGAGGCTGCGGAGCTGGCTCAGGACGTGAGACGTCACGGCTGGGCACCTTCCTTGATGTCGACCCCGACCTCCGTCAGCGCCGCACGCAGGTGCGACGCCAGGGCCGGGTGGCACACGAAGAGATCGGGGAGCCAGGGATCCTGGCGGTTGTACTCGAGCGGCGTGCCGTCCAGGCGCGTGCAGTCCAGGCCGGCGGCAACGGCGACGGCGACGGGCGCCGCCGAGTCCCACTCGTACTGGCCGCCGCCGTGCACGTAGGCGTCGACGGTGCCGTCGACCACGGAGACGACCTTCACGCCGGCGGACCCCATGGGGACCAGCTCGACGTCGCCGCGGGCGGCGAGGTCCGAGACGAACGCCGGCGGGCGGCTCCGGCTCGCGGCGATGCGCAGCGGGCGACGGCCGGCGAGGACGTCGCCGACGTCGCCGGGCGTCCCGCCGTCGCGGGTGCTGGGGACCGCGCCACGGGCGGGCAGGCCGACCGCGCCCGCGGTCAGCCCCTGACCCCGCTGCCACAGCGCGACGTGCACCGCGAAGTCGTCGCGCCAGTCGCCGGCACGCTCGCCGTCGGCCTGACGCTCGGCGAACTCGCGCGTGCCGTCCAGGGGATCGATGATCCACACGCGGTCGGCGTCCAGGCGGGACGCGTCGTCCTTCGCCTCCTCGGACAGCACCGCGTCGTCGGGACGCGCGTGGGCCAGGGCGGCGGCCAGCCACTCCTGGCTCGCCGCGTCACCGGCGTCCTTGAACGCGCGGGCCTCGAAGTCGCCACCGGCGGCATCGACGTCGGCGCGCAGGCCCCGCAGGACCGCCCCCGCGCCGTCGGCGAGCGCCACCGCGAGGTCGGCGTCGCTGAGCGTCCGGTCCGGGTAGGTCGGACTCGGCTCGGACATGCATCTCCTCGGTCTGGGGTGCGGTCGGAGGCCCGTGCAGGCCGCCGCCGAGGCTACCATTCCCCCCAGGCGTGCCACTGTGAGCTGACCAGCACGCGGTCGGCCCTGCAACGCTCCCGACCGAATTCCCGACAGAACTGGTGGTCATGGACTTCAACCTGCCCCTGATCCTCGGCGGGCTGATCGTCGGCTTCATCGTGGGCCTGACCGGCATGGGCGGCGGGGCCCTGATGACGCCGATGCTCATCTTCGTCTTCAAGGTCGACCCGCTCACCGCCGTCTCGAGCGACGTCGTGGCCAGCCTCTTCATGAAGCCCGCCGGCGCGATCGTGCACCTGCGACGCAAGACGGTGAACCTCCAGCTCGTGCTCTGGCTGTGCATCGGGTCCGTGCCGGCCGCGTTCTCGGGCGCGCTGCTCATCAAGTGGCTGCCGCTGGGCGACTCCTTCGACGAGACGCTCAAGCTGATCCTCGGGGTCGCGCTGCTCATCGCCGCCGGCGGGCTCGTGGTGCGCGCGGTGCTCGGCATGCTCCAGCGGCGCACCGCCCTCGGCGAGGGGCCGGCCGCGCCCACCAACGCCGACGTCGTCGTCCGCAAGGTCCCCACCGTGATCCTCGGCGCCGTCGCCGGGCTCATGGTCGGGCTCACCTCGGTCGGGGCCGGCTCGATCATCATCGTGGTGCTGCTCATGCTGTACCCCGCGCTGAAGGCGTCCCAGCTGGTCGGCACCGACCTGGTGCAGGCGGTGCCGCTCGTCGCGGCGGCGTCCCTGGGCCACATCCTCTACGGCGACTTCGAGCTCGGCCTCACCGTGCCCCTGCTCATCGGGGCGATCCCCGGCGCCTGGTTCGGCGCGCAGGTCTCCAGCCGTGCGCCCGGCGGCATCATCCGCCGCGCCCTGGCGATCCTGCTGCTCGCCTCCGGCCTCAAGCTGCTCGGTGCGCCCCTGGGCGTCGTCGTCGGCGCCGCCGCCGGCGCTCTCGTCGTGGGGAACATCCTGTGGGTGGTCGTGCGGGAGCGGATCAAGGCGCTGCCCCCCAAGGCGAAGCCGCTCGGCACCGTCGCCGCCCCCGCCGGCCCACCGCCCGGGGATCAGGTCGCACCACCCGACCCGACCGACGCCATCGAGACCAAGGACGGTTCCCCCCGGCCATGAGCCTGCCCGACACCACCCGCGTCCTGACCGCCGACGAGCTGGACCTGCTCGAGCTCGCCCTGGCCGGAGGGGCCGACTGGCTCCCTGCCGGCCCGCCGGCGACGCTGACCGACGCCGAGAACACCCCGTTGGCGGTCTCGGACGGCGACGGGCTGCGCCCCGTCAAGCCGTTCGCGCGCGCCGCCGGCCCGCACTGGGACCCCGCGCTGCGGCGTGGCGCCGACGACGTCCGCGCCGCGGTGGGCGACACCCCTGCCGTGGCGGTCGTCGTCGCGGAGCCCCCGACGCGCAGCGAGGTCGCGGCCCTGCCCGGCCTGACGGACGGCGCCCAGCACGTGCTGCTCCTCGTGCCCGCCGCCCGCCGCGCCCCCGCCGCCGGGGCCGTCGGCGCCCCGGGCCTCGTGCGGGTCGCGACCGGCCTCGCCGAAGGCCTCCGCGCGGAGGACGCGCGGCGTGTCGACGTCGTCGTCGTGCCGTGGCCCGCCGACGCCCCGGAGTCCCTGCGGTGGCCCGACGTCGGCGCTCGCTACGGCGCGGGGAGCACCGTCGTGCTGGCCACCCGTCGCGCCGACGACGACGCCGCGCGCGTCGCCGGCCTGGGCTCGCTGTGGTCGGACGAGGTCGCCGCCCTGTACCCCGACGCCTCCGCGCGCGAGCTGGCGCGCGCCGCCCGCACCGCCCGCCGCACCGGCGCCGTCGTCTTCTTCACCGGCCTGTCCGGGTCGGGCAAGTCGACCGTCGCCCGCGCGCTGGCGGCGGAGCTCGACGACGAGGGCCTGCACACGACCCTGCTCGACGGCGACGAGGTGCGCCACCACCTGTCCAAGGGGCTCGGCTTCGACAAGGAGTCGCGCGAGCTGAACGTGGAGCGCATCGGCTACGTCGCGTCGCTCGTCGCCTCGCACGGCGGCGTCGCCGTCGCGGCGCCCATCGCGCCCTTCGCGTCCGGCCGCGCCCGGGTGCGCGAGCACGCCGAGGCCGCGGGCACCTTCCTCCTCGTGCACGTGAGCACGCCGCTCGAGGTGTGCGAGGCGCGCGACCGCAAGGGCCTGTACGCCAAGGCGCGGCGCGGCGAGATCCCCGAGTTCACCGGCATCTCCTCGCCCTACGAGACCCCGACCGACGCCGACCTGACGATCGACACGTCGCAGGTGAGCGTCGCCGACGCGGTGGCCCAGGTGCGCCAGGCGCTCGTGGCGCGGCTCGACTCCTGAGCCGGGACTGAGCCGGGACGGACCGGCCCGCCGGGACAGGCCTCCCGAGAACGCAGCGACGCCCTGGACGGTCGGACCGTCCAGGGCGTCGTCGTACCGAGGGCCGACCTTCGCTACGAGGAAGCGGCGGTCTGCTTGTCGTCGCCCTTGCCGCTGCCGTTGCCGCGGCGGCGACGGCGCGGTCCCACGCCCCCGGCGCGGGCGGAGGTGTTCGCCTTGCGGTGCTCGTGCACGAACGCCTTGTACGCCTCGGCGACCTCCATGGTGGGGCCGTCCATGACGAGCTCCCCCTGGTGCACCCACAGCACGCGCGTGCACAGGGCCTCGATGGTGCCGATCGAGTGGCTGACCAGGAAGACCGTGCCGGCGTTGTTCCGGACCTCCTCGATCCGGGCCCGGGAGCGCGCCTTGAACGCGGCGTCGCCTGTCGCGAGGGCCTCGTCGATCATGAGGATGTCCGGCGTCGCGGCCGAGGAGATCGCGAACCGCAGGCGCGCGCCCATGCCCGAGGAGTACGTCTTCATCGGCATGTAGACGAAATCGCCGATGTCGGCGAACTCGACCACCTCGTCGAAGCGCTCCTCGACCTCCTTGGGGGTCAGGCCGAGGGCGAGACCGCCGATCATGATGTTCCGCTCGCCCGTGAGCTGCGGCATCAGGGCGGCGTTCACGCCAAGCAGCGCGGGCTCCCCCGCCGTGTACACCGAGCCGGACGCCGGCGGGATCAGGCCGGTGATCGCGCGCAGCAGCGTGCTCTTGCCCGACCCGTTGATCCCGACGATGCCGATCGCCTCGCCGTGGTACGCCACGAACGAGATGCCACGCACCGCGTGCACCTCGCTCACCGCGCCCACGTGCTGCGAGCCCGAGCTGAGCACGCGCTTGAACAACGACGGCTTCTTGACCTCGGCGTCGCGCACGTGCGCGCCCGACCGGGCCGCGGCGTTCGCGTTGCCGCCGAAGACCCGGTACACGATGTGCAGGTCGTCGACGACGAGCACCGGGTCGCCGAGGGTCGCGACCGGCGACGCGCCGACGAGGTCCTCGGGCTCGAAGTCGGCGTCGAGGTCGACGTCGAGATGAAGGTCGGACTCAGTCACGGCCGTATCGCTCCTCACCGCGCCAGAAGATGATGAAACCGACCACGAACATCACGATCGCCCAGCCCACGGCCCAGAGCCACATCGTCGGGTCGGGCGGGATGTTGGGCTCCTGGAGCAGCGCGGACCGTCCCAGGTACAGGTACACCGAGATGGGCTGGTACTGGGCGATCGGGAGCAGGACGGCCTCGACGTCGTCGGGCAGGCGCTCGATGTAGTGGGCCACGGGGAAGATGACCCCCGAGGCGTACATCGCCAGCCGCATGACGAAGCTGATGATGTTGTCCAGGTCGGGCGTGATCGCCACGGCCCGCGCCACCACGAACGCCAGCCCGGTGTTGAAGATCCACAGCAGCGCGACGATCACGGGCAGCAGCAGCCACTCCCAGGTGACGGGCACCGGCTCGTACGCGGGCAGCAGCCCGCTGAGCAGCACGATCGCGCACATCACGACCAGCGCCGGCACGAGCGTGGCCAGCAGCGACACGACCTGCGAGATCGGCAGTACCGCCCGGGGGAAGTGCATCGCCCGGATGAGGTTCGTCTTCTGGGCGATGGAACGCGCACCGCCGTGCACGGACTGCTCGACGAAGCGGAAGAGGAACGTGCCGATCACGATGAACGCGATCGTGTTCTCCACGCCGCGGTTCGCCTGCAGCAGGATGCCGAAGACCAGGATGTAGACGATCGAGTTCAGGACCGGGTTGAGGATCGCCCAGAGCTGGCCGAGGTAGTTGTTCTGGTTCTTCGCGTAGGCGCTCGCCGTGCCCAGGACCCGGATGAAGGCCCACCGCGCCAGCACGTCGCGGACGTAGGTCCCCAGGGGCGGGCGCACCCCCATCTTGCGGAGCTGGAACTGGTCGGCGAGCGCCTGGCGCTCGGACGACGTCAGGGCAGGCGTGATCGGCTCGGGCGGCGTGGGGGTGGCGCGGTGTCCGCGGTTGTCGCCGCCACCGCCCGGCGTGCGATTCGCCTCGCTGGTCTCGGTGGTCACAGTGGTGGTGATACCCGTCGTTCGGGAATGTTCGACCGCACGATCCTACAAGAGCAGGCACCCCCGCCCCGCCGCCCACCGCGCGCCGGCCCGCGTTCACCGAGCCGTCAGACTCCCGTCGTCCGCCGGACGCCACGGTGCCATCCGCCTGCCACCCGTCGGTGTGACGCTCGACGGTGTGACCGCGCTCGTCGAGTCTCCGCTGCAGCTGCTGGGCGCCATCGAGGCGCACGCCGCCGGGCACGCCGGCACCCGCACCCGGGTCCGGGCCCGCGCCGACGTCCCCACCCTGGCGGCGAGCGTCGGCGCCGTGCACACCCTCGGGCTGCCCGCCGGGTTGGACGTCGACGTGGCTCCCGCACCGCGACACCTCCCGGACGGCGTCGTGGTGGTCGGGGACCCGTTCTCCGGCGCCTTCCAGACCGCCCTCGTGCGCACGCCCCGGCCCCCGCAGCGGCTCGTGGTCGTCGACGACGGGCTCGCGACCCTCGACCTGGCCCGGCGGATGGCGACGGGCTCCGCGCTCGTGCGGATCGGCGCGCCGGCCGGACCCCTGCGGTACGGGCTGGGCAGCCTCGCCGCCCGCCGGCTGCGGCGGATCGCCGACGCCGGCCGGCTCACCCTGTGCACCACGCTGCCGCTCGACCCCGCGCTGCGCGCCCGCCTGCACGACCTCGGCGTCGAGGTGCTGGAGCACCGCTTCGAGTGGCTCCGCTCCCGGCCGCAAGCCGACGCGCCCCCCGAGCCGACCGTCGTCGTGGGCTCCGCGCTCGTCGCCGACGGGCTCCTGCACGCCGACCGCTACGCCGCGTGGGTGCGCGGCGTCGCCGCCGACGGGCCCGTGCGGTACGTTCCGCACCGCCGGCACGACCCTCTGGTGTCGGCGCTCCTCGAGCGGCTGCCCGGGATCGTCGTGGACGCGCCGGGTGCGCCCGTCGAGATCCGGCTGCGCGGCCTGCGGCCCGGCCAGCGGGTCGTCATGCTGCCGTCGACCTCCGCGATCACGCTGTCGCGCCTCCTCGCAGGCGGCGGGGTGACGGTCACCCCGCACGCCGTGCCCGACGCCTGGTGGACCGACCGCGCCACCCCCGAGCTCCGCCGGCACCTGGGCGCCACCCACGAGCTCGCCGCGCGCGCCGTGGCCGGTGCTCGCGGGCCGTCGCCGCTCGGGTTGCCGGCGCGCGGCGTCGTGCCGACCGCCGTATGACCGCCGGCACCACCGTCCTCGGCACCGGGACCCTCCGCGCCACGGCGGCGCCGCGCGTGCTCGCCGTCGCCGACTCCGACTCCTACCTCAAGTGGGCCGCGTGGACGCTCGCGCGCCTGCGGGACGACGGCGGTCAGGACGGCGGCGGCCAGGACGACCGCGGCCAGGACGACGGCGGTCAGGACGGCGGCGCCGCGCCGCGCGTGTCGGCGGTCCTCGTCCGCTCGCCCATCGCGCCCACGCCCGGGCAGGCGTCCGCCGCGGTCGCGGGCACGGGCCTGGCACCGCCGCCGGTGCTCGGCACGGCGGCGCAGCGCCGCCTGCTGCGGCGCACACGGCCCGACGTCGTGCTGGTCGCGGCGACCGGACCGGTCGCGGAGCTGGTCGCCCGGCAGGCGGCCGGCGTGCGCGCGGGCAGGCGTCCCGCGCTGGTCACCGGGCTGCCCGGCATGGCGCTGCCCGCGACGACGCACGGTACGGGCTGGCGGCGGTGGTGCGACGCGTTCGTCGTCCACGCCGCCGTCGAGGCCGGGCCGTACGCGGAGGCGTTCGCCGCCCACGGCGCGGCCCCCGAGCTGGTGCTCACACGCCTGCCCTTCCTCGACCCGGCGCCGCCCGTTCCTTCCGCCGAACACGGGGTGGGGATCGTTATCGACCCCGATAACGATCCCCACCCCGTGTTCGGCGGAAAGGCGCGGGTAGGGCGGGTGGTGCTCGCCGCCCAGGCGAAGGTGCCGGCGTCGCGCGACGACCGGGTGGCCCTGCTCGACGGTCTCGCCAAGCTGTCGCGCGGCGGGCTGGAGGTCGTGGTCAAGCTCCGCGCCCGCGCCGGGGAGCGGCAGACGCACAACGAGGAGCACCCGCTCGACGCGCTGTGGGCAGCCGAGCGCGCGCGGCTGGGGCACCCGGAGGGCGCGGTGCGCTTCGCGACGGGCCCGATGTCCGACCACCTGGTCCCCGGCACCGCGCTGCTCACGGTGAGCTCGACGGCGGCGCTCGAGTCCCTGGCGCGCGGGCTGCCGACGATCTTCCTCACCGACTTCGGGGTGGGCCCCGGGTTGCTCAACGAGCCGTTCGCCGGCTCCGGCTGCCTTCGCCGCCTGGACGAGGTCGCGGCGACGCTCCGCGCCGGCGGGCCGACGCCGGACCCCGCGTGGTGCGCGGAGCACTACCTGCAGAGCGCGCCGTCGCAGCTGCCGGCCGCCGTCGCGGCCCTGGCGGCTCGTGCCCGGGCCGGAGAGCTGCCCGGCCGGGCGGTGACGCCGTGGTCGTGGCCGCGCCACACGTACACCGTCGTCCGCTCGGCCCTGCCGGTCCGCGTGGCGCGCGCCCTCCGCCGCTGACCGCACCCCGCTCTCCTCGCCACCCTGCGCCGAACACGGGGTCGGGATCGCTTTGGAGGTCCAAAGCGATCCCCACCCCGTGTTCGGCGAGGGGCGGGGCGCGGTCAGGCGCGGTGGTCGGCGACCGCGCGGTCGGTGAGACCCCGCACGAAACCGGCGCCCCAGGCGAGGTGCATCGTGGCGATCACGACCGGCAGCACCAGCGTCTCGCGCAGCCCGAGCCGCGGACGGCGCGCCGCCGCGTGCGCGGTGGCGGCCAGGACCCCCGCCACGTAGGCCGCGGGGATCACGCCGCCGAGGACGGCGACGGCGGGCAGGGCGGCGACCGCGCCGACCACCCCGAGCACCGCCGACCCCGCGAGGCCCGCGACCAGCACCGGCGGAGCGAGGTAGCGCACGCTCGCCGTCGTCGGGTCGCGGCGGATGACCTCACGGCGCCACATGCCCGTGCGCCAGAACTGCTTCGCGACGGCGCGCAGCGTGCGCCGGGGCCGGTAGGTGACCTGCAGGGCGGGGTCGAACCAGAGCAGCCCGCCCACCCGGCGCAGCCGCAGGCAGAGCTCCCAGTCCTCGGCGCGCACCAGGGACGGGTCGTAGCCGCCGACCGCCTCGACCGCGGACCGGCGGAACGCGCCGAGGTACACGGTCTCCGCGGGCCCGGCCTCGCCGCCCACGTGGAACGTCGCCGCGCCGATCCCCGCCGGGTGGCTCATCGCCCGGGCCGCGGCGCGCTGCACCGTGGTCGAGCCGACCGGGTGCATCAGCCCGCCCACCGCGACGGCGCCGGTGCGCTCGAGCGTCGCCACGCACCGCCGCACGTAGGCCGGCGGAAGCACGGTGTGCCCGTCGACACGCAGGAGGACCTGCGCGCCGTCGGGCTCCTCCCCCGGCGGCCGCTCGCCCGACGGCGCCTCCCCCTGCCGCGGCGGCTCGCCCGACGCTGCCGCCGCGTCCGACGTCGCGCGCTCGATCGCGAGGTTGAGCCCGATCGAGCGCGACCCCGTCGGGTTGTCGACCAGCACGACGCGCGCGTCGGACGCGGCGAGCCGGGCCGCCACCTCGGCCGTGCGGTCGTCCGACGGCCCGACGGCCAGCACGAGCCGCAGCGGCCCGGCGTAGTCCTGCGCGAGCACGGAGGCCACCGCCTCCGCCAGGTACGCCTCCTCGTCGCGCACGCACGCGACGACGGCGACGCCGGGGTTCGCGCCGGGCACGGGCTCCGTCGTCGTCGTCGTCTCAGCCACCGTCTCAGCCACGTCGCGCCTCCACCGCGCCCATGCCGGCGCGCACGTCGTCTCCGGCCCGCGTGTACCGCTCCCGGGCGAGGCGTCGCAGCGCCCCGCCCGTGCGGCGGTCGAGCGCGTCGGCGACCGCGAGCAGGCGCACGGAGCGCCAGGGCGACAGCCGCGACCCGCCCGGCAGCCCGAGGGCGGTGAGCCGCTTCCGGTCGAACCAGAGCGCCAGGTCGGCCTCGTCCAGGCCGGCCAGCAGGTCCGCCGTCCCGGCGCGGAACCGCTCCAGGTGGCGTGGCTGCTGGCAGTACGCGACGGCCCGCACCAGCTGCTCGAGCCGCCGCGGGTCGCGCCACGCGCCGTCGGGGCGGCCGAGCGCGTCGACCGCCACGGCCGGCACGCGGTCGCCGTTCGCGAACGGCTCGAGCCGCTCGAGCAGCATCGCCGTCCCGACGCTCGCCGTCGGGAGGCCGAAGACCGCCGACGCGGTGGCGAGCGCCGTCGAGAAGCACGACACCACCAGCCCCGGGGGTGCGGCGTCGAACAGCTGCTCGGCGAGCACCCCGGGCGGCGCCGTGCGCAGCGTCACGCCGAGCGTGCGCGCGTGCCGGGCCAGCTCGCCCGCCCCGTGGCGATGGGCCGACGGGTGCGGCTTGAGCACCACCTCGGTGAACCCCCGCTCGGCCGCCGTGCGCACCATCGACCGGTGCAGCGCCGCCTCCTGGTCGGGCGTCACGAGGCCGGCGGGCGCGAGGTTCTGGCCGACGACCAGGCCGTAGCCGCCGGCCTGCGGCAGCCCCTCGGCGAGCACCTCGCCGTCGGCAGGGTCGGCCAGCCCCGCGACGACCTTGCGGAACGACTCGGACGGCACGACCGTCGTCGGCACGTCCCACTCCTCGAGCGACGCCGGGCGGACGCCGGGCAGCAGGTCGAGGTGCAGCAGCGCCGAGACCCGGCCCCCGACGTCGTGCGGCAGCGCGTTCCGGGCGGGCCCGTAGGCCCTCAGCCCGTCGCCGCACCCCGTGACCGCGGCGCCGGAGAAGATGGCGACGAGCGCCGACGTCGGGGCCGTCGCGACCGACTCCCCGACGATCTCCACCGGCTCGTCGCCGAGCCCCCAGCGCCCGCGCAGCAGCCGCTGCCACAGGGGCACGTCGTCGGCGCGCGGCGTCCACCTCGTCGGGTGGTGGGGCTCGACGACCTCGTTCCAGCCGACGACCCGGTCGAAGCGGTCGGCCAGCGAGGCGAACCCCGGCCCCTGCGGGAACGCCGGGTGCGCCTCCGGGACCGGCACGTCGTGCTGCACCACGAGCAGCGTGCGCTCGCGCCGCCGGAGCGCCCCCGCGTCCCACGCGGCGGCCACGGTCGCGACGCCGAAGAGCGTCGAGGCGGTGATGATCTGGACCGTCACAGGTGCACTCCCTGTCGTCGGAGGGCGTGCACGCGGTCGGGGCCGAGCGCGGCCACCTGCGCGGCCACCACGTCGTCGTCGAACCGGTCGAGCAGCGCACCGGCGCCGGCGACCATGGCCCGCCAGACGTCGTCCGGGTAGGTCGCGCGCCGCTGGACGTGGTGGTGGAGCACGACGAGCGCGTCCCGCAGCGCCTTCGGCTCGAGCTCGGCGCGACCCGCCGCGCGCAGGCCGTCGAGCACCGCGCCGTACGCGTCGAGGAACCCGAGCTGGCGGGCGTCGCCGATGTCGGTGAGGGAGCCCGCGACCTGCCGCCGGTACACGTAGCCCGGTGCGTCGACGACGGCGTACGAGCGGGCTCCGAGCAGCAGCCGCCACGCCCACTCGCGGTCCTCCGCCGTCGGCAGGGACTCGTCGAAGCGTGCGAGACCCGCGTCGACGGCCGCGCGGGACACGAACCGGCTGGAGACCTGGACGTAGTTGACCATCGTGGTGCGCGACGTCGGCAGGATCCCGGTGCGAGGGTCGAGCGGCATGTGCCGGCGGGGCTCCGGGGCGCGGACCATCGTGCGTTCCGTCCCCCGCGACTGCACCTGGTCGCACACGAGGAAGTCGACCCCGGCACCGCCGGCGCCGTCCTCGCCGTTGGCGCCGCGGGCGCCGTCCTCGCCGTTGGCGCGGTCGGCGCGGTCCTCGCCGTCGGCCGGAAGCGGGCCGGCGAGCCTCCCGGCCGCCCGCAGCATCGCCGCCAGGTGGCCCGGGAAGAACCAGTCGTCGGGGTCGAGGAACGTCACCCAGGCGCCCGAGGACCGGCGCACCCCGTGGTTGCGGGCCGCCGACACGCCGCGCGGCACCGAGTGCCGCACGACGCTCAGCCGCCGCAGGTGCGCCCCGGCCTCGGCGAGCACGTCGTCCGTGTCGTCCACGGAGCCGTCGTCGACGACCACGACCTCCAGGTCGTCGCCGAGGTCGCTCCCGCCCGGGCCTTGCCGGCCCAGGCTCCCGAGCGCGTCCGGCAGGTGCTCGGCCGCGTCCCGCGCGGGGATCACGACCGAGACCGCCGGACGCTCGTCGAGCATCGTCACGAACGCCCGCGCCGGTTCAGGCGTCGACGCGGCGCAGGCGCGACATCGGCGACAGCTCGCCGGGCATCACGCGCTTCTCGCCGTCGCCGAGCGCATCCTGCAGGATGCGGATGTCGCGCACCAGGTTGGTGAGCCCCTTCGGCTCCAGCGACGCGGCGTGGTCGGAGCCCCACATCGCCCGGTCGAGGGTGATGTGCCGCTCGACGGCGACCGCGCCGAGCGCGACGGCGGCGAGCGAGATCTGCAGGCCCGTCTCATGGCCCGAGTACCCGACCGGCACGCCGTAGCGCTCCTGCAGCGTCGCGATGGTGCGCAGGTTCGCCTCCTCGGGCGGCAGCGGGTACGTCGAGGTGGCGTGCAGGATCACGAGGCCGTCCGTGCCGAGGATCTCGACGGCGGCGTCGATCTGCTCCAGCGTGGACATGCCCGTCGACAGGATCAGCGGCTTGCCCGTGGCCGCGAGCGCCCGCAGCAGCTCGTGGTCGGTGACCGACGCCGAGGCGATCTTGTGCGTCGGCACGCCGAACTCCTCGAGGAACGCGACCGAGGGGGCGTCCCACGGCGAGGCGAACCACTGGATGCCGTTCGCCTTCGCGTACTGGTCGATCTCCGTGTACTGGTCGTGCTCGAACTCGACCCGGTACTTGTACTCGAGGTACGTCATCTCGCCCCAGGGCGTCTGCCGGATCTTGTCCCGCTGGTCCTTCGGGGTGCTGATCTCGGGCGTGCGCTTCTGGAACTTCACGGCCTGGCAGCCGGCCGCGACGGCGACGTCGACGAGCTGCTTGGCGATCTCGACGTCGCCGTTGTGGTTGATGCCGATCTCGCCGATGACGTACACGGGCTTGCCCGTGCCGACCTCGTGGTCGCCGATCTGGACGGCGCGCTCGGCGGGGAGGCCGGCGCCGGTCGTGGCGGTGGCGGTGGCGGACGTGCTGGTCATCGGGATGTCCTTTCGGGGTGCGGGACGTGCTGTCGTGGCCGTGCGCGCGCGTGCACCGAGCACGCGGTCGCAGACCTCCCGGACGGCGCCGTGGCCGCCGGGTCGGGTGAGGACGACGCGCGCGGCGGCCCTCACCTCGGGACGGGCGTCGGCGACGGCCACCGGCCAGCCGACGACGTCCAGGGCGGGAAGGTCGTTGAGGTCGTTGCCCACGTAGGCGACGCGGGCCGGGTCGAGGCGGTTCACCGCGCACCAGTCGCGCAGGGCCGCGGCCTTGTCGTCGACGCCGTGCAGGACGTCGACGCCGAGCTTGCGGGCGCGCGCCGCGACCACGGGGTTGGTCTCGGTCGACAGGATCAGCAGCGGGACGCCGGCGCGGCGCAGGCGCGCGACGCCCAGCCCGTCGCCGCGGTGCACCCGCACAGACTCGGTACCGTCCTGGGAGACGTACGCCGCGTCGTCGGTGTGCACGCCGTCGAAGTCGGTGACGACGGCGTCGACGTCGATGGCGTCGTCGACGTCGACGGCGTCGGTCGAGCTTGTCGAGGCCACGGACCGGGAATCGACGAGCTGGACCGAAGGGGAGGCCGCGACCAGCTGCTCCAGCAGCGTGCGGGCGAGCCACAGGTCGCGCGGCTCGTCGATCTCGAGCGACCACTCGGCCGCCACGGGCTGCAGGCCGACCGAGCCGAAGAACCGGGAGCCCGCCTCGCGCAGCCCGGCGGTGCGCATCGCGTAGAAGGCGCCGGTCTCGCGGAAGTGGGGCGCGCGGTCCTGGCGCCGCGGGCGGTGGTCGGTGCCGTGGCCGACGGGGATCGGTGCGTCGCCGTCGAGCCGCCACTGGAAGTCGTGCGTCGGCGCGACCGCCACGACCACGTCGTGCTCGCCGCACGCGACCCGGCGCACGGCGGCGTCCAGGTCGGCCGGGTCGACGAAGGGCGAGGTCGCCTGCAGGAGCACGGTCACGGCCGGGTCGGCGCCGTGCTCGGCACCGCCCGTCCCGTCGGTGTCGCGCAGCGCGTCCAGGACGTGCAGCACGGCGGACTCGGAGCTCGCGGTGGCGCCGGCGATGTCGGCGGGCCGCCCGACGACCCGCGCGCCGTGCGCGGCCGCCTCCCGGGCGATCTCGTCGTGGTCCGTGGAGACGACGACGGCGGTGACCGACGGCGCGGCCAGTGCGGAGCGCACCGCTCGGGCGACGAGCGTCGTTCCTCCCACCCGCTGCAGGTTCTTCAGCGGGATCCCCGCGGAACCGCCGCGGGCGGGAATCACGACGAGGGCGCCACCATCAGGGTGGATGTCGTTCATGGGGCTGACACTAAGAGCCCGACAAGTCGACCTCGGCCACCCCGCGACAACTCTGGGCGAACATCGAACTTCATGTAGGTGAACATTCTTCGACATCGGCCGCGAACGGCCCCAGGGCCATTGTCATTGCCCTTTCATGGTGGACGTCGACATTCACGGGGCGCGTCGTACCGCCGCCGACGGCCAGGCCTGATGGACCAAGCCGAGGCCGCGCCGAGCACGGTCGGCACCGCACGGAGGTTCGACGACTGTCGACGAGGAGAACGATGCGAGATATGGCGTCCGCGATATCGGGGTCGGCGCGGCGGCAGATTGCATCACAGGCGCACGGGAAAGTCGACGACACAAGGACGACAGGCGGATGACGGATGAATGACATGGTGATGAATACGCGGCAAACCTCCCGCACGGCGAGAGTCCTGCCCCTGGTCAACCCCGTGCGCGACTACGACTGGGGCTCGCCCACGCTCATCCCGGAGCTGCTCGGCCGGGTGCCCGACGGCCGCCCGGCCGCCGAGCTGTGGCTGGGGGCCCACCCGGCCGCGCCGTCGAGCATCCGCTCGGACGGGAGCAGCGCCGTCGGGAGGGCCGGCCGGTCGCTGGCCGACCTCCTGCAGGCCGAGCCGGTCGCCGTGCTCGGCCGCCGCGTGTCCGACCGGTTCGGTCCGCGCCTGCCGTTCCTGCTCAAGGTGCTCGCGGCGGAGCGCGCCCTGTCGCTGCAGGTGCACCCGCGCCCGCACCTCGCCCGGGCCGGGTACCACCGCGAGGTCCGCGCGGGCCTGCTCTCCGGGGACCCCCGGCGGTCGTTCCACGACGAGCAGCACAAGCCCGAGCTGATCGTCGCGCTCAGCACGTTCGAGGCCCTCGCCGGGTTCCGCAGCCCGCGATCCGTGCGCGCCTTGCTCGACGGCCTCGCCGGCCGGCTGGTCGACGGCGTCCGCGCGGCGCTCGACGCCAGCCCGTCGACGGCGGGCGTGCGGGCCGCCACCCGGGCGCTCGTCGCCGCGCGCACGTCACCCACCTGCGCCGACGACGTCGCCGAGGCCGTCGCGTCCGTCGCCGCGCGACACGCGGCGACGTCACCGACCGCCCGCGCCGACGCGACCGTGCTCGCGCTGGCGGCGCAGCACCCCGGCGACCCGGGGGCGCTCGTCTCGCTCCTGCTCAACCGGGTGACGCTCGAGCCGGGCGAGGCGATGTTCGTGCCCGCCGGCGAGGTGCACGCGTACCTGTCGGGCCTCGGCGTCGAGGTGATGGCGGCGTCCGACAACGTGCTGCGCGCGGGCCTGACCACCAAGCACGTCGACGCGGGCGCGCTCCTGGAGTGCGCGTCGTTCGCACCCCGCCCGCCCGGCCGGCCGGACACGACGGTCTCTGGCGACCAGAGCGTCGTGACGACCTACCGCGCCCCGGTCGCCGAGTTCGCGCTCACGTTCGCCGACGTCGTCAGCGGCGAGCCCGTGGCGCTCGCCGGCGACGGCCCGCGGATCGTGCTCGCCCTCGACGGCGAGGCACGGCTGCTCACCGGCGGCGGCGAGCTGACGCTGCGGCGCGGCGAGTCGTGCCTCGTGCCCGACGCCGCGGGGTCGCTCACGGTCGACGGCACCGCCCACCTGGTCTGCGCCTGGGTCCCGTAACCTCCGCGCCGAACACGGGGTTGGGATCGTATTGAGGCCTCAATACGATCCCAACCCCGTGTTCGACCCCGAGCCCGTGTTCACGCGGGATCGGGCTGCCCCGAGGAACGCGCGGACCTGCGTGCCGACCGTCCTCGCCCGGACGTGCCGCGCGTCGAACCGCAACAGGTCGATGCGCGGGTCGGCCGCGAAGTCGTTGTCCCGGTCCCGGTCGCGGTGGTCGGCCCGCTCGTCGCCCTCGTGCCAAGCCCGACCGTCCATCTCCGCGACCAGCAGCCGGCTGCCGGGCAGGTGCCAGACCATGTCCGCCACGCCGAGCAACCTCCCGGACGGCGCGTGGACCGGCAGCTGGAGGTCGTCCGGCGGCACACCTTCCTCGATGCAGCCCCAACGTCCGAACGACTCGAGCGCCGACTCGGCCCGAGGGTCGGCCAGGTCCCACAGCTCGTGCCGCAGCGCGACTCCTCGCCGCCCGCGCGCATGGTCGTGAGCGAGCGCCAGGCCCGCGCGGTCCAGGACCTCCAGGCGCAGGGCCGAGTCGAGCACGGCCAGCCCGTGCGCCATCGGCAGCTCCGGGACCGCCTGGGCGATCGCCCAGTCGACGCTGGCGATCTGCCGCTCGCCCGTCCGCCGGTCGCCGAACGGGACTGTCGTCATCCCGTCGTCGAACTGCCGCAGGAGCGCCCCCGGGCGGTCCACGCGGTCGGAGGCGTGCGGGAGAGCCGCCTCGGACCGCAGGTCGACGGGCAGACCTTCCACCCCGTGCAGCGCGAGAGCGTTGGTCCCGACCGCCGTCGCCGCCGGTCCGAACGCGAGCATCCCGACCCATGCCTTGCGGCGGCGGCGATGCTCGAGGACGACGTCCGCGCTCGAGAGCGCACGGTGCGCGGTGCGCAGGGCACGGACGGAGCGCGATGCCTCGGCGTCGTCGGACCGCGAGAGGGGCGGCAGGGCACCCACCGGGACGTCGGCCACGGTCCGTTCGCGGAGCGGGACGACGATGGTGTCGACGACGCCCCTCGTGACCGCCATCCAACGACCCGCCCGGACGAGCCGACTCCGTCTGGCGCTGCCGACCCCGTGCCGGTCGCACTGCTCGGCGGACAGCAGCCCTTCCTGTGCCGCGGCGACGGCGAGCAGGAGCGCGGGGATATCGGCGAAGGTGCGCATCGCACCATCGCAGCGCGGCACCGGCGCCCGCGGGTCGGCCGCGACCGGGTCTGTGGACGCCACCCCCCTGTGGAGGGGGTCCCGCCATGCCGAGCACGGGGTTGGGATCGTATTGAGGCCTCAATACGATCCCAACCCCGTGCTCGGCGCGGAGGCGCTACAGCTTGTTGTCCGCCATGGAGAGGGCGGCGCCGATGGCCATGTGCATGTCGAGGTACTGGTATGTGCCCAGCCGCCCGCCGAAGTGCACGTCGGCCTCGCCGCCCATGAGGTCGCGGTAACGCTTGAGACGCTCGCGGTCGTCGGCGGTGTTCACCGGGTAGTACGGCTCGTCGGCACGCTCGGCGAACCGCGAGTACTCGCGCACCACGACGGTCTTGTCCGTCGGGTAGTCGCGCTCCGGGTGGAAGTGCCGGAACTCGTGGATGCGCGTGTACGGCACGTCGGGGTCCGCGTAGTTCATCACCGGGGTGCCCTGGAAGTCGCCGATCGGCAGGACCTCCTGCTCGAAGTCGAGCGTGCGCCAGCTCAGCTCGCCCTCGGCGTAGTCGAAGTACCGGTCGACGGGTCCCGTGTACACGACGGGCACCTGCCCGACGACGGACTTCTTGCTCACGGGCTGCGTCTCGTCGAAGAAGTCCGTGCCGAGCCGCACCTCGATGTTCGGGTGGTCGGCCATCCGCTCGAGCCAGGCCGTGTAGCCGTCGGTCGGCAGGCCCTCGTGCGTGTCGTTGAAGTACCGGTTGTCGTACGTGTACCGCACGGGCAGCCGGGAGATGATCGACGCCGGCAGCTCGCGCGGGTCGGTCTGCCACTGCTTGGCGGTGTAGCCCTGGATGAACGCCTCGTACAGCGGTCGCCCGATGAGGGAGACGCCCTGCTCGTCGAGGTTCTCCGGCCGCTTGCCCCCGAGCTCGGCCGCCTGCTCGCGCACCAGCGCCCGGGCGGCGTCCGGCCCGTGCGCCGAGCGGAAGAACTGGTTGATCGTGCCGAGGTTGATCGGCATCGGGAAGACCTCGCCCCGGTGCGTGGTGTACACGCGGTGGACGTAGGACGTGAACGTCGTGAACCGGTTCGCGTACTCCCACACCCGCTCGTTGGAGGTGTGGAACAGGTGCGCGCCGTAGCGGTGCACCTCGATGCCGGTGGACGGCTCGTCCTCGCTGTACGCGTTGCCGCCGAGGTGGTCGCGCCGGTCGATCATGAGCACCTTGCGGCCACGGCCGGCCATCTGCTCGGCGACGGTCAGGCCGAAGAATCCGGTGCCGACGACGACGAGGTCGGTCATGGGAGAAGCCTCCAGGTTTCGGAGTGGGTCGAGGCCGACGGGGTCAGGTCAGTCGGGGATGTAGCCGCCGCGCAGCCGGGTGTACGCACGGTAGCCGACCTTGCGCACCCGCTCGGGCACCACCCGGTACCCGGCCCGCACCACGACGTTGCGCACCAGCTGCGGGGCGGTGAGGAACCCCTCGGAGTGCAGGGTGCGCTGCAGCGCGAGCTCGGAGGCCAGCAGCCGGCGCCCGCCGCGGCGTGCGTAGGCGCCCGCGCCGACCCGGTACAGCACGAGCGGCTCGGTGACGTTCTGCGCGCTCGCGCCCGCGGCGAGCATGCGGGCGAAGAGCAGGTAGTCCTCCATGAGGTCCAGGTGCTCGTACCCGCCCGCGGCGGCGACGGCGGAGCGCCGGTACACGACCGACGGGTGGTTGAACGGGTCGCGGAACCGGGCGGCCGCCGCGATCTCGTCCCCCGTCGGCGGCACGCGCACCATGCCCGGCTCGGCCTCGTCGTCCTCGAACTCCTGGATCGCGGAGCCCACGATGTCGTGGCCGCCGGCGACCAGCGGGACCTGCACGGCGAAGCGCTCGGGCCGGGAGACGTCGTCCGCGTCGGCCCGCGCGACGATCTCGTGCTTGCAGGCCTCGAGGCCCGCCTCGAGCGCGCGCGCCAGCCCGACGTTGCGCTCGAGCGGCACCAGCGTGACCGGCACCTGCGTGAGCTCGTGCAGCCGGGACAGCACGGCCGCGACGTCGGCGCCCACGGGGCCGTCCCGGACGACGACCACCTCGTCGGGACGCAGCGTCTGGTCGCGCGTGACCGACAGGAGGCCGCGCTCCAGGTGCGCGGCGTCGTCGCCCGCGTACACCGGCAGCAGCACGGAGAAGCGGTGGTCGTCGAGGACGCCGCCCGCGACGCCCGACGGCGCCGCCGCGGCGGCCCGGCTGACGGGCGGCGGGGTGGGCGCGCTCGTGCCGGCCTCGAGCCGCGCGACGCTCAGCGCGGCCGGCCCGACGCCGGCGAGCACCTCGGTGTCGGCCCGCGGGCGGTGCACCAGGCCGTGCCAGAGACCGCGCGAGCCCGCCTTCGCGAGCGTGCCGCGGTCGGACGAGCGCGCGACCGTCCGCGCCCACCGGCGCAGCGTCGACCCGCCGTAGAGCAGCCGCTCGGACGCGCTCAGCGCCGACGAGCGGGTGAACGTCCAGACCTTGTTGCGCACCTCGTAGTAGAAGCGCGGCCCCGGGTCGGAGTCGGTGCCCACGAGGCGCGCGGTGCGGTGCTCGACGACGCTGCCCGGCACGTACAGGCCGACGCCGCGGCGCAGCAGCCGCGTCGAGTACTCGAAGTCGTCGTTCCAGATGAAGTAGTCCGCCACCGGCAGCCCGAGCCGGCGCACGACCACCGCGTCGACCAGCATCGAGACGAACGACATGGACCGCACCGGCATCGCGCCGGCGGCCTTCGCGCGCCGCAGCGCGTCGGGCGACGCGCCCGGGCGGCTGCGGGGCGTGTTCATCGGATGGTCGGTGCCGTCGGTCCACACGACGCGGCTCGCCATCGCCGCGACGTCGCCGTCGTAGGCGTCGCGCGCCCCGAGGAGGTTGCCGAGGGCGGTGGGCGTGGGCACGGTGTCGTCGTCCATGAGCCAGACCAGGTCGGCGCCCAGGTCGGCGACGGCGGCCGCCAGGCCGACCGTGAACCCGCCGGCCCCGCCGGTGTTCCGCTTGAGCGCCACCACCTCTGGCGCGCTGGGGTGCTCGCGCGCCACAGTGAGCGCGTCGTCCGTCGAGGCGTTGTCGACCACCACGACGCGGTCGACCGGCCGCGTCTGGGCCGCGAGCGCGTCGAGCGCCGCACCGAGCAGCGCGGCCCGGTTGTACGACACGACGACGGCGACGACGGTGGGAGTGGACATCCCGCACATCTTAGTGGTGCGCGAGGCGTGCCCCCCGCACGCGTCGTGCCACCCCTCCCCCGACCCTGCGGACGTCGGACACGAGCGCCAGGCCCCGGGCGCGCACGCTCGCGCGCAGCACCTCCCGCGCGCTCGGCCTCGCCGCCTCGAGCGCGGAGACCTGCCGGCGCAGCTGGGCCGCCTCCTCGCGCGCACGACGGTCCCGCTCGACGACGGCCCGGTCCGCGGCCGCCGCGCGCCGCGCGGCGGTCTCGGCGTCGGTCGCGGTGGACGCCGCGCCGACCGCCGCCCGGACGTTCCGGTCCGCGAGGTGTGCCAGGCGCTCGCCGACGCCCGCGGACGCGCGCACCACCCGGGGGTCGAGCGCCCGGCGCACCGCGTCGTCGAGGGTGTCCGCCGTCGTGCCGTAGGGCATGTGCGGGTCCCAGGTCCGGGCGTAGGTGTCGAGCTTGCGCTTCGCGAAGCTCACGCGCGGCACGTCGTAGGCGGCGGCGACGATCCGGCCGTGCAGCGATCCGCCCACCCACAGCCGGGCCCGGCGGATCTCGTCGACGAGCTCCCAGGGCCGGCGGGAGGTGTCGAGCACCGCGATGTCCCGCTGCGGGTCGTGGGCACGCACCAGCTCGACGATGCGCGCGTAGTCGGCGAGCGAGTCGTGGTTGGGCGCGAGCCCGGCCGCGAAGAGCCGGACCGGGAAGGGCGCGAGCGCCTCGGAGGCCGCGAGGGCGTCGGCGAACCGTTCGACGCCCTCCTTCGCGAGCATGCGCGTCGCGGCCTGGACGAGCGCGAACCCGCTGCCCTCCTCGCCGTCGGGCCGGGGGTGGGTCAGGCGGACGGTGTGCACCACGTCGGGCACCAGCGTGTGCGCGATGCCGTGCCGGGCGAGGAGGTCGCTGGAGAGCCGGTCGCGCACCGAGACGGACGTCGCCTCGCGCACGATCCGCAGGATCTTCTCCCGGTCGCCGGCGTCCCGGCCGGAGATCCCCGCGAGCCCGATCGAGTTGAGCACGGCGGGCGTCGTGGCGTTCCGCGGAAAGGCCGACATCCGCGGGAGGTACGGGGACTCGATCTCGGTACCGCCGATCAGCTCGCGCCGCAGCCGCGCCTGCTCCTGGGCGTCCGCGGCCCGGTACCGACGCCAGGTCGCCGACGGGGCCGACATCCAGAGCGCCGTGTCGACGCGGGTGCCGCCGACCTCGCCCCCGACGGTCCAGACCTGGTCGAACCGCTCCGCCTCCAGGCGCGGCACGAAGCCGTCGACGCGGCGGTCGAGCAGGTCCGTCATGTCCGCCGCGACGGGGGCGGTCGCCACGACGTCGAGGCCGGCGTCGGCGAGGTACTTCTCGGTGACCAGCAGGAACAGCAGGTCACCGAAGTTGTCGCGCTCGTAGGCGCCGACGACGAGCGCGCGCCCGGCGCGGGAGGCGGTCACAGGATCTCCGATCGACATAACCGATGACTTTAGTCGGAAATAGCCGCGCGCGAGAACCCGTCCGACCAGCGGGACCCGTCAGCCCTCGAACGTCCGGCGCCAGGTCTCCGGAGCGGACAGGCCGGGGGCGGCACGGCGCCAGGCCGCCGACAGCGACCGCCACCGCACGGCCACCCGCAGGTGCGCCACGAGCGTGGCCGCCGCCAGGCGCCAGAACGTGGCCGGCTCGCGCCGCAGCCAGGTGCCCGACGTCTCGTCGCCGGCCAGCACCAGCACGGAGCCGTGCCGCGGCACCTCCCACCAGGTGGCCTGACCCCGCTCGAGCGCGACGGAGGGCCGGCGCCGGTCCGCAGCCGGGACCGGGCGCAGGGTACGCAGGACGCTGCGCGCCGCAAACGCCGCCTGGGCGGCCTTCCCCTCGGGCTTGGGGCTCGCCGCGCCGGGCCGGCGGCGCGCGAGCGCGGCGTCGAAGGCCGCGTCGCCGGGCGCGTGCTTCACCGTCTCGGGGTGGGCGGCACCCACCGCCCGCGCGTCGGCGACCGTGCTCCCGAGCTCGGCGTGCAGCCGGCCGGGGCCTGCCAGCACCTCGCGCAGCGCGCGCACGTGCAGGTCCACCGGGTAGTAGCGCATGCCCAGCAGCAGCTTGAGGTCGGTGGCGAGCAGGTCGCGCAGCAGCGCCCCGCCCCGCGGGCGCCGGGCGTGCAGCAGCGCCGAGACCACCCGGTTGCGGGTGTGCAGCAGCGCCTGCCACTCCACGGTGTCGTCCTTGTCGACCCAGGCGACGTGCCACAGCGCGGCGCCCGGCAGCGAGACCGTCGGGAAGCCGGCCTCGCCCGCGCGCAGGCAGAACTCGGCGTCGTCCCACTTGAGGAAGAGCGGCATCGACAGCCCGACGGCGCGCAGCGCGGCGACCGGGACCAGGCACATCCACCAGCCGTTGAACTGCCCGTCGGCGCGGGCGTGCAGCCACGGGGTGTCCCGCAGCGGGCCGGTCGCCAGGTCGTGCCGCTCGTGCTCGCGCTCGGGCGAGCCCCACATGAAGTGCCGCTGGTCCACGACCTCGCTGAACGCGTGCAGCACCGAGGGCTCGTTGTAGTCGAGCATGTGGCCGCCCACGACGACGGGGTCGGTCACGGTGCGGTGGAACCGCACGGCGCGGAGCAGCGCCTCGGGGTCGACGGCGACGTCGTCGTCCATGAGCAGCACGGCGTCGCAGCCCGGGCGGTCCAGGGTCTCCAGCATCCCGCGCGAGAAGCCGCCGGAACCGCCGAGGTTCCCCTGGTCGATGACCGTCAGCTGGGGCCCGAGCTCGGCCGCCACCCGGTCGAAGCCCGGCCGGTCGGCCACCTTGTCGCTGCCCTGGTCGACGACGAAGACCGTCTCGACGACCTCGCGCAGCGCGGGGGCGGCCGCGATCGCCTCCAGCGTCGCGAGGCAGTAGTCGGGCTTGTTCACGGTGGTGATCGCCAGGCACACCCGGCCGTCGCGGCGCGGGGCGGCGTCGACGAGCCAGCGGGCGCCGTGCACGACGACGTCGTCCTGCGCGTCGACCTCGAACCACAGCCAGCCGCCGTCGGCCCCGCCCGTGACGTCGACCTCGATCGCCGTCCGGGCTGCGGCGTCCGCCCGCCCCACCTCGCGGGCCGCGCCCGCCGCGTCGCTGCGCAGCACCCGGACGGTGCCGGCGCCGGCGAGCTCGAGCTCGAGCCGGACGGCCGTCGCGCCGGTCCACCGCACCCAGTAGGACGCCGGGAACGCCGCGAAGTAGGTCGCGAAGCCCTGCGACGAGTCCGCGGGGACGAGCAGCGAGCCGTCCGGGCGGACGACCGCGCGGTCGTCCTTGCCGTCGCGTCCTTCGAGGTAGAGCGGGCGGCGGTCCGGGGCGCTGGGCAGGGACAGCACGTGGGCGACGTGCATGGGGGCCTTCCGTCGGCTGGTCATCGAGAGCGTGCCTACCCTAACGTTCAGGGCGCCGCCTCCCCGGCCCGCGGCCGCCAGGTCCCGGCCGCGGCGGCCGCGTGGCCGCCGATCGCGGTCCCGTAGACTCCGACCTGCTCCCGCCACCGACGAAGGGCCGTTCCTGCGATGAGCTCCGTGACCGCCTCCCGTCTGGGACTGCGTGTCCGCGTCCCCGCCGAGCAGCCCGCGGAGACGGTCGACGTGCTCTTCGACGGGCACCGCGTGTGGTCCACGAAGCTGCCCGGGCACACCCGGTCGCCGTTCGGCCGCCGCCTCTGGTGGCCCGAGGCCCTGCGCCCGTACCTCCGCGGCCGCACGACGCTCACCGTCCGCCGCTCCGCCGACGACGAGGTGCTGGCCAGTGGCGACGTCCGGTTCGGGGGCGCGGACGGCGACGCCCGGGTCAGCGTGACCGACACCCAGGGCCGGTGGCTGGCCATGAACAAGTGGAACCGGCTCGGCCCGGTCCTGGACGGCTCCGAGAACGGCGTCCGCGACCGCCTGCTCACCAACGGCCGCAAGCTCGCCGACCTCATGGAGTCGTGGGGCTACCCCATCTACATGGTGGGCGGCAGCCTGCTCGGCGCGATGCGCAACGGCGGGATGCTCCCGCACGACGACGACATCGACTTCGCGTTCCTCTCGGACGCCCGCACCGACCTCGAGGCGGGCCAGGTCAGCTACGAGCTCCAGCGGAAGCTGGCGGCCGAGGGTTACACCGCCATCTGCCTGAGCCTGGCGCAGCTGCAGGTGACGTTCTTCACCGACGACGGCGAGACCGACCACTACATCGACATCTTCACCGGCTACCACACCGAGGACGGGCTCTACAACCAGCCGTTCGCCCTCCGCGGCGAGCTCCCGCGCGAGACCCTGGTACCGGTGTCGACCATGCGCATCGACGGCGTGGACCTGCCCGCCCCGGCGCAGCCGGAGGCCTGGCTCGAGTTCGCCTACGGCCCGTCGTGGCGCATCCCCGACCCGTCGTTCGTCTTCGTCTCGCCCCGCTCGACGCGGCGGCGTTTCGACAACCACTTCGGCGTCTTCAACCGGCAGCGCGTCTACTGGGAGAAGCACTACGAGAAGTACTCGACGCGGCCGGACGGCCCCGCGGGCGGCGAGCGGCAGGTGGACCAGTTCCTGTCCCTCCTGCCGGAGGGCGCGTTCGTCGTCGACCTCGGGAGCGGCGACGGGCGCCTCACCGAGCGCATCGCCGCCGGGGGGCACGAGGTCCTGGGGCTCGACTACAGCTACGAAGCGCTGCGGCTCGCGAACCAGACGCGACCGGACGGCGTCGAGTACCGGTACTGCAACTTCAACGACCGGCACGCGCTGCTCCGGCTGACCCTGGACCTCGTCGCCCAGGGCCGTCAGCCGTACTTCTTCGCCCACCACCTGCTGCACGAGATGCCGGAGCTCGGCCGCGCGGACCTGTTCCAGACCCTGCTGTACGGGGGTCTCGACGAGCAGACCTTCTGCTTCGCCACGGTGTGCACCGACCGGCCGCTGCGCGACCCGCAGGACCCGGAGACGTGGGCCCTCTCCGCGGCCAAGCTCCGGTCCGAGTCGCGCCGTTTCAAGCTCGGCCTGCACACCATCGAGTCCAGCGACCAGCCGACGTCGGTCGGCGACCGACGGGCCCTCACGACGCTGATCTGGCGCTGACCCAGGCGCCGACCCCACCCCCACAGGAGCCGTTGCACCATGAAGTCCTACGTCGCCCGCATCGCCCGCCGCGTCGCACCCCGCACGGTGCGCAACCTCGAGGCGCTGAGCGACCTCACGGCCGACCACGGCGAGGGCCCGCTGCGCTTCGTCGCCTACGAGCGTGAGCTGCAGGACCTGCGCCGCGAGGTGGACGCGCTGCGCCGCGACCACCGCCGGGTCGCGGAGCTCTACGACGTCGTCTTCGAGCGGGCCCGCCAGGACGCCGCCGCCGCCGGGGTGGCCCCCGTCCCCGACCGTTCCGTGACCGACCGCGCCGTCGCCGACCTCGAGGAGCGCCTGGCCGCGGAACGGGAGCAGGGGAAGGCCTCCGGCGCGTGACCGAGCCGCAGGGCGCCTCCGCCGACGCGCCCGCGCGCCCGTCGGCAGCCGCGGGTCTGAAGGTCTCCGTCGTCGTCCCGGCCTACCAGCCCGGCGACGGCATCCGTCGGGTCGTCGACTCGCTCGCTGCCCAGACCATGCCGCAGGACGAGTTCGAGGTCGTCATCGTCGACGACGGCTCCCCCGACGACACGTGGGACCGGCTGCAGCGCATCCGCGACGAGCGGCCCAACGTCCGGATCGAGCGGATCGAGAACTCGGGCTGGCCGAGCCGGCCCCGTAACGTCGGCCTCGGGCTGGCGCGTGGCGAGTACGTGCTGTTCATGGATCACGACGACGAGATCTTCCCGGACGGCCTGCGCGCGTCGTACGAGTACGCGACGGCGCACCACGCGGACGTGCTCAGCCCCAAGGAGCTCAAGACCTCCGACCCGCACTGGGGGCTCGGCAACTTTACGGCGAACATCCCCAACGCCCTGCCGCGCCGCGGCATCAACGCGCTGCTGCCGATGATGCCGCACAAGCTCTACCGGCGGGACTTCCTCCTCGAGCACGGCATCCGCTTCCCCGAGGGCCGCCGGATGTACTGGGAGGACGTCTACTTCAACGTCGCGTGCTTCAAGCACGCGGAGGTCGTGTCGATCCTGTCCGACACCCCTGTCTACCTCTGGCACGCCACGGACCAGAACAACTCCGCCACGTACGGTCCGTGGGAGGACGAGTTCTGGGACAAGCTCGGCGCCCTCTTCGACTTCATCGACCGGACCCTCGACACCGACGACGTCGCCGAGGCCCGCAGGACCCAGCTGCTGCACCAGTACCGGCTGCGCGTCATCTCCCGGATCGACGGCTGGCTGCGGTCGGGGACGCACCCGGACCGGGTCGACCACGTCGTGGACCGCGCGCTGGCGATCGTCGAGAAGTACGTCCCCGAGGAGTGGGACGCCGACCTTCCCGCCCAGGTGCGGCCCCAGGCGTGGCTGCTGCGCCGCCGCCGCGTCGACCTGTTGCGCGAGCTCCAGCAGATCGACGCGTCCGTGACCGGCACCTCCACGGTGGACGCGATCTGGTGGGAGAAGGGCGCGCTGCGCATCCGCGCGACCGCGCGATGGACCGGCGCGGACGGCAGGCCGGTGCGGTTCAAGGTGGCGCGCGGCGGGCGCCTGCACCGGGTGCTCCCCGCGTCGCTCGACATCCTGCCCCGCCCGCTGCGCGACGTCACCGACGACGTCCGCCGCGCGTCGTCCCACCTGACGCTTCGGGACGACGACTCGAAGACCACCTGGAACCTCAGGTCCCGCTCGGAGCTCCGCCTCGAACGGCTGGGCCGGCCCGAGTCCGACCAGGAACCGCCGGACGGGTCCGTCGTGAGCGTCGCCGTCTCGACGGTCACCCAGTTCTCCCCCGCCTCCGCCGCGCAGGGCGAGCCCGTGGCCGACGCCGTGTGGGTCGTCCACGCCAAGAACCGCCTGCTCGGCGAGCTCTCCCACGTCCCGGTCCGGTCGACGGCGGCCGCCAGGCCGGCCGTGGTGGGTGGGCGCGCCGTCGTGGCGTCCCGCTCCGAGGACGACGCGCTGACGATCGACGTCGGACAGGCGCGCCACGCCCTTCTCGACCACCTCCGGCCCGACTGGTCGCGCGGCACCGTCACCGCGTCGGGGCCCGCGCCCTGGCGCCACCACGCCGTCCACGTGCCCGTGCACGACCTCTACGTCGACGCGCCCGCCCGGCTCGAGGGCGTCGCGGCCGTCGCGCCGCACTCGGCGGCCGAGCGCGTCCCGGCGGTCGGGCGCCTCGCCCGCCCGCTGGGCGGGGCGCTTCCCGAGCGCGGGGTGGCGACGCTCGACGCCGCGCCGTCCGGCAGCTGGCTGACCGCGACGTTCCGCGCCCCGGGGGCGCGCTGGCAGCTCCGCCCGCGCCTGGCCGGCGGTCCGCGGACCACGAGCGGGTGGGACGTCCCCGCGGCGCGCCCGGCCGACGTCACCGTGGTGATCCCGGCGTACAACGTGTCGCGCTACGTCGAGGAGTCCGTGCGCTCGGTCTTCGCGCAGACCCTCACCGCGGAGCGCATCGAGATCGTCGTCGTCGACGACGGGTCGACCGACGACACCCTCGAGGTCCTGGGAGGGCTGGCGACCCAGCACCCCCGCATGCAGGTGATCACGCAGGAGAACTCCGGCTCGGCGTCGCGGCCCCGCAACGTCGCGCTGGACCACGCCACCGGGACGTACGTCTTCTGCCTCGACGCGGACGACCTGCTGACCCCGCACGCCCTCGAACGGCTCGTCGGCGCCGCCGAGTCCACGGGGAGCGACGTCGTGCTCGGCAGGATGCGGGGCCTGGGCGGCCGGGGCGCGCCGACGATCACGTTCCGTCGGACGGTGCTGGACGCCGACCTGGTCGAGGACCACCTCTTCCACGCCATGACCCCGCACAAGCTGTTCCGCCGCACCCACCTCGAGCAGCACGGCCTGCGGTTCCCCGAGGACATCAGCATCGGCGAGGACGTGCTCTTCGTCGCCGCCGCGGAGCTCACCGCCCGCAGGATCGCGATCCTCGCGGACGACGACTACTACGTCTGGCGGCTGCGCGACGACGCCGACCAGCACCTGTCCAGGTCCGGAGCCGGGTTCGAGATCATCTTCGAGAAGGCCTCCCGCCTCGTGGACCTCATCGAGGAGCACGTCGAGGCGGGCCCCCGCCGGGACGCCCTCATGCGCCGGGCGATCCGGTACGTCTACCACGGGCTGCTCCGCAACCTGTACTTCGAGGAGGACACCGCGGTCCGGGCCGAGCAGACCGACCGCATCCGGGACCGGTTCACGCACCTCTGGAACGACGGGCTGCGCTCCCACCTGGCGGCGCACCTGCAGCTCCCGCTGTGGCTGCTCTTCGCGGGCGGCCGGGACGACGACCTGATGGCGGTCGTGCGGCACTCCCGCGGCGACGTCCGGCGCTTGCGCTACGTCGCGAAGCGCGGCGAGGTCGTGGTGGCGCTCCCCCGCGCCCTCGCCTCCCGGATCCCGCTGGAGTGGCGCCGCGCGACGGAGGCGCCGACGCCGGCGAGCACCCTCGTCGACGTCCGGAAGGGCCCGTCAGGGCTCACGCTCCGCGTGGAGGTGGCCGGAACCGTGGCCGGCAACGCCGTGGTCACGCCGCCGGAGACCATCGTCGCCGAGCTGGAGCCGCACGCGGCGGACGGCCCCCGCATCCCGCTCGCGGCCGAGCTCGTCGAGCGTCCCGTTCGCGGGCCCGCGACCTTCTCGATCGCCCTCGATCCCGCGGCCGTCCCGGGCCGGGGGGCGTGGAACCTCGCCGTCACGCCGGTGTGGGGCACGACGCGCGGCGCGTCCGACGTGGTCGGGCGGCAGATCGGGGAGGAGCTCGCCGTCCACGACCTCGCCGTCGACCTCGGCCCCGCGACCCGGGTGAGCCGCGACCCGGGCGGGGTGCTCGTCGTCCGCAGGTCGCGCTGACGCGCTGCGGCGGGGCCCTGCGACGACCGCCGGCCCCGCCCGCGGCGGACGTCAGCCCCGGCGGAACACCCGTCCGGCCCGCTGGGCCGCCCGGCGGCCGACCTCGGCCGCGAGCTCGGTGGCGCGGAACTTCTCGAGGATCCGCTCGTCGTTGCGCCCCGCCTTCCGGTTGCCGCGGAGCACGGCCCGGGCCTCGGCGAGCGCAGCGGAGGTCTTGGCGAGCTTCTGGTCCTTGAGGAGCCCCGCCTCGATCGCCCCCATGACCGCTTCCTTGGCGACGTCGAGCGGCACCTCGTCGACGGCGAAGACCGGGTCCTCGCTGCTCGGGGCCGGCGCTCGCAGCGCGTCGAGGTCGCCGACCACCCGGATGCCGCTGTCCTCGATCTGGTCGACGTAGCGGTTCCCGCGCTCGGTCGCCTTCGCCGCCGCCCACGTGGGGAGCTCGAACGACGTGTCGTGCTCGCCCGGCAGGCGCGCGGCCATCAGGTGGCCGGCGATGCCGCGGCGCATCCAGTGCTCGTACGTGGGCCAGGGCAGCTCGCGGCGCCGGAACTCGGCGTTGACGGCGCGCAGCAGCTCCGCCTCCTCGACGGACATCCCGCGGTTCGACGAGTAGCCGTCCTGCTCCGCGGTGGCCAGGAAGCCCTGCGGGAGACCGAGGAGGTCCTCGAACGCGTCCGTCAGGAGGTTCGGCGTCGCCTTGTCGATGACGATGGCCGTCACGTTCTCGGGCCCGACGGCGTCCGCCCAGCGGGAGATCACGAGGCCCTGGTCGTTGCGGGTGTGGAAGGTCTTCGTCACCTTGCGGTTCGGCGGGTCGGCCAGCACCGCCTCGAGCCACCGGTCGTAGCCGACGGTGTCGCCCATCTTCATGTACTGCTGCCAGGAGGAGGCCAGGATGGACCCGTAGTGGCGCAGCGTCACGACCACGTGGACCCGGTCGCCGAGGGCCTCGCGGAACCGGTCGGCCGTCTCGACGGAGCTCTCGGACGCGAACTCGTGCCCGAGCCAGATCCGGTTCTCGGTGTCGGCGTCCACCTCGGCCATGAGGCGTTCCCAGTTCTCGAGGGTGGGCTTGTCCCCCCAGCCCCAGCCCCGGCCCATGAACGAGGAGACCTCGCGGCGGTGGTTGAAGGTGGTGCCGGGATAGTGCACGCCGTGCTCGAGCAGCTGGGGCCGCAGCGCCGCGGCCGCGTTCTGCAGGTGCGTGGTCCCCGTCTTCGGCAGACCGATGTGGAAGAGGCGTGCGCGCTCAGGCAGCAGCAACGGTGTCTGGCGCGGTTCGTTCGGAGTCATCGATCATCCAGGAGTCACGTCGAGGGCGGGTGCCGGCACACTCTACCGCCGGGCCCGAACGCCCCTTCCCGCGCGGCGTGGGTGTCGCCCGGCGAATTCGCCGTGTGGGACCATGTCCCGGCTCGTCAACCGTCAACGCAGGGAGGACCTGTGGCGAACCGCCTCACGACCCGGGGTGGCTGGGCGCTGCTCACCAGCCGGATCCAGGCCCTGCGCGCGCCCGCGCGCGGCGCGGTCCTGCGCGCGCCCGCGCGCGACGTCTCCGAGCACCCGGCGGAGCCGCTCGCCGTCGAGTCGGTGCTCACGGGCGTCGCCGTCGACGGCGACGTCGCCGAGCTGGCGGGCCGGGTGAGCACACGGGCGGGCACCGACACGCTGCACGGCGTCCGCGCCTGGCTGCGCCTGCGCGACACCCAGCAGGCGGTCGAGGTCCCGGTGCGGCTGCGAGGCACGCGCTCGACCGACGCCGGCCGGTCCCTCGCCTTCACGGTGGCCGTCGACCCCCGGTCGCTCCCCGCCCGCGGCAGCTGGGACCTCGAGATCGCGCCGGTGTGGGAGCACGGATCGGCACCCGCCACGGGGTTCGGGGCCGCTCGCCCCGGGCGCGTCGACGCCGACGGCCAGGTCCTCGCGTCGGGCGACGTCCTGGACTTCACCGCCCCCGGCGGGCACGCCTCGCTCGCCCGCGGCGTGCGGGAGGTCCCGCGCGTCACCGCCGAGCGGCTCCAGGAGGACGACGACGGCCGGCCCGAGGTGGTGCTGTGCGTGCCCGCCGACGACGACCTGCGGGTGTACGCCGACGTGACGCCCGCCGGCAGCAGGGACGCACGCCAGCGCCTGCCGTGGCGGCGGCTGGACGACGGCACCGTCGCGGTCCGCCTCCCGGTCCCCCACCGCGCCGGCGCGCTGCGGTCACGGCTGGTGGTGGTCGCCGACGGGATCCGCGTGCGTCCGCGCCTCGACGGCCTCGACGGCCTCGACGGGACCGAAGGCCTCGAAGGCCAGGGCGACGACGACGCGACCGTGCGGCTCGAGGGCGACACCCTGACCGTGACCAGGTACGCCGACGCCGCGCGCGGGGTGCCCGCATGAAGCCGATACGCCTGTGGTGGTGGCGGTGGCAGTACCCGAAGGAGCTGAACTTCGGGGACGAGGTGACCGCGCCGCTCCTCGAGCGCATCACGGGGCGGCCCGTGCAGCACAGCGAACCGGGCCGGGCCGACCTCGTCGGGGCGGGCTCCGTGCTGGTCGGCCTGCTGAAGGGGAACCCTCCCTCGTTCCCGGCCGTCTGGGGTTCGGGCTTCATGCGCCCCTACCCCGGCGAGCTCCGCGACGACCTGCGCGTGCACGCGGTCCGCGGGCGGCTCAGCGCCGGGCACTTCCCCGACGAGTCCCGGGAGCGGATCGCGCTCGGCGACCCGGGCCTCCTCGCCCACCTGCTCGTCGACGGTCCCGTGCGCAAGCGGTACGCCGTCGGCGTCGTGCCGCACTACAAGGACAAGGCCGACCCCGCCGTCCGCGCGATGCGCGGGCTGTCGGACCGCGTCCGGTTCATCGACGTGGCGTGGACCCCCGAGGAGGTCGCGCGGGAGATCGCCGCGTGCGAGGTCGTCGTCTCGTCGTCCCTGCACGGGATGATCTTCGCCGACGCGCTCGGCGTGCCCAACGCCCACCTGCGGCTCAGCGAGAGCGTCGGGGGCGCCAAGCACGGGCTGTACAAGTACCAGGACTACTTCTCCGCCTTCGACGACCGCCGGCACGACCCGTGGTCCGCCGACGACGTCGCCGGGCTCTCCGCCGACGGGCTCGTCGCCCGCGTCCAGGAGCGTTTCCAGCCCCCCGGCGGGCTGGACGCGCTGCAGCAGGGGCTGCTGCGCAGCATCCCGGTCTGACGGATCGACGACGTCCGGGGATACTCGACGGGCGCGATGCCTGCGGCCCGAAGGATGAGGAAGCATGACCATGAACGCTGAGCGCAGGGACGAGCCCGGCCGGCGCGACCAGGCACGGACCGACCTCGACGGCCTGGTCTGGGTCGACGGCGTGCTGCACCTGCGTGCCACGACCCGCCGGCTCGACGAGCACGGCGCCGAACGCACGGTCCTGCGGTCCGACGTCGACGACGACGCCGAGGGCACGACGTGCCGCCTCCTGGTGCGCGAGCGCACGGCGGGCACGATGCGCCGCCTGGACACCAGCAGCACCGCCGAGCTCGTCCCGCTGCCCGGCGACGACCGTCGCGTCACCGTGCGCGTGCGGTCCGAGGCGCGGTTCGACCCGCGGGCGGACGCCCCCGGGACCGGGCCCACGACCGGACCGGGCACCTGGGACGTCCTCGCCGAGCCCCTCGGGCCGGGGAGCGAGCACCCGATCGAGGTCCGCGGCGACCAGCCCGCGCGGCCCGCGCTCGTCGACGGCGTGCCGTACGTCGCCTCCCGCGACGAGGACGGCACCCTGAGGCTCGAGGTCGCGCAGGTGCGCCCCCTCGTCGACGCCGCGCGCCCGCGCGCGGCGGCGGCCCGGGTCGGCACCGCGGCGGACGACGCCGGGCGACGGACCGTCCGGATCTCCGTGCCGCTGGACGGGATCCGGGTCTTCCCCACGGACGCCGGTCACGCCGTCGCGGACGGCGGCGCCGAGCTGGTCGCGCCGGACGGCTCCCGCGCCCGCCGGGCGCTGCGCACCCTGCGCCGCCGTGACAGGGCGTCGACCGCTCCCGGGGCGTTCGAGGTCGTGACGGAGGGCGAGGCCGTCACGCTGCAGGCCACGGTGGCGGCGACGCCCGGCCTGTGGCAGGTGGTGCTGGCACCGGGCGGGACCCGCACCCCGGTCCCGCTGCTGGTGCGGGTCGGCCGTGGCGGGGCCGCGAGGGTCGTCGCCCCGCCTCGCGCCGCGCGCCAGGCCGCCGCCGCCGACCTGGCGGCAGCACCCCGGGTCTCCGTCGTCGTGCCCGTGTACAACGGCGCGAACACCGTCGAGGAGGCGGTCCGGTCGGTGTTCGACCAGACGCTGCCGGCCGAGCAGGTCGAGATCGTCACGGTGGACGACGGCTCGACCGACGACTCGCTGGCCGTCCTCCGCCGGCTGGAGAAGCAGCACCCGCGGATGCGGGTCGTCACCCAGGCGCGCAGCGGGACGGCCGCCGCACCCCGGAACGCCGGCATCGAGGCGTCGACCGGCAGGCACCTCTTCTTCCTCGACGCCGACGACGTGCTCGCCCCGGCCGCGCTCGAGAAGATGGCCGACGCCGCGGACGCGCTCGAGGCCGACGTGGTGCTCGGGAAGATGGAGGGCTTCGCCGGTCGCACCAACGTGCCACGACGGGTGTTCAAGAAGACCTCCGTGGACGCGGACCTGGTCGCGAACCACATGATGGGCGCGCTCGGCCCCACGAAGCTGTTCCGCGCGGCGCACGTGTCGGGTCAGGGGCTCCGGTTCCCGGCGGGCCTGCTCCACGGCGAGGACCAGCCCTTCGTGGCCGAGGCGGAGCTCTCCGCCCGCCGCGTCGTCATCCTCACCGACGCCGTGTACTACCGGGTGCGGGGCCACGAGGCACGGCGCGGGCGACGGAGCGGCTCGGTGATCGACGTCAGGCTGCGCAAGACCCGCCTCCTGACGGGGGTGGTCGAGCGCTACACCGAGCCCGGAGACCGCCGCGACGAGCTGCTGCGGCGGTCGTTCGGCGACCGCGCGCTCGAAGGCGCGTTCCGGCGGGCCTACCTCGCGCTGGACGCCGAGGCGCGGGCGGACCTGGTCGACCGCGTGGCCGACGAGTTCGGGCACCTGTGGACGCCCGGTCTGCGCGCCCGGGTGGAGCCGCACACCCGCCCGGTCTACGACCTCGTGTTCCGCCGGGACCCCGTGACCCTCGCGGCGCTCGTCGAGCACGCGGGGGGCGACCCGCGTCACCTGCTCGTCGTCGCGCGTCGCGACGGGTTCTTCGTCGACGCTCCCGCGAGCGTCGAGGACGCCCTCGGCCGCGAGGCGCTCCGCGCGGACCCGCCGGAGGTCGCGCACCTGCTCACCGGGCTCACCGTGTCCGGCGACCGCGTCACCGCGCGCGGCCAGGTGCACCCGCTGACCGCCGCCCCGCTCCCCACGGGCGTCCACGCCGAGTGGCGCCTGCGCCGGGCCTCCCCGCCGACCGGCACGGAGTCGGTCGAGGCGCGCACGGCCGTGCGGGGCACCACCCCCGTGGACGCGCGCCAGGACGCCGTGACCTTCGAGATCGGCACCGACGTCGACGAGCTCCCCGGCAGCGGCGTCTGGGACCTGTGGATCACCCCGCTCTGGGACGACCGCCCGGGCACGCCCGTGCGCTTCGGGGCCGTCCGCGACCGGTCCGTGGACAAGGACGCCGTCGCTCTCGAGGCCTCGGGGGCCGTCCTGTTCGGAGCCGCCAGGTCCGGCAACCTCTCGATCGACCGCGACGGCTCGGGCCATCCGGCACCGGACGCGCGGATGACCGCCCTGCGGCTCGACCCGGACGGCCGGCCGGAGGCCGTCCTGCACGTCGCGTCGGACGCGCCGCCGCGGGTGTACGCCTACGTCGCGACCGCCGAGGGCCGCGACGCCCGCCACCGGCTCCCCTGGAGCCGCGTCGACGACGAGCACGTCGCCGCGCGGCTGCCGGTGCCGTTCACGGCGAGCACGCTCCCCCTGACCCTCGCCGTCTCGCAACACGGGGTCCTGGCCGCCGTCGTGGGCGAGGGCCCGGCGCGTGCAGGCTCCGACGAGCTCCGTGCCGAGGCAGTCCCGGGCGAGCCCGCGCGACCCGGCGCGCGGGCGGCCGCGGTCGTCCGCGTCACGCGGACGTCGAGCGCCCGCGCCCCTGAGGTCCCGGCCGCCGGGCCGACACCCGGGGGCGCCACCCACGAGCCCGTCCGGCTGTGGTGGTGGCGCTGGCGGCACCCGACCGAGCTGAACTTCGGCGACGAGGTGACGGCGCCGCTGGTCGAGCGCCTCACGGGCCGACGGGTCGTCTGGACGCCGCTGGACCGGGCCGAGATCGTGGGCGCGGGGTCGGTGCTCCAGATGGCGCTGCGCGAGCGCGGCGAGGACATGCCGGCCGTCTGGGGTGCCGGCATGATCCGGCCCTTCAAGGGCGAGGCCCCGGCCGGCTTCGTGCCGCGCGCCGTGCGCGGCCGCCTGAGCCTGGAGGGCCTGTCACCCGAGGCGCAGGCGGGCGCCGCGCTCGGCGACCCGGGTCTCCTCGCGGACCGCCTGGTCGACGGGCCCGTGGGCAAGCGCTACGCCCTCGGCGTGATCCCGCACTACCGGGACGTCGAGGATCCCACGATGCGCGCGATCGCCGCCCTTCCGGGGGTGCGACGCATCGACGTCGCCTGGACCCCGGAGGAGGTCGCCCGCGAGATCGCCGCCTGCGAGGTCGTCGTGTCCTCCTCCATGCACGGCCTGATCTTCGCCGACGCGCTGGGCGTGCCCAACGCCCGGCTCAAGGTCAGCGACAAGCTCGTCGGCGGCGACCACAAGTTCCGCGACTACTGCTCCGCCTTCGGCCCCGACCGGTACCAGCCCCCGCTGACTCCGGACGACGTGCGCGACCTCGACCTGCCGCGGCTCGTCGAGCTCGTCACCGGGCGGTTCCGTCCCCCGACCGGGATCGACGACCTTAAGCGCGGCCTCGTCGCGTCGTTGCCGGTGTGAGTCGACGACGATGCTGGATCTGCGACGAGGCCCCCGGCGACATGCCTGCTGACGTAGAGTTTTCCGGGTTCTCGACCTGCCCACACCGGGCCGGGCCGATGAGGAGGAGGCACCCACGATGACGGACCCGACGCGCGCGGCCGGTCCCGCCGAAGGCGGCACGCAGGACTGGGACCAGTTCGGGCCCGAGTACGACCAGCCGCCGTTCGACGGCACCCCGCGCACCTACGTGATCGCGTCGCTGCAGCGGTCCGGCAGCCACATGCTGGGTCACCTGCTGCACGGCACCGACCAGCTCGGGAGCCCGCTGGAGTACCTCCACCCGCGCCACCTCGCCAAGTGGCAGCACCTGCTCGGCGAGCCCGACCCGGCCGCGACCCTGCGCGCCGTGATGGCCCGCCGGACCTCGCCCAGCGGCTGGTTCGGCGTGAAGGTGCACTGGCGGCACCTCGCCGGGGTGCACGAGGACGCCGCGATCATGGACGCCCTGGACCCGAAGGACTGGGTCCGGATCACGCGCGACGACAAGGTCGCGCAGGCGGTGTCGTTCGTGATCGCCAGGCAGACGAAGTCGTGGATCAGCTTCCAGGAGGTGAGGCACGAACCCATGTACGACTTCGAGGGGATCGCGAAGGGCGTGCGCACCTTCGAGAAGCAGGAGGCCGCCTGGGACGCCTGGTTCGCCGAGCGCGGCATCACGCCGCACGTCGTGGTGTACGAGGAGATGCTCGCCGACCCGGCACGGACCGTCACCGACGTCTGCGCGCGCCTCGGCGTGCCCGCGCCCGCGACCCTGCCCGACCCGGGCACCACCCGCCAGGCCACCGCGACCAACGCCGAGTGGCGCGCGCGCTACCTCGAGGAGTCCGGTGGGTACTGAGCGCAGGGCCCGAGCCGGCCGCCGCTACCGGGCGCGGGCGCACGTGGACGGCCTGGTCTGGGTCGACGGCGTGCTGCACGTGCGTGCCACGACCCGCTGGCTCGACGAGCAGGGCGGGGAGCGCACGTTCCGCCGGGTGGGCGACGACCTGCGGGGGGTGCTCCCCGGGGGCTTCCCCGACGTGCCGCAGAGCGTGGTGGACCTGACGCGCGAGCTCGAGCGCGCCACGTCCACCCTGACGGTGCGCAGGCGCGGGTCGCGCAGGTTCCGGAAGCTGCCCACCTCCACCACGGCCGGGCTCGTCCCGGTCCCCGGCAGCGACGACCTCGTGACCGCACGGCTGCACGTCGAGGGCACGCTCGACCCGAGCGGCGGGAACCAGGGCGTGCCGCTCGGCCGCGGCGTGTGGGACGTGCGCGCCAAGACCGACGCCCTGGGCGTCACCCACCACCTCCCCGTCGGCACCGACGCCGCGGCTCGGCCCGCGATCGCCGGGCGCCGGCACCTCGTCGCGTACCGCAACCGGAGCGGGACGCTGAGCGTCGACTCCAGCAGCACGCTGCGGACCGTGGTGAACGACTCGCGCCCGCGCACGTCCGCCGCCACGACGCGCACCAGCGCCGACGACCGCGGACGCAGCCGGGTCACCCTCTCGATCCCCCTGGACGGCATCCGCGTCTCGCCGGTCGCCGACGGCCGGCGCGCGCCCTTCCTGGGCACCGCCGAGCTCGTCGCCCCCGTCGGGTCCGTGGCCCGGCGCGCCCTGCTCAAGGTCCGCCGGAGGCTCGGCGCCTCGAGCGCACCGGGCGAGGCGCGCCTCACCGTCACGGGACAGGACGTGCTGCTCACTGCCACGGCGTCGGCCACCCCCGGGCTCTGGCAGCTCGTCCTCTCCCTCGGGGGCGGGCGGGTCGCCGCCCCGTTCCTGGTCCGGATCGCCCGGGACGGCGCCGCGACGCTGATCCCCGTCGCCGACCGCGACGATGCGCAGGACGCGGCCGCCCCGCCCCGGGTCTCGGTCGTCGTCCCCGTCTACAACGCGGCCCGGTTCGTCGAGGAAGCGGTGCGGTCGGTCTTCGACCAGACCCTGCCCGCCGAGCAGGTCGAGATCATCGCGGTCGACGACGGCTCGACGGACGACTCGCCGGGCGTCCTGCGCCGCCTGGCCCAGGAGCACCCGCGGATGCAGGTCCTGACCCAGCCGAACTCCGGCTCGGCCGCGGCCCCCCGCAACGCGGGCATCAGGGCCGCGACCGGGACGTACCTGTTCTTCCTCGACGCCGACGACCTGCTCACGCCCCACGCCCTCGAGAACCTCGTCGACGCGGCGGACGCGGTCGACGCCGACGTCGCGCTCGGCCGGATGAAGGGGGTCGGCGGTCGCGGGGTGGCGAAGTCGATGTTCGCGCGCTCGACGCTCGACGCGGGGATGGTCCGTACGAACCTCATCCGCGCCCTCGGGCCGACCAAGCTCTTCCGTCGCGAGCACGTGCTCGGTCTGGACGAATGGTTCCGCACCGGGCTCCGCAACGGCGAGGACATCGCGTTCGTCGCGGAGGCGGAGCTCGCCGCGCGCCGCATCGTCGTCCTGGCCGACGCGGACTACTACGTCGTGCGAGGCCACGACGGCGTCCACATGTCGCGGACGACCGAGACCTTCGACGAGAAGTTCGCCAAGGCGTGGAGCGTCGCCGAGGTCGTCGAGCGGTACACCGAACCCGGCGCCGACCGCGACTCCCTGCTCGTCCGGCCGTTCGGCGGCCCCGCCGTCGAGGGGCTCTTCCGGGCGCGGTTCCTCGCCCTGTCCGACACGGATCGCCGCGCGCTCGTCGACCGGGTCGCGGACCGCTTCGGGCACCTGTGGACCCCGGGGCTGCGGGCGAACGTCCCGGCGCAGGCGGCCCCGCTCCTCGAGCTGGTCTTCCGACGGCAGGCGGACCTGGTGTCCGAGCTCGTCGAGCACGCCGGCGGCAACGTCCGCGACCTGGGCCACGTCCTGGGGGCCGAGGGCTTCGTCCTGGACGTCCCTCCGGCGGTCGCGGCGGCCCTCGGCCACGAGCTGCTCGACGCGGCACCCGAGCGGACCGAGACGTTCCTGACGAGCCTCCGGCCCGACGGCGGCAGCGCGGTCGCCGCGGGCTGGCTGCGGGCCGTCGGAGAGTTCCCCGTCCCGGACGGCGTGCGCGTCCGTTGGAGCCTGCGCGACGGGGAGCGGTCGGTCGAGGTCCACCTCCACGAGACGACGGCCCGCCCGTCGCCCCATGGGCCCGCCGCGGGGTTCCAGCTCGTCATCGACCCGCGTACGCTGCCCGCCGCCGGCGTGTGGGACCTCAGCGTCGCCCCGGTCTGGGGCGACGTCGTCGGCCCCTGGGCCCGCTTCGGCGGGGCCCGCCCCGCCGGCGTCTCCCCGGACGCGCTCCGGCTCGGCCCCACCGACCTCCTCTACGGGACGACGGCGCACGGCAACCTCTCGCTCGACCACGGCCGCTCCACCGAGGTCCCGCAGTCCCGCGTCGTCGGCGTGCGCCTGGACCCGGACGGACGTCCGGAGGTCCTGCTGTCGGTGCCCGACGAGGACCCGTCGCTGCGTGTCTACGCCGAGGTCACCCCGGCCGGGAGCCGCGCGGCACGGCACCTCCTGCCCCACACTGCGATCGACGCGACCACCGTCGCGGCCCGCCTGCCGGTGCCCGCCGAGGTCGGGGAGGTCCTGCTCGCCCTCACCGTCGCGCACCGTGGCGTGCTGTCCGCGCCGCGGCTCGACACCACACCGCCCGACACCACACCGCTCGCCGCCTCGCCCGAGCTGGCGGTCGACCGCGTCGACGCCCGCGTCCGCGTGGCCCGCACGACCCCCGTCCGGGAGGCCTCGGAATGACCCCGATCCGGCTGTGGTGGTGGCGCTGGCGCTTCCCCGCCGACCTCAACTTCGGCGACGAGCTGACCGCGCCGCTCCTCGAGCGGCTGTCCGGCCGGCCGGTCGCCTGGACCCCGCTCGAGTCCGCCGAGGTGGTCGGGGCCGGCTCCGTGCTCCAGAAGTTCCTGCGCGCCCGCCCCACGGACATGCCCCAGGTCTGGGGCGCCGGCGTCATCGCCCCGCACCGGGACCCGGTCCCGGCGGACTTCGTCCCGCGGGCGGTGCGCGGGCGGCTGACCCTCGAGCACCTGGACCCGTCGGTGCGCGACGGCGTCGCGCTGGGAGACCCCGGCATCCTCGCGGACCGCCTGGTCGACGGGCCCGTGGCCAAGCGCTACGCCCTCGGCGTCGTCCCGCACTACAAGGACGCCGACGACCCCACGATGCGCGCGATCGCCGCCCTTCCGGGGGTGCGACGCATCAACATCGCCTGGTCCCCGGAGGAGGTCGCCCGCGAGATCGCCGCCTGCGAGGTCGTCGTGTCCTCCTCCATGCACGGCCTGATCTTCGCCGACGCGCTCGGCGTGCCCAACGCCCGGCTCAAGGTCAGCGACAAGCTCGTCGGCGGCGACTTCAAGTTCCGCGACTACTGCTCCGCCTTCGGCCCCGACCGCTACCAGCCGCCGCTGACCCCGGACGACGTGCGCGACCTCGACGTCCCGCAGCTCGTCGACCTCGTCACCGGACGGTTCCGTCCCCCGACCGGGATCGACGACCTCAAGCGCGGTCTCGTCGGGGCCCTGCCGGTGTGACATAGTCTCGGCTGTCCCCGGTGACCGTCCACCCGACGGGCGACCCCGCAGGCATCGAGATGGAGAGATTCATGAGTGTCCCGCACGAGTCCGACCGCCCTGGAGACGTGCGCGTCAGCATCGTGATCCCGACCTACTGCTCGGGCCCGCGGCTCGACGAGACGCTGGCGTCCGTCGACGCCCAGACCCTCCCGGCCGAGCAGATCGAGGTCGTCCTCGTCGACGACGGGTCGCCCGACGGCACCCCGGGGCGGCTCGAGGAGCTCGCCAGGACCCGGCCGCGGACGCGGGCGCTGCACCTCGAGCACTCCGGCTGGCCGAGCCGCCCGCGCAACGTCGGGCTCGAGGCGGCCCGCGGCGACTACGTCGTCTTCATGGACCACGACGACGAGCTGTACCCGCGCGGCCTCGAGGCGGCCGTGGCGATGGCGGACCGCACGGGCGCCGACGTCGTCACCGGCAAGGAGACGCGCACCGACCAGGCGAAGTGGGCTCTCGAGGTCTTCACCGCCAACGTCGACGACGCCGGGCTCCGCGACGACGACGTGCATGCCCTCCGGCCGACCAACCCCCACAAGCTCTTCCGCCGCAGCTTCCTGCTCGAGCACGACGTCCGGTTCCCGGAGGGCCGGCGGGTGATGTGGGAGGACGTCTTCTTCTCGATCGACCTCGCGGCCGCGGGCCCCCGCACGGCCATCCTGGCCGACGTGCCGTTCTACCACTGGGTGCGGCACGGCCAGACCGCCTCGTCCACCTACCAGGACGACTTCTCGGAGTGGTGGCGCTGGCTCGACGCCATCTTCGAGGCCGTCGACGAGCGGCTGGAGCGCGGTAGCCGGGACCACGACCTGATGCAGTGGCACCAGTACCGCAACCGCATGCTGCCCGGGCTGGGCGCCCGGCTGCTCGACCTGCCGGACGCCGAGCGGGCTCCGATCCTCGAGCGCGCCGCGGGGATGTTCCGTCGGGTCGACCCGGCCGTCGACGCCCGGCTGCCCCGGCACCTCGCCGCGCGCGCCGCGCTGGCTCGTGCCGGCGAGTGGGACCTGCTGCGCGACCTCCTCGCCGTCGACGCGGGAATCGTGGGCAAGGCCGCGGCCTCGGACGTGCGCTGGGACGCCGAGGGACGGCTCGTCGTCGCCTTCACGACCACCTGGACGGCCGAGGGCGACACCCTGGCGCTCCGGCGCGACGGCGACCGGATCCTGCGGGTGCTGCCCGACCACCTGGCCGACCGGCTCGACGCAGACCTGCTCGACGTGACCGACGACGTCGCGGCCGCCACGACGACCGTGGCCGTGCGGTCGCGCGACGACGGCGTCACCTGGGAGGTGCCCACCGAGCAGCGGGTCGAGGTGTCCGGCGACGACGACGTGGTCGTCCGGCTGCACGGGACGGCGCGGATCGACCGCGCCACGGCGGCCCTGGGCCACCCGCTGGACGGGCAGGTCTGGGACCTGTCGGCCCGGGCGGAGCTCTTCGGGGTGCTCAACCACCGGGCGCTGCACAGCGCGGCACCGGCCCGGGTCGCGCTCGTCGACGGGGAGGCACGGGTCGCGTACAAGAACGACTCCCGGGCGCTGTCGCTGGACCTCGGGCAGACCAAGCGGACGGTCCTCGGCTCGGCGAAGGTCCGGCCCGCGGCGGCCACGACCCAGCACAACCGGCGTGGCCCCGACGCCTACCGGCTCCCGCTCCACCACGTCGCCGTCGCCGGGAGCACCCGGATCACCGGCGGGGTCACCCTGCAGCCGGTCGAGCAGCAGCCGGCCACGATCGTGGCCGACGGCGACGGGGCACGCATCGAGGGCACGCTCGACGCGCAGCCCGGGGACTACCGGATCATCGGCAGCTTCGGCGGCCGGGACGTCGCGCTCGACGCGATCGTCACGGTCGAGCGCGGCGGGCGCCTGACGTTCCGCGCGCCCTGACCCGCTCCCGAGACCACGGCGGCGCCGTCGCGGGCCCGGGGCCCGCGGCGGCCCCGCTCGGTCGTCCCTCCCTGCGGGAGGAGCGCGTCACTCCCAGTCGGCCTGGGCCATGATCTGGTCGGCGATGACCAGGTCGGTGCGCGTGGTGATCTTGATGTTGTAGTCCTCGCCCTTGACGATCTTCACGCGGTGACCGGTGAACTCGGCCACCAGGTCGGCGTCGTCGGAGATGCGGTGGTAGCTCGACGCGATGGCCTTCTCGTACGCGACCTCGAGCAGGTCGCGGCGGAAGACCTGCGGCGTCTGGCCGAGCCAGCTGTGCGAGCGGTCGAGCGAGCCGGTGACGAACTCGTCGTCGTCGACCGTCTTGAGCTGGACCACGGTGGGCATGCCGAGCATCGCCGCCCCGTGCTCCACGCCGGCGGCGAGCGCCCGGTCGATGAGCTCGGAGTTGACGAACGGGCGCACGCCGTCGTGCACCATCACGATGTCGCCGTTGGTCGCCGCCAGACCCAGCTGGGCGGAGATGAACCGCTCCTCGCCGCCGTCGACGAGGGTGACGGGCAGGCCCGCCTTCTCGACCAGGATCTCGTGGTAGACGTCGCGGTTCTCGGGGCTGATCGTCACGATGATCTCGTCGATCGACGGGTGCACGAACTCGCGGACCGTCTTCTCGAGGATCGTGACGCCGTTGATCTTGACCAGCAGCTTGTTGCCGCCGAACCGGACGCCACGACCGGCGCACGTCACGATGGCCGAGACCTTGTGGGACTGATACATCGGGTGGATCTCCTTGCAGGGTGAGGTGGAGAGGCGGCCGGGCGCGGCCGGTCAGGCGACGGCGCCGGACCGGACGTCGGTGACGAAGGAACGCACGGCGTCGAGCTCCTCGTCCGCGGTCATCAGGTAGCCGTCCGGACCGCCGTAGAGGGACGCGTGCTCGGTGCGCATGTCCCGCGTGTACATGCGGGACATCGGGTTCTCCGGGACGTCCTTCAGCTGGCCGCGGATGTCGCGGCCGAAGACCTCGCGGGCGATCGCCTCGCTCGTGAGCGCGGGCGTGGACACGTTGAGCGCCCCGAGCCCGTGGTCGAGGGCCACCTGCGCGTCGGCCCACAGCCGCCGCAGGTCGTAGTACTGGAACCGGCCCTCGGGTCGGATGTGCTCGACCCGGTAGTCGTTCATCAGGTCGTACACGATGCCCTTCTTGATGCCCCGGCCGTAGAGCTGGGGCAGCCGGAGGGGCAGCAGGTCGAACAGGTCGCCGAGCCGGCGCTCGAGGTGCAGCCGGTTGGCGCCGTAGGGCGTGAGCCCGTCCTCCGACAGCGGCGTGGACTCGTCCGGCGACGTGTCGCCGGGGTAGACGCACACCGTGGACACGAGGACCAGCTTGCCCGCGCGGACGGTCGACAGCCGGTCGACGTACGCGTCGATCTCGGCACGGTCGGCCGCCCCGTCGGAGTTGATCCGGTGCGAGTCGGCGCGCGCCGCGGCGCTCACCACCAGGTCGTACTCCTGGCCGGAGATCTGCTCGATGTTCGACGTGTTGTACAGGTCGTCGAACAGGTGCGAGGCCGCCAGGTTCGACCCGACGAATCCGGTGTGCCCGATCAGCGCAGTCCTCACGCCGCTCCTTCCGTGCGTCGCTCGCCCGGTGCGAGGTCCGGACCATCGTAGGGGACGTCGCGGCGGCGGCCGAAGCGCCGGCGGAGGGCGTCGTGGGCGCGCGCCGTCGGGCACCGGGAGGTGGCGCCAGGCGTCGGCGCCGGGCGTCGGCGCCGGGCGTCACCGCCGGGCGAGCGCGATCGCGCTGATCCGGACCTCCTTGCCGTCCAGGGTGCGCAGCCGCACCTCGCCGTCCACCCCCCGGGGAAGCGTGACCGCGAAGGTCTTCCTGGGCTGGAACGTCCGCGACGCCAGGTCGAACGACCCGACCGCACGGTCGTTGACCCGGACCTGCACCCGGCCGAAGCCGGGCCCGGTGGACGCGACGACCCGCACGGACCGGACCTCCTTCGCCCCGCTGAGCCGGATCGCGGCGTGCTTGCTCCTCGTCCAGTAGGCGACGCCGCCGTAGTACCGGTCGCTCGAGTGCTTCTTCCAGCTGTTGGAGCGCGCCCACTGGCTCGCGGGGACGGGCCTCGACGACCGGGAGATCCGCTCGATCGGCCCCCGCAGCTCGCTCCCGGAGATCGCCCGCACCGCCACCTGGCGGGTCCAGCCGATGCTCGTCGGGATCGTGATCGAGCGCCTCGTCGTCGAGGTGTGCACCCGCCAGTAGCGGCTGTCGGGCATGTCCTGCTTCCAGCCCGCGTACCGGGTGAGCACCTGGTACCGGCTCGCGCCGGTGACCTTGCTCCAGGTGTAGGTCACCGACTTCTTCCACTGCGCCGGGACCTGCCCCGCCGGGCTGGACCCGTTCGGTCGGCCGACCGCCGGCCGGACCGTGCCGTAATGGTCCTTGGCCCGCGCGACCTTCGCCTGGACCGCGTCGCGCAGCGCCGGCAGGTAGGCGGCGAGATGCCGACCGGGACACGTCGTGTGGTTCGTCGTGCGATGCATCGTGATCGTCGGGACGCGGACGTTCGTCCCCGGCCTCGCCCGCGTCGTCGACCCGGCGCTGTCACCGGTCGGGAGCGTGACGTGCCCCTGGGGCGCGAGGCCGTACTGGTACGCCTTCCACGCGATCACGCGCATGAGGCTGTGCTTCAGCGCCGACGTCGGGCGGGCGGACTCGAAGTCGCCCATCGCCGACACCCCGATGGTGCCGGTGTTGTACCCGCCGGCGTGCGCGCCGATCGGGTTGTCGTGCACCGCGCCCGAGCGCCCCTGGAAGACGCGTCCGAAGCGGTCGACGAGGAACTGGTAGCCGATGTCGGGCCAGCCGCGCGACTTCGTGTGGTACGCGTAGATGCCGCGCACGATCGCCGCCGACTGCGACCTGGAGTACGCGTTCGTGCCCGCCGTGTGGTGCACGTAGATCGCGTCGAGCTCCCCGGAGACCGTCGGCCACGAGCCGAGCAGGGACTCGTCGGCGCCCCACTCGGACCGGGTCACGATGCTCGGCCGGATCTCCCGGCCCGTCGCCGCGCTCGCGGACGAGGCGGGGGCGGGGTCGGCGCCCACCCGGGCGTCGGCGGCGGAGGTTCCCGGGTCCACGACGTCGACCTTCAGCCCCGAGGGTGGGGCGCCGTCGGCGGTGCGGACGCGTACCTGGACGCCGTCGGCACCGGTGGAGGTGACCGGCTCCGTGCCGGTCCGACCGTCCTCGGTGACCATGCCGTCGAGGCCGAGCGCGCGCCAGTCCCCCCACCCGCCCTCCTCGCGGAGCCGCACGGCGACCTCGGTGACCTCCGAACCCCTGTCGGCCGCCCACGTCACTCCCGCGACGAGGAAGTCCTGGGTCGCGGTCTGCGGGCTGAGCGCCGCGAGGCTGCCCGCGCCGTCGTCGTCCCCCGCGCCCGACCCGCGGCCCTGCACCGCGGCGTGCTCGGGACGCTCGGCGCCCTCCGCCGCCGCGAGCGCGCCGGACTGGGCCCTCGCGGCCCGGTCCACCCCCCGCACCGGCACCGACTCGACGTCGGGCGGCACCGCGTGCGCCTCCGCCACGGGCAGCGTCACCGTCGGCAGGATCACCCCGCCGAGCGCGAGCGCGACGACCACGATCCCGGCCCCACCGATCCGTCCCCAGCGACTCATGGTTACCGACCGTAGGGCGCCCCGGGGCCCCCGGCACCTCGGGAAGAGGCCGGAGCAACCATCATGCGGACGAGCCGCGGCCCGTGCCCTCGGCCCCGCCCGGCCCGAGATCACCCCCGCTACCCCATGGCGCTCGGCGGCCTCGGGGCGCACAGTGGTCGAAGGGGACGGTACGGGGAGGATCCACCATGCACGCGACCTGGGCCCGTCGGCTGCTGGCCGGCGCCACGAGCACGCTCCTCGTCGCGGCGGGGCTGACGGCCGGCGCCGGGGCGGCGCAGGGGTCCGCGCCGGACCGCTCTTCCACCGCCACGCCTTCCACCGCCACGGCCCTGGCCGCCGTCCCCGACTCCTTCCGGATCGCGGGCAGCGGGTTCGGGCACGGGGTCGGGATGCCGCAGTACGGCGCCTACGAGCTGTCCCGGCGCGGCGCGAACGGGAGCGACGTCCTGCGGTACTACTACACGGGCGCGCAGGTGCTCCGGATGACGACGCCCGCGACGGTCTCGGTGCAGCTCTACGGCCCGGACCCGTACGCGTTCGCCGGCTACGGCGACTCGAGCGACACGACCTACGTGCACGTGACCGGCGGTTCGTGGCGGCTGCGCACGGAGCAGGGCGACACGGTCGCGAGCGGTTCGGGCAACACGCGGTTCAAGGTGACGACGGCCGGCGAGACCGCCGACGGCCGCGTGCGGGTGCGCGTCGACGGCAAGCTCTTCGAGCGTGACCTGCTCCGGCTGCACTGGTCGGGCACCCGGTACTACGACGCGGGCGGACCCGACGCCCTGGTCGACATCGACGGCTCCCACGGGACGTACCGGCACGGGCGCCTCACCCTGACGGAGCGCGAGGACATCCCGAACGTCGTCAACGACCTGCTGCTCAACACCGAGTACCTGTACGGGCTGGCCGAGATGCCGTCGTCCTGGGGGTTGAACGGCGGCGCCGGGGCCCTTCGGGCGCAGGCGATGGCGGCGCGCTCGTACGCGCTGCTCAAGACGCAGGCGCGGAACCCCGCCTGCGACTGCCACCTCGTCGACGACGTGCGGGACCAGCACTTCACCGGCTGGGACAAGGAGAACGAGGGCACCGGCGGCCGCTACGGGGCGGTGTGGAAGGCGGCGGTGAACAGGACTGTCGACTCCTCCACCAGCGCCCTGGGCCTGGCCTACGACGGCGAGCCCGTCGCGGCGCACTACTACTCCTCGAGCGGCGGCCGCACCGCGGACTCCGAGGACGTGTGGGCGTCGGTCGTCCCGTACGAGCGGTCGGTCTCGGACCCCTACAGCAAGGTCGCGCCGGGCAACTCCTACGCCTCGTGGACCCGCACGATCACGCAGGCACAGGCCGCCGACCTCTTCGACCTGCCGGTCGTCGTGTCGATCGCGGTGACGTCCCGCTGGACGAGCGGCCAGGCGCGCACCCTGGTGGCGACGAACCGCCGCGGCACGACGTCGACGATCACCGGCAAGGCGGACCAGATCCGCGCGGTGCTCGGGGCCCGCACGACGGCCGGGTCGCTGCCGGCGTCGTGGATCACGTCGATCCGCCCGTCCTGACGCGCCTGCCGCACCTGCCGCCAGGCGCCGCCGCTCAGCGGGCGGCGGCGTCGAGCGCCAGCGCGTCCTCGAGGTAGGGCTGCAGCGAGCGGGCGTACGTGTCGGTGACGTGGTTGTCGTCCCGGTAGACCATGACGTTCCCGACGACCGCCGGGCAGCTCCGCGCGCCGCAGTAGCGGTCCTCGAGATCGACCACGTCGACGCCGCCCGCCAGGGCGGCCGCCTCGGCGAGCAGCCCGTGCCGGGCGAGCGCGTCCCGGCGCGGGACGGCGCACTCGGCGGGGTCGTCCGGGTGGTCGGCCACGCACTCGACGACGTCCTTGCGGGGGCGGGGCGCGTCCTCGACGGCGACGACGCGGACGCCCGCGCCGACGAGCGGGCGCCAGGCGTCGGCGAAGCCCTCGGCCGCTCCGTCGGGGTCCTCGAAGTGCGAGCCGGTGTAGTACGACGTCACGACGACGTCGGGCGCCTCGGCGAGCAGGGCGTCGAGCGTCGCGCGGTTGGCCGCCACGCAGCTGTCCCCGGACGGGATGTCGCGCGGCTCGAGCGAGAACGGGCAGGAGTTGTGCAGGTAGGTCACGACGCGCCAGCCTCGCTCCTTCGCGATGGCGGTGAGCGGGGTGCCGAGCATCCGCACGTGCGAGTCGCCCACCAGCGCCAGGGTCCGGTCGGCGTCCGGGTCCCCGAACTCGCAGGACGGCGTGCCAGGCACCTCGGGCCCGACGGAGCACCGCGTGAAGACCGGCGAGAGCTCGGTGCGCAGCGAGGCGAGGCTGGGCACGATCACGGGGTCCTCGGTGACGAAGGCGGGTGCCGTCCCGTCCCGCACGGCGTCCGCCCCGAAGCCCGACCCCGGCTCCACCTGCACGGCGGCCGCGGCGGCCCGCCACGCCCGGTCGTAGGCGTCGGACCGCAGCGCGGGCACCAGGGCGACGACGCCGGTGACGGCCATGGCCACCGCGGCGGCCGTCAGCACCTTCCACGGCGCCGCACGCGCCCAGCGCGCGGCGCGGAGGGGCTGCTCCACCCAGCGGTAGCTCGCGGCGGCGGCGAGGAGCATCATCGCGACGAGCCCGACCGCCTCGAGCGCCGACGGCGGGCGGCCCTTCCAGGCGAGGAAGCAGACCACCACCGGGAAGTGCCACAGGTACAGGGAGTAGGAGGAGTTGCCGAGCCACTGGACCCAGCGCCGGTCGACCAGCCAGGTGAGCGAGCCCGGCCCGGCGGTGCGCCCGGCCGCGATGACGGCGGCGGTGCCGAGGACCGGCGCGAGAGCCGCCGTGCCGGGGAAGGCGGTCTCGTCGGTGAGGAGCCAGGCGCTCCCCACGACGGCGGCCAGGCCGCCGAGCGCCAGCACGCTGCGCGCTCCCACGAAGCGGCTGCGGTCCCGGTGGACGACCGCGAGGACCCCGCCGAGGCCCAGCTCCCACAGCCGCGTCGTGGTCGTGAAGTAGGCGGCGGGGTCGCGCGCGCTGGCGAACGCGCTCCAGACGAACGACGCGAGCACGACCGCGCAGAACACGACCAGGACGAGGGTCACCGGGGTTCCGGCGCTCCTCGCGTGCACGGGGGCGCGCCACCGCACGCGCATCGCCCCGACGAGCAGCAGCGGCCACACCAGGTAGAACTGCTCCTCGACCGCGAGCGACCAGAAGTGCTGGAACGGCGTGGCCACGTTCTCCGCCGCCAGGTAGTCGACCGAGTCTGCGGCCAGCACCCAGTTCTGCACGTAGAACACGGACGCCACGCCCTGCCGGGTCAGCTCGCGCCACCCGGTCACGGGGACGAGGGCCGTGGCGGTGACCGCGGTGACGGCGATCACGAGCAGCGCCGCGGGAAGGATCCGCCGCGCCCGGTTCGCCCAGAACCGGGCCAGCGCCAGCCGGCCCGTCGAGCGGGCCTCGCGGAGCATGTGGCCCGTGATGAGGAACCCGGAGATCACGAAGAAGACGTCGACGCCGACGTACCCGCCCGGCAGCAGGTCGGGGCGCAGGTGGTAGGCCACGACCAGGCTGACGGCCAGCGCGCGCAGCGCCTGCACCTCGGGGAGGAAGGTCCGGCCGCCCCGCGCCTCGCGGGGCGCCGGGGCCGTCGGGGAGGTCGGGGTCGGGGTGGTCGTCGGCAGCGTGCCGATGGCGGTGCTCATCGCGGGTGCCCTGTCGTCACGGGAGGCGGGACGCCAGGCAGCGTAGCCACGCCAAGGCCCCGTTCCCGGGCCCGGGAACCGAATTCCGACTACTTCAGGTGAGATTGCACCGAGAGTTCATGCCGGGGCCACCGCGCGGGCGGCGGGCGTTCACCGGCCGGGCCGGCGCGGGCGGGGGAACGAGCAGGTCAGAGGGGGCGGGCGTCGTCGGCCAGCAGCACGGGCACGCCGTCGCGCACGGGGTAGGCCAGCGGCTTGTCGGGGTCGGTCGAGTGCAGCTCGGGCTCGCCGCGGGGCCCGACGCCGTCGACCAGCTCCGCTCCCGTGACCGGGCAGCGCAGGATGCCGCGCACCCAGGAGTCGATGCCGGGGGCCGGGACGTCGCCCGTGCCGTCGCCGTCGCTCATACCGTCTCCCCCCGCCGCACGAGCGACAGGACGTCGTCGCGCACCTTCACCATGATGTCCTCGTCGGCCGCCTCGACGTTGAGCCGCAGCAGCGGCTCCGTGTTCGACGCACGCAGGTTGAACCACCACTGCGGGTGCGCGTCGTCCCAGTGCGCGACCGTCAGGCCGTCGAGCTCGTCGACGACGGCGTCGGGGTACGCCGCGGCATATGCCTCGCGCACGCGGGCGGTCGCCGCCGCGGCGTCGGGGACGGTCGAGTTGAGCTCGCCCGACGCGACGTACGGCTCGTACATCTCCGCCAGCACGGACAGCGGGTGCGGCTGGCCGCCGAGCGCGGCCAGCACGTGCAGCGCGGCCAGCATCCCGGTGTCGGCGAAGAAGAAGTCGCGGAAGTAGTAGTGGGCGCTGTGCTCGCCGCCGAACACGGCGTCGTGCTGCGCCATCTGTGCCTTGATGAACGAGTGCCCCACGCGCGTGCGCACCGTCGTCGCACCGGCCGCCGTCAGCAGGTCCGGCACCGCGCGGGAGGTGATGAGGTTGTGGATCACCGTGGGCGCACGGCCCGCCTCGAGCTCCTTGGCCACCTCGCGCAGCCCGACGAGGGCCGTGACCGCCGACGGCGAGACCGGGTCGCCGTGCTCGTCGACGACGAAGCAGCGGTCGGCGTCGCCGTCGAACGCGAGCCCCAGGTCGGCGTCGTGCTCCACGACGGCGGCCCGCAGGTCCTCGAGGTTCTTCGGCTCCAGCGGGTTGGCCTCGTGGTTCGGGAACGTGCCGTCGAGCTCGAAGTACAGCGGCACGACGTCCAGCGGCAGGGCCGGCAGCCCGGCGCCCGTGCCCAGCACGGCGGGGACCGTGTGCCCTGCCATGCCGTTGCCGGCGTCGACGACCACCTTGAGCGGGCGGATGCCCGCCAGGTCGACGAGCCCCCGCAGGAACGCCGCGTACTCGGCGAGCATGTCCACATCGCTGGTTGAGCCCGTCGAAACCGTGGTCTCGTCAGGCTCGACCGGCGTGGTGGGCTCGACCGGCGTGGTGGGCTCGACCGGCGTGGTGGGCTCGACCGGCGGCCCGTCGAGGATGCGCTGGGCGAGGTCGCGCACCTCGGCCAGGCCGGTGTCCTGGCCGACCGGGCGGGCCCCGGCCCGGCAGAGCTTGATGCCGTTGTACGCGGCGGGGTTGTGCGAGGCGGTGAACATCGCCCCGGGAGCGTCGAGCACCCCCGACGCGTGGTACAGGCCGTCCGTCGAGCACAGGCCGATCTCCACGACGTCGACCCCCGCGGCCGTGACCCCGGCCGTGAACGCCTCGACGAGCTCCGGCCCGGAGTCGCGCATGTCGTGCCCGACCACCACGCGGCGCGCTCCCTCGGGCAGCGCGACGACCCGGGCGAACGCCGCCCCGATCGCCCGCGCGACGTCGCCCGAGAGCTGATCGGGCACGGTGCCGCGCACGTCGTAGGCCTTGATGATGGTCGTCAGGTCGATCGTCACGGCCCGAGCCTACGTGCCCGGGCGGCTCCCGGACGGGGGCGCGGCCGGATCACCCGGGCGATACGCCGGGCCGTCCGCCTCGGCGGCCCGCGCCCGTGAAAGGATCGTGGCGTGGCCGAGCTGTACGCGCTGGAGAACACGGTCCAGCACTACGACTGGGGTTCGACGACGCGGTTGCACGAGCTCCTCGGCACCCTCCCCGACGGCGTCCCCGCCGCGGAGCTGTGGCTGGGCGCCCACCCGAGCGCGCCCAGCAGGGTGGCCCGGACGTCGAACGGCGCGCCGCCCGGCACCACGACGACCTCGACCACTCTGCTCGAGCTGGTCCGCCGCGACCCCCACGCCATGCTGGGGCGCCGGGTCGCGGACGAGTACGGGCCTCGTCTGCCCTACCTGCTCAAGGTGCTCGCGGCGGACCGGGCCCTGTCGCTGCAGGTGCATCCGCGCCCGCACGCGGCCCGCGCCGGGTTCAACCGGGAGAACCGCCTCGGCCTGCCGCCCGGCGACCCGCGCCGCTCGTTCCACGACGACCAGCACAAGCCCGAGATGGTCGTCGCGCTCACCGAGTTCGACGGCCTGGCCGGGTTCCGCACCCCCCGCACGGTGCTCGACCTCCTCGACGGGCTGGACGGCGCGCTCGTCGGCGTCGTCCGGGACGCGCTGCGGGCCGACCGGTCCGCCCGGGGTGTGCGCGAGGCCTTCACCCGCCTCGTGGCCGCGCGGCACGACCCGGCGGGCCACGCCGCGATCGAGGCCGCCGTCGCCTCGGTGCGGTCGCGGCTCGAGGCCGGCTCGCCGTCGGCCCGGGCCGACGCCACCGTCGTGCGCCTCGCCCGAGAGCACCCCGGCGACCCCGGCGCGATCGCGTCCCTGATGCTCAACCGCGTCACGCTCGACCCTGGGCAGGCGCTGTTCCTGCCGGCGGGCGAGGTGCACGCCTACCTGTCGGGGCTGGGCGTCGAGGTCATGGCGTCGTCGGACAACGTGCTGCGGGCCGGCCTGACCACCAAGCGGGTCGACGAGGACGCACTCATCGAGTGCGCGTCGTTCGCGCCCCGGCCACCCGGGGTGCCCGACGTGCGGACCTCCGGCGGGCGCGGCCAGGTGAGCACCTACCGCGTCCCCGTGGGCGAGTTCGCCCTCACCACGGCCGACGTCGACCCGAGCGAGGACCTCGACCTACCGGCGTCGGGGCCGCGCACAGTGCTGTGCCTCGGCGGCGACGTCGCGCTCTCGGCGACGGGCCGCGACGAGCCCGCGCCCCTGGCGCGCGGCGCGTCGGTCTTCGTCCCGCACGACGCCGGAGCGCTGCGGGTCTCGGGCGCCGGGCACGTGGTGTGCGCCTGGGTGCCCTGACAGCCCGGCGGACGAGGCGGCGCCGTCCTGAGCTCGTCGAAGGGCCGAGGCCTCAGTCGCCCTCGGCCCGCAGCACGCGCAGGTGCCCGCGACGCGCGGTCTCCGTGACCGACGACGGCTCCCCGGCGGGCGCCTGCCGGGCCCGCCCCGCCTCCCGGACCGCCTCCGCGAGCGCGGACAGGTCGTCGGGCGTGGGGCCGGCCTCCTCGAACGCGGGCATGAGCCGGACGACCTCCCAGCCCCGCGGGGCGGTGAGGCGCTCGGCGTGGTCGGCGCACAGGTCGTAGCTGTGCGGCTCGGCGTGCTGCGCGAGCGGACCCAGCACGGCCGTGGAGTCCGCGTACACGTAGGTGAGGGTCGCGACCGCGGCATGCGTGCATGCCGTCCGCGAGCACTGCCTGACCGATCTCACGCAGGGAGGATACGCCGAGCGGGACCTCGCCCGCGGAGGCTCGCCGGGCCTAGTCTCGTGCAGTGGAGAAACACAGCGCACCCGCCGTCCGACGCCGTGACCGGCGCGGCCGCGGCATCCGCGGCCCCCTGCTGCCGCCCGGGGCGCCCGCGCACCGCACTCGCGCGCAGGTCTTCGACGACCTCGTGCTCGACGTCGTCGAGCTGCTCGAGCGGCGGTGGTCGGCCCAGCTGTCCGGCACCGAGTTCGCGGTCGAGGAGGTGCCGCCGTCCGACCCCGCGCCGTGGGAGTCCGACGGGGTGCCGCTCGGGCGGTGTTTCCCGGCCGAGTCCGGCCAGCCCGCACGCGTCGTGGTCTACCGGCGCCCGGTCGAGCTGCGCGCCGCCGACGACGCCGACCGCGCCGACCTGGTGCGCGACGTCGTCGTCGAGCAGGTGGCGCACCTGCTGGCCCGCGCCCCCGAGGAGATCGACCCGCAGTACGACGGCGGGTAGCACCCGCGCGCCGGTCAGCCGGCCGCGTCCACCGACCGCACGGCCACGTCCCCGGCCGCGGTGAGCGCCGGCGTCGGGGCGAGCACGGCGACGAGGGTGCCGGTCGTCGCCGTCCCGTCGTCTGCGGAGAGGACCGCCGACCAGACGACGCCGACCCCACCGGCGCCTTCCGTGGAGCCCTCCGTGTCGGCCCGGTCGACGCGCACGGCGACGGGCGCCGACCCGTCTCCCGTGAGCTCCGAGGCGGGGACGGTCACCGTGCTCCCGGCGGGCACCGTCAGGTCCGTGGCGCCCACCTCGGCGCCCGCGGCGTCGTAGGAGCGCACGGTCACGGCGGCCTCGCCGGCCGGGTCGACCTCGGGGTCCCGGGTGCCGGGCACGCCCGCGAGCGTCACCTGCGCCTGCACCTCCGGCGGCAGGGCGAGCGTCCCGAGCGGCGCGCCGGGGGCGCCGCCGGACCCCGCGGACTGGGCGCGGGACCACGCCACGTCGTACGGCGTGCCGCCCACCACCGAGTCGTCGGGCTGCCGGCCCGCGCGGTCGAAGCGCGCGCCGCCCACGACCGGGGCGTCGGCGTCGACCACCACGGTGTAGGCGCCCGCCGGCAGACCGCCCAGCGGCAGGTCCGTCACGACCCCCGCGTCGAGCTCGACCTCGTCCGCGCCGCGCAGCGCGACCTCGCCGGACGGCCCGTACACGCTGACCCGCGCCGTCGTCGTGCCGGACTCGTCGGTGCCGGGCGCGAGCAGCCGCAGCCGCGGCGCGTGCGGGTCGTCGAGCGTCTCGCCGTGGCTCACCACGCCGCCGACGGCGAGCGACGCGCGCGGCGACGCGCCCGCCGTCACGAGGTCGGTCCCCGCGGGCACCAGCCCGTCGATCGCCTGCCGCTGCAGCGACGCGGCGACCCGCGCGCCCGTGGAGCCGACGTGCACCACGAGCCGGTCCTGCTCCGGCGCGACCGACTCCAGGCGCGTGGCGACCTGCTCGTGCGCCGCCACGGTGAACGTCCCGCCGCCACCGAGGGCGACCGGGCCGCTCGGCCCGTACACGTCGAGCGTCACCGTCGCGGGCCGCTCGGTCGGGTTCTGCACCGTGAGCGTCGTCGTCGTGCCGACGGTGGTGCGCCCGCCGACGAGCCAGAGCGACGTGCCCGGCGACGCGCACGAGCCCGCGGCCAGCCCGCGCAGGTCGCCCTGCGTGGTGACGGAGGCGAGCGACCCGGCCGCGCGGAACTCTTCCTCGGGCACGGGGGTCGCGCGCAGCACGCGGACGCCGTCGACGGCGCCCTGCTGCGCGACGGCGCCCGGGTCGCCGGCCAGCGGAGCCGCGTCGCCCGCGCCGAGGTCCGTCGTCCGGGGAGCGAGGTCGCCCTCCGAACCGACGCCGTCCGAGCCGGTGCCGCCCGCCGCCCCGCCCAGCACGACGGCGCCGAGGCCGCTGCGGGTCGGCACGGGCGTGGCGGAGAACTGCGAGTCGCCGACGTCGGCCCCGTCCGGTAGCTTCACGGGCGCGGGGCACACGAGCGCCTCCTCGGCCGGCTGCACCGCCACCGAGCGGGTCCCCGCGGCGACCGCGCGCTCCTCGGCGCCCGTCCATGCCTGCGCCCACTGGTCGCCCAGCGTCGCGACGAGCCCGAGCGCGGCGACCGCCGCCACGCCCGTCACCCCCGCGACGACCCGTCGCGCCGTCGTCGGCAGCCTCCCCGCCGTCCGCTTCGTCGTGCTCGTCATCGCGTCACCGTCCCCGCCTGCGCCCGACCGGCAGCGCCAGCAGCGCGTACACCAGCAGCACTCCCCCGGCGAGCACGAGCCACGACGTGCGGTGGGGCGCCTCGTACGCCACCTCCACGCGGCCCGCGGCCGTTCCGACGTCGAAGGCCTGCAGGCCGCCCGCGTCGACCGCCGCGAGGCGACGCCCGTCGACCGTGGCCCGCCAGCCCGGGTCGGCCGACGCGGCGAGACGCACCGTGCGCGCGGTGTCGGAGCCCCGGAGCGCGCCGCCCGCGTGCATGCCGTCCGCGGGCAGCGTGCGCAGGGCGTCGGAGGGGGCGAAGGTCGCGCCCTCGGCGGCGCGCACCACGGTCGCCCAGCCGGGCGCCGGGCCGTCGGTCGTCACGCGCCACACGAGCACGCCCTCCTCCGTGACGCGGGCGAGGCCGGGGACCAGGTCGAGCGTCGTGACCAGGTCGGGGTCGCCCCCGGCGGGCACCTGCACCGCGCCGATGCCGAGCGACGCGAGCCGCGCGGCGACGTCCGGCGAGCGGCCGGTGACGACGTCGGCGACCACCGCGTCGAGCAGCGCCACGTCGTCCCGCTCGCCGCCGGACAGCAGGCCGGCCGCACGCGCCTGCACGACGCTCGACGCGTCCTGCAGACGCGACCCGTCGTCGTGCAGCAGCGTGTAGTCCACGACGCGGGGCCCGGCGGCGTCGCCACCCTCGGCCCCCGGCTCGGCCCCGGGGACGACCCGGTCCACCTGCAGCACGCCGGCGGCCCGCGGGGGCGCCTGCATCTGCTGCCCGACGGCGGGGACGACCGGTTCCTGCGCGGCCCGCAGGTCGCCCACCCCGCCGGCGACCTGGTCGCCGGTGGCATCGAGGGACCCGGTGGCGTCGAGGGACCACGACGCGAGCTGCGTCGCGGGCAGGGCGAGCGTCAGGACCCCGAGGACGGCGCGCGCCGCCGCCGGCGCCCGGCGCCGGCCGCCGTCGCGCAGCCCGTCCAGGGGCCGGGCCGGCAGCGCGCAGACCGCCGCGGCCCCGAGGCCCAGCAGCAGCACCGACAGACCGGCGCCCGGCCACCCGGTCACCGGCGCGCTCTCGCCGGACGTCGTCCCGCTCGCGACCGCCGTCGCCACCGCGACCAGCGCGGTCGCCAGGCCGGCGGCGGCGCCGAGCCAGGCCAGCCGCACCCCGCGCGCCGCGCGCCGGCGCACCAGCGCGACGGCCGCGAGCGCCAGCACGACGGCGCCAACGAGCGCGGGCCCGACGCGGCCGAGCACCCCGAGCGCCCCGTCCGCGTCGCCCAGCCCGAACCACGTGACCCCGCCCGGCAGGCCGAGCAGCAGCTCGAGCCCGCCGGGGACCACGTCGGCCACGACCGGGGCCCCCGGCTCGGCCACCAGGAGCCGCCAGCCGCCGTCGGACCACGAGCCCAGGACCTGCCCCCAGAACGGCAGCACGACCACCACCGACGGGACCAGCACGAGCAGCAGCGAGCGCCACGCCCGCCGGGCGAGCACCGCGGCCAGCGCGACGACCGGCACCGCGACGACGAGCAGCACGGGCGCGGCGCAGACGGCGAGGGCGAGCAGCAGGCCCGCGGCAGCGGCAGCCCCCAGGGAGCCGCGGCGACGTGCCAGGCGGGCCGGACGGGCCGCGGGTCCGCGCACCTCCGCCAGCTCGACGACGTCGCGCGCCTGCACGCCCACCGCCCGCACCGCGGCCAGCAGCACCCACGGGAGCACGAGGTGGGCGACGAGCGCCCCGAGACGGCCGGACGCCAGGGACGCCAGGAAGCCCGGCGCGGCGGCCCACGCGAGCGCGGCGACCGCCCGCACCCCCACCGCGCGGGTGAGGGCGCCGGCCGCGAACCACCCGGCCAGGGCGGCCAGCGGGAGCGCGGCCAGCACGAGCGCGTTCACCGCCGTCTGCGCCCCGCCGCCGACGAGCACCGTGAGCGCGGTCAGCGGCACCAGGAGCGGGTCGGCGGCGGCGCGGGTGCCCAGCCCGTCGCGCACCCAGCCGGACGTGGCGGCCTCCCAGACGTCGCCGAGCGTCCCGGGCGCGGGCAGCAGCGCGCCACCGACCACCCGGCCGCCGTCCGCGAGCACGCCCTGCCACGGCCCGAACAGCACGACGTCGAGCGCGACGACCGCGAGCAGCACGATCGCGAGGCCGGTGCGCCGGGCGCGGGCGAGGCGGCGCAGCTCGGTGCGCTCGAGCTCGCTCGGGGCCCACCGGTTGCGGTGCGCCTCGGCCCGCGCGAGGCGGGCGTCGCGCCGCTCGGCGGCGACCTGCCGCCACGTGCCCTGCAGCGGGACCAGCACGCGGCGCGGCAGCCGCCGGGTACGCGCCGCGCGGCGCCGCGCGCGGAACAACGGCACGAGCCGCAGCGCCGTCACCGCCGCCGCCACGAGCTCGTCCCGGGCGTGCGCGGGGCGCTTGAGCGCGAGGCGGTACATCGCCGCGAACGGCGCCCAGACGAGCATCGCCACCCACAGCGCGGGCACCGCGAGCAGCGGGGCCCACGCGAGCCGCAGGTAGAGCTGGCTGCGCCGGCGGGCGTATCGCGACGCCTCCGGGTCCGGACGCGACGGCGCCTCGGCGTCGCGCCGTCCCCGCAGCCCGAGGAGCGACGCCTGGGCGTGCCGCACCACGGCGCCGGGCACCACGACCACGCGGTGCCCCGCGAGCCGGGCGCGCCGGCACAGGTCGAGGCCGTCGCCGAACGGCCCCACCTCGGGGTCGGTGCCGCGCAGCTCGGCCCACACCGCGCCCCGCACGAGCGCGCCCGCGAGCCCGACGGCGAGCACGTCCTCGCGCCCGTCGTGCTGCCCCTGGTCGATCTCGGAGTCGTCGATGCCCGTCATCCGCCGGCCGAGCGGCGACACGGCGTGGCCGACCTCGACGAGGACGCCCGGCCCGTCGGCCGACGGGGCGCCGTCGTGCTCGAGGGGCCAGCGACGCTGCTTGCAGCCGGCGATCGCGACGGCGCTGGAGTGCTCGACGGCGCGCAGCAGGCGCGACAGCGTGCCCGGCTCCGGCGCTGAGTCGTCGTGCAGGATCCACAGCCACCCGGTCTCGGGGACGCCCACCGCGTCGGTGGCGCGGTCCACCGCCTCGCCGAGGCTGCGCACCCCGGGGGCGGGCACGAACCGGGCGCCGCCGAGACGCAGGTCCTCGTGCCGGGCGGTCGACTCCGCGGCGCCGACGTCGACCACGACGACCTCGTCCGGAGAACGGTCCTGTGCCGCGACGGCGGCGAGGGTCGCCGCGAGGAACGGGGTGCGGCCCCGCGTCACGACGACGCTGGTCACGGCCACGACGAGTGGGACCGTGCCGGTCTGGACACCCGCGTGTCCCGGCACGGTTCCCGGCAGCGTTCCCGGCACGGTCGAGCCGGTCGCACCCGGGGGCGCGACCTCGCCGCGCGGGCCGGGGCTGGTCGTGTGCGGAGCAGTCATCCTGCTCGCCATGATGCGGCGCCGGCGCGCGGCAGCGTGGGATATCCGGCCCGTGCGTGTCGGACCGGCCCAGCTCGGCTCAGGCGAGGCTCAGACGGCGCGCCGCTTGAGCTTGCGCCGCTCCCGCTCCGAGAGCCCGCCCCAGATACCGAAGCGCTCGTCGTTGGCCAGCGCGTAGTCGAGGCACTCGGCCCGCACCTCGCAGGAGGTGCAGACCTTCTTGGCCTCGCGCGTGGACCCGCCCTTCTCCGGGAAGAAGGCCTCCGGGTCGGTCTGGGCGCACAGGGCTCGTTCCTGCCACCCCAGGAGGGTTTCGTCGTCGGCGACCTCGCCGAACAGCGGCAGCACCGGTGCCACACGCTCCGACTCACGATCGACCTCAGACGGGAAGACCCCCCGGTCCCCATCAAGCAAGTTCCACATGGCGTGCCCCTCCATGCCGTTATTGGGGAAACTGCATACCTGGAATTACACGCGTGTCTTTCGAAGTCGTCAAGTCGAAATGTGCTAGTGAGCACGATCTCCACCGGCCATTCACACGAGCGCGGCACCCGCCCCTAGGCTGACCTGCGTGAGCACTGCGATCCCCGCCCGTGACCTGCCCGGCATGCTCGACGTCCTCGTCGCCGATCCGGGCCGCCCGCGACTCACCTGGTACGGCGACATGTCCGAACGGGTCGAGCTGTCGGGCGCTGTGCTCGTGAACTGGGTCAGCAAGACCGTCAACCTCCTCGTGGAGGAGATGGACGCCGCACCCGGCTCGGTGGTCGTCGTCGACCTGCCGGTGCACTGGCGCTCGGTGGTGTGGGCGCTGGCCGCCTGGCGGTGCGGAGCGACGGTCGTCGTGCCGGACGGCGGCCCCGCCGACGCGCCCGTCGGAACCCCCGACGTCGTCGTCACGACCCGCCCCCGCGCGTGGGCCGACGCCCACCGCGGCGGCGCCGACCTGGTCGCGGTGGCCCTGCCCGCCCTCGCACGCCGCTTCGACGGCGACCTGCCGCCCGGCGCGTTCGACGCGGCTGCCGCCGTCATGACCTACGGGGACGTCATCTCCTGGGCGCCCGACGCCGACCCGGAGCGCGTCGCGCTCGAGGCGCCCGGCGCGGCGGGAGTCGCCTTTGCCCACCTACTCGGCGTCGACGCCGACGCACCTGGTGCGGGCGGGGGCGAGCGCCTGCTCGTCGCGGGCGACCGGCCCGCCGGCGCCGTGCTGCGCCACCTCCTGGCGGCCTGGGCCGCGGACGGGTCCGTCGTGCTGGCCTCCGCCGACACCGCCGACGAGCTGCGCGCGGACCCGGCCCGGCTGGCCCGGCTGCGCGAGACCGAGCGGGTCACCGCCGGCTCGCTCTGAGCCACGGCGGGCCGGCGGGTCCAGGGCGCACACGAGCGGCGCGAGTACGCCACAATGGGCTGCCATGCGCGGAATCATCCTGGCCGGCGGGTCCGGCACGCGGTTGCACCCGATCACCCTGGGCGTGAGCAAGCAGCTCGTGCCGGTGTACGACAAGCCGATGATCTACTACCCGCTGTCGACGCTGATCCTGGCGGGCATCCGGGACATCCTCGTCATCACCACCCCGCACGACGCCGAGCAGTTCCGCCGCCTGCTGGGCGACGGGTCGCAGTTCGGGGTGTCGATCAGCTACACGGTGCAGGAGCAGCCCAACGGTCTCGCCCAGGCGTTCGTGCTCGGCGAGGAGTTCATCGGGTCCGACCCGGCCGCCCTCGTCCTCGGCGACAACATCTTCTACGGCCCCGGCCTGGGGAAGCAGCTGGGGCGGTTCCACGACATCTCGGGCGGCGCCGTCTTCGCCTACCGCGTCGCCGACCCCACCGCGTACGGCGTGGTGGAGTTCGACGACGCCGGCCGCGCGCTCTCCCTGGAGGAGAAGCCCGCGCAGCCCCGGTCGAGGTTCGCCGTGCCGGGCCTGTACTTCTACGACAACGACGTGGTCGAGATCGCGAAGGACCTCGAGCCGTCCGCGCGCGGCGAGTACGAGATCACCGACGTCAACCGTGAGTACCTGCGGCGCGGCACCCTGCAGGTCGAGGTGCTGCCCCGCGGCACCGCGTGGCTCGACACCGGCACGTTCGACTCCCTGCTCGAGGCGAGCGACTACGTGCGCACGATCGAGAGCCGGCAGGGCCTGAAGATCGGCTCGCCCGAGGAGGTGGCCTGGCGGCGCGGGTTCCTCAGCGACGACGAGCTCCGCGTCCGCGCCGAGAAGCTCACCAAGTCCGGCTACGGCGCCTACCTGCTGGGCCTGCTCGACGGCTGAGCATCCGTCGGTCGAGCCTGTCGAGACCTGGTTTCGACAGGCTCAACCGGCGGGCCGGCTCAACCAGCGGGGGCGGTGCCCCATGCCACGAGCCCCGTGCCGGTGCGCGGGAAGCCGCGCTGCGCGAGCCGGAACGGCCACGTGCCCGCGCGCACGAGGCGGCCCTGGGTCGCCGTCGTCGGCTGGAAGAGCCGCCCGCTGCGCGCCGTGCGCTCGGCGACGCTGCCCTCCTCGCGCAGGCCCGGACGCCGGCGCGCCAGCCGGTTGCGCACGGCCTCCAGCGCGTAGCCGAGCGGCATCCCGTACAGCCGCAGGCCGACACCCGTGAGCCCGGCGGAGGCCAGCAGGTCGCGCAGGACGGGCGGGTCGTAGCGGCGGAAGTGCCCCACCGCGGAGTCCATCGGCCCGAAGCGGGACTGCCAGGCCGGCGTGGAGACGAGGAGCGTCCCGCCCGGGGCCAGGCGGCCGGCCCACTCGGCCAGCGCGGCGCCGTCGTCCTCGATGTGCTCGATCACCTCGAACGCGCAGACCAGGTCGAAGCGCTCGTCGTCCTCGAGCGCGTCCAGCGAGCCGTGCAGCACGACGCCGCCCGTCCCGGCGTCGGTGACACGGTCGCGCGCGACGGTCGCGGAGGCCTCGTCGAGCTCCACCCCGGTGTACGACGCCGCCCGCTGCGCGAGCCGGACGGCGACCGCGCCCTGCCCGCAACCGACCTCGAGCACGCGGTCGAGGCGCGCCGGCAGCAGGGGCGCGACGACGTCCCAGCGCAGGTTCCCGTACAGGGTGAGCGGGGGCGGGGCGGCAAGGCTCGGCACGGAGGCTCCTTCGGGTCGGCGGGCTGCCGATCGGCGGGCGGTCCCGTCGTCGGCGACGGCGCTAGCCTGCCAGCACCTCGCCCGCGGCGGCGTCCCAGCGCTCGGCCCAGTCGCCGATCTCCTCGACGCCGGCCGCCCGCAGGGCGTCGTGCCCGAGCACGGAGTACGCGGGCCGGGGCGCGGGGCGCACGAACGCGTCGCTCGTCGTGGGCGCCACGCGGGCCTTCGCCCCCAGCCCCTCGACGATGCGGCGGGTGAACCCGAACCAGGACGTCTGCCCAGACGACGTGCCGTGGTAGGTGCCGGCCGGCGCCTGCGCCTCGACCAGCCGCACGATCAGGTCGGCGAGGTCGCGCGTCCACGTCGGCTGGCCGACCTGGTCGTCGACGACGGTCAGCTCGTCGCGCTCGGCGGCCAGGCGCGCCATCGTCCTCGGGAAGCAGCCGCCGTGCGCCCCGTACAGCCAGGCGGTGCGCACGATCAGGTGGTCGGGCGCCTCGGCGCGCACGGCCCACTCCCCCGCCGCCTTCGTCCGCCCGTAGGCCGACACGGGCCCGAGCGGTGCCCCCTCCGTGTACGGCGAGGTCGCGCCGCCGTCGAAGACGTAGTCGGTCGACACCTGCACGAGCCGTGCGCCCGCGGCCGATGCCGCGCGGGCGAGCAGGCCCGCTCCCGTGGCGTTGACGGCGAACGCCTGCGCCTCGTGCGACTCCGCGTCGTCCACCGCGGTCCAGGCTGCGCAGTTCACCACCACGTCGAAGTCGCGCACGACGGCGGCCGTGGCCACCGGGTCCGTGACGTCGAGGTCCGCACGCCGGGCGGCGACGACGCGCGCCCCGCGCTGGGCGAGCACGTCGAGCAGGTCGTGGGCGAGCATGCCGCCGGCCCCGACGACGAGCCAGCGCAGGTCGCCGGCGTGGACGCGGGAAGGGGGCGCCGAGGCCGGGGTCCGGGCGGGGGCCGAGGTGGGTCCGGGGGTGGTCACCGTAGGATCCTAGGGCCCACCGTGGCAGCCCTGCCCGGGCGGTCGCGCCCCGTCGTCATCCGTCGTCATCCAGGAGGAACGAGCGTGCAGTACCGCGAGCTGGCCGTGCCCGGCGCCTACGAGATCACCCCGAAGCAGTTCGGCGACCCCCGCGGCGTCTTCCTCGAGTGGTTCAAGGCAGGCGCGTTCGCCGAGGCCGTCGGCCACCCGCTCGACCTGCAGCAGGCGAACTGCTCCGTCTCCGCCGCCGGCGTGCTGCGCGGCATCCACTTCGCCGACGTCCCGCCCGGCCAGGCCAAGTACGTCACCTGCGCCAAGGGCGCGGTCCTGGACGTCGTCGTCGACATCCGCGTCGGCTCCCCCACGTTCGGCACGTGGGACTCCGTCCTGCTCGACGACGTCGACCGCCGCGCCATCTACCTCGGCGAGGGCCTCGGGCACGCGTTCATGTCCCTGGAGGACGACTCCACCGTCCTGTACCTGTGCTCCACCGGTTACAACCCCGGCGGCGAGCACGGCATCCACCCCCTCGACCCCACCGTCGGCATCGACTGGCCCACCACCGCCCGCGACGGGTCGCCCCTGACCCCGCTGCTGTCCGACAAGGACACCGCCGCGCCGTCGCTGGCCGAGGCCGAGCAGCAGGGCCTGCTGCCCACCTACGACGCCGTCGAGGCGTACCTGCGCACGCTGGCCTGAGCGGCGCTCAGGTCCGACGGACGACGGCGGCCGGGCTCCCGGCCGCCACGACCTGCTCGGGTACCAGCGGCCACTCGTCATCGCCACGGTCATGACGGCATCTGTCGGACGGGCCGGTCACCGAGGACGGCGTGCCCGGCCGCCGGGACAGGCCAGGTCCCTGCATCCTGTTCCGATCGCCGACCGGAGCGGCATCATCGTCCACATCTGCCCTGACCTCTGGTGTTCAGGCACGTCAAACGGTAAAATCGCACACATGTTCGACGGCGCGCATCGGTGGGGTCAGAGAGACTTCGCTGGCGCGCGCGAGTCTGTTCCGAAGCCCGTATCGACGGCCGGATCGGCGGACGACGGGGTGTCTGGCGCGCAGCTCGGTGCGCCGCTGGCGCTCGAGCCCGGGATGCTGTCCCCGGTGTCGGAGGCGCAGATCGAGGACCGGGTAGCGGCGCCGGTGGGCGCGTCGGTGCACTACGTCGCGGCGGCGATCGGCGACGTGGTCCGGTTGCAGGCGTTGATCGACGCGCTGGAGGGGCGCAAGCTGCTCGCGATCGAACGGGCGCGCCGGGCGGCGGCCGAGTGCGAGGACCGGCTGCTGGACGAGGCGGACCTGCAGGTCGGGCGGGCGTCTACCGTGCGCCGCCGCGAGCTGGCCGAGCGAGCATTCACCGCGGACCTGGCGACGGCGTTGCGGGTGGGCGAGCCACGGGCGGGACATCTCGTCGACACCGCGCGCGTCCTGGCCCGCTCGGGGGCGGCGACGCTGGTCGGGTTGTGCGCGGGCCGGTTCTCCCTGGCGCACGCGATCGTGCTGGGCGACGTGCTGGACGAGCTCCCCGACCCCGACGCTTCAGACCACCCGGACCTCGTGGATGGTGTAGACCCGGCGGCGGTGCGCGCGGCGGTGCAGACCGCGGCGCTGCCCGCGGCCCCCACGACGACGTTGGCGCAGTTCCGCACGTGCGCGCGGCGGGCGCGGGACCGCGCCCACCCGGTGCCGCTGGTCGTGCGGCACGAGCGGGCGGCCGACAAGCGTGCGGTGCACGTGGACCCCGCCGCGGACGGCATGGCGTGGCTGACCGCCTACCTGCCCGCCGCGCAGGCGCACGCCGCCTACGACCGGTTGACCAAGACCGCCCGCACCGCGCGCGACACCGGGGACCCGAGGACCTTGACCCAGCTGCGAGCGGACACGCTCAGCGCGCTTCTGCTCGCCGGTCGGGACGATCAGCCCGACCCATCACCGTCCGAGGCCCAACCAGCCGACCCGCCACCGACCGACGCCCCGCCCGCCGACCGTGTCCACCCGCCCAACGCGCGCGAACCTGGCCCCGGCCTGCCCGGCAACGAGCCCGGCAGGAGCGAGCCCGGCAGGAGGGCGCCCGGTGGTCGTGGTACGCCCGGCACGGGCGGTGTCGTCGCATCGGCCGGGGGTGAGGGCTCGTCGGCGGGGCGCTTGGCCGGCGGCCGTGTGCCGGACCTGGCGCAGCTCGCCCGCCGGATCACTCCGCGGGTGCAGGTCACCGTCCCGGTGCTGAGCCTGCTCGATCACAGCGACCATCCGGCGGAGCTCGCCGGGCACGGCCCGATCGACCCGGTCACGGCGACCCTGCTGACCGCGAACGCGCCGTCGCTACGGCGGCTGCTGGTCGATCCGGACACCGGGCAGGTGCTGTCCACGGACCCGGGCACGTACTCCGTCCCGGCCGCGCTGCGCGCCTTCTTGGAGGCGCGCGACGGGCGATGCCGGTTCCCCGGCTGCACCCGCCCCGTGGCCCGCTGCGACGTGGACCACACCACCGCCTGGGCCGACGGCGGCCGCACGACGGCGACGAACCTGGCTCATCTGTGCCGCCGTCATCACGTGGCCAAGCACCAGACCGGCTGGGACGTGACCGCCCAGCCCGACGGCACCCTGACCTGGACCTCCCCCACCGGCCGGGTCCACCACGACCCCGTCGCCGAGCCCGTCGACCTCACCGGCCCGGAGCTCGACGACGTCGCCCGCTGGGCGCGGGACGACGGCGCGGACGTCGGAGATACCCTCCGTGGCGACCGCCCGTCGGACCGCGGATCGACATCGTCTCAGCCGGGCGACCCCGGGCCGCCACCGTTCTGATGCGCGGGCGGGGCGGGCGGCAGCTCTGCCTCGGGTCATCGGCGAACCGAGGCGCTACGACGTCCGGCGGGCCCAAGCCCCCAGTGCCGCGAGCAGCAGGTCGGCGATCGTCACGAGGACGCGGCTGACCAGCACGACGAGCAGCACGGCAGCGTGGGGCAACGCCCCGGCCAGGACGGCGAGCAGCACGAGCTCCCGCGCGCCGGCACCGGCCGGCATCACGATCACGAGGAACCCGACCACCCACGCCAGCGCGTAGCCGCCGACGGCGAGCGCCGCGCCGCGCGCGTCCGCCGGCATCCCCAGGCCCACCGCGAGCACCCACACCTGCGCCCCGGCGCACAACCATCCCGCGACGGACCACGCGGAGGCGGCTCCGAGCCCCCGCCAGGACAGCGGGTGCTCCAACGGCTCCCGGCGCGCGAGCCGCAGCGCCCAGGCGACGAGCCGGTTGAGCACGGGCGGCAGCAGCACGACCACGACGGCCGGCAGGATCCAGAGCCACCGCGCCGCCGGTCCGAGCTCCTCGGTCGCGACGAACGGCAGCGCGACGAGCCCGACCACCGCCCCCGACACGACCCCGACGAGCGTCGCGACCGCCGTCGTCGTCACCGAGCGCCGTCGCGGGATGCCGTGGTCGGCGCCGATCTCCGCCGCGGCCACGACGTTCCACACGCCGCCGGGCACGTACTTGCCGAGCTGGCTCAGCCCGAAGATGCTCAGGGCCACCCGGCGCGGCACGGGTGATCCGAGGTCCGCGAGGACGGCGCGCCACGCGCCGAACGTGCAGCCCACGAACACGACGGCGAGCACGAGGGCGAGGGCCAGGCGCCCCGCGGAGAGCTGGGCGGCCACCTGCGCGAGCTCGTCGCGGGCGGCCACGACCGCGTAGACCGCGAGCCCGATCGCGAGCACCAGGAATCCCCACCGCACCCACGGCGAGCGCAGCACCGCGACCAGGCGACCCAGCGCGCCGGAGTGCCCTGTGTCGTGGCGCTGGCCGTCGTCGCGGCGCGGGGCGGCGGCCCCGTCGACACCGTCTGCGCGAGCCCCCTCCGTGCGACCGTCGGTGCCGGCGTCGCCGGTGGTCACGGGACGATGCCCCGCGCTCGCAGGGCGTCGACCAGGGGGACGACGACGACGTCCGGCCGCACCAGATCGCGGCCCCCCGCCGCCCGGTCGCGCGCCGCGGCCAGCGCTCCGGGGGCGGTGAGGTCGAGCAGGCGGTCGGCCAGCGCGCGGGGGTCGGCGGGCGGCACGAGCTCCACGTGACCGCCGAGGAGGCGGCGCTGCGGCGCCGTGTCGGAGGTGACGACGACACAGCCCGCCGCGAGCCCCTGGAAGACCTTGTTCGGCACGACCCTCAGGCCCTTGGGGGTGGCGGAGAAGATCCCGAGGCACACGTCGTGCGCGGCGACGAGGGCCGGCAGCGCGGCGGGGTCGATCCAGCCGTGCCACGTCACGCCCGGGACGCCGGCGAGCCGGGCCCGCGCCGCGGGCAGGTCCTGGCCGGAACCGACCATCGTCACCTCGATCGGCCGGCGCTCCGCCGAGCCGTCCGCCCGCCCCAGCGCGTCGGCGAGCGCCTCGGCCAGCACGTCGGCGCCCTGCAGCGGCGTGTACAGGCCGAAGAACACCAGGCGCAGCGGACGCGCGCCGTCGTCGACCCGCGGCGGGCCGCTCGGCGTCCCACCCGGCGACCCACCCGGCGGCCCACCCGCGTCGAGCCACGCCTGCGGCGCCCCCACCGGCACGACGAGCGCCCGTGACGCCCGCGACCCGGCGATCTCGGCCAGCATCGCGGCGTGCTCGTCCGTGTCGACCAGCACGACGTCGGCGCAGGCGGTCGCGACGCGGTCGAGGCCTCGCAGCAGCCGCACCCGCAGGCCGCGGGCACCGCGGTCGGCGGCCGTGTCCCCGGCGAAGACGAGGTGGTCGAGCAGCACGGGCGTGCGTGGGAACAGCAGGCGCGCGAGGACGACGTCGAAGTGGCCGAGGTAGCCGACGAGCACGGCGTCGGGCGCGCCGTGCCGGAGCCGGTGCGCGGCGGCGTCGCCGACGAGCAGCAACCAGCAGCGCAGCAGCCGCACGACCAGCACCCCGAGCCGCCACGGCTCGCGCAGCATGCGCACCCGCTCGGCGGTGCTGAGCCCCAGCGGGCGGTCGAGCTCGGTCACCGCGTACCCGTGCGCGCGCAGCCCGTCGACGAGGGTGCCGACCCGCGGGTGCCGGCCGGCGTCGTACGTGCCGAACGCGACGATCACGCCGTCGCGTCCTCGCCCTGGCGGCAGCCGTCGGCGACGGGCCCGGAGGCCTGGTCGCCGGCCGCACCGGACCCGCCGGGCACGACCCCGTACTGCATCGTCTTGACGCGCTCCAGCGTCTCCTCGACGAGCGTGCGGTTCGTGCGCAGCAGGTCGGCGATGACGAGGAGCGCGAGGCACAGCAGCGACCCGACGAGCATCGCCGCCGCGAAGACGAGCGACTGCACGTGCCCGCCCGGGTCGCCGGACGCCCAGAAGACCAGGAACCGCACGGCGGGGATCGCGGCCGCCACGAAGAAGACCGCCGCGAGGGTGAGGAACACCAGGTGCGGGCGGAACATGATCGACGAGCGCACGATCGCCCGGCCCGAGCGGCCCATGTGCTGCCAGATGTTGCGGAACAGGCGCGACTCGCGCGTCTTGGGGTTGGTGGTGATCGGCAGGCTGGTGATCCGCAGGCGCTTGTTGCCCGCCTGGATGATCGTCTCCATCGTGTAGCTGAACTGCGTGACGACGTTGAGCCGCAGCAGCGCCCCCCGCGAGTAGGCCCGGAAGCCGCTGGCGGCGTCGGGCAGCGACGTGCCCGCGGCGGCGCTCACGACGCGGCTGCCGACCCGCTGCATGCGCTTCTTGAAGGGCGAGAAGTGCGCGATGGTCGCCGTCTGCCGGTCCGCGATGACGATGTCGGCCTCGCCGGCGAGGATCGGCGCCGCGAGGTCACCGATGCGCTCGGACGGGTACTGGTTGTCGCCGTCGGTGTTGACGACGACGTCGGCGCCGTGCGCCAGCGCGTAGTCCACACCGTCGCGGAACGAGCGCGCGAGGCCCATCGTGCGGGTGTGCCGCACGACGTGCCGCACCCCGAGCCGCCGCGCCACCTCGGCGGTGCCGTCGGTGGAGCCGTCGTCGATCACGAGGACCTCGACGCTGTCGAACCCCGGGACCTCGCGCGGGATGGTCGCGAGCACGAGCGGCAGCGTCCCGGCCTCGTCGAGGCACGGGATCTGGACGAAGAGCTTCATCGATCATCCTTCACGGAGCCGGGCCCCGGACGGGGCGCGGCGAGTCTATTCGGCCAGGCGACGGTGGCGACCAGCGCCGCGACGAACGCCACGCCGGCGAGCACGAGCAGGACGAGCAGGGGCACCGCCTCGAGCGGGCTCCACGCGAGCCAGCGGTCGACGGCGTCGCCGACCGACTCCCCCGGCCCGCGGTAGAAGGCCTCGAACGCCCAGGCGATGCCCCAGACCGCGGCGGTCAGCGCGAGCGTCGCGAACACGGGCACGGCCAGCGCCAGCCGCCGCTCCGACCGGCGCACGAGCTGCCACACCGCCACGGCGACGACGGCGGCGAGCGCCGGGACGCCGCCGAAGACGTACCGGCCCTGGACCGCCACGAGCCCGCCGGTCACCGCGTGCGCGTCCCAGGCGTTGTACGCGACGCCGAGCGCGAGCCCGCCGGGCAGCAGGAGCAGCGCCGCGGCGGCGCGCCGGGCGCCCGGCAGCACGAGGGCGACCAGGCCGGCGGCGATCAGCACGACGGACCCGGCCACCACCCACGCCCCGGGGATCCGTACCTCGAGCCAGGAGAGGTTGCCGAAGAACGCCTGCGCCAGCTTCTCCACGATGAGCGACGGGACCTCGGCGTCGGGCACCTGCGCGACCGTCGCCGGGTCGCGCGGCAGGCCGACGGGCTGGACCGCCCCGAGCGTGAGCACGTTGCGCACCCACCACCACCCGCCGACGACCCCCGCCACGCCGACGGCCACGCCGACGCGCCCCAGCCGCGCCGGCCACGGGCGGCCGCGGGCCAGCAGGTAGGCGACGCCCACGGTGGGCAGGGCGAACGCCACCATGACCTTGGTGAGCAGCCCCAGGCCGACCGCCAGCCCGATCGCCACCGCCACGCGCCACCGCAGGTCGCCGGTGACGACGCGCGACGCCAGGTACGTGACCACGGCGCACGCGAGCAGCACGAGCGCGTCGTTGTTCACCGCGCCCATGATGTGCCCGAGCTGGGGCAGGAGCAGCGGGAACGCGGCGGCCACGAGCCCGGCCGAGGGCGAGCCGGTGACGCGGCGCGCGGTCTCGGCGGCGAGCGGGACCACGAGCGCGAGCAGCAGCACGTCGAGCAGGCGCAGGGCGAGCATGGCCTGGTCCCAGCGGGCGTCGGTCAGGCTCGTGGCCTGCAGCAACCCGGCACCGAGGGCGTAGTACAGCGGCGGGTGCTGCGTCATCTGGTCGACGTCGTTGCCCGACGACGCTTCCCCGAGGGCGGTGGTGGTTTCGACGCGCGTGCGCTCGTCGCGCGGCACCGGGTCGGCGTCCACGAACTGCCGCGCGTCCGAGCGGTGCACCCAGCGTCCGGGCGGGTCGGAGTGGTAGGCGGCCTCGTCCACGGCGTCGACGACGGCCGGAGAGAAGTAGGCGTCCCCGGGCGCCGGCCACCCGCCTCCGTACGCGAGCCGCAGCACGCTGTTGAGGTGGTTCTGCTCGTCGGGGGCCTGGAACGGCGGCGTGACGACGGCCCAGACCGCGCCCCAGGCCGCGACCGCGAGCGTGAGCACGACAAGGGCGCGCCGGTAGCCGCGCAGGCTCCTGTCAGGGGCGCTCGCGGTGGGGGTCGGCACGGGCCGTTGCCGCACGTGCGGCGTGGTGTCCGTCACGACCTCAGTGTGCCAGGGCACCCGGAGTGCCTCAGGTCGGGGGCCGGTAGGGTTCGGCGCATGCGCGTTCTCGTCACCGGGGGTGCCGGCTTCATCGGCGCCAACTTCGTCCACCAGACCGTCCGCACCCGTCCCGACGCGCGGGTCACCGTGCTGGACGCCCTCACGTACGCGGGAGACCGCTCGTCGCTGGCCCCGGTCGCGGACCAGGTCGAGCTCGTCGAGGGCTCGATCGCCGACGCCGACCTGGTGGACCGGCTGGTCGCGGACGCGGACGTGGTCGTGCACTTCGCCGCGGAGTCGCACAACGACAACTCGCTGGGCGACCCCTCGCCGTTCGTGCAGACCAACCTGGTCGGGACATACACGCTGCTGGAGGCCGCCCGCCGCCACGACGTGCGGTTCCACCACATCAGCACGGACGAGGTCTACGGCGACCTGCCGCTCGAGGGCGACGAGAAGTTCACCCCCACCACCCCGTACAACCCGTCCTCCCCGTACTCGTCCACCAAGGCTGGCTCTGACCTGCTGGTGCGCGCCTGGGTGCGGTCGTTCGGGCTGCGGGCCACGATCTCGAACTGCTCCAACAACTACGGGCCCTACCAGCACATCGAGAAGTTCATCCCCCGCCAGATCACGAACCTGATCGACGGCGTGCGCCCGCGGCTGTACGGGGCGGGTCTGAACGTGCGCGACTGGATCCACGTGGAGGACCACAACACCGCGGTGTGGGCCATCATCGACCGCGGCACCATCGGCGAGACGTACCTGATCGGGGCCGACGGCGAGACGTCCAACCTCGACGTCGTGCGCACCCTGCTGGGCGTCTTCGGGCGCGAGGCGGACGACTTCGACCACGTCGCCGACCGGCCCGGGCACGACCTGCGGTACGCCATCGACGCCTCGAAGCTGCGCGACGAGCTCGGCTGGACCCCCCGGTACACCGACTTCGCCGCCGGCCTGGCCGCCACCGTGGACTGGTACCGCGCGAACGAGGACTGGTGGCGCCCCCACAAGGCCGCGGTCGAGGCCAAGTACGCCGCCACCGGACAGTGACACGGCCGGCGGTGCGCCGATGAGCCGGCACCCACACATTTCCTCCACCGTCCCGGTCCGAGGGCACCTCCGGCGTGCAACACGGACCCTTTATGCTCGCTTCCCGTGACTCGCAACCCCGCCCGCCATGTGGCGTCCAGCCCTGAGTCGGTCAAGGGACCGGCGCACGCCCGTGCGCTGCGCAGCCACTCCGTCGCACGCATGCTCGGCCTGGGGCTGACGGCCGTCCTGGCGTTCGTCGCCGTCGGCGGCGCGACCGCCGCGGTCACCTTCACGGGCAACATCAGGTCGGTCGACGCCGACAAGTTGCTAGGCGACGACCGGCCCGAGGAGGTCGTCCCCGAGGATCCGAACGCCGAGAAGCCGCTGAACATCGTGCTCCTGGGATCCGACAGCCGCGGCGGCGAGAACTCTGACGTCGTGGACGACGGCACCGACGGCGCCCGGTCGGACACGACCATGATCATGCACATCTCGTCCGACCGGACCCGGGTCGAGATGTTGTCGATCCCGCGCGACACCACGGTGGACGTCCCGTCGTGCCCGACGTCGGACGGCAGCGAGACCACACCGCTGTACGGGACCAAGTTCAACGCGGCGTTCGCGCAGGGCGTCCTCACGGGCGGTGACGTCGAGTCAGGCGCGCTGTGCGTCATCGAGACGATCGAGGAAATCTCCGACGTGCGCATGAACGGCTTCGTCGTCGTCGACTTCGCCGGCTTCGAGAGGATGATCAACGCCATCGGCGGCGTCGAGCTGTGCATCCCCGAGGACATCGACGCCCCCAAGGCGGACAACCTCGTGCTGTCGGCCGGCGTGCAGGAGCTGGACGGCGAGACCGCGCTGAAGTACGCCCGCGCCCGCTCCGGCGTGAAGGGCCTCGGCGACGGCTCCGACCTGGGCCGCATCGGCCGCCAGCAGGAGCTGCTCGCCGCCCTCGCCCGCGAGGTGCTGAGCGCCGGCACGCTCGCCGATCCGACCAAGTCGCTGAAGTTCCTGAACGCCGTCACCAGCTCGATGACGATGAGCAGCAACTTCGCGTCCGTCCAGGGACTCGCCGGGCTGGCGTACAGCGCGCGCAACGTGCGCCCTGGGACGATCGCGTTCATGACCGCGCCGTACACGTACGACCCGAACAACTCGGCGAACGTGCTCTTCACCGACGAGGCCACGACGGTCTGGGACAACCTCAAGCACGACCGTCCCCTCAGCGACGCCATCCAGACGGAGACGAAGAAGTCCAAGAAGAAGGGCTCCACGGCGGCGGAGGGCGAGGATTCCTCGGCCGACGCGACGCCGGTGTCCGACGACGACACCGCCGCCGAGGGGACCACCGAGGACCCGGAGCCGTCGCGCACCCGCGACGCCGGCGAAGAGGCGTTCACCGGTGCCGACGTGACGTCGGTGTGCGGGTGAGCCGCCGGTGAGCACGGGGACGAGATCATGAGCAACGACGAGCAGCGGATCCCGCCGAGCTTCACGCCCTCGGGCGGTCGCTCCGGCCGGCCCGACCTGGCGGGCGACGCGATCCCCGTCGGCGGGACGACCCGGCAGCCGACGCCGCCCACGGGCGGCCGCGTGGGCCGGCGCGACGACGCCGCCCCCCTCGAGCCGCGCGTGCGCCGGCAGTCCTCCCGGGAGATCCCGACGACGCCGCCGGACCGGCGCGGTTCCGCCCAGGAGCGCGCGCCGCGCTCGTACCCGCCGCGCGGCTCCCGCGCGGCCTCGCAGCAGCCCTCCGGCACCCGCGTCGCGCCGGCGCAGGCGCGCCCCCCGCAGCAGGGAGGCCGGGCTGCGCCCCCCGCGCGCCCCGGGGACGCCGCGACCGCGACCGCCGGCGGCGGTGGCTTCCGGGTGCGCAAGGGCCGGGTCGTCGGCCTCGTCCTGGTGCTCCTGCTGGTACTCCTGCTGGCCTGGCCGATCGGGCTGGTGCTGTGGGCCAACGGCAAGATCCAGCACGTGGACGCCCTCTCGGACGCCCAGAACACGCCCGGCACCACCTACCTGCTCGCCGGGTCGGACGAGCGCGGCTCCGGGACGGTGGCCGACGACGGCACGTCCGGCGCCCGCACCGACACGATCATGGTGCTGCACAAGCCGAGCAGCGGCCCGACGTCGCTCATCTCGATCCCCCGCGACACCTACGCCGAGATCCCCGGCCACGACCCGAACAAGATCAATGCTGCCTACTCGTTCGGCGGCGCGCCACTGCTCGTCGAGACGGTCGAGGGGCTGACCGGGCTCACCGTGGACCACTACGCCGAGGTCGGCTTCGGCAGCGTCGAGGAGATCGTCGACGCCGTCGGCGGCGTTGAGCTGTGCTACCCCGAGGACGTCGACGACCCCAAGAGCGGCCTCGTGTGGGAAGCCGGCTGCCACCAGGCCGACGGCGAGACCGCGCTCGCGTTCTCGCGCATGCGCTACTCCGACCCCAAGGGCGACATCGGGCGTGCCGAGCGGCAGCAGCAGGTCATCGCGGCCGTCGCCGACAAGGTGGTCAAGCCCAGCGTGCTGCTCAATCCGATCAACCAGGTCCAGCTCGTCAACGCGGGCACGGACGCGCTCACCGTGGACGAGGACACCGGCATCGTCAACCTCGGTCAGCTCGCGCTCGCGTTCAAGGGCGCGACCGGGTCCGAGGGGGTCACCGGCACCCCGCCGATCGCCGACCCCGGCTACGACCCCGGCACGGGCGTCGGCTCGACGGTGCTGCTCGACGAGGAGACGGTCGGCCAGTTCTGGACCGACGTCCGCGACGGCAACCTCGAGGCGGGCAGCACCGTGGGCGGCCTGCCCGGCTGATCCCACCTCGCCGGTCGAGCCTGTCGAGATCACACGCCCGGTTTCGACAGGCCCGACGCACGGCTCGCGCGGCATACTTTCCTCGCCGCGGTGCACCGTGCCCGGGCTGCCCGGCCGCCAGCCGGGTACGGACCCGCCCGGAGGCCTCATGCCCGCCGACCCCTCAGCCGACCCCTCAGTCGCCGACCCCGCGCTCGTCGCGCCCCGTCGCGGCCGCTTCCTCGACGTGCTCGTCCCGGCCGCCCAGCGGCGGCCGCTCGCGGAGCTGTCCGACCGCCTGGACCTGTCGTCCGGGGAGGTGCGCGCCAAGCGCTCCGCGTTCTGGGCGATGCTGGTGCTCTCGGGCGTGATCGCGATCTGCGGCGTCGTCACCGACTCCACCGCCACCGTCATCGGCGCCATGATCATCGCGCCGCTGTCCACGCCCATCCTCGGGGTCGGCCTCGGGGTCGTCACGGGGCGGGCCGGGCTCGTCGGGCGGTCGGCGCTGCACGTGCTGGGCGGGATGGCGATCGTCGTGCTGCTGGGCTGGCTGGTGGCGCTGGCACTGCCCACGACGACGGACGTCGTGGCCAACTCGCAGGTCACCGGCCGCACCTCCCCCGGCGTCGGCGACCTCGTGGCGGCGTTCGCGACCGGGTTCGCCGGTGCCATCGCGCTGGCCCGCCGCGACCTGGGCGACGTGCTGCCCGGCATCGCGATCGCCATCTCCCTGGTGCCGCCGCTCGGCGTCGTCGGCGTGTGCCTGGGCGCGGGTCAGCCCGCGCTCGCCGCGGGTGCCCTGCTGCTGTTCTGCTCGAACGTCGTGGCGCTGGTCATCGCGTCGACCGTGGTGTTCACCGGCGCCGGCTACGCGGGCGACGCGGCCCACGCCAGGCGGGCCGCCGGCGGGCGCGCGAGGCCGCGCCGGGCCGTCGTCGTCGGTGCCGTCGCCGTGCTCGTCGTCGCCGTGCCGATGGTCGCCAACACCGTGCAGGCCGCGCTCGCCGAGCTGTGGGCCGGGCAGACGCGCGCCGCCGCGGAAGAGTGGCTCGCCGACACCCCCGGCGCCGAGGTCGAGGACGTGACCTGGCAGGGCACGGACCTCGTCGTCGAGGTGCGCGGCCCCGGCGACGTCCCGGACGTCGCCGAGCTGCAGGCCGCCGTCGACGAGCTCGTCCCGTGGGACCCGGAGGTCGTCGTCGTGCACACGGTGGGCGAACGCGTGGAGGGCTGAGCCGGAGCGCAGCGGAGGGTGGGGGCCGAGGGACGAGGCACGCGCCCGGAGCGGAGTGCAGGCTCAGCACGACCAGAAAGCACGAGGGCTGAGCCGGAGCGTCAGAAGCCGGTGCGGCGTGCGCGGCTCGCGCGCAGCTTCTCCCCCTTGGCGCGGGCGACGTCGCCCAGCTCGGCCTGGAACGCGACCATGCGCTCGCGCAGGGCGAGCGCCTCGGCGTCGGTTCCGGCGCCGAGGATGCGCGCCGCCAGCAGGCCGGCGTTGCGGGCACCGCCGACGGAGACCGTCGCCACCGGCACCCCGGCGGGCATCTGCACGATCGACAGCAGCGAGTCCATGCCGTCGAGGTGCCGCAGCGGCACGGGCACGCCGATCACCGGCAGCGGGGTCACGGACGCGAGCATGCCCGGCAGGTGGGCGGCCCCGCCGGCTCCGGCCACGATCACCCGTAGGCCCAGGTCGGACGCCGTGCGGCCGTACTCGATCATCTCGGTCGGCATCCGGTGCGCCGACACGACGTCGACCTCCACCGCGACACCGAGCTCGGCGAGCGCGTCCGCGGCGCCCTCCATCACGGGCCAGTCGGAGTCCGACCCCATGACGATGCCGACGACGGGCTGCTGGTCGCTCATGCGTGCTCCTCGATGGTTGAGCTTGTCGAAACCTCGTCCCCGCGCAGCAGCGCGGCGGCCTCGACGGCCCGTCGACGGACCTCGGCGAGGTCGTCCCCGCTGACGTTGACGTGGCCCAGCTTGCGGCCCGGGCGGATGCCCTTGCCGTACAGGTTGACCCTGGCCTCGGGGAAGCGGGCCATCAGCTCGGGCAACGCGTCCGTGAGCGCCTCCAGGTGCGAGCCGAGCACGTTGGCCATCACCGTCCACGGGGCGCGGGCGGCGGTGTCGCCGAGCGGCAGGTCGAGGACCGCGCGCAGGTGCTGCTCGAACTGGCTGGTGACGGCGCCGTCGATGGTCCAGTGGCCGGAGTTGTGCGGGCGCATCGCGAGCTCGTTCACCCAGACCTGGGGCGAGCCGTCGGCGCCGCGCGTCTCGAAGAGCTCGACGGCGAGCACGCCGGTGACGTCGAGGCCCTCGGCCACCGCGACGGCGATCTCGCGCGCCCGAGCGTCGGTCGCGGGATCGAGGTCGGGGGCGGGCGCGATCACCTCGGCGCACACCCCGTCGCGCTGGATCGACTCGACGACCGGCCAGGTGCGGACCTCGCCCGAGGGACGGCGCGCCACCAGCGCGGCGAGCTCGCGCGTGAACGGCACCTTCTCCTCGACCAGCAGGGCCGGGCCGCCCGCCGCGACGGCGTCGAACCAGTCCGCGACGTCGTCCGGCCCGGACACGACCCGCACCCCCTTGCCGTCGTAGCCCCCGCGCGACGTCTTGACCACGGCCTCGCCGCCGGTCGACGCCGCGAGGAAGTCGGCCAGGGCGGCGCGACCCGCGGCGGGGTCGGTGGGGAGCGGGGCCCAGCGCGGGCACGGCACGCCGAGCTCGGTGAGCCGGCGACGCATGGCGATCTTGTCCTGCGCCTGCACCAGGGCGTGCGGGCCGGGCCGCACCGGGGTGCCGTGGGCGATCAGGTCCGTCAGCAGCGCGTTCGGCACGTGCTCGTGCTCGAAGGTCAGCACGGTCGCCGCGGGGCGGCCGTCGGACGGGGCGATGAGGTCACGGATCGCGCCCTCGCCGGACGCCGCGCCGACCGGGGCGTCGGTGACAACCTGCGCCGCCGACGACGCCGGGTCCTCCACGAGCACCCGCAGGCCGACCCCGAGCTCTCCCGCGGCCGGCGCCATCATGCGGGCGAGCTGTCCGCCGCCGACGACGGCGACGGTGAGAGGTCCGCGCGGCGTGACAGTGCGGGGGGCGTGGGCGGTCTCGGGCAGGGGCAGGTCCGTGGGTCCGGTCACGGGGATCGAGGATACCGGCCCGTCCGCGACCGTCGGGCACGCGCCGAGCAGGCGGTCGCTCGCGGTATCGGCGCGTACCGGGTCGTATCCCGGCAGCAAGCGCCTGTTCGGCGCTGGACCGTCAGTCGCCGTGGTGGTGCAGCCACCCGCGCCGGCGTCCGCGCGAGGAGATCGTGGTGCCGGGCGGCAGCACGATCCTTGGGTCCAGCGCGCGCGGCACGCCCGCGAGGAAGAGCGCGAACACCGGCGGGCGGCGCTGCGCGAGCTCCAGCCGCCCGCCGTCGGCGGCGGCGAGGTCGCGCGCGAGCGCGAGCCCGAGCCCGGTGCTGTCGCCCGTCGTCATACCCCGTTCGAAGATGCGCGGCGCGATCTCGTCGGGCACGCCCGGACCCTCGTCGGCGACCTCCAGCGCGACGGCGCCGGTCGCGCCGGACGGGCGCGAGCGCACGGTCGTCGTCCCGTCGCCGTACTTGAGCGAGTTCTCCAGCAGCGTCGCGATGATCTGCGCGAGCGCGCCGGGGGTGGCGAGCACCTGGTGGGTGGCGGGAACGTCGACGACGAGCGGGCGGCCGGCCCGCTCGAACGTGGGGCCCCACTCCTCCTCCTGCTGGTGCACGACGTCGGCCAGGCCGACCGCCTCCGTGGTGCCGCCCTGCGCGCGCCGGGAGGCCGCCAGGAGGTCGTCGACGACCGCGACGAGCCGCTCCACCTGCTCGAGGGAGATCCGCGCCTCCTCGACGACCTCCGGGTCCTTCGAGGCGAGCGTGATCTCCTCCAGCCGCATCGTCAGGGCCGTCAGGGGGGTGCGCAGCTGGTGCGAGGCGTCCTGGGTGAACTGGCGCTCGGCGGCGAGCCGCCCGGCGAGCCGGTCGGCGCTGCGCACCAGCTCCGCCGCGACGAGGTCGATCTCCTCGACCCCCGACGGCTCGAGCCGGGGACGCACCTGCCCGGAACCGAGCTGTTCGGCCGACGCCGCGAGGTACACCAGTGGCGCGGACAGCCGGTTGGCCTGCCACACCGCGACGGCGATGCCCGCCGCGATCGCGACGATGCCGGCGAGCACCACGAGCACGACCGTCTGGGCCGACTTCACGTAGGCCCCCACGGCGGAGACGGTCATCGTGACGTTGGCGCGGCTGTCGGTGAAGGTGGCCTTCGCGATGTCCGGCCCCGACACGGGCTCGCCCGCGGTGAGGAGCGTGCCGTCGGGCAGCGTGACCTCCACGTACGCGGGCAGGTCTCCCTCGCGCCCCTCGCTGGCCCGGTCGACCGTGGCCTGGGTGACGTCGTCCCCCCGCTCGAGCGCGCTGTCGACGCTACGGGACAGCGTGTCGACCCGGTCGGTGACCCGCTGCTCCTCGATCGCCAGCACGTACCGGGCACCGAAGATGCCCAGCGGCACGCCGAGCAGCAGCACGGCGACGGCGACCGCGGAGATGGTCGCCAGCAGGACGCGGCGACGCACTTCGCCTGTTCCTGTCCGCCGGCGCCGTCAGCTCGCGCCGAGCTCGAAGCGGAAGCCGAGCCCTCGCACCGTCGACACGTAGCGCGGGGCGTTCGCGTCGTCGCCGAGCTTGCGTCGCAGCCACGACACGTGCATGTCGAGCGTCTTGGTCGACCCGACCGGGTCGGAGCCCCACACGTCGCGCATCAGGGTGTCGCGGACGACGACCGAGCCGGCGTTCGCGACGAGCACCTTGAGGAGGTCGAACTCCTTGGTGGTCAGGTGCAGCTCGCGGTCGCCCTGGAACGCGCGGTGCGCGGAGACGTCGACCCGGACGTCCTGCGCGCGCAGCTCCTCGTCCTCGCCGGTGTCGCCGTGCGTGCGCCGCAGCAGCGCCCGCACGCGGGCCAGCAGCTCGGCGAGCCGGAAGGGCTTCGTCACGTAGTCGTCGGCGCCCGCGTCGAGGCCCACGACGAGGTCGACCTCGTCGGCCCGCGCGGTGAGCACCAGGACGGGCACGGTCAGGCCCGAGCCGCGGATCTCCCGCGCCACGTCCAGCCCGTCCATGTCCGGCAGGCCGAGGTCGAGGACCACGATGTCCGCACTCCCGGCGTGGTCGACGGCTCCTTGACCTGTTCCTTGCACGATGACGTCGTAACCCTCACGCGAGAGAGCCCGCGCCAAAGGCTCGGCAATAGCCGGGTCGTCCTCGGCCAGCAGTACGTGGGTCATTCCCTCATGCTAGCGGCATCCCCCCAGGTCCTGGGCGTCGCCCCACGCCGTGTGGTGTGACGTCGTCGTGACACGCACGTGACCGCGACGTCAGCCCCCGGGTGGACGCGGCGGCTGCCTGGCGTGCCTACCCTGGCCGCCATGAGCTGGTACGAGCGGACGGGCCGCTGGTTCGAGGCGCACCGTTTCGCCGTCGACCTCACGACGACGGCGCTGATCGCGGCGTTCATGCTCGTGGCGGCCACGGACCTCTACGCGTCCGACCCGTGGGACTCGCGCGGCGCCACCCTCGTCTGGACGGCCCTGATGCTGGTGCCGCTGCCCTGGCGCCGCACGCGGCCGGTCCCGTCCGCGATCGCGGTCTACGCCGTCGCGCTGGCACACGTGCTCGCCGGGTACCCGATGATCATGCCGGCCGACCTGCTCGTGCTCGTCGCGCTGTTCTCCGTGACCGCATACGGCCCGACGTGGTCGCACGTCACCGCGATCTGCGCCACCGCCGTCGGGAGCGTGGTCGTGCTGCCCGTGGCCGTCGCGGCCCAGGCGGGCTTCAGCGCGAGGGCCGTCCTCGAGATGGTGCCCGTCGGGATCTTCTGCCTGGTCACCGGCCTGGCGGTGTGGGCGTTCGCCCTCGTGCGGCGTTCCCGGCGCGTCATGGTCGAGGCCCTCCGCGACCGCGCGCGCCGGCTCGAGATCGAGCGCGACCAGCAGGCCCGCATCAGCGCGGCCGCCGAGCGGGCCCGGATCGCGCGCGAGATGCACGACATCGTCGCGCACTCGCTGTCCATCGTCGTGGCGCAGGCCGACGGCGGGCGGTACGCCGCCGCCGCCGACCCGGCCGCCGCCGTCCGCGCGCTCGGCACCATCAGCGAGACCGGCCGCAGCGCGCTCACCGACATGCGCCGTCTGCTCGGCGTCCTGCGCTCGCACGACGACGACGCACCTGCCGGTGCGGCCGAGGGCTCCGCCGACCTCGAGCTCGTCGCGCCGGCCGCGGGCGCCGTCGCCGCCCCCGCCGGGCCGGGCCGCGCCCCCGGTGCGCGGCCCGCACCTCAGCCGGGCGTCGAGGAGCTGGAGGACCTCGTGGCGCAGGCCCGCGCCGGCGGGCAGCGCGTCGCGTTCTCCCGGATCGGCGACGCCCGCCCCATGCCGGCCGGCATGGGGCTCACGCTCTACCGCATCTGCCAGGAGTCGCTGACCAACGTCCGCAAGCACGCCGGGCCCGACCCGTCGGTGTCGGTCACGGTGACCTGGGCGCCCGAGGCCGTGCGCCTCGAGGTCACCGACGACGGCCGCGGCGCCGCGGCCGCGCACGACGCCGCCGACGACGCGGGCTTCGGCCTGCGCGGGATGCACGAGCGCGCGAACCTGTACGGCGGCACGCTCGAGGCCGGCCCGCGGGCCGGCGGAGGCTTCCGCGTGCGCCTCGAGCTGCCGCTGCCCACCCCGGAGGAGACCGCATGACCACCCCGCCCGACACCGCGCCGCACGAGACCGCCCCGGCGGCGGTGCGCGTGGCCCTCGTCGACGACCAGCAGCTCGTGCGCGCCGGCTTCCGGATGGTCATCGACTCGCAGCCCGATCTGGAGGTGACCCTCGAGGCCGGCGACGGCGCCCAGGCCCTGCGGCTGCTCGCCGACCACCGGGTCGACGTCGTCCTCATGGACGTGCGGATGCCGCACCTGGACGGGCTCAGCGCCACGGCGCAGCTCACGGCCCGGCCGGACGCGCCCAGGATCATCGTGCTCACCACGTTCGACCTCGACGAGTACGTGCTGGAGGCCATCCGGAGCGGCGCGTCCGGCTTCCTGCTCAAGGACGCCCCGCCCGAGGAGATGCTCGCCGCCATCCGCACGGTGCACCGCGGCGACGCCGTCATCGCGCCGTCGTCCACGCGCCGCCTGCTGGAGCACCTGGTCACCGCCCTGCCCGCCGACCAGGCCGCGCCGCAGCGCGACGCGCTCGCCGACCTGACCGACCGCGAGCGGGAGGTGCTGGTGCTCATGGCGCGCGGGCGGTCGAACACCGAGATCGCGACGGACCTGTTCGTCGCGGAGGCCACCGTCAAGACGCACGTCGGCCGGATCCTCGCCAAGCTCGGCGCCCGCGACCGCGTGCAGGCCGTCGTCACGGCGTACGAGGCCGGCCTGGTCCGCCCGGGGTCCTGACCCTCGCGGCGTCAGGGCCGGGTCAGGGTCGACGTCATACCTGAGGATGACCTGGGAGCCGACGAGGACCCGCCCGCGGGCCGATGCCCTCGGGGGCCCTCGCTCCGTAGCGTCGGAGGTGTCCTGGCCGGCCGTCCTCGTCGAGGGGCCGGGCCACCACCTCGACCACCGGAGAGCTCCGTGGACACGACCGTGTTCGTCCCGATCCCCGACGACGCCCCCGCCGGCGCCCGCCCCGCCGTCACGCCCGCCGTGCGCGCCCGCGCCCTCACCAAGACGTACGGCCGCGGCGAGGCGCAGGTGCGCGCCCTCGACGGCGTCGACGTCGACTTCGCCGCCGGTCGGTTCACCGCGATCATGGGCCCGTCCGGCTCGGGCAAGTCCACGCTCATGCACCTGCTCGCGGGGCTCGACTCCGCGACGAGCGGGCAGGCGTTCGTCGGCTCGACCGAGGTCACCGGCCTGGGCGACAAGGCGCTCACCGCGCTGCGCCGCACCCGTGTCGGGTTCGTCTTCCAGCAGTTCAACCTGCTGCCGATGTTCACCGCCGAGCAGAACATCACCCTGCCGGTGGAGCTCGCAGGCGGCACGGTGGACGCCGCGTGGCTCCGCACCCTCGTGGACACGCTCGGGCTGGGCAAGCGGCTCACGCACCGGCCGAGCGAGCTCTCGGGCGGCCAGCAGCAGCGCGTCGCCATCGCGCGGGCCCTCATCGCGCAGCCCGACGTCGTCTTCGCCGACGAGCCCACCGGCAACCTCGACTCCCGCTCGGGCGCCGAGGTGCTGAGCTTCCTGCGCCGCTCCGTCCGCGAGCTCGGCCGCACGGTCATTATGGTCACGCACGACCCGGCCGCCGCCGCGTACGCCGACCGCGTCGTCCTCATCGCCGACGGCAAGATCGCCGGCGACATCACGGACCCGACGCCGGAGTCGGCCCTCGCCGGCCTCGACGCACTGCGGACGGTGGCCGCGCGATGATCCGCCTCACCCTGTCGCAGATGCGACGCAGCGTCGGGCGGCTCGCCGCGGCCGGCGTCGCGATCCTCATCGGCACCGCGTTCGTCGCCGTCACCCTCGTCGCGGGGAACGTCGTCACCCGTACGACCTACGACTCGATCGCCGCCCAGTACACCGGCGCGGACCTCGTGGTGCGCGGCGTCCCGATGGCCGACGCCGAGCTGGACGCCGTCCGCGGGACGGCGGGCGTCGCGAGCGCGGACGAGCAGCTGCTCTCGTTCCAGCAGCTCGAGCACGGTGGACGCACCATCTACCAGGGCGTGCTCGCCGAGCCTACGGACCCTGCGGTGCTGCCGCTGGAGGTCGTCGCCGGCGCGCTGCCCGAGGCCTCCGGGGAGATCGCCCTGCCCGCGGACGTGGCCGAGCGCCTCGACGCCGCGGCGGGCGACACGATCACCCTGGTGCGCAACGTCGTCGACGACCCGGACGAGGGCACGTACCGCGAGGTGCGCGAGCGGCTCGCCGTCACCGGCACGCTCGACGACCCGTACGGCGCCTACTCCATGATGGGCGGCGCCGCGGTGGCGCCGGCCGCGGACGTCACCGCCTGGGAGGCGGACCTCTCGGCGCCGGGCGACGTCCCGAGCGAGCCGAGCACCGTCCTCGTCACCCTCGACGATCCCGCCGACCTCGAGGACGCGCGCACCGCGATCGCCGCCGCCGTCACGAACAGCGCCGCGTCCACCGGGGCCGACGCCGCGGGCCTGGACGTCGTGACGCCCACCGAGCACGCCGAGACCGTGGCCAACGAGATGACCGGCGGCGACAACGTCATCTTCACGACCTTCGTGCTGGTCTTCGCGGCGGTCGCGCTGCTGGTCGCCGCGCTCGTCATCGCGAACACCTTCCAGGTGCTGGTCGCCCAGCGCACCCGCACCCTCGCGCTGCTGCGCTGCGTCGGCGCGGACAAGGCGCAGCTGCGCCGGTCCGTGCTCGTCGAGGCGGCGATCCTGGGGTTCGTCTCCTCGGTCGCGGGGCTGGTCGTCGGCGCCGGGCTCGCGCAGGTGGCCCTGGCCGTCGGGCGCGGCATGGACCTCGGGGTCCCGCTGCCCGCCTCGATCTCCGTGACGCCGGCCGTCGTGCTGGTGCCGATCGCGGTCGGCACGCTGGTGACCCTGGTCGCGGCGTTCGCCCCCGCCCGCGCGGCGACCCGGGTCGCCCCGCTCGCGGCCCTGCGCCCGTCGGACGCCCCCACGGCCGCGCGGGGCGCCGGCCGCGTCCGCCTGGTGCTGTCCCTGCTGGTCGCCGTCGCGGGCTTCGGCCTGCTCGGCGCCGGCGTCGTGCTCAGCACGGCGGGGGGCGAGCCGAGCCTCGGCCTCATGGTGGGCGTCGCCGGTGGCGTGCTGTCGTTCGTCGGCGTGCTGGTCAGCACGGTGTTCTGGCTGCCCGGCGTGGTCGCGCTCGCCGGTCGCCTCGTGGGCGCCTCCGGCCCGACGGCGCGGCTCGCGGCGGCGAACACGCTGCGCAACCCGCGCCGGACGGCCGCCACGTCGACCGCGCTGCTCATCGGCGTCACCCTCGTCGGCATGATGTCGACGGGCGCGGCGAGCGCCCGCGTCACGATGGACGCGGAGCTCGACGGCCGCTACCCGGTGGACGTCATGGTATCGACCGACCTGGCCGGGTCCCCCGAGGACGCCCAGCCCGTGCCCGCGGGCCTTACCGGCACGGTCGAGGACGTCGCGGGCGTCGCGACCGTCACCGAGATCGCGTCGACCACCGCGCAGGTCGCGCCGGAGGGCGCCGGCGCCGGCGAGGCCACCGACCTGCCCGTGCGCGGCCTGGACCCCGCGACCGCCGGCGAGGTGATGCGGTCCACCGAGATGGTCGCGCCCCTGGCGGCGGGCACGGTCGTCGTGCCGGAGGAGCTGTCCGAGGACTACGGCATCGGCGACGGCCAGACCGTCACCCTCACGGGCCCCGACGGCGCGCTCGAGGCCACGGCCGCCGTGACCGACCTCGCCGACGACGGGCTGCTCGTCGTGCCGGACGACCTCGCCGCGATCGACGCCGCCGCGGCCACCACCCGGCTGTGGGTCGGCCTGGACGACCCGCGCGACGCGGCGTCCGTGGTCCCCGACATCCAGGACGTCGTCGCCGACACCGAGGCCCCGGCCGACGTGACCGGCGCCGCGGTGGAGCGGGCCGGCTTCCAGCAGGTCATCGACACCGTGCTCGCGATCGTCGTCGGGCTGCTCGGGGTGGCGGTCGTCATCGCGCTGATCGGGGTGGCGAACACGCTGTCCCTGTCGGTCATCGAGCGGCGTCGCGAGTCGGCGACGCTGCGCGCGATCGGCCTGTCGAAGGGCCAGCTGCGCGGGATGCTCGCGATCGAGGGAGTGCTCATCGCGCTCGTCGGTGCGGTGCTCGGCGTGCTGCTCGGCCTCGTGTACGGGTGGTCGGGCGCGGCCGCCGCGCTCGGCTGGGCCGGCGAGCCGGTGATCGCCGTGCCGTGGCGCGACGTGCTGCTGATGCTGGCCGTCGCGGCCGTCGCCGGGCTGGTCGCGTCGGTCGTGCCGGCGCGGACGGCGGCGCGCACCTCGCCCGTGGAGGCGCTCGCCACCGAGTGACCGAGCGACCGCGTGACGCGGTTGTCCACAGGCGGTCCGTGACCGCCGCCCGGGGCGGGCACCCTGGGGTCATGTCCGTGACCTCCGGGGTGCCCGCCCTCGTCGTGCCGCCGTCGGGCGCGGAGGGCGCGCCATCCGACGACGGCGTGCGGGTGACCGTGCACCCTGCCGAGGACGTGCTCCTCCCGGCCGGAGCCCCGCTCGGCGCGCTGCGGGCGGGGCTCGCCGCGCTGCTGCGCCGCCCCGAGCTGCGGCACGCCCCGCTCACGGCGGACGGCGTCCCGGTCGCCGACGCCGACGTCGTCGGCCACCGCCCGCTGCTGCCGGGCGTCACCCTCGCCGTCGCGAGGGAGGTGGGCGACCCGGTCGAGGACGTCGTCCGGGACGCCGTGCTCCGCCGGCCGTGGCTGGTCGCGCGCGCCGACGGCGTCGACGCCGGGGTCGTCACGGGCCTGCGTCCCGGCGTGCCCACGACGCTGCCCGCCTCGCCGGGCGCCGCCTCGGGCACCGGGCCGACGATCGTCGTGCGGACCCGCTCGCGGCGTCCGGACCGCGTGCACGTGCGCACCCGTTCGGGCGCCGCGCGGCTGGTGCGCACCACGGCCGGGGGCCGGCGACGGGTCGCGCGCGTCGGACGCCTCCCCCGGCGGTGGCGGCCCGGCTCACGCCTCGAGGCCGCGGGCGCGCGGTACACGCTGCACGCGTCGGGCGAGGTCGGCCGGTGGCTCGCGCCGCCCGCGCCGGCGGAACGCACCGAACCCACCGGTCACGGCGCCGGCATCGCCGCGGCCGCGGTGGTCCCGGTGGTCGGTTCCCTGGTGCTCGCCGCCGCGCTGCGTCAACCGGTCTACGCGCTGTTCTCGCTGGTGGGGGTGCTCGCCCTCGTGCCGCAGCTGCTCGCCGCCCGGCGCCGGCGGCGCGCCCGTGCCGCCCCGGGCGGCCAGGACGACGGCGGCCCGGTCGCCGCCACAGCGACCAACGCCGCTCCGCCCGGGTCCGAGCCCGGCCGTGTCCTCGCGCGTGTCGTGGCGGCGCACGAGGCGTCCGACGGCGCGTGGCGGCGCGCGGTCCAGCACGACCGCACCGGCGCCCGAGCCCCCGGCCGGACGTCGGGCGACGGCGACGGCTCGCCGCTGGGTGCGCTCGTCCCCGACGGGGCGCTGGCGGTCCGGGGGCCGCGGGACGCGGCGCGCGCCGTGGCCCGCGCGGTCGTCGTCGACATCGCCGCCGCGGGCGCGTCCGTGACGGTGCTCGGCGCGGGGCGCGACGCGTGGTCGTGGTGCCGCTGGCTGCCCGAGACGGGGCCGCGCGCGGTGGTGGTGGACGCCGCCGACGACCTTGGCGCCGAGCACCGCGGAGCGCCGGTGCCGCGCCCCGGTGACCCGCTGGGCCCCGATCGCGTCGACGTCGTCGTGCTGTGCCTGCCGGTGGACGCCGCGCCGCCGTCGTGGTGCCGCACCGTCTGGGAGGTGCGGGACGACGGCCTGGTACAGCGTCGCGCGCCGGACGGGACGGCGGCCGCCGAGCCGCTCGTCGGCGTCTCGGCGGGGTGGGCCGAGGGGTTCGCCCGGCGGGTCGCCGGCCTGGCGGCGCTCCGCCGCGAGCTCACCTCGCTCGCTGCCGCCGACGGCACCGGTGCCGGTGCCGGTGGCCGCCGAGCACGGCCGGGCGTCCTCGGCGCCCCAGGGGCGGACGACCGGGTGGCCGTGGACCCGACCGACCCCCGGCTGCCCTCCGAGGTGTCCCTCGCCGAGCTCCTCGCCGCCGACCTGCCTGCGACCGGGTCGCGCGGCCTGACGCACGGTGCCGCACGCGCAGCCGTGCACGCGTGGGACGCCTCCGAGGGCTGGGCCGTGCCGCTCGGTGTGGACGCCGACGGACGCACGGTGCGGCTCGACCTGGTCGGCGACGGGCCGCACCTGCTCGTGGCCGGCACCACGGGCTCCGGCAAGTCCGAGCTGCTCCAGGCCCTGGTGCTCGGGCTCGCGTCACGACGCTCCCCCCGCGACCTCGCGCTCGCCCTCGTCGACTTCAAGGGCGGCGCCTCGTTCGGGCCCTGCAGCGCGCTCCCGCACGTGGTCGGGCAGGTCACGGACCTCGACGCGGGGCTCGCCGGGCGCGCCCTGGCCGGCCTGCGGGCCGAGCTGCACCGTCGCGAGCGGCTCCTGGCCGACCGCGGAGCCGCGGACCTGGCCGCGCTCGCCGGCCACCCGGACGCACCGCCGCGGCTGGTCGTCGTCATCGACGAGTTCCGGGCGCTCGCCGACGACCTGCCCGAGTTCCTGCCCGGCCTCCTGCGGGTCGCGGCGCAGGGCCGCTCGCTGGGCGTGCACCTCGTGCTCGCCACGCAGCGCCCGGCGGGCGCCGTGAGCGCCGACGTGCGCGCCAACGTGTCCGCGCGCGTCGCGCTGCGCGTGGTGGACGCCGCGGACTCCCACGACGTCGTCGACACGGGCGCCGCCGCGCGCATCCGGCCCGGCACCCCCGGGCGGGCGGTGCTGCGGCTGGGCGCCGCGGACCCGGTCGCCCTGCAGTGCGCGCACGCCGGGACGGCGCCCTCGGCCGGGCCTGTCGTCCGGCGCGCGCCCGCCTGGCGCGCGGCCGGGTACCCGCCGGCGCTGCCACCCTCGGACCTCACGGACCGACCGGACGAGCCGGGACGACCGAGCGAGCCGCAACGACCGGGCGCGGCCGAGCGCCTCGTGGCGGCGCTGCGGGAGGAGGCCAGCCGCCGCGGCCTGGCCGCCGGGCCGGCGCCGTGGCTCCCCCCGCTGCCCGAGCGCGTGACCGCGGCGGAGGCGGCCTCGCTCGTGCCTGCGGGCTCCGACCCGGCCGCCACGACGCTGCCGCTCGCCCTCGGCGACGACCCGGCACGACAGTGCCGCCGGCTCGTCTCCTGGTCGCCCGCCGACGGGCACCTCGCCGTGGTCGGGACTGCCCGGTCAGGACGCACGACGACGCTGGTCGCCCTCGCCCGCACGGCGCTCGGCGGCGGCTGGCACGTGCACGCCCTGGCGCCCCGCGCGGGCCGCGACGCCTTCGCCCCGTTGACCCGGCACCCGGGCTTCGGGACGCTCGCCGGCCCCGACGACCCCCGCCGCGCGGCTCGGCTGCTGCGGCTGCTCGCCGCGCACGAGCCCGCGCCCGGCGCCGCGCCCGTGCTCGTCGTGGTCGACGCCGTCGAGCAGCTGCGCGCGGCCCTCGCCGGGCCCGACCCGTGGGACCCGCTGGCCGCTGCGCTCGCGGGCCGCGGCACCGCGTTCGCGGTCGCGGCCGACGGGGCCACCGTGGGCGGGCTCGCGCCGCGGGTGGGGCCGCGCCTGGTGCTGCTGGGCCGCGACCCGCACGCCGACGTCGTGCTCGGCGCGCCCTCTCCGCTGGCCGGGTCCGGCGGGCCCCCAGGGCGCGGGGCGTGGCTCGGCGGGGACGCCGCGCTGTGCCAGGTGCTGCTCCCCGGCACCGGCCCGGTGCCCGTCCCCGCGACCGAGGCCGGGACCGAGACCGGCACCGACCGCCCCGGGCCGGTCGTCGTTCGCCCGCTGCCGGTGGTGGTCCGCGCCGCCACGCTGCCCGCACCGGCGCGGGAGACCGTCGTCGTGCTGGGGGCGGGCGGCGACGCGGCCGAGCCCGTGAGCCTCGACGTCGCGGGCGGGGCGCTGGTGTCCGGGCCGCGTGGTTCGGGCCGCTCCTCCGTGCTGCGGCTGGTCGCGCGGCGGCTCGCGTCGGCCGGGCGGCTCGCCGGCGTCGTCTCGCGCGACGCCGACCTGCGGGCGGAGGCCGGCGTCGCCCCGGCCGCCGTCCCCGCGCCCGCCGCGGTCCGCCGCCTGCTGGACGACCTGGCGCCCGGCGTCCTCGTCGTCGACGACCTGGACCTGCTCGCCCAGACCTGCCCCGTCGAGGCCGAGCTGGTCGCGGGCCTGCTCGGCCCGGGCGGGCACGACGTCGGCGGCCGCGTGCTCGTGGCGTCCGCGACGACGACCGGCGCCCTGCTCGCCCACCGCGGCGCGCTGGCGGAGCTGCGGGCCACGCGGACCGGCGTCGTGCTCCACCCGGGCGAGCGCGGCGCGGACGACGTGCTGGCGACCCCGCTCGGCGAGACCGCGGAGCCGGGGCCGCCCCGTCCGGGGCGCGGCGCGCTGGTCGCGTCGGGGCGGGCGCGACCGGTGCAGGTGGCGCTGCCGTGACGACGCGCGGCCTCGTCGGTCGGAGGCGGTCAGCCGGAGGTGGCGTCGACGACCCGGCGCGTCATGAGCGCCACGAGGACGACGGCGGCGACGACGACGAGCGCCACCCCTGCCAGCACCGCCCAGGTGACCCCGCCCGTGAGAAGGCTGAAGCCCACCAGGCCCTGCATCACCTGCCAGACCACCAGCGGGGCGCGCCCGCCGTGCCGGCCCCGCCAGAGCACGCGGGTCGCGGCCACCAACGCCCACGCCACCCCGAGGAAGAACAGCACGAGGAAGACGCTCACGCCCACGCTGCCCGACCCGCCGCTGACGAGCTCGACCCCGACCGTCGCGGCCGCGGCGACGAGCAGCAACGCCTCGAGGGCCACGCCGGCCGCCACCACCTTCAGCAACCCGGGCCGGTCCGGGCTCGGGCCGACGGGCTCCGGGGGGGTGACAGGGGGGCGCATGACACGCCAGAATACGTGCGACCTGCGGTTTCACGACAGTGTGATGAAGCACTCACGCTTCATGCGCCAGAAACTTCCGCGCAACCTCTTGTGCCCCGCTTCACGAGGTGTGACTCTGGATAGCAGTTCCACTGAACCCCCGAACCCCCGGACCCGGACGGGCACGCTGCGCCGTGCCCGGGGCCCCGCCCCCGGGTTCCCACCCCGTAGGAGATGACATGGACTGGCGCCACAAGGCTGCCTGCCTCGACGAGGACCCTGAGCTCTTCTTCCCCATCGGCAACACCGGCCCCGCGCTCCTCCAGATCGAGGAGGCCAAGGCGGTCTGCCGTCGCTGCGACGTCGTCGACACGTGCCTCAAGTGGGCCATCGAGTCGGGCCAGGACGCCGGCGTCTGGGGAGGCATGAGCGAGGACGAGCGCCGCGCGCTCAAGCGCCGCACCGCCCGCGCCCGCCGCGCAGGCTGAGTCCCGGCCCCGCGCGCACAGACGCCCGTCCGCTCCGAGGAGCGGGCGGGCGTCGTCGCGTCCGGGACCGTTCGCTCCCTACTTCGGGTGCCCGTCGCGCAGCTCCATCTCGAGCACCACCTGGGTGCCGCCGCCTTCGCGGGCCACCCACCCGATCGTGCCGCGAAGCTCGTTCGTCACCAGCGTCTGCACGATCTGCGAGCCGAGCCCGCTGCGCGACGCCCGGCCCAGCGTGGCGATCCCCTCCGGCATCCCGACGCCGTCGTCCGCGACGACGACCCTCAGCGCCGACCCGGTGCGCGCGACGTCGATCTCGACCGTGCCGGACTCGCGGCCCGGGAAGCCGTGCTGGACGGCGTTCGTCACCAGCTCGGTGAGCACGAGCGCCAGCGGCGTCGCGTCCTGCGCGGGGACCATCCCGAACGACCCGGTCTGCCGGGTGCTCACCTGGGTGCGGGTCGACGCGACGTCGGCCGCGAGCCGCAGCGCCCGGCTGAGCATGTCGTCGAGCTCGACGTTCTCGTCGAGCGTCTGGGACAGGGAGTCGTGCACCAGCGAGATCGTCGCCACCCGGCGCATCGCCTCCTCGAGCGCCGCGCGGGCCTCGGGCACGTCCATCCGGCGGGCCTGCAGCCGCAGCAGCGCGGCGACGGTCGCCAGGTTGTTCTTGACCCGGTGGTGGATCTCGCGGATCGTCGCGTCCTTGGTCATCAGCTCGCGCTCGCGTCGCCGCAGCTCGCTGACGTCCCGGCACAGCAGCACGGCGCCGATCCGCTGACCGTGGTCGGTCAGCGGGAGCGCCCGCAGGGACAGGGACACGCCCTTGGCCTCGATGTCGGTGCGCCACGGCGCGCGCCCCATGACGACCAGCGGCAGCGACTCGTCGACCGTGTTCTGGTGGGTGGCGAGATCCGCCGTCACCTCGACGAGCGACTGCCCGACGAGCGGGCCGATGACGCCGAGCCGGTGGAAGCACGACAGGGCGTTGGGGCTCGCGTACAGCACCTCGCCCTCGGAGTTGAGCCGGATGAGGCCGTCGCCGACGCGGGGGGCGCCGCGGCGCGGCCCGGTCGCGGCGTTGGGCGACGGGTACTCGCCGCGCGAGACCATCGCGAGGATGTCGTCGGCCGACTCGACGTAGTTCAGCTCGAGACGGCTCGGCGTGCGCCCGGAGCCGAGGTTGGTCTGGCGCGCGACGACGGCGATCGGCCGACCCGAATGCACGACGGGCACGGCCTCCTCGCGCACCGCGTACGCGCCGAACCAGCGGGGCTCACGCGAGCGCTGCGCCCGCACCTCCGTCATCGCGGCGGCCAGCTGGGGGCGCTGCCCCTCGGGGGCGAGCGATCCGACGATGTCGTCGTAGTGCACCGTCGCGCCGGTGGACGGGCGGCACTGCGCGATCGCGACGAACCCGCCGTCGGTGGTCGGCAGCCACAGCACCAGGTCGGCGAACGCGAGGTCGGAGACCATCTGCCAGTCGCCGGCGAGCAGGTGCAGCCACTCGACGTCACCCTCGGCGAGGTCGGCGTGCTGGGCGATGAGGTCACTCATGGCGGACACGCCCACCAGGGTACGGGCGTCGGCGCGTGCGCCGGGCCTCGGTAGGGTGTGCCCGTGCACCTGACCGTGGAGCTGACGTACGCGGCGGACGCCGACGAGGTCGTCGCGATGCTCGCCGACGAGGCGTTCGTGCGCTGGCGCGCCACGCGGACCGCGGGCGGCACCGTCGAGCAGGTGGACGTCTCCGGCAGCCCCGGCGAGGGCTTCACCATCGCGGTCCGCCGCACGCTGCCCACCGACCTCATCCCCACCCAGGTGCGCCCGTTCGTCGGCGACCGGCTGGAGGTGCGCCAGGCCGAGGCGTGGGAGCCCGCGACGGGCTCCGGCGGCGGCCGCGTGGGGACGGTCGCGCTCGAGATCGCCGGGGCACCGGTGCGCGTCACCGGCACGGTGGCGATCGAGCCGCTGCCCGGGGGCGGGTGCCGGCAGGTGTACGACGGCGTGGTGCGCGCGTCGGTCCCCCTCTTCGGCGCGGTGGTGGCCGAGGCAGCCGCCCACGCTGTCCGCTCGACCCTCGAGGCGGAGGGCGAGGCGGGGCGCGAATGGCTCGCCGCGGGCGGCCGGCCCCGCGGCGACGGGTAACGATCCCGTCACGACCGCTCGGCCCTCACCCCTCCTGACCTGCGATAACGCCGCGGCCAAGGTCACGGTCCGGCATCGTCGCCGACTCCAGCCTTGACGTGACCCCCCTGGGGCAGACACGATCTGAAGCGGCCATGGGAGCGCTACCACCATGGCGGTGGAAGCGCTCCCATCACGTCTATCCGTATGCCCGACCCAGACAAGGGAGTCATCGTGCTCGACAGCACCCGACACACCCGCCGCACCCGCCGCGCCGTCGCGGCCACCGCCGGCATCGCGACCCTCGCTCTTGCCCTGACCGCCTGCGGCGGCTCGGACGACGGGGGTGACGACAACGCTTCCGGTGACGAGAAGATCACCCTCACCGTCGCCACGTTCAACCAGTTCGGGTACACCGACGAGCTCCTCGCCGCGTACACCGAGGAGCACCCGAACGTCACGGTCAAGCAGGTGGTCGCCCCGACCTCGGAGGAGGCCCGCAACAACCTCACCACCAAGCTCGCCGCCGGGGGCGCAGGCCTGGCCGACATCGAGGCCATCGAGGTCGACTGGCTCCCCGAGCTGATGACGTACCCCGACCTGTTCGAGGACCTCACGGACCCTGAGCTCGACGGCCGGTGGGTGGACTGGAAGGTGCAGCAGGCCACCACCCCGGACGGCAAGCTCATCGGCTACGGCACCGACATCGGCCCGGAGGCCATCTGCTACCGCGCCGACCTGTTCGAGAAGGCCGGCCTGCCCACCGACCGCGAGGAGGTCGCCGAGCTCCTCGGAGGCGAGGACGCCACGTGGGACGACTACTTCGAGGCGGGCAAGCAGTTCGTCGCCAAGTCGGACTCCGCGTGGTTCGACGGCGCGCTCCCCACCTACCAGGGCATGGTCAACCAGCTCGACGGCGCCTACGAGGACCCCGAGACGGGTGAGCCCAAGGACCTGGCCTCCAACACCGAGGTCAAGGACCTGTACGACCAGGTGCTCGCCGCCTCCGTCGGCGACGAGCTGTCCGCCGGCCTCGAGCAGTGGTCCCCCGACTGGGACGCCGGGTTCCAGAACGACGCCTGGGCCACGATGCTCTGCCCGCCGTGGATGACCGCGTCCATCGAGGAGCGCGCAGGCGGTGTCGACGGCTGGGACGTCGCCGACGTCTTCCCCGGCGGTGGCGGCAACTGGGGCGGTGCGTTCCTCTCCGTCCCCGCGTCCGGCCCGAACGCCGAGGCGGCCAAGGAGCTGGCGGCGTGGCTGACCGACCCGGAGCAGCAGACCACCGCGTACGAGAACGCCAACACGTTCCCGTCGCAGGTCGACGCGCAGGCCTCGGACGCGGTGCAGTCGTCCACCAACCCGTTCTTCAACGACGCTCCTGTCGGGCCGATCTTCTCGGCCCGCGCCCAGGCGATCGAGAGTGCGCCGTTCAAGGGCGAGAACTACTTCTCGATCCACCAGTCGGTGCAGAACGCGCTGAACCGGGTGGACCTCAACGGTGAGGACCCGGAGAAGAGCTGGCAGGGTGCCCTCGACGAGTACGCCTCGCTCGGGCTCTGACCTGACCAGTCTCTGACCACACCCTCGCTGGTTGAGCCTGTCGAGACCAGGTTTCGACAGGCTCAACCAGCGGCCCCCGGCTCTCCACCGGCGACGTACAGGAAGCAGCAGATGGCCGTCCTCTCCCCCACCCAGCCTGCGCCCGGGCGCAGCGGTCCCGCGTCCCGCCCCCCGCGGCGCGTCGGGTTCTCCCAGCGGCTCGGCAGCTGGGACGTGAAGCTCTCGCCCTACCTGTACATCTCGCCGTTCTTCATCCTCTTCGCCGTCACCGGGCTGTTCCCGCTGGCGTACACGGCATTCGTCTCGATGCACGAGTGGAACCTGCTGGGCGGGCAGGGCGAGTTCGTCGGGCTGGAGAACTTCTCCGCCGTCCTGGCGCAGCCCATGTTCTGGAAGACGCTCGTCAACACCTTCTCGATCTTCGTCCTCTCCACCGTGCCGCAGGTGATCCTGGCCATCACCATCGCGGCGCTGCTCGACCAGAACCTGCGGGCCGCCACGTTCTGGCGCATGGGGGTGCTCGTGCCCTACGTCGTCGCGCCGGTGGCCGTCTCCATGATCTTCGGCCGGATGTTCGCGGACGACTACGGGCTGATCAACGAGATCCTCGGTCTGGTGGGCATCGACCCGGTGGGCTGGCACAGCGACCGCGTCGCGAGCCACGTGGCGATCGCCACGATGGTCAACTTCCGCTGGACCGGCTACAACGCACTGATCTTCCTCGCCGCCATGCAGGCGGTGCCCCGCGAGCTCTACGAGGCCGCCGTCATCGACGGCGCCGGACGCGTCCGCCAGTTCTTCTCCGTCACCGTGCCGCAGATCCGCGCCACCATCATCTTCATCGTGATCACCTCGACGATCGGCGGCCTGCAGATCTTCGACGAGGTCCGCATGTTCGACCCGTACGGCCTCGGCGGGCCGGACAGGGACTGGATGACCACGGTCGTCTACCTCTACGACGTCGCATGGGGAAACCAGAAGGACTTCGGCCGCGCCTCCGCCGTCGCGTGGCTGCTGTTCCTGCTGATCATCGTCATCGGCATGGTCAACTTCCTCATCACCCGGCGGATCTCGACCTCGGGGCCCAAGGCCGCCAAGGTGAGCCGGCGCCACACCCGGCAGCTGCTCGCGCAGGCCCGCGCCACGGAGGCCCCGACGAGCGCCGCCACGGCGACCACCATCCCCACCACGACCACCGACCGGGAGGACCGCCGATGAGCTCCGTCGCCGTCACCGCCCAGACCGCCGGCAAGGGCGCCGCCCGGAAGGCCGTACAGCGCCGCAACCGCGCCACGCGGACCGCGCAGCGCCGTCCGGGCCGCACCACCTACGTGCTCCTCGGGATCGTCCTCCTGATCTCGATCTTCCCGCTGTACTTCACGCTGCTGCTCGGCTCGTCCGACCCGACGTCCATCGCGCAGAACGCGGTGCCGCAGTGGTTGCCCGACGCGAGCCTGTTCCAGCAGTTCGCCGAAGTGGTCTCCAACGACGCGATCAACTTCTGGAAGGCCCTCGCCAACTCGGTGATCATCGCCGTCGTCACGTCCGCCTCCGTGGTCCTGTTCTCGACTCTGGCCGGCTACTCCTTCGCCAAGCTCCGCTTCCGCGGGCGCGGGCCGCTCCTGGTGTTCGTCATCGCGACGATGGCGGTGCCCACGCAGCTCGGCGTCATCCCGCTCTACATCCTCATGACGGACCTCGACTGGATCGGCAAGCTGCAGGCCGTCATCGTCCCCGCCCTCGTCACCGCGTTCGGCGTGTTCTGGATGACCCAGTACCTGTCCGAGGCCCTGCCGTACGAGCTCATCGAGGCCGCCCGCGTCGACGGCGCCTCCATGATCCGCACGTTCTGGTCCATCGCCCTGCCGGCGGCTCGCCCGGCAGCCGCGATGCTCGGCCTGTTCACCTTCGTCCAGCAGTGGACCAACTACTTCTGGCCGTCGATCGTGCTGAACCAGTCCAACCCGACGCTGCCACTGGTCGTGAAGTCGCTGCAGGGCAACTTCTTCGTGGACTATTCGCTCGTGATGGGCGGCATCTTCCTGGTGACGCTGCCGCTGCTGGTGATCTTCGCCTTCGTCGGCAAGCAGCTGGTCGCCGGCATCATGGCCGGTGCCGTCAAGGGTTGACCCGGCCCGCACCAGCACCCTCCGCCAGTGGCCCCTGCGTGGGCCCGAGACCGATGGAAAGATTCACAAATGAGCCTCGTCATCCCCGGCCCCGGCGCGCACGTCCCGGCTCCCGGCACCCCCGTGCCGTTCGTCCCCACCGCCCCGCTCGCGGCCCCCACGCCGAGCTCCTCGGGACCGGTCGCGTTCCCCGACGGCTTCCTGTGGGGCACGGCCACGGCGGCGTACCAGATCGAGGGCGCGGGCGCCGAGGGCGGGCGCCGGGACTCGATCTGGGACGCGTTCTGCCGCATCCCCGGCGCGGTGCGGGACGGCGACGACGGCATGGTCGCGTGCGACCACTACCACCGGTACCGCGACGACGTGGCGCTCATGAAGGGCCTGAACCTCGACACCTACCGGTTCTCGACGTCGTGGGCGCGCGTCGTGCCGGACGGCCGGACCGTCAACCGCGAGGGCCTCGACTTCTACTCGCGGCTGGTCGACGAGCTGCTCGGCGCCGGGATCCTGCCCTGGCTCACGCTCTACCACTGGGACCTCCCGCAGGCCCTGGAGGAGCGCGGCGGCTGGCCGGAGCGCGACACCGCCTACCGGTTCGCCGACTACGCCGTCACGATGCACGAGGCGCTCGGCGACCGGGTCGGGGTGTGGACGACGCTCAACGAGCCGTGGTGCTCGGCGTTCCTCGGCTACACGTCGGGCGCGCACGCCCCGGGCCGCAAGTCGCCCGAGGCGGGGCTCGCCGCCGCGCACCACCTCATGCTGGGCCACGGCCTGGCGACGTCGGCCCTGCGCGAGCTGGCCCCGGAGGCGACGCTCGGCATCACGCTCAACTTCACGGTGTCCGACCCGGTCGACCCGACGGACCCGGCCGACGTGGACGCCGCCCGCCGTGACGACGGGATGTTCAACCGGATCTTCCTCGACCCGATCCTGCGGGGCGCGTACCCCGCCGACATCCTCGACGACGTGGCCCACCTGGGGCTCGCCGACCTCGTCCTGCCCGGCGACCTGGAGCTCATCTCCACCCCGATCGACGTGCTCGGCGTCAACTACTACAACGGCGGGGCGGTCTCCGCCCGGCCCCAGCACGCCGGGGGCGGCGCCCCCGAGGGCACGGCCGGCCCCGACGGCGCCCGCGAGGACACCGTGCTCTGGGAGACCCGCTCCCCCAACCCGGTCCCGGACGGCATCCACCACCACAGCCGCGGCCTGCCCACGACCGACATGGGCTGGGAGGTGCAGCCGGAGGGCCTCACCCGCCTGCTCGTGCGGCTGCAGCAGGACTACGCAGGCCCGCGCGACACCGCGCTGTTCGTCACCGAGAACGGCGCCGCCTACCCGGACGCCGTCCAGGCCGACGGCAGCGTGGACGACCAGGACCGGCTGGAGTTCGTCGACGCGCACCTGCGCGCGGTCAAGGACGCGATCGACGCCGGCGCCGACGTGCGCGGCTACTTCGCCTGGTCGCTCATGGACAACTTCGAGTGGGCGCTCGGCTACGCGAAGCGGTTCGGCCTGGTCCACGTCGACTACGGCACGCAGGAGCGCACCGTCAAGGCCTCGGGCCGCTGGTACGCGGGGGTCGCGCGCGACAACGCGCTGCCCGCCCGGCCGGCCGCTCGAGAGTAGTCTCCGGTCGTGAGCACCGAGCACGGCAGCCCGACGCTGGACGACGTCGCCCGGACCGCGGGAGTCTCGCGGTCCACGGCGTCCCGCGCCGTCAACGGCGGCGAGCGCGTGTCGCCCGAGGCGCAGTCCGCCGTCGACGACGCGGTCGCCCGGCTCGGGTACGCCCCGAACCGGGCGGCGCGCTCGCTGGTCACGCGGCGCACCGACTCGATCGCCCTGGTGGTGCCCGAGCCGGACGCCCGCATCCTCACCGACCCGTTCCTCGCGGGCGTGCTGCGGGGCGTGAGCGAGGGCCTGACCGGCACGGAGCTGCAGCTGGTGCTGCTGCTCGCGCGCCCGGGCGAGCGGCCCGGCCACATCGCCCGCTATCTTCGCAGCGGGCACGTGGACGGCGTCATCGTCGCGTCGCACCACGAGGGTGACCAGATCGAGCCGGAGCTGATCCGTTCCCGGATGCCCGCCGTCTTCGTCGGTCGGCCGTTCGACACGCAGAGCCTGCGCTTCGTCGACGTCGACAACGCGGCCGGCGGCGCGGTCGCCACGGCGCGCCTCGTCGCGCGGGGGTGCCGGCGCATCGCCACGATCACCGGCCCCCTCGACATGACGGCGGCGCTCGACCGCTTCGACGCCTGGCAGCGCACGCTGGCCGACGCGGGCCTGCCCGCCGGCGCCGTGGCGCACGGCGACTTCACCGTCTCGGGCGGTGCCGCCGCGATGGAGAAGATCCTCGTCACCCAGCCCGACGTCGACGGCGTCTTCGTGGCGTCCGACCTCATGGCCACCGGCGCGCTGCAGGTGCTGCGCGAGGCCGGCCGGCGCGTGCCCGACGACGTGGCCCTCGTGGGCTTCGACGCCCTCGGGGCCGAGCGCACCACCCCACGGCTGACGACCGTGCTGCAGCCGGTCGTGGAGATGGTGTCCGCCGCGACGTCCACCCTCCTGGACATGGTCGACGGCCGGCCCGTGCCGGCCGAGCCGCAGATCTTCGTGCCGCGCCTGATCGAGGGCCAGTCCGCCTGAGACGGAGTGCGGCGACCCTCCCTAGCTCGTCGCCCGCTGCTCGACGCCGGCGGGGTCGCGCTGGGCGATCCACGCGTCGACCCTCTCCCACTGGTCGAAGAGCCACAGCTCGCGGCCCTCGGCAGCGGGGGGCAGGTCGGCCACCGTGGTGAGCCAGCCGCCGAGCACGATCGTCTTGTCCATCGGCAGCTCCCGCCAGATGTCCTTGACGCTGACGAGCCGCTCCAGCCCGGTGTGCGCGACGACCAGCACCGCGGCCTCCGCGGGCGCCGCGTCCAGCGCGGAGAGGAACCCTCCGGCGTGCGGGGCCATGACGTGCGGCATCCGCGCGGCCCGGTCGGCCAGGGCGTCCTGGCCGCGCGCCCGCAGGGTCTCGATGCGGCGGTCGCGCCGCCGGGGCGTCACGTTGCCGCCCTCGGGGAAGAGGACGAGCGCGCCGTCCGGGCCCATGCCCCCGGCGATGCGGGAGATCGTCGCCGCGGCCCCGGGCTGGCCCGCCTTCCGGCGCTGCAGCGGCGTGACGAACGCCGCGGGCAACCGGTGCAGCAGGACGTCGATCGCCGGGTCCCACTGCAGCGTGTCCTTGAGGACGATCGCCGGGGTGCGGCGGGCGCGCCCCAGCAGGGTGTCGACGAGGATGAACGAGTCGCCCGGGCCGGCGTGCCGGCTCACCACCACCAGCGGCACGTCGGGCAGCGTGGCCTCCGACGGCGCCTCGACGAGGATCCGCAGCCGCAGCGTCCACCGGGCCTGCCAGAACAGGGTCCCGAGCATCACGCGCGCGAACGCCACGTGGGCCCGCTGCACCCACGGCCGGTCCATCGCCAGGCCGAAGCCCGACGCCACCCACAGCAGGAAGAAGCCGACCAGCGCGGCAGCGTCCCACACGACGTAGAAGCTGAGCATCCACAGCACGCGCAGCACCCGCAGCCGGCCGGGGAGCACCCACGTGAGCACCGCGCCGACGACGAGCGCGAGCATGAGCGTGGTCGGCACGAGCGCGACGGCGAGCAGCACCACGAGGGGGGCGAGGACCACGCGGCGCGCCCACCGCGGCGGGGGCGCGATCACGACGCTCCCCCGCCGTCGCGGGTCCCGGTCGCGTGCTCGGCCAGGTAGGCGCGGCTCGCGCCGTACGACTGCCCGATGCGGCGCATCGTGGCGTCGAGCCGGCGGAACGCCCCCACCTTCTCGTCGCCGGGCAGGGAGCCGCCGCTGGGGAGCACGTGCACGGTCGCGACCGACCGGGCGTCCTCCAGCTCGCGGAAGAAACGGTGCCGGCGCGCGATCTCGAAGCTGACGCGGGCGACGTCGGACGGCTTGGTCGGCACGGTCAGCGGCTCCTCGACCCGGCCCACCTGCAGCACGTAGACGGTCGTCGCGCCGCGTCGCACGGCCTCTCCGAGCGGGATCGAGTTCACCATGCCGCCGTCGACGAAGTGCTCGCCGTCGATCTCGGTGGGCGGCAGGGCGCCGGGCACGGACGCGGAGGCGAGCACGGCCTCGACCAGCGGGCCGGCGTCGAACCAGTGCTCGGAGGCGCGCTCGATGCTGGCGGCGACGACGACGAGCGGCACCTGCAGGTCCTCGAAGGTGCTGTGCTCGCCGAGCGTGCCGGCGATGAGGCGGCGCAGCGCGGCCGGGTCGTAGAGGTGGGTGCGGGAGCGGGCGAGGCGGCCGAGCTGCCGGTACCAGGCCTCGCCGTAGACCTCGTTCGCCGTGGGGCTGGACCAGGCCCGGGCGAGCGTGTCGACGACGGCGACGCCGGGCTCGGCCGCCACGGCCGCGCCGTTGATCGCGCCGATCGACGTGCCCACGACGAGGTCCGGGTGGACGCCCGCCTCGAACAGCGCCTGCAGCATCCCGACGTGCACCGCCCCGCGCACGCCGCCTCCCCCGAGCACGAACGCGACCGTCATGCGCCCGATCGTGCCATGTGGGCCGCTCGTGCTCGCGCCGACCATGCCCTTCTCGAAGGCCGAACATGCGGTTGGTCCGGGATTCGCCCAGCGAATCCCGGACCAACCGCATGTTCGGCGGGGGTCGGAACGGTTAAGCGTGCACGTGGCCGTACCGGTGGCGGGTGCGGCTCACGGCCTGCTCGCGCAGCATGGCGAGCAGCTCGCGGCGGCCGCCGGCGAGCACCGGGCCGTCGAGGACGGTCACGGTGCCCAGGCGGCGGGCGGCGGCCTCGGCCAGCCCCGGCGCCTCGCCGATCACGCGGACGCGCCCGGTGACGCGTCCGGCCGCGACGGCGGCCGCGAACTCCTCGTGCGACACGGGGGCCTCGTGGGGCACGCCCCAGCCGGCGTCGGTGGCGGGCACGACGACGGCGGGCACGCCCGCCCGGCGGGCGGCGGCCAGCATGCGGCGCACCTCCACCGGCAGCGCGCCGTCGCCGACGCGCACCGTGATCCGCTCCAGCGGCCGGTAGCGGAAGGTGTTCTCCTCCACCGACAGGCCGGACCGGTCGTGCCCGACGCCGAACTCGGCGTCCCAGGCCGCGGCGTCGGAGCGCTCGGCCCAGGCGAGCCAGCCCTCGGGGTCGTTGCCGCGCGACGGCACGACGGCCGCGTCGTCGGCCCAGGCGCCGAGCTGGCCCACGTAGTTCGGGCCGCCGGCCTTCGCACCCGGTCCGACGCTCGACGCCTTCCAGCCGCCGAACGACTGGCGCTGCACGATGGCGCCGGTGATGTGCCGGTTGACGTACACGTTCCCGGCCTCGACCCGGTCGAGCCAGGTGGCGATCTCGTCGTCGTCCAGCGAGTGGATGCCGGCGGTGAGGCCGAACGACACCTGGTTCTGCAGGCGCAGGGCCTCGTCCAGGTCCTTGGCGGTCATGATGCCGAGCACCGGGCCGAACACCTCGGTGAGGTGGAAGAACGAGCCGCGCGCGACGCCGTCGCGCAGGCCCGGCGACCAGAGGCGCTCGGGGTCGATGCCCGCCGCGGCGGCCTCGGCGTCGAGGCGGCGCGGCTTGACCAGCCACGTCTCGGAGGCCTCGAGCGTCGTGAGGGCGCGCAGCAGCTTGCCCTGCGCGGGCTCGGTGAGCGGCCCCATGACGGTGGACAGCTCGGTCGGGCCGCCGACGGACAGCGAGCGCACCGCGTCGACCAGCTGGCGACGGAACCGCTTGCCGGTCTCCGTGGACGGGTCGCCCACCGAGCCCACGAGGATGACCAGGGACGCGGCCGAGCACTTCTGCCCGGCGTGCCCGAAGGCGCTCTTCACGAGGTCCGCGACCGCGAGGTCCAGGTCCGCCGATGGCGTCACGACCAGCGCGTTCTTGCCCGACGTCTCCGCGAGCACCGGGCGCTCCGGGCGCCAGGCGGCGAACAGCTCGGCCGTCTCGATCGAGCCGGTGAGGATGACGCGGGCCACGTCGTCGTGCGTGACGAGGTGCTGCCCGAGGTCGCCGTCGGGCACGCGGACGAAATGCACGATGTCCCGCGCGACCTCGGTGTCCAGCCCGATCTCGGGCGCGACCTCGGCGAGCGCCTCGTGCACCGCGTCGATCGCGATCTCGAAGCAGCGCGGCGTGGGCGGCGCGGGCTTCGCGAGCACCGCGGACCCGGCCGCGAGCGCCGACAGGACGCCGCCGGCCGGGATCGCGACGGGGAAGTTCCACGGCGGGGTGACGAGCGTGACGCCGTCGGGCGAGAACGTGGCGCCCTCGACGTGCTCCAGCTCCTCGGCCGACTGCGCGTAGTAGTTCGCGAAGTCGACGGCCTCGCTGACCTCGGGGTCGGCCTCGGCCACCGTCTTGCCGGGCTCGTGCACCATCGCGGTCACGAGGTCGGTGCGGCGCGCCTCGAGCCGCACGGCGGCGGCCCGGAGCACGCGGGCGCGGTCGGCGGGGGCGACGGCGGCCCACGCCTGCTGGGCGCGCGCGGCCCGGGCGACGGCCGCGTCGATCGCCTCGACGGAGGTGATCTCGGGCGCCTGGACTCCCACGAAGCCCGAGTCGGGCCCGACGATGCCGCGCGCCCACGCGCGGTGGGCGGAGACAGCGGGGTCGGTGTCGACGGCGTTGCGGAACGCGCCGCCGGACGGGCACCCCGTCGCGGTCGGGGCGGTCGCGCCGCCGGCGAACCGGTCGCGCCGGCGCGGCGCGACGTCGACGGGCTCGTAGTGCACGCCGTGCGTGACGGACGCGCGGAACGCGAGCTCCTGGCGGTCCATGGCCGACGCCTCGACGCCGGGGGTCCCGGCGGCGGGCGCGAACGCCGCGTGCAGGAAGTTCTGCTCCGCCGCGTTCTCCTCGAGCCGGCGCACCAGGTAGGAGATGGCGACGTCGAAGTCCTCGTCGCGCACGACGGGCGTGTACAGCACGACCTTGCCGCCGTCCTTGGCGAGCTCCTCGCGCACGAGCCGCGCCTCGATGGGCGCCATGCCCTGCAGCATCTCGATGTCGAGGCCCATGTTCGAGCCACCGTTGACGCCGCGGCCGCGGGCGAGCAGCACCGCGAGCGCCACGTGGAAGAGGTTGTGCGACGCGACGCCGAGGCGCACGGCCGCCGTGCGGTCCGGGCGCAGGTGGTGGTCGAGGATGCGGACGTAGTTGGCGTCGACGTCGGGCTTGGTCGGGTACGGCGCCTGCTCCCAGTCGTGCAGCTCCGCCTCGACGTGCTCCATGGCGAGGTTGGCGCCCTTGACGAGGCGCACCTTGATGCGGGCGCCGCCCGCGGCGACGCGGCCCTGCGCCCACTCGGTGAGGTGGTCGAGCGCGCCCATCGCGTCGGGCAGGTAGGCCTGCAGCACGATGCCCGCCTCGAGACCGCGGAACTCCTCGCGGTCGAGGATCTGGGTGAAGACCGCCGTGGTCAGCGCGAGGTCCTTGTACTCCTCCATGTCGAGGTTGAGGAAGACGCCGTTCTTCTGCGCCGCCCGGTACAGCGGCAGGAGGCGCTCCACGACGCGCTCGCGCGAGCCGTCCAGGTCCCACGTGACGAGCTGGGCCGCTACCGAGGACACCTTGACGGAGACGTAGTCGACGTCGGGGCGCGACACGAGGTCGATGGTGCGCTGGAGGCGGGCCGCGGCCTCCTCCTCGCCGAGGACCGCCTCGCCGAGCAGGTTGACGTTGAGCGTGTACCCCTCGGCTCGGGTGCGCGCCAGGTGCGCCGCGAGCCCCTTGCCGGCGTCGGCGACGAGGTGGCCGACGAGCTGGCGCAGGCGGATGCGGGCGGCCGGCACGACGACCGACGGCAGCGCGGGCGCGACGATCGCACCGACCTTGAACAGCGTGCGGTCGACGGGGCTGAGGAACGTGGCCGACCCGGCGTCCCGGCCGAGCCGGGACAGGGCGGTCGCGGCGACGCCGACGTCGTGCGGGCGGGCGACGTCGTCGACGAAGCCGACGGCCAGCTCCAGCCCGGCGGGGTCGGAGACCAGCGAGCCGAGCCGCTCGGCGGTGGCCCGCGTCCTGCGGTCCGCGCGCGTGGTCCGCGCGCCCGGGACCTGCGGGGACGCCCCGGAGGCGACGGCGATCCAGTGGTGGGCGAGGGCGGCGGCGTCCTCGACGAGGGCCTCGGCGTTCACCAGGCCGGAGGGCGCGGCATCGCGCGCGGGAACAGCAGTGCTCATGGTCCCAGGGTGCGCCCTGCCGCGAGGGCTCGTCTTGTACGATCGGGCACGCGATGAGCCCGGATTCCGACAACCCGACGACAGGGCTGATGGCCCCCCTGTCCCCGGTGATGGTCGCGCTCATGGACGAGCTGTCCGACGTGATGTTCTGCGCCAAGGACGCCGAGGGCCGCTACATCGCGGTCAACCAGGTCTTCGTGCGGCGGACCAACGAGCGCTCGCGCCGGCAGGTGCTGGGCCGCCGGGCGACCGACCTCTTCGTGCCCGAGCTGGCCGAGCGCTACGAGGCGCAGGACGCCGAGGTGCTGCGCACCGGCCGCCCCCTGCGCAACGAGCTCGAGCTCATCCGCCGCGTCGGCGGCACGCCCGGCTGGTTCCTCACCGCCAAGCTGCCCGTGCGCGACGACGCGGGCCGGGTGGCCGGGCTGGTGTCGGTGTCGCAGGACCTGCGGTCCGGCGACGCGGACGACGCGACGATGGACGCGATGGCGCGCCTGGTGGCCGCGGTAGAGGCGCACCTGGACGACTCCCCCGGGGTCCCGCTGGCCGTCGCCGACCTGGCCGCGCTGGCCGGCAGCACCCCCGCCGTCCTTGACCGCCGCGTGCGCAAGGTCTTCGGCCTCTCCCCCCGCCAGCTCGTGCTGCGGGCCCGCGTCGACCGGGCCGCGCACCTGCTGACGTCGACGACGACGCCGCTCGCGCAGGTCGCGACGGCCGCCGGCTTCTACGACCAGCCGTCGTTCACCCGCACGTTCGCCCGCCTCACGGGCGAGACGCCGTCGTCGTTCCGGCGCAGCGCGCGCTGACCGACCGGCCGCCCGGCGCGGGGTCTCAGCCGCCCACGACGGGGGCGAGGGCCTCGATGAGCTGCTGCACGCCCAGGACGACGAACATCCCCGCGATCAGGACGAGCACCACGTTGGTGAAGGGCCGGTTGCGCCACCGCTCGGGCACGCGGGAGGAGTTCATGAGGATCAGCAGCGTGATCGCGAGGAACGGCATGAACAACGAGCCCAGCGCGCCGTAGGCCACGACCAGGGCGATCGGCTTGTCCAGCAGGAGCAGCAGCATCGGCGGGAAGGTGAGCCACAGGATGTACGCCCGGTAGTACGTGCCGCCGGACTTCCGGCGGGGGTCGTCCTCGCCCAGCCCGCGGGCGGTGGCGACGAAGTCGGCGAACATCAGGGACACGCCGTTCCACACGCCGAGCACCGACGAGAACGACGACGCCCAGAAGCCCACCAGGAACAGCGGCGCCATGAAGGCCCCGTACCGCTCGGCCAGCACGTCGGCGAGGTCCACGAGCCCGCCCTCGCCGTCGGCGATCGTGGTGCCGGAGGAGTACAGGAGCTCGGCGCCCACGATGAGCATGGAGATGACGAAGACGCCGGAGATCACGTAGGCCATGGCGTTGTCGATTCGCATGACCCTCATCCAGCCCGGCGTGTGCCAGCCCTTCTCCTTGAGCCAGTACCCGTACGCGGCCAGGGTGATGGTGCCGCCGACGCCGCCCGCGAGGCTGAGCGTGTAGATGAGCGAGCCCTCGGGGATCCGCGGGACGAGGCCGCGGACGATCTCGCCCAGGTTCGGCACCGTGAGGACCGCCGAGCCGACGATGGTGACGAACATGAGGCCGACCAGCACGGCGATGACGACCTCGAACGTCTTGTACCTGCCCAGCCAGACGACGGCGGCCCCGATGAGCCCGGACGCGATCGCGAACCAGATCAGCTCGACCTGCGGGAAGAGCGCCGCGAGCGGCAGCGCGGTGCTGGACATCGCCGCGGCCCCGTAGCTGAAGCCCCACACGACGATGTAGACGCCGAAGTACACCGACGCCCAGGCGCCCAGCGACTTCCAGCCGTCGAAGATGGTGCGCCCGGTGGCGAGCGACCAACGCCCGGCCCCCTCGACCAGCACGATCTTGATGAGGACGCCCACCACGGCAGCCCACAGCAGCGTGTAGCCGAAGCGGCTGCCGGCCACGAGGGTGGCCACCAGGTCTCCCGCGCCGATGCCGGTGGCGGCGACCACCAGCCCGGGCCCGACGATGCGCCAGCGGGGCCGCTCGTCGGCGAGCTCGTGCTGGACGGGGGGCGTTTCGACGTCTTTGTCTGCCATGGCGCCGGAGGCTACCAAAGCCCGCCGACGCCCGGCCGGCGGCGTGCCGGGCGCGCCGCGGTCCGTCGTGCACGATTCCCACAACGTTCCGGCCCGCCCGTGGTCCCTGGCACACGGCACGCCGCCGGGTGTGTGTACGACCCGCACAAACTCGGCGCCCTCACTCTTGGTGCCCGCCGGTCGTGACCCGGCGGCGGGCTGCGCCCTAGCGTCGACGGCATGACCGCTGCCGCGCTCCCCCTCGCCCCCGCCCGCCGCCGAGACCCGTCAGGTCGCGTCCTCGCGGACCTCGTGCCCGGCGCCCTCGCCCGCGACGTCACGCTCGTCGTCGCGGTCGCGGTCCTCACCGCGCTCGCCGCCCAGGTCGTCGTCCCGGTCCCCGGGCTGCCGGTCCCGCTCACGGGCCAGACGTTCGCCGTCCTGCTCGGCGCAGCCGCCCTCGGGCCGTGGCGCGGCGCGGCCGCCCAGGCGGTGTACCTCGGCGCCGGCGTCGTGGGCCTGCCCGTGTTCGCCGGGGCGTCCTCGGGGTGGGAGTCGGTCGCAGGCGCGACCGGCGGCTACCTCGTCGGGTTCGTCGTCGCCGGCGTGGTCGTGGGCGCGCTCGCGCGCCGAGGCGCCGACCGGCGCGTGCTCTCCACCGCCGGGGCGTACGCGCTCGGCTCGCTGACCGTGTACGCCGTGGGCGTGCCGTGGCTCGCCGTCAGCACCGGCATGCCGGCCGGCGCCGCCCTGCTCACCGGCGCCGTCGTCTTCCTGCCCGGCGACGCGATCAAGGCCGCCCTCGCGGCCGCGCTCCTGCCGTCGGCCTGGCGCCTCGTCCGCTGACGCGCGCGTGCTGACCCCGCGCTGACCCGGGGTGCTCCCGGGTCAGCGCGGGGTCAACCTCCGGTCAGCCTTCCGGCAGGGGTTCGCGAAGCGCGTGCGGCCACCTCGTGGGCGGCCCGGGAATGCGGCTACGGTGGGCCGCGAGGCCCACGATCCCGGGCCGCGCCACCCCCGCCGGAGCTCCCACAGGGGTCACCGGCACCGTGTCCTGGAGGACCCGTGACGACGACGTCGATCTCCGACTCGCCCCTGCCCGCCGCCCCCGCAGCCGCCCCCGGCCACCCCGCCGCCGGCTCGCCGCTCGCGACGGCGCACAGCCAGCTCGCCTCCGCCGTCGAGCTCCTCGGCTACGACGCCGGCCAGCACCAGATGCTCGCCACCCCGCGCCGCGAGATCCACGTGGCCGTGCCCCTGCGCCGCGACGACGGCGAGACCGTGCTCTTCCACGGCTTCCGCGTGCAGCACAACATCTCGCGCGGCCCCGGCAAGGGCGGGCTGCGCTACCACCCGAGCGTGGACATCGACGAGGTGCGGGCGCTCGCCATGTGGATGACCTGGAAGTGCGGCATCGTCGACCTGCCCTACGGCGGCGCCAAGGGCGGCGTCGCGATCGACCCGCGGCACTACTCGCAGGCCGAGCTCGAGCGCGTCACCCGCCGGTACACGTCGGAGATCATGCCGATGATCGGCCCCGACACGGACGTCATGGCCCCGGACATGGGCACCGACGAGCAGACGATGGCGTGGGTCATGGACACCTACTCCGTCAACCGCGGCTACACGATCCCGGCCGTCGTCACGGGCAAGCCGCTCGCCGTCGGCGGGTCGCGGGGCCGGGGCACGGCCACCAGCGCCGGCATCGTGCACGTCACCGCCGCCGCCCTCGAGGAGGCGGGCGTCCCGCTGACCGACGTCACGGTCGCCGTGCAGGGCTTCGGCAAGGTCGGGTCGCACGCGGCCGCGATCTTCGCCCAGCGCGGCGCCAAGGTCGTCGCGGTCAGCGACCAGTACGGCGGGCTGCGCAACGACGCGGGCATCGACGTGAACCGGCTGCTCGAGCACGTCGCGCACACGGGCTCCGTCGTCGGGTTCGACGGCGCCGACGCCCTGTCGAACGACGAGCTCCTGGGCCTCGAGGTCGACGTGCTGGTGCCCGCCGCCGTGGAGGGAGTGCTCGACGAGCGCACCGCCGGGCAGGTCCGGGCCCGCTGGGTCGTCGAGGGCGCGAACGGCCCTACCACGACCGCCGGCGACGAGATCCTGGCGCGCAACGGCGTGGTCGTCGTGCCTGACGTGCTCGCCAACGCCGGCGGCGTCGTCGTGTCCTACTTCGAGTGGGTGCAGGCCAACCAGACGTACTGGTGGACCGAGGCCGAGATCGCCGAGAAGCTCGAGCACCGCATGACGTCCGCGTACGCGGACGTGTCCGCCCTCGCGCGCCGCCAGGGCCTGTCGCTGCGCGACGCCGCCCTCGTCATCGGCATCGAGCGCACCGCCGAGGCCCACCGCATCCGCGGGCTGTACCCCTGATCGACGACGGCCCCGCTCCCGCCGCCGCGCCGCAGCCGCGCGACGACCTCCTCGCGCGGCTGCGGGCCGCCGGCTGTGTCTTCGCGGAGGACGAGGGGGCGCTGCTGCTCGAGGCCGCCGGCCGTCCCGCGTCGACCGATCAGCGCGGCAGTTCGGGATCACGGCGGCAGCTCGAGCTGCCGCCCTGATCCCGAACTGCCGCGGTGATCGACCCCGCACGGCTGGAGCGGCTGGTCGCCCGGCGCGTGGCCGGCGAGCCCCTGGAGCACGTGCTCGGCTGGGTCGCGTTCGCCGGACGGCGCTGGTCGGTGGGCCCGGGGGTGTTCGTGCCGCGCCGGCGCACCGAGCTGATGGTCGCCGCCGCGCTGTCGCTCCCCCGGCGCCCCGGGGCGGTCACGGTCCTCGACCTGTGCTGCGGCTGCGGCGCCGTGGGCGGGGCCGTGCTGCTCGGGCTGCGCGAGGACGGCCGCGATGTCGCGCTGCACGCGTTGGACGTCGATCCCGCCGCGACCGGGCACGCCCGGCGCAACCTGGAGCCGCTGGGCGGCGCGGTGCGCACGGGCGATCTGTTCGACCCGCTCCCGGCCAAGCTGCGCGGCCGGGCCGACGTCCTGCTCTGCAACGCCCCCTACGTGCCGACCGACGCCATCGCGACCATGCCGCCCGAGGCGCGCGAGCACGAGCCCGCGGTGGCGCTCGACGGCGGGGGCGACGGGCTCGACGTCGTGCGCCGGGTCGTCGACGCGGCCCCGGCCTGGCTCGCCCCCGGCGGGTCACTGCTGTTCGAGGTCGGCACCGGCCAGGTCGCCCGGGCGACGGCGCTCGTCGGGCGCGCCGGGCTCGCGCCGCGCGTCGTGACCGACGCCGACCCCGACGCGGACGACGCGACGGGTGGCACCGTCGTCGTCGCGACCCTTCCCCGGTGACGGGCGGGCCCCGCCGTCAGCGCCGCAGCGCGAGGACGACGGGGGTGGCCGCGGCGAGCACTGCGGCGACCGTCGCGACCACGGCCACCGTCTCGTCGACCAACGGGCCCTGGACGCGGGCGACCGCGATCCAGGCGATGCCCCAGCCCGCGGCGAGCCCGACGGGGATGGTGATGCTCGGACGCCGGGCCCCGAAGAGGGCCACCGCGACGGCGACCAGCGCGCCCAGGACGACGAGGACGGCGCCCCAGCCGCTCGGGCCGAGGCCGAGCCCGCCGACCTCGGACACCGCCAGGGCCGCGGCCGTGTTCGCGAGCGTCGCGACGCACACCCAGCCGAGGTACAGCCCGACGGTGACGTCGGTGACGATCATGTCGAGCCGACGGGATGGTGCCAGGCGGACGAGCCGGACGAGGAGCACGCTCAGCACCGCGACCAGGCACGCGATCACCGCGACGCTGCCCCACAGCCATCCGGCCTGCACGACGCCGATCCACGCCGCGTTGAGCAGCATGGACGCCAGCACCCACCAGGCGGTGGCGCGCAGCCGGGCGTCGTCGGCACGGCCCGGCAGCGCCTGCACGACGGCGAAGAGGACGAGCCCGACGTAGATCACGGTCCAGATCGTGAACGCCGGCGAGCCGGGCGCGACGATCGTCGCGTCGGCCGACAGCGCCCCGTCGGCCGCCTCCGAGACGGGCTGACCGCCGCCGGCGCCCGACCCGAGGGCGGCTCCCGCCACGGCGAGCAGGGCGCCCAGGAGCACGACGACCTGCCGGACGCGGTCGGCGCCCGTCGGGCCGTTCGCAGGGGTCTGGCCGCCCGGGTTGCTCAGGCCGGGCGCGGGAGCGGAGTGTCGGCTCGTGTCGCTCATCACCCCAGGATGACAAACCTCAGCATGCTGAGCATCTCGGCGGCGGGGCAGGGCCGACCCCCGCCCACGACGTCAGGCGCGGGGCTGCTTGTCCGCCCAGTCGGCGAGGGCGACGCGCGGGCCGGTGAAGAACGGCACCTCCTCGCGCACGTGCCGCCGCGCTTCGGTGGCACGCAGGTCGCGCATGAGGTCGACGATGCGGTGCAGCGCGTCGGCCTCGAACGCGAGCAGCCACTCGTAGTCGCTGAGGGCGAACGTGCTCATCGTGTTGGCGCGCACGTCCTTGTACCCGGCGGCGGCCATGCCGTGGTCGCGCAGCATGGTGCGGCGCTCGGCATCGGGCAGCAGGTACCAGTCGTAGGAGCGCACGAACGGGTACACGCACAGGTAGTCGCGGGGCCGCTCGCCGGCGAGGAACGCCGGCACGTGTCCCTTGTTGAACTCGGCCGCGCGGTGCAGCGCCACGACCGACCACTCGGGTGCGAGCGCCGAGCCGAGCCGCGACGCGCGCAGCCGCTGGTAGGCGCCCTGCACCGACTCGACGGACGGGCCGTGCACCCACACCATGAGGTCGGCGTCGGCCCGCAGGCCGGCGACGTCGTAGACGCCGCGCACGACGACGTCGCCGTCGGCCCGCTCCGGGTCGCGGGCGTCCGCGGGCTGGCCGTCCCACAGCGCGTCCTCGGCCTCGGCGGCCACGGCCTCGCGCTCGCCGTCGTCGGCCGGCAGTGGCTCGGCGAGGGAGAAGACGGCGATCATCGCGTACCGGATGGACTCGTTGATCGCGGCGGCGTCGACGGCCTCGCCGGAGTCGCCGTGCACGTGGGTGGTCTCGCGGGGCTGGTTCATCGGTGCAGGTCCTCCGAGCAGAGAGCAGGAATGCCGCTGGGCTCCTCGTGGCGGCGCAGGCAGCAGTCGTCCGGCGTGACGGACGGGAACGCGGGCAGCGAGCCCACGGTGGCCTGCTCGACGTCCTCCCCGCGGGCCAAGGCCGCGCGCTCGAGGATCAGGTCGACGAGGCCGGCGACGAACACGGGCCGGGTGCCGACCGTGCCGGCGCGCACCGCCGTCATGCCGAGCTCCGCGGCGGTGGCCATGGCCTCCGTGTCGAGGTCGTAGGCGACCTCCATGTGGTCGGAGACGAAGCCGATCGGCGACAGCACGACGTTCTTCAGGCCCTCGCCCGCACGCTCGGCGAGCAGGTCGTTGACGTCGGGCTCCAGCCAGGGCTGCGACGGCGGACCGGAGCGCGAGCAGTACGCCAGCTCCCACTCGACCGCGTGCCCGCGCACCTCGGCGACGACGGCCGCGATGACGGCCGCGACGTCGAGGTGCTGCGCGGAGTACGTGGCGTGCCCGACGCCGGACGCGGCCTCCATCGTGTCGGGGATGGAGTGGGTGACGAAGACGACCTTCGCCGCGGCGGCGTCGCCGCCCTGGCTCTCCAGCTCGTCGTAGGCCTCGAGCACGGCCTCGGCGTTGCCCGCGACGAAGCCGGGGTGGTTGAAGTACGAGCGGACCTTGTCGAACTGCACGCCGGTGGAGCCGTCGGGGCCGAGCTGGCCGCGCTTCTCCAGCGTCACCGCGAGGTCCTCGCGGTACTGGCGGCAGCCCGAGTACGACGAGTACGCGGAGGTGACCAGCGCGACCGCGCGCCGTGCGCCGAGGCGCTCCAGCTCGTCGATCGCGTCGGTGGTGTACGGCTCCCAGTTGCGGTTGCCCCACACGACGGGCAGGTCGATCCCGCGGGCCGCAAGCTCGGCCTCGAGCGCCGCCTTGAGCGCGAGGTTCTGCTCGTTGATCGGGCTCTTGCCGCCGAAACCGTAGTAGTGCTCGCCGACCTCCTCGAGCCTCGCGTCGGGGATCCCCTTGCCGGCGGTCACGTTGCGGAGGAACGGGACGACGTCCTCCGGCTTGTTCGGACCACCGAAGGAGTACAGGAGCAGCGCGTCGTACGGAACGGCATCGGACGACTGGGGGGTCATCGGCATGACTGTCATCCTCCCACCGGCGGCCCGGAGCACCGGCCGAGAACGGCCCCGGGGCGACGTGACATTGACGGCACAGGTTGTCAGCACACCATCGGGATCAGGCCGGCGTCGCCCGGTCGGGGATGTGCTCCTGCGCGGCCCGCAGCCGGTCGAGGAGGCCGGCCAACGTCGCCAGCTCCGCAGGCTCGAGGCCCTGGCCGACGTACCGCTCGATCGTGCGGACGTGCGCCAGCCCGGTCTCCCGCTGCAGCCGCGCCCCCTCGGCGGTGAGCCGCACGAGAGTGCCGCGCGCGTCGTCGGTGGGTACCGAGCGGGCCACCAGGCCCCGGACCTCGAGCCGCTCGACCAGCCGGGACAGCGACGACTGCGCGAGCAGGATGCCCTCGTTGAGGTCCCGCAGGCGCAGCTCGCCGCCCGCGGCTCGCGACAGCGTGAACAGCACGTCGTACTCGCGCATCGTCAGGTCGTGCCAGATGTCGTCGGCCTGCAGGCGCCGCATGATCGCCACCTGGGTGCGGAACAGCGACTCCCAGGCGTCTGCGGCCTGGCGGGCGCTCGCGGGGGCGCGGTGCTCGGACGACGACGTCGGGGCAGGTGGCGGGGTCACGGTCGCAGTGTGCCGCAGCCCACCGACGGCCGCTCGGCGGTCGAGCCGATGTCAGCGGCCGAGCCGCCGCTCCCGCCGCGAGAAGTCGCGCAGCGCGCGCAGGAAGTCGACCCGGCGGAAGTCGGGCCAGTAGGCCTCGCAGAAGTACAGCTCGGAGTGGGCGCTCTGCCACATGAGGAAGCCGCCGACCCGCAGCTCCCCCGACGTGCGGATGACGAGCTCCGGATCGGGCTGGCCCTTGGTGTACAGGTGGTCGGCGATGTCCTCGACGTCGATGCGCTCGGCGAGGTCGGCGAGGGTCGCGCCCTTCGCTGCGGCGTCGCGCAGGTAGGAGCGCACGGCGTCGGCGATCTCGTGCCGCCCGCCGTAGCCGATCGCGACGTTGACCTGCAGGCCCTGCACGCCGCTCGTGCCGTCGGCGGCGGCCCGCACCGAGTCGGCGAGCTCGGCGGGCAGCAGGTCGAGGCGGCCCATGACGCGCAGCCGCCAGCGCCGCGACTCCGCGAGGTCCTGGACGGCGTCGCGGATGATGTCGAGCAGGTCGGTCAGCTCGCCCGCGGGGCGCGCGAGGTTGTCGGTGGAGAGCATCCAGAGCGTGACGACCTCGACGCCCAGCTCCTCGGCCCAGCCGAGGAACTCCGCGATCTTGTCGGCGCCCCGACGGTGACCCGTCGCCGCGGTCTCGCCGAAGGACCGCGCCCACCGCCGGTTGCCGTCGAGGATCACGCCCACGTGGCGGGGCATCTGCGCCGGCGGCAACGAGGCGGACAGACGCCGCTCGTACAGGCCGTAGAGCAGGTGGGGCATGCGCACGGGCGGACCTCGGTGGCTCGGGCCGCGCCGTGCCGGCGCGGGTGGACGCAGGCGCCCGGCGGGCGGGACGGACAAAACCGGGACAACGGTACCGCCCCGGGATGGGTTGCGGCGTGGGCGTGGGCCGCCAAGCCGGTCCTGATGCGCTACTGTGCCGCTGGCTGGCGGCAATCTCCCGCCTGACCAGGAGAATCTTTGTGCACAAAGACTGTGCACAAAGGAGCGCATATGAACAAGCGAACGCGTCGCGCCGCTGCGGCCGTCGGCCTCGTGGCACTGCTCAGCGTGGCGGGTGCGGGCATCGCCCAGGCCGGGACGACCAACAAGCCGTACAACACCACCGTCGGCCCGTACAACGGGAGTGGGTACACCGAGTACCAGACCCAGTACACGTCCGGCGCATCGGCTCAGCTGCACTCCGGGACGGTTGGCGGGGTCTACAAGGTCGATGTTCGAGTCGACGGGTACCACATTGGTACCTGGACCCGTAACGTCACCGACAACGACAGCCGGCTGCTCAACAACGACAACCCGAAGGGCAAGTCGGTTCGGCTTCACTTCAGCAACGACCTCGACGTGTCGAAGGCCGTCCAGGTGACCGGCACGTGGCGCAGCAACTGATCGACTGTGCGGGCGGGGCCGAGCGCCCCGCCCGCACGGGCGCCCGGCACGAGTCGCACGAACTGTTCATCCGGCTCCTCCGCACCGAGAGTCGACGCGCGCGCCGCTCATGGAGCTCGCTCGTGGGCCTCGGCATTGTCGCCCTCCCTACCGCGCAGGCACTCACCCAGGTATCGAGCAACCGGCTGTGGGACAACTTCGACCTCTTCACTCTCATGATGTCCGACTGGCTCCCGCTGCTCTTCCCCCTGCTGGTCACTGCTCTCTATCTCCCACGGTTCGCCGGTGAGCTCTCCCACGGATTCATCCGACCGGTACGCCCGCGCACGCCAATCGGAACCTTCCTCGACTCCCGGATCGCCACGGCCGCACTTCTCGCCTTCGGTGTCTTCTTCGTCGCCGTCGCGATCGCGGCGCTCGTCGCCTTCGTGGGCAACGCGGGCCATGCGATCACCCCGTTGACGCCTCCTGGCGCCGGCGAGACGCCGCACCCGGTCTCCGGCCGCACCACTTTCTCCCCGCTGTACTCCATTTCACCGGCCCTCTACGGGGTGGCGATGGCCACCTGGATCGGCGCCAACGCAGCCTTGTGGTCGGTGGTAGGTGGCTTGTGCCTGCTGCTCGTGGGCAACAGGTTCCTCGCACTGGCGGCTCCCACGGTGCTGTTCATGGTCCTGCAGGTGGCAATCGCGTACGCGGGATTCGACGCTTTCATCCTGACGGGCTCGATCTTCCAGTCGAACATCGTCCAGCAACCCGCCTGGTACCCGTTCGTCCAGTTCGCCGGCGTCGGCCTGGTCGTCGCCCTGGCCTACGCGTGGGTGCGACGACGCCGATACGAAACGTCGGGCGTCGAATGACCGGAAGTTCCCGGTACCGGTACGCAACATGCTTGTGCCTGTTTCTCCTCTGCGCCGCGTCCGCCACCCTCCTCGACCGCGCCACACTCGTCCGCGCCTTCGGGACGACCGGAGTCTCCGGATGGGACCTCGTTATCGAGTCCCTGGCGAACCCGTACCTCATCTGCTTCGTCGCCGTCCCCGGGTACCTCGTCGTCGGCTCCAGCGGCGCTCCGACCGCCACCGCGTGGGAACGGATGGCGCGCCACGGGTCGCGGACCCGGACCGCTGCGACGTACGCGATCGACGGTGTGCTGGCAGCGGTGCCCTTCGTGGTCGGTTGGCTCGTCGTCGTCCTTGCGATCGCCGCCCCGTATGGCCTTGCCGGTGGATGGGGCCCCGCGGTCATGGCCGGATTGGCCGAGCCCACCGTGGCCGCGCATCTCGTCGAGTTGCCACCGCTCGCCGCGGTCGGATGCCAGCTCATCCTCCTGCTCTGCTCCGCATGGGCGATCGGCGTCACGCTGGCACTGGTTGCGGCGTGGACCGAAGGCCTGCTCACCCTGCGCATGATCGGCCTCGCCCTCTGGCTGTGGACCCTGCTCTCGTTCAAGATCGCTCCCGACGCACCACTGGCCCTGCGCCCGATCGCCTACCTCACGGTGCACCACGCCGCATCGTCGGGCGCGACGGCGTGGGCACTCGCGTGCGGCTCGGTAGGGATCGGCGCCGGGTTGCTCGCGGCAAGTCACGCCGCCGAGCGCTCGCGGATCCGGCTTGCCCGACCTCGAGGAACGTCTCTCTACGCGCTGATCGCCACCCTGCTGCTCGTGGGTGCCGAACTCATGAAGGGGAACGTCACCGACGACGGCCAGGGAGGTTTCGCCCCTGTCTTCTTCGGCGCGAGCCCGGATCACTTCGACCCCCAGGCCGTGACTCTCAATCTTGCGCTCACCGCCGGGGCGGCGTTCACGCTTCACGTGGGTCTGATCGCTCGCCTCCACCATGGGCCGCACGCGGAGCTCGTCCGGTGCCGCAGCGCGCTCCACTGGTGGTGGCTCACCTACGCGCGTCGCACGGTTGTCATGGCTGTCGCGGTCCCCTCCGCGGCGGTCGCAGTTCACACGCTGGTGATGCTCGCCGTTCACGGCTCATGGAGCCTCGGTGCGAGCGATCGCGTCGCCGCGTTCCTCGTGCTCGCCACCGCCGCTCAGCTCCTCGTGTACGTACTGCTCATGTCGGCTGCAACCTTCGCCTCAGGCCGGGAGGTTGCCGGCCTGGTCGTCCTCGGCGCCGCGGTGGCCGGCACACTTCCGATCCTTTTCGCTCTCGACGCGCTGCCCGTGGCGCAGAACTCGCTGAGCCTCGTCTGGGACGGCGCCTCACCCGTCCGCCCCGCGCTGTTGCTCTCGATCTGGGGTGGCGCGGGTCTTGCCGTCACCGCGTGGGCACTTCGGCGTCGCGGAGCCGAACTCTCCTGAACTTTCTCGACCAAGGGAATACATCCATGTCCATCGTCAGCCTTCGCGGCGTCTCCAAGTCGTTCCGCGGCAACCAGTTGCTCTCGGGCGTCGACTTCGATCTCGAGGCGGGAACGATCCAGGCGATCCAGGGCCCGAACGGCTCAGGCAAGTCCGTGCTGCTCAAGATCCTCTGCGGGTTTGTTCGGCCCGACGACGGGCAGGTGCGCATCGACCCCGCCTACCTCTCCCCTCGACACACCTTCCCCCAGGAGTTCGGCGTCATCATCGACAGGCCCGGCTACGTCGCTGCCGCCACGGGCTATGCGAACCTGGAGCGACTCGCCGAGATCCGCGGCGTGATCGGCCGGAACGAGATCGTCGGCGCGATGAGGAAGGTGGGCCTCGACCCGGACGCCCGCCAGAAGGTCGGCAACTACTCGCTCGGGATGAAGCAGCGCCTGGCCCTCGCCCAGGCCTTCATGGAGGGGCAGCGCGTCTTGGTGCTCGACGAGCCGTTCAACGCTCTCGACGCCGACGGGGTCGAGGAGGTGCGCGACATGTTGCGGATCTTCCGGGACGAAGGGCGCACCATCTTGTTCACCAGTCACAACCAGGAGGACATCGACGCGCTGGCCGACGCGGTGCACCGCATCAATCGGGGCACGCTCGAGCCTGTACGTGCGTCGACGCACTGATCGTCGCATCGTGGATCTCGGACTACGCACGACCTCCTCAGGATCGTGTCGACACCCACGCCGCCGATCACCTACGCTTGCGTAACCTACGGATGCGTAGGTTACACAGCAGCGAGGAGACCACCGTGGCAGCAGCCGCCCAGCCCGACCGCCGCTCGGCCGTCCCCGACGTCACCGGGGTCGCCCGCGGTGCGAAGGAGGCGGTCAGCGACGCGCGCGGAGCCGTGTCCGACGCCGTGCAGACGGTGCTCAAGCCGTTCCTGCGCGGCTGGATCCACGCCGTCACGACCCCGCTCGCGCTGGCCGCCGCGATCTTGCTCGTGGTGCTCGCGGACACCACGGCGGACAAGGTCGCGTGCGCCGTCTTCGGCGTGACCGCCGTCCTGCTGTTCGGCACCAGCGCCGTCTACCACCGCGGCACGTGGTCGCCGCGCACCGCGGCCGTGCTGCGGCGCCTGGACCACGCGAACATCTTCCTCATCATCGCCGGCACCTACACGCCGCTGGCGGTGATGCTGCTGCCGCCGCGCACCGCGACGGTCCTGCTGTGGGTCGTCTGGAGCGGCGCCCTGCTGGGCCTCGTGGCCCGCGTGCTGTGGATGAGCGCGCCGCGCTGGGTCTACGTGCCCGTGTACGTGGCGCTCGGCTGCGTGGCGGTCGGGTACATCCCGCAGTTCTCCGCCGCGGGAGGGGCCGCGGTCGCCTGGCTCGTCGCCTCGGGCGGGGTCGCGTACATCCTCGGCGCCGTGGTGTACGGCACCAAGTTCCCGAACCCCTCGCCGCGATGGTTCGGCTTCCACGAGATCTTCCACGCGCTGACGGTCGTCGGCTTCACCTGCCACACCGTCGCGATCTACCTCGCGGCGCTGTAGCCGCCGCGCGGTCGACTACTCGGTCGTGGGCCCGTAGTTCTCCCGAGTACCGGGCTCCGCCGCATCGAGAACTCCGACAAGGGCGGAAACTGATTCGCCTGCCAGCTCGTCCTCGAGCGAGAAGTTCGGGTCGTTCGCCGACACCGAGACGGGCTGAGATCGCCGCGCCCCCTCCAGCTCGCCCACGCCGATCCCTCCTTCGTACGGCAGGACGCTGTCGGCTCCGAGAGTGACCCATCGGGCAGGGATCGGGGTCGTGGGATCGTCGATGGCCGGCTCCCACACGAGCGCAAGGACGTAGGTGTGACCGATCTCCAGACGGGGGGTGTCGTCCCCCGCCATGGGGATCTTCTCGCCGTCCTGCACGGCCCAGCCCCACGCGGGGAAATCGATCTCAGCCGCAGGAGCCGGATGCCGGGGATCCGCGGACGTCCACGAGACCTCGTCGATCGAGAGCGTGACATGGCGGTCCATCGAGCCCTCGCCGGCCGCCTCTTCCTCAGCGCTGAGCGGGATCTCGCGCTCGGTCACCACGGTGGCGACCACGACATGGTCGGCGTAGGTCACCCAGTCGGTCGCGGAGAGGTTGGGGTAGCGGTCGCTGCCTTCGGCGACGACGACGTCAGGCGACCCGCTGCATGCCGCGACGAGCACGGCGACCGAAGCCAGAGCGGCCGAGATACCACCGACGCGCGGGAGCGGCCCCTTCGGCATGTCCGCTCCCGTCACCGAGGTCACCCGTCCGGGTCCGTTCCGGCCGGTACCGGCTTTCTACACCCGCAAGCAGGTGGCGCGCTCGACCTGTGCGGGTGAACGTGGGCGCACCGGCACGGACGCGCACGTCCTCGCGGCGCTGTAGGCGCCGAGCCGACGGTCGTGTAGGTAGGTCAGGGACGCGGCACGACGACGTAGCGGCGGTTCGCCAGCGACGGGTTGTGCGCGCGCACCTGCGCGAGCGGCTCGGGGTCGAGGTCGACCGTACGCACCTGCGGCGCCTCGTCCAGCTCGAGGCCGACGACGCCGTCCGGCCCGGCCAGCAGCGATCGGCCGACCAGCCCGGGCCCCGCCATCCCGACGCCGATGACGACGGCGGTGTTCTCGATGGCCCGCGCCCGCAGCAGCGTGCGCCAGTGGTCGGCCTTGAGCGGCCCGTCCAGCCACGCGGCGGGCACGACGACGACGTCCGCCCCCGCGTCGACCAGGCGGCGCGCGGACTCCGGGAAGCGCAGGTCGTAGCAGGTCAGGACGCCGAACGTGAGGTCGCCGAGGCGGATCACCAGCGGCGGGACGTCAGGCGGGCCGGGCTCGAGCCGGTCGGACTCCCGGGCGCCGAACGCGTCGTAGAGGTGCACCTTGCGGTAGGCCCCGACGAGCCCGCCGTCGGCGTCCACCGCGATCACGGCGTTCGACGCGCGACCCGCCGCGGCGACGGCCGCGGGCAACGACCCGGTCACGGTGCGCACGGCGCCCGTGACGGCGGGGATCTGCCCGGTCATCGCGGCCTCGCCCGGCACGGGGGCCGGCGCACCCGTCGCGGGCAGCGTGGTCCCGGCGACGACGGCGACCCGGTAGCGCGCCGCGTGCGCACGCAGCGCGCTGACGAACGGGCCGTCGAGCGGCTCTGCGTGCTCGACGCCGACTCCGCGGGGCTCGTACCCGGAGGCGTACTCCGGGAGCACCAGCAGGTCCGCCCCCACGCGCGCCGCGGAGACGAACGCGTCGGCCACGGCCTCCCGGTTCGCGGCGTGGTCGGCCGAGATCGCGAGCTGGCCCACGGTCACGCGCACCGGCGACGTCATCCCCGGCCCCCGGCCGGGCCGTCGACGTCGTCGCGCGGCCCGTCGTGCGGGCCGGTTCCCGGCTCGCCGTCCGGGCCACCGTCCGCGCCCCGGTCGGGGCCGGCGTCGCCCGGGGCCTCCGGGTGGCGACCGAAGGCGATCCGCTTGGGCTCCTCGATCGGCAGGCCCCGCTCCTGCGCGTTGCGCGTGGCACGGCGCAGGTGCCGCGTGAGCGACAGGAACAGCAGCACGCAGGCCGCGGCGACGGCGAACGTCGCGAGGAAGCCCGCCAGGCCCGGCGTGACCTCCAGCTCGCTCGGCCCCTGGGAGGGGCTGGGGCTCGGGCTCGGGGCTGCCGCGCCGGTGAGGGCGGGTGCCAGCGCCCAGAGCGTTCCCAGACCCGCCTCGATGCTCATCGCCCGCCCTCCCGCAGGCCGGCGAACAGGTCGTCCTCGGGGAGCGCCGTCGGCACGCGAGAGTCGGCGAGCTCGTACTCCTCGGTGGGCCAGACGTCGACCTCGACGTCGCGCGGCACGGCGAAGAAGAAGCCCTGCGGGTCGATCTGCGACGCGTGCGAGACCAGCGCGGCGTCGCGTGCGGCGAAGAACTCGGCCGACTGGATGCGGGTGGTGACCTCGCGCTCCGGGATCTCGCGGGCAGCGCGGGACTCGATCCAGTCGCCGAACGGCGACTCGAGCCCGGCACCCTGCATCGCCTCGTGCACCGCGCGCATCCGCTCCATCGAGAAGCCGTGGTTGTAGTACAGCTTGCGAGGCTCCCACGGCTCGGCCCCGCCCTCGACGACGTACCGGGAGGCGTCGCCCGCAGCGTGGTACGCCTCGACCCCGACCTCGTGGCACTTGATGTGGTCCGGGTGCGGGTAGCCGCCCGACGGGTCGTAGGTCGTGATGACGTGCGGGCGGAAGTCGCGCACCAGCTCCACGAGCGGCGCCGCGGCCTCCTCCAGTGGCACCAGCGCGAAGCAGCCGTCGGGCAGCGGCGGCAGCGGGTCGCCCTCGGGCAGGCCCGAGTCGACGAAGCCGAGCCAGGCCTGCCGCACCCCGAGCGCCTCCGCCGCCCCGGCCATCTCCAGGCGGCGCACCTCGCGGCGGCCCTCGATGGAGTCGAACTCGTGACCCTCGGGCGGCTGGAAGCTCGGGTTGAGCACGTCGCCCCGCTCGCCGCCCGTGCACGTCACGACGAGCACCTCCACCCCCTCGGCGGCATACCGCGCGGTGGTCGCGGCCCCCTTGCTGGACTCGTCGTCGGGGTGCGCGTGCACCGCCATGAGACGCAAGGGTTCATGCGAGGCGGAGGACACAGTCCCTCCCGGGTCGGTCGGCAGCAGGGTTCAGGGACAATGGTGCACCATGAGCGACCCCAGCATCTCCACCCCACCGGCCGACCGGTACGGCACGCGGCCGGCCCGCCGCCCCGGCCGTGGCCGCACCGTCGCGATCGTGGCGGCGCTGGTGGCGGCGGTGGTGCTCGTCGCCTGGTTCTCCTTCGAGCAGTCGCGCAGCAACCCGGTGTCGTACGAGGACGTCGGCTTCGACGTCCTGGGCCCGGAGCAGGTCGACGTCACGTTCCAGGTGCACATGCCGCCGGGCACGACCGCGGTGTGCACGGTCGAGGCGCTCGCGCCCAGCTATGCCCAGGTCGGCACGGTCGACGTGCCCGTGGGGCCCAGCGACCAGACGACCTCGACGTACACCGTGCAGGTCCGCACCTCGGAGGAGGCGACGTCGGGGGTCGTGGCGGGCTGCGAGCCCACGGACTGAGGCGGAACGGGCCGCGAAGCGGGCGTTCGCCCTGGGCAAACCCCTGGGTCCCGTGCGATTTCCGGGCTATCCTGAGGGATTCACACGCTGTCCTGCACCACCGACGCGCGTGCCGACGCGCGTCGGCCGTACGCGCGCGGCCCGGCGCAGGCCCACGGAGCACCACGAAAGGAGAGCCCTCGTGACCGAGAGCACTGTCACCTGGCTCACCCAGGAGGCTCACGACCGGCTGCAGGCCGAGCTGGAGAACCTCTCCGGCCCCGCCCGCACCGAGATCGCCGAGCGCATCGCCGCCGCCCGGGACGAGGGCGACCTCAAGGAGAACGGCGGCTACCACGCCGCGCGCGAGGAGCAGGCGAAGAACGAGGCCCGCATCCGCGAGCTCACCGAGAAGCTGCGCCACGTGCAGGTCGGCACCCCGGCCGACGACGGCGTGGTCGAGGCCGGGATGGTCGTCACGGCCGCCGTCGCCGGCGACGACATGACGTTCCTCCTCGGCTCGCGCGAGATCGCCGGCACGACCGACCTCGACGTGTACTCGCCGACGTCGCCGCTCGGTGCCGCGATCGACGGCCACCGCATCGGCGCGAAGGTGTCCTACACCGCGCCGAACGGCAAGGAGATCGCCGTCGAGATCAAGGCCGCCACGCCCTTCGCGGGCTGACGGCCCGGCGGGATCCCCGATCCTGCGGCGCGAGACCAGCACGACCCGCAGACCCGGGTCGGTATCCACGCTCACCGAGCGCCGGTACCGGCCCGGGTCTTCGTCGTCCCCGCGCACGCGGCGACCCGTGCGTCTCGCGATGCGAGACGAATGACACGCCGGGTCAGGGTCGACCCGGACCCCGGACTATCCGTTGACCTGGCAACGAATAGTCGACGGCCGATCGCGCACCGTCGGTCGAGAAAGAGTCATGCACGGATGTGATTCCGCCCTGGATGCGTCTAGGGTCGACGGCGGTATGGACACGACGGACCCCGCAACGACCAACCACCCGACCGACGAGCGCACGACCGGCGAGCCCCCACAGGGACCGCCTCTGCAGGACCTGACCATCCGGACGCCGACGACGGCGGACGGCGGCGCACTGTGGCGCCTGGCCCGCGACTCCGGTTCGCTGGACCTCAACTCCTCCTACGCCTACCTGCTGCTCGCGCGGCACTTCGCCGCGACGTGCCGCGTCGCCGTGCTGGACGACGCCGCCGGCGGCGCGGGCCGGGGCACGGACGGCGGCGCCGGCGTCGAGGTTGTCGGCTTCCTGTCGGCCTACCGGCTCCCCGACGCGCCCAGCACGCTGTTCGTGTGGCAGGTCGCCGTCGACGAGCGGGTGCGCGGCCGCCGGGTCGCGGCGCGGCTGCTCGACGCCGCCGTGGACGGGTCGCCCGGCGTCACGCGCGTCGAGACGACCGTGACGACCGACAACGCGGCGTCCCGTCGGCTGTTCGCCCGCTGGGCCGAGCGGCGCGGCGCCACGCTGAGCGAGACCACGGGCTTCGAGGCCGCGGATTTCCCGGACGGGCACGAGGCCGAGCCGCTGCTGGTGATCGACGGCATCCGCGGCCGCTGACGGCCGGCGGCCCTCTGTTCCACGACCAGAGTCCTCGGGTTGCGCCGGTCCGGCGCGCAGGTGACGACGCAGCCCCTCTCCACCGAAACCGCACCGGCGCGCACCACCCCAAGGAGTGTCCTCGTGACATCCCCGACCATCCCCCTCCCCTCCACGTCCTGGGCCGACGACCCGACGGGCTTCACCGCCCTCGAGTCGCAGGTGCGCAGCTACTCGCGCGCCTGGCCCACGGTGTTCGACCGAGCCGTCGACGCCACCGTGCACGCGGAGGACGGGACCCCCTACCTCGACTTCTTCGCCGGAGCCGGGTCGCTCAACTACGGGCACAACAACCGGCGGCTCAAGCAGGTGCTGCTCGACTACCTCATCGACGACCGCATGGTGCACAGCCTCGACATGCTCACCTCCGCGCGGCGGGAGTTCCTCGAGACGTTCCACGAGCTGGTGCTGGAGCCGCGCGGGCTCGACCACACGGTGATGTTCCCCGGCCCCGGCGGGGCGAACGCCGTCGAGGCCGCGCTGAAGCTGGCCCGCAAGGTCACGGGGCGCGAGTCGGTCATCACGTTCACCAACGCGTTCCACGGCATGACGCTCGGCGCGCTGTCGGTGACGGGAAACTCGATGAAGCGCGGCGGCGCCGGCATCCCGCTGGTGCACGCGACGCCCATGCCGTACGACGACTACTTCGACGGCGACGTGCCCGACTTCGTCTACCTGCAGCGGCTGCTGGAGGACGGCGGGAGCGGCCTCAACGAGCCGGCCGCCGTGATCGTCGAGACGGTGCAGGGCGAGGGCGGCATCAACACCGCCCGCGCCGAGTGGCTGCGCGGCCTCGCCGACCTCTGCAAGCGCCACGGCATCCTGCTCATCGTCGACGACATCCAGATGGGCTGCGGGCGCACGGGCGGCTTCTTCAGCTTCGAGGAGGCCGGCATCGTCCCGGACATCATCTGCCTCTCGAAGTCGATCTCGGGTTACGGGCTGCCGCTGGCGCTCACCCTGGTGCGCCCGGAGCTGGACGTCTTCGAGCCCGGCGAGCACAACGGCACCTTCCGCGGCTTCGCGCCGGCGTTCGCGACGGCCTCCGAGGCGCTGCGCACCTACTGGGCGGACGACGCGCTCGAGCGGTCCACGATCGCCAAGGGCGCGCTGGTCGAGAGCCACCTCAACTCCGTGGTCGCCCGCTACCCCGAGCAGGAGCTGGTGGCCCGCGGGCGCGGTCTCGCCCGGGGCCTGCAGATGTCCGACGGCGACGTCGCCGGCCGCGTCACGGCCGAGGCGTTCGAGCGCGGGCTGCTCGTCGAGACGTCGGGCCCCGACGGCGAGGTCGTGAAGTTCCTGCCGCCGCTGACCATCACCGACGACGAGCTGCGCCGCGGCCTCGCCATCCTCGACGACGCCCTCGCCGCCGTCCTGTCCTGACCCCGACCCTTCCCCCAGGAGCATCCATGATCGTCCGCACCCTCGACGAGATCACCGACACCGACGCCGACGTCAAGAGCGAGAACTGGCGCTCCAAGCGCATCGTCCTCGCCAAGGAGGGCGTCGGGTTCTCGGTGCACGAGACCACCCTCTATGCCGGCACCGAGAGCTTCTTCTGGTACGCCAACCACATCGAGGCCGTGTTCATCACGTCCGGCGAGGGCGAGATCGAGGACCTCGGCACGGGTGAGGTGCACCCGCTGCGGCCGGGCTCGCTGTACCTGCTGAACGACCACGACAAGCACAAGGTGCGCCCGCGCACCGACATCACGTGCGTGTGCGTGTTCAACCCGCCAGTCACCGGCCGCGAGGTGCACGACGCGGACGGCGTCTACCCGCTCGTCACCGAGCCCGAGGCCGCCGCCGTCTGATCGGCTCCGCCGCCCTCGCGCCCCGGCGTGAGGGCGGCCAGCCGGCGCAGCAGCAGGCGGCGGTCGCCCTCCCGGTCGACGAGCGCGAGGGCGGCCCGCAGCGCGTCGGCGGCCTCGGCCGGCCGCCCGGCCCGGGTGCACAGCTCCGCGCGCACGGCGGGCAGCAGGTGGTAGCCGGCGAGCGCCGGGTCGGCGGCGAGGGCGTCGACCGCCGCGAGCCCCGCGTCCGGCCCGTGTACCTGGGCGACCGCGACCGCCCGGTTGAGCGCGACGACGGGCGACGGCGTCATCGCGAGCAGCACGTCGTAGAGGGCGAGCACCTCGGCCCAGTCGGTCCCGGCGACGTCCGGGGCGTGCGCGTGCAGCGCGGCGATCGCCGCCTGCACCTGGTACGGCCCCGGCCGCCCGGCGGCGAGCGCGTCGTCGAGCACCCGCAGGCCCTCGGCGATCTCGTCGCGGCGCCAGCGGGCGCGGTCCTGGTCCTCGAGCGTCCGCGTGACGCCGTCGGCGCCCGCACGCGCGTCGCGGCGCGCGTGCTGCAGGAGCACCAGTGCGAGCAGCCCGCGCGCCTCCGGCTCGTCGTCGAGCAGCCGGGCGGCCAGCCGCGCGAGCCGCACCGCGTCGTCGGCCAGCGCCCGCCGGTCGGCGCACCCGGCGACGTCGTCGGCGGGCTCCGCCCAGGCGTCGTACCCCTCGGTGAACAGCACGTACAGCACCATGAGCACCGACGACGTGCGCTCGGCCCGCAGCTGGGCCGGCGGGACGCGGAACGCGATGCCGGTGTCCCGGATGCGCTTCTTGGCGCGCACCAGCCGCTGCGCCATCGTCGCCTCCGGCACGAGGAACGCCCGGGCCACCTGGGGCGTGGTCATCCCGGTGAGCGACCGGAGCGTGAGGGCCACCCGGCCCTCGAGGGGCAGCGCCGGGTGGCAGCAGGTGAACAGCAGCCGCAGCAGGTCCAGGTCCGGATCGTCCGGCCCGCCGGCGGCCACCGCGTCCTCCAGCGGGGCGGCGAGCCGAGCCGCCGTCGCCGTCTTCTCCGCCTCGGTCCGACGACGGCGCAGCACGTCGATCGCGTGCCGGCGCGCGGCCGTCGTGAGCCACGCGCCCGGGCGGTCGGGCACGCCGTCGCGCGCCCAGGTGCGCAGGGCGGTGGCGAACGCCTCCTGCGTCGCCTCCTCCGCCAGGTCCAGGTCGCCCACGTGGCGCGCGACGGCGCCGAGGACGCGCCCCCACTCGGTGCGGAACGCGTCCTCGACGGCGGCAGCGGGTGCGGTCATGCGGGTGGCGTGCTCCCGGTGGGCCAGAACGGGTGCACCTCGACGGTCCCGCCGCCCCAGGAACCGGGGTGCTCCGCGGCGATCGCGAGCGCCGCGTCCAGGTCGGGCGCCTCGACGACGTCGAAGCCGCCGATCACGTCCTTCGACTCGGTGAACGGGCCGTCGGTCACGACCGTCTCGCCGCCCGCCACCCGCACGCGCCGCACGTCGGCTGCCGGGCGCAGCCGCTCACCGAGGACGCGGGAGCCGTCCGCGTCGTGGCGGCGCACCCACTCCTCGATGTCCGGGGTCGGGCCGCGGTCGGGCTCGTCGGGCTCCACCACCAGGAGGAGGTAGCGCATCACGCACCTCCCGCGTCCGGACCGGCGTCGGCGCCGGGCGCGGCGTCGAGCCCGGCGTCGAGCCCCAGCGGCCACACGGGCCGCAGCTCGATCGCGCCGCCGTGCGCCATGGGGTGCTCGGACGCCATGACGATCGCGGTGTCCAGGTCGGGCGCGTCGATGACGTCGAAGCCGCCGATCGCCTCCTTGGTCTCGGAGAACGGCCCGTCGGTGACCAGCACCTTCCCGCCCCGGACCCGGACGCCGACGGCGTCCTGCGGCGGCCGGAGCCGGTCGCCCAGGACGGCGGCCCCGTTCCCGTAGTGCTTCTCGACCCAGCCCTCGATCGGGGGCGCGCCGGCGGCGTCCTCCGCCCGCAGCTGCGGGTCCTCGGGGGTGCTCAGCACCAGCATCAGGTAGCGCATCAGGCCTCCTCGCCCGTCCAGGTCAGCGGCCGCCCGAAGACCATCGGCCCGTAGAACGCCACGTCGGCGGTCTCGATCCCGTCCCCCGCGGCGCGACCGTCACGGTACCGGGTGGTGGCGTCCTGCCGCTGCATGCGCGCGGCGTCGAGGATCGTGTCCAGGAATCGCATCTCGTGCCTCCTCGTCGTGCACGGCCCGGCCGGCCGTGTCATGAGGACGACGAACGGGGACCGCCCCGATCGACACTCGTCCTCGAACGACTTTCGGGAGGTCAGGCGGAGACGTCGAACCCGGCGGCCCGGAGCTTCTCGACCACGGCCGTGCAGTGCTCGTGGCCCTTGGTCTCGAGCTGCACGTTGACGAGCACCTGGGACACGGTCAGCGACGTGTCGGTGCGGGTGTGCTCCACCTGCACGATGTTCGCTCCGGCGGCGGCGATGGCGTCGAGCAGCGCCGCGAGGGAGCCGGGCCGGTCGTCGATGCACACGCGCAGCTGCAGGTAGCGGCCGGCCGCGACGAGGCCGTGCTGCACGACGCGCACCAGCAGCAACGGGTCGACGTTGCCGCCCGTGAGCACGGGCACGATCACCCCGGGCAGCGACCCCGGCGCGGCGGCCAGCACGGCGGCGACGCCCGCGGCGCCGGAGGGCTCGACGATCTGCTTGCCCCGCTCCGCAACGAGCAGCAGCGCGCGCGACATCTCCTCCTCGGAAACGGTGCGCACCTCGACGCCGAGCCGCGCCAGGACCTCGAAGGGCACGTCGCCGGGCGTGCCGATGGCGATGCCGTCGGCCATGGTCGTGCCGAGCGTGCCGGGGACCGGCCGGCCGGCCGCGAGCGACGCCGGGTAGGCGGCGGCGGTCTCCGCCTGGACGCCGACGACGCGCACGTGCGGCGCCGCCTCCGCCAGCACGGTCGCGATGCCGGCCACCAGCCCGCCTCCGCCGAGGGGCACGACGACCGTGCCGACGTCGGGCACCTGCTCGAGGATCTCCAGGGCGACCGTGCCCTGACCGGTGACGACGTCGAGGTGGTCGAACGGGTGGATGAGCGTGCGCCCGGAGCGCGCCGCCTCGGCCCGCGCGGCGACCAGCGCCTCGTCGACGCTGGTGCCGATCTGCCGCACCTCGGCGCCGTACCCGCGGGTGGCGATCAGCTTGGGCACGGACGCGTCCACCGGCATGTAGACGACGGCGTCGATGCCGAGCATCTGCGCGGCGAGGGCCACGCCCTGCGCGTGGTTGCCGGCGCTGGCGGCGACGACGCCGCGCGCCTTCTCGTCGTCGGACATCCGGGACAGGCGCGTGTAGGCGCCACGGATCTTGAACGACCCGGCCCGCTGCAGGTTCTCGCACTTGAGGACGACGGGCGCGCCCGCGACCTCCGTCATCGCGCGGAACGGCTGCACCGGCGTGCGGGTGACGACGCCGTCGAGCAGCCGCGCGGCCGCGCGGACGTCCTCGAGGGTGACGCGGTCGATCTCGGGGTGGGTCACTACCTGTGCTCTCCTGCCTGGCCCGCGTCGGAGGCGGGCGAGGCAGGGGCGGCGTCGGTGGCGCCGGTCTGGTCGTCCTGCGTGTCGTCCTGCGACGACCCCCGTCCCGACCAGAGCAGGGTACCGGGCAGCTGGGACCGCTTGCGCAGCAACGGCAGGTGGTCCTCCGTGCCGAGCTCGGGGAACTTGTCGTGCCCGTGGAAGTACAACAGGATCGTGTTGAGCACGGCGGCGAGCGGCACGGCGAACAGCGCACCGATGATGCCGGCGGCGAGGCTGCCCGCCGCGACCACGAGCACCACCGCGACGGGGTGCAGCGACACGGCATGGCCCATGAGGAACGGCTGCAGGATGTGGCTCTCGGCCTGCTGCACCAGCAGCACGATGCCGAGCATGATCAGCGCCGCCACCCAGCCGTTCGCGACCAGGACGACGGCGACGGCGACGGCGCCGGTGACGATCGCGCCGATGATCGGGACGAACGACCCGATGAAGACCAGGATGCCGATCGGCAGGGCGAGGGCCGGCACGAAGAACGCCGACCCGACGCCGATGCCGACCGCGTCGACGAACGCCACGAGAATCTGGGTGCGCACGTACGCGGAGAGAGTCACCAGGCCGCGGCGTCCGGCCTGGTGCACGGGCTCGCGCGCCGCCACCGGCAGCAGGTTGACCAGCCAGGTCCAGATCGTGCGCCCGTCGAGCAGGAAGAAGATCGTGCAGAACAGCGCGATGAGGGCGCCGACGAGCACGTGCCCGATCGTCGTGGCGGCGCCGAGCGCACCCGTGACGAGCCCCGAGCTCTCCACGACGGAGCCCTGGATCTGGTCGGCGAACTGCGAGAGCTGGGCGGCGTCGAGGCCGAGCGGCCCCTCGGCGAGCCACGTCGTGAACTGCTCGAACCCGGCGACCGCCTGGTCGGCCAGGTCCTGGAAGCCGGCGACGATGGACGTGCCCGCGAGCGTCACCAGCCCGCTGACCAGCACGATCAGCCCGACGACCGACACCGCCGTCGCGAGGCCCTTGCTCAGGTGCCAGCGCTGCAGCGTCCGGCGGGCGGGCGCGAGCAGGATCGTCAGCAGCAGCGCGATGGCCACGGGCACGACGATCGTCTTCAGCGCGGCGAGGAGCCACAGGCAGCCGGCGACCGCCGCCGCGATCAGCAGCAGCCGCCACGACCACGACGCGGCCACGCGGACGCTCGTCGGGACGCCGTCGGCGCCCCTGGCGGGGGTCGGTGCACTCACGTGGCACACCCTAGGTCGCGGGTCGGGCCGTCGCCCGACGGCGCGCCCGGCGACGCCCGGTTCCACCCGGTCCGGCCCGGTCCCACCCGGACCGGTCCGGACCCGGTCCGGCTCCGGCTCCGACGACCGCGGGTCAGCGCCGCTGCGGGTAGGGGGTCTCGCCCCGCTCGAGCATCGCGACGTACTTCGCGACGTTGCGCTCGCGGGCCTCGGCCGTCTTGAGCGCGCCGAGGCGGTGCAGGATCGCGTACCGGTTCTGGGACGTGAGGACGTCGAACAGCGCGGCCGCCCCCGGGCTGGCCGCGAGCGCCGCCGCCAGGTCCGGCGGCACCTCGGCGCGCGCGGGGCCGAGGTACGCGGCCTCCCACCGCCCGTCGGCTTTCGCGGCGTCGATCTCCGCCTGCCCGCGCGGCCGCATCCGGCCCTCCGCGGACAGCCGCGCCACGATCTCCTGGTTGCGCACCGACCACCGGCTGCGCGGCCGCCTGGGGCAGAACCGCTGCAGCATCGTGTCTGCGCCGAGGCTGCGCATCTGCGCGTCGATCCAGCCGCTGCACAGCGCCTCCTCCAGGGCGGTCGCGTGCACCAGCGTCGTCGGGGCCGGGCGCCCCTTCTTGGCGAGCACGAGCCAGGCGCCGTCCGGGCAGGAGTCCTCGTGCTCGTCGAGCCAGGCGCGCCACGCCGCCGGGTCGGGCAGCACGAGCTGGTCGGGCAGGCCCGGTGGAGTCGCGGGCCGTTCGTCCGTCATCCCGGGACGGTAGCGCCGTCCGCCTCCCGGCGCGAGGTCCGGCGTGCGTCCGGCGCGGTCCGGCGCGATCCGGCGAGGCCTGGCGCGGGGTCCCCGCGCGCCGCGGCGGCGCCCGCGCCACACTGTTCGGCATGTCGACGGTCGCGTTGTGGGGCACGGTGATCGTCGGGATCGTCGTGCTGACCCCGCTCGCCGACCGGGTGCGCGTGCCGCTGCCGGTCCTGCTGACCGTGTTCGGGCTGGTGCTCCCCCTCGTGCCGGGCACGCCGCACCTGAGCGTGGACCCGGACCTCATCCTGCCGCTGGTGCTGCCGCCGCTGCTGTTCGCCGCCACGCAGCGGGCGACCGCGCGCGAGTTCGGCGACCAGGCCCGGCCCATCCTGTTGCTCGCCGTCGGCCTGACGATCGCTTCTGCCGCCGCGGTCGCCGTCGTCGCGCACGCGGCCGGCGTCCCGTGGGGTCCGGCGTGGGTGCTCGGCGCGATCGTCGCGCCGCCGGACCCGGTGGCTGCGACGGCGGTGGCTCGTCGGCTGCGCCTGCCGGGGCGCGTCGTGACGGTGCTCGAGGGCGAGGGCATGTTCAACGACGCGACCGCTCTCGTGCTCTACCACGTCGCCGTCGCGGCGGTCGTGACCGGCGAGGTCACCGCGGGGACCGTCGGGCTCGACCTGGTGCTCGCCGTCGTCGTCGGCGTCCTCGTGGGCGTGGTCGGCGGCTGGCTGGGGCACCTCGTCCTGGGGCGCGTCCACGTCGCCGCTGCCGAGACCACGATCACCATCGCGCTGCCGTTCGCGGCCTACCTGCTGGCCGAAGAGGCGCACGGCTCCGGCGTGCTCGCGGTGCTCACGCTCGGGCTGCTGCTGCGCCGCGTGAGCCACACGTCCGTGACGTCGGGCGGCTGGCTGCTGGGGCGCGCCGTGTGGGAGTACGCGGACTACCTCCTCACCGCCGTCGTCTTCGTGCTCATCGGGTTCGAGCTCACCGCCGTGCTCGAGACCAGCCCCGTGGCCAGGTCGGCGCTGCCCCTCGCCCTCGGCGTCGTCGCGCTGCTGGTCGTGCTGCGCTTCGTGTGGATGTTCCCCGCCACCTGGCTCGTGGGACGCGGGCCCCGCGTGCGGCCGGAGCAGCGCTTCACGCGCCGGGAGACCGCCGTCGTGTCCTGGGCGGGGATGCGCGGGGTGGTGTCCGTCGCGTCGGCGCTGGCGCTGCCCGCGCTCGTGTCCTCCGGCGACGCGTTCCCCGAGCGGGACGTCGTGGTGTTCGTGGGCCTCGTCACCGTCCTGGCGACGCTCGTGCTGCAGGGCGTGACCCTCGCCCCGCTCGTGCGGTGGCTGCGGGTCGGGACGCAGGCCGACGAGGGGGCCGAGATCGCCGCGCTCCGCGAGCGCGCGACCCGGGCCGCGCTCGCCGCCGTCCGGGAGCGCGCGGACGTGCCCGGCCCGGTGCGCGAGGCCGTCGCCCTGCAGTACGAGGGGTACCTCACCGCGCAGCTCGCCCTGTCCGACGCGCGCGCCGCCGGGCAGGACGAGGGCGACCAGTTCGGCACGCAAGTGGACGACCTGCTGCGCGCCGCCGTCGTCGTCGAGCGCGACGTCGTCGTGCGGGCCCGCAACGACGGGGACGTCAGCGCGCACGTCGCCGACGAGGTGCTCGCCGACGTCGAGGCCCGCGCCGTCCGCGACCTCGACTGACTACCCGCTCCCCCGCCACCTCCCCTTCCACCATGTCCTCGCGGACGAAGCCTGCGGGACTTTCGTCCGGCATGACATGGTGGAAGAGCGGCTGCTGGGCACCCGGAACACACCCGCGCCCACCATGGTTGCGGAGACTGGACGCCGACGGGCGCCCGCCAAGGAGGTAATGCGATGAACTCGATCTTCGACCAGCTGCTGGGCCGCTCCGGCAAGACGACGATGGTGGCGCCCGACGACGCCCTGCCGGGCCGCGAGGCGCCCGTGCTGCCGGCGCCGCGCCCGCACACCGTGCTCGGCACGTCGATCGCGGGACCGTGGCCCGAGGGCACGCGGGTGCTCTACCTGGCGATGGGCTGTTTCTGGGGCGCGGAGGAGATCTACTGGCAGGTGCCCGGCGTCGTGGGCACGGCGGTGGGCTACATGGGCGGCACGACGCCCAACCCGACGTACGAGGAGGTGTGCTCCGCGCGCACCGGGCATACGGAGACGACGCTCGTCGCGTACGACCCGGCGACCGTCTCCGAGGGCGAGCTGCTCAAGATCTTCTGGGAGCGGCACGACCCGACGCAGGGTTTCCGGCAGGGCAACGACGTCGGCACCCAGTACCGGTCGGCCGTCTACTGGACGACGCCGGAGCAGGAGGCCGCGGTCCGCGAGACCGCGGAGCGCTACGGCGAGGTCCTGGCCACGAAGGGCTACGACCCGATCACCACCGAGCTGAAGCCGGCCGCCGAGGCCGGCCCGTTCTTCTACGCCGAGGACTACCACCAGCAGTACCTGTCCGACGCGAAGAACCCGCACGGCTACCGGTGCCACGCGACGACGGGCGTCCCCTACCCCGACGCCGCCTGACCGAGGGACCGCGCGATGACGAGGTCGACGCCGCCGTCCCGGGTGTGGAATGGGGGCATGAGCGAGCAGAGCGCCACCCCCGACGTCCCCACCCTCACGGCCGCCGACGGCACGGCGATCCCGGCGGTCGGCTTCGGCACGTACAAGCTCAAGGGCGCCGCCGGGGTCGACGTGATCTCGCGGGCGATCGACACCGGCTACCGCCTGATCGACTCCGCGTTCAGCTACGAGAACGAGGGCACGGTGGGCCGCGCCGTGCGCGCCTCGTCCGTCCCGCGGGAGGAGCTGCTGATCACGTCGAAGCTCCCGGGCCGGCGCCAGGCCTACGACGACGCCGTGGCCGCTGTCGAGGAGTCCGTGTACCGCAGCGGCCTGGACCACCTCGACCTGTACCTCATCCACTGGCCCAACCCGCGGATCGGGAAGTTCGTCGAGGCGTACCGGGCGCTCGTGGACTGCCGCGAGCGCGGGCTGATCCGGCACGTCGGAGTGTCCAACTTCCTGCCCGAGCACCTGGACGCCGTCATCGAGGCCACCGGCGTGACGCCGGTCGTCAACCAGGTCGAGCTGCACCCGTACTTCCCGCAGGCCGCCCAGCGCGCCGCCGACGCCGAGCGCGGCATCGTCACCGAGGCGTGGAGCCCCATCGGCCGCGCCAACGCGATGCTGGCCGAGCCGGTGATCGCCGAGGTCGCCGCCGCGCACGGCGTGTCCCCCGCCCGGGCGATCCTGCGCTGGCACGTCCAGCTCGGCGTCGTGCCCATCCCCAAGGCGTCTGCCCCCGAGCGGCAGGCGGACAACCTCGACCTGTTCTCGTTCGCGCTCACCGACGACGAGATGGCCCGCATCACCGCGCTCGGCCGCCCCGACGGCCGCACCAACGACCAGGACCCGGCGGTCTACGAGGAGCTCTGACGCGGGGGCGGACCGCACCACGAGGCTGCGGGTGTCGGTGGGCGCTGGCACGATCGACCCGTGCTGCTCGCCGAGCTGGTCACCACGCACGCCGCCGTCGCCGCGACGCGCTCGCGGCTGCGCAAGCGTGAGCTGCTCGCGGGCGCGCTGCGCGCGGCGGAGCCCGGCGACGAGGTCGAGGTCGTCGCGGCCTTCCTGTCGGGGCGGCCGCGGCAGCGGCGCACCGGCCTGGGCTGGCGCACGCTCGGGTCGCTCCCCGAGCCGGCCGCCGAGCCGTCGCTGACCCCCACCGACGTCGACGCCGCCCTTGCGCGGTTCGCCGCGTTCTCGGGCTCGGGCTCCCAGGCCGCCCGCGCGGCCGCGGTGGGCGAGCTCTTCTCCCGCGCCACGGCCGAGGAGCAGGACTTCGTCCGCCGCCTCGTCCTCGGCGAGCTGCGCCAGGGCGCGCTGGACTCGCTGCTGCTCGACGCCACCGCCGCCGCGGCCGACGTCCCCCTCGCCGTCGTCCGGCGGGCCGCGATGTTCAGCGCGCTGTCCGGTCCCATCGCCCGGGCCGCGCTCACGGGCGGGGCGCCAGCGCTGGAGTCGTTCCGGCTTGTGCCCGGCCGTCCGGTGCGGCCGATGCTCGCGTCGTCGGCGCCGGACGTCGCGACGGCGATGGAGCGGTTCGCGGGCGCCGCCGTCGCCGCCGACACCAAGCTCGACGGGATCCGGGTGCAGGTGCACCGCGACGGCGACGACGTCGCCGTCTTCACGCGATCGCTGGACGACATCACCGAGCGCCTGCCCGAGGTCGTCGCGCTCGCGCGGTCGCTCGACGTGCGCACGGTGGTGCTCGACGGCGAGGCGCTGCTGCTCGACGACGCCGGCCGTCCCCGGCCGTTCCAGGACACGGCGGCCCGTACCGGCTCCCTGGATGCCGACGTCGGCGGCACCCTGCCGCTGACGGTGCGGTTCTTCGACGTGCTGCACCACGACGGCACGGACCTGATCGACGCGCCGGCGGCCGAGCGGCTCGAGGTGCTGGACGGCGTGCTGCCCGCGGGGGCGACGGTGCCGCGGCTGATGTCCTCCGACCCCGACGAGGTGGCGGCCTTCTTCGCCGACGCCGTGGCCGCGGGCCAGGAGGGGCTGGTCGTCAAGGCCCTCGACGCCCCCTACGAGGCCGGACGGCGCGGCGCGGCGTGGGTGAAGGTCAAGCCGCGGCACACGCTCGACCTGGTGGTGCTCGCCGTCGAGTGGGGGTCCGGCCGGCGCCAGGGCCGGCTGTCGAACATCTGGCTCGGGGCGCGCGACCCGGACGGCGGGTTCACGATGCTCGGCAAGACGTTCAAGGGGATGACGGACGAGATGCTCGCGTGGCAGACCGAGCGGTTCCTCGCCCTCGAGACCGGCCGCGAGGGGCACGTCGTGCACGTGCGGCCCGAGCAGGTCGTGGAGATCGCGTTCGACGGCGTCCAGCGGTCCACGCGCTACCCCGGCGGCATGGCCCTGCGCTTCGCCCGCGTGCTGCGCTATCGCGACGACAAGACGGCCGACGAGGCGGACACCCTGGCCACGGTCCGCGCCCTCGCGGCGGGCGGCTGACCCCTCAGCGGCGGCCGCGCCGGTCGGGCTTCCCACCGGACCGCTTGCCCGGCCGCCCGCCCGGTGTGCGCCCGCGCCCGGAGCCTCGGCCCGACGACGCCCGGCCGCCCTGGCCCCCGCGCGCCTGACCTCCGCGCGCCTCGCGCTGCTGCTGCGCGCGTGGCGCCGCCGGAGGCGCTTCGTCGGCGCCGGCGCGCCCCGCGCGACCCCGAGAGCTGTTGGCGGTCCGCCCGCGCACGATCCCGACCATCTCCTCGACGAGCTCGCCGACGTCGTCGGGCAGGCCGTCCACCAGCCAGGACAGCCCGACGGGAGCCTCGGGCCCGCCGTCGAGCACGCGGTACGTCACGTCCTTGCGATGGTGCAGCCGCGCCAGCGACATCGGCACGACGGTGACGCCCACGCCGGTCGCGACGAGGGCGATCGCGTCCGCGGCGGTCGCCGGCAGCAGGTCCTCGGTCGCGTCCGGGTCGGGCGTCGTCGGGGCCAGTCCGGGCACCGCGCCACCGTCCGCGTACAGCACGTCGTCGCGGGGCAGCCACACGACGTCGTCGGCGAGGTCGTCGGCCGTCACGGCCTCCTCCTCAGTGGTCGCGGCGAGGAGGTGGTCGCGCGACACGACGACGACCGGCAGCTCGGAGTACAGCCGGATGGCGTGCAGCACGTCGGGGTCGACGGGCAGGCGCAGGAGGGCTGCGTCGGCGCGCCTCTCGGCGAGGGCGTCCGCGGCGTCGGCGGCGTCCACCTGGACGAGCTCGAGCGGGACGTCGGGCAGCCGGTCGCGCCACGTGCGCGCCCACCTGCCGGGGGTCGCGCCGGGCACGTACGCGAGGCGGAACGCCGTCGCGCCGGCTGCGCCGTCAAAGCCGTCCACGGTGTCGTCGCTCACCGGACCAGGCTACGGGGCGTCGTGCGCGCCCGGCCCCGACTACCCTGGTCCCCATGGCCGGAACCCCCTTCTCCCAGCAGGTCCTCAAGCCGACGAACGCGGCGAAGAAGCTCGGGGTGTACCTGCCCGCCACCCCGCCGGACTTCCAGGAGCGCGGCGTCACCCGCGCCGAGCTCGAGGAGCTCGAGAAGAACCCGCCGCAGTGGCTCGCCGACCTGCGTCGCAACGGCCCCCATCCGCGGCCCGTCGTCGCGGGCCGGCTCGGCATCTCGATCGCGGGGCTCGCCCGTGGCGGGATCACCGATCCGCTCACCACCGAGGAGATCGACGAGCTGCGCCAGGACCCGCCGCAGTGGCTGGTCGACGAGCGCGCCACGGCCGCCACGGTGCGCGAGGAGGACGACCGCGTCGCGGCCAAGGCCGCCGAGAAGACCCAGCGCGAGGCCCGCCGGACGAAGCGCTGAGCCCTCCGGCCCACGCCCGGGCTACTGCCCCATGACGTACTTGACGGTCGGCCCGGCGGTCCAGCCGCCGTCGACCGCGAGCTCGGCGCCGGTCATGTACGACGCGGCGTCAGAGAGCAGGAAGACGACGGCGCCCGCGATCTCGGGCGCCTCGCCGACCCGGCCCATGGGCGTGTTCGGGTAGTTGCCTTCCCCGCGCTGGATGCCGACCTCCGCCGTCATCGGCGTGTACGTCATGCCCGGGTGCACCGAGTTCACGCGGATCCTCTCGGTGCCGAGCTCCACGGCGGCGACCTTGGTCAGGCCGCGCACGCCCCACTTCGACGCGCCGTAGCCGGCCGTGAGCGCGAGGCCCATGAGGCCCGCCGCGGACGAGATGTTCACGATCGACCCCCGACCGCGCTCGCGCATCGCGGGCACCACCGCCTGCATGCCCAGGAACACCCCGGTGAGGTTGATCTCGAGCACCTGACGGAAGTGGTCGACGGGCTCGTCCATGATGGGCGCACCCGTGGAGACCCCGGCGTTGTTGACCAGGCCGTCCACGCCACCGAAGCGTTCGGTGGCGGCCCGCACGACGTCGGCCCAGCCCTCGGCCGACGTGACGTCGTGAGGCACGAAGAGCGCGCGCTCCCCGAGCTCGGCGGCGGTGGCGCGCCCGGCCTCCTCGAGCACGTCGGTGAAGACGGCGTTGCCGCCGGCGGCGACCACCTGGCGCGCCGCCTCGGCTCCCAGTCCGCGTGCCCCGCCGGTGATGATGACGGTCCTGCCGTCGAGCTGTCCCATGACTTCTCCTTCTGCACTCGTGAACCCCTGCAGATGACACGCTACGCCTCTGCGGCACACCGTGTCATAGTGGCACCGCCGGCTTACGCTGAGGGCATGACCGACTCGCTCACCGAGCGCCGCAAGGCGGCCACGCGCACGGAGATCGCCCGGACGGCGGCGCACCTCTTCGCCGAGCGCGGGCCGGCCGCGGTCACGGCCGAGGAGATCGCCGCGGGGTCGGGCGTCTCCCTGCGCACCTTCTACCGGTACTTCCGCACCAAGGAGGAGGCCGTCGCGCCGATGATGGCGGCCGGCGGCGAGCGGTGGCTGGCGCTGCTCACCGACCTCCCCGCAGACAGGCCGCTGCGCGAGGCGCTGACAGCCGCGGCCGTCGACTCGCTCACGCCACCGGATCCCACGATCGCGGAGAACATGACGTGGACGCGGGGGCTGCTGCGGGCCGCGGACGCCGACGCCGGGCTGCGCGCCATCTGGCACCGCATCGTCCTCGACTTCGAGCATCGCCTCGTCCCGGTGCTGCGCGCCCGGTTGGCGCACGGGATCGACGGCCACGACGAGCTGGACGCCCGGCTGTGGGCTGCCGCCGCAGCCACCGCGAACCGCGTGGCCGTCGAGGCCTGGGCGGCGGGCCCCGTCGACGCCACGACGGGCCCGGGGTCGCCGTCCGACCTCGTGGCCGACGCCATGGCGCGGCTCACCGCCGGGCTCGCGCCGCCCGGGGCGTGAGCACCGCCCGAGCGAGAGCTACGACGAGGCGTCGCGCGCGCGAGCGGCCGCGCCCTCGGAGTGCCCCAGCGACAGGTCCGGCGCGACGGCGTCGCGGATCGCCTTCTTGAGCGGCGGGATCTCGGGGAACCCGCCGTCGGCGGCCCGGTCCCACAGCGTCACGACGTCCCGCCCGTCGCCCGTGTCGAGCTCGACGCGGAACACCCCGCCGGAGCCCGGCACGAGCGCGACCTCGCCGAGCCGCGTGCGGAACGTCTGCAGCAGCTCCTGCGCCACCCACGCCGCGCGCATCAGCCAGCGGCACTGCGTGCAGTAGGTGATCGCCACCCGGGCCGTCGACGGCAGAAGGTCGGGCGCGGGGGCGGCTTCGCTCATGCGGCCCAGAGTAGATCGCACGACCGACGTCAGGGCAGGACCGCCACCGCCTCGACCTCGATCAGCAGGTCGGGCTCCCCGAGTGCCGCGACCCCGAGCAGCGTGATCGGGCGGACGAGGTCGAACCCGAGCCGTTCGGCCGCCCGGACGGCGCCCGCACCGAGCTGGGCCATCTTGGCCGGCTCCCAGTCGACGACGTAGACCGTCAGCTTGGCGATGTCGGCGAACGACCCGCCCGCGGCCGTGACCGCCGCGTGCACGTTGGCGTACGCCTGCTCCGCCTGGGCCGCGAGGTCGCCCGGCCCCACGGGGCTGCCGTCGGCGTCGCGCGCCACCTGGCCCGAGACGAACACGAGCCGCGTCCCCTCGGCGACGGAGACCTGGGCGTACACGTCGGGTTGCGGCAGGGCGGGCGGGTTGAGCAGCTGGACCGGCATGGCGGGCTCCCTCGATCGACGGCGTTCCTCGGCGACGCCCATTCCATAGCACTGCTATAGAATGCGCAAGTGGTCCGCCCAGCCCGTCCCGAGGTCCGCCAGCTGCTGATCGAGCGCGCGGCCGGCCTGCTCGCCCGGCGCGAGCCGGTCACCCTGCGCGGCGTCGTCGCCGGCACCGGGGTGTCGACCATGGCGGTCTACACCCACTTCGACGGGATGCCGGGGCTCCTCGGCGCCGTCCGTCAGGAGGGGTTCAGCCGCCTCGCCGGGCGCCTCGCCGCGATCCCCGCGACCGACGATCCGGTCGGCGACGCGGCCGCCGCCGGGGGGGCGTACGCGGCGTCCGCGAGGCTGAGCCCCGAGCTGTACACGCTCATGTTCGACGGGTCGCTCCCGCTTCCGGACTCGGGGGCCGCGAACGCCACCCTTGAGCACCTCGTCAGCGCCGTGCGCCGCGCCGTCGCGGGGGGACGGTTCGATGCCGACGTCGACCCGCTCGGACTTGCCCACCAGCTGTGGATGCTGGGTCACGGCGCCTGCATGCTCCTGGCCACCGGCGTCATGCCGTTCGAACAGGTCGAGCCGGTCGTGACCTCGGGGCTCGCGTGCCTCTACCAGGCCGCCGGCGACGACGCCGGGCTCGCAGGCGCCTCCGTGCGCAGCGGCTGGGAACGCGGGATGACCGCGCGCGCGTGACCGGAGCGGACGTCGGGGAGACTGGTCGGGTGCACCACACCCCCGAGCGTGACCCCGAGACTCCCGCCCCCCCACCAGCAGGCCCGGCCGAGCCCGGCGGGCGCCTCGCGGCCGTCCTGGACGCGCTCGTCCCCTGGCCCGAGGACGGCTCGCGCGAGGACGGGCCCGTGGCCGTCGACGCCACGGACCACCTGCTCCTCGACGAGGCGGCCCCGCTCCTGGCGACGGCGGGCCCGGACGACGTCGTCGTCCTCGGCGACCGGTTCGGCGCGCTCACGCTGGGCGCACTGACGCTCGGCCCGGCCGGCGTGCGCACCTTCACCGACGAGGTCACCGCGGAGGCCGCGCTCGAGCACCACCTCGCCCAGGAGGTCATGGACCTCGTCCGGGGCGACCGCGGCGAGCTCCACCTGCGCGGCGCGGACCTCCACGAGGAGGGTCGTCACCTGCTGGACGGCGCCCGCCTCGTGCTGCTGCAGCTCCCGCCGTCGCTGGCGGAGCTCACGGAGATCGCGGAGGCCGTCGCCCGGTATGCGGCGCCCGACGTCACCGTGCTCGCGGGCGGGCGCGTCAAGCACATGACCCGCACCATGAACGACGTGCTGGCGGCGTCGTTCACCGACGTGCGCGCCACGCTGGCGCGCCGCAAGTCGCGGGTCCTGGTGGCCTCGGGGATCCGCCCGGAGGCCCGCGGCGCCCGCCCGAGCTACCCCGCGCGCGGCGTCCTGCGGGACGCCGAGCTGCTGGCCGCCGCCACCTCGGCCGGCGGCACCCGCCCGGAGGGCGTCACGGTGGCCGCGCACGGCGGGGTCTTCGCGGGCACCGCTCTGGACCACGGCACCCGGTTCCTGCTGACGACCGCCGGCCGCTGGCCCGCGACCGACCGCGTGCGCGACGCCGTCGACCTCGGCTGCGGCTCGGGCCTGCTGGCGACGGTGCTCGCGCACCGCTACCCCGCGGCCCGGGTGGTGGGCACCGACCGCTCG
>NZ_BAAAPM010000002.1:398732-399064 GCF_039531145.1 Isoptericola hypogeus
GGCGGCCGCGAACGGCGTGGTCGGGCGCGTCGTCGCGCTGCGCGGCGACGCCGGCGAGGAGGAGGCCGACGAGAGCGCCGACCTGATCCTGCTCAACCCGCCGTTCCACGACCGCACGGCCGTGCGGACCGACGCGGCGCACCGCATGTTCGCCCAGGCCGGCCGGATCCTGCGCCCGGGCGGCGAGCTGTGGTGCGTCTTCAACACGGCGCTGCGCTACCGCGGGGCGCTGACCCGCGCCGTCGGGCGGACCGAGCACATGGCGCAGAACCCGCGTTTCACCGTGACCCGCTCGCGCAAGCCCTGAACGCCGAACAGGCGGTTGCCGCCGT
>NZ_BAAAPM010000002.1:399134-413391 GCF_039531145.1 Isoptericola hypogeus
GGCGCGAATACGGCGGCAACCGCCTGTTCGGCGATCGGGTGACGGTCGGGTCAGCGGACGCCGACGACGTCCACGACGAAGACGAGCGTGGCGCCGCCGGGGATGCCGGCCTGCGGCACCCCGCGCTGCCCGTAGCCGTGCTCGGACGGGATGGACAGCAGCACGCGGTCGCCGACGTTGCGGCCGACCAGGCCCTTGTCCCAGCCGCCGATGACGGCGCCCACGCCGATCGGGAAGTCGATGGTCTGGCCGCGGTCGTACGAGTTGTCGAACACGCCGCCGGCCCAGGTCTGGCCGAGGTAGTTGACGACGATGGTGCGGCCGGCGTCGACCACCGGGCCGGTGCCCTCGGCGAGCACCTGCACCTGCAGGCCCGCGGGGGCGTCGCCCTCGGGGAACGTGATCTCGGGCTTGTCGCCGAAGCCGCCGGTGGCGGTGGGGAGCGTGGTCACAGGGGTACCTCGTCTTCGTCCGGGAGCCGCCGGATGCCCGGCGGCGGTGCGCCGTCCAGCCTAACGGGACGCCGCCACCGGCACCCCCGCGACCTCGCGCAGCGCCGCGAGCGCCGACCGCACCGGCGGCGTGTCGGCGACGGCGTCCTGCACCAGGGCGTAGATGGACCGCACCGGGACGGGCTTGACCACCGGCACGGCGACAGTGCCGGGGGCGGGGTGCGCCGACCCGAGCGACGGCAGCACCGTGACACCGATGCCCGCCGAGACGAAGGCGAGGGCCGTCGGGTAGTCGTGCGCCTCGACGGTGAAGGCGGGGGCGAACCCGGCCGCGCGGCAGGCCTCGAGCAGGTTGCGGCGGCACCACCCGCGCGCGAAGTCGTTGTCGATCCACCGGTCGCCGACGAGCTCCGCGAGCTCGATCTCGTCCCGGCCGGCCAGCGGGTGGCGCTCCGGGACGACGGCGACGTACGGGTCGTCGAGCAGGTGGTGGGCGGTGGTGCCCGCCGCGGGCTCGAAGTTCGGCCGCGCCACCGCGAGCTGCAGGTCGGCCCGCCGGGTCGGGTCGGTCGGGATCTCCTCGGTCAGCTCGAGGTCCAGCCGCACGCCGGGGTACTCGGCCGTGAGCGTACTCACGACCGCCGGCAGCCAGGCCGCACCCACGGACGCGAAGTACGCGACGGACAGGCTGCCCGACCGCCCCGAGCGCAGGTCGGCGACGAACGTCTCCACGGCCCCCAGCCGTGCGAGCAGGCCGTCCGCCTCGGCGGCGAGCGCCTGCCCGGCCGCGGTCGGACGGACGCCGCGGCCGTGCCGGGCGAGCAGCTGCAGCCCCGTCTCGCGCTGCAGGGCCGCCACGTGCTGGCTGACGGCGGACGGCGTGTAGCCGAGGTTGGCGGCGGCCGCCGCCACGGAGCCGCTCGCGACGACGGAGCGGAAGACCCGGAGCCGGTGGACGTCGAGCATGCGCACGACACTACAGCGCCACTGAACGGTGCGGAAGGAACGTGAACTGGTGCTGACGGGACTTCGCGGGGCACGATCTCCTCATGACCGCGACGACCCCGCGCACCTCCCCGGCGCCGCCCACCACCCGCGGCGGGCTCACGCTCCTCGCGATGGCCACGACGGTCGTCCTGTGGGCGTCCGCGTTCGTGGCGATCCGCGCCGTGGGGCACGACGTCGACGCCGGGCCGCTCACGCTCGGCCGGGTCGCCGTGGGATCCGTCGCGCTCACGGCGATGGTCGCCGTCGTCCGCGCCCGCCGACGCGCGACGACGCCCGCGGCGGGCGGCATCCCGGCGCGAGGCCGGCTCCCGCACGGGCGGCTGCTCGCGCTCGTCGCGGTGTGGGGGGTCGCGTGGTTCGGCGGCTACAACCTCACGCTCAACGCGGCCGAGCAGCACCTCGACGCCGGGACGACCGCGCTGCTCGTCAACATCGCGCCAATGCTGGTCGCCGTCCTGGCCGGGCTGTTCCTCGGCGAGGGCTTCCCGCGCCGCCTGCTCGTCGGGATCGCGGTGGCGTTCACCGGCGTGCTCCTCATCGCCGTCGCGACGTCCGCGGGGCAGTTCGACGCCGCGGGTGTGCTGCTCGGGCTCGCCTCGGCCGTGCTGTACGCCGGGGCGGCGACGCTGCAGAAGCGGCTGCTCCCCCACCTCGACGCGCTGACCATGACCTGGCTGGGCTGCCTCGCGGGGACGGTCGTCACGCTCCCGTTCCTGCCCGCGCTCGTCGACCAGCTCGCCGCGGCGCCGACGTCGGCGGTGCTCGGCATCGTCTACCTCGGGCTGTTCCCGACGGCGATCGCGTTCAGCACCTGGGGGTACGTGCTGTCCCGGTCGAGCGCGGGGCGCGCCGCCGCCTCGACCTACGCAGTCCCGGCGCTCGTCGTCCTGATGTCCTGGGCGCTGCTGGACGAGGTCCCCGCTCCCGCCGCGCTCGTCGGCGGGGTGCTGGCGCTGACCGGCGTCGCCGTCGCGACCATCCCCCGCCGACCTGTCAGAGCCAGGTGAGGGTATAGCGCAACGTGGCTCTGACAGCTCGCGGTACCATCGACCTGTCCGAGCCAGGTGACGGCATGGCCCCACGTGGCTCTGACAGCCCGGGGCTCAGAGCGCGGCGGCCTTGGCCTCCAGAACCCCGCGCTCGCGAGCGTTGCCGCACAGGCGCGCGGCGAGCTCCAGCTCGGCCCGCGCCTCCGCCGCCCGGCCGAGCCGCGCGAGCAGCTCGCCGCGCACGCTCGGCAGCAGGTAGGAGCCGCGCAGGACGTCGGTGGCGACGAGCTCGTCCACCAGCGGCAGAGCGGCGGCCGGCCCGGACGCCATCGACACCGCGACGGCCCGGTTGAGCTCGACGACGGGCGACGGCGCCACCCGCCCCAGCGCCTCGTACAGCAGCACGATCCGCTCCCAGTCGGTGCCCGCGACCGACGGCGCGACGTCGTGCTGCTCGGCGATCGCCGCCTGCAGCCCGTACGGCCCCAGCCCCCGACCGACCGCCACCGCGCGGCCGAGGGCCTCCCGGCCGCGGCGGATCGCGGACGCGTCCCACCGCCGCCGGTCCTGGTCCTCCAGCAGCACCGGCGCGCCGTCCGGCCCCGTCCGCGCGGCGAAGCGGGCCGCCGTGAGCTCCAGCAGGGCGAGCAGGCCGTGCGCCTCGGGCTCGTCGGGCACCAGCCGGGTCAGCACGCGGGCGAGCCGCACGGCCTCGTAGGCCAGGTCGGGGCGCATCCAGTCCTCGCCGGCCGTCGCCGTCGACCCCTCGGAGAAGATGAGGTAGACGACGTTCAGCACCGACGCGAGCCGCTCCGCCCGGTCCGCGGCCGCCGGCACCTCGAACGGCACCCGGGCCGCGGCGAGCGTCTTCTTCGCCCGCGTGATGCGCGCCTGCACCGTGGGCACCGGCACGAGGAAGGCCCGCGCGATCTCCTCGCTCGTGAGGCCGCCGACCACCCGGAGCGTGAGCGCGACCCGGCCCTCCTTCGACAGCACCGGATGGCAGGCGACGAACAGCAGCGCGAGCCGGTCGTCGTCGATCCGGTCCGGGTCCCACAGGAGGTCCGTGTCGGGACCGGCGCCGCGCACCGACCCCGGACCGCCGGTCACGACGCCGCCCTCGTCCAGGTCTCGGGCCAGGACGGCGTACCGCTCGTCGCGCCCGGACCGGCGACGGAAGGCGTCGATGGCGCGGCGGCGGCCGGTCGCGAGCAGCCAGGCCGTCGGGTCGCGGGGGACGCCGTCGCGCGGCCAGGCGACGAGGGCCTCCGCCAGCGCCTCCGACGCGACGTCCTCCGCGAGGGCGAGGTCGTTCGTGTACCGGGCGAGCGCGCCGACGATGCGGCTGGACTCGATGCGCCACACGGCCTCGACGACGCGACGAGAGGCCGCGCCGTCGTCGGCGCGGCCCTCGTCGTGCGGTACGACGGCGGTCACTGGGCGCGCTGGGCCTGCTGCTCGCGCCAGCCCTTCTCCTTCTCGACCCACTCGTTGTCCTGCGGGAAGTCGTCGGGGCCGTGCACGCGGCGCACCTCGAGCTTGGTGCCGGGGCCGCTCAGGGGCGCCCGCTTGGCCCACTCGATCGCCTCCTCCTTGGTGGCGACGTCGACGATCCAGAAGCCGTTGAACAGCTCCTTGGTCTCCCCGTACGGGCCGTCGGTGACGACCGGCGTCTCGGAGGAGAAGTCGACGACGGCGCCCTCGGACGCGTCGGAGAGCCCCTCGCCCGCGGCCAGGACGCCCGCGTTCATCATGGACTCGTTGTACCGGCCCATGTCCTCCATGACCTTGGTGAAGTCGATCTGCTCGTAGGCGGCCTGACCCTCGTCGGTCCCTCGCATGATCAGCATGTACTTCGGCATCGTCCTGCTCCTGTCGTGATCGCGGTCACCCTCCCGGCGACCTTCTCATCCCCAGGTCGAACGGGGAACCGCGAGATCGACACACGCACCGAACTTTTCTTGACGAGACCCTCTTGCGCGCTTCGGCTAATAGCATTAGCTTTATGGCTATGACGCAGACCACGAACGAGATCCGGTACCTCACCCGCCCCCAGGGCCGCATCGCCTACACCGACACGGGCACCGGCCCGCTCGTCGTCGCCGTCCCCGGCATGGGCGACCTGCGCTCCACCTACGACGACCTGGTGCCCGCCCTGACGGGCGCCGGCCTCCGCGTGGTCGTCGCCGACCTGCGCGGGCACGGCGACTCCGACACCACCTTCCGGGCGCACGGCGACGAGGCCACCGCCTCCGACCTGGTCGCCCTGGTCACGCACCTCGACGCCGGCCCGGCCGTCCTGATGGGCAGCTCCATGGGCGGGTCCGCCGCCGTCGTCGCCGCGGCCGACCGGCCCGACCTCGTGCGCGGCCTGGTGCTGATCGCCCCGCACCTGCGCGAGACGGCCTCCCCCGCGGCCCAGGCGACGTACCGCGCGCTGTACCGGGTGCTGTTCGCCCGGCCCTGGGGCGCCGCCGCGTGGGCGTGGCTCTACACGTCGATGTTCGCCAAGGGCCGCCGCTCGCCGCGGCACGCCGCGCACGTCGCCGCGATCCGGCGCAGCCTGGCCGACCCGGCGCGGCTGCGCTCGTTCCGCGACCTGGCCGTCGCTCTCGACCACTCGGTCGTCGAGCCGCGGGTGGCCGGCGTGCGGGCACCGGCGCTCGTCGTCGTCGGCGAGCTCGACCCCGACTACAAGGACGCCGCCGCCGCGCTCGCCGACATGCGCGACGCCCTCGGCGCCCAGGGCGTGCTGGTCCCCGGCGTCGGACACTACCCGCAGCACCAGGCGCCCGACGTCGTCACACCGGCGGTCCTCGACTTCCTCGCCGCCCTGCCGGCGGGCGACCAGGGCGCGGCCGGCACGGCCGGCGAGCAGGGCTGCGCCCGTGCCTAGGGCGGGGTTGTCCCGGGACGCGGTCGTGCGCATCGCGGCCGACCTCGTGGACGCCGGCGGGGCGACCGGCCTCGCGGACCTCACTCTCGCGAAGGTCGCCGCCACGGCGGGCGTCGCGGCGCCGAGCCTTTACAAGCACGTGGGCTCCCTGGCGGACCTGCGCCGGCACGTCGCCCTGGTCGCGCTGGAGGAGCTGACCACCGCCAGCGCGGCGGCGACGATCGGGCGCGCCGGACCGGACGCCCTGCGCGCCCTCGCCCGGACCTGGCGCGCCTACGCGCAGGACCATCCCGGCCGGTTCGCCGCCGTCCAGCTCGCGCCCGACCCGGACGCCCCCGAGGACGCCGAGCACCGCGCGTCCGCGGCACGGGTCGTCGCGCTGGTCGCCGCCGTCCTGCAGGGCTTCGGCCTCCCCGACGACCGGGTGATCGACGCCGTGCGCTCGGTGCGCTCCGGCGTCCACGGCTTCGTCCAGCTCGAGCTCTCCGGCGGCTTCCGCCTCCCCGAGGACCTGGACCGCAGCTTCGACGTCCTCGTCGACATGCTCGTCGCCGGCGTCACGGCCCTGGGCGACGCCACCCGCCCGCTCTCTCCCGAGGAACAGCCATGACGACCCCCGCCACGTCGCACCGCAACCCGCCCGCCCGGCCCGTGCGCACGACGACGGCCGGCCACCCCGAGGGGTGACCGGCCGCGTGATCCGGGGTGAGGCCCGGACGTCGGGAGATGCCCCGCCGTCAGTCGCCGCTGTTGAAGATGGCGATGATCCGCAGGATCTCCAGGTACAGCCACACGAGGGTGACGATGAGGCCGAAGGCGGCGGACCACGCGTACTGCGCGGGAACGCCCTGCTCCACGCCGCGCTTGATGGAGTCGAAGTCCATGATCAGCGAGAACGCGGCGAGGCCGACGGCCACCAGGCCCACGATGATGCCGATCGGGCCGGAGCGCAGGCCCCACTCGCCCCCGGCGACGCCGGTCCACATGAGGACCACGTTGACGAGCGAGAACGCCAGGTAGCCGACCATCCCGACGAGCAGCCACCGCGTGAACTTCGGGGTGACGCGCACCTTGCCGGACTTGAACAGGAACAGCGCGGCGGCGAACGTCGCCATGGTGGCCACGATCGCCTGCAGCACGATGACGGACGGCGCCGTACCGCCCACCGCCGCCATCGAGCCGAACAACAGCGAGATGCCGCCGAGGAACACGCCCTCCGCCACCGTGTAGGCGACGATGAGCGCCGGGCTGGGCTTCTTCTTGAACGCGTTCACCAGGCCCAGCACGAGGCCGACGATCATGCCGATCGGCCACAGCCCCGGCGCGAAGTTCCACGTCGCGGCGGCGACCACGATCAGCAGGGCCAGCAGCCCGCCGGTCTTGATGATGACGTCGTCGTAGGTGAGGCGCTTGGTGTCGGCCGTGGTGGCCGACGGGGCGCCGTACATGTTCTCGAGCGTCGCGGCGTCGGCGGCCTGGGCGCCCATGGTGCCCGCCTGGTAGGCGGTCTGACCGTACTGCGGCGCGGTGGCGGTGCCCCCGCGGACCGCGCCGGTACGGCGGGGCTCGCCGAAGACGTCGCTCTTCGAGAAGACGGGGTTGGTCATGAACTCCTCCTGGTCGCGGCTGCCGGGTACGGACGACGGGGCGTCGCGCGCAGAGCCGGGTCGCTGGCCGTGCGATCCATCGTAGGGAACGCCTGGACGTACGAATAGGTTCCCGGGGGCCTCCCTCACATCGAGACCCGTCCGTGACCGTGGCCGCCTCCGGCCGTAGGCTCGTGACGAGTCGTACGTTCTGCCGGATCCAGCCACCCCGAGGGGCGACATGATCGAAGCACACGGCCTGACCAAGCGCTACGGACCCAAGCTCGCCGTCGACGACGTGACCTTCACCGTGCAGCCCGGCATCGTCACGGGCTTCCTCGGCCCCAACGGCGCCGGGAAGTCGACCACGATGCGCATGATCATGGGCCTCGACCGCCCGACCGCGGGCACGGTCACGGTCAACGGGCGCCCGTACGCCCAGCATCGCGCCCCGCTGGCGGAGGTGGGGGCCCTGCTCGAGGCCAAGGCGGCGCACCCCGGCCGGACGGCGCGCCAGCACCTGCAGGCCCTCGCGGCGACCCACGCCATCGCCCCCGCCCGGGTGGACGAGGTGATCGAGCTGACCGGGCTGGGCTCTGTCGCCCGCAAGCGCGTAGGTGGCTTCTCCTTGGGCATGGGGCAGCGCCTCGGCGTCGCCGTCGCGCTGCTGGGCGACCCGCGCACGCTCATCCTCGACGAGCCCGTCAACGGGCTCGACCCCGAGGGCGTGCTGTGGGTGCGCAACCTCGCGAAGTACCTGGCGAGCCAGGGCCGCACCGTGTTCCTGTCCAGCCACCTCATGAGCGAGGTCGCGCTCACCGCCGACCACGTCCTCGTCATCGGCAAGGGCCGCATCCTCGCCGACATGACCGTGCAGGACCTGCTCGACGGCGCGTCGGCCCGCACCGTGCGGGTGCGCTCGCCGCAGTCGGGCGTGCTCGCCGAGGCGCTGCGCCGCGAGGGCGCCGAGGTCACCGCGGGCGACGACGGCGCGCTCGAGGTCGCGGGGGTGGACGCCGCCCGCGTGGGCGAGACGGCGGCCGCCGCCGGCGTCGTCCTGCACGAGCTCACCCCGACGGTGTCCACGCTGGAGGAGGCGTACATGGAGCTCACCGCCGACGCCGTGGAGTACCGGTCCGAGGACCTGGCCGAGGAGATGGCCGAGGACGTCGCCGCCGCGACGGCCGAGGGAGGGTCCCGATGACCGCCACCGAGCAGACCGCGCCGGCCACTGCCGCGCCCGCCGTCACCGTGCACCGCGTCACGTTCACGCGCGTGCTGCGGGCGGAGTGGGTCAAGTTCCGCACCCTGCGCTCCACGATCTGGACGGTGGTCGTCACCGCCGTCGTCATGGTCGGGTTCGCGCTCATGATGGCGTCGCTGATGCGGCTCGCGGCCGACACCCCGGAGATGGCCGAGGGGATGTCGCAGGATCCCGCCATGCAGGCCGCCGGGATGTCGGGGACCTTCGTGATCACCCTGGGCTACTCGTTCGGGCAGCTCGCGGTGGCGGTTCTCGCGGCCCTGATCGTCACGAACGAGTACTCGACGGGCATGATCCGCTCGACGTTCGCCGCCGTCCCGAGACGGCTGCCCGCCCTGTGGGCCAAGCTCGTGGTCATCGTCGTCACCGTCGTGGTCGTGATCTCCGTCGCGCTGGCCATCGCCTACGTCGTGACCCTCCCGATCCTGGACGCGGCGGACCTGCCGGTGGACCTCTCCGACCCGGAGCAGCTCCGCGCCCTCGGCGGCTGCGTGCTCTACCTCGCGACCGTCGCCGCGTTCGCCCTGGCGGTGGGCACCCTGATGCGGCACAGCGCCGGGGCGATCTTCACGCTCGTCGCGATCTTCTTCGTGCTGCCGCTGATCTTCTCGATCGTCGTCGGTGCGTCCGACGCCGCGTGGACCGACTGGGTGAACAAGCTGCTGCCCAGCGTGGCCGGGGAGCGGGTCATCTCGACCGGCCCGACGCCCGACACGCTGCTCGAGCCGTGGGTGGGCTACGGGGTGCTCGCCGGGTACACGGTCGTCCTGCTCGCCGTCGCCGCCGTCACGCTGAAGCGCCGCGACGCCTGAGCCCTCGCCGGTCGAGCCTGTCGAGACCCTCACCGGGGCTCGACAGGCTCGACCGGCGAGGTCACCCGGCGGTGGGGGCCTCCGCCGCCTTCTGCTCCGCGATCTTCGCCTCGACGCGGGCGCGCTCGGCCTTGTCCTCCGCCCGGGCCGCGGCCTTCTCGGCCCGGCGCAGCGCCCGCGCGTCGCGCTTGGCCCGGCGACGGTCCTTGCGCCGCTCGATGAGCGTGTACAGCACCGGCACGACGAACAGCGTCAGCAGCGTCGAGGAGATCAGGCCGCCGATGACCACCAGCGCCAGCGGCTGGCTGATGAACGCCCCGCCCCCGGTGAGGCCGACGGCCATCGGGGTCAGCGCGAAGATCGTGGCCAGCGCCGTCATGACGATCGGCCGCAGCCGCTTGCGCGACCCCTCGCGCACCGCGTCGTCGACCGATCGCCCGCGCTCGCGGTACTGGTTGATGAGGTCGATGAGCACGATGGCGTTGGAGACGACGATGCCCACGAGCATCAGCACGCCGATCAGTGCCGGCACGCCCAGCGGCGTGTCCGTGGCGAGCAGCGCCAGCAGGGCGCCCGTCGCCGAGAACGGCACCGACACCAGCAGGATCAGCGGCTGCACGAGCGAGCCGAACGTCGCCACCATGACGAGGTAGACGATCGCGATCGCCGCGACCAGGGCCAGGCCCAGGTCGGCGAAGGCGTCCGCCTGGTCCGCCGCGACGCCGCCCACCTCGACGGTGGCCCCGGCCGGCAGGTCGAGGTCCTGCGTGGCCGTCGTGATCTCGGCGCTCAGCGTGCCGACGTCCTGCGTCTCGGGCGTGACCGAGACGGTCGCGGAGCGCTCGCCGTCGGTACGCGAGATCGACGTGGGCACGTCCACCCGCTCGACCGTCGCGACGTCGGTCAGCGGGACCGTGCCCGTGGCGGTGGGGATCTCGAGGTCCTCGATCTCGCCCTGCGTGGCCGGCGCGTCGCCGGTCTTCACGACGACGTCGGTGGGCCCGTCGCCCAGGTCGACCTCGCCGACGGTCTGCTCCGGCTGCATGGCGCCGGACACGATGCCCGACACCTGCGTCTCGGTGAGGCCGAGCTCGGCCGCCGCCTCGCGGTCGACCGTCACCTGCACCACCTGCTGCGCGGCGGCCAGGTCGTTGCTGACCTCGGCCACGCCGTCCAGGTCGGCGACGGCGTCCTCGACGGCGCTCGCCGCCTCCTCGAGGTCGTCGGCGTCGTTCGCCTGCACGACCAGGTCGACGGTGGTGCCGCCGAAGCCGGAGTCGCCCCCGGAGACGCTGACCGCCGTCGTGACGCCGCCCGCGAGCGGCTCGACCGCCGCGCGGATCTCGTCCTGCGCGGCCACGCCGTCCGCCTCGGGGTCGAGCGTGATCGCGAAGGTGGCCTGCGGCTCGGAGCCGCCGCCCATGAACGCGGCCTGCGCGGCGTCGCCGGTGCCGACCGTGCTCTGCACGCTCTCGACGGCGTCGACGTCGGCCAGTGCGTCCTCGACCTCGGCGGCTGCGGCGTCCTGCGCCTCGAGCGAGGTTCCGGGCTCGAAGGTCTGGGTGACCGTGACCGTGTCCTGGCCGCTGTCGCCGATGAAGTTGGTCTCCAGGCGCGGCACCAGGGCGAGCGTGCCGCCGAGGACGGCGACCGCCACGACGAGCGTGACCCACGGGTGGCGCAGCGCGGCGCCCAGGCTCGGCACGTACGCGCGCTGCCACAGGCCGCGGCGCTCCTTGGCCTCGGCGGCCTCGCGGACGGCCTCGGCCTCGGCCTCGTCGGCGGCCACGACGGGCGTCTTGACGAACCAGTACGCGAGGACCGGGACGATCGTCAGCGCCACGACCAGCGACGCGAGCATCGCGATCGCCACCGTCACGGCGAACGGCCGGAACAGCTCGCCGACCATGCCGCCGACGAGGGCGATCGGGGCGAACACCGCCACCGTGCAGATGGTCGACGCCGCGATCGCGCCGCCCACCTCCCGCACCGCGGTGAGGATCGCGGCCTTCTTCTCCTCGCCGTAGGACAGGTGCCGCTTGATGTTCTCGATGACGACGATCGCGTCGTCGACGACACGTCCGATCGAGATGGTCAGCGCCCCGAGCGTGAGGATGTTCAGCGTGTACCCGGTGAGGTTCATGACCAGGAAGGTCACCGCCAGCGACAGCGGGATCGACACGGCCGACACGAGGGTCGAGCGCAGCGAGAGCAGGAAGACCAGGATCACGATCACGGCGAAGACGAGGCCGAGCCCGCCCTCGGTGGCGAGGCCCTCGATCGACTCCTCGATGAACGGGGCCTGGTCGAAGACGACGGCGGTGGTGACGCCCGCGGCCTCGAGCTCGGGCTGCAGGTCGTCCAGCGCGTCCTGGACCGCGTGCGAGACCTCGACCGTGTTGCCGTCCGGGGTCTTGGTGATGGCGACGCCGAGCGACGGCTCGCCGTCGAGCCGGGAGTACGACGACGCCTCGACGGGCACGACCTCCACGGTCGCGACGTCGGACATGGTGGCGGGCGCCGGCGGGGCGGACGAGCCGTCGCCGATCTCACCGGTGGTGCCGCCGGTCGCGTCGCCGGTGGTGGCCTCGCCCGCCGCCGCGGCGGCGGCCGGGTCCACGACGAGCGGGAGCCCCTCGAGGTCCTCGACGCTCTCGATGCTCGACCCGGTCTGCACGGAGTAGGTGGCGTCGTCGTCCGTGATGGTGCCGGCAGGCAGCACGACGCCGTTGTCCTCGAGGACGGTCGAGACGTCCTGCGTCGTCAGGCCCGCGGCCGCGAGCTTCTCGGCGTCGACGTCGACCAGCACCTGGTCGGTCTCGCCGCCGGTGACCGCGACGGAGCGCACGTCGTCGAGGTCCTCGAGCGCGGGCACCACGACCGTGTCGACGGTGTCGGCCAGCTCGGCCGCGTCGACGGAGCCGTCGACCCCGGCCGCCGCGAGTTGGATGACGGGCAGGTCGTCGAGCGAGCCCGTGATCACCTGCGGCTCGACGTCCTCGGGCAGCTGTGACTGGGTGCGCGTGATCGCGGTCTGCAGCCGCTGCGTGGCGGCGTCCATGTCGGTGCCGTACTCGAACTGCACGGTGGTCACCGAGCTGCCGGTCGACGCCGTCGAGCCGATCGACTCGATGCCCTCCACCGACTGCGCGGCGGCCTCGAGCGGCTCGGTGACGCGCTCCTCGACCACCTCCGGCGAGGCCCCCGGGTACACGGCGACGACGGCGCCGGCCGGGAGCTGGAGGGACGGGATGAGCTCCTGCTTGAGGGAGCCCAGGCTCAGCACCCCGAAGACGAAGATCGCGATCGTCGCCAGGGCGACGACGGCGCGGTTCGCCAGGGACAGTCGGGCAAGTCGGAACACGCTCACTCCAGGACGGCGGTCGGCAGGACGGGGCACGACTCCGCTGTCGTGACGCAAGGGCGCAACGGACGATACGCCCCCGGAGTTCCCCGCGGTATCCGCCGAAAGGAGGATCCGGGCGTCACAGCTCGGACATGGCCTCCTCGGGCGTCCCCTCGACCGCACGCGCGGCGCGGTTCCAGCGCGACCACAGCACGCGCTCGCCGAGCGGGCCGGCCATCCGGTGCGCGGTGAGCAGGAAGACGACGACGCCGACGGTGAGCACCGCGACACCCACCCAGTACGGCGCCGACGCGCCGACGGGGTGCAGCAGTCCGGCGATGACCGGGGCCGGCGCCGCGAAGCCCCAGCGCACGAGGTTGAAGGCGCCGGTCGTCACGCGCCGGTCCGGGTCGCCCAGGGCCAGCGAGAGGTCGGTGAGGATCGCGTTGGCGATGCCCATGAACACGCCCGCGACGACGAGCACGACGACGGAGGCCGCCGTCGGCAGCCCCAGGGCGAGCAGGAGCGTCATGACGAGGACCCCGGCGACGGCCACGCCCAGGGTCTGCACCGCCCCGATCGTGTGGGCCAGCCTGTGCCCGACGACGAGGATGCCGAACGCGAGGCCAAGGCCCCACGCGGTGAAGACGAGGCCCAGCGGCACGACGTCCAGCCCGAGGAAGATCGGCGTGTAGCCCAGGATCACGAAGAAGACGAAGTTGTACGTGGCGGTGACGACGGACAGCGCGAGGAACGCGGGCCGGCGGAAGAGGGCGAAGACCTGGCCGACGCGCAGCTGGGACGGCTTCTCGACGGGGTCCTTGAGCCGCGTGACCGACACCGCCAAGGCGACGATCATGAACAGGCCGCACGCGAAGAACGGCACCCGCCAGCTGATCGAGCCGAGCAGGCCGCCGATGAGCGGCCCGACGGCGAAGCCGAGGCCGACGCAGGTCTCGAAGATGCCGACCACCCACTCGCGGTCGTTCGCGAGCGAGACGAGCAGCACCATCGCCGTGGCGAAGAACATCGCGTTCCCGAGACCCCACAGGCCCCGCAGCGCGGCGAGCTGGCCGATGGTGGTGCTCAGGGCGGCGAGGATCGCGGCGACCGCGACGAGGCTCACCCCGGCCGCGAGGATCTTCTTGTACCCGAACCTCCCCGTGGCCAGCACGGCGGGGATCATGCCGACCGCCATCACGGCGATGTAGGCGGTGAAGAGCAGCTCGATCTGCCAGGTGGTCGCGCCGATCTCCGCGCCGATGATCGGCAGGATCGGGTCGACGACGGCGATGCCGGCGATCGCGAAGAACGCGGTCAGCGCGGTGGCGTAGATGGCGGTGGAATTCGGTTCGTTGCGGGCGCCGGACACGCGGCGGCCTCCTCGGGGACGAGAGGTGTGGGAACTGTGCGCACCTTACTCCTTTTAGTTGCTCCCAGCAATCAATGTCACCGGTCGCCACCGCACGCGTCCTGAGATGTGTGCCCGGCGCACCGGCTCCGGTCGCACGACCAGATACCCCGGGCTACCGTCGATCCGGTGCCCGTGACGACGACGACCGGACACCTCGGCACCGGCGCCTCAGAGGGAGAGCGTTGTGACACAGCAGACCGACACCACCGTCGACCCGCGCCGACGCGCGGGAGCACCCTGGGAGCGGCTCCGCCGCGCCGTGGCCTGCGTCGTCGCGACGACGCTCGCCCTCGCCGTCTCGCTCGTGCTCGTCCCCGGGCCCGCGGTCGAGGGCGCGCCGCGGTTCAACATCCGGTGCGACAAGCTCATCAAGGGGATCAAGGGACCGACCGACTTCAACGACCTCCCCGGCGGGGGCCGCACGTCGCCCCTCAACGAACGGATCCGCGACTACCGGTTCCGCAACCAGGCGGAGCCCCTGCGCACCACG
>NZ_BAAAPM010000002.1:413445-419821 GCF_039531145.1 Isoptericola hypogeus
GCGGGGACCCTCGACCACATGCTGCGACGGTGGAAGGTGTACAAGGCCGGCAGCCCGAAGCTGAGCTGGGCCGACTGGAAGGCCTCGTACGTCCCCAACCAGGCGAACGACGCCCGCGGCGACGCGTACCACCGGAACGTGGCCAAGCGGCTCAAGCTGCGGGGCGCGGACTGGATGTGCGAGGACAACCGCCTGTGGAAGGAGGAGGGGCTCTCGAAGGAGCGCAGGTTCGACTCCGTCAACCGCAAGCTGAAGATCGCCTACGAGGTCAAGTCGGGCAACTCCCGCATCACCGACCGCCAGCTCAGGCTCGACCGTGAGCTCACCCGCAAGGGCTGGAAGGTCGTGTACATCACCAGCCGCGAGCTCCGGCAGCCGACGTTGGACCGGATGGCCCGCCACGGCGTCCAGCACGCGACGCTGCGCTCGACCGCGGTGCTGACCAACCCGAGCAAGCCCACGGGCGGGCAGCTCAGCCCCAACCCGCAGCAGCCGACCGGGGGCGCCGCCAAGGATCTCGCGAACCGGTCGGGCAAGAGCCTCTCCGACGCCCGCGCGCGGCAGCAGGTCCAGAACGACCTCACGAACGACTCCCGCCGCAAGGACTTCTCCCCGCGCCGGCCCGGCGGCATCGACTGGACCTCGCTCGAGCTGCACTACGTCTCCGAGACCCCGCAGAGCGGGGACTTCCAGTACGCGTTCTCCGCCGGCGAGCTCGCGGACGACGGCGAGGCGGAGCCGTCGTTCGGGGGCGAGGCCGCGCTGAACCTCTCCTCCGACGCGCTCTTCACGTGGCTGGCGCTCGACCCCAGCCAGTTCTGGGTGAACCTCAACCCGGACACCCCCGACACCGTGATCGACGAGGAGTTCGCCACGACCGACGCGGGCCGCGTGCTGCTGGAGGCGGACCTCGAGCTCAAGCGCGCGCACACCGACCTCATGCGGCCGGAGAGCGAGACCGGCGCCGAGTTCTGGGAGTCCCTGGAACGGACGGAGGACGGCGTGCCGTGCTTCGACTCCTACCGCATCTGGATCGAGCCGCACGCGGCGACCGTCCGCGTCGACGGCGACCAGCTGTACATCCTCGACGCTCCGCTGCGGGTGCAGCACGAGCGGATGGACATCCAGTCCCCGCGGCCCGGCGGTCCGGGCTGCACCGCCCCCGAGGCGATCCTCGAACGCAACTTCGAGGTCATGCAGGAGGTTCTCGAGCCGGAGCTCGAGGAGGAGGTGAACACCGCCCCGGAGTTCGCCGACCTGCGCCGCGTCTACACCGCGCGCGTGGCCGCACAGTGGCTGCGTGAGCGGGACGCCCGGCGCCCGGGGGCGTTCCACGACATCATCCGGGCCGGCGACGTCTCCGACTGGCCGGCGCGCACCGAGTGGGACCCGCAGCCGATCTTCGACGAGTACGTCGAGGACTTCCAGACGGTGCAGTTCCGCTACGAGTGGGAGAACGAGCAGGGCGAGTTCTGGATCGAGGTCGGCGGAGGCGTCGACTTCGCGCGGTCGCCGCGCGACCCGGTGTCCACGGAGCGCTTCGAGCGCGAGCACCCCGCCCTCCCGAGGACGGTGCGCAGCTCGGCCCACGAGGCCGTGAGCACGCCGGTCGCGGCCCAGCCCGGCGACGCGGTCGGCACCTTCGCCGAGGACACGCAGAGCGTGGCGTGGCTCGGCGGCGGACCTGTGGTCCAGGAGCCCGACCCCGGCCCGGGCCCGAGCGACCCGCCGGACGAGCCCGACCCGACGGACCCGCCGGGTGACGGCGACGGCCCGGGCGGTAACGGCCCGGGCGGCAGCGACCCCGGCGACAACGGTGGCGGCGGCGGTGACGACGACGGTGGCGGCGCCGACGACGGCCGTGACGACGGCACGTCGCGCGGCGACCGCGATCCCCAGCCGCCGCCCGGCGCGATGCCCGACGTCGCCCCCGGCGACGTGGTCGCCGAGTCCGGCCCGATGCCCGCCACGGGCTTCGACCAGGCCTGGCTGGTGCCGGTCGCGCTCGTGCTCGTGCTGGGCGGGCTCGCCCTGGTGCTGCTGCGTCGGCGGCTCGGCGGACGCTGACCGTCCGCCGGGGGCCGGCCGAGAACGGTCCGCCCGGAGCGCGTCTGCCGTGGGCAGATGCGCTCCGGGCAGATATCCCTCCCGCGGCCGGGCGCGGCGGCGCACGGTGGACGCATGAGCACACCCACCCTCAGCAACCCCACCCCACCGGCCCAGGCCGCGTTCGACGACCAGCTCTCCGTGCGGCTGCTGCACCAGCGCATCGTCGTCGTCGGCAGCGAGATCGACGACGCCGTCGCGAACCGCGTCGTCGCGCAGCTCCTGCTGCTCTCGGCGGAGGACCCGACGTCCGACGTCGCCCTGTACGTCAACTCCCCCGGCGGCTCCGTGACCGCGGGGCTCGCCGTCTACGACACGATGCGGCTGCTGCCGAACGACGTCGCCACGGTCGGCTTCGGCTTCGCCGCGAGCATGGGCCAGTTCCTGCTCACGGCGGGGACGAAGGGCAAGCGGTACGCCCTGCCGCACACCCGCGTGATGATGCACCAGCCGTCGGCCGGCATCGGCGGGACCGCCGTGGACATCGCCATCCAGGCGGAGAACCTCGAGCACACCAAGCGGGTGATGCACGAGCTCACCGCCCAGCACACGGGCCACACCGTCGAGCAGGTCGCCGCCGACAGCGACCGGGACCGCTGGTTCACCGCCGCCGAGGCGCTCGAGTACGGCATCGTCGACCGCATCGTCGAGTCCGTCGAGGACGTGCGGCCCGCGGCCGCCGGCCGGAAGGCGGGGCTGTGATGTCGAGCTACACCATCCCGAACGTCGTCGAGCGCACCCCGCTCGGCGAGCGGTACTCCGACGTCTTCAGCCGGCTGCTGCGCGACCGCATCGTCTTCCTGGGCACCGAGATCGACGACGGCGTGGCGAACGTCGTCATGGCGCAGCTGCTGCACCTGGAGTCCGAGGCCCCCGAGCAGGAGATCGGCCTGTACCTCAACTCCCCCGGCGGCTCCGCGACGGCCATGACGGCGATCTACGACACGATGCAGTACGTGCGCTGCGACGTGGCCACGACGTGCATGGGCCAGGCGGCGTCGGCCGCGGCCGTGCTGCTCGCCGCCGGCACCCCCGGCCGGCGGACCGTGCTGGAGCACTCGCGCGTGCTGCTGCACCAGCCGTCGGGCCAGGGCCAGGGGACGGTCTCCGACCTGGCGATCCAGGCCAAGGAGGTGCTGCGGCTGCGCGCCGAGACCGAGCAGCTCCTGGCCCGGCACACCGGCCAGACGGTCGAGCGGCTACGGGCGGACACCGACCGGGACCTGATCCTGTCCGCCCACGAGGCGGTCGACTACGGCATCGCGGACGCCGTCGTCACGACGCGCAAGCAGTCGGCCCGCGCCGCGGCCTAGGGACGCCCGCCGAAGTACCAGTGGTGGACCTCGACGACCGCGTAGCGGTCCGCGACCAGCACGTCGCGTGCCTCGACGGCGCCGGCGGCCTCGACCAGCACCGCCGTGCCGAGGACGGCGGCGCCGTCGTCGGACAGGAGCGGCCCCGCCGCGACGAGGCCCTCCTGTCCGGCCGGCGCGGCCGGCGCCTCGCCGCTCCCCCGCCAGCCGAGGCCGAGGACGAGGTACCGGTCGTCACCGTCCGGGCCGCCGGCGAAGTCCCACATGGTGCGTCCGAGCGTGTTGTGCCACCGGCGGAGCAGCACGTCCCGGTAGGCGCCGGCCTGGTAGTTGGGCTCGTCGAACGCGAACGCGCGTGCGGCCTCGGGGTTCGGCAGGTCGAGGATGTGCACGCTGCCGGTCGGCGTCCGGCCGTCGTCGGCCATCGTCGGGCCCCGCGCGATCATCCGGCTTGCGAACCCGTCCATGTAGGCCAGGTGCTCGTCGTTGAGCCTCTCGCGCAGTGCGGCCGAACCCGGTCGGTCCCGGTGATAGCAGAAGAACTCCATGCTGCCCGACGGTAGCCGTCAGGCGGCGAGGGTGACGGTGTCCGACGTCGTCGCCGAGCGCACGTGGCGCGCGGACGTCGGGAGCACCGGCGACGACCCGGCCGGCACCGAGGTGAGCACCCGGACCTGCTGCTCGACGCTCGCGGCGAGCGCGTCGTGCGCCTGGGCGACCAGGTCGACGAGCCGGATGCCGAGCGCGGTGCACACGGCGGCCAGCACCTCCGACGACGCCTCCTTGCGGCCGCGCTCCACCTCCGACAGGTACGCGGTGGACATCCGGGCCGCGGACGCGACCTCCTGCAGCGTCCGGCCCTGCCGCAGCCGGGCGCGGCGCAGGATGGCGCCCACCAGGTGCCGCAGGAGCGGCTCGCGCACGTGCTGGGTCCCGCCTCCAGTGACCAGGGTCATGCCGACGACGCTACCCGCGTCCCGCCCCCGAGGGCTCGGGGGCGGGCGCACCGGGCCCGCCTTCTGCTACGGGCAGAAGCCGACGCGCGCGGGCCCGCGTGCTGCCCAGCAGCACCCCGCCCACGACGAGCGCCGCGCCCGCGCCCTCGGCCACCGTGACGCGCTCGCCGAGGATCAGCCAGGCCGCCGTCATCCCGACCACCGGGACGAGCATCGAGAACGGCGCCACCACGCCGGCCGGGTGCCGGGCCATGAGCCACGTCCACACGCCCGAGCCCAGCACCGTGCCGACCAGCACCGTGTACGCGAGACCGACCAGGGCGCCCACGGCGCCGGGCTCGTCGAACGAGGTGAGCGACGCAGCGATCTCGTGGGGCCCCTCGACCACCAGGGACAGGGCGAGCATCGGCACCGGCGGCACGACCGACATCCACAGGGTGAGCCGCAGCGGGCTCTCCGGTCGGGCCTGCCGGTTGCAGACGTTGCCGATCGCCCAGCCGAACGCGCCGGCGAGCGTGAGGAGGAACGGCACGACGCTCGCGTTCTCGGCCCGCTGCCACGCCACGAGCGTGAGCCCGCCGACGGCGACCAGGATGCCGAGCATCTGCCGCCCGCTCACCCGCTCGCGCAGGAACGTCGCGCCCAGCAGCACGGTGAACGGCCCCGACATCTGCAGCACGAGAGAGGCCAGGCCGGCCGGCATGCCGGCCGACATCCCCCAGTACAGGAACAGGAACTGCAACGTGCCGAAGCCGAGGCCGTAGCCGACCAGCCAGCGCACCGGGACGCGGGGCCACGGGACGAACAGCACGGTCGGGACGGCGATGACCGCGAAGCGCAGGGCCACGAGGAACATCGGCGGGAAGTGCTCGAGGGACGCCTCGATGGCGATGAAGTTCAGACCCCACATGAGGGCGACGAGCGCGGCGAGCAGCCGGTGGCGGGCGGGCATGCGACCAGCCTCGGCCGAGTCACGCTTAAGGACAAGCGACAATCAGTTCATCGTATTTGTAGGCTGACTTCATGGACGTCCGCCATCTGGAGCTGCTCCGCGAGCTCGCCGACCGCGGCAGCGTCACCGCGGTCGCCCGCGCCACGCACCGCACGCCGTCGGCCGTCTCCCAACAGCTGCGGACCGCGCAGCGCGAGCTGGGCACGGCCCTGGTCGAGCCGGCGGGGCGCGGTGTGCGGCTCACCGAGGCGGGCCGCCTGCTGGCCGAGGGCGCGACGAGCGTCGCTGCCGCCGTCGAGGAGGTGCAGGCGCGCTGGGACGCGTTCCGCGGCGAGCCGTCCGGGACCGTGAGCGTCGCGGCGCTGCCGAGCGCGGCCACGTTCCTGCTGCCGGGCGTGGTGCGCGACCTCGCGGGCACGGCGATCACGCTGCGCTGCACCGACACCGACATCGCCGAGGCGGAGTACGGCGGGCTCACCGCCGACCACGACGTCGTGATCGCGCACAGCCTCACGAGCGTCCGGCCCGCCGGCACCGACGGGCTCGTCGTGGTGCCCCTCGCCCGCGAGCCCCTCGACATCGCGATGGCGGCCGACCACCCGCTCGCGGCCCGCGACGTCGTGCACCCCGCGGACCTCGTGGACTGCGACTGGATCGGCGTCCCGGTGGGCTTCCCGTTCGACACCGTGCGGCAGACGGTCGAGCAGGCCACCGGGACCCGCCTGCGGATCACCCAGCGGCTGCGCGACAACCGCCTCATCGAGGCGCTGGTCGCCAGCAGCCGGCACGTCGCCGTGCTGCCCCGGTTCACCACGCCGACCGGCGACGCGCTCACGCTGCGCGAGCTGTCCGGGGTCGCATCCGCGCGGCACGTCTCCGCCGTCCTGCGCCCCGACCGGGCGCAGCGGCTCGCCGTGCGCCGCGTCGTGGAGGCGTTCGCCCGGGCGGGGGCCGCCGTGACGACGTCGATGACGCGCGACGTGCCCCCGCCCGGGTTCGAACCGGTTCCAACGCGGTGTGGCGACGCACTCACCTGAGCCAGAAAGCCC
>NZ_BAAAPM010000003.1:0-24701 GCF_039531145.1 Isoptericola hypogeus
CGACTTTCATAGCGAGGCCCCGCCCGTGCGACCCGAGACCACCGCCCGGGAGCACTCATACCGTCTGAGGCGGAGGTGGAGCGGAACCGCAGGCTCCGCCGACGACAAGAACCGGCTGACGACGAGGACCGCCGAGCCGGAGACGCGGCAGAGGGACGTGGAGCTGGCTCAGCCGCGGCGGCGGAAGGCGATGGGGTCGCCGGCGTACTCCGCCCAGGCGGCGCGCTCGTCGTCGGTGATCCGCCGCGGCTTCCCGCTGGCGGCGTCGACGACGACGATCGTCGTGGCGGCCTTGACGTACGGCTTGTCGTCCGACGCCGGGCCGGTGCGCGGGAAGCCGCCCGGCTCGCCGTCGTGCACCTCGTAGCAGACCTCGAGCGAGGCGCCGCCGATCGCGCCGATCCACATCTCGACCCGCACCGGGGTGCGCGTGAAGCCGAGCGGGCGCAGGTACTCGATCTGCTGACCGGCGACGAACGTGTGCGAGGTCGCGTGCGGGCCGGTGTCGAGGATCGCCGTCGGCCACTGGTCGCCGTCCACCGCGTCCTCGTGCCGCCAGAAGGCGGTGATGCGTGCGTCCTCGAGGAGCCGGAGCATCGCGACGTTGTTGACGTGCTGGTAGGCGTCGAGGTCGGACCAGCGCAGGGAGACGGGGACGTGCAGTCGGGTCATGGCCCGCATCGTCGCACGCCGCCGCGGCGCCGCCCGAACCGTGCTCAGGACGCCGCGATCGCCGCCGCCGCGCGGCACCGCGCCAGGGCGGCCAGCTCCTCGCCCACGGGCAGGCGCACGAGCCGGTCGGCGACCTGGGCCACCGCGTCCCGCAGGCGGCGGCGGGCCCGGGCCGCGCGCCGTCGGGCACCCCACGCGGAGAAGGCTCGCGCGACCAGCGCGAGCAGCACGCCCGCGAGCAGGCCGCCGAGCGCGAGGAGCGTCGGCCACGGCAGCTCCAGCACGCCGCCGCCCGAGTCGGTGAGGTCGACGGTGAGCAGCGGCACCGGCAGCGGCGGGAGGCGGAAGTACTCGAACGCGAACGCCACCCCGAGCCACACCAGGCCCGCGACCGCGGCCGCCAGGAGGAGCCACTGGACGGCGCCCACCGCGGCCCACCAGCGTGGCCGGCGCGCCGCCTCCAGCCGCGTGCCGACCACCGCCTGGTCGAGGTCGCCCGGCAGGCGGTCGATCGCGTCCTGGCCGCGCCCGCGCACCACCAGCACCCACGACTCGGGCGCGCCGTCGGCCACCTCGTCCACGTACCGACGCACGGCGGACGCGGCGGCGGCCCGCACGGCGGGCGTGGTCGCGGGCAGGGAGCTGCGCAGCAGGTCCGGCCGGTCGTCGTCCGCGGACCCCGGCGGGCCGCCCCGGTCCGCGCCGCGCCGCAGCCCCAGCCGGCGCAGCGGGTCGCGCCGCAGCCGGGAGACCCATCGCGTGACGGGCCAGCCGGTGGCGAGGTGCGCGTCGCGACGGTGCGCGCGGCCGACGGCCTCGACGACGGTCGGGGTGCCCGCCGCGTCCTCCAGCGCGCCCACGAGTGCGGACGCAGCCCGGTCGCCCGCGCGGTGGGGCGGGGTGCTCCCCGTCGCGTCCGCGATCCGGCGCGCGGCGGCCCGGGCGTCGGCGGTGAGCCGGGCCGCCGCAGCCTCCCGGCGGGAGGCGGCCTCGGCGAGCAGCCCGCGGAGCTGGTCCGTGCCCTGGCCCGTGCGCGCCGACAGCGCGAGCACGCGGGCCCCGTCGAGCCCGTCCGCGACGACCAGCCGCCGCAGGTCGGCGAGCATCGCGTCGGTCTCGGCGTCCGTGAGCCGGTCGGCCTGGTTGAGCACGACCACCACGACCTCGGCCCGCCCGGCGAGGGGCCGCAGGTAACGCTCGTGCAGCGCCGCGTCGGCGTACTTCTGCGGGTCGACGACCCACACCAGCAGGTCCGCCCGCTCGACCAGGCGCTCGGCCCGCACCCGGTGCTCGGTGACGACCGAGTCGTGGTCGGGCAGGTCGAGCAGCACGAGGCCGGTCGTGATGCCCGCCGGGGTGCGAGGTCGGCGGAGGCGGGCCAGGCCCGCCCGACGGCCGGTCCGGGCCGGGCCCGAGGCCTCGGAGCCGTCCTGCGCCTCGTCCTGCGGCTCGGGGCCGGTCGGCATGTCGTGCCGCCGCCGTACGTCGAGCCAGTCGAGCAGCGGGCCGGCGCCCTCCCCCCAGACCGCGGCGACCGCATGGGAGGTCGTGGGCCGCCGCACGCCGACCGTCGCGATCTCGGTGCCCGCCACCGCGTTGAGCACGCTCGACTTCCCCGAGCCGGTCGCGCCCGCGAGCGCGACGACCGTGTGCTCGGCGGACAGCCCGCCCCGCTCCCGCGCCCGCGTCACGACGGCGCGGGCGTCGTCGAGCAGCGCCGTGTCCAGCCGCCCGGTAGCCGCCGCGACCGCGGTCCCGAGCGCCGCCGTGCGGTCGGACAGGTCGATGCGCGCGTCGCCGCGGCTCACGGTGCCTGGTCCTCTCCGGTCCGGTCGTTCCCCGTCTGGTCCCGCCGGCCGAAGAGCCTCCGCCAGCGGCCCGTGCGCTCCCGGCCCGGCGCGCCTCCCGCCGCGTCGTCGACCCCGCTCCCCGGCGCCCGCACCCGGGGCACCCCCTCGGTCGTCGGCGGGCGCACGGTCCCGGCGCCCCGCAACAGCCCGCCGCTCCAGGGCCGCGTCGCGCCCTCCGGTGCCGAACGCGACGCCTGCTCGGCCCGGGCCGCGGCGGCGACGCGGTGCGCGGCGTCCCGCACGCCCGGACCGCCCGCCTCGGCGGTGCCGAGCGCGTCGAGCTGGGCGGTGTACCGGGCCGCCTGGCCGCGCAGCACGGCGTCGACCCGCGCGGACAGCCGCTCCTTGGCCTGCGCCGCCAGCCGGCGCACCGCGTCGTCGCCGAAGACGGCCTCCAACAGCTTCTGCGCGACGACGGCGGTGCCGCCCGCGATCCCGATCTCGGCGCCCGTGAGCCCGGCGGTCGACGCGAAGACCACCACCATGAGGCTCACCCCGAGCGCGTTCACCCCGAAGGAGAGCGCCCGTGCCGTGCCGCGCTTGGACGCGCCCTGCTCGCGTACCAACGCCAGCACGTCGTCCTGCCAGCCGCGGATCTGCGCGCCCACCTCCTCGCGGAGCGTGGCCGGGGCCCGCGACAGGCCGAGGCCCGACAGGAGGCCCGCGCCCGCGACGTCGCCGTGCCAGGCGGCGTACGTTCGCTCGGCCGCCTGCTCGGCGGCGTCGAGGATCAGCGACTCCAGGCCGTGCGCGATCGCCTGCTCCACCTGCGGCGCCTGCTTCGGGCTCCCCCGGAAGAACCCCGCCACGGCGTCGCGCACCCGGCCCACGCCCGCCTCGACCGAGCGGAAGAACTCCCCGGTGCCGACGAAGTCCTGCCAGCGGGCGAGGACCTCGCCGCGCAGCAGGGCGCCGTCCGACGTCGCCGCCTCGACCTGCGCCAGGGCCTCGGCGTGGTGCCTGCGCACGACGTCGCGCAGCCGGGCGTCCGCGGTCTCCTGCGCGTCCGCCGCGTCGGCGAGCTCGACGGCGCGGCGGACGAGGTCGCGCGTGGCGCCGTCGCGGGTCGCGGCGATGACGGCAGCCCTTTCCTCCGGGTCGCCTCCGAGCCCGGAGAGCCAGGTGGCGACCTCGGCCACCGCGTGCTCGGGAAGCAGCCCGCCGGTCAGCGCGTCGGGGCCGGACTCCGCGGCCTCGGCCAGGACGAACACCCGGGCGTCGCCCAGCCCGTGCTCCGTGGTCAGCCGGCGCAGGTCGTCGACGACCACCTCCGCGCCCGGGTCGACGCGGTCGAGCACGATCGCCACCTGCGCGCGGCGCTGCGCCGCCTGCGCCAGCAGGTCCCACGGCACGGCGTCGGCGTAGCGGGCGGCGGTGGTGACGAAGAGCCACAGGTCGGCGGCGGCGAGCAGCTGCCGCGCGAGGTCCCGGTTCGCCGTCTCGACCGAGTCCACGTCCGGGGCGTCGAGGAGCGCGAGGCCCTGGGGCAGCGCGTCGCTCGCGACCAGCCGCAGCGTCGGCGCGCCCGCCGCGGCCAGGGTCTCGGTCCGGGTCTCGGCCCGACTTCCGGCGGCCGGCGCCGCGGACCCCGTCGCCGACGACGTCACCCGCCCGAGCCCGGGGAGCACACGGTCGGTGCTGAACCACCGTGCGTCGAGCGGATGGTGCACGAGCACCGGCGCGCGGGTGGTCGGGCGCAGCACGCCGGGGGCGGACACCGGCTCGCCGAGCAGCGAGTTGACCAGCGTGGACTTGCCGGCCCCGGTGGACCCGCCGACGACGACGAGCAGCGGCGCGCGCTCGGCCCGCAGGCGCGGCAGCAGGTAGTCGTCGAGCTGGTCGACAGCGCTGTGCAGGTCCGCCCGCGCGGCGTCGGCCCCCGGCGTCTGCAGCGGCAGCCGCAGCGCGCCGAGCCGCGAGCGGAGCGAGTCCAGCGCGTCGACGAGCGCGGCCGTCGCCGGTGCGGTCGCGCCCGCGGTCCGCTCGCGACCCGCCGCCACGTCCCGGCCCGCGGCGTCGTCCCTGTCGGGGGCGGGCGTCGCGTCCGGGTCGGTCATGTGCCCAGTGTGCCCATCAGGGACGATCCGCGCAGAGGCGACGTGTGAGGCTCCGCACATCTCCTCCGCCCGGGCGGCGATCCGCGGTGGAATGGGAGGAGCACGACGGCGTGCGCGGCACGCCCGGAACCACATCACCCCGTATCCCGTTCCAGGAGGCCCCGGTGACCAGCACGTTCCGCATCCCCCGCAAGGAGCTCACCGGCCTGTACGGCCGGGCGATCGCGGTCTACGCGCGCCGCGCGTTCGGCCAGGTCCCGGACAGCGCCTACGTCCTCGCCCACCACCCGCGCGGGATGCGGGCGATGTTCGGCCTCGAGCGGAAGGTGGCGCGCTGGCGGTCGCTCGACCCCACGCTCAAGACGCTCGCGGAGATGGCCACCGCCGCAGCGGTCGGGTGCAGCTGGTGCCTGGACTTCGGATACTTCCTGTCCCGCACCGAGGGGCTCGACCCGCGCAAGGTCAGCCAGGTGCCGCGCTGGCGCGAGGCCGACGTGTACACCGACCTGGAGCGGGACGTCATGGCCTACGCCGAGGCGATGACCGCGACCCCGCCCACGGTCACCGACGAGATGGTCTCCGGGCTCCTCGCGCGGCTCGGGGCGCCCGCCGTGGTCGAGCTGACCCAGATGGTCGCGATCGAGAACATGCGCGCCCGCTCGTACTTCGCCGCCGGCGTGCAGAGCCAGGGCTACTCCGACGCCTGCGAGGTCCCGCTCGCCTCGTCGTGACGCGCGGCGCGCGAGCCCCCGGGCACGCTCCCCTCAGCCGCCGAGGCGTCGGCCGAGCCACGCGATGCACACCTCGGCCTGGGCGCGCTGGTAGGCCCGCACGTGCGGGATACCGGGTGGCGGCGCCTGCAGCGACGAGTGCACGAAGTACCCGGTGAGCGCGACGACGTACGCCGTGACGGCGTCGTCGTCGGTGCCGGGCGGCAGCGGACGGCGGCTCAGGACCTCCTCGGGGGGCGGGCCGCCCTCGACGTGGGTGGCGGGCAGCATGCCGACCCGGTCGCAGAACGCGGCGCCCCGGGCCGCGTTGGGCCAGTCGACAGCGAGCGCTCGGATGCCCCGGCGAGCCTGGTCGCGAGTCAGCCGGCCGTCGACCAGCGGGCCGTCGATCAGCGGGCCGTCGATCAGCAGCGCGTTGTCGCCGCGCAGGTCGCCGTGCACCAGGGAGGTGCCTGCGACCGCGGCGAGGGCGTCGGCCTCGAGCGCGGCCAGCCGGTCCAGGTGCTCGGCCAGCCACGGGTCGTAGGTCGCGAGCCCGGCCGGCAGCTCGGCGGCGAGGAGTCTCGTGCGGTCGGTCGGCAGCTCGGTCCCGAGGTCGGGCAGCGCGCCAGGCACCACCTCGTGCTCGGAGATCCTCGTCGCGAGCTCGACGACCGCGTCGAGCTCGTCGGCCACCCATGGGACGCGCGGCGTCCGCGCCTCGGCCGTGTCGAAGGCGAGCGCCACCCACCCGCCGCCGGCCGCGCCCTCGCCGGTCAGGAACTCGTCGGCCGGGACCTCCAGGGACCAGCGGAACCGCGGCGTCGGGAGGCCGGCGGGCAGCAGCGCGGCACGGCGCGCCTCTTCGCGATACAGCCGGGCCGCGAACTCGTGCCCGGTGTGGACGGCCTTGACGAACAGGGTGCCCTCACCGGTGCGCAGCGTCGAGGCCAGGCCCGGCGAGTACCCGCCGTCGTGGCTGGTCCACCCGGTCACCGGCATGCCGATCCGCGCCTCGACCGCAGCGCGCACGGGCGCCGGCAGCTCGGGCCAGGTGGGCCGGGTGCGGCTCGGCACGGCGGTGCTCATGCGGAGGATCCTGCCCGCGTGCCCCCCGCCGGACCAGCCCATTTGCCGTCCGGGGTCGTGGTCGTCGCTCCGTCCCGGGCCAGCGCTTTCGCCGTCCGGGGTCGTGGTCATGGCTCAGGCGCCCCGCACTGCCAGCCCACCGTGGACGACGTCGTGCACCGCGCGGGAGTTCAGGTCCCCGATGCTCGCCAGCGAGCGCGGGTGAGCCGGTCTCCAGCAATCGAACGTGCCGTCTCAGCCTCAGCTCCGGGTCGAACGCCTGTTCGACCGGGTGTCGGTGGCTCCTGGTTGACTTGTCGCATGGCACGGACGCCGGGCACCGCAGCAGCACAACTCGTGCTGGACGCTGCGCTGGGTCGGGCGGCGGACGAGCAGACGGCGATGAATGCTGCCGCGGGACGGCGCACCGTGGCGCTGGCCGAGGTACTCGCCGCGACCGAGGCAGCCCCGGAGACGATGCTCGACCTCGACGTCCCGCGGGTCGCGACCGCGTCGGCGGTACGGCGTTCTTCCGTCGCTCACCGGGCGTTGGCGGCAGAGGTCGCGTGCGCGCTGGGGATCGGCGAGGCCTCGGCCTCCACCCTGCTGTCCGACGCGCAGGTCCTGACCCGGCGCGCCAGGGCCACCCTCGACGCGTTGTGTGCCGGGCGGATCAGCTACCGGCACACGGCCGTCCTGGTCGAGGCCGTGGCCGACCTGCCCGCCCACGCCGTGGCCGAGATCGAAGCGGTCGTGCTGCACCGCGCCCCGGAGGTGACCGCGGCGAAGTTCGGCGCCCTGGCCCGCGCGGCCCGCGACCTGCTGCACCCCGTGCCCGCCGAGGTCCGGCACGAGGCCGCGAACCTGAAGGCCGACGTGTGGGTCGACGACGGCAAGGACGGCATGTCCTGGCTCACCGCGCACCTGCCCGCACCCGTCGCCCACGCCGTGCACGACCGCCTCACCCGCACCGCCACCCGCGCCAAGACCGCCGGCGACCCCCGCGGCATCGGGCAGCTACGCGCCGCCACCCTCAGTGCACTCCTGCTCGACGGTGTGGAGGACGGCGCGGTGAACGGCGGGGTCGATACCCGGCTTGACGGCCAGGGCGCGATCGTGGGCGAGGTCGCCGGCCTGGTCGCCGGCCTGGTCGACGGCGGAGTCGCCGGCGGAGTCGCCGGCCGGGCCGACGGTGGAGTCGACGACGGAATCGACGGCACAGTGCACGGCGCGACAGCGCACGGAGGCACCGCGGACGGTGGCACGGACGGCGGCTTCGATGATCGCGTTCCCGGCGGAGCAACGCACGGACCGGTGTCCGACCCACCCGACCCACCAGGTCTATCCGGCCCAACCGTCCCGCCCGGCCCGCCCGGCCCGCCCGGCCCGCCCGACCCGCTCGCTGCGCTGGCGCGCAGCATCCGACCCGTCGTGCACGTCACGGTCCCGATCACCACCCTGACCGGCACCAGCGAGGACTCCGCGACCCTGGATGGCGCCATCCCCCTCGATGCGGAGACCGCACGACAGCTCGCCGCCCACGCCCCGACGCTGCGGCGCATCCTCACCGACCCCGTCACCGGGGCCATGCTCACCGTGGACCGGCGTAGCTACGTCGTGCCCGCCGACCTGCGCGCCTTCCTCACCCTGCGCGACGTCACCTGCCGCTTCCCCGGCTGCCGCATCCCCGCACGCCGCTGCGACGTCGACCACACGACTGCCTGGGTCGACGGCGGCACCACCGACGCGGGCAACCTGGCCCATCTGTGCCGCAAGCACCACACCCTGAAGCACGAGTCCCGGTGGGCCGTCGAACAGCTCGACGCCGGCGTCCTGGCCTGGACCTCACCCCGCGGCCGCACCTACCTCACCACCCCCGGCAGCGCCGACCACACCGTCGGACTCCTCGACGAATGGACCGCCGAGGCACGGGCCCTGGTCGGCGAAACACGCCCCGCGGCCGCGGACCTCCCGACAGACGCCGGCGAGCCCACAGCGGCTGCCACGGCCGGCGGGGACCCGTCCACCACGAGCGACACAACCCGTCGCGACGACACGACACCACCCTTCTGATGGGCCGGACGTCACCACGGACCCGCGTAAGCAGCGCAGGAGCGTGCTGGGGCGCTGTAGCGCCAGTACACGTGCCGGCGTCGCCGCGATCGGTCGCGACGGGCCCAACCGGCGAGGGCTTCGACAGGCTCAGCCAGCGGAATGGTCGGCGGCACGACGAAGCGCCCGCCCCGACACTCGGTCAGGACGGGCGCTCTCCCCTGCCACGGGGCAGGGGTGCCAAGGACCTCAGTCGCGCGTGAGCTTGCGGTAGGTCACGCGGTGCGGGCGGGCGGCGTCGGCGCCCAGCCGCTCGACCTTGTTCTCCTCGTACGAGGCGAAGTTGCCCTCGAACCAGTACCAGTTCGCCGGGTCCTCCTCGGTGCCCTCGTAGGCGAGGATGTGCGTCGCGACGCGGTCGAGGAACCACCGGTCGTGGGAGACCACGACGGCGCAGCCGGGGAACTCGAGCAGCGCGTTCTCCAGCGACCCGAGGGTCTCGACGTCCAGGTCGTTGGTGGGCTCGTCGAGCAGCAGGAGGTTGCCGCCCTGCTTGAGCGTCAGCGCCAGGTTCAGGCGGTTGCGCTCACCGCCGGACAGCACGCCCGCGGGCTTCTGCTGGTCCGGGCCCTTGAAGCCGAAGGACGCGACGTACGCGCGCGACGGGATCTCGACGTTGCCGACCTTGATGAAGTCGAGCCCGTCCGACACGACCTCCCACAGCGTCTTCTTGGGGTCGATGCCCCCGCGCGACTGGTCGACGTAGGAGATCTTCACCGTGTCGCCGACCTTGAGGTCGCCGCCGTCGAGCGGCTCCATGCCCACGATCGTCTTGAACAGGGTCGTCTTGCCGACGCCGTTAGGGCCGATGACGCCCACGATGCCGTTCTTCGGCAGCGTGAAGCTGAGCCCGTCGATGAGCTGGCGGCCGTCGAAGCCCTTCTGGAGGTTCTCGGCCTCGAGGACCACGTTGCCCAGGCGCGGGCCCGCGGGGATCTGGATCTCCTCGAAGTCGAGCTTCCGCGTCCGCTCCGCCTCCGCCGCCATCTCCTCGTAGCGGGCCAGTCGCGCCTTCGACTTGGTCTGGCGACCCTTGGCGTTGGAGCGCACCCACTCCAGCTCGTCCTTGAGGCGCTTGGCGAGCTTGGCGTCCTTCTTGCCCTGGACCTTGAGGCGCTCGCCCTTCTTCTCCAGGTACGTGGAGTAGTTGCCCTCATAGGGGTACAGGCGTCCACGGTCGACCTCGCAGATCCACTCCGCGACGTGGTCGAGGAAGTACCGGTCGTGCGTGACGGCGAGGACGGCGCCCGGGTAGGAGGCCAGGTGCTGCTCGAGCCACAGCACCGACTCGGCGTCCAGGTGGTTGGTGGGCTCGTCGAGCAGCAGCAGGTCCGGCTTCTCCAGCAGCAGCTTGCACAGCGCGACGCGGCGACGCTCGCCACCGGACAGGATGGTGACGTCGGCGTCCGGCGGCGGGCACCGCAGGGCGTCCATCGCCTGCTCGAGCTGGGAGTCGAGGTCCCACGCGTCGGCGGCGTCGATCTCCTCCTGCAGGGTGCCCATCTCGGCGAGCAGCTTGTCGAAGTCGGCGTCCGGCTCCGCCATGAGTGCCGAGATCTCGTTGAAGCGGTCGATCTTGGCCTTGATCGGGCCGACCGCCTCCTCGACGTTGCCGAGCACCGTCTTGTCCTCGTTGAGCGGCGGCTCCTGCTGCAGGATGCCGACCGTGTAGCCCGGGGAGAGCCTGGCCTCGCCGTTGGACGGCTGGTCGAGGCCGGCCATGATCTTGAGGATCGTCGACTTCCCGGCGCCGTTGGGCCCGACGACGCCGATCTTGGCGCCGGGCAGGAAGTTCAGCGACACGTCGTCGAGGATGACCTTGTCGCCGTGCGCCTTGCGCGCCTTGTACATGGAGTAGATGAACTCAGCCACTGGCTCTGCTTCCACCGTTCGATCGCGCGGAGATTGGTGAGGCTCGATGCGTCGGGGCCCGAGGGCCCGCGGGGCTCCAGCGGCACGCTGGAGGACCGGCATCGCGGCCGGTCCCCCAGCCTACGCGACGACACGCGACACGGCGGGCGCGGGGCCGGCGCCGCTCAGGTGCCGACCGGCTCGGGCTGCTCCTCGGCGGGCGCCGGGATGCCCCAGGGGTCCGTGGCGTCCGGCGGCGTGCTCGGCCCGCCGTCGGCGCCCCCGCCGCCGTCGGCGCCCCCGCCGCCTCCGTCCGACGTTCCCGGGCCGTCCGGCCGCTCTGGGGCCAGCCGGGCGAAGCGCACCACGCCGCGGGTGGCGTCCACCCCGACCTGCTGCGCCTCGATCACCTGCCCCCAGCGCTTCTCCTTGACGGTGACGACCGCGCCGTCCGGGAGCGTGTGCGGCGTGTCGACCTCCCACTCGTCGACCGACAGCCGACCGGTGACGACCACCGGGTCGCCCTTGTGCACCGACAGGCTGACGTTGCGGGCGCGGTCCCGCCACGCCTTGACGGTGAACCAGAGGGTCTCGCCGTCGGACCACTGGCCGGAGAGCGGGTCGCGGACCCGCCGTGTGCTGGCGAGGCGGAAGGAGGTCCAGTCGGTGCCCTGCGCCGACGTGCCCAGCGTGGGCTCGGTGCCGACGTGGCCGACGACGGTGACGTTGACGTCGCTCATGCGTGCTCCTGTGCTCGGGGCCGGCGCCGTGCCGGCCTGGACGCCCAGGATCAGCCGCGCGCTCCGGCGCCTCGCGCCCCGGTGGTCTCGTCTGTGGACGACGTCGCCAGCTCGCCCTCGGTGGGCAGCCTCAGGGAGCCGGTCAGCGGCCGGGCGGTCGGCAGCTCGGTGGCGGCCTGCGCCAGCTCGCGCACCCGCCGGTGGGAGACCAGGAGCTTCTGCGTGGGCTCCCCGAGTCCTTCCGTGAGCACCCGTTCGAGGGCGGCGCGCCCCGCCGACGAGACCGCGCGTTCCCGCTGGGATGCCAGCCGGCGACGCGCGGCGACGCCGGCCACCGCCGTCGCGACCGCGCCGAGCGCCACGACCCCGGCACCCGCCAGGACGACCCACGACCACGGGTCGCCGAGGCCCAGCACGCCCGTGACAGCCAGGACCCCCGCGACGATCGCGAGGGCCGCGACGCCGGCCAGCACCCACGCCGTCCGACGCAGCGTGCGTGCGGACGACGGGCCGCGCGCGTCGAGCGACACCCCGCGCAGGGCCCCGGCGACGGCGGTGCGGAGCTGGTCCGCGCCGGCGACCGACTCGGCGAGCGAGCGCTGCCAGCCCGGCCGCAGCGACGCGCCCGCCCGGGTGAGCCACCGCGCCCGGGACAGCGCGACCGCGTCGCGGTCCGGCGGCGGCACCTCGGGGTGCCCGTACCCGTTGCGGACGGTGTTGCCCACCTGGCTGGCGACCGAGTCGAGCCCGGTCGCGACCACGAGCGCGTCCAGCTCCCGCTCGACCGCCGGGCCCATCTGCCACGGCACCTCGGCCGGGACCTGCGCCAGCAGCAGCCGGGCGGCGGAGTCGAGCTCCGCGGCGGCCCGACCGGCGGCGACGGAACGGCGGGCGCACGCCTCCTCGAGGAGGGTGCGCACCTCGTCCACGCCCTCGCCGCTGCGGGCCGACACCTCCTGCACGTGCACGCCCGTGAGCCCGTCGTCGGCGAGCAGCCGGCGCAGGTCCTCGAGCAGGTTGCCGCGCTGCGTGTCGGGCACGGTGTCGACCTGGTTGAGCAGCACGACCATCGACGCCTCCGAGCCCACCGCGTCCCGCAGGTAGCCCGTGTGCAACGCGTCGTCGGCGTACTTCTGCGGGTCCACGACCCACACCAGCAGGTCGACCATGGGCAGGACCCGGTCGACCACCTCGCGGTGTGCCGGCTCGACGGAGTCGTGGTCGGGCAGGTCGAGCAGCACCAGCCCGTCGAGGCCGCGCTCGTCGACGCCGTCGAGCTCGCCGCTCTGGGTGATCCGTCGCTCCCGGTCCACGCCCACCCAGTCGAGCAGCGCCTCGGCGTCGTCCGACCAGGAGCACGCCGTGACGCGCGCCGTCGTGGGCCGCTTGACGCCGACGTCCGCGAAGCTCAGGCGCGAGACCTTGTTGAAGAGACTCGACTTGCCCGAGCCGGTGCCGCCGGCGAACGCGACGATCGTGTGGTCGACGCCGAGCGCCAGCCGCGCACGCACGCCCTCGACCGCCGCCGCCACGCGGGACCGGGTGGCGTCGTCGAGCCGGGAGCCCGCGATCTCGAGCGCCTCGGCGACGTCCTGGGTCCGCGCCCGCAGGGTGGCGTCGTGCGAGGCGTTCTGGGCCGTCATGTCAGTCTCCTCAGCTCGGCCAGCCGGACGCGCAGTCCGGCGGCCGCGTCGTCGGCGGGCTCGGGTGGCCCCAGCTCGTCCAGGACCGCCTGCACCTCGGCGTCGACGACGGCGGCGGCCCGGTCGGCCAGGTCGACGCGCAGCTCGTTCACGGGTCCGTCGGCGAGGGTGTCGAGGACGCGCGTCAGCACGCGCGCGGCGTCGTCGCTGCCGGCCGCCGACGCGAGGAGCAGGGTCGCCAGGCCCCGGGGACCGAAGGCCTTCGCGGCCGACTGCACGCGCGCGACCTCCTGCTCCCCACCGCCCGGCGCGCCGCCGTCCGTGCTACCGCCCTCCGTGCCGCCGCTGCCGAAGCCGCTCGTCCGCGCCTGCTCGACGAGGGCGTCGGCCCGGGACGCCCACTCCTGGACGACGGGCGGCGTGCCGGCCTCCCGGGCCGCGGCGCGCGCGCCGCCGTCGGGGACGACGGCCTCGCCGCCGGCCGGCGCGCCCGGCCCCGCGAGCACCCCTCGCAGGCGTTCCTCGACCCGCGCCCCCGCGGCCACGAGGGTGCGCGAGGCCGCCGCGACGACGTCACCGCGCAGCTCGTCGAGCGCCGCCTCGCGGGCCCGCCCCGCCCGCCGGGTGCTGCGGGCCCGGTCCGCGCGGACCTTCACGCGATCGACCCCCACCGCTCCGGACAGATCCCGCCACCGCGCCTCGACGGACGCACCGGCGACCACGCCCGCGGCCACCGCGTCCCGGGCGAGCCGCTCGGCGGCGGGGATCTCGTCGGTGACCGTGCGACGCAGCACGTGGGTCGCCTCGCGCTGCGCCTCCACGGCGTCCGCGAGCGACGTCACCCAGCCGGGCAGCGCGCCGAGCGCGCCCTTGAGGGTGCGCACGATGACGGCCCGCGACCGGTCCGGGCCGGCGAGCAGCGTGAGCCAGCGCCGCACCGGCGCCACCACGGAGGGGTCGAGCAGGCCCTCGTGCGGGCCGACGTCGGGGATCACGAACAGCGGGACGTCGGTCATCCCGTGGTCGCGCAGCCGCTGCAGCAGGTCGCCGCGGACGGTGGTCAGCGTCTCCTTGGGGGTCCGGTTGAGCACCATCGCGACGGACGCGCCGCGCTCGGTGGCGCGGGCGAGCGCCTGCCACGGCAGCGCGTCGCCGTACCGGGCTGCCGTCGTGACGAAGAGCCACAGGTCGGCCGCCTCGAGGAGCTGGTGGGCGGTGGACCGGTTCTGCTGCACGAACGAGTCGAGGTCCGGCGCGTCCAGCAGGGCGGTGCCGCGCGGCACGCCCTCGTGCTGCACCACGCGGGAGAGCTCGGTGACGGGCCCCGGGGCGACGAGGTCCGCGTCGGCGGGGTGGAAGGCGAGCACCGGCTCGCGCGTGGTCGGGCGCAGCACGCCGGCGTCGGACACGTCCTCGCCGAGCAGCGAGTTGTACAGGGTGGACTTGCCCGCGCCCGTGGAGCCCGCGACGACGACGACGGCGGGCGAGGACAGCTCCGCCAGGCGCGGCAGCAGGTGCTCGTCGAGCTGGGCCAGCAACCGGTCCCGGGAGGCCGCGGCCTCCTGCGCCCCGTCGATCGGCAGCGGCAGCTCCACGGCCGCGACGTCGCGGCGCAGGTCCCGGGCGACGTCGTGGACGGTGAGACCGATCTCCTCCGCGGCGTCGGCGCCGGCCTTGCGCGCGGCGCGGCGCGATGCGCGCGTTTCCAGGGAAGGTGTCACGGGCACATCCTTCCGGTTGGACGTGCCCCTGCCAAACGCGCGCGCCGCACGGCACCCGCCCGTGCGGCGCGCGCGGGTCAGCGACGACGCAGGCTCTCGTAGATCCGCGCGAAGTCGTCGCGCCCGTGCCCGGCGTCGACCTGCCGTCGCCGCAGCTCCTCCACCATCGCGATCGGCGCCGGGTCCACGCCCAGATCCTCGCTCGCGCGCACGAGGTGGCCCAGGTCCGACCAGTCCAGGCTCTGGCCACCGGCGGAGTAGTCCCCGCCGTCCACGGTCGCGGCGTCGGCGGCGAAGGCCTCGGTCATGGCGGCCAGGAACGGCGCGGCCCTGGCCGCGAAGTCGCGGGCGCTGACGCCGTCGGCACCCACCATCGCGGCTCCGTGCAGGAAGCCGGCGAACATCGTGTACATCCCCGAGAGCATCGCCAGGTCCAGCAGCGACGCGCGGCCGGGGTCGGCGCCCTCGAACGTGCTCGTGGCCCAGACGTCGAGCAGGCCCCTGACCTCACCGAACACGTCCTCGTCGCCGCTGTACAGGATCGCGGCGCCCGGCGCACCGATCATCGGCGGGGTGGCCATGATCGCGCCGTCGAGGAACACGATGCCGTGCCGCGACGCCCAGTCCGCGAGCTCCCGCGACTCGTTCGGGGTGGTCGTGGTGAGGTTCACGAGCGTGCGGCCGCGGAGGTCCTCGGCGACCGGGTCGAGCGTCTCGTGCACCGACGCGTGGTCGTACAGGCAGGCAACGACGGTCCCGCCCCCGGGTCGGCCGGCGCCCACGGCGTCGCGCACGGTGGCCGCCGGCCGGGCGCCACGTGCGACGAGGTCGACGTCCCGGCCCGGCGACCGGTTCCAGACGGTCACGTCGTGCCCGGCGTCGAGCAGGGCAGCGGCGAGCACGCGACCCATCGCGCCGAGGCCGAGCATCGTCACGGGCACCGGTCCGACGGCCCTTCCGGCGCCGCTCATCGCGGGTCCCGGATGCCGTCGATGATGCGCGTCCAGTTGTCGCCGCCGTGCCCGGCGTCGATCGCCTTGCGGTAGTGCGCCTGGACGGCGCGCGGCAGGGCGAGGTCGATGCCCGCCGCCTCGCTCGCGGCGACGACGTGGTCGGCGGTGGCGCCCATCATCGTGGCGGTGGACAGGTGTCCCGGGTGCCTACCGGCGTCGATCTGCTCGCCGGGGCTCTCGGCCGCCTCGAGCATCGCCGGGATGCTGCCCAGCAGCGCGTGCGCCTCGGGGAGGAAGTCGCGGGCGGGCACGCCCGCGGAGCCGACCAGCGCCGTGGCGTGCATCAGGGCCGACAGGGACGTGAGGAAGACGTCGAGCTGCGCCTGGTACATCAGCTGCGCCAGCCCCGGGTCGGCGCCGAGGTACCGCGGCCGGCCGATCCTCGCGAGCGCGTCGTGGTGGCGCTCGAGCAGCTCCTCGGGCCCGGAGTAATAGACGAACGCCTCCTCGGTGCCGACCATCGGCGCGGGGGTCATGACGCCGCCGGTCAGGAAGCCCGCGCCGTGCGAGGCGGCCCACGCGGCGGCCTCCCGCGTGCGGGCCGGCGTGTCCGAGCTGAGGTTGACGATCGTCCGGCCGGCGAGCGCCGCGGCGGCACCGTCGAGCACGTCGTACATGGCCTGGTAGTCGGTGAGGCTGAGGACGACGAGGTCGCTCGCCAGGACCGCCTCGAGGGCGGTGGGCGCGAGGACGGCGCCGTCCGCCACCACGCCGTCGGCGCGGGCGGAGGTGCGGTTCCAAACCGTGACCGGGTGGCCCGCCGCGAGCAGGGTGCGGGCCATCGCCTGACCCATCGGGCCGAGGCCGATCACGGTGACGGGTGCGAGGTGGTGCGTCATGCGCGGTGCTCCTCTTGTGCGTTCCGGTGAAGTACCTCCATGCTGGTCGGGTACGCGGATCGTGTGAAGTACGCACTAATTTCTGGGGTACTTACCTCTTGGTAAGTGCCAGGAAAGGACCATCATGGCCACGGACCGACGCGGCCCCTACATCTGCGGCATCGACGCTGCCCTCGACGTCGTGAGCGGCAAGTGGAAGGGCCTCATCCTCTGGGAGCTCGAGGAGCACGAGATCCGCCGGTTCGCCGAGCTGCGTCGCGGGCTGCCGGGCGTCAGCGAGAAGATGCTCACCCAGCACCTGCGCGAGATGGAGGCGGACGGCCTCGTCGTGCGGACGGTCTATGCCGAGGTCCCGCCGCGGGTCGAGTACTCCCTGACCGAGCACGGTCGCGCGCTGAACCAGGCCCTCGCGCCGCTCGGCGACTGGGGCAGCGAGCGGATCCGGCGCGAGGGGCGCGAGCTGATCGACCACGCCGACGCGGCCGCGATGCCCCGCCCCTGAGCTCACCCTCGACGGTGCCCCCGACAGGACTCGAACCTGCAACCGACGGATTAGAAGGCCGTTGCTCTATCCATTGAGCTACGGAGGCGCAGCGCCCATCGTATCCGGCGACGACGTGCCCGATCATGGGCCGGCCGCGGCCCGAACACAGACCCGACCTGGGAAAAAGCCGTGCGCACCCCGCACGGCACCCGGCAGACTCGTCCACGCACCGCGGTGACGCGCGGCCGGTCCGACACCGGTCGCACGGGTGGTCCCTGGCCCGGACCGACGACCCACGTCACGAAGGACAACTCCACCATGTCTAGCCCCTTGGACCTGCTCGTCGTGCAGGCCATCCAGCGCGAACGCCTCGAAGAGGCCGAGCGCGAACGCACCATCCGGCGACTGCGCCAGCAGCGCAAGCAGCACAAGCAGCCGCACGCTCGTCGTCAGCACACCAGCGTCACCCGGTGGCTGCACGACTGGCTGACCGCATGACACCCGCAGCAGGGCCCGGCGCAGCACCGGCCGAGCCCGCCACCACGCGAAGGCCCTGGTCCTCGGACCGGCTCCCCGACGGAGCCGACCGAGCGCCGGGGCCTTCGTCGTGCGGGCCCCGCGGCGGTCCGGCACGGCCCGGAACGTAGGCTGGCCCCCGTGAGCCCCGCGAACCCGAACGAACGCATCGTGTGGATCGACTGCGAGATGACCGGCCTCGACCTGCGCGCGGACGCGCTCGTCGAGGTGGCTGCCGTGGTCACCGACTCCGAGCTGACCGTGCTCGGCGACGGCGTGGACGTCGTCATCGCCCCGCCCGCCGGGGCGCTGGAGCAGATGAACGACTTCGTCCGCGAGATGCACACCACCTCAGGGCTGCTCGACGAGCTGCCGCACGGCGTCACGCTCGCCGAGGCCGAGCAGACGGTGCTGGACTACGTGCGCGAGTGGGTGCCCGACCCGGGCAAGGCACCGCTCGCCGGCAACTCGGTGGGCACGGACAAGATGTTCCTCGACCGGGACATGGCCGAGCTCGTCGGCCACCTGCACTACCGGATCGTCGACGTGTCCTCCATCAAGGAGCTCGCCCGCCGCTGGTACCCGCGCGTGTACTTCGCCTCCCCGAAGAAGGACGGCGGGCACCGCGCCCTCGCGGACATCCTCGAGAGCATCGACGAGCTGCGGTACTACCGCGAGGCCCTCTTCGTCCCCCAGCCCGGCCCGGACACGAAGACGGCGCGCGGCGTCGCCGAGCGCGTCAGCGAGACCTCCGTCACGCGACGGCCCGCGGTGTCCTGACCCCCGCGCGGAGCATGTACACTTTTCGACGGCCCGGTGCTTCGGCAACAGGGCCGTGGTGGCTATAGCTCAGTCGGTAGAGCGCCTGGTTGTGGTCCAGGAGGTCGCCGGTTCAAGCCCGGTTAGCCACCCGTCGAACGAGAAGGCCCCGCCCCGCCAGGAACCCCTGGCAGGGCGGGGCTTTCCGTCGTCTCCGGGCACCGCGTCCGCGTCGCCGGCGCGGTCCGAGACGTCCGTTCGCGCCCGATCTGCGACGCGACCGGGGGAATCCCTCGCGCCGAGGCGCGGGATGTGGTCGGCTAGGGCGTCGGAGCACCCCGACCCCTCACCAGTCAGGACGGAGCCGCCCCATGATCGAGTTCCGTTCGGTCACCAAGACGTACCCCGACGGCACCGTCGCGGTCGCGGACTTCGACCTGGTCGTGCCGCCGCACCGCACCACGGTCCTCGTCGGCTCGTCCGGGAGCGGCAAGACGACGCTGCTGCGCATGATCAACCGGATGGTCGAGCCGACGTCGGGGACGATCGAGATCGACGGCACCCCGATCACGGGCCGCGACCCCGTGAAGCTGCGGCGCAGCATCGGGTACGTCCTGCAGAACGGCGGGCTGCTGCCCCACCACCGGGTCGTCGACAACGTCACCACGGTGCTGCGGCTCGAGGGGACGCCCAAGGCCCGCGCCCGCGAGCGCGCCTACGAGGTGCTCGACGTGGTCGGTCTCGACGCCGGGCTCGCCGAGCGCTACCCGAGCCAGCTCTCGGGCGGACAGCAGCAACGGGTCGGCGTGGCCCGCGCCCTGGCCGCCGACCCGAACATCCTGCTCATGGACGAGCCGTTCGGCGCGGTGGACCCGATCGTCCGCGCCGAGCTGCAGGCCGAGACCATCCGCCTGCAGCAGGAGCTCAGCAAGACGGTCGTGTTCGTCACGCACGACATCGACGAGGCGTTCCTGCTCGGCGACCAGGTGGTCATCCTGGAGTCCGGCGCCCAGGTGGCGCAGATCGGCAGCCCCAGCGAGATCGTCGAGGCCCCGGCCTCCGAGTTCGTCGCGAGCTTCATCGGGGTCGAGCGGGGGGCGCGCGCACTGCGCCCCAAGCGGACCGACCGGGGCACGGTGCTCGTCGACACCGCGGGCCGCACGCAGGGCGTGCTCGTGGAGGACACGCCGTGAGCGCGCGGAGCACCGCATGACCTGGGTCGCCGACAATCTCGACCTGATCGGCAGGCTCACGGTCGAGCACCTGCGCCAGAGCGCGCTCCCCATCCTGCTGGGCTTCCTCGCGTCGATCCCGGCGGGCTGGCTCGCGTTCCGGTTCCGGCTGACGCGCGGGCTCGTGCTCACCCTGGTGGGCCTGCTCTACACCATCCCCTCCCTGGCCCTGTTCGCCCTGCTCCCGCCGCTGCTGGGCATCAGCTTCCTGTCCGAGGTCAACCTGATCATCGCCCTGACGATCTACGCCGTCGCGATCATGACCCGGTTCGTCGCGGACGCGCTCGCCTCGGTCGAGCCCTCGGTGCGGCAGGCCGCCGTCGCCGTCGGGTACGGCCCGTGGCGCCAGTTCTGGCAGGTCGACCTCCCGCTCGCGGGCCCCGTGGTGCTCGCCGGGCTACGCGTGACGGCGGTGTCGACGATCTCGCTCGCCACGGTCGGCATCCTCATCGGCATCGACAACCTGGGCTACCTGTTCACCAACGGGTACCAGCGCCAGATCGTGGCCGAGATCCTCGCGGGCGTCGTCGCCGTGGTGGTCATCGCCCTGCTCGTCGACTGGCTGCTCGTGCTCGCGGGACGAGTGGTCCTTCCCTGGACGCGGCGGGGGGCGACGTGAACCTCTTCGCCGACGCCGTCGCGTGGATCTTCTCCCCCGACCGGGCCACGGGTTCGCTGCCCCTGTCGGAGGCGATCGGGACGCACCTGGCGTTCACGGCCGTGTCCGTCCTGATCGCCGCCCTGGTCGCCGTCCCGGCGGGCTGGCTCATCGGGCACACGGGGCGGGGCCGGGAGGTCGCCGTCGCCCTCTCCGGCGCGGCCCGCGCCGTCCCCTCCTTCGGCCTGGTCCTGCTGCTCGTGCTGGTCTTCGGCGTCACGCACAAGGTCGCCGCGTCGACGACGGCCTTCGTGCTGCTCGCGATCCCGCCGATCCTGGCCGGCGCGTACGCGGGGGTCGAGGCCGTCGAGCGGCGCGTCGTCGACGGCGCCCGCTCCGTGGGCATGACGTCGGGCCAGGTGCTCCGCAAGGTCGAGGTGCCGCTCGGGCTGCCGCTGCTCATCGGCGGCCTGCGCTCGGCCACGCTGCAGGTGGTCGCGACCGTGACGCTCGCCGGCTACGTCGGCAGCTGGGGTCTCGGCTTCTACATCGTCCAGGGCATCCAGCTCCGGGACTTCTCCCAGATCCTCGGCGCCGCCCTCGTGATCGTCGTCCTCGCCGTCCTCCTCGACCTGCTGTTCGCGCTCGCCGAGCGCGCGGTCGTCCCCCGCGGGGTGTCCGCCGGCCGCACGCAGGAGGATGCCCCCGTCCGCCGGCGACGGCGCCGCGCCACGGCACCCTCGCCCACCTGACCGGTTCCGCGCTCCCCCAGACACCCCGGCGTCGGACCCCGACGTCCCCGGAGAAAGGCACACACCGATGCTCACCACCCGACGCACCCTCGCCCTCGTCGCGCCGGCCGCGACCGTGCTCCTGGCCCTGACCGCGTGCGGCGGCGGCTCCGACCCGCTGGAGGAGGACACCGGCGGGGCCGAGCCCACCGGCGGGTCCGACACGATCGTCGTGGGTTCCCAGGCGTACTACTCCAACGAGATCATCGCCGAGATCTACGCCCAGGCCCTGGAGGCCGACGGGTTCACCGTCGAGCGCAACTTCAGCATCGGCCAGCGCGACGCGTACATGCCGGCGCTCGAGAGCGGCGAGGTCCAGCTCTTCCCCGAGTACACGGGGAACCTGCTGCAGTTCTTCGACCCCGAGACCACGGCCACGTCGCCCGACGACGTCTACACGGCGCTGGCCGAGGCGCTGCCCGACGGACTGACGGTGCTCGACCAGTCGCCCGCGACCGACCAGGACTCCTACAACGTCACGGCACAGTTCGCCGAGGACAACGACCTGACCAGCATCGGCGACCTCGCTGGCCTGGACGACCTCGTGGTCGGCGGGCCGGCCGAGCTCGAGCAGCGCCCGTACGGCCCCCAGGGGCTGAAGGACGTGTACGGGGTGGACGTGTCGTTCGAGGCCACGGGCGACACGACCGTCCAGGACCTGGTCGCCGGCTCGGTGAACGTCGCGAACGTGTTCAGCGCCGACCCCCGCATCCAGACCGAGGACCTCGTGACCCTCGAGGACCCCGAGAGCCTGTTCCTCGCCTCGAACGTCGTGCCACTCGTCTCCGAGGACGTCGCCGACCAGGTCGCGGACGTGATCAACCCGGTCAGCGCGGCGCTCACGCCCGAGGGCCTGGTGGACCTCAACGTGCAGTCCACCGAGGAGCAGCGCTCCTCCGAGGACATCGCCGCCGACTGGCTCGCGGAGAACGACCTCGGCTGAGGCGGAGGTGCAGCGCAGGGTGAGGGCCGAGGAACGAGGCACTCGCCCGCAGCGGAACCGCAGACTCAGCCGACAGACCAGCATCGGCTGAGCGACCACGGTCGACCCCCACCGTCCGCGCGGCGGGGGTCGACCGTCGGCTCAGACCAGGCGCGCGACGATCGCGTCCGCGAACGCCTTGGCCGTGCCCGCTCCGCCGTCGTGCTGCAGCCACAGCGAGGGCTCGGTCAGCTCGAGCTCGATGACGAGGGGGGTGCCGTCGTCGCGTGTGACGAGGTCCACCCGCGCGTACAGGAGCGGGCGGGTGAGGCCCAGCTCCCCCCGCGCGACCTCGATCGCCCGGGTCGCGACGGCGACCTGTTCGTCCGTGGCCCGCGCGGGCTCCATCAGCTCCCGCAGGTAGGGCGCGTCGTCGTCCCGGCTCGGGCCGGTGAGCAGTGCGTTCTTGCGCACGGCGTGCCGCAGCTCGCCGTCGACGAACACCAGGCAGGTCTCCCCCGCCGTGTCGACGGACGTCACGTAGGGCTGGATCATCACGGCCCGGCCGCCGTCGAGCAGCTCGACCGCGTGCTTGATCGCCAGCGCCCGCGACTGCGCGCTGACCGGCTGGTAGCGACCGGTGTCCTTGGCGCCGGCGCTGACCACCGGCTTGACGACGAAGTCCCCGAACGCGGGCATCCGGGTGTGCACCGCCCGCTTGGACAGGTGCCGCTCCGGGTCGAGCCAGATCGTCGGGATCACGGGGACCCCGGCCTCCTCGAGCACCCGCAGGTACCCCTTGTCGGTGTTCCAGGCGATGACGTCGGCGGTGTTCGCCAGGCGAGGCACCCGCCGCGTCCACGCGACGAACTCCTCGCGCCGCGGCGAGTAGTCCCAGGTGGAGCGCACGACGACGAGGTCGTACGCCGACCAGTCGACGTCCGGGTCGTCCCACACGACGGGCTCGGCGCTCACGCCGCGCTCCGTGAGCGCGGCGAGCAGGGGACGGTCGTCGTCGTCGAGGTCGGGCAGGGCCTGGCAGGTGGCGAGTCCGACTCGCTTGGTCGTGGTCACCCGCCGAGCCTACTGACCGGGCCGCGCCCGCTCACGCCGACGACCCCGGGGGCGGCCCGGGGTCGTCGTGCGCCAGCGGTGCGAACGGTCAGTGCTTGGCGGTCGCCTTCTCCGCTCCCGCGCCGGTGAGCGAGCGGACCTCCATCTCCGCGAACTTCTCCGGGTGCGGCTTCTCCTTCGACGCGAACGTCCCGACGATCCCGAGCAGGAAGGCGAGCGGGATCGACACCAGGCCCGGGTTCGTGAGCGGGAAGACCGCGAAGTCGGCCCCCGGGAACATCGCCGTCTCGCTGCCGGACACCGTCGGCGACAGCACGATCAGCACGATGCAGGAGATCAGGCCGCCGTAGATGCTCCACAGCGCCCCCGCGGTGTTGAACCGCTTCCAGAACAGCGAGTACACGATCGTCGGCAGGTTCGCCGACGCCGCGACGGCGAACGCGAGCGCCACGAGGAACGCGACGTTCTGGTTCTGGGCGAAGATGCCGCCCACGATCGCGACGACCCCGATGACCACGACGGTCCAGCGCGCGATCTTCACCTCGGAGTCGGCGTTGACCTTCCCCTTCTTGATGACGTTGGCGTAGATGTCGTGCGAGAAGCTCGCCGCGGCCGTGATGGTGAGCCCGGCGACGACGGCGAGGATCGTCGCGAAGGCGACCGCGGAGATCAGGCCCAGGAGGATCTCCCCGCCCAGCGCGAACGCCAGCAGGGGCGCCGCGGAATTGACGCCGCCGGGGGCGCTCATGATCTCCTCCGGCCCCACCAGGGCGCCCGCCCCGTAGCCGAGCACGAGGGTGAACAGGTAGAAGATGCCGATCAGCCAGATGGCCCACACGACCGAGCGGCGCGCCTCCTTGGCCGTGGGCACCGTGTAGAAGCGCATGAGCACGTGCGGCAGCCCGGCCGTGCCGAGCACGAGCGCGAGCGCGAGCGACAGGAAGCTGAGCTTCGTGATCGCCGACTCGCCGTACTGCTTGCCGGGCTCCAGGAGAGCCTCGCCGCCCGGCCCTGCCTTGTCGACCGCGGCGCCCAGCAGGTCGGAGAGGTTGAACCCGAACTTCGCCAGCACCCACGCCGTCATGATCGCGGAGCCCGCGATGAGCAGGACCGCCTTGATGATCTGCACCCAGGTGGTGCCCTTCATGCCGCCGACCAGCACGTAGAGGATCATCAGCGCACCCACGACGGCGATGACGAGGCCCTGCCCGGCCCGGCTCTCGACGCCCAGCAGCAGCGCGACCAGGCCGCCGGCCCCCGCCATCTGCGCGAGCAGGTAGAAGAAGACGACGAGCAGGGTCGCCAGGGCCGCCGCCATGCGCACCGGCCGCTGCTTGAGCCGGAACGACAGCACGTCCGCCATCGTGAAGCGGCCGGTGTTGCGCAGCAGCTCCGCGACGAGCAGCAGCGCGACGAGCCAGGCGACGAGGAACCCGATCGAGTACAGGAAGCCGTCGTAGCCGTTGATCGCGATGGCGCCGCAGATCCCGAGGAACGACGCCGCCGACAGGTAGTCGCCCGCGATGGCGGTGCCGTTCTGCGGGCCGGTGAAGTTGCGGCCCCCGGCGTAGAAGTCCGCGGCGGACTTGTTCTGGCGCGAGGCGCGGAACACGATGATCAGGGTGACCAGCACGAACGCCGCGAAGATGCCGATGTTCACCCACGGGTTGCCGATGTCGGTGCTGGTCACAGCTCGCCCTCCTCGATCTCGCGGCGCAGCTCGTCGGCCTGCGCGTCGAACCTCCGGTTGGCCCACCGCGCGTACAGCATCGTGATGACGAACGTGGACACGAACTGACCCAGCCCGAACAGCAGCCCCACCGTGATGTTGCTGTCGCCGAGCCGGGTGCTCATGAAGTCGTGGGCGTAGTTGGCGAGCAGGACGTAGACGAAGTACCAGACGAGGAACAGCGCCGTCATCGGGAAGACGAAGTTCCTGAACCGCCGGCGCAGGTCCTGGAACTCCGGTGATCGCTGGACCCGCTGGTACTCGGTCTCGCCCGGCGGCTCCCCGAGGGAGTCCGCCGTGGACATGTCGGTCATGATGCC
>NZ_BAAAPM010000003.1:24764-46237 GCF_039531145.1 Isoptericola hypogeus
CCCTGCTAGAGCGGGCACATATGACGCAAGTCACACCACGGCGCGTCGGGCACGCGGTCCGGGACCACGCCCGACGCCCTGACCCGTGCCGACGGGTTCAGCGCCGCACGTACTCCAGGTCGGTGACGCCACGGCCGGCGGCGGTCCCCTTCTTCTCGAAGCTCGTGAGCACCCGCCCGTCGAACCGGGGCGCCACAGCCCCGAGCCCGTGGGCGTTGCGGAAGTCGTCGCTCGCCTCGAGCACCTGGATCATCTGGGCGGCGTACTCGGCCCAGTCGGTCGCGAGCCGCCACGTGCCCCCGGGGCGCAGCACGCGGGCCGCGAGCGCCGCGAAGGCCGGCGTCACGAGGCGACGCTTGTGGTGCCGCGACTTGTGCCAGGGGTCGGGGAAGAACACCCACAGCTCGTCCACCCCGCCGTCCGGCAGCGCGGTGGCGAGCAGCTCCGCGGCGTCGGCCTGCGCGAGCCGCAGGTTGTCGAGCTCGGCGCCCGGTGCGCCGCCGTCGCGCCCGGGGTCGGCGCCCGCGTGCCCGGCGCGCACGATCGTCTGCGCCAGCCCCGGCGTGTAGACCTCGACGGCCAGGTGGTCACGCTCGGGGTGCGCCGCGGCCGAGGCGACGACGCACTCGCCCTGCCCGGACCCGATCTCGAGGACCAGCGGCGCCCGCCGACCGAACACCGCCTCGGGCTCGAACCGCCAGTCCGGGTCGACGGACGTGACCGTGGCGGCGCGCGGGACGTCGACGAGGTAGCGCTGACGCCGGGTCTCCCACGCCCTGCCCTGGCCCGTGGTGAGGCGGGCGCTGCGACGCACGAAGCTCACCGGCTGACGGTGGCGGCGCGCGTCCTCCGGCGCGGCGGCGTCGGGGGTCTGCGGGGTGGTGACGGGGTCTGGCACGCGTCCAGGGTACGGGGACGCGTGCCCGGCTCCCGGCCCGAGGCGCCGCGAGCACCGGAGAACGACGACGTGACCTGCGCGGACGTTCGTCGCCCAGAGTTCGCCCTGGCGACGTCCAGGTGCACCCACGCCGTTCACCGACCGCGGCCACCCTCGGGTCCCGGGCGCCGCGAGGCCGTCGGGCCAGCACCTCCGTCGACGACGCCCCCGGAACTGACTTCCCCGATGACGACACGGAAGGACGGCACGCCGATGCGGCCGAACGAACGCAGGGGACGCCGACGCGCGTCCGCCCTGACCAGAGGCATGACCGCCGGCGCGGTCGCCGCGGCCCTCGCGGTCCCGCTGGCCGCGGCACCCGCCGCGACGGCGCACCCCGCGGCGAGCCCGACGGCGGCTGGGGCCGAACGCGCGGACGACGGCCGGGCGTGGCCCTGGTTCCCCGGCTTCCCCGGCGAGCCCGAGGGACCCGGCGGCCGCGGGGAGACCGCCGGCCCGCCCGTCCTGGTCCCCGCCGACGGAGCCCACCTCGAGGGCTCGGCGACGTTCGCCGCGTCCCCGGTCACCGCCGGCGACCCGGTGACCCGCCTCACCGTCGGCGGTGAGGACGTGCCCGGCCTGGAGACGACGACCGGCACGTCGACGCTGACGTTCGACGTCGGGAGCAACTCCGCCGACGCCGCGTTCGGCAACTACCTCGTCCTCAACGGGCACCGGATCGACCAGGACCGCACGTGGGTCTCGGAGCGGGTACAGGTTCCCGTCCCGAACGAGTGGCTCGCCCGGGGCGCCAACACGCTCGAGATCCACGCCGGCGGCCTCGACTCCTCCTGCGGCGTCAACTTCGACGACTTCGTCGTCTCCGAGGTCACCCTCGAGCTGCTGGGTGAGAGCGCCGAGGACACCGGGACCGCGTTCGGCTACTCCATGGGCGACGGCTCCTGCGGCAGCAACACGTCGTACGTGAAGCAGGCGACGGTGACGTTCGACGTCGCGAGCGCGCCTGGCGCCACCACCGGGCTCTCCGCCGAGGTCGACACCACCGCCCTGGCGAACGGGCGGCACGACGTCGTCGCGACGACCCGTTCGGGCGCGACCACGACGCACGCCGTGCGGGTCAACAACGCCCCGGTCGGCGCGCCGGTCGTGACCCCCGCCGACGGGACCCTGACCCGCGGCACCCAGGTGGTCACGGGCGCGCGCCCCGCGGACGGCGACGGCTCCACCACCTCGCTCACGGTCGACGGCGAGCCGGCCGTCGGCCCGTCGACCCTGGGCGCCGGCGTCTCGGTGCTCTCCTTCGACGTGGGCGCCAACTCGATGGAGAACCGGTACCAGAGCCACCTGCTCGTCAACGGAACCCAGGTCGACATCCGCGGCGAGGGCGGGCACGACCCTGTCTCCGAGCGCGTCGACATCGGCATCCCGAACCGCCTGCTGCACCCGGGCGAGAACACCGTCGAGATCGTCGCGGGCGACATCTCGTCGTCGTGCGGCGCCAACCTCGACGACTTCGCCGTGTCGGACCTCTCCCTCGCCGTCGCCGACGGCACGGTCACGCCGCCCGCGGACCTCCAGGAGTCGTACGCGCTGGGCGACGGGAGCTGCGGCTCGAGCACCACCTCCGCACCGAAGGTCTCCCTGGTCTGGGTGGTGGCGGCCGACGGCACCGGCGTCCTGCCGACGCTGGGCACCGGCGAGGCGTCCCTGTCGTTCGTGGTGGGCTCCAACTCGCTCGACGGCTCCGCGACGAACTTCCTGCGGGTCAACGGCGTCGAGCGCCGGATCGACCAGACGATCGTGGGCGGCCGAGGCACGATCACCTTCCCGAACGAGTGGCTCCTGCCCGGCTGGAACCAGATCGACGTGGTCACCGGCCCGTTCGAGGGCGGGTGCAACCGGGACGACTTCACCATCGCCGAGGCCGTGCTCACGCCCGCCGAGGGCACCGCGCAGCAGCAGAACGTCCAGCCGTCCTACGCGCTGGGCGACGGCACGTGCGGGACCAACATCAACCTGTTCCGGCAGGTGGACCTGCACTTCCTCGTCGACGACGCCCCCGCCCGGGGCCTGCGCGCCGACGTCGACACGACCGACCTGACGGACGGCGAGCACGAGATCGCGGCGACGTCGTCCACGGGCCAGACGGCGACCCGGACCCTGGAGACGGACAACTCCGCGCCCCGGGTGGTGTCGTCGACCCCCGCGGACGGCGCGACGATCACCCGCAGCGTCCCGCTCGCGGTCGAGCTCGACGACGCGAACGGCGTCGTCGGCGGCCCCGACGTCACCCTGGACGGCGAGCCGGTCGAGATCGGCTCGGCCGTCGGGCCGGGACTGGCGGCCGGCGAGCACACCCTCGCGCTCACCACGACGGACTCGCTCGGCAACTCCGCGACGCGCGAGATCGCGTTCACCAGCGCGGGGATCCCCGACGTCCCCGCCGAGCTCGCGCCGGCCGCTGGAACCGAGGACGTCGCCTCGCCGGTCACGCTCTCCGCCCGGGTGGGCGAGCCGGACGGCGGCGGCGTCACCGCCACGTTCGCGCAGGCGGACATCTCGCTGCCTGGCACGGTCCGGCAGGGCACGGCCGACGGGATCCCCACCGAGCTGCGGCCCCGCGGAGCCCGGCCCGCGTCCACGAAGGGCCTGATCCCGGGCGACGGCCGGACGCTCGCGTCCCCGAAGGCCGACGACGTCGCCTATCAGCTGTTCGACGTGCGGGTCGACCGCCGGGAGGAACACCCCGTGGTGCGCTGGAGCGGCACCGCGGACCCCGCTCGCGAGGTCACCCTGCTGGCCTGGGACACCGAGGCGGAAGCCTGGGACGCCCTGGCGTCGTCGCGCGGCTCCGCCGAGGACGACACGACCCTCACCGCCGCCGCCGGGCCGGAGCACCGGGACCGGGGCGTCGTGCACGTCATGGTCACCGCCGCGGACCCGTTCGCCGACGACATGGACCCCGGGGCGGAGGGCTTCGCCGACCCGGCGGACTACGACTTCTCGATCGCGCACATGACGGACACGCAGTACCTGTCCGAGGGTTCGGTGGAGCAGGAGACCGCCGAGGAGAGGGAGATCTGGGAGTCCGCCTACGCGGGCGTCGTCGACTGGATCGCCGCGAACGCCGACGAGCGCAAGATCGAGTTCGTCTCGCACACCGGCGACCTCATCGAGAACAACATCCGCGAGCCGCAGGACGACGCGATGCGCAAGCAGGTGACCGGGGAGTTCGAGGTCTCCTCGCGCCAGCAGGCGAAGATCGACGGCATCCCCAACTCGGCGGTCGCGGGCAACCACGACAACTGGTCGGGGGCCGCGGGCGGCGCCGACGCCTACAACGAGTACTTCGGCCCCGACCGGTACGAGGCGGCGGCGGAGTCCTGGGAGGACGCCGAGTACGGGTCGTGGCGCGAGGGCGACAACTCGAACCACTACGTGCTGTTCTCGGCCGGCGGGCTCGACTTCGTCGCGGTCGGCATGGGTTACGGCGTGACGCGCGAGGAGGCCGAGTGGGCCGACGAGATCTTCGAGCGGTACTCGGACCGCAACGGGATCCTCATGACCCACGCCTACCTCGCCGCGAGCACGCAGTCCGACGGCCGCAACGCGGGCTTCGCCACGCCCGACGGCTCCCCGCTGTTCACGCACGTCGTCGAGCCCAACGACAACGTGTTCCTCGTGCTGGCCGGCCACGTCCACGGCGTGACGACCAACGTCAAGCCGAAGGTCGGCGAGATCTCGGACGGCGTCGTGGAGCTCCTGGCCGACTACCAGGCGTTCACCGTGCCGGCGGAGCGGGTCGGCCTCGGCACGATCGGCGGGTACCACCCCGCCGCGCGGCTGCGGTTCGGCGCGTCGTACTTCCGCCTGCTGCAGTTCGACGTGGACCGCGCCGAGATGAGCGTCGACACCTACTCCCCGTTCCTCGACGACTTCGGGGCCGACGAGTGGGACCCCGAGGCCCGGTACGACTCGACGGCGGACAACATGGTGCTCCCGGTCGACCTGACCACGCGCACCACCTCGCTCGTCACCGACTCGCTCGCCGTCTACGCGCCGACGCGCGTGATCGGCTCCGCGACGGTGGCCTCCGGCGACGTCGCGTCCGTCCGCTGGGACCGGCTGCGGCGCTCGACGGCGTACGCGTGGGTCGTCACCGCGACGAGCACCGGCGGCGGCGTGACCGCGGCCGAGCCGTCCGTCTTCACGACGGCCGGCGGCCGGCCGTGGCCGGGAGGCACCGCGACGGTGCCCGGGTCCCGGGTACCGGCCGGCCTCGAGGGCTGACGGCCGGCGTCCGACCACCGCCCACCTGCACCACGGCCGGGTCCCCGGGGAGCCCTCCCCGGGGACCCGGCCCCACACCCTCCGGACGGATCGACCTGTGAACCCCGACCGCACGACCGCTCACGCCCCGCGGGCGACCTCGTTCGCCCGCCGGGCGGCCCTCGCCCTCGCGGCCCTGGCCGCCGTCGCCTGGCCCGCCGGCCCCGCGGCAGCCCACGACGCGACCACCGACGCGTACGCCGACGTCACCGCCGCCCGGGGCGCCGACGTCCGCGTCGAGCTCGACGTCGAGTACGACCTGCTCATGAAGTCCGCCTGGCTCACCGCCGAGGCCTACGAGGCGACCGGCGCGGAGGCGCAGACCGCGCAGCTCGCCGAGAACGCCGCCGCCGTCACCCGGTACGTCACCGAGCGGTTCGGCGTCGCGGCGGGCGAGCGGCACTGCGCCCCGGCGCCCGTCGGTGACGCACGCGTGCACGAACGGGCCGGCGCCACCTACGCGACGCTCACCCTCGACTACGCCTGCGACGCCGGGGGCACCGGCGGCGACGTCACGCACACCGTGTTCAGCGCGCTGTTCCCGGACGTCGAGACGTTCGTCCACTCGACGGAGACGGTCGTCACCTACGACCTCGACGGCGAGCAGGGGTCGGTCGTCCTCACCCCGGCGGAGCCGACGTTCACGACCGGCGACGGCGGCACGGCGGCGCGGCTCGGCGAGTTCTTCGTCCTCGGCGCCGAGCACCTGCTGCTGGGGCCCGACCACGTCCTCTTCCTGCTCGCGCTCGTCGTGGCGTCGCGCCGGCTGCGCGACGTCGTGCTGGTGGCGACGACGTTCACCGTGGCCCACTCGGTGACGTTCCTGCTCGCCGCCACGGGCGTGGTGAGCGTCCCCGGCGCGGTCGTCGAGCCGATCATCGCCGCGTCGATCACCGCGGTCGCCCTCGGAAGCCTGTGGGCGCTGCGCGACGACCCGACCGCGGCGCTCGAGACGTCGGTCGAGCCCCGGGGGCGCTGGTTCGAGCTGAGCCGCACCGAGGCGGCGCGCCTCGCCGTCGTGTTCGCGTTCGGGCTGGTGCACGGCCTCGGCTTCGCGGGCGCGCTCGGCCTCGACGAGCCGTGGTCGTGGAGCCTGCTCGCGTCGCTGCTCGTGTTCAACCTCGGCATCGAGGTCGTGCAGCTCGCGATCATCGCCGTCGTCTTCCCGCTGCTGACCGCGCTGCGCCGCCGCGCGCCCCGCGCGGCGCGCTGGGTCACCGGCATGGTCGCTGCCGCCGTGGCCGTCGTCGGTCTCGTCTGGTTCGTCCAGCGGGTGCTGGGGCTCGGCTGACGGCGTTCAGGCGCTGCGCTCGATGAGCGCGACCAGCGCCTGCCCGTACGCCTCGGCGGGATCCGAGGCGGCGAACGTGCGCCGGTCGCCGAGCAGGTCGACGTCGACCTCGTAGCCGTCCGACGCGGAGCGCAGCGCGCGGAACGAGTGCCGCAGGAGCTCGCGCAGCTGGTCCTCCCGGGGCAGCCACAGCGTGTCCTCGACGGGCACGGAGTCGAGCGCCCACTCGGTGGTGCCGTTGAAGCCCAGGATGGTGCCGGTCGGGAAGTCGTGCGCCTCGATGGTCATCGTGCTCACGGTGAAGACGTCGGCCGACAGCTCCGGGGAGTCGATGCGGAACCGGTCGCCGTCGGCCGGGTGCCACACCAGGCCCGCGTCGCGCAGCCTCGCCGCCAGCTCGGTGGAGATCATCGGTTCATCGTGCCGCGGCCGCCGGGGCGACGCACGGGCGGACGTACCGGACCCCCACACACGACGAAGCCCCGGCCGGAGACCCGGTCGGGGCTTGCGCGGTGCGCCATCAGGGACTCGAACCCCGAACCCGCTGATTAAGAGTCAGCTGCTCTGCCAATTGAGCTAATGGCGCGCGATCGCGAGGGTACCAGGGCGCGGCCTCGGGTGCCCCTCACGCCACGAGACCCCCGTCGAAGGGGGCCTCGTGCTGGTGCGCCATCAGGGACTCGAACCCCGAACCCGCTGATTAAGAGTCAGCTGCTCTGCCAATTGAGCTAATGGCGCCGGCGGGGTGAAACATTACCAGCCACGCGCGGCCGGCCGGTAACCGGGGGACGCCCACGGGCCTGTGACCTGCACGACAGCCGTCCTCGCCCGCGCCCGGGTCAGCGGAACGCCTGGTGGCCGGTGAGGTACCGGCCGAGGATCAGCGTGTGCACCTCGTCGGTGCCCTCGTAGGTGCGCACCGACTCGAGGTTGGCCGCGTGCCGCATCGGCGAGTGCTCGAGCGTCACGCCGTCGCCGCCCAGGATCGTGCGCGCGGTCCGGGCGACCTCGATCGCGGAGCGGACGTTGGCCAGCTTCCCGGCGGAGACCATGTGCGGCTCGAGGCGGCCGGTGTCCTTGAGCCGGCCGAGCCGCAGCGCGAGCAGCTGCGCGCGGGCGACCTCCAGCGCCATGTCGACCAGCTTCGCCTGGGTGAGCTGGAACGCGGCGATCGGGCGACCGAACTGGACCCGCCCGGCCGCGTGACCGAGCGCCGCCTCCAGGCAGTCCCGCGCGGCGCCGGCCGCGCCCCAGGCGATGCCGTACCGCGCCTCGGCGAGGCACGCGAACGGCCCCGCCAGGCCGGGGTGATGCGGCAGGATCGCGTCCGCGGGCACGCGAACGCCGTCGAGCTCGACGTCGCACTGCACGGACGCGCGCAGGGACAGCTTGGGCTCGATGGGCGTCGCCGTGAAGCCCGGCGTGCTCGTGGGGACGAGGAACCCCCGCACCCGCACGCCCTCGCCGTCGTCTGCCTTCGCCCAGATCACGGCGACGTCGGCGATCGAAGCCAGGCCGATCCACCGCTTCGCGCCCTCGATCACCCACTCGTCGCCGACGAGCGTGGCCGTGGTCCGCATCGACGCCGGGTCCGACCCGGCCGTCGGCTCGGTCAGCGCGAAGCAGCCGATCACCTCGCCCGCCGCCATGCCGGGGAGCCAGCGCTCCTTCTGCGCGTCCGAGCCGTGCTTCGCGATCGCCGTCATCGCCAGCGACCCCTGCACGGAGACGAAGGTCCGGATCCCGGAGTCGCCCGCCTCGAGCTCCGCCATCGCGAGGCCGTACTCGACGGCGGAGGCGCCCGCGCAGCCGTAACCGCGCAGGTGCATGCCGAGCAGACCCGCCTCGGCGAGCCGCGGCACGAGGTCGCGCGGGAACACGCCGTCCGCGAACCAGCGCGCGACGTGCGGGCGCACGTGCTCGTCGACGAGACCCCGGACCCGGTCTCGCGTCCGGCGCTCCGCCGCGGTGAGGTCGGCGTCGAGGGCGAGCAGGTCGGTGGGGCTCGCCGGGCCGCTCGCGGCCCAGGAAGCGGCGTCGTCGCCGGTCATGGGCCCACGGTAGGGCCGGGCACGGCGGCGGGCACGGTGACGTGCCGTCAGAGATAGAGGCCGGTGGCGCCGGGCTCCTGCGTGGTCTCGGCGACGCCGTGCACGTCGCGTTCGCGCAGCAGCACGTAGTCCGTCCCGCCGAGGTCGACCTCGGCGCGGTCCTCGGGGTCGTACAGGACGCGGTCGCCGACGGCGACCTGCCGCACGTGCTCCCCCTTGGCGACGACGGCGGCCCATGCGAGCCGCTTGGGCCCCGACGCCGTGGCGGGGATGACGAGGCCGGCGGTCGACTGCCGCTCGGCGGAGTCCACCTCAGGCTCCACGAGGAGCCGGTCGTGGAGCATACGGATCGGCAGGGGCGCGTCGGGCGAGGAGGCGCCGGGCGGAGTGCCGGACGCGGCCTGGCCGGTGGCGGGTGCTGCGGGTGTCACGGGTCCACGCTAGACGACGCGGCGGTCTAGGCTCGACGCCGGCACCGGACGCCGCGCCGCGCCCGTCGCCCTGGCCCCACCTTCCGCACCCGAGGAGCGCACCCGTGACCCGTCTCGCCGTCGGCGACACCGCCCCCGACCTCTCGCTCGACGCCGTCCTGCCCGACCCCGCCGGCGCCGGGTCGACGACCGGGCGGTTCTCGCTCGCCGAGGCTCTCGCCGCCCCGGGCCGCAAGGGCGTCGTCGTGTACTTCTACCCGGCGGCGATGACCCCCGGGTGCACCACCGAGGCGTGCGACTTCCGCGACTCCCTCGCCGCGCTGCAGGGCGCCGGGTACGGCGTCGTCGGCGTCTCCCCCGACGCCGTGAGCAAGCTCACGACGTTCGCCGAGCGCGACGCGCTGACGTTCCCCCTCGTCTCCGACCCGGAGCACGCAGCGCTCGAGGCCTGGGGCGCCTGGGGCGAGAAGAAGAACTACGGCAAGACGTACGTGGGCGTGATCCGCTCGACCGTCGTCGTCGGCCCGGACGGCACGGTCGCCGTCGCGCAGTACAACGTCAAGGCGACCGGGCACGTCGCGCGCCTGCGCAAGACGCTGGGGCTCGACTAGCGACGCCGAGATCGTCGCGCACGACAGCAGGGGTACCGGAGACGGGAGTCGAACCCGCACGCCCTGAGGGCACGGCGATCTAAACGCCGCATGTCTGCCTGTTCCATCACTCCGGCTGGCGGGCGCCAGTCTAGCCAGACCGCGTCCTCGTCGGCCCTCGTGGCGCACCCAGGGCGCGAAGGCTCCGGCCCGGTTGTCCGGAATGTCGCCGCTCGCGTGGCCGACACGCAGGACGGCCGCCCCGGGCGTCCCGGGGCGGCCGTCGTGCGCGGTGCGGATCCGCGCGGCGATCAGGCCTGCGGGGCTCCGTCGTTCGCGGCGGCGATCTGCGCGCGGACCTCGTCCATGTCGAGGCCCTTGACGGCGTCGACGACCTGCTTCAGCGCCGGGCCCGGCAGCGCGCCGGCCTGGTTGAACACGAGCACGCCCTCGCGGAACGCCATCAGCGTCGGGATGGCCGTCACGCCGGCGGCCCCGGCGATGCGCTGGTGCGCCTCGGTGTCGATCTTCGCGTGCACGACGTCGGCGTTCTCCTCGGACGAGCGCTCGAACACCGGCGCGAACTGCTTGCACGGGCCGCACCACTCCGCCCAGAAGTCGACCAGGACGATGTCGTTGTCGGTGACGGTCTTCTCGAACGTCTCGTCGGTGAGCTCGACGGTGGCCATGGGTTTCCTTCCGTAGGGGTCTGAGTGGCACAGCACGTCCGGGGGCCGCGGTATTCCCTCGCGGGCGCCCCGCCTGCTCCCGGGCTGGTAGAAACGACGTGTGACGGACACGGCCGAGTTCCCTGGCGACGACGAGTACTTCCCCGACCCCCCGCCGCAGGCGGGGTGGCTCACGTCGGAGGACCTCGCCGTCGTGCGGGCCCAGCTCCCCCTGGTCTACGTGGACGCCGTCCCGGTGCGCGTCGACGACTCCGGGGACGTCGTGGCCGTGGGCCTGCTGCTTCGCGTCACACCGCTGGGCACGATGACGCGGGCGCTGGTCTCGGGGCGCGTGCTGTTCCACGAGCGCGTGCGCGACGCCCTGCTGCGGCACATCGAGAAGGACCTCGGACCGGTCGCGCTCCCCCAGGTGCCGTCGTCGCCGCAGCCGTTCACCGTCGCCGAGTACTTCCCCACGCCCGGCATCACTCCGTACCACGACCCCCGCCAGCACGCGGTGTCCCTGGCGTACGTCGTGCCGGTCACGGGCGACTGCCGGCCGCAGCAGGACGCGCTCGACCTCGCGTGGCTGACGCCGGAGGACGCCTGCAGCGACACCGTGCAGGCCGAGATGATCCACGGCCAGGGCACGCTCGTGAAGCAGGCGATGGCCTGGGTCGGCCGCCTGAGCTAGACGTCGGTCCCCGGCCAGCGAGTGAGCATCCCCGGGGGCAGCCAGGAACGCTGGTCCCGACCGTCCACCATCACGAGAGCGAGGCGAACCGGGTGACCCGCCGAGTACCCCGCCTCGTCCTCGGCTGGACGCTGCTCGCGCTGGGCGTGGCCGCGCTGGTCCTGCCGGGACCCGGGCTCCTCCTGCTCGCGGCCGGACTCGTGGTGCTCTCCCACCAGTACGCGTGGGCCGAACGACGGGTCGGGCCCGTGGAAGCCAAGGCGCACGACCTGGCGAGAAGCAGCGTGCGGAACCGGTGGACCATCACGGCGAGCCTGGTGCTGGCGCTCGGGCTGATGGCGCTCGGCGTCGTCTGGGGCCTCTGGCCACCGCCGCCCGGCTGGTGGCCGTTCGGAGACCGGTGGTGGTTGCCGGGCGGTTGGGCCACCGGGTCGAGCCTCATCGGCTCGGGCCTGGTCGCGATCGGCCTCCTCGTCTACAGCTACCGACGGTTCCACGGCGACGGCGGTGACCGCGCCGGACGCGAGGAGCGCGGCGCGGACCGTCGGGCGTCCGGCGCGGACTCGTAGCCCGGGGTTCGGCCGGTCTCTCGTACTGCGTCGGCGCATTCGGGTTGTCGTCGGGGACCTGCAGGCTCGGGCGATCAGCCGAGCTCGAGCACCGGCCAGTCCGCGAGGTCGGCCCGCATGCGGCGGTCGTGCGTCGCGACGACGACGGCGGCCGGCGTGACGACCAGCGCCCGCGTCAGCTCGTCGACGAGGTCGACGGACAGGTGGTTCGTCGGCTCGTCCAGGACGAGCAGGTGCGGGGCGTGCAGCAGCGCCCGGGCGAGCTCGAACCGGCGGCGCTGCCCGGCGGACAGCTCGGCGAGCCGCCGCTCGAGGTCCTCCTCGCTCAGCAGGCCGAGGGCCGCCACGGGCACCAGGTGCTCCGGGTCGAGCTCGCCGCGCTCCAGCAGCTCGAGCGCCTCGGCGGCGTAGGCGTCGAACCCCGAGCGGGCGGGGTCCTGCCCGACGACCGCCGCGGTACGCGACTCCTGCGTCACGACGCCCAGCCGCGCGCCCGCCACCAGGGACCGCGTGCCGCGGTCGAGCGGCACCCGACCCGCGAGCGCCTCGAGGAACGTCGACTTGCCCGCCCCGTTGGGCCCGACGACGAGCAGGCGGCCGGACGGCGGCACGGCCACCCGCGTGCCGGGCAGGTCGAGCCGCACCCCGCCGTCCGCGGCGACGACCTTCGGCGAGCGCAGCTCGACCAGCGGGTCTGCCGGGTCCCAGCCCGGCGACATCGCGGGCAGGTCGGGGAAGGTGAGCGCGAGCGGCGGGACCGGCACGTCGACCGCCTCGGCCTCCAGCCTGGTCACCAGCCGGTCCGCCGCCTTGACGTGGATGCGGGCGCGGGTCGCGCGGCGGTGCTTCTGCGAGCCCTTCGGCGGGCGCCACTCGTCGGACAGCCCCTCGTAGGAGGCGTCGAGGCGCTCGGCCAGGAGCCGCGCCCGCTGCCGCTCCGCGCGGTAGCGCTGCCGCCACCGGTGCAGCGCCTGGTTCTTGGCGAACCGGTAGGCGAGATAGCCGGGCTGCCCGTAGAGCACCGGCTTGCCGTCCATCGACGGGTCGAGGTCGAGGATGGCGGTCGCGGCGTCGTCGAGCAGCTCCCGGTCGTGCGTGACGAGCACGACCCCGCCGCGCCACGCGACGAGCTCGCCGGTGAGGAACTCGATGGCGCCGTCGTCCAGGTGGTTGGTGGGCTCGTCGAGGAGCAGCAGGTCGGCGCGCTCGGCGAGGCGGCACGCGAGCCGCACCCGGTACCGCTGGCCCACCGACAGGGTGTCGAGCCGGCGGGCCGGGTCGCGCACGGCGCCCAGGCGGGACAGGGCGACGTCGACTCGACGGTCGGCGTCCCAGACGGCCAGGTGCTCGGCGCGGGCGAGGAGGTCGGACAGCTCGGCCAGGTCGCCCGCCTCGTGGTCGAAGGCGGCCGCGGCGGCGTCGAGCTCGGCCGCCACCTCGCGCAGCCCGGCGAGGGTGCCGCGCACGAGATCCCCGACGGTGGCGCCGCCGGGGACGTCGAGCTCCTGCTCCACGAGCGCCACCGTCCCGGCGCGCCGCACCTCGCCCGACGACGGCGCGAGCCGGCCGGCGAGGAGCCCGAGCAGCGTCGACTTGCCCGAGCCGTTCTCCCCCACGACCCCGAGCCGCGCGCCGTCGGACACGCGCAGGTCGAGCCCCGACAGGACGGGCCGCCCCGGGTAGGCGAAGGCGAGGTCGGAGGCGACGAGATGCACCCGACAACCCTACGGGCCGCGCCCGACGGTGCTCGGTGGCCGCCCGGCGGGGACCTCCCGCGCGGGCGCTGACGGACTAGTGATCGATGTGACCGCGGATCTCACCGGCCGGGAAGCCCGTCGTGTGGACGTTCACGTAGGTCGACTCTGCCCGAACGGCGTCCACGAGGGCATCGAAGTCGCCGACCGCCAGGCCCTGCCCTGCGGGCCCGATCACGTCCGCCGGGACGATGGTGCCGCGGACGGTGCCTTCCGCCGGGCACGCCTGCGTCCCCGCCGGACCGTTGCCCAGGTTGGTGCACAGGAACACCGCGATGCCGCCCGACTGCGACGGCGAGCCGAAGTGGATGTGAGCCTGCGTCACGGTGGTCTCCGTGTCGGCGAAGCTCAGGGTCCACCTGATCTCCTCGTCCCTGGTGTCGATGCGTGCCTCGAACCGCCCGTTCCCGGCCGTCGAGAGCGACAGTGGGGTCTCCTCGTATCCGCTCAGCCGTTCCGAGACCCGGTTGGGACTTCCCCTGCCGTTGTCGGCCGAGGCGAAAGTCCCCAACGACGCTGCGACCGCGAGTCCGGTGACGACGGCGGCAGCAGCCTTGACGCGCCTGCGTTCCACGAGCTCTCTCCTTCCAAGAGGCTCTGCCGGACGCGGGCACGAAGGGATAGCGCACCCGCCATCCGCACCCCTCAGGTCTACGTCGTCCGGCGCGGGCACGCAACGACGGCGCGGAGCTCCCCTACGGCCCGGCCCGGCTCCCGCGCGGGAGGCGTCCGAGCGGGGCGCCACGGGCCGCCGCCGTTAGGGTGTCGGCATGACTTCCCCTGCTTCCCAGGCCGTGGTGCGCGCCGACGGCCGCACTCCCGACCAGCTCCGTCCCGTGACGATCACCCGCGGCTGGACCGAGAACGCCGAGGGCTCCGTGCTGGTGGAGTTCGGCAAGACCCGGGTGCTGTGCACCGCCTCCTTCACCGCGGGCGTGCCGCGCTGGAAGAAGGGCTCCGGCGAGGGGTGGGTGACCGCGGAGTACGCGATGCTCCCCCGCGCGACGAACGAGCGCAGCCAGCGCGAGTCGGTCAAGGGCAAGATCGGCGGGCGCACGCACGAGATCTCGCGGCTGATCGGCCGCGCCCTGCGTGCCGTCGTCGACGTCGGCGCGCTCGGCGAGAACACGATCGTGCTCGACTGCGACGTGCTGCAGGCCGACGGCGGCACCCGCACCGCGGCGATCACCGGCGCCTACGTCGCGCTGGCCGACGCCGTCGCGTGGGGCCGGCGGCACGGGCACGTCACGGGTGGCAAGCAGGTGCTCACCGGCTCGGTCGCGGCGGTGAGCGTCGGGATCATCGACGGGACGCCGATGCTCGACCTGCCCTACGTCGAGGACGTGCGGGCCGAGACGGACATGAACGTCGTGACGACCGGCTCCGGCACGTTCGTCGAGGTGCAGGGCACCGCCGAGCACGCGCCGTTCGATCGCGCGGAGCTCGACGCCCTGCTCGACCTGGCGGTCTCCGGCACGGCGGAGCTGACCCGCCTCCAGTCCGAGGCGCTCGCCCGCGACGTCGCCCCGTGAACGACGTCGTCGTGCCCGCCGGCGCCCGCCTCGTGCTGGCGACGCACAACCGCAAGAAGCTCGTCGAGCTGCGCGCCATCCTGCGCGCGCAGCCGGGCCTGGACGCGCTGCCGGACGACGCCGTCGTCACCGCGGCCGACCTGGGCGTACCCGAGCCGGTCGAGGACGGCGTGTCGTTCGTCGAGAACGCGCTGATCAAGGCGCGAGCGCTGGCGGCGGCGACCGGGCTGCCGGCCGTCGCCGACGACTCGGGGCTCAGCGTGGACGTGCTCGGCGGCGCGCCCGGTATCTTCTCGGCGCGCTGGGCGGGCCGGCACGGCGACGACGTCGCCAACCTCGAGCTGCTGCTCACCCAGCTCGGCGACGTGCGCGACGAGCACCGTGGCGCGGCGTTCGTGTGCGCGGCCGCCCTCGTGACGCCGGACGGCCGCGAGGAGGTCTGCCTCGGCGAGATGCCGGGAACCCTGGCGCGCGCCCCGCGCGGCGAGCACGGCTTCGGCTACGACCCGATCCACGTGCCGGCCGAGCAGGCGCCCGCGCCCGACGGGTCGGCCGGCACGCGCACGTCGGCCGAGCTGTCGCCCGACGAGAAGAACGCCATCAGCCACCGTGGCAAGGCGTTCCGCACCCTGGCCCCCGCCATCGCCGCCACGCTCTGAGGCCGCGCTCGCCCGGACCGGGCGAGGCGGGCGCTGCGAGCACCGACGGCCCTCACCCGCCGGCCACGTATCACCCCGTGGCCGGCGGGGCTCACCACAGTCATGAGAGCGATGTCAGGGGCACCGGCCCCGGTCGCCACGGCCCGCAACGCCGCCGCGACCTATCACTACCTCCGCGTGGCCATCATCGGGATGACGGCCATGCTCGTCGTCGCCGTCCTCCTCGAGGACGCCGACCCCGCGAGCGGCGTCCGGCTGGGCTCCATCAGCGCCTCCTGGTACACGCCGGCGCAGAGCATCTTCGTGGCGGTCCTCGTCGGCACCGGCGCCGCGATGATCGCGATCCGCGGACGAGGCATGCAGGAACCGCTGCTCAACCTCGCCGGCTTCCTCGCCCCCGTGGTCGCTTTCGTCCCCACGCCCGAGCCGGTACGCGAGACCTGCTTCGCGCAGGCGCAGCCGCCGACGCTCGACGCTCAGCAGCCGCCGATCAGCGGCGGCCCGTGGGACGCCCAGGCCTGCGCCGAGTGGACCGACCAGGTCTCCAGCTCTCTCGTCGCCTACTTCTGGGTGGGCTCCGTCGCCCTCGTGCTCCTGCTGCTGTTCGTCCTGCGCCGGGACCGCGACCCCGAGCTCGTGCCCACGGCGGCCGGGGGCTCGTGGCTGCGGCGGCTCGGCCGCCGGTTCGCCGACACGGGGTTCCGGCAGCCGTCGAGGAACGAGGAGGTCGTCGGGACGCTCGTCGTCGTGCTCGTCTGGGTCGCCGGGCTCCTGGCCTATCTCCTGCGGCACGACTGGTTCCTGCTGCACGCGCACGCGCTCGCCGCGATCATGGTCTTCGCGCCGATGGCGCTCGTGGCGCTGACCAGCGGCCTCGTCGGCCTGTGGCGCCGGCCGGACGCGTCGCGGCCGCACCCGGTCTGGGGGATCGCCTACCTCGCGGTCGCGGTCCTCATGATCGTCGGGGTGGTCGCGACGGCCGGGTTCAAGCTCTTCGGCTGGGTGACGGACGAGTCCCGCTGGTTCTACTGGTTCGAGCTCGCCATCGTCCTCGGCTTCCTCCTGTTCTGGACGTTCCAGACCGTCGAGGAGCGGGGAGCCTCAGTGGGCCGCGCGGCGGGCGGCGAGGGACGCGAGGGCGCGCCAGCCGAGCATGGTCACGCCGAGGAAGACGGCGGTGACGACGCCGAAGCTCGGCTCGAACCCGCCGCCGATCAGCGGGCGGAGCAGCAGGCCTAGCGCGACGGTGGCGAACCAGACCGCCACGCCCGTCGGCCAGAGCCTGGCCGGGGCGCGCCAGGCGCGGGCGGCGAGCCAGCCCACGGCGAGCCCCACGACGAACGGCAGGCCCACGCGCGCAACGTGACCGAGGTCGCCCGACGTCGCGTGGCTGATCGTGCCCACGACGGTGAACACGAGGACGCACACCAGGTCGCACACGACCGCCGGCCACACGGCACGGCGGGGCGGGGAGGCGGTCGGGGTGGCGCCGGCCGGCGCGGGCTCGTTCACGGGGGCGAGGCTACCGGTCACAGGACGTGCACCTCGTCCGGCGCCGCCACCGCCACGGGGCCGTCGTAGACGGCGCGGGCCTCGGCCGGCGGGACCTGGGGGTCGCTCCACGAGGCGATGTGCGTCAGCAGCAGGCGGCGAGCGCCGGCGGCGGCTGCCGCCTTCCCCGCGCGCCGGCCGGTGAGGTGGATGCCCGCCTCGACTCGGTCGTCCCGGCCCTCCTGGAACGCGGCCTCGCACAGGAACAGGTCGGCCCCCGCCGCCCCCGCGACCAGGCCGTCGCACAGGTCGGTGTCGCCCGAGTAGACGAGCGTCGCGCGCTCCCCCGGCCGCACCGCCGACGGGCCGGTCACCCGGATCCCGTACGCCTCCACCGGGTGGAAGACGCGGAACGGCTCGAGCTCGAGCGGCCCCACGCGCACCCGGGCGCCCGGCTCCCAGGAGCGGAAGTCGAACTCGCTCGCCATCGACTCGTCCGGGGCGAGTCCGTACATCGCGCCGGCCCGCTCGGCCGTCGTCGTCGGGCCGTACACGGGCAGGTGACGGGCGACGCCGGTGCGCACCGCGCCGCGGGCGGGGTGGTACCGCAGGTAGACGTAAAGGCCCGACAGGTCGGCGCAGTGGTCGGGGTGCAGGTGCGACAGCGCGACGGCGTCCAGCGCCAGCGGGTCGACGTGCCGCTGCAGCGCCCCGAGCCCACCGTTGCCGAGGTCGAGGACGACGTTCCAGTCGCGCGCGTCGTCGCCGGTCGCGCCGGCGGCCACGGCCTCCGCCGCGGACACCTGCACGAGGTAGGTGGACGCGGGCGACGCCGGGCCGGGGAACGACCCGGCCACCCCGACGGTCACGAGTCTCATGCGGCCTCCACCAGCGACACCTCCGGCCCGAGGAACCGCCGCGCGAGCTGCTGGAACGGCTCCGGCGTGCCGGTAGCGAGGAACCGGTGCACGGGGGCCGGGGCGTCGGTCGCGCGCTCCAGCCCGTGGGACACGAGGTTGCGGTACACGTCCTTGGCGGTCTCCTCCGCGCTCGAGACGAGCGTGACGTCCTCACCCATCACGTACGAGACGACGCCGGACAGCAGCGGGTAGTGCGTGCAACCGAGCACGAGCGCGTCCACGCCCGCCGCCTTCACCGGGTCGAGGTAGCGGTGCGCGACCTCGAGCACCTCGGGCCCCGACGTGAGCCCCTGCTCGACCAGCGGCACGAACTCCGGGCACGCCTGGGTGGTGATCTCCAGCCCGGGCGTGACGTGGAACGCGTCGTCGTAGGCCTTGGAGTCGACGGTGGCCTTCGTGCCGATGACGCCGATCCGCCCGGTCTTCGACGTGAGGACGGCACGGCGGGCCGCGGGCCGGATCACCTCGACCACCGGGATGCCGCGCCGCACCGTGTACCGCTCGCGGGCGTCGGGCAGCGCGACCGCCGTCGCGGAGTTGCAGGCGATGACGAGCATCTTCACCCCGTCGTCGACCAGCCGGTCCATGACGTCGAGCGCCATCGCGCGCACCGCCGCGAGCGGCTTCGGCCCGTAGGGGCTGTTGGCCGTGTCACCGATGTACAGCAGCTGTTCGTGCGGGAGCTGGTCGAGGATCGAGCGTGCGACGGTCAGCCCGCCGACGCCGCTGTCGAAGATCCCGATGGGGGCGTCGTTCACGGCTGGAAGCCTAGTCGCGGCAGGTCGTCATGACCCCTGCGAGTGAGCGGGGACACGGCGTGGCGCCCACCACACCGGCAGCGCGCCGGCCGGCCCGTCGCCTAGCGGCCGCGGCCGCGGGGGCCGCCGTGCCGGCCGGCGCGCAGGTCGGCGAGCATCTCCTCCATCAGCGTCTCCTGCGCGAAGCCCGCCGCGACGAAGACTCCGCCCCAGTACCTGCGCTCCTCGCCGCTCAGGCCGGGCTCGTCGTCCGGCTCGTCGTCGGGCTCGTCGTCGGCCAGGACGCCGCTGAGCACCTGGTCGTGCAGCTCCTCGACGTCGGCGTCCTGCTCGAGGCCGAGGCGCTCGGCGAGCACCAGCCGCAGGTCGGTGAGCGCACCCGCGAACGCCTGCGCGTCCTCGCGCGGCACGAGCACCTCGCCGGAGCCGTCGTCGGTCCCGGCGGCGCTCCCGGGGTCGGGGTCCAGCGCGCCGGCGAACGACTCGAGCCGCGCGGCCTTGCCCGCGGCGAGGTCGGTCTGCGTGAGGTGGCGGAACTCCGCCGCGACGTCCTCGTCCTCGCGGTGCGCGTCGGGCAGCAGCCGCCGGACGGCCGGGTCCTCGGGCATCCGCGCGACCCCCGTGAACGCGACGCCATCGCCCACCTCCACGTCCGGGCCGATACCGGAGTCGAGCCGCACCAGCTCCGCGACGTCGCGGGCGACGCGCGCCAGCACCTCGCGCTCCAGCGGCTCCCAGCGGGCGACGTAACCGGCGGGCGCCGAGCGGAACGGCGTCATGCCGGCGCCCCGCCCACGTCGCCGCCCACGCCACCGTCGGAGTCGCCGGAGGAGCGCATCGTCGCCCACAGCCCGAAGGCGTGCATCGCCTGGACGTCCACCTCCATGCGCTCGCGCGGCCCGGAGGACACCACCGCCCGGCCGTCGTGGTGCACCTGCAGCATCAGCCGCTCCGCCTTCGTCTGCGGGTAGCCGAAGTAGCTCTCGAACACGTAGCTGACGTACGACATCAGGTTGACCGGGTCGTTCCACACGATCGTGACCCAGGGGTCGGCGAGGCCCGCGAGCGCGTCCGCGACCACCTGCTCCTCGACGTCGGTGGCCGTCAGCGTCGCTGCTCCCGTCACCGTCGGCGTCGCCGTCGGTGCTGCCGTCCGCATCCCGTCCACCGTCCCAGCGTAGGCGGACGCGCGACGAGGTCGTCGGTCGTCCGCCAGCTGAGCCTCGTCCTGCTGGATCCTCCCCGGCGACCTACCGTGTCCCCATGATCGACGCGTACCGGGGCAGCGCGGCCCCGACGTCCGGTGGCTCGGGTGCGCCCGACGCCCTGCCCGACTCCCTGCCTGCCGCGCCGCTGCCGACCGTGCGCCCGTCGGTCGCGCTCCTCACGGACCGCTACGAGCTCACCATGCTCCAGGCCGCCCTCGCCGACGGCACCGCGCACCGGCACTGCGTGTTCGAGGTCTTCACGCGCCGGCTGCCCGCCGGGCGGCGGTACGGCGTCCTGGCCGGCACCGGCCGGGTCCTGGAAGCGCTCCCGCACTTCCGCTTCCGGGACGCCGAGCTGGACTACCTGGAGCGCACGGGCGTCGTCGACGACCGCACCCTCGACTTCCTGCGCGGCTACCGCTTCACGGGCACGATCCTCGGGTACGCGGAGGGCGAGATCTTCTTCCCCGGCTCCCCGGTGCTGCAGGTCGAGGGCACGTTCGCCGAGGCCGTGCTGCTGGAGACGCTCGTGCTGTCGATCCTCAACTACGACTCCGCGGTGGCGTCCGCCGCGTCCCGGATGACCAGCGCCGCCGTCGACCGGCCGTGCCTGGAGATGGGCTCTCGGCGCGCCCACGAGCAGGCGGCGGTCGCCGCCGCGCGGGCGGCCGTGGTCGGGGGGTTCGCCGGGTCGTCGAACCTCGAGGCCGGCCTGCGGTACGGCATCGACACCATCGGCACCGCGGCGCACGCCTTCACCCTGCTGCACGACGACGAGCCGTCCGCGTTCGCGTCGCAGGTCGCGTCGCTCGGGCCCGGGACCACGCTGCTCGTCGACACGTACGACGTGCGCCGCGGCGTCGAGCACGCCGTCGCGGCCGCGGGGACCGGCCTCGGCGCGGTGCGGCTCGACTCGGGCGACCTGGGCGGGCTCGCGGTCGAGGTCCGGCGTCAGCTCGACGACCTCGGCGCCACCGGGACCAAGATCGTCGTCACGTCCGACCTGGACGAGCACGCCATCGCGGGCCTCGCGGCCATGCCGGTCGACGTCTACGGCGTCGGGACCTCGCTGGTCACCGGCTCCGGCGCGCCCACGTGCGGCATGGTCTACAAACTGGTCGCGCGGGCGGACTCGTCGGGGGTGCTGCAGCCCGTCGCGAAGGCGTCCGCGAACAAGCACAGCCACGGCGGCCGCAAGGCCGCGGCCCGGCGGTACGACGCCGACGGCCGCGCCGTCGAGGAGGTGGTCGTGGGCGGGCCGGACGACCGTGTGGTCGCCTGGGCCCCCGGCCAGGCCGTCGACGAGGCGGCCGGCGACGGCGTCCCGGCCGATCCGGACGGCGAGCGCGGCGACCTGCGCCCCCTGCTCGTGCCGCTCGTGGTCGACGGCGCCGTGGACTCCCGCTGGGTCGGCGCCTACGGGGTGCAGAACGCGGCGCGGCACCACCTCCAGGCCCGCGCCGAGCTGCCCCGCGGGGCGCGGCGGCTGTCGGTGGGCGACCCGGCGATCCCCACCGTCGACCTCACGCTCGGCTGAGGCGGAGGTGCAGCGCAGGGTGGGGGCCGAGGAACGAGGCACCCGCCAGCAGCGGAACCGCAGACTCAGCCGACGACAGCTCGGCTGAGCTGT
>NZ_BAAAPM010000003.1:46278-223120 GCF_039531145.1 Isoptericola hypogeus
GAGCCTGTCGAGACCACACCGGGTCCGACGGGCTCGACCGACGGCTGCTACTTCTTGCCGACGAACCAGCCGCGCACCATCTCCACACGCTCGGTGAGCTGGTCGGCCGTGGCCAGCGGCACCTCGGGACCGCCGCAGCGGCGCCGCAGCTCGGTGTGCACCGTCCCGTGCGGCCGGCCCGACTTGCGGGCCCACGCCGAGACCAGCTTGGACAGCTCCTTGCGCAGCTCGGCCGCGCGCCGGTGCTCGGCCTCCGACCGCTCGAGCGCGGCCTCGCTCGCGGTGGCCCCCGCGGCCCCGCCGGAGCCCCGCCCGCGCTGGTGCTCGGCCTGGCGCTGACGCAGCAGCGTCGTCACCTGGTCGGCGTCGAGCAGGCCCGGCAGGCCGAGGAAGTCGAGCTCCTCCGCGGAGCCGAGCTCGCCGCCCGTGCCGAACTCGCCGCCGTCGAAGAGCACGCGGTCGAACGACGCCTGGGCCTCCAGCGCCTCGAACGACCCGAGGAGCTCGCCCGACGCCTTCTCCTCCCGGTTGGCCGCCGCGAGCAGCGCCGCCTCCGGGTCGTACTCGATGCCCTGCTCCTCGGCCGTGGCGGGCCGGTCGAGCGCGTGGTCGCGCTCGATCTCCATCCCGTTCGCGAGCTCGAGCAGCAGCGGCACGCTGGGCAGGAAGACGGACGCCGTCTCGCCGCGCTTGCGGGCCCGCACGAACCGGCCGACCGCCTGCGCGAAGAACAGCGGGGTCGACGTGCTCGTGGCGTAGACACCGACGGCCAGGCGGGGCACGTCGACGCCCTCGGAGACCATGCGCACGGCGACCATCCACCGGGAGTCGCTCGCGGCGAACTCGTCGATGCGGGCGCTCGCCCCGTCGTCGTCCGAGAGCACCACCGTGGGGCTGGTCCCCGTGATCCGCGCCAGGTGCCCGGCGTACGCGCGGGCGTCGGTCTGGTCGGAGGCGATGACCAGCCCGCCGGCGTCCGGCACGGTGCGGCGCATCTCGGTGAGCCGCTTGTCCGCGCCGGCGAGCACCGACGGGATCCACTCGCCGTTCGGGTCGAGGGCGGTGCGCCACGCCTGGCCGTGCATGTCCTTGGTCATCGCCTCGCCCAGGCGGGCGCTGACCTCGTCGCCCGCGCGGGTGCGCCAGCGCATCTCCCCCGAGTACGTCATGAAGAGCACGGGCCGCACGACGTGGTCGCGCAGCGCGTCGCCGTAGCCGTAGGTGTAGTCGGCCTTGGACCGGCGGATGCCCTCCCGGTCCTGCTCGTACGTGACGAACGGGATGGGCGCGGTGTCGGAGCGGAACGGCGTGCCGGTGAGCGCGAGCCGGCGAGTGGCGTCCTCGAACGCCTCGCGCACGGCGTCGCCCCAGCTCAGCGCGTCGCCGCCGTGGTGCACCTCGTCGAGGATGACGAGCGTGCGCGCCGCCTCGGTCCGGGCTCGGTGCAGCGCCGGCTTGGCAGCCACCTGGGCGTACGTGAGGGCCACGCCGTCGTAGTGGGAGCCGTGCCGGCCCTGGCTGTTCTTGAACGACGGGTCGATGCGGATGCCGACGCGCGCGGCGGCGTCGGCCCACTGGTGCTTGAGGTGCTCGGTGGGCGCGACGACGGTCACGCGCCGCACCACCCCGGCCTCCAGCAGCTCGGTGGCGACGCGCAGCGCGAACGTCGTCTTGCCCGCGCCCGGCGTCGCGACCGCGAGGAAGTCGCGGGGCGACCGGGCATGGTACAGCTCCAGCGCCTCGGCCTGCCAGGCGCGCAGGTTCGAGGCGGTGCCCCACGGGGCCCGGCGCGGGAACGCCGGGCTCAGGTGGGACGCCGCCGCGGACGACGGCGACTGGGGCAACGGCTTGGCGGCAGGCTCGGCGACGGCCGCGAAAAGATCGATGTCGACGGGTTCGGACTCGGACGAGGACTCGGGCAGGGGCTGCGCGGTCACTTGCCGGAGTCGCCCTCGCCGTCCTGCGGCTCCCGGAGCCCGTCGTAGATCTCCTTGCACACGGGGCAGACGGGGAACTTCGACGGGTCGCGGCCGGGGACCCACACCTTGCCGCACAGCGCGATCACGGGCTTGCCCGACAGGGCCGACTCCATGATCTTCTCCTTGCGCACGTAGTGCGCGAACCGCTCGTGGTCGCCCGGCTCCGCGGCCTGCTCACGGGTCTCCGGGCGCTCCAGGAGGCTGGTCCCCGAGCCGGTGTCCTGCGACGGGTCGGCGGGAGGTGCGGAGAGGGGATCACTCATGCCGGGAAGTCTACGACGCACCCCCGACGCAGCCGCGGCACGCGACGCGAGAGAGAACCTCGTCACAGGCCCTGCCAGCCCGGCTTGCTCTCGAACGTCTGCCGGTAGTAGTCCCCGAGCTGCAGGCGCGAGGCCGCGGCGTCGTCGACGAGGACGGTCGCGTGCGGGTGCATCTGCATGACGGTGGCGGGCCACATCGCGGAGATCGGGCCCTCGACGAGCTGGTGCACGGCCTCGGCCTTGTGCCGGCCGGTCGCGAGCAGCACCAGGTGCCGGGCGTCCATGATCGTGCCCAGCCCCTGGGTGAGGCAGTGCGTGGGCACCTGGTCCACGTCGTCGTCGAAGAATCGCGCGTTGTCCACGCGGGTCTGGCGGGTCAGCGTCTTGATCCGCGTGCGCGACGCCAGGGAGGAGCCGGGCTCGTTGAACGCGATGTGCCCGTCGGTGCCGATGCCGAGCAGCTGCACGTCCACCCCGCCGGCGCCCGCGATCGCCCGCTCGTAGGCGGCGCACGCCGCGGGCAGGTCGTCCGCGAGCCCGTCCGGGCCCTGGACGGCGCCCGGCGCGAAGTCGACGCGCGACGCGATCTCCGTGTCGATGACGTTGCGGTACCGCTCCGGGTGGTCGGCGGCCAGGCCGACGTACTCGTCGAGCATGAAGCCGCGGGCGCGGGCGAACGACAGCCCCTCCTGCTCGTGCCGGCGGGCGAGCTCGTCGTACACCTTCAGCGGGCTCGACCCGGTGGCCAGGCCGAGCACCGTGGCGGGCTCGCGGCGCAGCAGCGCCTCGATCGCGTCGGCGGCCAGCACGGCCAGCTCCTCGGCGGGGGCGATCACAACTTCCATGCGCAGGCTCCAGTCTCTCGGTTCCTCAATCCTGCCCGACCTCGGCGGGCCGGTTGAGCATCGGGGTGAGGCGGGCGTCGAACTCGGCCGCCAGGGCCGCGACGTCCTCCCCGTCGGCGATCCGGCCGAACAGCTCCTCGTACACGCCCGCCGCCTCGACGGCCGCCCAGCCCGGCGCGGCCGGGGTGAGCTTCGAGGCAGCGGCGGTCCGCACGAGCGTCCGCCCGAACACGTCGTCCTTCATGAGGTCGGTGAACTCGCCGCGGGCCGGGCCGAGCCCCGCCTCGGCGAGCATCGTCTGGTAGTCGTCGGAGAACACGACGCGCAGCACGTCCTCGGCCAGCGCCGGGCTCGGCGACGCCGCGGAGATCGCGATGTTCGACCCTCCGGCGAACACCGGCGCGATCCCGCCGTCCACCCCCGGGAGGGCGAAGACGCCGAACCTGGACGTGTCGGCCATGCCGTCACGGACCTGCTCGCCGGAGTCGGCGCGCGTCATGTCCCCGATCGACCACCGCGCCCACGCCGGGGCCATGATCGTGGCGGCGGCCGGCGGCCCGCCGTCCACCCCGTCGTTGAGGAAGTCCCAGTACTCGACGTCCTTCTCCGTCGACGGCAGGTACGACGCGTTCTCGTACACGTCCTGCCACATCTCGAGGCCCTCGACCGTCGCCGGGTCGGAAAGCGTCGACGTCCACTCCTCGCCCTCCTTGACGGCGAGCTCGCCGCCGTTGGCGAACACCCAGGAGATCCCGTTGCGCCAGTCCTGGCCGCCCATCGCGAACCCGGCCCGGACGTCGTCGGTGAGCGACTGCACGGACTCCGAGAACTCGGACAGCGTCGACGGCACCTCGAGGCCCGCCTCCGACCAGAGATCCTTGCGGTAGAAGACGTACCGCGAGCCGAAGTAGTACGGCAGCGCGTAGTGCGTCCCGTCGACCGACCCGGCGTCGACGAAGGACTGCAGCAGGTCGTCGCCGCCAAGCTCCTCGTACAGGTCGGGCGAGATCTCGCGGAGCACGCCCGACGTCGTGAACGCCGGCGACTGCGTGTTGCCCACCTCCACGACGTCCGGCGTGAGCTCCGGGTCCGTGAGCGTCTCGTCGAGCCGCTGCACCACGTCCTCCCAGCCCTGCTCCTCGATCGTGAGCGTGGCGCCGGGGTGCTCGGCCTCGAAGGTCCGCACGAGGTGCTCGCGCAGCTCGGGGCCCGTGTCGGCGCCGACCAGCCACATGACGAGGTCGTTGTCGGGGGCCGCGGCCTCGGGGTCGTCCCCGAGGACGCCGCAGCCGCCCAGGGTCAGCGCCGCGGCGCTCGCGACCGACACCGCGACGGCGGTGCGTCGGCTCGCATGCATCGTTCTTCGTCCTCTCGCTGCGGCGGGCGCACCGTGCGCCCGGCCGGTGGTGCTCCGCCGGCCGTCAGGCCGGCTGGTGGTCCGCGCGCGCGGCGTCGAGGGCCGACTCCGCGAGCGGGGTTGCGGGGGCCCGGGTGCCCGCCACCCGGCGGCCGACGACGGCGGCGCCCACCGCGCCCACCGGCACGCGGCCCGGCGCGAGCCGGACCCGCTCCGGCAGGTGCAGCGACGACAGGAAGCCCGACGTCGCGGACTCCTGCGCGAGGGCGTCGCGGACGGCCTCGAGCAGCGGCTCGCCCAGCTGGGCGACGCCGCCGCCCAGCACGACGAGGGGCACGTCGACGGCCAGCACGAGCATCCGCACCGCGGCGGCCACGGCGGACGCGTAGCGCTCGCGGGCCTCGACCGCGCCGGGCACGCCGGCCGCGGCCGCCTCGAAGAGCTCGACCGGCGCGGGGCGCCCGGTGCGGGCGGGCCAGAGCGCGGCGACGGCCGTGCCGGACGCGTACAGCTCCAGGCAGCCCCGCTGCCCGCACGGGCACACCGGCCCGGCGGGGTCCACCGGGACGTGCCCGATCTCTCCCGCCGCGCCGCCGACGCCCCGGCGCAGCCGGCCGTCGAGGACCAGGCCCGCCGCCAGCCCGGTACCGAGGGCGAGGAAGGCCAGGTCCACGCCGGCTCCCGTCGGGTCCACCGGCGGGCCGCCCGGAGCGCCCCCGGCGTCCGTGACGATCAGGTGCGCGGCGCCGAGCGCGGCGACGTTGAGGTCGTTCTCCACGCCCACGGGCAGGCCGCCGAGCTCGTCGGACAGGAGCCTGGCCAGCGACAGCGGGGCGCCGTCGACCCCCACGTTGACCGCGTGCCGGACGGTGCCCGCCGCGGGGTCCACCAGTCCGGGCATGCCGACGCCCACGCCGACCAGGTCGGCCGGCGACAGCCCCGCCTGCCGCGTGACCCCGCGGACGGCGCGGGCGGCCCCGGCCACGACGCCGCGCGGACCGCGCTCGGTGGCGAGCCGTGCCTGCGCGACGACCTCGCCGGCGCCGTCGAGCAGCACGGCCAGCGTCTTCGTCCCGCCGATGTCGAGCCCGACCGCGGGCCCGTCGAGCGAGGGGCCCGCCAGGACCTCGCGCATGCGTGCGTCGTCCACGTCAGCCCTTCACCGCCCCGGCGACGAGGCCGGAGGTCATCCGCCCCTGCACGAACAGGAAGAAGACGATCACCGGTACCGCGATGAGCGTCGACGCGGCCATGACCTCGGCCCAGTCGATGCCCCGGTTCGCCGATGCCGAGAGGAAGCTGCGCAGCCACACCGGCAGAGTCTGTCGCGACTCGGCCGGGAGCACCACCAGCGCGGTGGTGAACTCGTTCCACGCCTGCAGGAACGCGTACACGCCGGACGCGACCAGGCCCGGGGCGAGGAGCGGGAACGTGATCCGCAGGAACGCCCGGGTGCGGGACAGCCCGTCGACCATCGCCGCCTCCTCGAGCTCCGCCGGGACGCCCGCGACGAAGCCCCGCAGCATCCAGATGGTGAACGGCACGAGCATCGCCGCGTAGAGGAGCGAGACGCCGAGCACCGAGTTCAGCCCGAGGACGGGGGCGGTCTCGCCCCACGACGAGAGCATCTTGTACTGGGCGATGAAGAGGCCCTCGGCGGGCAGCATCTGGATGAACAGGACGGCGAGCACGAAGCTCGTGCGGCCCCGGAAGCGCCACCGGCTGATCGCCAGCGCGGCGAGGAAGGCGAACGCCAGGACGATCACGATGGTCACCACGGTGATCATGAGGCTCATCTTCAGCGCGCCCACGAAGCCGGAGTCGGACAGGACGCTCGAGAAGTTCCCGAGCGTGAAGTGCACGGGCAGGAAGCTCGGGGTCTCCGACCGGAGCCGGGCGTTCGGCGTGACCGCCGACAGGACCATCCAGTAGACGGGGAACACCCACACGAGCGACATGGCCAGCCCGAGCACGCTCAGCAGGATCTTGCCCGCCCGCGGGCGGCGGCGCGCGGGCGCCGGCGCGACGACGGGCGCCCGCACCTCGGTCGCGGGAGCCTCGGTCACGGCGCTCATGCGGCGTCCTCCTTCATGAGGCTGCGCACGTACGGGGCCGACAGGGCCACGGTGAGCAGCAGGACGAAGATCGAGACGGCGGCGGCGCCGGAGAAGTCCTGGCTGCCGATGCCGAGCTCGTAGATGAAGTTGCCGAGGAGGTTGGTCTCGGAGATCGGCGCGCCGCCGTCCTGAAGCAGCCGGATCTGCGCGAACACGCGCAGGTCCCAGATGATCTGCAGCAGCAGCACGATGGCGAGCACGGGCTTCACGAGCGGGAGCAGGATCCGCCAGAGGATCTGCGTGCCGTTCGCGCCGTCCAGCCGCGCCGCCTCCAGCACCTCTTCGGACACCTGGGTGAGCCCGGCGTAGATCGACATCGCCACGAACGGCACCGACATCCACACGATGACGAACGTCGCCACGGTGAAGAACGTGAGCGGCTGCGCGAGCCAGGCGAAGCCGTCGGCCTGGTCGAACCCGAGCTGGACCAGCAGCCAGTTCACGACGCCGGTGCGGTAGTCGAACAGCCAGCGGAAGACGGTCACGGCCGCCACCATCGGCGTCGCCCAGGCGAGCAGCAGCACGACCTGCATGACGATCCGCACCCAGCCGAGCACGGAGCGCATGAGCATCGCGAGCCCCAGGCCGATGCCGACCGTGAGGAACGCGTTGACGAGGCAGAAGGCGAGGGACCGCACGACGACCGGTACCAGCCGGTCGTCGGCGAGGATGCGCGCGTAGTTGTCGAGCCCGACGAAGGCCGGCGGGGCGCCGAACTGCTGCATCATCCCGAATTCCTGCAGGGAGGTGATCACCTGCCAGTACACGGGGTAGCCGAGCCCGACGAGCAGGACCGCGACGGCGGGGATCAGCAGGACGTAGGGGGTGGCCGGCCGGCGCCGACGGCGGATCGCGATGCCGGACGTCTCGGTGCGGGTCATGCGGTCCTCCTTCCCGGGTCGTGACCGGCGGGCGGGGCGGCGTCGGTGGTGACGCGCCGCCCCGCCCGCCGGGTCGGTGGCTGGGGGTCAGCCGGCCTGGCCGTTGAGCATGGGCGTGAGCTTCTCGTCGTACTCGGCGGCGAGAGCCGTCACGTCGCCGCCCTCTGCGATCTTCTGGAACAGCTCCTCGTAGACCTTGGCGCCCTCGACGGCGGCCCAGCCCGGCGCGGCCGGGGTGAGCTTCGAGGCCTCGGCGGCCGCGACGGCCGTCTCGCCGAACTTGTCGGTGGCCATGACCGAGTTGAACTCGGTGTTGGCCGGGCCGAGGCCGTTCTTCGCCAGCATCGTCTGGTAGTCGTCCGAGTAGATGATGCGCAGCAGGTTCTCGGCGAGCTCCGGGTGCTGGGACTTCGCCGACACCGCGAGGTTCGAGCCGCCGGCGAACACCGGGGCGACGCCGCCGTCGACGCCCGGCAGGGCGAAGATGTCGAACTTCTTGGCGTCCGCCATGCCGTCGCGGACCTCGTCGCCGGCGTCGTTCTTGGTCAGGTCACCGAGCGACCAGCGGGCCCAGCTCGGCGCCATGATGGTCGCGCCCTCGGGCGCGCCGCCGTCCTCGGGGTCGTTGAGGTACTCCCAGTACGCCTCGTCGGTGTGCGTCGCGGGCAGGTTCGACGCGGTGGCGTAGACGTCCTGCCACTGCTCGAGGCCCTTGACCGTGTTCGGGTCGGACAGCGTCGAGGTCCACTCCTCGCCGTCCTTGACGGCCAGCTCGCCGTCGTTCGCGAAGACCCACGAGATGCCGTTGCGCCAGTCCTGGCCGCCGAGCGCGAACCCGGACTGCTTGTCCGTGCGCAGCTCCTTGACCGCGTCGCCGAACTCGGCGAGGGTCGTCGGGACCTCGACGCCCGCCTTCTTCCAGGCGTCCGCGCGGTAGAACATGTAGCGCGAGCCGAAGTAGTACGGCAGCGCGTACTTGGTGTCGTCGATCGCGCCGGCCTCGACGAAGGACTGCAGCAGCGCGTCGCCGCCCAGCTCCTCGTAGAGCTCGGGGGAGATCTCGGCGAACGCGCCCGCGTACGTGAAGGTCGCGGCCTGCGTGTTGCCGATCTCGACGACGTCGGGGGTGTTCTGGGCGTCCGGCAGGGCGGTCGTCAGCTTCGTGACGACGTCCTCCCAGTCCTGCTCCTCGATCGTCAGCGTGGAGCCGGGGTTCTCCTCCGCGAACGTGTCCACGAGGTACGTGCGCAGCTCCTCGGGCGTGTCCGCGCCGTTGAGCCACAGGGTGATGTCCGCAGCCTCGGGGGTGCCGCCGGCGGCGCCGTCGTCCGAGCCGCCGTCGTCGGCGGAGCCGCAGGCCGCGAGCGCGAGCGCGAGCGTGATGCTCGTCGCCACGCCCGTGGCGATGGAACGGGTCCTCTTCATCGGGGTGTTTCCTCTCGCTGTTGAGCACGACGGCGTCCGTTCGACGCCGTCGGGTGTGAGGTCGTAGGGGGGCCTGGCGGAGCCGGCCCGGCGGGTCAGGACACGCCGAGCTGGGCGTCCAGGACCAGCACCGCCGCACCGGCGAGGACGACGTCCTCGTCGAGCGTGGCCATCCGCAGGCGCAGGTCGGCCGCGGTGGCCGGCATCGTGCGCTCGGTGAGGGTCTGCAGCGCCGCCGTGCGCAGGGCGCCGTCGAGCAGCTCGGGCGGGCCGCTGAGCAGCACCTCGGCCAGGTTGAGCGCGCCGACGACCGGCGCGAGCGCCACGCCGAGCGTGCGCCCGACCGCCGCGAGGGCCGCGTCGGCGGCGGCCGGGTCGAGGCCGGCCACGGCGCGCCGCAGCGCCGGGGCCGCGAGCACCGTCTCGAGGCAGCCGCGCCGGCCGCAGGCGCAGAGCTCACCGTCGTCGACGACGGTGACGTGCCCGAGCTCCCCGGCGGCGAAGGCGGACCCGTGGACGCGGGCGCCGTCGACCATCACGCCGGCGCCGACGCCCTGCCCGATCGTGAGGACGAGCATGGAGCCGGCCGCCGCGCCGTAGGTGTACTCGCCGAGCGCCGCGGAGTTCGCGTCGTTCGCGACGTGCACGGGCAGGGCCAGCCGCTCAGTGAGCATCTCGGCCAGCGGCAGGTCGGACCACTGCCGGTTGGGCGCCTCGATCACGGTGCCGGACTCGTCCACGACGCCGGGCGACCCGACCCCGACCCCGATGACGGGGCTGGTCGCGGCGGACACCAGCGTGCGGGCGAACCGGGTGAGCAGGCCGACGAGCTCGTCGCCGACCCTGCCGTCGACGGGCAGGGAGCGACGGACGACGGCCTCGCCGGTGAGCGTCATGACGGCCCCGCGCATGACGGCGTCGTCCGACAGGTCGACGGCGACGATCTGGTACGAGTCCGTGCGCATCCCGACGAGGATGGCGGGCTTGCCCACCCGGCGGCCCGGCTGCACCCCGAGCTCCTCCACGAGCCCCTCGGCGAGCAGCACGTTGATGAGGTCGGAGATCGTGACGCGGGTCAGCGACGTGGAGCGGGCCAGGTCGGCGCGGGACGTGGGCCCCTCGTGGAAGAGGTGCTGGAGCACGAGCGCGCGGTTGTGCGCCCGGGCGTGCTCGGGCAGCACCTTCGAGGTGGCTCGCTGGCCGGCACCCAGACCCCGTCGTGCGGTGCGCGTCGTCGGCGTGGACATGTTTGTTAGTACAGCGTCTTAACTGACGAATGTCCAATCGCCCCCGGCCATCGTGACGGGATCGTGATCGTCCCGGCCCCCGCCCGCCGTGCGCGACCGGCGCCGAGCGGGTAGGGCGCCGGGCGACTGCCCGCGGCGACCGAGCCGCAAGGTCACGGTCTCGGCACGGTCCGGTCACGATCGGGCGCCCCTGACCTGCGGCGACACGGCCGGACCCTACGCTCTTCCCATGCCGACCTCCCCCCGCCCCCCGCAGGCGCGCCGCGTCACCGTCCTCGCGTGGCTCACCGCCGCGCTGGTGCTCGTGCTGGCGGCCTGCACGGGGTCCGGGGGCGGCGACGCCGGCTCCGAGTCGTTCTCCGACTCCGGCGCGTCGGTCGAGGACACCGGCGGCGAGGCCGCGGCGGACCCGGCCGCCGCGCTCGCCGAGGGCGACGAGGCGGCGGCGTCCGTCGTCGACCGGGAGATCATCACCACGGGCCACGCGACCGTCGTCGCGGACGACCCCGCCGCCGCGGCGGCCGAGCTCGCCCACCTCGTCGAGGAGGCGGGCGGCCGGGTCGAGCGGCGCAGCGAGACGGCGGGCACCGACGAGGACCCCGGTTCCGCGTCCCTCACCGTGCGGCTGCCCGCCGACCGGATGACCAGCGCCGTCGAGGCCCTCTCCGGCCTGGGTGAGGTCGAGGACGTGCAGGTCGACACCGAGGACGTCACCGGTCAGGCCCAGGACCTCGACGCCCGGATCGCCGCGCTGACCACGTCCACGGACCGGCTCCGCGTGCTCATGGGGGACGCCGCGAGCACCAAGGACCTCCTGGACGTGGAGCAGGAGCTCTCCGAGCGCCAGGCCGAGCTGGACTCGCTCACCGCGCAGCGCCAGCGCCTCGCGGACCAGGTGGCGATGTCGACCCTGGTGGTCGACCTCGCGGCGGAGCCGGTCGCGGTCGCCGAGTCGCGGGGCGGGTTCCTCGGCGGCCTCGCCTCCGGCTGGGACGCCCTGGTCACCACCGCCTCGACGGTGGTCCTCGTGCTCGGCGTGCTCCTGCCCTGGCTCGCGCTGGCTGCGCTGGGCTACCTCGGGTACCGGTGGTGGCGCCGCTCGCGGGAGGCCGGGACGCCGCCCCCCGCCGAGCCCGCGACCGAGACGGCCGGCGGCTAGGACCCCGCGGGATCCGCGCCCACGCGCCCGGCGACTCAGCCGCCGACCCCGGCCCACCCGCCGGCGGCCCGCTCGGCGGCGAGGTCCCGCGGGTGCCCGGCGACCCCGGGGCGGCGCTGCCACGGGTGCGGGCCGCCCGTCGGCCGGTACTCGACGCCGTAGGCGTCCAGCCGCGGCAGGTGCGCCGCGGCCAGGCGGTCCAGGAACTCGCGGGACGCCGCGCCGCCGGGCTCCCGCCCGCCGTCCCCGGTCGCGGACCAGACCGCTTCGGCGAACGCCGCGAGGCGCGGGTAGGTGGCGTAGTCGACGCGACGCCCCGAGTCCAGGTGCTCGGTCCAGACCTGGGCCTGCGCGCCGAGGACGCGGCCGGCCGTCGGTCCGTCGAGGTCCGGGCGCGTCGCGCGGAACGCGGCGGGCAGGGGCTCGAACGCGTACACGTCCTCCACCGTGCGACAGAACCCCACCGGGACCGGCTCGTCGGGGCCGTCGCCGGCGCGGTGGTCGAGGTACGTGACCTGCTCCGGGGCCAGCACCACGTCGTGCCCCGCCGCGAGCGCGTCGGCGGCCACCGACCAGCCGCGCCAGCAGGTGACGACGGCGTCGCGCGGCAGGTCGGGGCCGAACCCCTCGTCCCACACGACGGCGCGCCGCCCCCGCCCGCGCAGGTGCTCGGCCAGCCGGGCGAGGAACCAGCCGTGCAGCCGGGCGACGTCGCCGGTCCCGTCGGCGGTCCGGTAGCCCAGCGCGGCGGCCCGCTCGACCAGGTCCGGGCGCTCCTGCCACGCCGTCGTCGGCGCCTCGTCGCCGCCGAGCCCGACGAACGGCGCGTCGAAGACGTCGCACACCTCGTCGAGCACGTCGCGGAAGAACGCCACCGCCTCGTCGGTGGGGGCGAGCACGTCGTCGCTGATCCCCCAGGTGGTGCGGACCTCGTGGGGTCCGGGTCGCGCGGCGAGGTGCGGGTAGGCCGCGAGCGCCGACTGCACGTGCCCGGGGACGTCGATCTCCGGCACCACGGTCACGCCGCGCTCCCGCGCGTAGGCGACGACCTCGCGCAGGTCGTCGGCCGTGTAGAACCCGCCGTGGGGCCGCCCGTCCCGGGTGCCGGTCCGCCACGTGCCCACGGTCGACTCCGCACGCCAGGCACCCACCTGCGTCAGCAGCGGGTACCGGCGGGACTCGAACCGCCAGCCCTGGTCGTCGGTGAGGTGCAGCTGCACCACGGAGAGGCGGTGGGCCGCGGCGAGGTCCACGAACCGGAGCACGTCGGCCTTCGGCAGGAAGTGCCGCGCGACGTCGAGCAGGACGCCCCGCCACGGCGCGCCCGGAGCGTCCTCGACGGTGCACGCCGGGAGCACGGGGCGCGCGCCGGCGGCCGCCCGGCGGTACGCCGGCGGGCCGGCGAGCTGACGCAGGGCCTGCGCCGCCGCATGCGCGCCGTCGAGGTCCGCGGACGCCACCCGCACGCGACCGGCCGGCTCGCCCACGGCGAGGCGGTACCCACCCGGCGGCAGGGAGCCGTCGACGACGAACGCCACGTCCGCCGCGTCGTCCAGCACCCCGTCGACGCGCACCGGGACCACGTCGATGCCGAACGCCTCCTCGGTGACGCGCCGCCACCAGCGTGCCGCCGGCGCGAGGCCCGGCGGTGCGGCGAGGGTGCAACGGTCGGCGAGCACGACGGCGCCGTCGAGACGCGTCGATCGCGCGGGGGCAGGGAGCAGGCCGAGCGGTGTGATCTCCGACACGGAAGGTACCCTAACGAACTCCGGGAGCCGCTGCCCGTGCCGTCGGGCGGCGGCCCGCAGGGCGGCGCCGGGCAACGACGACGGCCCGCCCGGCAAGGCCGGGCGGGCCGTGGTCGCAGGGGTGGAGCTGCCGGGAATCGAACCCGGGTCCGGTGGCGCTTTTCGAGGACTTCTCCGGGCGCAGTCTGCTGTGCTTTTCTCGGCCCCCGCACTCACGCAGACAAGGTGCGGACGGGCCCAGTCATCTAAGAGTCCCCGTAGCCCCGATGACGTGGGCGACGAGCAGTGGCTCTCTAGTCGACGCCGGCGACCGGGGCGAGAGCATCCCCGGGCCGACGGACTTCAGAACTCGCTCAGGCGGCGAGGGCGAAGTCGGTGCGCTTGTTATCGGCACCTATAAGTGTGCAGGCAAGTCGTTTACGAGATGAGCCTGCATCCTCGGCCCGCTTCTCATCGAAGCACGACCACCGTCGAAACCGATCAGCCCCTGTGGTGTTGTCAACCGCCCGACCCTGGGGCCGGACGTCTCCATCCTAGTGCGTCAACCCGCCCGGCGGCGAACCTATTCCTCGACCGCCGCCGGCGCCGCACCTGGGCCTCAGGTGAGCAACTCCTGCTGCCGCATGGCCCGCTGCGCCTCGCGCATGTCCTGCTTCTCGCGCAGGGTCTGCCGCTTGTCGTACTCCTTCTTGCCCCGTGCCAGGGCGATCTCGACCTTGGCCCGGCCGTCGAGGAAGTACAGGCTCAGCGGGATCAGGGTGTGCCCCTTCTCCTGCGCCTTGGACTGCAGGCGCGTGATCTCGTCACGGTGCAGCAGCAGCTTGCGCCGGCGGCGCGGGGAGTGGTTGTTCCAGGTGCCCTGGAAGTACTCCGGGATGTGCACGTTCTCGAGCCAGGCCTCGCCGTGGTCGATCGCCGCGTACCCGTCGATCAGCGACGCGCGCCCCATGCGCAGCGCCTTGACCTCCGTGCCCGACAGGACGAGCCCGGCCTCCACGACGTCCTCGATCACGTAGTCGTGGCGGGCCTTCTTGTTGTTCGCCACGATCGTGCGGGGGTCGCCCTGCTTCTTCTTGGCGCCCTTGGCCTTGTTGGACACGGTCTCCTCCTCCCGGGTTCGCGGTCACGCGACTTCCCAGGATACGGGAGGAGGGCCGGGTAGCCAGGGCATTTCCGCGGCAGGAGAACACCCCGCCGACGCAGCGGAGCGCCCGGTCAGTTCAGCCAGCCGCCCATCGGGTCGGTCGTGCTCCCGTTGACGTACACCTCGAAGTGCAGGTGGCAGGCCGACGAGCTCCCCGTGGAGCCCGAGTAGCCGATGACCTCGCCCTTGTCGACGTACTCCCCCACGCTCACGGTGTCGTAGGACAGGTGGAGATACCTCGACATCACGTTGTCGCCCTGGTGCCCGCCGTGGTTGACGAGCACGTTGTTGCCCGGCCCGCTGCCGTAGTACGCCTGCTCGACGTACCCGCTCTGCGCCGCGTAGATCGGCGTGCCGCAGTAGGTGCGGATGTCCGTGCCGGCGTGCAGCCGCCAGTAGTGCAGGGTCGGGTGGAACCGCATCCCGTAGGAGCTGGTGACGACGTGGTAGTCGGTCGGCCAGCCGAAGAACGACCCGGACGAGGAGGAGCCGCCGCCGCCACCACCGCCGCCGGAACCGCCGCCGCCCCCGTCGGAACCACCGCCGCCCCCGCCCCCGCCGGAGCCCCCGCCGGTACTCTCGGCGGCCTCCGCGGCGGCCCGACGACGAGCCTCCGCCTCGGCCTTGCGCCGCTGCTCCTCCAGGCGCGCGTCGCGCGCCTTCTGCTTGACGATGATCTCCTTGATCTGCGACTCGAGGTTCGCCTGCGCCTGCTCGTTCGCCTTGAGCTCGGCGAGGGCGTTCTCCCGCTGCGCCGCGATCGACGCCTTGAGCCTGCGCTGCTGGGCGATGAGCCGCTCGACCTCGGCCTTGCGGTCCTGCGCCTCCCGCTCGGCCTTCTCGGCCACGACCACGTTGGCGTCGGCCTCGCGCTTGAGCGCCGCGATCGTCTCCCGGATGGCGTCCAGCCGCGCCTGCTGGTTGCGTGCGACCGCCTCGGCGTCCTGGAGCTCGGTGAGCGTGCGCGCCTGGCTGCGCGCCGCCGACGACGAGACCGCGAACTCCTCGAGGAACTCCTCGGTGGACTGCGCCCCGGTGACGATGCCGATCGTGCTGGCGTCGTCGCCGCTGCGGTAGGCCTGCCGGGCCATCTCGGCGACGTCCGCGCGCGCCGAGGCCACCTTGCCCGTCCCCGCCTCGATCTGCTGCGCGACGGCGGACTCCTCGGCCTCGGCGTCGGCGAGCCGCTGGGCGAGGATCGCGGCCTTGCGGCGCGCCTCCTCGAGCGCGGCCTGCGCCGCCGCCAGCTCGGCCTGCGCCACCGGCAGGCGGCCCTCGACCTTGTTGAGGTCGAGCACCGCCTGGCGGTACCGCGCGTTGGTGTCCTCGAGCTCGTGGCTGAGCTCGTCGCGCTCGCGCTCCTTCTGCCGCTGCTTCGCCTCCGCCGCGGCACGCTGGTCGTCGATGTCGTCCGCGGCAGCCGAGCGTGCCGCGACACCCGCCGTCACGGTCGCCGACGTCGTCGCGCCGCCCAGCACCAGGACGGCGGCCACGAGGCCGCCCAGCGCGCGTCGTCCGACGCCACCCGTCGTCGTCATCAGCCCTCTCACACCCTCGTGTACCGGTTCAGCGTCACGACCGAGGACACCACCGCCAGCAGCACCGCGATGCCGATCAGCAGCGGGGCGACCGCGAGCACGTCCCCCACGTCCACGTAGGCGACCCAGTCGACGGAGTCCTGCAGCCAGTCCATCACCAGGTACTGCACGGCCAGCCACAGCCCCCCGACCGCGAGCAGCGCGCCCACGAGCGCGGCGATCGCGCCCTCCAGCATGAACGGCAGCTGCACGAACAGGTTCGACGCACCCACCAGACGCATGATGCCCGTCTCGCGGCGTCTCGACACGGCGGAGAGCCGGATCGTCGTCGTGATGAGCAGGACGGCGGCCAGCAGCATGACGCCCGCGAGGCCCGCCGCCAGCATCGACGCCCGGCCGAGCGCCTGGAAGAGCGGCTCGAAGACGGCCCGCTGGTCCTCGACGACCTCCACGCCCGCCCGGCCCTCGAGCACGTCGTCGACCACCTGGTACTGCTCGGGGTCGTCCAGCTTGAGACGGAACGACGCCTGCATGTCGCCCTCGGTGAGCTGCGTGCCCTGGTAGCCGTCCGGGTAGAGCTCGGTGAAGGCCTCGAACGCGTCGGCCTTGGACTCGAAGTACGTCTCCTCGACGACGTCGGCCAGCTCGGTGTCGATGACCTGCTCGAGCTCGTCGACCTGCTCCGGCGTCGTCTCGCCCTCCGCGCACGTCGGGGCCGTCGAACCCTCGGGGCACAGGAAGACCGAGACCTCGACCAGGTCGTACCAGTCGCCCTTGAGCTTGTCGACCTGCGCCTGCAGCAGCGCGGCCGCGCCGACGAACGTCAGGGACACGAACGTCACCAGGACGACGGACACCACCATCGAGAGGTTGCGCCGCAGGCCGCTGAGGACCTCGGTGAGGACGAACTGCAGCCGCACCTCAGGCCTCCCGTCCCGCGCGGACGCGCTCGTGCTCGCGCAGGACCTGCTGCACGACGTCGTCCGCCGAGGCGGGTCCGCCGGCGTCCGGGGCGGGGCGGTGCTCCACCACCCGGGCGGCCGGGACGGCGGCGGGGACGTCGACCGGGGCGTCGGCGGGCGCATCGGTGGGCGCGTCGTCGGACGCGTCGTCCTCGGCGGCCGCCGCGCGGGCGGCCGCGGCCTCGGCGGCGCGCTCGGCCTCGACGTCGGCGGGCTCGGGGGTGACCTGCACGCGAAGAGGCCCGGGGACCACGGCGGGCGCGCCCCGGCCGGGCGCGTCGAGCACCGGCGTCTGCCCGACCGCCGGCAGGATCGACTCGCGGTGGCCGTAGACGGCGTCGACCTCGTCGCGCACCACCGAACCCGTCGAGAGCTCGACCACGCGCTTGCGCATCTCGTTGACGATCTCGTCGTCGTGGGTGGCCATGACGACGGTCGTGCCGGTGCGGTTGATGCGGTCCAGCAGCCGCATGATGCCGAGCGACGTCGTGGGGTCGAGGTTGCCCGTGGGCTCGTCGGCCAGCAGGATCTGCGGCCGGTTGACGAACGCGCGCGCGATGGCGACGCGCTGCTGCTCGCCGCCGGAGAGCTCGTGCGGCAGCCGCTTCTCCTTGCCGTCCAGGCCGACCATCTCCAGGACCTCGGGGACGGTCGTGCGGATCACATGCCGCGGCTTGCCGATGACCTGCAGCGCGAAGGCGACGTTCTCGTGCACGGTCTTGTTCGGCAGCAGCCGGAAGTCCTGGAAGACGACGCCGATGCTGCGCCGCAGGGACGGCACCTTCCAGCTCGAGAGCCGGGACAGGTCACGGCCCGCCACGTAGACGCGGCCGGCGGTGGGGCGCTCCTCGCGCAGCACCAGCCGCAGGAACGTGCTCTTGCCCGAGCCGGAGGCCCCCACGAGGAAGACGAACTCCCCGCGGGAGACGTCCACCGTGACGTCGTCGAGCGCCGGTCTCGCCCCGCGGGCATACACCTTCGAGACGTTCTCGAACCGGATCACGACGCGCCCTCCCCTGCCCTGTCGACGGCACGACGACGGCCGGGAGCCGCGGTCGTCCGCGTCCGAGAGTGACACCGTGGCGGTCGGGTCACGGGAAGGACACGCCGGTGTGTCGCCGGTCAGGCGGTTGCCCGGGAGAACGGATCGCGGGCGGCGAGGGCCGGCCGCCGGGCGGTGCGCCGGGGACGGCGCGGGTCAGGCGGCGTCGGCGCCGCCGGAGCGGCGCCAGCGGATCCCGGCCTCGATGAAGTCGTCGATGGCGCCGTCGAAGACGGCCTGGGTGTTGCCCGACTCGTGCTCGGTGCGCAGGTCCTTGACCATCTGGTACGGCTGCAGCACGTAGGAGCGCATCTGGTCGCCCCAGCTCGCCTTGATGTCGCCGGCGAGCTCCTTCTTCTTCGCGGCCTCCTCCTGCTGGCGGATCAGCAGCAGGCGCGACTGCATGACGCGCAGGGCGGCGGCACGGTTCTGGATCTGCGACTTCTCGTTCTGCATCGACACGACGGTCCCGGTCGGGAGGTGGGTCATGCGCACCGCGGAGTCCGTGGTGTTCACGGACTGGCCGCCCGGGCCGGACGACCGGAAGACGTCGATCTTGAGGTCCGACTCGGGGATCTCCACGGAGTCGGTCTGCTCGATGAGCGGGACGACCTCGACGGCGGCGAACGACGTCTGGCGGCGGCCCTGGTTGTCGAAGGGCGAGATGCGCACGAGGCGGTGCGTGCCCGCCTCCACCGACAGGTTGCCGAAGGCGTAGGGGGCGTTCACCTCGAAGGTCGCGGACTTCAGGCCCGCCTCCTCGGCGTAGGACGTGTCCATCACCTTGGTCGCGTAGCCGTGCCGCTCCGCCCAGCGCAGATACATGCGCATCAGCATCTCGGCGAAGTCGGCGGCGTCGACGCCGCCGGCGCCCGCGCGGATCGTGACGACGGCGTCGCGGGCGTCGTACTCGCCCGCCAGCAGCGTGCGGATCTCGAGCGCGTCGAGGTCCTTGCGGATGCCGGCGACCTCGGCCTCCGCCTCGGTCAGCGAGTCCTCGTCGTCCATCTCCTGGCCCAGCTCGACGAGCGTCTCGACGTCGTCGATGCGCTGCCCGAGCCGGCTCACGCGGTCGAGCTCGGCCTGCGTCTGCGACAGCGCGGACGTGACCTTCTGCGCCTTCTCGGGGTCGTCCCACAGGTCGGGGGCCGAGGCCTCCTCCGAGAGGGTGGCGATCTTCGCCTGCAGGGCGGTGGGGTCGCTCACGGCCTCGATGGACTCGAGGGTGGCGCGCAGCGCCTTGATCTCTGCGGGGAAGTCGATGGTGGCCACGATCCTCAAGGTTACCCGTCGCGGGCCGGGCTCCCCACGCCCCGGTGCTCCCGGCGGGGACGCCTACGACGGCTCGGGCAGCGCGCGACCGAACATCTGCGCGGTGTCGCGGGCGCTGGGCGTCCCGGCGTCGCGGTCGGCGCCGGCCGCGAGCAGCGCCGCGACCACGTCGTCGGAACCCTTGAAGACGGCACCGGCCAGCGGCGTCTGGCCACGGGCGTTGGCGCGGTCGACGTCGGCGCCGCGCTCCGCCAGGCCCCGCACGAGGTCCGCGTGCCCGTGGTAGGCGGCGAGCATCAGCAGCGTGTTGCCGGCGGCGTCGGCGTGGTCGGCCGGGACGCCCGCGTCCACGAACTCCAGCAGCAGGTCCGCGCCCGCGCGGGCGAGGTCGAACATCTGGTCCAGGTCGACGGGGAGCTTGTCTGCGGGCCGGTCGTCGCTCATGCGGGCGAATCTACCCGGGCGCGTGGCGTCGACCTCCGCGATGCTGAGGGTTGGGGGTGGTCGGTCGTGACGACGTACGTGTGGCGGGGGCTCGAGGCGGACAGCGTGGAGCACCTCGACCTCGGGATCCGTGACGACCGGCTGCGCGCGCGTTCCGTCGTCGACCTCGGCCCGGAGCGCGTCGAGTACGCGATGGACCTCGGCGCCGACTGGACGTTCCGCGCGCTGCGCGTGTGGTCGTCGGCCGGGAACGAGGTCGACGTCAGCCGCGACGCCGACGGCGCCTGGCGGGTCGACGGCGAGGCGCTTCCGGCGCTGGCGGGCGCCGTCGACGTCGACCTGGCGTTCAGCCCGTTCACGAACACGCTGCCGATCCGGCGGCTCGACCTGGCGGTCGGCGCGTCGGCCGAGATCGTCGCGGCGTACGTGGCCGCCCCCTCGCTCGACGTCGGACCGGACCCGCAGCGGTACACCCGCCTCGCCGCAGACCGGTACCTCTACGAGTCGCTCGACGGCGACTTCCGGCGGGAGATCACCGTCGACGACGACGGGTTCGTCGTCGACTACCCGGGCCTGTTCGCCCGGGTCTCGGGGCGCGAGTGACGGCGCCGCCGTGCGCCGCGACGACCCGGCGGCGTCGGTGCCCGGTCAGCCGGCCCGGGCGGAGGACGTCGCGGCGATCTCGAACCCGCCGCCGAACGCGTCCGTGAACCACCGCACCAGGGGCGGGTGGGAGGTCGCGACCACGCCGACGCGCGCCGTCCGCCCGTCCGGCGAGGTCGCCTCCACCAGCCGCAGCCCGTCCAGCCCCGCCGCCGTTCCCGGGTGCGCGGCGAGGTGGTCGAGCACCGACTCCTCGACGTCGGCGTCCGCGAGGGTGGGCGTCGCCGTCTCGTCCGGAGCAGGTGCCCGCCCGGCGTAGAAGCGTTCGGGCGGCATCGCGTCGGCCGCGTCGGCCGCGAGCGCGTCGGCGACGTCGTACAGGCGCTTGCGGTCCAGGTGCACCGCCGTCGCCGACGCGACCATCCCCACGATCATCAGCGCCACCGCCACGACCCCCGCCGTGAGCAGCATGATGCGGCCGTCCTCCCGGGCGCCGACCCGGGAGGACGGCGCGCCGGGCCGGGAGCGCCCGGTCGCACGCCGGGTCACGGCCGCACCTGCCCGTACTCGTCCACGGTCGCGACGTGCGTCGCCTCGACCGCGACGGCCAGCGGCAGCCGGTCCCCCAGCGCGGCCGGCACGAAGGGCAGCGCGACCTCGAGGCGCGCCCGCACGCCCACGGTCGCCCCGGGCGTCAGGCACGGGTCGGCGGAGCAGTCGAGGGTCAGCACGTCGTCGGTCGGCGCGTCGTCGAACCCCTGGTCGGCCAGCGCGATCCCGGCGGCCGCCCGGGCGGCGGCCAGGCCCTCGGCGGACGAGTCGGCCGTGACCATCGCGCGGCCCGCCTCGCGCGCCGCCCCCTGGACCGCGAACGTCCCGGCCTGCACCTGCGCGAGCGTCAGCACGAGGTACACCAGCGGCACCAGCAGCAGCACCGCCGTGCCGAGGAACTCCACCAGCGCCGCTCCGCTCTCGCCGTCGGATGCACCGTCGGGGCCCTGCCCGTCCGCCGGACCGAGCGCCGGACCGAGCGCCGGACCGGGCAAAGTGCCGACCGCGGCGTCCGCCGTCCGCGCGCTCATGCCTCCTCCAGCGCGTGACCCTGGAGCGTCAGCACCCCGGACGGCCCGATCAGCCCCACCACCGGCAGCGGCACCCGCACCGTGACCTCGACGACGTCCAGGCCGTCGACGGTGGCCTGCCGGACGGACACGTCGTCCGCGTAGCGCTGCCCGAGCGACGACGCCAGCAGCTCCTGCGTCCGGACGGCGCCGCTGGAGAGGTCACGGTCGGCCCGGGCCGCGATCCGCGCGCCCTCCGCCGCGGCGTCGATGGCGAGCGCGCGCACGTGCATCGCGAGCGCCACCTGCACGACCGCCAGGAACAGCGCGAGCACGAGCGCCGCGACCATGACGAACTCCGCGACCGCGGACCCGCGCTCCGGGTCGGCACCGACACCGGGTCGCCCCGGGCGGGCCTCGCCGGAACGCCCGGACGTCACGGCGCCCCGCCGTCGATCGGCGGCGCCCACACCGGGCGCGGCACCAGGCAGAAGGGGTGCCCGGCCGGGTCGGCGTAGACGTCGCCGTGCCCCGATCCCGCCGCGGCCCGGGTGAGTCGCCGGGCGCCGAGCGCGAGCACCCGGGCGTGCGCGTCGGCGACGTCGTCGACCATCACGTCGAGGTGCATCTGCTGCGGACGGGCCGGGTCGCCCCACTCCGGCGGCCGGTGGTCCTGCGCGCGCTGGAACGCGAGGCCGGAGTGCCTGTCGTCGGGCGCGACCACGACGAAGTCGTCGTCGGCGTAGGTGATGTCCTGGCCGAGGACGGCCGACCAGAACGACGCCAGCGCACGCGGCTCGGGGCAGTCGACCACCAGGTGGTGGAGCCTGCCGACGGCGGAGGGCACGTCAGCGACCCGTGACGCTCGAGATCGCCTGGGTGAACGCGTCCTCGAGCAGCGGGCCGGCGACGGCCCAGAGCGCGACGACAAGTCCTGCCGTCATCAGAGTGACGAGCACCCAGCCCGGGACGTCGCCGCGCTCCGGGTCGTCGGCGGCGGGCAGGTCGGGATGCTGCGTCTCCAGGTCCCGGGGCTGCGTCTCGTCGTGCTGCATGGTCGTTCCTTTCGGGTGGTGCCGCGGTCGTGCGGCCGGTCTGAGGTGCGGCATCGGGCTCACAACCCGATGCGCAGGGTCGCGAGGGAGGGGAAGACGGCGAAGACGACGGTGATCGGCAGGATGAGGAAGACCACCGGCACGAGCATGGCGACCTCCTTCTTGCCGCCCGCCTCCATGAGCGCGCGCCGTCCGGACTCGCGCACGTCCTGCGCCTGGGCGCGCAGGACCTCCGCCAGCGGGGTGCCGCGCTCCAGGGCCACGGCCACCCCCTCGGCGAAGCGGGTCAGCGAGGGCAGGCCGGTGCGGTCCGCCATGGCGGTCAGCGCGACGGCGATCGGCGCGCCCGCGCGCACGTCGGCGAGCATCGCGGAGATCTCGCCCGACAGCTCGCCCCGCGCCGTGGAGGCGACGCGCTCGAGCGCCGGCACCGGCCCTTCGCCGGCCGTCACGGCGAGCGCCAGGAGCTCCGCGATCGTCGGGAACTCCGCGAGCATCCGCTCCTCGCGGCGGCGCACGGCGCGGCCGAGCTGCTGGTCGCACAGGACGAAGCCGACCGCCCCCGACAGGACCACCAGCGCGACGAGCGGGACCGGTGACGAGCCGCGAGCCGCGGCGAGCAGCAGGGCGAGCGCCAGCCCGGCGGCGAGCCCCAGCGCCGCCCACACCACCTGGCGCGCGCGGAACGACTCGACGCTCTGCACCAGACCCGCCCGGTCGAGGCGGCGCCGCAGCTCCGCGCGGGGCGACCCGAGCCGTTCGAACCAGTGCGCGGCGTCGGCCACCCACGGCGCGAGCAACCGCTCGACCACGCCGAACGGGGTGCGCACCTCGTGCTCGCGCAGCAGGCCCGACGTCGCGTCGCGGGGCCGCAGCGACGGACCGAGCCGCTCGTCCAGCGTGATCCGGCGCGCCCGCAGGCGCGAGACCACGAGCAGGATGCCGAGGCCACCAACCAGTCCGATCATCGCTCCGGGCAGGGAGACCCAGCCGCCGCTCACCGCAGCACCCGCCCCTCCTCGGGCAGCCGGCCGATCCGCATCATCAGCCGGTACGCGACCAGGGAGACCACGGCGCCGGCGGCGAGCACCGCGACCCCGGCGGCGGAGTCGTAGGCCTGCGCGGTCTCGGGCCGGGTCGCGAGGAACGCCAGCACAACCCACGGCCCCGCCGCGGCGAGCCGCGCCCCGTTCACGGTCCAGGACTGGCGGGCCTCGAGCTCGCCGCGCGTGCGGGCGTCCTCGCGCAGGAACGACGAGAGCGTGCGCAGCAGGCGCCCGAGGTCGGTGCCGCCCACCTCCCGGGTGAGGCGCAGGGCCTCGACGATGCGGTCTGCCACAGGGTCGGCGAGCCGCGCCTTGAGCAGGTCCAGGCACTCGCCGAACCGGCCGGTCGCGCGGTAGTCGGCGGCGAACCGGGCGAACGGCTCGCGCAGCTCGGCCGGGCCCCGCTCGCCGAGCTGGGCCACGGACTCGGGCAGCGACAGGCCCGCGCGCACGCCGGAGGCCAGGTGGTCGACGACCTCCGGCCAGACCTCCCGCAGGTCCCGCCGCCGCTTGCGTGCCCGGGCGCGCACCAGCACCTCGGGCGCGAGCGCCGCCATGACCGCGAAGCAGACGGCGATCGCGGGCGACCGCGTGACCGCGACGCCGGCCAGCAGCACCACGACCCCGGTCGCGGCGCTGAACGACCACAGCGCCCGCGGCGTGACCGAAGGCGCGCCCGCCTGGACGAGCAGGTCCTGGACGACGGCGCCGCGGGCCCCGCGGCGCCCACGCCGCGCGGCCGGCTCCCAGCAGGACAGCCAGACGCACAGCAGGCCGGCCCCGAGCAGCAGGCCGACGACCACGCCCATCAGCGCGCCCCGACGAGCAGGGCCCGCACGTCGACGCCCGCGCGGGCGAACCGCTCCTCGCCGGGCGGGAAGCCGTCGCCGCGCACCAGGTCACCGCCGGCGTCGGCCGGCAGCCGGTGGAACAGGCCCGCCGTCTCGACCCGGTCGCCCTCGACCCGGCCGGTCACCGCGACGATCTCGCGGACCTGCCGAGCCCCGTCGGGCGCCACGTCGAGGTGGACGACGAGGTCGATCGCGGACGCGACGGTGGGGACCACGAACCGGTCCGAGACGTTCTCCCCCGCGAGCAGCGGGAGCGTGCACATCTTGGTGACGGCCTCGCGGGCGGAGTTGGCGTGCACGGTGCACATCCCCGGGATGCCGGCGTTGAGCGCGACGAGCATGTCGAAGCTCTCGGCCTCCCGGACCTCGCCGATGACGATGCGGTCAGGGCGCATCCGCAGCGCCTCCTTGACCAGCCGGCGCAGCGGGATCTCGCCCGTGCCCTCGAGGCTCGGCTGCCGGCACTGCATCGCGACGTGGTCGCGCGCCGCGAGCCGCACCTCGAAGACCTCCTCGCAGGAGATCACCCGCTGCCCCACCGGGATCGAGCCGGCCAGGGCGTTGAGCATGGTCGTCTTGCCCGCCTGGGTGGCCCCGCTGACCAGCACGTTGAGGCCGGCGCGGACGGCGGCGTCGAGAAAGGCCGCCGCGTGGGCCGTGAGCGAGCCGAGCCGGACCAGGTGGTCGAGGTGGCTGGCCCGCACGATGTGCTTGCGGATGTTGACCGCGAAGTGCCGGCGCGTGATGTCAGGGATGACGACGTGCAGCCGTTCTCCCCCCGGCAGCGAGGCGTCCACGAAGGGCGAGCTGAGGTCGAGCCTGCGGCCGGACGCCTTGAGCATGCGCTCGACGAGGTCGCGCACCTGCGCGTCCGTGAGGATCGTCGTGGTCAGCTCGGGCACGCCGCGGCGTGCCACGAAGACCTGGGCCGGGCTGTTGATCCAGACCTCTTCGACCTCGGGGTCGTCGAGGTACTTCTGCAACGGCCCCAGCCCCCCGAGGGCGTCGGTGACGGACCGGGCGGCGTCGCGCGGGTCGGGCAGCGCGGGGACGACGCCGAGGGTGGCGCGGTCGGAGTAGTCGGCGACGGCCTCGGCGACGAGCCGGTCGAGGCCCGACCGGTCGCGGACCGGGTCGATCGCCCGGCGGCGGACGAGCTCGCGCACCTCGTGCTCGAGGATGGCGGTGGCGTCGCGGGTCGCCAACGTCTCGATCGGCACTGATCTCCCTCTCGTCGTGCGGCCACGGCGGCCTGCTCGAAGGCGGCCCAGAGTAGGGGACCCGGGCAACCGTGCGGCGCCACCCTGTGGACAACCGCGTCGGGCCGCCCGTCCGGGTTCGCGCGGAGCCCGTCCGAACCCGCAGGTCCCGCGGTTCCGCGCCTTCCGTCCGCCCGTTTCGTCCGGCCGACGCCGACGAACAGGATGTGACGCACCTCACGCTCCGGCGGGCGTGTCGCCCGGCTCGCGACCGCGCCGAGAGACCCGAGGCCGGTGCGGCTAGGGTCGGCCCATGCCGACGACTCCCCCGCCCGGCCGCTGGCACGACGTCGCCCGCGCGACGGGCCTCCTCGCCCCCGACGGCTCCGTGGCGCAGACGATCTTCGCCGAGATGACGGCGCTCGCCGTCCGCTCGGGCGCGATCAACCTCGGCCAGGGCTTCCCCGACGTCGACGGCCCGGGCTACGTCAAGGAGGCCGCGAAGGCCGCGATCGACGCGGGCCGCAACCAGTACGCCCCCGGCGACGGTGTGCCCGAGCTGCGCCGCGCGGTCGCCGACCACCAGCGCCGGCACTACGGCCTGGACGTCGACCCGGACACCGAGGTGCTGGTCACGACGGGCGCCACCGAGGCCCTGACCGCGTCGATCCTCGCCCTCGCCGGCCCCGGCGACGAGGTGATCACGCTCGAGCCGTTCTACGATTCGCACGCCGCGGCGGTCGCGATGTCCGGCGCCACGCACGTCCCGGTGCCACTCACCACCGACGACCTGCGCCTGGACGCCGACGCCCTGCGCGCCGCCGTCTCGCCCCGCACGCGGATGATCGTCGTCAACACGCCACACAACCCGACGGGGACCGTGCTGACCCGCGCCGAGCTCGAGCAGGTCGCGGCCGTCGCGCGCGAGGCCGACGCGATCGTCCTCACCGACGAGGTGTACGAGCACCTGGTCTTCGACGACGCCGCGCACGTCCCGCTCGCCACGCTGCCGGGCATGGCCGACCGCACGCTCACCGTCTCCTCCAGCGGGAAGACGTTCAGCCTCACGGGGTGGAAGGTCGGCTGGGTGCACGGGCCCGCGCACCTCGTCACGGCGGTGCGCACCGTCAAGCAGTTCCTCAGCTACAGCTCGGGCGCGCCGTTCCAGCCGGCGATCGCCGCCGCGCTGGCCGACGACGAGACCCCGCGCGCCCTGGCCGCCTCGCTCGCGTCCCGCCGCGACCTGCTGTGCGACGGGCTGGCGGCCGCCGGCTTCGACGTCGTCGTCCCGCAGGGCACCTACTTCGTCATCGCCGACGGCGCCCGGCTCGGGTTCGACGACGGCCACGACCTGTGCTACCGCCTGCCGGAGCTCGCGGGCGTCGTCGCCGTCCCCGTGTCGGCGTTCTGCCGCGCGGGCTCCGCGACGTCCGACGCGCTCCGCTCGCGCGTCCGGTTCACGTTCGTCAAGCGCGAGGACGTGCTGCGCGACGCCGTCGGGCGGCTCGCCCGCCTGGCGCGGTAGCCCGCGCGGTAGCCCGGCGGCCTGGCGGCCTACAGGGCCGGCGCGACCAGGGTCACCGCGACGACCAGCATGATCCCCGCGACGACGCCGTCCACGACCCGCCACGCGCCGGGGCGCGCCAGCACGGGCGCGAGCAGCCGCGCGCCGTAGCCCAGCGCGACGAACCACAGGACGCTGGAGACGGCCGCGCCCGCCGTGAACGCCCAGCGCAGGTCGCCGTGCGACGCCGCGAGCGACCCCTGCAGCACGATCGTGTCCAGGTACACGTGCGGGTTGAGCCAGGTGAGCGCGAGCGCCGTGAGCAGCACCGGGCGCAGCCGCCGGCCCGCGTCGACCACCGCGCCGTCGGACGCCGCCGCCAGGCCGGACTCGTCGCCGCGCCATGCCCGCCGCGCGGCCAGCGCGCCGTAGCCGAGCACGACCGCGGCGCCCGCCCACCGCGCGACCTCGACCACCGCGGGGTGGCTCACGACGAGCGCGCCCAGCCCCGCCGTGCCCGCGAAGTAGAGGACCAGGTCGGACGCCGCGCACACCGCCACGACGACGCCCACGTGCTCGCGTCGCACGCCCTGGCGCAGCACGAAGGCGTTCTGCGCGCCGATGGCGACGATGAGGGACAGGCCGAACCCGAGGCCGGCGAGGAACGTGAGCACCCCTCGACGGTAGGCACGCCCGGCGATGAAGTCCATCTGCAGTTTCTTCATCCGATGAAGCACTGCCTCATCTAGGCTCGGCCCATGCGATGGGACTCCCGACAGCTCGAGGCGCTCGCCGCCGTCATCACCGAGGGCACCTTCGAGGCCGCGGCCCACGCCCTGCACGTCACGCCCTCCGCCGTGAGCCAGCGGGTGCGCGCCCTGGAGAACGCGGCCGGGTCGGTGCTGGTGCGTCGCACCCGTCCCGTCGCGCCCACCGAGCCCGGCCGCACCCTGCTGCGGCTCGCCCGCCAGGTGGAGCTGCTGGGCGCCGAGGCCAGCCGCGCGCTCGGCCCGGGGGCGGGCGACGCCGGCGGTGGCGACGCGGCGGACCGGCGCCCCGTGACCATCCCGCTCGCCGTCAACGCCGACTCGCTGGCCACGTGGGTCGTCCCGGCGCTGGCGCGGGTGGAGGGCGTGTGCTTCGACCTGTACCGCGAGGACCAGGACCGCACCGTGGACCTGCTCCCCGCGGGCGTCGTGATGGCCGCCATCACCTCGCAGCGCGAGCCCGTGCAGGGGTGCACGTCGGTGCCGCTCGGCGTCACCCGGTACCGGCCGGCGGCGGCGCGGTCCGTGATCGAGAGGTGGTTCCCGGACGGCGCCACGGTCGACGCCCTCGGCCGCGCCCCGATGCTCGTGTTCAACCGCGCCGACGACCTGCAGGACGCGTGGCTGCGCGAGCGCGCTGCGGCCGCCGGGGCCCAGGTCCCGGACCCGCCCCGGCACCACGTCCCCAGCACGTCCGAGTACGTCGACGCGATCCGGCGCGGCCTCGGGTGGGGCATGTGGGGCCCCCTGCCGGGGCCCGGGGGGCGCTTCGCGCTGCTCGACGGCGGGCCGGACGACGCACCGTCGGACCCCGGCGGCGTGCTGCTGCTCGACGACGACGCCGTCGTCGACGTCCCGATCTACCTGCAGCAGTGGAAGCTGCGCTCGGACGTGCTGGACCGGGTCTCGGACGCCCTGGTCGCCGAGGCCGCCCGGGTGCTCCCGCAGCGCTGAGGTCGTCCCTCGCCGGTCGAGCTCGTCGAGACCCGAGCCGGTGGTTTCGACAGGCTCAACCAGCGAGCGTCAGGCGCAGACGCCGGGGAGCAGCGACGGGCTCGGCGTGGCCTTGCCGCCGCCGCCTCCGCGGGCTCCGCCGTCGCCGTCCTCGCCGCCGACGGCGCCCGTGTCGTCCGTGCCGGGTGACGTGACGTCGTCGTCGACCGTGGTCGCTCCGGTGGACGCGGGGCCCTTCTCGCCCGCCTGGACGGCCGGGCTGCCGGGCGGCGCCTCGTCGGCGCGGATCCGCTCCCAGATCTCGTCGGCCTCGGACGTCCAGACCACGCGGTTCGGGTCGGTCGGCGCCTCGACGACGGGCACGGACGTGAACACGATCCGCCCCGGCTCGAGGTCGCGCACGCTCCACGCGAGGCCGGCGAGCGCCGCCGGGCTGGCGAGGTCAGGGCTGGTCGAGATGGAGCCGAGGATCTCGCGCACCATCCGGTACAGCCGCGGCGAGTCGGTGATGACGTTCTGCGACAGGATCTCGCGCATCGTCGCGTCGAAGAACGCCTGCTGCCGCTCGATGCGCTTGAGGTCGCTGCCGATCTCCAGCCCCATGCCCTCGCCCTGGCGGGCACGCAGGAAGTTGATCGCCGTGTACCCGTCGAGCTTCTGCTTCCCCTTGTCGAGGTCGAGGTCCACCTTGCGCCCGACGACCGGCTCGGGCAGGCACATCGTCACGCCACCGATGGCGTCGACGACCCCGATGACCCCGGTCATCTCGACGACGACGTGGTCGGTGACGCGCACGTCCGTGAGGCTCTCGACGGTGCGGATGGTGCAGGCCGCAGCGCCGGTGACGTCCTTGTCGGCCCCGCCGCCGAGCGTGAAGGCGGTGTTGAACATGGCGCCGGGCTGCGCCGCCGTCTGCCCCCCGCCCGGCAGCCTGCACGACGGGATGTCGACGAGGGAGTCACGCGGGATCGACACGGCCTCGATGCGGCTGCGGTCGCCCGAGACGTGCACCAGCAGCGTCGTGTCGGAGTGGAACTCGTCGCCCGCCCCCGCGATCTCGGCGTTCGCCTCGTCGCGGAAGTCGGTGCCCATGACGAGGATGTTGAGGGCCTTGCCCGCGAACGGGTCGCTCGGGTCCTGCTCGGCCGCCACCGCGGGCGGCCGGTCGGTGTCGTCGCCGAGCAGCGGCTCGACGTCGGACACCCCGATCTGGGACCGCAGGTCGACGAACGACGCGACCGCGGCCACCCCGACGAGGGCGACCAGCCCGGTGGCGACGAGCGCGGTCGTCCGGATCACGCCGTGCGTCACGAGGGCGTGCGCGTGGCGCGGTGGGGTCCGCTGCACACCGCGAGCCTAGGCCGTGAGCAGCGCGTTCGCGCGAGGGGAGGCCAGTTCACCCGCTGGTCGAGCCTGCCGGGGCCGGGGTCTCGACAGGCTCGACCGACGGGTTCAGCGGCGCGCCTCGATCGCCGCGACCGCGACGTCCGGGTGGTCGGAGAAGGCCCCGTCCATCCCGGCGTCGAGGAACGCGTCGAGCTCGCCGGCCAGGTCGCCGTGGGCGGCCGGATCGGCCGACGAGCGGAACTCCGCCGGCAGGAACTGGTTCTCCGCCCGGAACGTCCAGCCGTGCACCTCCAGGCCGGTCCGGTGCGCGTCGCGGATCACCGGGGTGGGCTCGCCCAGCGTGCCGTCCGCCTCGCGCGGGATCATGACGTTCTTCTCCAGCCCGACGCCGTCGGCGTAGCGCGCGATCTCTCGCAGCCCGGAGCGCGTGACCAGGTCGGCGTACGTGCGCGGGTCGCCGGCGGCGACCAGGTCGTACGGTGCGCCGCTGGAGGAGACGAGCTGGGCGAGGCGCACGTCGGTCGCGTCGTCGAGCTCGCGCAGGTTGCCGGTTTCGAAGGACTGCACGATCACCGGGTCGCGGCGCGAGTCGAAGCCGTTCGCGTCGAGCTGCTCGACGAGCGGCGCCTCGAGCGACAGGCCCACCGAGTCGAAGTACGTCGGGTGCTTCGTCTCGGGGTACACGCCGACGGGCTCGCCGTCGCAGGTCTCCGAGTGCCGGGCGAGGTCGAGCACCTCGTCGAGGGTCGGGACCTGGTAGAGCCCGTCGAACGCGGTGTTGCCGGGCCGCACCTGCGGCAGCCGCTCGACCGCGCGCAGCGTGCGCAGCTCGGCGAGCGTGAAGTCCTCGGTGAACCAGCCGGTCACCGCCGTGCCGTCGATCGTCTTCGTGGTGCGGCGGTCGGCGAACTCGGTGTGGTCCGCGACGTCGGTCGTGCCGCTGATCTCGTTCTCGTGCCGGGCCACGAGCACGCCGTCGGACGTGGGCACGACGTCGGGCTCGATGTAGTCGGCACACTGCAGGATGGCCTGCTCGTAGGCGGCGAGCGTGTGCTCGGGCCGGTACCCGGAGGCGCCGCGGTGCCCGACGACGGTGATGCCGTCGTCGCGGGTGCGCTCGCGCTCCAGGTCGATGACGACCATCTCGGTGTCGTCCGGCGTCCCGGGGTTGCGCGCCGCGTTGCCCGGGTAGTTGTTGTCGTTCCCGACGAGGATGCGACCGTCGCGCAGCCGCAGCACCGTCTCGAACGACTGCACCGGCAGGGCGTAGGTCTCGCCGAGGCCGTACCCCTCGCCCGCGTCGATGCCGCGCGGGTTCTCGACCCGCAGCGCGTCGAGCACGAGCTCCTTGCGCACGTACCCCTCACCGCGGGGGGTGTCCCTGTCCGTCTCGCTCAGGTCGATCTCGTAGACGCGCTTCGTGACCGACGCCGGACCCTCGAGGTCGTCCCGCTCCACGATCCAGAACGAGTCCTTCCCGACGGCGAAGGCGTCGCCGAGGACGTTGCCCTCCTGGTCCGCCTGGTAGTCCCAGGTGCGGCCGGTGTACTCGCCGCGGCGGGTGTCGAACTCGCGGATCACGCGGCGGCGCTGGTCGTCGTCGCCCGGCAGCGCGCCCTCGAGCACGGGGTACAGGTAGCGGCCGCCGCGGGCGGGTGCCATCGCCTCGAAGCCGCGGCTCGCGCGCACCGTCGGCTCCTCGCCGTCGTCGAGATACGGGTTCTGCGGGGACTTCAGCCCGCCCGGCAGCGGGAACGGCTTCTCGAGCAGCGTCCCCTCGGCGTCGAAGTGCAGCAGGAACGGGCCGAACTCCTCGCCCACCCAGAGCGTGCCGTCGTCGGCCCGGACCACGGACTCGATGTCGAAGTCGGCGCCGGTGAGCAGCCGCTCGTCCGAGCCCTCGTGGACGATGTCGAAGTCCAGGACGTCGTTCGCGTCGTCGTACGAGACGTGGTCGAGGACCTCGATCTCGCCCGAGCCGTCGCGACCCCCGCCGGTGTCCCAGTCCGGCTCCACGAGGTAGCTGCGCAGCAGGAAGTCGGCGGAGTTGCCCTTCGACCCGAACCCGTTGTCAGGCTGGGCCCAGAACGTGCCGTCGCCGTTGTCGATCATGGCCGAGAAGCCGGGGATCACCTGCCCGTCCCACGGGCCCTGGCGCCCGTTGGCGGCGGACGCCTGCGCGCCCGACGCCGGCCCCTCGGCGAGGAAGTCGGCGGACAGGGTCGCCCGCCCCTCGAGGGTGGGCTCCAGGTGCCAGGAGCTCCCGGCCTGCGGGCCGGGGTCGTGCCGGTCGCCCGGCCGCCCGCCGGCGACGGCGGCGGCCGAGCCCGCGGTGGTGAGCAGGAGGGCCGCGGCGGTACCGGCCGCGGCGGTGCGGAGCAGCGGTGAGCGTCTCATGGACCGATCCCACCGAGGCCCGGCGACGCTCGCAAGAACTGAGCGTGGCGTCCCGGCGTCGGCTGGGTGAACGGCGACGCCGTCCTCAGTGCGCGAGCTCCACCCAGCCGTCGCGACGGTAGGCCGGGGTGGCGAGGGCGAGCACCAGCAGGGCGCAGCACAGGGCGGCCAGCATGACGGACGCCATCGCGACGGATCCGCCGCCGAGGACGCCGACCAGCGGCGAGACCACGCCGGCGATGCCCGACTGCACCGCCCCGATGACGGCGGCGGCGGTGCCCGCCCGCTCGCCGTGCCGGGACAGCGCGATGGCGGACGCGTTCGCGGGGATGAGGCCCTGGAAGGCGAGCACGATCCACAGCAGGACCAGCAGGCCGATCAGCCCGCCGGCCTCCGTGAGTGCGACGACGAGCAGCCCGACCGCGAACACCCCCTGGATCGCCAGGGCGGCGCGCAGCAGGCGGATGGGCGCCACCCGCCGGACCAGCGCGGCGTTGATCTGGGCCGAGACCACCAGCCCGAGGCCGTTGAGCGCGAAGAGCAGGGCGAACTGCGAGTGGGAGAGCCCGTAGCCCTCCTGGAACACGAACGGCGAACCGACGACGTAGCTCATGAGCACGGCCTGGCCGAGGCCGGGGATGACCGCGAGCGCCATGAAGCGCCGGTCGCGCAGGAGCACCCGGTACCCGGCGAAGACGCTGCTCATGCCGCCCCGCTGCCGCCGGGGCTCGGGCAGCGTCTCGGGCATGAGCCGCCACACGACGACCGCCATCGCGACGCCCGCGAGGGCGAGCACCGCGAAGACCCACCGCCATCCGGCCGCCGCGGCGACGGCGGACCCGAACGTCGGCGCGAGCATCGGCGCGACGCCGATGACGAGCATGAGGCGGGACAGGATGCGGGCCGCCTCGGAGCCGACGAAGCGGTCGCGCACCACCGCCATCGCGGCCACGCCGCACGCCGCGTTGAAGAAGCCCTGCAGCAGGCGCAGCCCGATGAGGACGGTCATGTTGGGGGCGAACGCGCACAGCAGCGAGGTGACGACGTGCAGGCCCAGGCCCCACAGCAGCGGGGCGCGGCGACCGTAGCGGTCGGACAGCGGGCCGATGACGAGCTGCCCCGCGGCGCCGCCGATGAGCATGACGGAGACGGAGAGCTGGGCGAACGAGGCGGTGGAGCCGAGGTCCGCCGCCACCTCCGGCAGGGACGGCAGGTACATGTCGACGGTGAAGGCGGGCAGCGCGGCGAGCGCCCCGAGCATGAGCACCCAGCGGTACGGCGAACGGGCGCGCACGGGTGTCGCGGGAGAGTCGGCGGGCATGGCCGCCATCCTATCGAAACGATACGACCGAGGCACGGGAAATCTCCGGGGCCACGTGGTGAGCCCTCTCACCCTGCACGCCTGGCCCGCTGTCGGCGGCGTGCGCGACGATGGACCCATGTGCGGCCGCTACGCGTCGTTCCGCGACGCCCAGGACCTCGCCGACGACCTCGCCGTCGCCGACATCGCCGACGACGCGCGCCTGCTGCCGCCGTCGTGGAACGTCGCCCCCACGGACCCCGTGCGGATCGTGGTGGAGCGGCCGCGGCGCATCGACGGGAAGAACACCGGCGAGATCACGCGCTCGCTGCGGGTCGCGCGCTGGGGCCTCGTCCCGTCGTGGGCGAAGGACCCGGGCGTCGGGGCGCGGATGATCAACGCGCGGTCGGAGTCGCTCCTGGAGAAGTCGGCGTTCGCCAAGCCGCTCGGCGTCCGGCGGTGCCTGCTGCCGGCCGACGGCTACTTCGAGTGGCGCAAGCTCGAGCTGCCGCCGGGAGCCCCCGCGAAGGCGAAGGTGCCGAAGCAGCCGTACTGGATCCACCCGGACGACGGCGACGTCGCGGCGCTCGCGGGCCTGTACGAGTTCTGGCGCGACCGGTCCAAGGCCGACGACGACCCCGACCGGTGGCTCGTCTCGGCCACGGTGATCACCACCGCGGCGTCCGACGACCTCGAGCGCATCCACGACCGGATGCCGGTGGTCCTCCCCCGCGCCGCCTGGGACGCCTGGCTCGATCCGGCCGTCGGGGCCGACGAGGCGATGGCCGTCGTCACCGGCCCGCAGGTCGGCATGGCCACGGTCCCCGTCGGCGACGCGGTCGGCTCGGTGCAGAACAACCGGCCCTCGCTCATCGAGCCCGACCCCGACCCGCGGGACCCGGACGTGGTCGCCACGGGCGGGGCCTGAGGGACGGTCAGCCCCCGGTGTACGCCCGCTGCAGCCGCACCGGGGTGATCTCCCCGATCCCCTGGACCTCCTGGGGCGCCTGCGCCGTGAGGGCGTAGCGGGCCGACGACGCGAGCAGCTTGGCAGTCGGCGGGTCGACCAGCACCGACGTCGGCTCGGCCAGCTCCGTGATCCGCGACGCGAGGTTCACGTCGGGGCCGAAGACGTCGCCGAACCGCGACAGCACGCGGCCCCAGACGAAGCCCACGCGCACGGGGATCTCGTCGTCGGCGGCATGCGGCGCGGCCAGGCCGAGGGCGACCTCGGCGCCCGTCGTCACGTCGTCGGCGACGAACAGCACGGCGTCGCCGATGGTCTTGACCACGCGGCCGCCCGCCTCGGTGATGACGTCACGTGCCCGGGACTCGAAGAGCTGCACGAACTCGGCCAGCTCCTGGGAGCCCAGGCCGGCCGTGCGCTTGGTGAACGAGACGATGTCGGCGAAGCCGACGGCCCGGCGCAGCGGCAGCTCGTCCACGGCGCCGGCGGCCGCGGCGCCGTGGGCGCCGCCGAACTCCGTGGCGAGGCGCCCCGTGAGCGCGGCGAGCTGGCGCCGCCAGGCGTGCTCGAGCTGCCGCGACATCAGGTCCGCGAGCTCCGGCACGCGGTCCAGGGCCGCGAGCCGCGCGCTCACGTCGTCCAGGCCGTGCCGGCGCTGGATCAGCTCGACGAGCGCCTCGACGTGCCAGAGCGCGAGCCGGTCGGTGGTGTGCCCCAGGGAACGGATGAACGTCATCTGAGCCTGCTCGTCGAGCTGCTCGGTGTCGACGAGCCGGCCGATCTCGCGCAGCGCCAGCATGTCCGCGTCGGTGAACCACACCTCCGTGGGGTGGGTGACGGGCAGGCCGAGCCAGCGCCAGTAGTTCTCGATGAACTCGCGGGACAGGCCGGTCCCGGTCACGAGGTCCGTCAGCGAGTACCGCCGCGGGCCGCCCAGGATCTCCTCGTCGAGCCGGGCGGCCGTGTCGCCCGGACGGACGCCCCCCGGCCCCGCCGACGGAGCGCCCGGCACCTCCGGCGCGCCGTCGTCGGTGGGGTTCCCGGTGGTGGTGTCGCTCGTCACGCGACAACTGTAGTGCGCGTCACCTGGGCGGCGGCTGGGAGCCCGTCGCCCGCAGGTGGTGCACGTCGCCCGCCGTGACGACGCGCTCGCCGCCGGGCGCCGCGACGACCAGCGACCCGTCGCACGCGACCCGCACCGCCTCGCCCTCGACCACCCCGGACCCGCCCGCCAGCTCCGCCCGCACCCGCGTGCCGAGGGTCGCCGAGCGGGCCGCGTACTCGCCCGCCAGCCCGGCCGCCGCCGCGTCGCCGCCGGCGGCCTCGAGGCGCCCGACGGCGGCCACCAGCTCCCCGACCAGCGCCGCGAGCAGCGCGGTGCGGTCGTCGCCCGTCTGGCCTGCCCGCGCGCCGCCCGCGAGCGCGAGCGACGTCGCGGTGGGCACCGGGAGCTCGGCGGCCGCCTGCGAGACGTTGAGCCCCACGCCGACGACGACGGACGGGCGCACGGCCGGCGAGCCGTCGGGCGCCGTCGCCCGCGGGACGTGCGGCACGACCTCGGCGAGGATCCCCGCCACCTTGCGGTACGCGCCGAACCCGGGCACGGCCCCGGCGGCGGGCAGCAGCACGTCGTTGGGCCACTTGAGGCACGCCTCGACGCCGACCGGCCCCAGCAGCGGATCCAGGGCGCGGACGACGGCGACGCCGGCGAGCAGCGGCAGCCAGCCGAGCGCTCCGGCCGGCACGTCGGGCCGCAGCAGCACCGAGGCCGTGAGCGCGGCCCGCGGCGGCGTCTCCCACGACCGGCCGGCGCGACCGCGGCCCGCGACCTGGTGCTCGGCGACCAGGAGCGCGGGCGCCGGCCAGGCCTCAGGGTCGCGGCGGGCGGCATCGACGAGCGCGGTGTTCGTCGACGGCGACGCGCCCACGACGTCGAGCCGGCCCAGCGGACCGGCCGGCGCGAGGAGCGCACGGCGCAACGTGGCGACGTCGAGCGGGGATCGGTCCACCCCCCGATCCTCCCGCACGGCGGCCCGCACGCGGACCGAAGGCAGCGCAGTTGTGGGGAACCTCCAAGACTTCGGCGCCCGGCGGCGGCCTGTCGCCCATCGATCGGTGGCATCCCACCATCTAGGGTCGATCGGGTGAACGACGCGACCACGGCCCCGACCGACGCCCTCGAGCCGACCCGGCTCGCCGGCACCGCCGCCAAGCTCGCCGACCTCGAGCGGCGCCGGGCCGAGGCCACGACGCAGGCCGAGGAGAACGCCCGGTCCCGGCAGCACGCGCGCGGCAAGAAGACGGCGCGCGAGCGGATCGAGGCCCTGCTCGACGACGGCAGCTTCGTCGAGCTCGACGCGCTCGCCAAGCACCGCAGCCGCAACTTCGGGCTCGACAAGCGACGGGTCGCGGGCGACGGCGTCGTGGTCGGCCACGGCACGGTCGACGGCCGCCAGGTGTGCGTGTTCAGCCAGGACTTCACCGTCTTCGGCGGGTCGCTCGGCGAGGTGCACGGGCAGAAGATCGCGAAGGTCCAGGACCTCGCGCTGCGCACCGGGGTGCCGATCATCGGCATCTCCGACGGCGGCGGCGCGCGCATCCAGGAGGGCGTCGCGGCGCTCACCCAGTTCGCGGAGATGTTCCGGCGCAACGTCGCGGCGTCGGGCGTGATCCCGCAGATCTCGCTGATCCTGGGGCCCAGCGCGGGCGGCGCCGTGTACTCCCCCGCCCTGACGGACTTCATCGTCATGGCCGACGGCACGTCGAACATGTTCATCACCGGCCCGGACGTGATCCGCACCGTCACCGGCGAGGACGTCGACTTCGAGACGCTCGGCGGCGCGCGCACCCACAACAGCACGTCCGGCGTCGCGCACTACCTGGGCGCCGACGAGGACGACGCCATCGACTACGTGCGGCACCTCATCGGCTACCTGCCGCAGAACAACCTCGGCGACGCGCCGTCGTTCCCGCCCGAGGACGACCTGCCGCTCGAGGTGACCGCCGACGACGAGGCGCTCGACGCCATCGTCCCAGACAGCGACAACCAGCCGTACGACATGCGCGCGGTCGTCGAGGCGGTGCTCGACCCCGAGTCGTTCCTCGAGGTACAGCCGCTGTTCGCGCAGAACGTCATGGTGGGCTTCGGGCACGTCGAGGGGCGGTCGGTGGGCGTCGTCGCCAACCAGCCGCTGTCGATGGCGGGCACCCTCGACATCGACGCCGCCGAGAAGGCGGCGCGGTTCGTGCGCACCTGCGACGCCTTCAACCTCCCCGTGCTGACGTTCGTCGACGTGCCCGGCTTCCTGCCCGGCGTCGGCCAGGAGCACCAGGGCATCATCCGCCGCGGCGCCAAGCTCATCTACGCGTACGCCGAGGCGACCGTCCCGCTGGTCACGGTCATCACGCGCAAGGCGTACGGCGGCGCCTACATCGTCATGGGCTCCAAGCAGCTCGGCGCCGACGTCAACCTCGCGTGGCCGACGGCGCAGGTCGCGGTCATGGGCGCGAGCGGCGCAGTGAACATCCTGCAGCGCTCGGCGCTCAAGGAGGTCGCGGACTCCGGCGGCGACGTCGAGGCAGAGCGCCAGCGGCTGACCGACGAGTACACCGAGGCCATCGTCAACCCGTGGGACGCCGCCGAGCGGGGGTACGTGGACGCCGTCATCCGCCCCTCGGAGACGCGCGTGCAGGTCGTGCGCGCGCTGCGGGCGCTGCGCAGCAAGCGGGCGAGCCTGCCCCCGAAGAAGCACGGCAACATCCCCCTGTGACGGCCGCCGGCCGAGCCTGCGCCCCCCTGAGCCCTCCTAAGCCCGTGGGAGGGTCGAGACCCGCGGCCCTTCGACAGGCTCAGGAACTGAGGGAGAGAATGACCCGATGAGCCACGAGGACGCCACCCACGGACCTGCCCCGCTCGGGTCGGTCGAACCGGAGCCGATGCACCGTGCCGTCGACGCGCTGGCCGAGGCGCTGCACCAGTACGTGCAGACCGCGGTCGGCGTGCGCGCCGAGTTCGGCGCGGCCGAGGCGGACGAGGACCCGCGGGTGCTCGCGCTGGAGAACCGCGTCGGGCAGCTCAACGCCGCCGTCTTCGACGCGCTGCACGACTCCCTGGGCATGCACCCGGACCTCACGAGCTCGGTCTGGGAGCCGCAGGAGGGCGAGGAGCCCGAGGACGCGCACGACGCCCCCGAGGGCGCGGTGCCGGCGGAGGTCTTCTACCTCGGGTTCGTCGTCGCCGACCCGGTGCCCGGCGCCAGCATGACGCTCGACGGCGTGATCGAGCTGCTCGACGAGGCGGGCACGGACGTGGCCCAGCGCCTGTTCGACGGCGGCTACGAGGTCGCCGAGTGGGCGACGTCGCGCGGCGCGGCCGTCGACTTCGGCGACGACGCGGACGAGGACGACGGCTTCGACGACCTCTCGGGCACCGACGACGACGGCCCGACCGACCAGCAGGAGGACCGGTGAGCCCCGAGGTGCGCGTGGTGCGCGGCGAGCCCGACGACGTCGAGGTGGCCGCGCTGGTGGCCGGGCTGGCCGCCGTGGCCTCCGCGGGCGGGCTGCCCGACGACGACGCGCCCGTCGAGGAGTGGACCAACCGCGCCCGCACGGTGCGCGGCAACGGCGCGGGCGTCACGGCGAAGAGCTTCGGCGGCCGGTGGGGGCGGCACCACGCGGACGCGTGGCGCTGGAGCCTGCACTCGTGAGCGTCCTCTGGCAGCAGGTCGACCGCGCGGACGACGTCGAGGCCCCGCTCGGCGAGCTCCCCACCCCCGCCCGGCCCGGCTGGGTGCGTCGGTGGCTCTGGGCGCCGGCTCTCGTCGCGGCCGCGGGCCTGTACGTCGCGCGGCGGACGCTGGACGACCCGTCCGGCGAGGTGGAGCTGTGGCTGTTCATGGGCATGCTCGCCGCCCTCATGGTCACCGCCGTCGCCGCGCTGGTGCGCTATCGCGACGACCAGCGCTCCGCCGCCGAGGCCCGCGCCGCGGCCGCCTTCGGCACCGGCGCCCGGTCGGTCACCGGGTCGGTGCTCGTCCGCGAGCGCTCCACCGCCTCCGGGCGGCTGGTCTCCGGCCTCGTCACGTACCCGACCGACGACGGCACCGCCGAGGACACGTTCTCGATGATGTTGGCCGCCCGCGACGACGACGCGCCCGAGCCGCCGCGCGACGGCGACCCCGTCGCCGTGTGGTGGGCGCCGGGTACCGACACCGTCGTCGTGCGCTACCAGCGCGACTGGGCCGACGCGGTGCGCCGCCGGGCGAAGGGCCGCTGACCGTCAGCCGCGGGCCGCGGCGACCAGCCGGCAGGCGTGGGCCGCGGTGTGCTCCAGCTCGACCAGGGCGTCCCGGCTCAGCTCCGCGAGCGTCCGCGGGCCGGGGGCGATGGAGAACGCGGCGGCGATGCCGGCGGCCGCGACCTGAGCGGGGCTGAGCTCGACCCCGCCGGCCACGACGACGACGATCGCACCCGGCCCGGCGAGCCGCACGACGGTGTCGACCACCTTGCCGTGCAGCGACTGCTCGTCGAGCCGGCCCTCCCCGGTGAGCACCAGGTCGACGTCCGCGAGCGCCGCGTCGAGGCCGACGGCCTCCGCGACGAGGATGCCGCCGGGCACCAGCTCGGCGCCGAGGACGGCGGACAGCCCGGCCGGCAGGCCGCCGGAGGCCCCCGCCCCGGGCAGGTCGCGCACGTCGCTGCCGGTGGCGGCGGCCAGCGCGTCGGCGAACCGGGCGAGGCCCGCCTCCAGCGCCGCCACGTCGCCGGATGTCGCACCCTTCTGCGGCCCGAAGACGGCGGCGGCGCCGCGCGCGCCGAGCAGCGGGTTGTCGACGTCGCACGCGATGCGCCAGCGCAGGTCGCGGGCTCGGGTGTGCAGCCTGGAGGCGTCGACGCGGGCCAGCTCGCGCAGGCCCCCGCCGCCCGGCGGCACCGGCGAGCCCGCGCCGTCGAGGAACCGCGCACCCAGCGCCTCGAGGAGGCCCGCGCCGCCGTCGGTCGTGGCCGAGCCACCGACGAAGAGCACCACCTCCTCGGCCGTCGGCGCGCCGTCCAGGGCCGCGAGCACGAGGGTGCCGACGCCGTGGCTGGTGGCCTCCAGCGGCCGCAGGCCGTCGGCGACGAGCGGCAGGCCGTAGGCCTCGGCCGCCTCGACGAGGACGGTGCGGCCGTCGGGCGAGACGCCGTACCGGGCGGTCACGGCACGCCCCAGCGCGTCGGTCGTGGCGGCCGTGCCGGGCACGACGCCCCAGGCGTCGAGCACCGCGTCGAGCGTCCCCTCGCCGCCGTCGGCGAACGGGATCGCGCGGATCGTGGCGGCCTCGCCCAGGGCCGACCGGGCGCCGGCGGCCAGCGCGTGCGCCACCTGCGTGGCGCTCGCGGAGCCCTTGAACGAGTCGGGGGCGACGACCACGCGCAGCGGTCGCGGGTCTGGGTTCTTCACGTCGTCGTGCACGGAGGACGAGGCTAGCGACTCCGGCGGACCCCGGCGCGGCCGTCTCGCGAGCTCGCGCGACCTGCGAGCATCCGACCGGGTGGTGAGGATCGAAGAAGGAGGCGCGACCGTACGCCTCCGGACGGAGGCACGACCGTGGGTATCGGACTGGGCATCTTCCTCATCGTCGTCGGCGCCATCCTTGCGTTCGCGATCGCTCCGGACGCGTGGGAGGTCGTCGACCTCAACATCGTCGGCTACATCTGCATCGGCGCCGGCATCCTCGCCCTGGTTCTCGGGCTCGTCCAGAACCGCCAGCGCGCGCACACCAGCCACCGTGTCGAGCGGTACGACGACCGCACGCCGCCGCCGGTCTGACCGGTTCCCGACCCGGGGTCTACGCTGCGGCGTGTGACTCAGCACACCGCACGTGACGACCTCGCCGCGCCCCGCACGCCCACCGCCATCGACGCCGTCGCCGACGCCTACGTCCTGCGCGCCGCCGACCTCGACCCGATGACGGCGACCGCGATCGGCGTCCCGGGGTACGACCACCGCATGACGGACCTGTCCCCCGCCGGGCACGAGGAACGCGCGGCGGCCGACCACGCGACGCTGCGCGAGCTCGACGCGCTGGAGCGCGACGGGCGCGGCCCGGTGGACGACGTCGACCGCGTCACGCTGGCCGCGATGCGCGAGCGGCTGGGCCTCGCGCTGGAGCTGCACGAGGCCGGCGAGCCGCTCGCCAGCCTCAACAACATCGAGTCGCCGGTGCAGCAGCTGCGCGACGTCTTCGACCTCATGCCGACCGGCTCGGTCGAGGCGTGGGAGAACGTGGCGTCGCGCCTCACCGCGATCCCGGAGGCCGTGGAGGGCTACATCGCCTCGCTCACGGAGGCGGCACGACGCGGCAACGTCGCGGCGGTCCGCCAGGTCCGCGAGGGCGTCGCCCAGGCGCGGGAGCTCGCCGGCGAGGACTCCTTCTTCCGCGGCCTCGCCCGCAGCGAGGACGCCGAGGCCGTCCTCGACGAGTCGTCCGCGTGCAGCCTGGTGCGCGCCGAGCTGGAGCGCGGCTCCGACGCCGCGCGCTCGGCGTACGCGCGGCTCGCCGACTTCCTGGAGCGCGACCTGGCTCCCCGCGCACCCGAGCGGGACGCCGTTGGGCGGGAGCGGTACGCGCTCTTCTCGCGCGAGTTCCTCGGCGCCGAGGTGGACCTCGACGAGACGTACGAGTGGGGGCTTGACGAGCTCGCGCGGATCGTCGCGGAGCAGGAGGCCGTCGCCCGCCAGATCGCGGGCCCGGGCGCGAGCGTCGCCGACGCGGTCGCCGCGCTGGACGCCGACCCGGCCCGCACGCTGCACGGCACCGACGCGCTGCGCCGCTGGATGCAGGAGACCGCCGAGGCGGCGATCACCGACCTGGGCGGCACGCACTTCGACATCGCCGGGCCGGTGCGCACGATCGAGTGCCGCATCGCCCCCACGCAGACCGGCGGCATCTACTACACCCCGCCGAGCGACGACTTCTCCCGCCCGGGCCGCATGTGGTGGTCCGTGCCCGCGGACGTCACCGAGTTCAACACCTGGCGCGAGAAGACGACGGTCTACCACGAGGGCGTCCCGGGCCACCACCTGCAGTGCGCGGCCGCGGTCGTCGCCCGCGACACCCTCAACTCCTGGCGCCGGCTCATGTGCTGGGTCTCCGGGCACGGCGAGGGCTGGGCCCTGTACGCCGAGCGGCTCATGGCCGACCTCGGCTACCTCGACGACCCGGGCGACCGGTTCGGCATGCTCGACGCGCAGCGGATGCGCGCCGCGCGCGTCGTCCTCGACATCGGCGTGCACCTCGGCAAGCGGGCACCCGAGGAGTGGGGCGGCGGCGTGTGGGACGCGACGAAGGCGTGGCCGTTCCTGCTGGCGAACGTCAACATGCCGGAGTCGTTCGTGCGCTTCGAGCTCAACCGGTACCTCGGCTGGCCCGGTCAGGCGCCGTCGTACAAGGTGGGCCAGCGGCTGTGGGAGCAGGCGCGCGACGACGCCCGGTCGGCCGCGCAGGCGGGCGGCGAGGACTTCGACCTCAAGGCCTTCCACGCCCGCGCGCTCTCCCTCGGGTCCGTGGGTCTGGACGTGCTGCGCGGGGCGCTGGTCTGAGCGCGGTGACCGGAGGCACGCCCGGGTCGGGGGGCGGCCGGCCGGGCGTGCACGCAGCATGAGCGGGATCCTCACCGGCTTCGCGATCATCGGGGTCGTCGTCGCGGTCGGCTACCTCGCCGCGCGGCTGCGGCTCGGCGGCCCCGACGCCCGCGCGACCCTCAACCGCATCGGGTTCTTCGTGGCCAGCCCCGCGCTGCTGTTCACCGTCGTCGCCCGCGCCGACGTGACCGAGCTGTTCCAGGCGCCGCTGCTGGTGCAGGCCGGGGCGGCCGTCGGGACGGCCGCCCTGTTCGTCGTCGTCAACGCCCTGTGGCTGCGGCGCCCGGCAGCGGAGGCGACGGTCGGCGCGGCCGGGGCGGGGTACGTCAACGCGAACAACATCGGCCTGCCGGTGGCGGTGTACGTGCTCGACGACCCGACCGTCGTGGTGCCGGTCATCCTGCTGCAGCTGCTGGTGCTCGCTCCGGTGGTCCTGCTCCTGCTGGACGCCCTGACCACGGGCAAGGTCTCGGTGCGGTTCGTGCTGGCCCAGCCGGTGCGCAACCCGATCATCCTGGGCTCCCTCGCGGGCGCGGTGGTCTCGCTCGCCGGCTGGACGCCGCCGGACGTGGTGATGGCTCCGCTGGAGATCCTCGGCGGCGCGGCGATCCCGATGATCCTGCTTGCGTTCGGGATGTCGCTGCACGGGTCGCGTCCGCTGGCCCCGGGCACCTCCCGGCGCGCCGCCCTGGTGGCCGCCGTCCTCAAGGCCGTGGCGATGCCGGTGCTGGCCTTCGTCCTCGCCCGGTACGCCGCGGGGCTGGACCAGGCGGGCGTCGTGACGGCCGTGACGCTCGCCGCGCTGCCGACCGCGCAGAACGTGTACAACTACGCGGCCCGCTTCCGTACCGCCGAGCTGCTGGCGCGCGACACCATCCTCGTCACGACGCTCGCCTCCCCCGTGGTGCTCGTCGTCGCGACGCTGCTGCTGCACGGTGGCTAGGGTTCGGACCGTGCCGCACACGTCAGACCCCGCGTCCGTCCACCCGTCCGTCCACCTGGTCCTCGGCTCGAGGTCCCCCGCCCGTCTCGCGACCCTCGCCGCCGCGGGCGTGACTCCCACCGTCGTGGTGTCCGACGTCGACGAGCCCGCCGTCCTCGCGGGCGCCCGCGAACGAGCCGCCGCGCTCGGCACCCCGCTCGAGCCGGTCGACGCCGTGCTCGCGCTGGCCCAGGCCAAGGCCGAGGCGGTGACGCGCCAGGTCGAGGAGAGCGGCGTCTCCGCGCTCGTCGTCGGCTGCGACTCCATGCTGGAGATCGACGGCGAGGTCGTGGGCAAGCCCGCCGACGCCGACGAGGCACGCGCCCGCTGGCGGGCGATGCGCGGGCGGGCGGCGGTGCTGCACTCCGGGCACTGGCTCGTGGACGCCCGCGAAGCCGACGACGGTGGCACCGGCGCGACCCTCGGCGCGACGTCGTCCACCACGGTGCACTTCGCCGACGTCGACGACGCGGAGATCGACGCCTACGTGGCCACGGGCGAGCCGCTGCACGTCGCGGGCGCGTTCACGATCGACGGCCTCGGCGGCCCGTACGTCGAGCGGATCGAGGGTGACCACCACGGCGTCGTGGGCTTGAGCCTGCCGCTGCTGCGCGAGCTGCTCGGCGAGCTCGACGTCCCCTGGCGCGCACTGCGCGACGCGGGTTGAGCCTGTCGACGCGGGTTGAGCCTGTCGACGCGGGTTGAGCCTGTCGACGCGGATTGAGCCTGTCGACGCGGGTTGAGCCTGTCGTCGCGGGTTGAGCCTGTCGAAACCCTCAACCACAGGCCCTTCCGACAGGCTCAACCGGCACGGTCCATGTCGGATCCCTCCAAACGGCCCCGAACGGCGTTGGCACCGGGCACAGACTTCGGCGAGGGGGCGTCGCGAGTGCCGGAGCCGCGAGACGCAGGCGTTACCGTGAGCCGTGCCCACCATCAGCAAGGTCCTCGTCGCCAACCGCGGTGAGATCGCCGTCCGCATCGCCCGCGCGTGCGCCGACGCCGGCCTCGCCTCCGTCGCCGTCTACGCCGACCCCGACCGGGACTCGCTGCACGTGCGGCTCGCCGACGAGGCGTTCGCGCTGCACGGTCAGCGCGCCGCCGAGACCTACCTCGACGTCGACAAGCTCCTCGACGTCGCGCGGCGCTCCGGCGCCGACGCGGTGCACCCGGGGTACGGCTTCCTGTCCGAGGACGCGCGGTTCGCCCAGGCCGTCATCGACGCGGGCCTGGTGTGGGTGGGCCCGCCGCCCGCCGCCATCGAGGCGCTGGGCGACAAGGTGAGCGCGCGGCACATCGCGCATGCCGCCGGCGCCCCGCTCGTCCCGGGCACCCCCGACCCGGTGACGGGCGCAGTGGAGGTGCACGCCTTCGCGGCCGATCACGGGCTCCCGGTCGCGATCAAGGCGGCCTTCGGCGGTGGCGGCCGCGGCCTCAAGGTCGCCCGCAGCGCCGACGAGATCGACGAGCTGTACGAGTCGGCGGTGCGCGAGGCCACGGCGGCGTTCGGGCGCGGCGAGTGCTTCGTCGAGCGGTACCTCGACCGGCCGCGGCACGTGGAGACGCAGTGCCTCGCGGACGCGCACGGGAACGTCGTGGTGGTCTCCACCCGCGACTGCTCGCTGCAGCGCCGGCACCAGAAGCTGGTCGAAGAGGCCCCGGCGCCCTTCCTCACCGCGGCACAGGAGGCCGAGCTCGACCGCGCGTCGAAGGCGATCCTGCGCGAGGCCGGGTACGTCGGGGCGGGCACGTGCGAGTTCCTCGTCGGCGTGGACGGCACGCTGTCATTCCTCGAGGTGAACACCCGCCTGCAGGTCGAGCACCCGGTGACCGAGGAGGTCACCGGCATCGACCTGGTCCGCGAGCAGCTGCGCATCGCCGCGGGCGAGCCGCTCGGCTACGACGCCGCGCAGGTGCGGGGCCACTCGTTCGAGTTCCGCATCAACGGCGAGGACCCGGCCGCCGGCTTCCTGCCGGCGCCGGGCACCGTCTCGACGCTGCGCTGGCCCACGGGCCCGGGAGTGCGCGTCGACACGGGCGTCGTCGAGGGCGACGCCGTCTCCGGCGCGTTCGACTCGATGATCGCGAAGCTGATCGTCACGGGGGCCGACCGGACGCAGGCCGCGCAGCGTGCGCGGCGGGCGCTGCGCGAGCTCGAGATCCAGGGCATCCCGACCGTCGTGCCGTTCCACCGCGCCGTGCTCGACGCCGAGGACTTCGTGCCGGCGTCGGACGACGCGGGCGACTTCCGCGTGCACACGCGCTGGATCGAGACCGACTTCGCGGACACCGTCGCCGCGCTCGGCCCCGCCGCCGCCGCGCCGGTGGCCGACGAGGCGGAGGAGCCCGAGGAGCTGGCGGAGCGCGTCGTCGTCGAGGTCGGCGGACGGCGGCTCGAGGTCGTGCTGCCCGCCGGGCTCGGCGTCGCCGCAGGCCGGGCACGGCGTGCCAACGCGGCGCGGCGGCCGGCACGCCGCAGCGCCGCGAAGGCCACCGGCGGCGCGAGCGGCAACACGCTCGCCTCGCCGATGCAGGGCACCATCGTCAAGGTCGCGGTCGCCGACGGCGACCAGGTGACCGAGGGCGACCTCGTCGTCGTCCTGGAGGCCATGAAGATGGAGCAGCCGCTGCTGGCGCACCGCTCCGGCACGGTCCGCTCGCTCGCCCTGGAGCCCGGCGCCGGCGTGACCGCCGGCGCCGCCATCTGCGACATCGTCGACTGACGTTGCTCGTCGACGAGAGGGCCCGCGACGTCCTGAAGCGGTGCCGGATGATGATCGGCGTGATGCGCGCGCCGAAGCTGCGCCAGGACCTGGTGGCCGCGCTCTCCGGAGCCGAGCCGGGCCCGCAGGGCACGAGTCCCCAGCTCGAGAGGCTGCGGTGGCTCGACGACGGCAAGGTCGACCTGGACCTCCTGGCGGACGACCACGCCCTGATCGGCACCCTGCTCTCGGAGGCAGGGCTCCTGGCGTACGGCCCGATCTCCGAGTGGCCCGCGCGCGAGCAGGATCGACCGGGACTCGCCCAGGCCGTCGTCGATCGCGTGTTCCTGGGTGAGGGCCGCGGATGGATGACCGAGGTCGAGCTGAACGCTCGCCTCGCCATGGTCTTCTTCGACCCGTCCGGGCTACGCCGGCTCGCCGTGGATCTCGGGATGCTGGGCAGGGAGGCCGACGGATCGCGCTACTGGCTCGCTCGGCACGCCGGTTCCGCTCCGGTCCTGGACTGACGGGCTCGCCCTCCGCCATTCTGACCGACTCGACGGCACCGTCGGCGCGGGCAGGTGCCGACGGGTCACACCTCGGCAGGTGCTCCGTCCGCCGGTTCGGCCGCCGGACGCGAGATCGCCGCGAGCGAGCGGCGCGCGGACGGCACCATGAACACCACCGCCACGAACGCGACCAGGAGCAACCCGGCGACGACGAGGAGCGACTCGACCGAATAGACGTCGGCGAGCGGCCCGAACACCACCATGCTCAGCGGCATCGCGACGGTCATGACGATGCCCACGAACCCGAAGACGCGGCCCAGCATCTCGGGCTCGACCGTCTCCTGTAGGATCGTCACGCTCGGGGCGGACATCAGGGCGAACGTCGCGCTCACCAGGAAGCCGATCCCGAAGAAGACCCACATGTTCGTGGACAGGCCGAGGCCGGTCGTGAGGGCGCCGGCGGCGGTGACCGCCCCCATGATGAGCGCGATCCTGTTCCTGATCCGGGGGCCGATCACCGCCATCAGCAGCCCAGCGAGCAGCATCCCGGCGGCCCAGAACAGCTCGTTCGCGGTGAGCTTCCAGACCTCGTCGCCGAACGTCCGCCGCACCATGAGCGGCGTCAGGTACGACGGCGCCCCAATGAGCACCATCGCGACGGCGAAGATGGTCATGAGCCACTTCACGGGGCCGTGCCCGGCGATGTACCGGACGCCCGCGGCCAGGTCGCCGAAGTAGCTGGGGCGCTCCTCGGCGTCGGAGCGGACGAGTCGTGGGACGGTGACGAGCAGCAGCAGGCCGACGCCGATCAGCGCGGTGACGACGTCCACGAAGAACACGGCGACGATGTCGAAGCTGGCGTAGATCGCCGCGGCCAGCACCGGCGCGAGCAGCATCATGCCCGACTGGATCGTCTGGTTGATCCCGTTGATGCGGATGAGCTGCGACGTCGGGACGATCTGCGGGAGCATCGCGCTCACCGCAGGCGTCTGGATCCCGGCGAACGTGGACCGGACCGCGAGCGCCGCGTAGATGACCCACAGGTCGTCGACGCCCGACAGCATGAGGAGCGCGAGCGCGAGGGTGATGACTGCGATCGACGTGTCCGCGCCGATGATGAGGAGCTTGCGGGAGTGCCGGTCGGCCCACACCCCGCCGAAGATCGACACGAACGCCTGCGGCAGCATGCCGAAGACGATGCTGAACATCAGCACCGCTCCGGAGCCGGTCACGATCGTCAGGTGCCACATCACGGCGAACTGCACCAGCATCGAGCCGAGCAGCGACACGGTCTGGCCGGTGAGGAAGACGGTGACGTTCCGCTTCCAGCCGGGCATCTCGTCGGCGGGAGCCGTGTCGGCGGGCTGCTCGCCCGGGGTCTGGGCTTCGGCGGTGCTCATGTCAGCGGAAGACCTGTAGGCGGCGTCGGACTCATCGGCGGTCGCATCGTTCACCCGTCCATGCTCGCCGGTAGCCTGACCGCGTGCCCAGCCCATTTCCCCCGAGCGACGGCCGACGTGACACGTTGCACAGGCACGCCGGCGACGGGTGGGTGGCCTGCGGCGACCACCGGCACTGGGGCCTGCACGGCGCCGCCGGGCTGCTGTTGGCCCGCCGGGCGGCGCCTGCCGGCGAGCCCGGCGGCGGGCGCAGCGGCGGAACGCACGGCCCCGTGACGGACGTCGTCCTGCAGCACCGGGCCCTGTGGTCCCACCAGGGCGGCACGTGGGGCGTTCCGGGGGGCGCGCTCGCCCCGGCGGAGTCGGCGGTCGACGGCGCCCTGCGCGAGTCGCGCGAGGAGGCGGCTATCCCGCCGGAAGCGGTGCACGTCGTCGGCACGCACCTGCTGGACCACGGCCCGTGGTCCTACACGACGGTCGTCGCGGACGTCGTCCCGGGGGCGCGGTTCACCCCGCTCGCGGCGGACCCCGAGAGCCTCGAGGTCCGCTGGGTGGCGCTCGACGAGCTGGGCCGGCTGCCGCTGCTGCCCGCGTTCGGGGCGGCCCTGCCCGACCTGCTCGCGCTGCTGGAGCCGCCCGCCGCGTAGCGCCCGGTCAGCGCACCTGGCTGTGCAGCACGCGGGCGGCCTCGGCTATCGACCCGGACAGCGACGGGTACACGGTGAACGCGTCTGCGACGTCGTCCACGGTGAGCCGGTGCGCCACGGCGAGCGTGATGGGGAAGACCAGCTCGCTCGCGCGCGGGGCCACGACGACGCCGCCGAGCACGACGCCGGCCTCCGGGTGGGCGAAGAGCTTGACGAACCCGTCGCGCATCCCGAGCATCTTGGCGCGCGGGTTGCGCGCCAGCGGCAGCATCGTCGTGACGTAGCGCGACCCCTGCTCGCGCAGCCTGGCCTCGCTGTACCCGACCGTCGCGATCTCCGGGGCGGTGAAGATGTTGGCCGCGACCTGCTTGAGCCGCAGCGGCGCCACGGCGTCGCCGAGCGCGTGCGACATCGCGATGCGGCCCTGCATGGCGGCGACCGACGCCAGCGGCAGCACCCCGGTGCAGTCCCCGGCGGCGTAGATGCCGCGCACCGCCGTCCGCGACACCTTGTCCACGGCGACGTGACCGGACTCGGTGAGCCGCACGCCCGCCTCCTCGAGGCCGAGCCCGGCGGTCGAGGGCACGGCGCCGACCGCGATGAGCACGTGCGAACCCTCGACGACCCGCCCGTCCGACAGCGTCACGGCGACGCCTTCCGCGGTGCGCTCGGCGGACGCGGCGCGCGAGCGCGACATGACCGTCATCCCGCGGGCGCGGAAGACGCCCTCGAGCAGCTCGGCGGCGTCCATGTCCTCCCCCGGCAGCACGCGGTCGCGCGAGGAGACGAGCACGACCTCGGAGCCGAGGGCGTGGTACGCCCCGGCGAACTCCGCCCCGGTGACGCCGGAGCCGACGACGATCAGCCGCTCGGGCAGCTCGGTGAGCCGGTACAGCTGCGTCCACGTGAGGATGCGCTCCCCGTCGGGGACGGCCGTGGGCAGCGTCCGCGGCGTCGCGCCGAGGGCGAGCAGGATCGTGTCCGCGCCGAGCGCCGTCGTGGCGCCGTCGGCACCCTCGACCACGACCTTCGACGGGCCGTCCAGGCGCCCGGAGCCCGCGAGGATCTCGACGCCCTCGCGCTCCAGCCGCGCACGGATGTCGGCCGACTGCGCCTCGGCGAGCGCGAGCACGCGAGCGTTCACGGCCTCGAGGTCGACCAGCTCGCGGCGGGCGCGGGTGCTGCGCGCCTGCGCCTCGGCGCCGGGCTCGGCCTCCGCGAGCGCCTCGGACCGGATGCCCAGCTCGGGCCCCTGCTCCGCGGTGGTCAGCCACTCCGCGGTGGCGATGAGCGTCTTGGAGGGCACGACGTCGGTGAGCACGGCGGCGCCGCCGAGGCCCTGCCGCTCGACGACCGTCACGCGGGCGCCGAGGCGGCGCGCGACGAGGGCGGCCTCGTAGCCGCCGGGGCCGCCGCCGACGACGACGACGCGCTGGCTCCGGGCGTCCGCCACCGGTGCGCCGGGTGCGGCGACGGGGGCAGGGGTGTCCTTCGAAGGGGTGTTCACGGTGGGCACGCGCCCATTCTGTCAGGCCCCGCGGTGCTGGTCGGAACGGCCCCGCTCCCGGCCGTGGAAACCAGCGCGGCGGGGGCCCCTGCGCCGGGCTACTCTCGGGTCCATGAGCACCACGACGCGCCCCGTGCCCGACCTCGACGACCCGGCCGCCGACCCGTTCGACGTCGCCCGCGCCGCCGCGGACCACATCGCCGAGGCCACCGGGGTGCCCGGGCACGACGTCGCGCTGGTGCTCGGTTCGGGCTGGGGCGGCGCGGCGGAGCTCGTCGGCGACGTCGTCGCGGAGATCCCCACCCACGAGATCCCCGGCTTCGCCCGGCCGTCGGTCGTGGGGCACGGCACCACCACGCGGTCGGTGCGCGTCGAGCGTCCCGACGGGTCGGTGCGGCACGCGCTCGTCCTCGGCGGGCGCACCCACCTGTACGAGGGCAAGGGCGTGCGTCGCGTGGCCCACGGCGTGCGCACCGCGGCCGCGACGGGCTGCGACACGGTCGTGCTCACCAACGGCTGCGGCGGCCTGCACATCTCGTGGCGGCCGGGGCAGCCGGTGCTGCTGTCCGACCACATCAACCTCACGGGCACCTCCACGCTCGAGGGCGCGACGTTCGTCGATCTCACCGACCTGTACTCCGCGCGCCTGCGCGCGGTCGCCCGGCAGGTGGACCCCGAGCTGCCCGAAGGCGTGTACGCGCAGTTCCACGGGCCGCACTACGAGACGCCGGCCGAGGTGAAGATGGCCGGCCTCATGGGCGCCGACCTGGTCGGGATGTCGACCACGCTCGAGGCCATCGCCGCCCGGCACGCCGGTATGGAGGTGCTCGGCATCTCGCTGGTGACCAACCTCGCGGCCGGCATCAGCCCCCAGCCGCTCTCGCACGAGGAGGTGCTGGAGGCCGGGCAGAAGGCGGGCCCGCGCATCAGCGACCTGCTCGCGCGCATCGTGAAGTCCCTCTGACCCCTGCCACCGCCCACCCCGTCCCCCGCCGCACGGCGCGGCCCGAAGGAGCGTCCGCCATGAGCCTGGACACCGACGACCCGGCGTTCGACCCGCACGCGGGGCCCCACGGGCCGACCGTCCCCCTGGACCTGCTGCTCGACCAGGTGGAGAGCTGGATCCGCCACGACGTCGACGAGGGCGACAAGGCGGAGCTCGCCCGCCTCGCGGAGGCCGCCGGTTCCCACCGGCACAGCACGGCCGAGCACGCCGTCGCCGAGCTGCGCGACCGGTTCGCGGGGCCGCTGCAGTTCGGCACCGCCGGCCTGCGCGGCACGATGGCGGCGGGCCCGAACCGGATGAACCGCGTCGTGGTGACCAGGGCGGCCGCCGGGCTGGGCGCCTACCTCGCGGCGGCGCTCGGCCGGGGCGCGACGCCGCGCGTGGCCGTCGGCTACGACGCCCGCCACCGGTCGGCCGACTTCGCCGCGGACACGGCGGCCGTCCTGACGGCCGCGGGGGCCGACGTGCTGCTGCTGCCCGCACCGCTGCCCACGCCCGTGCTCGCGTTCGCGGTGCGTCACCTGCAGGCCGACGCCGGCGTCATGGTGACCGCGAGCCACAACCCCGCCGCCGACAACGGCTACAAGGTGTACCTGGGCGGGCGGGTCGTGACGGACGCCGGGCAGGGGGCACAGATCGTGCCGCCGCACGACGCCGGGATCGCCGAGCGGATCGCCGCCGTCGGGCCGGCCGCCGACGTACCGCGCGCCGAGGACGGGTGGACGGTGCTGGGCCGCGAGATCGTGGACGCCTACCTCGGTTCGGTGCGCGCCCTGTCCGACGGCGCGCCGCGCACGCTGCGCGTCGTCACCACCTCCCTGCACGGGGTCGGGGGCCGGGTGCTGGCGCGCGCGCTCGCGGACGCCGGGTTCACGCACGTCGTGCCGGTCGAGGAGCAGGTCGACCCGAACCCCGACTTCCCCACGGTACGGTTCCCCAACCCGGAGGAGACCGGCGCGATCGACATGGCGCTCGGCCTCGCGTCGGACGAGCAGGCCGACATCGTCATCGCCAACGACCCCGACGCCGACCGCTGCGCCGTCGCCGTCATCGACCCCACGACCGGCACCTACCAGGGCGCGGAGACCGCCCGCTCGCACGGGTGGCGGATGCTGCACGGCGACGAGGTCGGCGCGCTGCTCGGGCGGGAGATCGTCATGCGGAGCAGGGGGAAGGCGGCCCCGGGCGGCGGTCGGCCGGTCCTGGCGTCGTCCGTCGTGTCGTCCCGGGTGCTGTCGTCGATCGCGGCGCACCACGGCGCCGCGCATGCCACCACCCTCACGGGCTTCAAGTGGATCTCGCGCACGCCGGGCCTCGTCTTCGGGTACGAGGAGGCGCTCGGCTACTGCGTCGACCCCGACAGCGTGCGGGACAAGGACGGCATCAGCGCCGCCGTGCTGGTGGCCCAGCTCGCGGACCGGCTCAAGGCCGCCGGCCGCACCCTGATCGACGCCCTCGACGACGTCGCGCGCGAGAACGGCCTGTTCCTCACCGACCAGCTCTCCGCCCGCTTCGACGACCTCGAGCGCATCGGCGACACGATGGCGCGGCTGCGGTCGGCCCCGCCACGCTCCCTCGGCGGGGCGGGCGTCGCGCAGGTCCTCGACCTGTCGGCGGGCGTGGACGGGCTGCCGCCCACGGACGGTGTGGTGCTGCTGGCCGCCGACGACACGCGCGTCGTCGTGCGACCCAGCGGCACCGAGCCGAAGGTCAAGTGCTACCTCGAGGTCGTGGAGCCGGTCGTGCCCGACGCGTCGTCGTACGACGTCGGCCGGATGCGCGTCGCCGCGCACGCCAAGCTCGACCGGGTCAAGGCAGACCTGCGGGTCGCGCTCGGGCTCTGAGCCGGCCGCCGGTCGAGCCTGTCGAGACCGCGCCGCCGCCAGGCGTCACGGCACCGGCGCTTCGCGCCGGAGACTGCGCAGTGCCCCGCGGACGAGCCCGCGCCCGCCGGTCCGCTCGACCGGCGACCGTGGCGCCGTGGGCGCGGCCGGCGTATCGGCGCGGGCCGCCTCCAGCCGGGCGATGCGCTCCGTGAGGCGTTCCCGCTCCCAGGCCGCGAGGAGCCGCTCGCGGTCGAACCGCTCGGTCGCGTCGAGGAGGTGGCCAGCAGCAGCGGGCCACGACCCGGGCGACAGATAGGGCTCGACGTCCGCGAGGTCCGCCGCGTCGACCCGGGAGCCGGTGCTCAGCGCCGCCACGAGGGCGTCCCACCAGGCGTCGCTCTCCGCCCGCCGCACCGCCCCGACCCGCTCCAGGTGCTGGCGCACCCCCACGGCGTCGTCCCGGAGCTCGGTCGCGGCACGGACGAGGTCCCCCGACCGCCACGAGTCGAGCCCGAGCACGTGCTGCGGCATCCCGACGTTCGCCGCCGCCCCGCGCATCCGCACCGACGAGTACAGGGTCGGTGCGAGCGCGACGGCGGGGACCGCGGACCGCGCCGCGATGATCGCCGGGTGGTAGCGCGTCCCGACGACGAGGCCCGCCCTCGCCGTGAGGGCCGCGACCTGCCGCGCCGTGAGCAGGGGCGTGGGCCGGACCCGCACGTCGTCGGCGAGCTGCGCGATCCGGTCGTTCGTGACCTGGTCACGGGTGCCCGGCCCGTCACCGGGGTTGCCGGCGTGCGGGACGAGGAGCACGTCGGCGTCGTGGACGCGCGCGAGCTCGGACGTCGTGCGCGCCGCCAGGCGGAGGTAGGCGTCCTGGTCGACGAGGGGCGTGGACGGGTTCTGCGTGAAGCTGGCGATCAGGTACCAGGACGGGAGGCCCAGCCGCGCGACCGCGTCCTCGTCGGCGGCGGTCGGCGCCAGGCCGAACGCGTCGTCCATCGTGCGCACGACGGTGGCCGAACCCGACGTGACCTGCGAGACGAGCGCCGCGGTCGCCCCTTCCCTGGCCCCCACGGCGACGGCGCCGGCGAGCATGGGGCGCAGCTCGTCCATGTCGGCGCGGCTCAGGAGCGGGCCCACGGTCTGGCTCGTCAGCGCGAACGGCACGCCGAGCTCGCGCGCCACCGCGAAGAGCGTCGTGCGCTCGAAGACGTGCTGGGCGAAGAACGTCGTGAGGTTGCCACCGCCGGCGACCAGCACCGCGTCCGCCGCGCGGACGGCCTCGATCACCTGATGGGCCGGGTCGGACGCCGGGAGCACCCCGGGGGTCCGCACCTCCTGCAGGACCTGGTCCCGCCGGGCCACGTTCCACCCGCGGCGTCGCCGGTCCTTGAAGCCGAGGCGCGGCACGGTGCGGACGCCGTACCGTGCCGCGGCGTGCTCCGGGCTCCCGGCGACCAGCGTGACGTCCCGGACGCCGCGCACGGCGAGCGCCTCCAGCGCACGCTCCGTCATCGCCTCGTCGCCGAGGTGGTACAGGTCGCTCCAGCCGATGTCGCCCACCAGGACGAGACGCATGCGGGATCCTCTCGGTCGCCGATCCGGTGCACCGCGGCCGGTGCACCGGGAGCATATCCCACAGAGTCGGTCGGAATACGAGACTATCGGTCCCGGGTCGGCTCAGCCGGTGACGAGCGCGGCGTCGTCCAGCTCGACGGCGGCGACCCAGTCGCGCTTGGCGGCCCGCCAGCCCTCGTCGTCGGTGCCACGGCGCCAGTAGCCGGACGCGGACAGCAGCTCCCGTGGCACGCCGAGCTCGGTGCGCACCCAGCGGCGCAGGTCGCGCACGCACCCGGCCTCGCCGTGCAGGAACACCTGTGGGGCCTGCGCGGGGAACGACCCGGCGGCGTGCGCGGCACGCACGGCCTCCTCGAGCGTGCCGGAGCCGCGGTGCACCCAGGCCAGGCGCAGGTCGGCCGGGCTGTCGATCGCCTGCTCGTCCTCCGGGCCGTGGACCTCGACGAACGCGTGCACGACGGCGCCGGCGGGCAGCCGCTCCGCCGCCGCCGCGATCGCCGGCAGCGCCGAGTCGTCGCCGATCAGGAGGTGCCAGGGCGCCGTCGGGTCCGGTGCGTAGTCCCCGCCCGGGCCCATGAAGGTCACGGCCTCCCCCGGCCGGACCCGGTCGGCCCACGGCCCGCCGACGCCCGCGTCGCCGTGCACGACGAAGTCGAGGTCCCACTCGACGGTCCCGGCGACGTCGCGCACCGCGCGCACGGTGTACGTGCGCAGCAGGGGGCGGCCGTCGGCGAGCTCGCCGAGCACGAGCTTGACGTAGGCGTCGGTGTGCGCGCCCGGGTCGAGCGCCGCGAGCTCCGGGCCCGCGACCGTCACGCGGACCATGTGCGGGGTCAGACGGCGCACGGCCGTGACCGTCGCGTGCCGGGGGGTGCGCTTGCGTGCCGGCGGCCCGCCGGCAGTGTCGGGCTTCGGCGATTCAGTCATGGTGAGGCGAGCCTAACCTCGACGCCCGCACGCGCCGCTGTGACCTCGCTCACGGACTCGCCGGGTTCGACGAGCAGAGCAGCGCGCGGTCACCACTCGAGCTCTCCGTGCGCGAGTTCGAGAAACCGGGGGCTGTGCGTCTCGGTGGAGCCGGCCAGCTCGAGGAGCTTCGTCGCCGCGTCGATGGGATCGCCTGCGGCGCCTGATCGGCCCATGCCCGTCGCCAGCCTTCCCGGATGTACCGCCCACACCCGTACCTGCGGGGCGAGCTCGTGGGCCAGACAGGTCGTCGCCATGTTCTGCGCGGCCTTCGAGATCCGGTAGGCGTAGCTCGTGCCGAAGTCCCGGTACCGACCGGCCGCCTGGTCGTGGATCGACCCGAGCCGGGAGCTGATGTTGAGCACCAGCGGAGCAGGCGACAGCCGCAGGCTCGGCAACGCGGCGCGGGTCGCCCTGATGACGCCCCCGACGTTCACGTCGCAGACGCTCAGCAGGGTCGCGACGTCGACGTCCTCCAGCGGCGTGCCCGGCGTGCCCGCGCCGGCATTGTTGATGAGCAGGTCGAGCGGGCGTTCCCCGAGCGCGGAGTGCAGCGGGCCGGCGTCGTCGTCCGTGACGTCCCACACCACCTGGTCGACCCGCGGCGCGCCGCCCGGGGCGGGCGCGCGCGAACTTGCGACGACGTCCCACCCGGCGGCGGCGAAGACCTCGACGCAGGCCGCACCGAACCCCCGGCTCGCACCCGTCACCAGCACCCTGCGTGTTCGCGAAGTCATCCGGCGATCCAACAGGACCGGCGCCGGCCGCGCTCCGCCGTTCCGTCACGCCGTCGCGAGCCGGCGCACGGCGGAGCGCACGAGCACGCCCGCGAGCGCGAGCAGCACGACCGCCAGGGCGAGGCCGGCGTCGGGCCCGGCGCGGTGCAGCAGCCAGGCCGCGCCGATCACCACGAGCCAGCCGCGCAGGTACCACGCACCCAGGACGAGCATCGACGCGTCGCCGTCCGGCGTCGACATCGGGGTGAACAACCCCGACGGCGCGGACGTGGCCCCCGCCACCCAGACGCGCGCCGCGAGGACCACGACGAGGACGAGGACGAGGACGAGCCCCGGGACGGCCGCGCCGAGCGCGAGACCCGCCGACCCTGCGGCGTCCAGGAGCGTCGCCACCGCGACACCCAGCCCCGTGACGACGGCCGCGACCACCGAGGGCACGACGGCGTGCGCGGCCACCTGCCGCCCGATCCGCCCGGGGAGCAGCGTCCCCGGCTCCGGCTGCGCCGCCAGGGCCCGCAGCCCGCCGCTCCACGTCGCGCTCGCGGCATAGAGCAGCGCCGCCCCGACCACGGCGGCGAGCGTCGTCCCGGCGAGCGCCGTCCCCGGCGCGCCCGGCCCGGCCGGCGGTGCCGACGCCGCGGCGCCACCGAGCAGCACGAGCAACGCCCCGAGGACGCCGACCGCGGCGGACCCTGCCAGCGCGCCCGGCCGGCGGCGCAGCCCCAGCAGGTCTCGGGCCACGAGCGGGGCGCGCCCGAGCAGGGACGGCCAGAACGTGGCGCGCCGCCCGGAGAGGACGGACGGGCCGAGCACGTCTGCCACCGCCCCGGACTCCCCGCCGGCCAGCCCCTGGACCGCGGCGACGGTCCGGCGGTGGCCCGCGGCCGCGGCGTCGACGTCGACCTCGTCCGGCAGCGAGACCAGCACCAGCAGCACGCAGGCCAGCCCGACCAACCCCGCGCCGACCAGCAGCCCGCCCGTCGCCAGGCCCGGCGCCAGCCCGGCGTCCACGGCGCACGCGGCCGGGTCGCCGTCGGGACCGAGGCAGGCGACGCCGATCGCCGGCGCCGCCGCGGGCGTGAGCGCCGCGCCCAGGGCCGCCAGGCCCCCGAGCCCGAGGAGCAGCCCCACGACCGTCCACGCCGCTCGCCGCCAGCGCGGGGTCTGGGCCGCCGCTCCGACGGCCAGCGGCACCTGTGCCAGGCAGGCGCCGCAGGCCCCCCACGCGAGGACCGTGGCCGCGTCGTCCCCCGCGCCCCACGCGAGGGCGGTCGCGCCGAACGCACCGACGATCGCGGCGCCCGCGACCAGCGCCGCGGCCCGCCGCCGCAGCACGGCCCGCGGCGGGAACTGCCCGCTCAGGGCGAAGGTGACCTCGGCGCGGCTGGCCCACAGCGGTCCCCCGGCACGGGCCGCCGCGAGCGCGCCGGCACCCGCGACGCCCAGCGCGAGCAGCCCGCCGGCGACGAGCCGCGCGACGGCCGGCCCGTCCGCCACGCCGGCCGCGACGACCTCCGTCGTGCGCAGCGCGGACGCCGCCTGCGCCAGCGCCGACCAGGCGATCGGGCCGTAGACGAGCCCCAGGAGCACGACGCCGTAGGCCAGGTAGACCCGGTCGTGCGGGTCGTGCCCGCTCTCGGCGGCGCGGCTGCGGAGCGTGTTGCGCCGCAGCGAGCGCACCCACCGCCGCCAGCGGCGGTACGGCACGCGGGTCCCGTCGTCGACGGCGCCCTCGGCCCCGCCGCCGTGGGCACGGTCGGCCACCGCGCCCGTCACCGCGGGCCCGGGGCGGAGAGCTCCACCTCGCGCCCGCGCCGCGCGAGGTCCGCCCGCAGGTCGGGGTCGTGCGTCGCCACGACGAGCGCCCGCCCGGCGTCCGCGGCCCTGCCGATCAGCCGGCGCGCCACGGCGCGCCATCGGGCGTCGAGGCGCTGCTCGGGCTCGTCGAGCAGCACGAGCTGCGCGGGCCGGTACAGCGTGGTGGCGAGGGCGAACATCTGTGCCTCCCCGGACGACAGCTCGCCCGGGAGCTGGTCGCGGACCCGGGTCAGCTCCGCGGCGCCGAGCGCCTCGTCCACCGACGGCCCCGGATGCCGGCCGGCCCACGCCGAGGCGACGAGGCGCAGGTGCTCGGCCACGGTGAGGTCCGGGTAGGCCGACGGACCGCCCAGCAGCAGGGCGACGTCCTCGCGGCGACGGCGACGCGCCTCGCGCGCGGGCAGGCCGAGCACCCGCACGGTGCCCGACGTCGGCACGTCCCGGCCGGCCACGAGCCGCAGCAGCGTCGACTTGCCGCTGCCGTTCGGCCCCACCACGACCGCCACCTCACCCGGTGCGAGGGACAGCGACGTCGGCGCCAGCACCTCGACCGTCCCGTGGGTGCGGCTCACCGCCGAGGCGTCGACGACGGGCTCCGTCGCCCCGCTCACGGTCCCACCCTGCCACGCGACACCACGCCGCGGTCAGTAGGCGGCGTCGGCAGGCGCCGCGGAGGCCGAGCCGTCGTCGTCGAACCCCGCGAGCACCGCCGCCGTCCCCGACAGTCCCAGACGGGTGGCGCCGGCGGAGACCAGTGCGAGCGCGTCCCGCAGGGTGCGGATCCCGCCCGACGCCTTGATCCCGAGGGCGCCGCCGACCGTGGCCGCCATGATCTCGACCGCGTGCACCGAGGCGCCCCCCGACGGGTGGAACCCGGTCGAGGTCTTGACGAAGTCGGCCCCGGCGGCCTGGGCCGCCCGGCACACGGCGACGATCTCGTCGTCGGTCAGCGCCGCCGACTCGATGATGACCTTCAGCACCTTGCCCGCCGGTACCGCGGCACGGACCGCCTCGATGTCCTGCTGGACCGCGTCGAGGTCGCCGGCCTTGAGCGCGCCGACGTCGACGACCATGTCCACCTCGTCGGCGCCGTCCTCGACGGAGCGGGCCGCCTCGGCGGCCTTCACCTCGCTGACGTGCTTGCCCGACGGGAAGCCGCAGACGGTGGCGACTGCGAGACGGCCGGCGGCCGCGTCAACGGTGTGCGCGACGAACGTGGGCGACACGCACACCGAGAAGACGCCGAGCCGGGCGCCCTCCTCGACGAGGGCCGTGACGTCGGCCGCGGTGGCCTCCGGCTTGAGCAGGGTGTGGTCGACGAGGCGGGCCAGCGCGGCGGCGTCGGCGGGCACGTCGCCGGACGACGAGGCCTGGTCTGCAGGCCGAGGCGTGGGCTGGTCGGTCATCGCAGGGCCCCCTCGAGCTTCTGGTACCCGGGCAGGATCACGGCGTCGACGAGCTCGCGACGCTCGTCGTGGTGGACGAAGGCGCTCCAGGCCGCGGTCATCGTCACGTCGGCGAGGTCGTCGATCGTCCAGCCCGCCTCGGTGACGAGCCGCGTCATCTCGTGCGTCATCGACGTGCGCGACATCAGCCGGTTGTCGGTGCTGAGCGCGACGGCGAAGTCCAGCTCCTTGAGCCGGGTGATCGGGTGGTCCGCGATCGACGTCGCGGACGTCGCCGCCGTCTGCAGGTTCGACACCGGGCACACCTCGAGGGTGATCTGGTGGTCGCGCACCCAGTGCGCGAGGCTGCCGAGCTCGGCCCGACGCTCGCCGCCGTCGTCGAAGCTGTCGTGGAACGTGATGTCTTCCACGATCCGCACGCCGTGGCCGATCCGGTCCGCCTGGCCCAGGTGCACGGCCTCGGCGATCGACGCCGGGCCGGCGGCCTCGCCCGCGTGGATGGTCACGGGGAAGTCCTGCTCGGCGAGGTAGCGCCAGATCTCCGCGTGCCGCGACGGCGGGTACCCGTCCTCGGGCCCCGCGATGTCGAAGCCGACCACGCCCCGGTCCCGGTAGGCGACGGCGAGCTCCGCGATCTCCTGCCAGCGGTCGGTGTGCCGCATGGCGGTGACGAGCTGGCCCACGCGGATGATGCGGCCCGCGGCGGCCGCCTCGCGGATCCCCTCGTCGATCCCGGACTGCACGGCCTCGACGGTCTCGGCGAGCGAGAGCCCGCGCTGCACGTGCTGCTCCGGCGCCCAGCGCTGCTCGGCGTAGACGACGCCGTCCGCCGCGAGGTCGAGCACCGCCTCGCGCGCGACGCGCGCCAGCGCGTCCGGCGTCTGCATCACGGCGATGGTGTGGTCGAAGGTCTCCAGGTAGCGCACGAGCGAGCCGGAGTCGGCCGACTCGACGAACCACGTCCCGAGGGCGTCGGCGTCGGCCCGGGCGGCCGGGGGCAGCTCGTGCCCCACCTCGTCCGCGAGCTCGAGCACCGTCTGCGGCCGTAGGCCGCCGTCGAGATGGTCGTGCAGCAGGACCTTGGGCAGGTCGGGGATCAGGTCGACGAGGGCTTGCGTCATGAGGTCAACCTACCGGCCGTCAGGCGCTCGTGACGTCGTCCGCCCCGCCCTCGGCGTCCGGCTCGTCGAGCCCGCGGACCACCTGCGACTGCTCGACGACGTCCGCCTCCGAGGCCGCCCCGTCCAGGTCGGGGCGCGCCGTGCGCGGGCGGTACTCCTCCGGCTGCTCGTCGGCCGGAGCCGCGGCGTCGGGCTCCTCCGACTCCTCGAGCAGGCTGGTCGTGTCGTCGGCGTCCTCCAGCCCGGCGTCTCGCCAGGCGTCGTCCGGGACGGTGCTCATGGGCCTCCCCCTTCGCTCGCGGCGGTGGCTCCCATCGTGGCCCCGGCCGCCCCGGCGCGCCAGGGGAGCCCGATCGGTCGTCGACGGTCGGTCAGCCGCGCGCGTCCCGCGGCAGCAGCGCCCACACGACGTGCGGCCAGCCGCCGAAGGCGGCCACGAGGGCTCCGCGGTCGCGCGGCGCCGGCTGCGGTGCGACGAGCGCGGACGCGGGGACGGCGTGCAGCTTCGCCGACGACGGCTCGTACAGCGTGGCGACGCCGTCCCGGACGGCGGAGAGCAGGACGACGTGCCGCGGCACCGCCGTCGTCACGCCGCGCCCGAGGTCGCCGCCCGTGTAGAGCGGGACCGGCACCCCGGCGCCGGCGGCGGCGAGCGCGGCGTCCAGCACCCGGGCGCGAGTCCGGCCGCCGACGACCCGGTGCGCGTACCGCACGGGCCCGTACCGGGCCGCGCCGGCCGCCCCCCAGGGCGGGGTGCCGAACGCCGCCGGCCAGGTCGGCAGCCCGGCGACGCCGCGGGTGGTGCGCGCGTGGAACGTCCGCTGCATCTCGGCGAACGCCTCCGCCGGGCCGGCCGGCCACCGGGCCACCTCCAGCGCCCGGCGGGGGTCGCCCGCCAGGAGCAGCATCGTGAGCACGGCCGCACCGCAGGTGCGCTCGTCGACCTGCCGCGCCGGTGGGCCGGTGCCCCCCGCCCCGTCGGACCCGGCGGGGAGGTCGAGGATGCGTGGACGGCCCGGCCGCGGCGGAGCCTCGTCGCGGGCCAGCGGGTCCAGCACCCGGGCGCGGGCCGGCGGCGGGAGGGCGCCTGCCGCGGCGGCGACGTCGTCGGGGACCGTGGGACGCACGAACCGTCCCGGCGGCGGGCCGGGCGGCGGGCCGCCGAACAGCCCGAGCGTGGCGAGCACGTCGGTGAGGCGAAGCGGCATCGCGGTCCCTCTCGGGCGGTGTGCGGGTCGGCCGGTCAGCCGACCCGATCGAGCACGAGCGGCCCCGCTGCCCCGGGCGCGGCGCCGTCGTCGTCGAGCAACGACCATCGGCCGTCCAGTGCCGCGAGGGCCCGGTCGAACCGTTCGGGGATGTCGGTGTGCAGCGTCAGCAACGGCTGGCCGGCGTCGAGGAGGTCCCCTGGCTTGGCGTGCAGCTCCACCCCGGCCCCCGCCTGGACGGGGTCCTCGCGCCGCGAGCGGCCGGCCCCGAGCCGCCAGGCCGCAACGCCCACGGCGTAGGCGTCGAGCGTGCCCAGCACCCCGGAGCGGTCGGCCACGACGTCCCGCTGGTGCGTCGCGACGGGCAGCGGCGCGTCCGGGTCGCCGCCCTGCGCCGCGATCATGCGCCGCCAGGTGTCCATCGCCCGGCCGTCGCCGAGCGCGGCCCGGACGTCGGCCTCCGGGGTCGGGCGGCCCGCGGCGTCCAGCATCTCCACCGCGAGCGCGACCGTGAGGTCGACGACGTCTGCCGGCCCGCCGCCGGCGAGCACCTCCACCGACTCGCGCACCTCCAGCGCGTTGCCGGCCGTGCGTCCGAGCGGCGTGGCCATGTCCGTAAGCAGGGCGACGGTGCGCACGCCGGCGTCCGTGCCGAGGTCCACCATCGTGCGTGCGAGCTCGCGCGCCATGGCGAGGTCCTTCATGAAGGCGCCGGAGCCGACCTTGACGTCGAGCACGAGCGCGCCCGTGCCCTCGGCGATCTTCTTGCTCATGATCGAGCTGGCGATCAGCGGCACCGACTCCACGGTGCCGGTCACGTCGCGCAGCGCGTAGAGCTTCTTGTCGGCGGGGGCGAGTCCCGCGCCGGCGGCGCAGATCACCGCGCCCACGTCCTCGAGCTGGGCCATCAGCTCGTCGTTCGACAGCGACGCGCGCCAGCCGGGGATCGACTCGAGCTTGTCGAGTGTGCCACCCGTGTGCCCCAGCCCGCGCCCCGACAGCTGCGGGACGGCGACCCCGAACGACGCCACCAGCGGCGCCAGCGGCAGCGTGATCTTGTCCCCCACGCCGCCGGTGGAGTGCTTGTCCGACGTCGGCCGCGACAGCCCCGAGAAGTCCATCCGCTCCCCGGACGCGATCATCGCCCCGGTCCAGCGCGCGACCTCGGGGCGGCTCATCCCGTTCAGCAGGATCGCCATCGCGAGCGCCGACATCTGCTCCTCCGCGACGACCCCGCGGGTGTAGGCGTCCAGCACCCAGTCGATCTGCCCGGGCTCGAGCGGAAGGCCGTCCCGCTTGGTGCGGATGACGTCGACGGCGTCGTACTGCTCGCTCATGCGTGCTCCCCTTCGCCGGCTCGCCGGCCGCCGGGCAGCGGCCGGTCGAGGTCGTGCGCGCCGAACGCGTCGGGCAGCACCTCCGTCATCGGCACGACGCCGCGGGGCGAGTCGACCAGCAGCCCCGGGCCGCCGTGCTCCCACAGCAGCTGCCGGCAGCGGCCGCAGGGCATGAGCATCTCGCCCGCGCCGTCGGCACACGTGAACGCGACGAGCCGTCCGCCGCCGCCCGTGACGAGGGCCGACACGAGCGAGCACTCGGCGCACAGGGTGACGCCGTATGCGGCGTTCTCCACGTTGCAGCCCACCACGACGCGCCCGTCGTCGACCAGCGCGGCCGCGCCGACCGGGAACCCGGAGTACGGCGCGTACGCGCGGTCCGCGACCCGGGCCGCCGCGGCCCGCAGCGCCTCCCAGTCGACCCGCACGTGCTGCTCCGTCGGCTCGTCGGCCACGGTCACTCCTTGCTGTAGGGCGTGCCGGAGGCGGCCGGGGCCCGCGACCGGCCGACCAGGCCGGCCACGGCCAGCAGCGTCACCACGTACGGCAGCATCAGCATGAACTGGCTCGGTACCGGCGACCCCACCACCGACAGCACGTTCTGCAGGTTCGTGGCGAAGCCGAACAGCAGGCCGGCCAGGGCGGCGCGCACCGGGTCCCACTTGCCGAAGATCACGGCCGCCAGCGCGATGAAGCCCGCGCCGGCGGTCATCTCCCGGCCGAACTGGTTGATCGACACGACCGTGTAGAACGCGCCGCCCATGCCCGCGACCGCGCCGCCGATGAGCACCGCTCGGTAGCGGGTGCGCACCACGTCGATGCCCACGGTGTCCGCCGCCTTGGGGTGCTCGCCCACCGCCCGGACCCGCAGGCCCCAGCGCGTGCGGAACAGCGCGAACCACACGACCGCGACCGCGACGAACATCAGGTAGACGACGATCGTCTGGTCGAAGAGCACGGGCCCGACGATCGGGATGCGCTCCAGGACCGGGATCGGCAGCCGCTCGAAGCGCGTGGTGGCGTTGAGGGTCTCGGAGTTGGGGACCAGCACCTCGGAGTAGAAGAAGCTCGTCAGCCCGATCACCAGCACGTTGAGCACGACGCCGACGATCACCTGGTTGACCTTGTAGGTGATCGTGAACATGCCCAGCACGAGCGCGACGAGCACGCTCGCGAGCACCGCGGCGACCAGGCCCGCCCACGGGCTGTCGGTCAGCGAGCCGACGATCGCGGCCGTGAACGCCCCGGCGAGCAGCTGGCCCTCGATGGCGATGTTCACGACGCCGGAACGCTCGCCGATCACCCCGCCGAGCGCGCCGTAGACGATCGGCACGCACAGCACGACGGCGCCGCTGAGCAGGCCGACGACGGACAGGTCGCGCGGGCTGCCGGCGGCGGCCCACGCGAGGAAGCCCACCAGCAGGGCGGCGGCGAAGAGCGCGATCACCCACACCGGAACCGGGCGGCCGGCGCGGGTACGCGCCGCCGCGAGCAGCACGAGGGCAAGGCCGACGGCGCCGCACACCCACGCCGTGGCCATCGCCGGCACGACGATCGTCGACAGCACGACGAAGTCGGTGCTCGTGGACAGCAGGAAGCGGGCCGAGCCCTCGTGCGGCGCCAGGAGGAGCAGCAGCGCGTACAGCGCCAGCACGACGCCCAGGCCGATGGTGGCCTTCCAGGTCACCGTGGCCACGGCGCGCGGGGCGTCGTGCGGGGCCGGGACCCCGGCCGCACCGGGCGCGTGGGCGGTCGTGGCGGTCATACCTGTCCCTCCGTGACGGTCGTGGGCTTCGCGCGGCGCGGGCGACGACGCCCGTCGGGCTGCGGGAGCCGGAAGATCGCGCGCACCAGCGGCGGGGCGGCGATGAACAGCACGATGAGCGACTGCACGACGAGGACGATCTCGATCGGGATGCCCTCGGCCGCCTGCATGGCCGAGCCGCCTGCCTTGAAGCCGCCGAACAGGATGCCGGCGCCCAGCACGCCCCACGGGGAGGAGCCGCCGAGCAGGGCGACGGTGATCGCGTCGAAGCCGATGCCCGCGTCGATGTCCGCGCTGAACCCCGTCGTCACCGTGCCCAGCACCTGCTGCGCGCCGGCGAGGCCGACGAGGCCACCGGCGACGAGCATCACCAGGACGGTGGTGCGCGACACGTCGATGCCGGCCACGCGCGCCGCCTTCGGGTTCTCACCGACGGCGCGGAACGTGAAACCGGTGCTCGACCGGTTGAGCAGCCACCACACGTAGACGACCGCGACCAGCGACAGCACGAAGCCCCAGTGCAGGTTGTACTGGTCGCCCAGCAGCGGGGGCAGGACCGCGGAGTCCTGCATCGGCGGCGTCTTGGGGTTGGCCGAGCCCGGCGCCTGCATGAGCCCCGGCGTCGCGAGGAAGTACGACAGCAGGTAGAAGGCGACGTAGTTGAGCATGATCGTGACGATCACCTCGTGCGCGCCGGTGCGGGCCTTCAGCAGCCCCGCGATGCCGGCCCACAGCGCGCCCGCGGCGACGCCGGCCACCAGGCACAGCAGCATGTGCCACGGGAACGGCAGCCCCGTGACGCCGAAGCCGATCCAGCCGGCCGCCGTGGCCGCCATGAGCATCTGCCCCTGGCCGCCGATGTTGAACAGCCCGGCGCGGAACGCGAGCGCCACGCCGAGGCCGGCCGCGATGAGCGGGGTGGCGTTCGTGAGGGTCTGGGTCAGCGGCCGGATGCCGGCGGCGAACGAGTCGGCGCCGAAGTTGTACACCGCGCCCTGGAAGAGCGCGCTGTAGGCCCCGCCCACCGCCTGGCCGACCGCGGCGAGCGTGTCGCCCGGCCGGGCGAAGAAGTACGGCGCCGCGGCCTGCACGTCCTCGTCGGTGACGACGATGAGGATCGACCCGGCGACCACCGCGAGCACGATCGCGCCGAGGGCGACGACCCAGCCGCCGGAGGTGGCGCGCCGCAGCGCGTCGCGCCAGCGCGCCCCGGTGTCGGGGACGACGGCCACCTGCTCCCGGGCGACCTCCTGCTGGAGCTCCTCCGCGAGGCCCGGCTCGGCCTGCGGGTCGACGGACTCGAGCGCCTCGTCGAGCGTGTTGTCGGGCGGGCCGTCGGGCCTGGCTCCGGGCGTCTCGCCGCTCACGCCGCGTCTCCTTCGTTCTCGGGCGCGATGCCGGCCATCATGAGGCCGAGCGTGTCGCGGGGGGTGGTCGCGGGGACGATGCCGACGACGCGGCCCCGGTACATCACCATGATCCGGTCGGCCAGGGCGACGGCCTCGTCGAGCTCCGTCGACACCACCACGACCGGGATCCCGGTGTCGCGCGTCTCGACGATCCGCTTGTGGATGAACTCGATCGAGCCGACGTCGACGCCGCGGGTGGGCTGGGCGGCGACGAACAGCCGCAGGTCCCGCGAGAGCTCGCGCGCGAGCACCACCTTCTGCTGGTTGCCGCCGGACAGGCGGCCCACCCGGGTCTCGATGCCCTGCGTGCGGACGTCGAACTCGGCGACCTTCTCGCGCGCGAACCGGTCGCGCGCGGCGAGCTGGAGGTTCCCGCGGCGCACGAACGGCGGGCCGTCGATGCGGTCGAGCACGAGGTTCTCCGAGATGGTGAACTCGCCGACCAGGCCGTCGGTGTTGCGGTCCTCGGGCACGAAGCCGACCCCCGCCTGGAGGATCTGGCGCACCGACCGGCCGACCAGCTCCGCGCCGTCGAGCCGGACGCTGCCGCGCACCTGATCCTGCAGGCCCAGGAGCGCCTCCGTGAGCTCCGTCTGCCCGTTGCCTTGCACGCCCGCCACCACGAGCACCTCGCCGCCGCGCACGGAGAAGCTCACCCGGTCGACCAGGACCTGCCCGTCGGGCCCGACGACCTCCAGGTCGGCGACCTCCAGCGCGTTCTCGCGCAGCCGGGGCTCTCCCTTGCGGACCGTGAGCTCCACGGCCCGCCCCACCATGAGCGACGCGAGCTGGGCGTCGGTCGCGCCGGGGCTCGCCTCGCCGACGATCTTCCCGTGCCGGACGACGGTGATGCGGTCGGCGACCTCGCGCACCTCGCGCAGCTTGTGCGTGATGAAGACGATCGCGGCGCCCTCGTCGCGCAGCTGCCGCATGATCCCCATCAGCTCGTCGGTCTCCTGGGGCGTGAGCACCGCGGTCGGCTCGTCGAAGACGATCACGTCGGCGTCGCGGGACAGCGCCTTGATGATCTCGACCCGCTGCTGCACGCCCACCGGCAGGTCCTCGACGACGGCGTCGGGGTCGACGTGGAAGCCGAACCGGGCCGAGATCTCGTTCACCTTCGCCCGGGCGTCGTCGAGGTCCAGCACCCCGCCGGAGCGCGTCGACTCGTTGCCGAGCATGACGTTCTCGGCGACCGTGAAGACCGGGACGAGCATGAAGTGCTGGTGCACCATCCCGATGCCCGCGGCCATCGCGTCGCCCGGGCCCTCGAAGTCCTGCACCGCGTCGTCGAGCAGGATCTCGCCCTCGTCCGCGGTGTAGAGGCCGTACAGGACGTTCATCAGCGTCGACTTGCCGGCGCCGTTCTCGCCCAGCAGGCAGTGGATCTCGCCCGGTTCCACCACCAGGTCGATGTGGTCGTTGGCCACGAGCGCGCCGAAGCGTTTCGTGATCCCTCGCAGCTCGAGCCGCATGCTCTGCCTTCCTCGGCCGTGGGTCAGTTCCCGCGCCGTCAGCCTCTCACCGGGAACGCGCCGTCGCCGCCCGGTGCACGTCGTGGACGAGTCGCGCGCGGGCCCCGGGGTCTTCGCCCCGGGGCCCGCGCGCCCAGTCAGTCGCCGTCGGTCCCGGTCACTCCTGGGCCGACAGGTACGAGGCCACCGGGACCTCGCCGGAGATGATCTGCTCCTGGAGGGCCGTGACCTCCTCCATGAGGGCCGGGTCGACCTTGTCCTCGAACTCGTGCAGCGGGGCGAGCCCCACGCCCTCGTTCGCGAGCGTGCCGACGTACGGCGTGGGGTCGAAGTTGCCCTCGCCCGCGGCCAGCACGGCGTCGTACGTCGAGACGTCCATCTTCTTGAGGATCGACGTCAGCACGTAGGGCTTGGTCGACGGGTCCGTCTCGTAGAAGTCGGCGTCGACGCCGATGAGCGCGATGTCGCGACCGGAGTCCTTGATCGCGGCGATCGCGGACTGGTAGATCGGGCCGCCCACCGGCAGGAGCACGTCGACGCCCTGGTCGATGATGTTCTGCGCGGAGGTCTTCGCCGTCTCGTTGGCCTCGAAGCCGCCGGTGAAGACGCCGTCCTCGCCGCCCGAGAACCCGACGACCTCGACCTTGGTGCCCTTGACCTCGTTGTAGTACTCGACGCCCTGCTTGAAGCCGTCCATGAAGATGGTCACGGTCGGGAACGGCTGGCCGCCGAAGGTGCCGACCTTGCCGGCCTCCGAGTAGCCGGCCGAGAGGTAGCCGGCGAGGAACGCCGCCTGCGCCGTGTCGTACAGCAGCGGCTTGATGTTGGGGGCGTCCGCCTCGCCGTCGAAGTCCGCGTCGGCGGCGTCGTCGACGATGATGTACTCGGTGTCCGTGTTCTCGGTCGCCGACTCGATCGTCGTGGCCGACAGCGCGAAGCCGACCGACACGATGGCGTTGCAGTCCTGGCCGACCAGCGACTCCATGTTCGGCCCGAAGTCGCTCTCGGACTGGGACTGCACGTCGATGAGCTCGGCGCCGAGCTCGTCGGCGGCCTTCTTGGCGCCCTCGAAGCTGAGCTGGTTGAAGCTCTTGTCGTCGAAGCCGCCCTGGTCCGAGACGATGCACGGCGTGAAGTCGCTGGTCGCGGCCGACTCCTCGGCCTCGTTACCGGCGTCCTCGGGGGCCTCGGCACAGGCCGCCAGCGCGAGCGCAGCAATCCCGGCGAGGGCAGTGAGCTGGATCGCTCTCTTCACCTGTCGCTCCTGTCGATCGATCTCAAAAGGGGGGTGGGCGCCGGGGTGCCCGGCCGTCCGTCACCGCGCAGCCTAGTCACCCGTACGGGCCCGCAGGGTTACGCGCAGGTCACGGAACCCAGTCGTTACCGAAGCGGTATCTCAGGGCTCGAGCGCGAACCGGGCCAGCAGCCGCGCGCCGACGCCGACCGCCCGCTCGTCGACCTGGAGATCGCCCTGGTGGATGTCGTAGCGCCGCCCGCCCGGCGTCCCGGTGCCGAGGCGGGCCATCGCCCCGGGCACCTTGGTGAGGTACCAGGCGAAGTCCTCCCCGCCGAGCGACTGCTCGGTCAGCACGACGCCGTCCGGCCCGAGGACGGCGGCCCCGGCCGCCTCCAGGGCGCCCGTCACCGCCGCGTCGTTGTCGACCGGGGGGACGCCGCGCGCGTGCCGCACGGTCACGTCGACCTCGTAGGGCGCCACGACCTGACCCACCGCGTCGTGCAGCACCTGGCCGGCCCGCTCCCACGCGCGCACGTCGAGGCAGCGCAGCGTGCCGCTGACCGTGCCCGTCGCGGGGATCGCGTTGTGCACGTTGCCCGCGTGCACGGCGCCCCAGGTGAGGTTGACGCCCGAGCGCGGGTCCAGCCGGCGGCCCAGCACGGCGGGCACCTGCGTGATGACCTGGCCCAGCGCGTACACGACGTCGCCCGTGAGGTGCGGGCGGGACGTGTGCCCGCCCGAGGAGGACAGCGTCACCGTCACCGAGTCGGACGCCGACGTGATCGGGCCGATCCGGGTGCCCACCTGTCCGACGTCGAGCTTCGGCTCGCAGTGCACGGCCGCGATGCGCTCGACACCGTCCAGCGCGCCCTGCGCGACGACGTCGTGGGCGCCGCCCGGCATGACCTCTTCCGCAGGCTGGAACACGAGCCGGACGCCCCGGTCGAGCAGGCCCTCGTCGGCCAGCGCCGCGAGCGCGAGGCCCGCGCCGAGGACGACCGCCGTGTGCACGTCGTGCCCGCAGGCGTGCGCCACCCCCGGCACCGTGGACGCGAACTCCGTGCCGCAGGAGTCCTCCAGCGGCAGCGCGTCGATGTCGGCACGCAGGGCGACGCGCCCGCGCCCCCCGGCCGGCTCGGGTCCGACGTCGCACACCAGGCCCGTGCCCTCCAGCAGCCGGGGCGCGAGGCCCGCGCGCCGCAGCCGGTCGGCGACCAGGGCGGTGGTGCGCACCTCCTCGCGCGCGAGCTCCGGGTGGGCGTGCACGTCGCGCCGGATCTCGACGAGCTCCGGCTCGAGCTCCCCGACCAGCGCGTCGAGCCGGGCACCGGCCGCGGCCGTGCGCCCGGCGCTCGGCGCGGGACCCCCGGCGCTCACAGCAGCTCCTCGCGGCCGGACGTGCGCACGGCGTCGACCATGCCCTTGACCTGCTGGGCGCGGGCCCGTGTGGTCACGAGCAGCGCGTCGGGCGTGTCCACCACGACGACGTCGTCGATGCCGAGGAGCGCGACGAGCCGGTCGCCGCCCGGCACCACCACGGAGCCGGCCGACTGGACGCGCAGCACGTCGCCGCCGTCGCCGAGCACCTTGGAACCGCCCTCGTCCTGGGACGGCAGCAGGGCCGCGAGCGAGTTGAAGTCCCCCACGTCGTCCCACCCGAAGGTGCCGGGCACGACGGCGACCCCGCCGGTCGCGGCCACCGGCTCCGCGACCGCGTGGTCGATCGCGATCTTCTCGAGCCCCGGCCACACGTCGGCCAGCACCTGAGCGCGGCGCGGGGTGTCCCAGGCCTCGGCGACGGCGCGCAGCCCGTCGTGCAGCCGCGGGCGCTGCGCGGCCAGGTGCCCCAGCAGCACGGAGGTGCGGGCCACGAAGATGCCCGCGTTCCACCGGTACTCCCCCGACGCCACGTACTCGCGCGCCGTCGCCGCGTCGGGCTTCTCGGTGAAGCCGCGGGCGTGCAGCGCGCTCGGCGCCCCCTCGACGCCCAGCGGGTCCCCGCTGCGCACGTACCCGAAGGCGACGGACGGGCGGGACGCGGCGATGCCGATCGTCGCGACGTAGCCGGCGCGCGCGACGGCGACGGCCTCGCGGACGGCCCCGTCGAACGCGGCGGCCCCCGAGACGACCTGGTCCGCGGCGAACGAGCCCACGACGACGTCGCCGTGCCGCCGCTCGAGGACCGCGGCCGCGAGGCCGATCGCCGCCATCGAGTCACGCGGGGACGGCTCGGCGAGCACGGCGTCGTCGCCGAGCTCGGGCAGCTGGCCGCGCGCCGCGTCCACGTGCCCCTCCCCGGTGACGAGCACGACGCCGTCCGGTCCGGTCAGCGGGCGCAGCCGGTCCACGGTGGACTGCAGCAGGGAGCGGCCCGAGCCCGTGAGGTCGAGCAGGAACTTGGGGGACACCGCCCGCGACAGCGGCCACAGCCGGGTGCCGGCGCCACCTGCCGGGACGACGGCGTGGAAGCCGGGGATCGGTCCTGGTGGCACGACGGAGCTCATGTCCGCAGCATAGTGACGCGTGCCGACGGCGGAGCTGTCGGCGGCTCCGCCGGGGGAGATGACGACACGCGGCAGGGCGACAGGTCCGGTGTGGAATCCGTCACGAAACCACCCGCCCCGTCCCGGTTTGCCGGACCCCGTGTGCCGCGAGGCGACCGGATGTCATTACAGTGACCGTGAACGGAATCCACACAGAATCCCCGCCAACGGAGGCTCCCCCCGTGCCCACACCTGCTGGCACGCTCTACCGCGGCCGTGAAGGCATGTGGTCGTGGGTCGCGCATCGCGTGACCGGCGTGCTCATCTTCTTCTTCCTGCTCGTGCACGTCCTGGACACGGCGCTCGTGCGGGTCTCGCCCGAGGCCTACAACGCCGTCATCGGGACGTACCAGACGCCGATCATGGGACTCGGGGAGGCCGGCCTCGTCGCCGCGATCGTCTTCCACGCGTTCAACGGCATCCGCGTCGTGCTGGTGGACTTCTGGGCCAAGGGCCCGAAGTACCAGAAGGCCATGCTCTGGGTCGTCGTCGGCCTGTTCGTCGTGACGATGGCGGGCTTCCTGCCGCGGCACCTGGGCAACGTCTTCGGAGGTGGGCACTGATGACCACGACGCCAACCGCGATCGGCGCCCCCCGCTCGCCGTACGACCGCCGCAAGACCACGCGCGGCAACTACGAGCTGTACAGCTGGGTCTTCATGCGCGCCTCCGGCGTCGTGCTGCTCGTGCTGATCTTCGGCCACCTGTGGATGAACCTCATGGTGGGCGAGGGCGTGCACGCCATCGACTTCGGGTTCGTCGCGGGCAAGTGGGCCAGCCCGCTCTGGCAGGTCTGGGACCTGCTGATGCTGTGGCTCGCGATGATCCACGGCACCAACGGCGTGCGCACGATCATCAACGACTACGCCCAGCGCGACACCACGCGCCTGGTCCTCAAGGGGCTGCTCTACCTGGCGTTCGTCGTCGTGGTGGTGCTGGGGACGCTGGTGATCTTCACGTTCGACCCCTGCCCGTCGGACGCGCCGGCGCACCTCGTCGCCTCGTTCTGCGAGGCCTGAGCCGAGCTCACCCCCCAGCCCGCTGATCCACCACTGGCACCCCAGGAGGCATCGGAACCGATGCAGACACACCAGTACGACGTCGTCATCGTCGGCGCAGGTGGCGCCGGCATGCGCGCGGCGCTCGAGGCGTCCAAGGACGCCCGCACCGCCGTCATCTCCAAGCTGTACCCCACCCGCTCCCACACGGGCGCCGCCCAGGGCGGCATGGCCGCGGCCCTCGCGAACGTCGAGGACGACAACTGGGAGTGGCACACGTTCGACACGGTCAAGGGCGGCGACTACCTCGTCGACCAGGACGCGGCCGAGATCCTCGCGAAGGAGGCCATCGACTCCGTCCTCGACCTCGAGAAGATGGGCCTGCCGTTCAACCGGACGCCCGAGGGCCGGATCGACCAGCGGCGCTTCGGCGGGCACACGCGCGATCACGGCCAGGCGGCCGTGCGCCGCGCCTGCTACGCCGCGGACCGCACCGGGCACATGATCCTGCAGACGCTCTACCAGAACTGCGTGAAGCAGGAGGTGGAGTTCTTCAACGAGTTCTACGTGCTCGACCTGCTCACGGACCACGACCTCACCACCGAGGACCTGGCCGACGGCGCGGAGGTCAACGCGACCGGCGTCGTGGCGTACGACCTCGCGTCGGGCGAGATCCACGTCTTCCAGGCCAAGGCGATCATCTTCGCCACCGGCGGCGCGGGGAAGATCTTCAAGACCACGTCGAACGCGCACACCCTCACCGGTGACGGCATGGCGCTGGCCTACCGCCGCGGCCTGCCGCTGGAGGACATGGAGTTCTTCCAGTTCCACCCGACGGGCCTCGCGGGCCTCGGCATCCTGCTCTCGGAGGCCGCGCGCGGCGAGGGCGGCATCCTGCGCAACTCCGACGGCGAGCGGTTCATGGAGCGCTACGCCCCCACGATCAAGGACCTCGCGCCGCGCGACATCGTCGCCCGCTCGATGGCGAACGAGGTCCGCGAGGGCCGCGGCGCCGGGCCGAACAAGGACTACGTCCTGCTCGACCTCACGCACCTCGAGCCGGCGCACATCGACGCGAAGCTCCCGGACATCACCGAGTTCGCGCGGACCTACCTCGGCATCGAGCCGTACACGGAGCCCGTGCCCGTGTACCCGACGGCGCACTACGCGATGGGCGGCGTGCCGACGAACGTCGAGGGCGAGGTGCTGCGCGACGGGCACAACGTCGTCAAGGGCCTGTACGCGGCCGGCGAGGTCGCCTGCGTGTCCGTGCACGGCTCCAACCGCCTGGGCACCAACTCGCTGCTCGACATCAACGTCTTCGGCAAGCGCGCCGGCCGGTCGGCCGCGGCGTACGCCGCGACGGTGGGACGGCACCGGGAGCTGCCCGAGGCCCCCACGGCCCGCGTCGAGGCGCAGCTCGCCGAGATGCGCGACCGTCCCGAGGGCGAGCGGGTGGCGGACGTCCGCAAGGCGCTGCAGGAGACCATGGACGCCAACGCCCAGGTCTTCCGCACGGGCGACTCGCTGAACGAGGCGCTGTCGGACATCCGCGAGCTGCAGAAGCGGTACCGGAACGTCTCGGTGCAGGACAAGGGCAAGCTGTTCAACACCGACCTGCTCGAGGCGATCGAGCTGGGCTTCCTGCTCGACATCGCCGAGGTCACCGTCGTCGCAGCGATCAACCGCAAGGAGTCCCGCGGCGGGCACTACCGCGAGGACTACCCCGAGCGCGACGACGCGAACTACATGCTGCACACGATGGCGTACCGCCGTCCGACGTCGGCCTCCGACGCCGCCGACGGGCACGTCACGGGCTACTTCGACCACGTCGAGGACTTCGGCGACTACAAGGTCGTCCTGGGGTCCAAGCCCGTCACCCAGACGCGCTACGAGCCGATGGAGCGGAAGTACTGATGACTGCTGTACTCGAGAACCCCGCGACCTCCTCCCCGGAGCCGAAGGTCGGCGCCGTGCCCTCCTTCGAGGTCACGCTGCGCATCCGGCGATACAACCCGGAGTCGGCGCACGGCGAGGAGGCGACCTGGGACGAGTTCACGGTCACCGCCCACGGCACCGACCGCGTGCTCGACGCGCTGCACAAGATCAAGTGGGAGCAGGACGGCTCGCTGACCTTCCGGCGCTCGTGCGCGCACGGTGTGTGCGGCTCGGACGCCATGCGCATCAACGGCCGCAACCGCCTCGCGTGCAAGACGCTGCTCAAGGACGTCAACCCGGGCAAGCCGATCACCGTGGAGCCCATCAAGGGCCTGCCTGTGGTCAAGGACCTCGTGGTCGACATGGAGCCGTTCTTCGCCTCCTACCGCGAGATCATGCCGTTCCTCATCACCAACGGGAACGAGCCCAGCCGCGAGCGGATCCAGTCCGCCGAGGAACGGGCCCGCTTCGACGACACCACCAAGTGCATCCTGTGCGCCGCGTGCACGTCGTCGTGCCCCGTGTTCTGGAACGACGGGCAGTACTTCGGCCCGGCCGCGATCGTCAACGCGCACCGGTTCATCTTCGACTCCCGCGACGAGGGCGGCACCCAGCGCCTGGAGATCCTCAACGACAAGGAGGGCGTGTGGCGCTGCCGCACGACCTTCAACTGCACCGAGGCCTGCCCGCGCGGCATCGAGGTGACCAAGGCGATCCAGGAGGTCAAGCGCGCGATGATCACCCGCGCGTTCTGACGCTCTCCCCCCGCAGGCCGAAGGAGCCCCGTCGTACCCCGCGTACGACGGGGCTCCACGGCTTTCCGCTCCCCTGGCCCCGGCGCACGATGCGGTCGATCTCCGCCGCGTCGCGGCGGGCGGCGACCTCGTCCTCCGCGTGCGTGATCTCGTCCAGCCGCGGCGGGTCGTAGATCCACGCGCACACCAGCAGCAGCACCCGGGAGACGAAGTTGACCAGCACGAGGACGGTACCGACCGCGGCCAGCGAGGCGAGCACCGCGTTCCGGGACGCCCCGGCCGCCACGATCGACGTGCCCGCCCAGCGCAGCACCCCCGCGACGAGCCCGGCCGCGAGGACGCCCAGCACCAGGTCTCGCGTGCGGCGCGGCCGTACCCTGGCCACCACCCGGACGATGAGGTAGACGAGCAGCGCGTCGAGGAGCACCCCGACGGCGGCAGTGCCGAGGGTGAGCGCACGTGCCAGGAGCACCGAGTCGCCGAACCAGGAGAGCACCTGACGGCTGATCGTCTGGGAGACGATGCTCGCCGCCGCGGAGGCCACGACGATCCCGCCGAGGATGACGAAGCCGAGGAGCTCCCAGATCTTCGACAGCACCGGGCTCACGCCGACCACCGGCAGGTCGAACATCGAGCGCACGGAGACCCGCAGCGCCCGCATGAACCCGATCGCCGTCCAGAGGAACACGATCGTCGCCGTGACGGTGTACCAGGTCAGGGCCGACGGGAGCAGCAGGTCGTCGGGCTGGAGGACGTACTCGTCTCCCTCGCCGACGAGCCCTGGCAGCCAGGTGTTGATCTGCGCGAACACCGCGTCCTGGAGCTCGGGGCGGTCCGCGAGCGTCGAGGAGAAGACGGTGAACGCGATGGTCAGCACCGCGAAGAGCGAGAAGATCGCCGTGTAGGCGATCCCGCCGCACAGCAGCGCGCCGCGACGGTCCATGTACCAGTAGAACGAGCGCACGGGGCGCAGGTCCTTGTACCACTCGTACGCCGCGAGGGAGCGCTCCCTGGCGCGTTCGAGTCGGTCGTCCACAGTCGACGACCCTAGGGAGCGGCCGGTCCTCCCGCGAGCCGGAAGCTGCGCTGCGGGCGCCACACGCCGTCGTCCCCGTGCTCGTACTGCCACAGCCGGTCGACGTCGAACGAGGCGTCGAAGTCGGCGAGGCCCACGAAGGCGCGGTCCAGCTCGGCGTCGGGCACCTCGTGCGCGACGGTCACGTGCGGGTGGTAGTTGAACCGCAGGTCCTGGGCCAGGACGCCCGAGCGCGCCGCGGACTCCAGCAGCTCGCACTCCCCGATGCCCTCCGCGAGGGCGACGAACACGACCGGGGAGATCGGCCGGAACGTGCCGGTGCCCCGCAGGTGCACGCGGAACGGGGCCGTCTCGGAGGCCACCTTCTCCAGGTGCTCGGCCACCGCCGGGAGCACCGACTCGTCGACGACCGTGGGGCCGATCACCGTGACGTGCGGCGGGATGGCGTGCGCGAGCGGGTCGCCCACGTCGGCCCGCGCCGCCTGCAGGCGTGCGGCGAATGGCTCGGGCACGGCGATGGCGATGCCGATGCGCACCTGGGAGGGCGCCCTGGGCGGCAGGTTCACCAGGTGCCCCGCGGGAGCAGCCCGAAGCGGTCGTAGACGCGGTCGAGCACCGGGCGGGCGATCTCACGGGCCCGCGCGGCGCCCTCGGCGAGCACCTTGTCGAGCTGCGCCGGGTCGGCCAGGTACGTCTGCGCCCGCGCCTGGAACGGCTCGAGGAACGCGACGACGGCGTCCGCGAGGTCCACCTTGAGGTAGCCGTAGCCCCGGCCGTCGTACTCGGCGGCGATCTCGCCCGTGCCCCGACCGGTGACCGCGGAGAAGATCGTCAGCAGGTTGGAGATGCCGGGCTTCGCCGCCGGGTCGAAGCACACGCCGTAGGACTCGTCGGCGTCGGTGACGGCCGCCTTGATCGCCTTGGCCGCCTTCTTCGGGTCCTCCAGCAGCCAGATGACCCCCTTGCCCCCGGCGTTGGACTTGCTCATCTTCGCCGTCGGCTCCTGCAGGTCCTGGATCTTGGCGACGGCCTTGACGATGTGCGCCTCCGGCACGACGGCCGTGCCGGCGCCGAAGCGGGCGTTGAGCCGCTCGGCCAGGTCGCGGGTGAGCTCCAGGTGCTGGCGCTGGTCCTCGCCCACCGGCACGAGGGCCGTGTCGTAGAGCAGGATGTCGGCCGCCATGAGCACCGGGTAGGTGAACAGCCCGACGGTGGTGCCCTCGGCGCCCTGCTTGGCGGACTTGTCCTTGAACTGCGTCATGCGGCCGGCCTCGCCGAAGCCGGTCTGGCAGCTCAGCAGCCACGCGAGCTCGGCGTGCTCCGCCACGTGCGACTGGACGAAGAGGATCGACCGCTCGGGGTCGACGCCCCCCGCGAGGTACTGCGCGGCCGTGCGGCGGGAGCGCTCCCGCAGCGCCGCCGGGTCCGGGCCGACCGTCAGCGCGTGCAGGTCCACGACGCAGTACAGGGCGTCGTAGTCGTCCTGGAGCTTTGCCCACTGGGCCAGCGCACCGAGGTAGTTGCCGAGGTGCAGCGAACCGTCGGTGGGCTGCATGCCGGAGAAGATGCGGGGCGTGGCGGGGGAGCTCGTCCCGGCCCGTGCGGACCGGGTGGCGGGGGCGTCGGACATGGTGCTCATTGTGGCAGGTCGACGACGCGTCCAGGAAAACGCCCGGTCACCGGGCACGACCCCGGCGGACCAGGCCCGGCCGCACCGGCCGGGCGGGGCGGACGGCTCAGGTGGCCTCGTCGTCGAACGGCGCCGGGGACCCTGCTCCGGCCGCGGCGGGCGCGGGCAGACCTGCGGCAGCGGGCGCCGCGCCCGTCGCGCCGGCGGTCGCGCGGGCCGCGCGGGCCGAGGCCCTCGCGGGGGCGGGCGTGGCGGGCTCGTCGTCGAGCAGTGCCTCGCGCACGATGCGACGCGGGTCGTACTGGCGCGGGTCGAGCTTCGACCAGTCGACGTCCTTGTACTCCGGCCCGAGCTCGCTGTCCACGCGCGACTTCGCGTCCTGCAGCCACCCCTTGCCGCGCCGCGCGAGCACGCCGAGCTGCGCCGCATACCTGGGCAGCCGCTCCGGCCCGATCAGGACGACGGCGAGCACCAGCAGGACGATGAACTCACCACCGTTGATGTCGAAAGGCACGTCGTCAGCCTAGCGTCTCCGGGGACCCTGACGGCCAGGCTTCCGGCCGGATCATCCGCTCTCCTGCGCCTGCAGCACGACCCGCACGTCGCGCTCCGCGCCGTCGGCGCGCACGCGCAGCGTGACCGCGTCCCCCGGCTGCCGGGCCCGGATCGCGACGATGAGCTCGTCGCTGCGGGACACCGGGCGACCGTCGATCGCGAGGATCACGTCCCCGGAACGGATGCCCGCCAGGTCGGCGGGGCCCTCGGGCGTCACCGCGGGCTGACCCTGCTGCGCCTCGGTCGAGACCTGCACGCCCTCCCCCGCGTACGCGGTGTCGAGCAGCACGCCGATGACCGGGTAGGTGGCGTTCCCCGACTCGATCAGCTGCTCGGCGGTGTGCCGGGCCTGGTTGGCGGGGATGGCGAAGCCCAGCCCGATGCTGCCGGTCGCGGAGACGGCGCCGGGCGGCTGCGCGATCGCCGAGTTGATGCCGACGACCTCGCCCTCGGCGTCGATCAGCGGACCGCCGGAGTTGCCCGGGTTGATGGCGGCGTCGGTCTGGATGGCGTCGATGAACGCCGTGGTCGCCTCGGAGCCGGCCTGGACCGGACGGTGCAGGGCGCTGACGATGCCGGTCGTGACGGTGGCGTCCAGCCCCAGGGGCGCACCCACCGCCAGCACGGAGTCCCCGACCACGACGTCGTCGGAGTCGCCCAGCACGAGCGGCTCGAGGCCCTTCTCGTCGACCTTGAGCACGGCGAGGTCGTAGTCCGTCGTCCGCCCCACGACCTCCGCCTCGCGCTCCCGGCCGTCCGAGAACGTCACGACGACCTTCCCGCCCGACGTCGAGCCCGCGACCACGTGGTCGTTGGTGAGGATGTAGCCGTCGGCCCGCAGCACGAAGCCGGAGCCGGTCGCCACGCCCTCGCCGCCGGACACCTCGATCGACACGACGCTCGGCAGCGCGTCCGCGGCGAGGCGGGCCACCGAGCCGGCCGGCCGGGACACCGGGGCTCCCGCGCCCTGCGCGACTCCGTCGGCGGGAACGGGCAGCGCGGCGTCGGCCGGGCGGTCGTCGCCGGTCGCTTCGGACAGCCGGTCGCCGAGGAAGCCGCCCACCAGCCCCGCCACCACGGCCAGGGCCACGACCCCGGCGCCCAGCCGGCGCGCCCGCGGGCGGGCCGGGGCGAGCGTGGCAGACGGCGCCGGCGTGGTGAACGGCGGGACGGACGCGCCGCCTCCGGCGTGCTCCGTGCCGGCCGCCGCGGGGTCGTCCTCCCCCGGGGCCACGGGGCCGAAGGGCGAGGCGGGCGCGAGCCGCTCGGGGGCGCCCGCCCGCGAACCGGCCGCGGCTGCGGGTGGCTCGGGCGGCGCGAAGAGGTCGTCGGGGCGCGCGGGGTCCGGGCCCGGGCGCTCGTCGTCGGGGCGCTGCGTCATGGTCGCGAGAGTGCTCCTGTCACGGTGGTCCACCCGCGGGAGAGCTGCGGCAGGACCCCGGCATCGTAACCACCGCCCGGGAAGGCCGCCACGACGTCGGTGAGCACGTCCTCGGGGACGTCGGCGGTGACCTCCACGGCCACGTCGCCCGCCTGCCACGCCACGTGCCACGGGTCTCCCGACAGCACCTGCACGTCGTGCCCCGGCACCGGCAGCCCGGTCGCGGTGGCCGGCTCCGCGAGGCGGCCCTGCCGCTGGCGCACCACGACGGCGCCGTCGGGGCCGGTCAGGTCGAGCTCGACGACCCGGGTGGCGTCCGCCGATGACGCACCGCCGTCCGCGAGCGCGACGGAGGCGGCCGGCACGTCGGACGACGCGGCGGCCCCCGACTCCTCCACGAGGCGCAGCGCCGTCACCTCGTACCCGGGCGGCAGCCCGGAGGGGGTCGCCCAGCCGTGGTCCTCCAGCCAGGCGAGCGCGGCGGCGGTGCGGTCGCCGTCGGTGACGCCGGAGACCCCGACGCCGGGGAGGGCGGCGACGTCCGACGCCCCGGCGAGCAGCGAGAGCGCGGCCGAGCGGGACGAGTCGGGGGTGAACACCGGGCCTTGGCCCAGCGTGAGGAGCACGACCCCCAGCAGGCCGACGCCGCCCGCGCCGACGGCCGTGGCCCGCGCGCGACGCTGCCGCCGGCGGCGCGCCCGCAGGTCGCCCGTGAGGGTGGGCTCCCACGACGTGTGCCGCTCCCAGGTGCGGGCCCCGCCCGCCCCGCGCAACGGGTCTCCCTCGACCGGCGGGATCGAGGCCGAGAGCGCGAGCAGGCGGTCGGTCAGCCCGGGGTCCGGGGCGACGTCCCGGGCCGCCGCGAGCGCGCGGTGCGCGGCGCGCGCCGACTCCAGCTCCGCCGCGCAGCGCGGGCAGACGGCGACGTGCGCGAGCGCGCGCTCGGTCGCCGCGCCGTCGAGCTGGCCGTCGGCGAGGTCGCTCACCCAGCAGCCGAGGTGCGCCGTCACGACGCCTCCCTGCTCGCGGGCCCGGGCCCCGCCACCTCGCTGCGCGTCACCTCGGCCCGCCGGTGCTCGAGCGCGTCGCGCAGCTGCGCGCGCGCCCGGTGGATCCTCGACCGCACCGTGCCGAGTTTGATCCCGAGGGTCACGGCGATCTCCTCGTAGCTCAGTCCCTCGATGTCGCACAGGACCACGGCGGCGCGGTACTCGGGGCGCAGCGCGTCCAGCGCCCGCTGCACGTCGTGGTCCAGGTTGGCGTGCTCGAAGCCGCGCTCCGGACGGCCGCCGTCCTCGGGGGCGGCCACGCGGGCGGCGTCGTCGCCCATCGCCTCCATGCGGATGCGCTTGCGACGGCGCACCTGGTCGAGGAAGAGGTTCGTGGTGATGCGGTGCAGCCAGCCCTCGAACGTGCCCGGGGTGTAGCTCGACAGCGACCGGAACACGCGCAGGAAGGTCTCCTGCGTGAGGTCCTCCGCGTCCTGCTGGTTGCCCGTCAGGCGGTAGGCGAGGCGGTAGACGCGGGCGGAGTGGTCGCGGACGATCGAGTCCCACGTGGGCGGCGTCCAGGCGGGCGCGGGCGCCGGGCCCGGGTCGGCGGGCACGGGTGCGGGGCGGGTGGAGGTCGGACCGGTCATCACTCCCATGGTCCCACGGCAACGTCCGGGCGACGTCGGTCGTTCCCGCGTACGATCGGCCCGGGGTCGCGCCGACGGACCGAGCACCCCGGAGCACCCCGCACCACCTGCACGAGATCCCCCCGCCGCCCGCCCAGGAGGACCACCATCACCACCGACGTCGACGGCCACCGGGCGCGGACCGCCGCCTGGGCCTACGCCGAGTCCTTCGTCCCCGAGGACGAGGTGCTGCTGCGCGCCCGCGAGCGCGCCGCCGAGCTCGGCTGCCCGGCGATCGCGCCCGGCACGGGCGCGGTGCTGCGGGTCGTGGCCGCCGCGCTGGCGGCCCGGGCCGTCGTCGAGGTCGGCACCGGCACCGGTGTCGCGGCGCTGTGGCTGCTGCAGGGCATGCCCGCGGACGGCGTCCTGACCACGATCGACGCCGAGCTGGAGCACCAGCGCGCGGCGAAGCGCGCCTTCGCCGAGGCCGGGGTGGCCCCCGCCCGCACCCGGACCATCCCGGGCCGGCCCGCCGACGTCCTGCCGCGTCTCACCGACGCCGCCTACGACCTGGTGCTCGTCGGGACCGACCCGCACGCCTACCCCGAGTACGTGGAGGAGGCGCTGCGGCTGCTGCGCCCCGGCGGCGTGCTCGCCGTCGACGGCGCCCTGCACGGCGGGCGCGTGCCCGACCCGGCGCGACGGGACGAGGAGACGACCGTCGTGCGCGAGGTCGGGCGGTCGCTGCGCTCGGACGACCGGCTGCTGCCGGCGATGCTGCCGTCTGGCGACGGCCTGCTGCTCGCGGTGCGCCGCTGACGACCAGCCGGCGAGACGGTGCCTGGGCCACGGGGCCGGACATGCGACGAGCGCGGGGCAGCGATGCTGCCCCGCGCTCGAACGGTCGGGTCCGGGCCGGCGCCCGGCGCGCGCCGGGTCAGGAGACGACGGCCTGGAGCGCCTCGCCCAGCTCGGTCGCCTCGGTGGCGTTGAGCTCGACGACCAGACGGCCACCCCCTTCGAGAGGGACCCGCATGACGATCCCGCGGCCCTCCTTGGTGACCTCCAGCGGCCCGTCGCCCGTCCGCGGCTTCATCGCAGCCATCTGTGGCTCTCCATTCCGTTGTCCGGTTCCTCGGCCTGACCTCGCTCCCGTCCCCCCGCCGGTCGGCGGGACGGGGTTGAGGCGCGCCTCACCATTCTAGTTCAGAACCGGACCTGCTCTTCCAGACCCTGGACGGATCCGGCCGCCTGCCGAGACTCACGGCGCGGACCCGCGAGGACGCCCGCCCCGGCCGTCGGCCCGAGCCGTCAGCCCAGCCCCCGCAGCGCGGCACGCGGCGGCGCCTCGTCGCGCACCGCGGCCACCAGGTCGAGCACGCGGCGGGTGGCGACGACGTCGTGGGCGCGGAAGACGCTCGCGCCCATCCAGGCCGCGAGCGCCGTCGCCGCCAGCGTCCCCTCGAGCCGCTCGCCGGGTGGCAGGTCGAGGGTCTCCCCCACGAAGTCCTTGCGGGACAGCGCCATGAGCAGCGGGTGCCCGAGCCCCGCCAGCGCCGCCGTGCGACGCAGCAGGTGCAGCGAGTGCCAGGTGTTCTTGCCGAAGTCGTGCGTCGGGTCCACCAGGACGGATGCCCGCGGCACCCCGCAGCCGACGGCGCGCTCCGCCGCCGCTCGGAGCGTGGTCACGACGTCGTCGACGAGGCCGTCGCGGGGGTCCGACGCCGGGGCCGCGTCCGCGCGTGCGGGGTATTCGACGCGGAACGGGTCGGTGCGGGGCACCGCGCCGCCGGTGTGCGAGCACACCACGCCGACGCCGGCCGCGCCGGCGACCTCGACGAGCTCGGGATCGTGCCCGGCCCAGGTGTCGTTGACGAGGTCGGCGCCGGCCGCGACGGCCTCGCGCGCCACCCCGGACCGCCACGTGTCGACCGACACCAGCAGGTCGGGAACCTGCTCGCGCACCCGGGCGACGAACGGGACGACCCGGTCGATCTCCTCCGTCTCGCCGACTTCTGGACCTACCCCGGCCCGTACGCCGCCGACGTCGAGGATCTGGGCGCCGTCGGCCCAGGCCTGGTGCGCCGCGTCGAGGGCGGCGCCGTCGTCCGCCAGCCGGGCCGGGGCGTAGAACGAGTCGGTGGTGCGGTTGACGATCGCCATGACCACGGGCCGCAGCGCGCCGTCGGGGCCGCGGCCCACCTCCCGGCCGCGCAGGACGAGCGCGGTCCCGGCGCGGGGCACACCGGAGCTGCCGCTCACGACCCGTCGGCCGAGGCGCGCGCGGCCTCCTGCTGGTCCTCCTGCAGCTCGGCCAGCGCCTCGCGCTCGGAGGCGGCGAGCGCGAGGCCCCGCTCGATCACGTACTGGACGGCCTCTGCCGGCGAGTCCGTGAGGTGCAGCAGGTCGAGGTCGGCGGGCGAGATCATGCCCCGCTCGGCCACCGCGCCACGCACCCAGTCGAGCAGCCCGCCCCAGTAGTCCGTGCCCACGAGGACGATGGGGAACTCGGTGACCTTGTGCGTCTGCACGAGGGTGAGCGCCTCGAAGAGCTCGTCGAAGGTGCCGAAGCCACCCGGCAGCACCACGAAGCCCTGCGCGTACTTGACGAACATCGTCTTGCGCGCGAAGAAGTAGCGGAAGTTCACGCCGAGGTTGACGTGCTCGTTCATCCCCTGCTCGAACGGGAGCTCGATGCCCAGCCCGATCGACGTGCCGCCCGCCTTGTGGGCGCCCGCGTTGGCCGCCTCCATGATCCCCGGGCCCCCGCCCGTCATCACCGCGTAGCCCGCCTCGGCGAGCAGGCGCCCGACCTCGACCGCCTGCGCGTAGTCCGGGTGGTCGGGCCGCGTGCGGGCCGAGCCGAAGACCGACACCGCGGGGCCGACCTCCGCGAGCGCCCCGAAGCCCTCGACGAACTCCGACTGGATGCGCATGACCCGCCACGGGTCGGAGTGCACCCAGTCGGCGTCGCCGCCGGCCGACAGGAGCCGCTGGTCGGTGGTCTGGGCCGGGATCTGGGCCCCGCGCAACAGCACCGGCCCCTTGCGGTACCCCCGGCCGGACTGGGGGACGCCGTCGTCGCCGCGGTCGCTCGGGTCGCTCGTCGTCGCTCGCGTCATGCCTCGAGCCTAGGCGTTCGCGACGGCGGACGTGGCGGGCGCGAGGTGCGTCGCGGGCCGTTCACCCGACGTTCGCGCGGTCGCCCAGCAGCCAGCCGCGCAGCGTGTCGCGGCACACCGCGAGGCGGGCCACCGGCAGGCGCTCGTCGTCCTTGTGCGCCAGCACCGGGTCGCCCGGGCCGAAGTTCACCGCGGGGACGCCGAGGCCGGCGAACCGAGCGACGTCGGTCCAGCCGTACTTGGGCTGCGGCTCGCGGCCGGTGGCGGCACGCACGGCGGCGGCGAAGTCGGCGGCCAGCGGGTCGGTCAGGCCCGGCCGGGCCCCCGGCGCGGCGTCGGTGACGACGACGTCGAACCCCTCGAAGAGGTCGCGCAGGTGCACCTCGGCCTCCTCCACGGACCGCGACGGCGCGAACCGGTAGTTCACCGTGACGGTGCACGCGTCCGGCACGACGTTGCCCGCGATGCCGCCGGCGATCCCCACGGCGCCGAGGCTCTCCCGGTAGACGAGCCCGTCGACCTCCACGTCGCGGGCCTCGTACGCCGCGAGCCGGGCGAGGACCGGCGCGGCCGCGTGGACCGCGTTGACGCCCGTCCACGCCCGCGCCGAGTGCGCGGTCACGCCCGTGGTGCGCACCTCGACGCGGATCGTGCCGTTGCAGCCGCCCTCGATGCCGTTGTTGCTCGACTCGCCGAGGATGGCGAGGTCGCCCGCCAGCAGCTCGGGGTGGGTACGGGCGAGCCGGCCCAGGCCGTTGAGCGACGCCTCGACCTCCTCGTGGTCGTAGAAGACGTAGGTGACGTCGACCGCGGGCGCGCGCCCGGGCCGCCCCAGCTCGACCGCGAGGGCGAGCATCACCGCGACCCCGCCCTTCATGTCGACCGTGCCGCGGCCCCACATCTCGACCTCGCCGTCCGGCGCGGTCTCGAGGCGCGTCGGCAGGTTCGGCTCGGCGGTCAGCGGCACGGTGTCGAGGTGGCCGGCGAGGACCACCCGGCGGTCGCGCCCGAGGCTCGTGCGTGCGACGACGGCGTCGCCGTCGCGCAGGACCTCGAGGTGCGGCTGCGCGCGCAGGGCCCGCTCGACCGCGTCCGCGAGCGCCGTCTCCTGCCCGGAGACGGACGGGACGTCGCAGACCGCGGCGAGCAGCGCCACGAGGTCCGACGACCCGACGGTCCCGGGGTCGAGGAGGGCGAGCAGGTCGACGGGCGCCTCGACGCCCGCGGGGTCGCGTGAACAGTCGGCGGAGGTTGCGGTGGGGTCCGTGGTCACGCGCACCATCGTGGCAGACGGGCGCACTACCCTGGCCCCATGACGACGCCTGCTGCTTCGCGCCCTGCCTGGGGCCTCGGTCTCGCCACCGTCTCGGACGACGGCACCACGCTCGACGCCTGGTACCCGTCCCCCCGCCTCGGGGAGCCGCCGGCCGAGGACGTCGACATCCCGGCCGAGCTGGACGCGCTCACCGAGCGGGACGACGCGCGGCGCGTGGACGTCGCCGTCGTGCGCACCGTGATCGACCTCGACGCACCTCCGGCCGACACCGCCGACGCCTACCTGCGCCTGCACCTGCTCTCGCACCGGCTGGTCGCCCCGCACGGCGTCAACCTCGACGGGCTCTTCGGCGTGCTGACCAACGTGGTGTGGACGTCCCACGGCCCCTGCGCCGTGGAGGGCTTCGAGGCCACCCGCCTGCGGCTGCGCGCCGACACCGGGCGCGCCGTGACCGTCTACGGCGTCGACAAGTTCCCGCGCATGGTCGACTACGTCGTGCCGTCGGGCGTGCGGATCGCCGACGCCGACCGCGTGCGCCTCGGCGCCCACCTCGCGGCGGGCACCACGGTGATGCACGAGGGCTTCGTGAACTTCAACGCCGGGACGCTCGGCGCCTCCATGGTCGAGGGCCGCATCTCGGCCGGCGTGGTCGTGGGCGACGGCTCCGACGTCGGCGGCGGCGCCTCGATCATGGGCACGCTGTCCGGGGGCGGCAAGGAGATCATCAGCGTGGGCGAGCGGTCCCTGCTGGGCGCCAACGCCGGGCTCGGCATCCCGCTCGGCGACGACTGCGTCGTCGAGGCCGGGCTGTACCTCACCGCGGGCACCAAGGTCACCGTGCTCGGCGAGATGGGCGCCGACGGCGACCCGCTGGTGGTCAAGGCCCGCGACCTCGCCGGCCGCGACAACCTGCTGTTCCGCCGCAACTCGCGCACGGGCGCCGTCGAGGTGCTCGAGCGCGGCGGAGTGGGCATCGAGCTCAACGCCGCGCTGCACGCGAACTGACGGCGCGGGCGACGGCGGGCGGTCACGGCGTGCGGGGGCGGTGGGCGTGAGCGACGTGCTGCCGCGGTCTCGCCGGCGCACCCGGCGGCGCGCCCCGCGACGCTCCGTGACGGGCGTCGTCGTGGGGGTCGTGGTCCTCGGCGTCGGCGCGGCCGCCACGGCGGGGGTAGTGACCGTCCTGCGCTCCCTCGACGACGCCGCCGAGCCCGTGCGCTGCGCCGCCGAGCTCGACGGCACGTCGTGGTACCTCACGCCGGAGCAGGCGGGCAACGCTGCCCTGGTGGTCGGGACGTCCGTGCAGCGCGGTCTCCCGGCACGGGCCGGGACCATCGGGATCGCGACGGCGCTGCAGGAGTCGCGGCTCGTCAACATCGACCACGGCGACCGCGACTCCCTCGGCCTGTTCCAGCAGCGGCCCTCGCAGGGCTGGGGCACGCCGGAGCAGATCATGGACCCGGTGTACTCGACCGGCGCGTTCTACGACGGCCTGGTCGAGGTGGAGGGCTACGAGGGCCTGGAGGTCACCGTCGCCGCGCAGGCCGTGCAGCGCTCGGGCTTCCCCGACGCGTACGCGCAGCACGAGACCCGGGCCCGCGCCTGGGCCTCCGCCCTGACCGGCCACTCCCCCGGCGCGCTGACGTGCACACTCCCGCAGGCCGCCGACGACGACCCGTCCGGTGCCGCGGGTGCGGTCGAGCTCACCGAGCTGCTGATGCGCGACCTCGGCCTGCCCCAGGGCATGACCGCACAGGTCGAGGCGGACGCCACGTCCTCCGCCGTCGTCGTCGACGCGACGGCGCTGCCCTTCGACGACGCCGGGCGCTCCGGGTGGGCCGTGGCGCACTGGGCCGTCGCGACGGCGTCCGCCACCGGAGCCGTCGAGGTCCGCGCGGGCGACCGGGTCTGGACCCGGGAGGAGGGCGCCTGGTCCGCCCTCCCCGACGGCGAGGACGCCCGGCCTGCCGGCCAGGTCACCGTACGCCTGAACTCGCCCGAGCAGCCGGGATAGGACGCGAGAACGCCTCCTCCGCCTCGGGCGGAGGAGGCGTCAGGGTCCCGCGGGTCAGCGGTCGCCGAGCGGCGTGTACGCGCGCTCGGTGGGGCCCGTGTAGATCTGCCGCGGGCGGCCGATCTTGGTCTGCGGGTCGGTCATCATCTCGCGCCACTGGGCGATCCAGCCGGGCATGCGCCCGAGCGCGAACAGCGGCGTGAACATCGACGGCGAAAAGCCCATGGCCTTGTAGATCAGGCCGGTGTAGAAGTCGACGTTCGGGTACAGCTTGCGCTCGACGAAGTAGTCGTCGTTCAGCGCGATCTCCTCGAGGCCGCGGGCGATGTCGAGCAGCTCGTCCTTGGCGCCGAGGCGGTCGAGCACGGCGTCCGCATGCTTCTTGACGATCGCCGCGCGCGGGTCGTAGCTCTTGTACACGCGGTGCCCGAAGCCCATGAGGCGGACGCCGGCCTCCTTGTTCTTGACCTTCTTCATGAAGGTCTCGACGGAGTCGTCGCCACTGCGGATGCTCTCGAGCATGGTGAGCACGGCCTCGTTCGCCCCGCCGTGCGACGGCCCGGACAGGGCGTTGATGCCCGCCGCGACCGAGGAGTACAGGTTCGCGTTGGACGAGCCCACGATCCGCACGGTCGACGTCGAGCAGTTCTGCTCGTGGTCGGCGTGCAGGATGAGCAGCTTGTCCATCGCGGCGACGAGCACCGGGTCGGACTCCCACTGCTCGTACGGCCGCGAGAACGTCATCCGCAGGAAGTCGTCGACGTACCCGCGGGCGTAGTCCGGGTACATCAGCGGCTCGTCGCGCGTGGCGCGGTGCAGGTAGGACGTGATGGTCCGGATCTTCGCCAGGATGAGCACCGTGGCGAGCTCGACCGCCTCCGGGTCGTGGGGGTCCAGCGACTCGGGGTAGTACGTGGCGAGCGCGTTCACGGCCGACGCCAGGATCGACATCGGGTGCCCGCCGCGCGGGAACGACGACAGGAACGCGCGGAACCCCTCGGGGACGAGCGTGTGGCGGTTGACCCGGTCGGTGAACGCCTCGAGCTCGGCGGGCTTCGGCAGCTCGCCGTGGATCAGCAGGTAGGCGACCTCGAGGAACGTCGAGGAGTCGGCGAGCTGCTCGATGGGGTACCCGCGGTAGCGCAGGATGCCCTGGTCGCCGTCGATGTAGGTGATCTCCGACTCGCACGACGCGGTGTTCGTGAAGCCGGGGTCGACCGTGACCATCCCCGTGTCCCTCAGGAGCGAGGACACGACGATGCCGTCGTTGCCCTCGGTCGCCGGGACCACGGGCAGCTGCCGGGCGGTGCCGCCCGTGACGAGCTCGACGGTGGCTGCGCCGGTCGAGGTGCCGTCCGGGGTGCCGGCGGCAGGCTGGGTGGAGGTCATGTCTTCCTTCCCTGACGGGCTCGACGGCGCCCCACGTCGGGTTCCGGCGAGCGCGTGACTCGTGACTCTGGACGGGGCGGCCCGGGGCACGCCGGCCATGGCTTCCCCGGGGGCGACCACGACCTGCGGACGAACCTACCCCCCCAGACCATGGTGTTCCAATCCCCGGGTCAAGATGGTGTGATGCGCGCCACAGCCCGGGTCACGTCGTCGTCAGGCGCCGTGAGGGCCACGCGGACGTGCCGGTCGCCCGCGGGACCGTAGAACTCGCCCGGCCCGACGAGGATCCCGCGCCGGGCGAACCACGCCGCGAGCTCACGGGACGTCGCCCCCTCGACGGGCACGTCGGCGCCGGCGCGGGCGTCGCCCGTCGGGCGGGCCCACAGGTAGAGGCCGGCCTCGGAGCCGTCGACGGCGAAGCCTGCCGCACCCAGCGCGCCCAGCAGTGCGGCGCGACGGCCGGCATAGACGGCCCGCTGGGCCGCGACGTGGGCGTCGTCGCCGAGGGCCGCCGTCATCGCCGCCTGCACCGGGGCGGGCACGATCATGCCCAGGTGCTTGCGGGTGGCGAGCAGGCCGCGGACGAGGGCCGGGTCGCCCGCGACGAACGCCGCGCGGTACCCGGCCACGTTGGACTGCTTGGACAGCGAGTACGCGACCAGCAGCCGCTCGTGGCTGCCCCCCGACACGCGGGGGTCGAGCAGGCTGGGCACGAGGGACGCGCCGTCCGGGCCCGTCCAGCGGTCGGCCCACGGCAGCTCCGCGTAGCACTCGTCGCCCACGACGACGGCCCCGGTCTCGCGCGCGGCGTCGACGACGCGGCGCAGGTGCGCCACGTCCGCCACCGCACCCGTCGGGTTCCCCGGCGAGTTGACCCACACGAGCCGCACGTCGGGCCGGCCCGCCCACGCGTCGACGTCGTCCGTCGCCAGCGGCGTCGCGCCGGCGAGCCGCGCCCCGACGTCGTACGTCGGGTACGCGACCGCCGGGTGCACGACGACGTCGCCCGGCCCCAGGCCGAGCAGCGACGGCAGCAGCCCGACGAGCTCCTTGGAGCCGACGGTCGGCAGCACGGCCTCCGGGTCGACGTCGGGCACCCCGCGGCGCCGCGCGAACCACGCGGCCACAGCGGCGCGCAGCGCGGGCGTGCCGTGCGTGAGCGGGTAGCCGTGCGCGTCCGACGCCGCGGCGAGCGCGTCGCGCACCACGGCGGGCGTCGGGTCGACCGGGGTGCCGATCGACAGGTCCAGGACGCCGTCCGGGTGCGCGCGCGCCGTGGCGCGCACGTCACCCAGGGTGTCCCACGGGTAGGCCAGCGCGCTGAGGTCGGCGAATCCCATGGTTGGGCCGTCCCGCCTGGAGGTCAGGCCTGCGACGGGAGCGCGGCGATCATCGGGTCGTCCTTCTCGATGACCCCCATCTTCGCCGCGCCGCCGGGCGAGCCCAGGTCGTCGAAGAACTCCACGTTGGCGCGGTAGTAGTCCTTCCACTGCTCGGGGACGTCGTCCTCGTAGTAGATGGCCTCCACCGGGCACACCGGCTCGCACGCGCCGCAGTCGACGCACTCGTCCGGGTGGATGTACAGCGACCGCTGGCCCTCGTAGATGCAGTCCACGGGACACTCCTCGATGCACGCCCGGTCCTTGACGTCGACGCACGGCTGAGCGATCACGTAGGTCACTGCGAGAACCTTCCAGGTGACGAGGGGCAGCCGAGCCGTGAGGCGGGACTGCGGTGCTTCCGGCGGCGCCGCTGGGACGCCTGCACTCCGAACTCTAGTATCGCTGACGTGGTGCCCGAGTCCTCACCCGTCCCACCGTCCGGCTGGCGAGACCTGCCGGTCGGCGCGCGCGTCGTGGTGCGGCGGCGTCTCGACCCCGCCGAGGCCGCCCGGACCGGCCACGTCTGGACGGACGTCATCGGCATCGTGCTGGCGGTCGACGACGCGGGGCTGCGGCTGCGTCCGGACGCGCCGCGGAGCGCCCCCGCGCCGGGCGAGGCCGCCGAGGTCGTGGTCCCGGGTGCCGCCATCGAGGCCATGAAGCGCCTCGGACCACGCCCCGCACCGAGGAGCCGACCCGCCCGAGGCTAGCGGCGCGCCGGCCGCAGCTCGGCGTGCGTGGCGGTCAGGCCGGCGACGACGCCGCCAGCGGCGCAGCGCGCGAGCAGCTCCGCCGGCCAGTCGCCGTCCAGCGCGACCGGCTCGTCGCCCGCTCTGGGCAGGGACCCGTCGCGGAGGGCGTCGGCCGCGTGGAAGAAGTCGTGGGTCGAGGCGTTGGTCTCGAGCGCCGCGACGACCAGCTCGAGGTCGCGCACGACCTTGCGCAGCGCGGGCGCCACCCAGGCCGAGTTCGCCGTGACCATCGCCTCGGTGCGGGCCGGGTCGGTGTGCGCCACGCGGGTGCCGTCCCGGAAGCTGCCCGCCGCCAGACCCAGCGCGAGGTCGCGCACGGGGGCGCCGGCGACCGCGTTGAGCAGCTGGGTGGCCAGGACGTGCGGCACGTGGCTGACGAGGGCGGCCGCCTCGTCGTGGCGCTCGTCGGTGACGACCGCGGCCGTCCCCGCGAGCGGGCCGGTGACGAGCCGCAGGACCGCCGCGAGCCGCACAGGGTCGGTGGCACGGTCGGTGGCACGGTCGGTGGCACGGTCGGTGGCACGGTCGGTGGCACGGTCGGTGGCCGGGCCGGACCCCGCGCCCGGCGCCGCCACGGTCACCGCCCAGGGGGCGCCGTCGAGCAGCGCCGCGGCGGACGCGTCGAACCCGCTGTGCTCGGTGCCCGCCATCGGGTGCGCGCCCACGTACCGGCCGGCGATCCCGGCCTCGGCGACGGCGGCCCGGACGGGGCCCTTGACGCTGCCGACGTCGGTCACGGTCGGGTCCCACTCCGGCGCGGCCGCGAGCACGTCGGCGAGCGCCACGGCGGTGGCGCGCACCGCGCGCAGGGGCACGGCGAGGACGACGACGTCGGGCCGGAGGGCGGACAGGCCCGCCAGGTCGTCGGCGACCGCGAGGCCGGCGGCTCGCGCCGCGGCCCGGGTGGCCGGCTGGACGTCGGTCGCGACGACCTCGACGCCGCGCTCCGCCAGCAGGCGGGCGAGAGAGCCGCCGATGAGCCCCAGGCCGACGATCCCGACGCCCGGGGGAACGTCGTCGGGCGTGCGCCCGGTCACCACAGCAGCCCCCGGGCGACGGTGGCGGCGTCGTCGCCGCGTCGGACCCCGCCCGTCGGGACGTGGTCGGGCAGCACGCCGTCCAGCCCGCGCCCGCCGGGCTCCGCCGGGTAGGCGCCGAGCACCTTCAGCGAGTCGCCCGCGGCGAGCAGGTCGTCGAACAGGTCGCGGACGCCGGGTTGCCAGGGCGCGGCGTCGAGCGTGACGACGAACACGTACTGGCCCTCGCGCACCTTGAGCGGGCGGGTCACGAGGCTCGACATGTTGACGCCGCGCTCGCCGAAGGCCGCGGTGATGCGGGCCAGCACCCCCGGGCCGGTGACCACGGGGGTCACGGCGAGCATCGTGCGCCACGCCGGGGCGTCGGTCCCCCGGAGCACGGCGGGGGCGTCGTCCCGGCGGCACAGCACGAGGAAGCGCGTGCGCGCGCCGGGGAAGTCCTCGACCCGCTCCGCGAGCGTCTCCAGGCCGTACAGCTCGCCGCACAGCCGCGGCCCGTAGGCGACCTGGTGGCCGGCGAGGTCGCGGCACGCCGCCGCGTTGGACGACGCCGGGACCGCGCGCAGGCCGCGGGAGGCCGTGAAGCGGTGGCACTGAGCCAGGCCGTGGGGATGCGCCGTGGCCTCGGTGAGGGCTCCGGGGTCGTGCCCCGGGCGGACGAACGCGTCGAACGACACGTCCAGCACGACCTCGTCCACCGCGACGACGTCGGGGCTGCCGACGAGCGCGTCGAGCGACGGGACCACGTGCCCCTCGACGGAGCTCTCGATGGCGATCACCCCGCGGTCGGCGGCGCCCGACGCGACGGCGTCGTGCACCTCGCCGACCGTGCCCAGCGGCTCAGGGCGCAGCGGTCCCGCGCCGGGTTCCTCGTCCGAGCCCGCGCCCGGTCCCCCGAGCGTGCCGCGCTCGCGCGCCCAGGTGAGCACCGCCTGGTGGGTGAACGTGCCCACCGGGCCCAGGAACGCGACCGCCCCGCCCGCGGGTGCGGTCATGCGCCCGCCCAGCGCGGGGCGAGCAGCCGCGGCCCGGGTACGAGCGCGCCGCCGGGCAGCACCGCCAGCGTGCGGTGCGCGACGCCACGCGAGTCGAGCTCGGCCACGAGGCCGTCGAGGACCGCGACGCTCGGGCAGCCGAACGAGGTGAAGAACACGTGCGGGCCGAGCGTCGACGGGTGGCTGCGCAGGTGCTGCAGGTCGACGCCCGCGTCCGACAGCACGGCGAGGGTGTGCTGCAGCGAGCCGCGATGGTCGTCCGACGGCCCGACGGCGAGCCACACCTGCGCCGGCGCGTCGAACCTGGGCCACGCGTCCCGGGACTCCAGCAGGCCGTACCAGACGGGCCCGCGGCCGCCCAGGTGCTCGCTGCCCGGCAGCTCGGCCCAGCCCGCGGGCACGCGCGACCGCTCGAGCACGAGCGACCCGGACCGGCCCGCGATCGCGGCCCGCTCCTCGACGCTGGTGCGTGTCGGCACGAGCCGGGGGCTCACGCCCATCCCGCGCAGCACGTCCTGGCAGTCGCGCACGCCGGCCTCGTCGATCACCACCTGGCCGCCGACCGCGCCCGCGGGCGCGACCCAGACCCACTCCGGCGTGACCGCGACCGCCGCCGTGACGATGAGCGACGGGTCGCCCGCGAGGAGGGCCTCCTCCAGCCCGGGCGACGGCTGCTCCGGGTGCCCCAGGTGCACCACGGCCGCCAGGTCGTCGATGTTGGCGACGGTCGACAGCGTGTCCGTCGTGCTGCCGAGGTCCAGCAGCTCCGCGGACTCGTCGGGCGCGTCACCCGGGAGCGCGGTCGCCGTGCCCGGCGACGCGGCCTCGGGCGATCCGGCGTCCGGCGACGCGCCCTGCGCCTCCTTCGGGCCCGCTCCCGCCACCCCGGACCAGCGCGCCTGCCGCGCGGCCGCGGCGGCGTGCGCCGGCGACTCGCGCTCCGTGCGACCCAGCATCAGCCCTCCGAGCTCTCGTCGCGGCCGGCGTCGTCGCCGGTGTCGTCCTTGCCGCTGCCGCCGCCGGCATCGTCGTCACGGTCCGTGCCGCGGTCGGCCTTCGGCTCGTCGCAGACCACGCCGTTGTCGGGCTTGTAGGTCCACGTGTACGACTCGTCCTTCTCGGTCTTGCCGTCGTGGGAGACCTGGCGGTAGTTCGTGATGGTGAAGCCGTCGTTGCCGGCCGGGTAGTACTCGCAGTCGGCGCCGCTGCTGTGCACCGTCGTGGTCGGCACCACGTTCTGCTTGTCTCCCGCCTGGTAGTCGACGTCCCAGTACGGGGACGACCAGATCGCCACGTGGATCTCGCCGCCCGACACCCACGACTGCATGACGGCGCCGTAGGGGGTGTCGTTGGTGAACTTCATGTCGATCGCGCCCACGTAGATCGTGGCCTCGCGACCGGCCGGGTACCGGCTGAACCAATAGCTGTGCGGCTGGTGGCCGGCGTCGTCGTACCCGGCCATGAAGCCCGCGTTGTACGTCGTGGTCGCCATCTGCGACAGGCCGCCGCCGACGCCCTCGGTGTGCACGCCGTTGCTCACGACGCCGGACGCGACGAAGCCGTTCTCGACGGTGATCGGCGACAGGGTGTCCAGGAGCGAGAAGGTCTCCCCGGGCGGCACGAAGGCGCCGGTGACCAGCTCGGCCCCGCGGATGAGGTTCTGGGTGCGCACGGTGTCGCTGGTCAGCGGCGTGGAGAACGACGCGACGACCTCCTCGACCCCGATGCCCTCGAGCTCCGCGGCGGTGTATTCGGGGTCCTGCTCGGTGAGCTCCAGCTCGACGGCGCGGTCGTCACCGAGGGCGGCGTCGCCGACCGCCTTCGCGGTGGCGTCGGGGTCGAGCGTGGTGCCGGTGGTGCCCCCGACGACGACCGGCCTGCCGCCCGAGAACTCGAAGTGCGCGTCGTCGGGCTCCGTCAGCAGGTCGTCCGTGCGATCGACGACGGCCGAGACGAGCTTCTCACCGTCGAACTGCGGGGAGAGCGCGCCGTCCGCGGGCTCGAACGACGTGGCGCGCCCGATCGCGCGCCCGGGCAGCTCGACCGTCTGGTCGCCGACCGTCACCATCACCGGCTCGCCCGTGATCGTCTCCGCCTGCGCCAGGGCCGCGTCGGTGTCCGCCTGGTCGATCGCCGGCGTGACCGCCTCGGTGGGCAGCTCGAACGGGCCGGGCTCCACGAGCCACCCCGACGCGATCACGTCGGACGCCTCGGCCACCACCAGCTCGGAGCCGTCCTCCGCGTCGGTCGCGACCGGCTTGCCGCCGTCGAACGACACCGTGCCGTCCACGGGCGCCACGGCCAGGGTCTCCTGGAGCCCGTCGACCGTCGCGTCGAGCTGCGCGTCGTCGACGTCCACGGCGGGCGCGGTCTCGCCGCCCCCGACGACGTGCTCCCACAGCCGCGCCGGGCTGAGCGAGAACCCGGTGAGGCCGTCCACCGTCGCCGCGGCGTCGAACGTCAGGCCGCCCGACGCCGGGTCGATCGTGCTGGACGCCTCGCCGGCCTGCACCGCGATCGGCTCGGCGGCCCGGGGCCCGAGGCCCTCCTCGAGGGCGGAGACCGCCTGGGGCTCGGTGAGGCCGCCGACGTCCACGCCCGCGACGGTCGTCTCCTTCGGCACGGTGTCGGCCACCGCCCACTGCGCGCCCGCGTAGACGCCGGCGAGGACGACGAGGCCGATCCCCGACCACAGCGCGACCCGGGGGGCCCGGCTCGGCGCGCCGTCGCCGGACAGCCCGTCGAGCGGGGAGGCCGGGGGCTGGTCCCCGCCCGGCGGTGCTGCGGGCGTGCCCGGGGGGTCGACAGGCGAGCCCGGCGCGGACGCGCCGGTCGGGGCGAAGCCGCTCGCGGCGGCGGGGGCCGTGGCCGCCACGACCGGCAGGGCCTGCGTCGGCTCGCCGGCGTCGCCGCCGGACGCGGTCGGCGCCGGCACCGTGGCGATCACCCGCTGTTCGTACAGCCGCACGGCGGGCTCGTAGGGCGCGTCGGCGCCCGTCGCGGGCCCGTGCTCTCCGGAGTCCTCGCCGGTGCGCGACTGGTCGCCGCCGGGGCGCGACGGGTCCTCGCCGGGGCGCGACGGGTCCTCGTCGCGGGGACCGGGCGTCCCGGCGGACGGCTCGGGCGCGGGCTCGGTCGGGTGACCCATGGACGGCTCCGTGAGGGGCTCGAGGACGGGGCGCGGGCCCCGGACGGACGTGGTGCGGGGCTCGCCCGCGTGCAGGATCCTACTCGGGCGGCTTCCCGAGATACGGGCGAAGGCGGGGTGAAAGACGCATTTCGGGCCCTGGTTCCCACAGGCTGGTCATCAGCGCACCACCGCACCCACACGAGCTCGCCCCGCACGCCCCGGCGACGGGACGCGATCCGGGCGGCGCGGGATCAGCCGGGACGCTCGGAGAACCAGGACCGGGGAAGGAAGGCGGCCACCAGGAACAGTGCCATCCCGCCGTACGTCCACACGAGGCCGACGGGCTGGGCCGGGACCAGGACGTCCCCGCCCGGGCCCTCGAGCGCCAGCACCTGCACCGCGACGACCCACCCGGCGCCGCAGGCGAGGAGCGTTCCCAGCCCCGCCCAGGCACGGCACAGCACCGCGGCCGAGAGGGTGATGGCGAGCGCGAGCGCGACGCCGACCGGGAGGTCCTGCCACTGCGCCCGGTGGGCGACGGTGCCCAGCACGCCGACCGTCGCACCGAGCGCCAGGGCGAGGACGGTGCGGCCCACCAGGGGCAGCCAGCGCACCCGGCCGCCGGCGACGGCTCCGGGGGCGCGGCCGTCGGGGGTCCGGTCCTCGGGGGCCCGGCCGGCGGGCGCGTCGGGGTCCGGGCCCGGGACCCGCGCGGACGGATGCTCGGTGGCGCTCATCGCGGCGAGCCTACCGGCGTCGTGCGCCGCACGTAGGTCTCGTGGGCGAGGATCGGGGCGAGGACGTCGTTGCTCAGCGCGTACCAGCCGAGCAGCCCGCCGGCCGGGGGGTGCGCGGCGACGGGCTGCGCGGCGGTGGCGTGCTGCACCTGGGTGGCGTGCGCGCGCATGGCGGCGAGGACCGGGACCAGGACGGGCGAGACCTCCACCCGGGCCAGCCGCTCGCCGTCGAGCACGGCGTCGTCCTTCGCGACCGGGGGCAGCGGCTCGTCGGGGTCGGGGAGCTCCAGGCCCACGCGGTCCGCGAGCCCCCGGACCGCGCCGTGGTCCGCGAGGGCCCGGCGTGCAGCACGCACCTCCGAGACCGGCGCCACCGCCTCCCACCGCTCGGGAACGCGCCACGGCTCCCCGGGGACCCGTGCGGCGGGGTCGGCGGCGAGCTCGACGGCCCGCACGGTCACCTCGTGCGCGCGCACGTGGTCGGGGTGGCCGTAGCCCCCGCGCGGCTCGTAGGTCGCGACGACCGACGGCCGCCGGTCGCGCAGGACGGCCGCGAGACGGGACGCGGCGTCGTCCAGCGGCACCCGGCTCAGCGCCGTCGGCGGGGCGTCGTCGGCCGGCCCGGCGACGCCCGGGGACACCCACGTCATGCCGGAGTCCTCGTACCGCACCCCGTCGGACGCGCGGTTGGCCCGGGCGGGCCCGGCGTCGGACAGGTGAACGGTGTCGAGGAAGCGGTGATCGCCGACGCCGAGCGCGGCGAGCGCCGCGGCGAGCTCGAGCTCGCGGTGGGCGGCGAGCGCCGGCCCGTCCCCCTCGAGGTGCGCCAGCCCGGTCGGGTGCTCCGGGGTGTCGATGACCTCCCCGCGCTCCCCGCGCGAGCACGTCACGACGGTGACCCGCTGCCCGGACGCCGCCCACGCGGCGAGCAGCGCGCCCGTCGCGAGGGTCTCGTCGTCCGGGTGCGCGTGCACCGCGAGGAGCCCGCCGGGGGTGTCCGCCCCCGGCGGCGTCCCGGCCGCCTGCGTCATCGGGTCAGGCGCGCTTGGCCCTGGCGGTCGCGCGGGCACGCTCGGTCGCGTCGAGCGCGACCTTGCGGATGCGCACGACCTCGGGCGTCACCTCGACGCACTCGTCCTCGCGCGCGAACTCGAGCGACTCCTCGAGCGTGAGGTGGCGCGGCGGGATCAGGTTCTCGAAGTTGTCGGCGGTCGAGGACCGCATGTTCGTCAGCTTCTTCTCCTTGGTGATGTTGACGTCCATGTCCTCGTTGCGGGAGTTCTCGCCGACGATCATGCCCTCGTAGACCTCCTGCGTGGGGTCGACGAAGAACGAGCCGCGCTCCTGCAGGTTGATCATGGCGAACGGGGTCACCTTGCCCGCGCGGTCGGCCACCAGCGAGCCGGTGTTGCGCGACTCGATCGGGCCGTGCCACGGCTCGAAGCCCTCGGAGATCGACGCCGCGATGCCCGTGCCCCGCGTCTCCGTGAGGAACTGCGTGCGGAAGCCGATGAGGCCGCGGGCCGGGACCATGAACTCCATGCGCACCCAGCCGGTGCCGTGGTTGCTCATGGTCTCCATGCGGCCCTTGCGCTGCGCGAGGAGCTGCGTGACGGCGCCGAGGTAGTCCTCGGGGACGTCGATGGTCATGCGCTCCATCGGCTCGTGCCGCTTGCCGTCGACCTGCTTGGTCACGACCTGCGGCTTGCCCACGGTGAGCTCGAAGCCCTCGCGGCGCATCTGCTCGACGAGGATGGCCAGGGCCAGCTCGCCGCGGCCCTGCACCTCCCACGCGTCGGGGCGCTCGGTGGGCAGCACCTTGAGCGAGACGTTGCCGACGAGCTCGGAGTCCAGCCGGTCCTTGACCTGCCGCGCGGTGACCTTGTGGCCCTTGCCGCCCTTGCCCGCCAGCGGCGAGGTGTTGATGCCGACGGTCATCGAGATGGCCGGGTCGTCGACGGTGATGAGCGGCAGCGGACGCGGGTCGTCGACGTCGGTGAGCGTCTCGCCGATCATGATGTCGGCGATGCCCGCGACCGCGACGATCTCGCCCGGGCCGGCCTCGTCCGTGGGCACACGGTCGAGCGCCTTGGTCTCGAGCAGCTCGGTGATCCGGACGCTGGACAGCGTGCCGTCGTGGCGGGCCCACGCGACCGTCTGGCCCTTGCGCAGGGTGCCGTTGAAGATGCGCAGCAGCGCGAGGCGGCCGAGGAACGGCGACGCGTCGAGGTTGGTGACGTGCGCCTGCAGCGGCATCTCGGCGTCGAACGTCGGCGCCGGGATCTTCTCGAGGATGGTGGCGAACAGCGGCTCGAGGTCCTCGTTCGCCGGCAGCGAGCCGTCGGCGGGCTGGTCGATCGACGCGCGGCCGGCCTTGGCCGACGCGTACACGACGGGCACGTCGAGGATGGCGTCGAGGTCGAGGTCGGGCACCTCGTCGGAGAGGTCGCTCGCGAGCCCGAGCAGCAGGTCGGTGGTCTCCCCCACGACCTCGGTGATGCGCGCGTCGGGGCGGTCGACCTTGTTCACGACGACGATGACGGGCAGCTTCGCGGCGAGCGCCTTGCGCAGCACGAACCGCGTCTGGGGCAGCGGGCCCTCCGAGGCGTCGACGAGGAGCACGACGCCGTCGACCATCGACAGGCCGCGCTCGACCTCGCCGCCGAAGTCGGCGTGGCCTGGGGTGTCGATGACGTTGATGGTGATGCCGTCGGGCCGGCCGACCTCGCCCGCCGCCGGACCGGCGTACCGGATCGCGGTGTTCTTGGCGAGGATCGTGATCCCCTTCTCACGCTCCAGGTCGCCGGAGTCCATGACGCGGTCGTCCACGTGCTGGTGCGCCGCGAAGGCGCCGGCCTGCCGCAGCATGGCGTCGACCAGCGTGGTCTTGCCGTGGTCGACGTGGGCGACGATCGCCACGTTGCGCAGGTCGGAGCGCACAGACATCAAGGAGTCTCATTTCCATCAAGAGGGAGGCGCCCACGATCGGGGGCCCGCCCATCTTACCCGGACGAGTCAGGCCCCGACGGGTTCTGTGACGCGCCAGACCCTGCGGCCCCGTCGCCCGGTGGCGCGCCCGGCCCCTCCCGCGGGCGCCGGCGCGGCACCCGGAGCCTGAGGGCGCCCGGCGCGGGGGGCAGCACGTTCTCCCACCGGCCGGCGAGCGTCGTCGCCACCTTCTCGGTGACGTGCTCGGTCAGCTCGGCCCGGGCGGCGCGCCGCTCCGCGCGCACGATGGCACGATGCTCGGCGCTCAGCTCCTTGACGACCGACGCGCCCATGCCGATCAGCACGAGCGAGAAGGGCAGCGCGATGAGGATCGCCGCCGTCTGGAGCGCGGTGAGGCCGCCGGCCAGGAGCAGGGCCGCCGCGACCAGACCCTCGAGGATCGCCCAGAACAGCCGGCTCCACAGCGGCGGGTTCGGGTCGCCGCCGTTCGCGAGCATGTCGACGACGAAGGAGCCGGAGTCGGACGACGTCACGAAGAAGACGATGACCAGGATGATCGCCGCGACGGACAGCCACGCGCCCCCGCCGGGCAGCGTGTCGAAGAGCTGGAACATCGCGGTGTCCGTGTTCACCTCCCCCGTCGCCGGGTCGAGCATGCTGCCGGGCTCGGCCATCTCCTGGTTCAGCCCGGCTCCGCCGAAGACGCTGAACCAGATCGTGGTGACGGCCATCGGCACGGCGAGCGTGCCGAGCACGAACTCGCGCACGGTGCGCCCGCGCGAGATGCGCGCGATGAAGACCCCGACGAACGGCGCCCAGGAGATCCACCAGCCCCAGTAGAAGATCGTCCAGCTCGACTCCCAGGCCAGGCCTTCGTCCCCCCGGAACGCCAGCGTGTCGAACGTCAGCCGGATCACGTTGGAGAAGTAGTAGCCGAACGACTGCACCCACTCGCGCAGAAGGAACAACGTGGGGCCCAGCACGAAGACGGCGCCGAGCACGACCCCGGCCAGGACCATGTTCCCGTTCGAGAGCCACTTGATGCCCTTGGAGAGGCCCGACGCGACCGACAGCGCCGCGACGGCCGTGATGGCGGCGATGAGGCCGATCTTCAGCGCCATGGACGCGTCGTCGACCCAGCCGAGGAACTCGAGCCCGTTCGACACCTGCAGCACCCCGAAGCCGAGCGAGGTCGCCACGCCGAACACGGTGCCGATGATGGCGACGACGTCGATGACGTCCCCCAGCCGGCCCTTGACCCGGTCGCCGAAGAGCGGCTCGAGCGCCCAGCGGATCGACACCGGCCGCCCCTTGCGGTGGATCGCGTACGCGAGCGCGAGGCCCGCCACCACGTAGATCGCCCATGCGTGGATGCCCCAGTGCAGGTACGTCTGCCCGATCGCGGCCTGGGCCAGGAACGGGTCGTCGCCGGTCACGCCGGGCTTCGGGGACTCGAAGTGCGACAGCGGCTCCGCGACGCCGAAGTAGACGAGCCCGATACCCATACCGGTGGCGAAGAGCATCGAGAACCACACGGGGAGCCTGAACTCCGGCTCCTCGTCGTCCGGCCCGAGCACGATGTCGCCGAACCGGCTCAGTCCCATCCAGATCGCGAAGACGACGAAGGCGGCCACGATGAGCACGTAGTACCAGCCGAAGACGCCGATGACCTCGGCCTGGAGCCAGCCCATGGCGTTCGTCATGGCCTCGGGGGCGACGACCGCGATCAGCACGAAGAGCAGGATGATGCCCGCGGCCGGGTAGAACACGCCGCGGGCCAGGCGCGAGGTCCGTGTCGCGGTCTGTGTCATGAGGATCACACTTCCCCCGACCTGCGGCGGCGGCAAACGGAACAGGGGCCGCCCGGCTCCCGCCGGACGGCCCCTGCTCGCGGTGGCGTACCCGCCACCCGCGTCGTCAGCTGGCGATCTCGACGCCCTCCAGGCCCGCGCCAGGGATGGCGGCGAGCAGGTCCCGCGTGTACTGCTGGCGCGGGCTGTCGAACACCTCGTCGGTGGTGGCCTGCTCGACCACCTTGCCGTTCTGCATCACGACGACCTGGTCGGCGATCTGCCGGACCACCGCGAGGTCGTGCGTGATGAACAGGTACGACAGGCCCAGCTCGTCCTGCAGCTTGCCGAGCAGCTCGAGGATCTGCGCCTGCACCAGCACGTCGAGCGCGGAGACGGCCTCGTCGAGGACGATCATCTCCGGGTTCAGCGCCAGGGCGCGCGCGATCGCGATGCGCTGCCGCTGCCCGCCCGAGAGCTCGTTCGGGAAGCGGCGCATCGTGGAGGCCGGCAGCGACACCATGTCGAGCAGCTCGCGCACGCGCGCCTCGCGCTGCTTCTTCGTGCCCACCCGGTGCAGCCGCAGGGGCTCCTCGATCGAGCTGAAGATCGAGAACATCGGGTCCAGCGAGCCGTACGGGTTCTGGAAGACGGGCTGGATGTTGCGCCGGAACGCGAACTGCTCCTTGGGCGACAGCCCGGCCACGTCGACGCCGTTGAACTCGACCACGCCCGACGTCGGCTCCAGCAGGCCCAGGACCATGTTGGCGGCCGTCGACTTGCCCGAGCCGGACTCCCCGACGATCGCGAGGGTGTGGCCGCGCTTGAGCGAGAAGGTGACGTCGTCGACGGCCGTGAAGTCCGTCGACGCCCCCGGCCGGCCGCCGCGGATCGTGAACACCTTGGTGAGGTTGCGCACGGCCACGACGTCGCCGCCCCGCGCCTTCCCCTGCGGTGCGGCGCCCGGCTCCGGGGCGAGCAGCTCGTCGGAGACCTCGCCCTCCTCGTGCGCGACCTGGATGCGGCGCGACGCGAGCGAGGGCGCCGACGCGACGAGTCGCTTCGTGTACGGGTGCTGCGGGTCGGCCAGGATCTGGCGGGCCGGGCCCGACTCCACGACGCGCCCCTTGAACATCACGACCAGGTGCTCGGCCCGCTCGGCGGCGAGCCCCAGGTCGTGCGTGATGAACAGGACCGCGGAGCCGAGCTCCTGGGTCAGCACCTCGAGGTGGTCGAGGATCTGCCGCTGCACGGTCACGTCGAGCGCCGACGTCGGCTCGTCCGCGATGAGCAGCTTGGGCCGCGCCGCGAGGCCGATCGCGATGAGCGAGCGCTGCCGCATGCCGCCGGAGAACTCGTGCGGGTACTGACGCGCGCGACGCTCGGCGTCGGGCAGGCCCGCCTCGGCGAGCAGGCCGGCCACCCGCTCCTTGCGCTCGGCCCTGCCGCCCTCGAAGCCGTTGGCCTTGAGGGCCTCCTCGATCTGCGTGCCGATGCGCCACACCGGGTTGAGGTTGGACATCGGGTCCTGGGGGACCAGCCCGATGTCGCGCCCGCGCAGGGCCTCGATCTCGGTGTGCGGCAGCCCGACGAGGTCGCGCCCGTCGAACGTGATGCTGCCGCCCGTGACCTTGCCCGTGCCGGGCAGCAGGTCGATGATCGCGTGCGCCGTCGTGGACTTGCCGGAGCCGGACTCGCCGACGATCGCGACCGCCTGGCCGGGGTAGACCGTGATGTTCGCCCCGCGCACGGCCTTGACCTCGCCCACCCGGGTGGTGAAGGAGACCTCGAGGTCCTTGATCTCGAGCAGCGGCTTGTCCGTGCCGGCGTCGTAGGTCGCGCCGTCCGGCCGGCCCTCCGGCAGCGTGCCGTCGGTGACAGGGAACTGTGTCGTCATCGCTTCCGCGCCTTCGGGTCGAGGGCGTCGCGCACGACGTCGCCCATCATCATGAAGCCGAGCACCGTCAGAGCGAGGCCCGCGGCCGGGTAGAAGAGGATCTGCGGCGCCTGCCGGATCGACTGCTGGGCGGCCGAGATGTCGCCGCCCCACGACACGACGCTCGGCGGCAGGCCGATGCCGAGGAAGCTCAGCGTGGCCTCGGCCACGATGAACGTGCCCAGCGCCACCGTGGCGTACACGATGATCGGGGCCGCGGAGTTGGGCAGCACGTGCTTGAGGAGGATCCCCCCGCGGCCCATCCCGAGGGACCGGGCCGCCGTGACGAACTCGTTGTTCTTCACCGACATCACCGTCCCGCGGCTGATACGGGCGATCGACGTCCACCCGAACGACGCGAGCACCAGCGCGACCGTGAAGCTCGTGCGGTTCTCCGACATCGACATGATGACGATGGCGGCGAGCACCAGCGGGATGGCGAAGAAGATGTCCGTGATGCGCGACAGGATGACGTCGAACCAACCGCTGAAGTAGCCCGCGATCGAGCCCATCGCGGTGCCGATGACGACGACCATCGCGGTGGCCATCACGCCCACGAGCACCGACGCGCGGGCGCCGTAGAGGGTGCGCGAATAGATGTCGCAGCCCTGACGGTCGTAGCCGAACGGGTGGCCGGGCTCCGGGCCCTGGAGCGACTTGGCCAGCTCGCAGTCGAACCGGGGGTGGACGTCGGTGAACCAGCCGGGGAACGCCGCGACGATGACGACCACGAGGATGATCACCGCGGACACCCAGAACATGGGCCGGCGGCGCATGTCGTGCCAGGCGTCGCGCCACATGCTCGACGGCTTGTCGTCGACCTTGACGGCGTCGACGGCGCCGAGGCCGCCCTCGTCGAGCTCTGCGGCGAAGTGCTCCTGCCCGGGGCGCGGTCGGCGCCCGCCGGGCACGGTCTCGATGCGGTTGTCAGGCATAGCGGATCCTCGGGTCGAGGGCGGCGTAGAGCAGGTCGACGACCAGGTTCGCCGCGATGTAGACGATCACCAGCACGGTCGTCAGCGACACCACGGTGATGTTCTCGCCGCGGACGATGGCGTTGTACAGCGTGCCGCCGACGCCGTTGATGTTGAAGATGCCCTCGGTGACGATGGCACCGCCCATGAGGTTCCCGAGGTCGGCGCCGAGGAACGTCACGACGGGGATCAGCGAGTTGCGCAGCACGTGGCGTCCGGTGACCTGCGACCGGCGCAAGCCCTTCGCCCGGGCGGTGCGCACGTAGTCGGCGCTGAGGTTCTCCGCGACGGACGTGCGGGTCAGCCGCACCACGTAGGCGAACGAGGTGGCCGCCAGCACGATGGCCGGTAGCAGCAGGCTGTAGAAGCTGGGATCTCGACCGGCGGTCACGGGGAACCACCCGAGCTTCACGCCGAGCACGAACTGCAGCACGAAGCCCATGACGAACGTCGGGACGGCGATGACGAGGAGGCTCATGAAGAGCACCGTCCCGTCGAACCAGCCGCCCTTGCGGATCCCGGCCAGCAGCCCGAACCCGATGCCGAAGACGGCCTCGATGACGAGCGCCATCATGGCGAGCTGGAAGGTCACCGGCAGCGCCTGCGCGATGACGTCGATGATCTCCTGCCCGCGGAAGTCCACGCCGAAGTCCAGCGTGAAGACTCCCTTGAGGAAGAGCAGGTACTGGACGATGAACGGTTCGTCGAGGTTGTACTGCTGGCGGATCTGCTCCTGCACGGCCTCGGAGAGACCGCGCTCCCCGCCCAGGCCGGCCACGGGGTCACCGGGCCGCAGGAACACCAGCGCGTAGAGCAGGAGCGTCGCCCCCAGGAACACAGGGATCACCTGTAGGAGCCTGCGTCCGAGATACCAGAGCATGGTCGATTGTCTCCTCGTTCGCTCCGGAGGTCCCCGGGGCTACGGGTTCATGGTGACCGGGCCTCGTTGCCCGGGCAAGGTCGGAGGGCGAGGCGTGCGTCGTCGGCACGCCCCGCCCCCTCAGGTCGAGTGGGCGACCGCGACGGTACCCGACGCGGTCGGCCTCCTCCGAATCGGGCGACCGGCCCAGGGCGGATCAAGCGGACATGCCGCCCGCCAGCCCTGAGCCGGTCGCCCGGATCAGTCAGCCGTCACTCGGACTTCGTGACCTGGTACAGCAGCGGGTCGCTGTCCCAGCCGAAGACGACGTTGTCGACCGTCTCCGCGTAGCCCCCGGTGGCGTTCTGGTACCACAGCGGGATGCCCGGCACGTCCTCGAACAGGATGCTCTGCGCCTCGATGTAGGAGGCGGTCGCCTCCTCGGGCGTGGCGGCGCCGTTGCCCTCGGTCATCTTGGCGTCGAACTCCTTGTTGGAGTAGCCCATGTCGTTCGAGCCGGCACCGGTGCCGTAGATCGGCCCAAGGAAGTTGCTCATGGCCGGGTAGTCGGCCTGCCAGCCACCGCGGAAGAGCCCCTTGAGCGACTCGTTGTCACGCGCGTCGAGGAACTCGTCGAACGTGGCGTACGGGTCGAACTCGCAGTCGATCCCGAGCGCGTCGCGCACGTTGTTGCAGACCGCGTCCACCCAAGGCTGGTGGTCGGAGTCGGCGTTCGACGCGATGAAGAGCGTGAAGTCCGCGCCGACGGGGTCCATCGACTCGGCCTCGTCCCACATCGCCTTCGCCCCGGCCGCGTCGTACGTGAGGACCTCGTTGCCGGGAACCTCCTCGGTCCAGCCCGTGATGACCGGCGACGAGAAGTCCTTGGCCGGCGTGCGGGTGCCGTTGTAGAGGGTGTCGGTAATCGTCTCGCGGTCGATCGCCATGGAGATCGCCGCGCGACGCATGGTGCCGGCCTCGCCCTGGAACTCCTTGAGGTACTCCGGCACGTTGATGACCTGGATGACGGCCGCGGGCTGGTTCACGGCCCGCTCGCCGAGGTCGGTCTCGAACGTCGCGAACGACGACGAGGGCACGTTCTTGACGATGTCGAGGTCGCCGCCGAGCAGGTCGTTGTACGCCGTGTTCTCCTCGGTGTACGCGATGAGGTCGACGCCGCCGTTCTGCACCTCGCGCCCGCCCTGGTAGTCCGGGTTCGGGACCAGGGAGATCTGCTCGTTGTGCACCCACTCGTCCAGCATGTACGGGCCGTTGCCGACCGGCGCCTCACCGAGGGCCTCGGGGTCCTCGAAGAACGCCTCCGGGAGCGGCATGAACGCGGAGTAGCCCAGACGCAGCGGGAAGTCGGACTCGGGCTGCGTGAGCTGGACTGTGAACTCGGTGTCCGACACGACCGTCAGGCCGGTGAGCTCGGAGTCCTTCTCGTAGGAGAAGCCCTCGATCGGCTCGAAGAAGTAGGACAGGTTCTGCGCGTTCGACAGCTTGGCGCCGTAGTTCCACGCGTCGACGTAGCTCTGCGCGGTGACGGGGGTGCCGTCGGTGAACTGCCAGCCGTCCTTGATGGTGATGGTCCAGGTCTGGTTGTCGTCCGACTCGATGGACTCGGCCATCTCGTTCTGCGGCACGCCGTCGGCGTCGTAGTACACCAGGCCGGCGAAGAGGCTGGTGATGACCTGCGACCCGTTGGTCTCGTTGGTCATCGTGGGGATGAGCGGGTTCTGCGGCTCACCGTTGCTCACGGTGACGATGCCGGTGCTCGCACCGGTGTCTTCGGTGGCCTCGGGGTCCTCACCGGAGCCGCCGCCGCATGCGGACAGCAGCAGGGCCGAAGCCAGGGTGAAGGCCCCGATGCCTGCAAGTCGTCGTCGAGGTGTCACGTGGTCCTCCTGAGTTGGTCGCTCGCCGTCGGGTCTCCCCGCGACGAGGGGCAGGCGCGTGTCCGCGCGCACTGCACTGTGCGCCGTGAGCCTAATCACGAACAGGCCCCGGGTCATCCCCTTGGTCCCCTTTGTACCCGGAACCGTGACCATTCCGGTATCTGGACGCAACCTCGGGGACACCATGCGGGCCCCGCGGGCGGTGTCCCCGCCGTCCGCCTCAGGCCGGCGCGAGCCGCCCGTCGCGCAGCACGAGCACCCGGTCTGCCCGGGCCACGAGCTCCGGGTCGTGGGTCGTGACGACCGCCGCGACGCCACGGGAGTGCACCAGCTCGCGCACCAGGTCCATGACGACGACCGCGGTCGCTGAGTCCAGCTGACCGGTCGGCTCGTCGGCCAGCAGCACCCGCGGCTGCGCGACGAGCGCCCGGGCGATGCCCACCCGCTGTTGCTGCCCGCCGGACAGCTCGTACGGCCGCTGCTCGGCGTGCTCGGCCAGGCCGACGGCGGCCAGCGCCGCGGCGACCCGGCGGGCCCGGTCCGCGGCGCCCGTGCGCGCGAGACGCAGCGGCACCTCCACGTTCTCCGCCGCCGACAGGACGGGGACCAGGCCGAACGACTGGAAGACGAACCCGATCTCCTCGCGGCGCACCGCGTGCAGCTCGTCCTCCGTCATCGCCGAGAGCTCGCGGCCGGGACCGGGGTCGGGTCCGACACCCTGGCCGTCCGCGCCGGCGCCCGGAGCCGGGTCGAGCCAGACCTGCCCCGACGTGGGGCGGTCCAGCCCGCCCAGGACGTGGAGCAGCGTCGACTTGCCGGAGCCCGAGGGGCCCACCACCACGACGAGCTCGCCCGCCGCCACCTCGACCGAGACGTCGACGAGGGCGTGCACCTCGCCCGCCCCCGTGCCGAAGACCCGCGAGACGCCGTGGGCCCGCAGCGCGACGGCTCCCCCGCGCGACCGCGTCCGGACGCCGTCCGGCCCGGCGCTCGCTCCCGTGCCCGCTCCCGTGCCCGCTCCGACCGTCATCGCTCCTCCGTCCGGTCCGGGCGCACCTCGACGCGGTCGGGTTCGAGCGCGAGCCGCACCCGCTCGCGCAGGTCCAGCGCCTCGACGAAGTCCGACGGCAGCTGCAGCCGTCCCACCCGGTCGAGGACCGCGAACTCCTCGGCGACGTGCCGCTGCGCACCGTCGGAGTCCACCTCGACGCGCCGCAGCACCTCGGTCGACGTCCGCCCGTCGCGGATCTGCACCGTGCGGGCGACGTGCTCCGAGACGGTCGGGTCGTGCGTGACGAGCAGCGTCGTGACGCCGGTGGCCTCGTTGACCGCCCGCAGCGCCTCCAGCACCTCGACGCTCGTGGCCTCGTCGAGCTCGCCGGTGGGCTCGTCGGCGAGCAGCACCCGCGGGCCGCCCGCCATCGCGACCGCGATGGCGACCCGCTGCTGCTGCCCGCCGGACATCTGGTCGGGGCGCCGCTCGGCGACGGCCGACACCTCGAGCAGGTCGAGCAGCTCCGCGACGCGGGCGTCGCGGCGCGCCCGGGCTCCGGCCCGCGCGCCGGCGCGCGAGATCTCCAGCGGCAGCCGCACGTTCTCCGCCGCCGTCAGGTAGGGCAGCAGGTTGCGGGAGGTCTGCTGCCACACGAAGCCGACCGTCGACCGCTGGTAGCGCACGCGGTCGCGCGGCGACATCGTCAGGAGGTCTGTGCCCGCCACGACCGCCGACCCGGCGGTCGGTGTGTCCATCCCCGACAGGATGTTGAGCAGCGTCGACTTGCCCGAGCCGGACGCCCCGACGACGGCGACGAGCTCGGACCTCCCGACGCCCAGGTCCAGGCCCTGCAGGGCCTGGACCTCGATCCCGTCCGTGGCGAAGATCCGCACCAGCCCGCGGCACCGGATCTCGTCGGCGTCCCGCCCCTCGGTCCGGCCGGCGACGCCGGCCCGCTCGTCCGTGTCGATCATCTCGTTCCCTCCATCTCCGCCTGCCCCTTGGCCTGCCGCTCAGTCCCGCCGCTCAGTCCGCCGCGGCCCGGAGCCGGTCCGCGGTCGCGGCCCTGCGGCCCAGCGCCGACGCCACCACGACGCCGAGCGCCACCACCACCCCGAACCCGGCGGCGGCCGCCAGCAGCGGCACGAGGTCCACCGTCAGCGCGGGCTGCACGTCGCCGCCCGTCAGCGGCCGCAGGTCCACGCTCGCAAGCAGCAGGGCGGGCACCACGACCCCCAGCACCGCGCCCACCACGATCGCCACCACGGCCCAGGGCGCCACCTCCCAGGCGACGATCCCCCGGGTCTCGCGGCGGCGCAGGCCCATCGACCGCAGCACGGCGAGCAGCCGCTCGCGGTCGGGCGCCGCCAGCACGAGCATGAGCACGACGGTCGTCACGCTCAGCACCGCCGCGACCGCCACGGCGACGGCGGCGCCCGCAGCGATGCCGGACGACGCCGGCGACGCGAGCACGTCGGCGGTGACGGTCGCCGGGTCGTCCACGGTGGCGCCGGGCAGCGTCTGGGCGACGACGGCGCGCACGGCCCGGGCGGCGGCCGCGGGGTCGACGTCGTCGGCGAGGGCGACCAGCGCGGTGCGAGGCTCGGGGACCACGTCGAGCGGCCCCGCCGCGCTGGCGGCGTCGACCAGGACGAAGGGCTCGTCGGTGCCCAGCCCAGGGATCGGGCCGATGCGCGCGACCACGTCCAGCTCCACCCGCTCGTCCACCAGGTCCATCGCCGCGCCGGGGGCGCCCGCGGCGACGTCCTCGACGTCGTGCACGGCCGCCCCGACCGCACCGCCGGCCCCGACGTCCGGCCCGTCCACGAGTCGGCCCAGCCCCGCCGGCGCGTCCGGCACCCCGGCCTGGACGCGCTCCAGCGCCGCGGCGTCCGCCGCCAGCACCGCGACCTGCTGGCCGGACCCTGCGACGTCGTCCGCGCCGAGCACCCACCCGGGGTCGTCGAGCCGCGCCACCGTCGCCACCTCGGCCACGCCGTCGGCCTCCCCCAGCGCGGCGAGCGCCTCGGGCGTGACGACGGGGCCGGTGACCCGCAGGTCAGCGCCGAGCTCGACGCTCGCCTGCCGCTCCACCCCCGCGTCCAGGGTCGACAGCAGCACCGCCGACGACGTCGCGACGCCGACCGACAGCACCAGCGCCAGCGCCGGGACGACCCCGCCGGCCGGCGCCCGGGTGGCCCGCGCGGCGCCCAGGAACGGGACGAGGTCCCGGCGCCGCGCCAGGACGCGCTCCGCCGCCCGCGCGGCGAACGGCGTCGCCCGCACCGCCAGCAGTGTCGCGGCGACGCTGACCAGCAGCGGCGTCGCGGCAAGCAGCGGGTCGACGCCCCCGGCGACGACTCCGCGGCGCAGCAGCAGGGCCGTGGCCAGCGCGGCGAGCCCCACGACGGCGAGGTCGACCGTGGTGCGCCACCGCGAGCGCCCGGCATGGGGCGCTGTCAGGTCCGAGCGTTCCCGGCGCAGGCCGCGGGGCACGGTCACGGCCGCCGCGGCGAGAGCCGGGGCGAGTGCCGCCGCGGCCGTGAGCAGCACCTGCAGCCCCGTGACGCCGCCCGGCCAGACCGCGAGCCCGACGGCGAGCCCGGCGACGGCGCCCGGGACGCTCACCGCGAGCCCCTCGGCGGCCATGAGCCCGCGGACCTGGAGGCCGGTCATCCCGCGCGCCAGCAGGACCGCCAGGGCGGCACGGCGGCGGTCGACGACGAGGCGGGCCGCCAGCACCGCCACCGCGCCCACCGCGCCCAGCGGACCGACCACGAGCACGGCCAGGATCGCGTCCGTCCCGGCGCGCTCGCCCAGGACGTCGTCGAGCACGTCGGCGAGCTGGGTGCGCAGGCGCAGCCGGAGGTCGTCCCCCGCCACCACCTCGTGCGACGCGTGGGTGAAACCGCGGACCTGGGCGGCGAGGGCCTCGACGTCGCCGGCCCCCGTCGACGCGGTGGACACCGGGTACCAGAGCACGGTCTGCGCGCCTTCGCGGGTCGTGAGCGGGGCGATCATCGCCGGGTCGGTGTACACCGCGGAGGTGCCGAGGTCGCCGCGCTCAGGGTCCGCGATCACCTGCGGCACCAGGCCGAACGGCTGGTGGTGCCAGCGCGACGCGCCGGGGTCCACCGGCTCGACGATCCCGACGACCGTCAGCGACGGGAAGGCGATCGACTCGGACCGGTAGGTCCCGCCGAGCCGCCAGGCGAGGGTGTCGGACGTCGCCGGCGTCAGCACGATCTCCACGGGCTCGTCGGAGCTCGCGCCGGACGGGCCGACCGCGACGCGGGTCGCCCGGGGCCAGGCCCCGTCCACGAGGCGCATCGCCTCCCGCAGCCGCGGGGCCGCGCGCACCACCAGCTCGCTCTCCTCGACCACGCCGCTCGGCACGATCTCCACCGGGAAGGGTTCGGTGTCGACGACGAAGTCCGGCTCGCCGAGCACGCTCCGCAGGGGCTCGGGCTGGGCGTCGCGCAGCGCGGTCATCCCGTCGAGGAAGCCGGCCCAGTCGGGTTCTCCCGGCACGGCGGGCGTGTCCTGCTCGGAGCCACCGATGCCGAGGGCGCTCAGCGCCAGGTCCTCGCCGGCGCCGGGCGTCGTCGCCGCCCGGGAGACGGCGTCGCGCACCAGCGGGGAGAGGTGCGCGGTCGCGTGGTCCACCTGCTTCGCCCGCATGTCGGAGATCGCGCGCGCCGCCGACGTCGCGACCGCCGCCGTCAGCAGCGTGACGAGCGCGAGCACGAGGGTGGCGCCCCAGGCGGTGCGCAGGTGCCGGCGCAGGAGCAGACCGAACATCAGCGCACCTCCTCGCGGTACCCGGCGTCGTGCGCCTGGGCGACCACCCGGGCGCGGATCGCCACGGCCACGCCCCCCAGCCCCGCCACGAGGAGCCCGCCCGCGACGGCCACGACGCTCCATGCGACCGCGTTGATCACGGGCGGGACGACCCGCACCCCGGTCAAGGTCTCCAGGGCGAGCCCCGGCACGACCGCCGCGGCGAGCGCCCCGCCCGCCACCAGGCCGGCCACGAGGGCCGCGAGGCCCACGGCGAGCAGCTCGGCCGCGCGCCCCGCGCCCTGGGTGCGCGGCGGCACCCCGACGGCACGCAGGACCGCGACCTCGGGCCGCCGCGTGCGCAGGCTCGCGACCGCCGCCGCGGCCACCCCGACGACGGCGAGGACGGCGGCCCCGGCCGCGGCCACCCCGAACGCGGCCCGGACCGGCGCGGCGGCGTCGGAGCGACCGGGAGGCACCGTCGACGTCGTGACGACGACGGGCCCGCCGGACTGCGTGACGTCCGCGACCGCGGCGGCGAGGTCGCGCAGCCCGGCGCCCTCACGGGTCCCGGCGTCGGCGCCGACCCACGCCTGGTCCGGCAACGGCACGCTCACGACCCGGTTCAGGAACCACGCCTGCAGGTCGTCGAGGTCGACGAGGACCGCGGCGGCCTCGCCCGCCCCCGGCACCGACTCGACGATCCGGACCACCTCGCCCTGCAGCGTGACGGGCCCCGCGGGCAGCTCGGTGCGCTCCCCCACCTCGAGGTCCAGCAGGTCGGCCAGCGGGCGCGACACGACGACGGGCACCCGGTCGCTCTCGGCGCCGGAGGTCAGCAGCCGGTGCACGGACGGCCGTCTCGAGGCGAGCGCGAGGGACACCCCGAGCTCGGCCTGCTCCGGCGCCGCCCCTGGGTCGCCGGGGCCGAGGTCGCTCGCCGGCGCCCACAGGGAGTCCGCGGGGTCCAGCACCACCGGGTCCGCTCCCGTGCCGGTGTCGGCGGTGAGAGAGTCGACCCTCAGGTCGAGCTGCGCGACCCACGACTCCGACCCCGCGGCCACCACGTCCAGGCCGACCAGCCGCGGCCCCTCGTCGAGCCCTTCGGCAGCCAGTCCCGGCGGCAGCGGGATCGTCAGGTCGTGGGTGCTCGCGCGCGGGCCGAGGACCCCGGCGTCGGTGGTCCCGGGGTCGCCGTCACCGTCCAGGTCGTAGCCGAGCGTCCCGGCCTCCACGGGGACGACCTGGCCCTCCGCGTCGGCGAGCCACACCCGCAGCGCGACCTCGGAGCCCTCCAGAAGGGCGAGCGCCCCCGCCAGGAACTCGTCCCCCCGGGCGGCCTCGGCGAGGTCGGCCCAGGCCAGTTCCCGCCCGATCGGCCCCGTGGCCGAGACCTCGCCGACGGTGAGTGCGCCCGTGACGCGCAGGGTGACCTCCTCGGTACCGGGGGGCAGCGCGGGGGCCGCGGCGAACGGGGAGGTCCCCGCCAGCCCGGACAGCGTCGCCGCGGGGTCGGTGCCTCCGTCCGGGACCCGGACCACGTCGCCCGCCGTCCCGGGCCCCGCGGGCAGGCCGAGGGTCGCGACCGGCCGGTGGTCGATGTCGGCGTCCACCACCATCGCCGGTACGGCGGCGAGGGCCCCGTCCAGCCCGGCGAGCCGGGCGACGGCGTCCGCGCCCACGGGTGCGCCGTCCGCACGCACCACGCGCACGTCGGTGCCGTTCGCGACGATCGCGGCGTCGCCCCGCAGCCGCTCGGAGGTGCCGGCGTAGGTCGCGGCGAGCACGACCGACCCGCCCGCCAGCACCACGAGCGCCACCGGCACCGCGACCACCACGAGCCGCCGCGCCACCTGCCGGGCGATCAGCACGCCGACGGCGCCGCGCGACCGGCTCGCGAGCGCCGCCCACCCGCGGGAGAGCGGGCCGAGCGCGGCGACGACGACCACGGCCGCGGCGGCGAGGGCCAGCGCCGGGGCCGCGGCGGCCGCGGGATCGGTCCGGCCGCCGTCCGGCGTCGGGACCAGCGGCGACCCGTACCGCAGGAGCAGCCAGAGCGTCACCCCCGCCGCGACCAGCGTGAGCACCACCGTGCCGACCGCCGCCGCCTGCCGTCCACGGCCCGAGAGCTCGGCCGGGCGGCCCGCCGCCGCGGCCCGCGCCTGCAGCCCCGCCGCGACGCCCAGCGTGACGGCGGCGAGCGCGGCCACCGCGCCCGCGCTGCCGAGGACCCCGCCCACGGCCTCGCCAGCACCACCAGGTGCACCCCGGGCCGCGAGCCAGGCGCCCGCCCCCGCGACACCCACCCCTGCCGCGAGCGCGCAGACGACCGCCGCCTCCCAGGTGGCCGCCGCCGTCACCTGGGCCGCCGACGCGCCCCGGGCCACCAGGAGGCGCACCTCCGCCTCGCGCGTCGCGGCGAGGAGGCGCGCCACCTGGGCGACGGCGACGACGCCGACGAGGGCGAGCAGGATCAGGGGCACCAGGGTCACGGCCGACGCGGCCCGGGCGGCGACGCGGGCCGCGGCCGCCCGCTCGGGCAGATCGCCGGTCACCGTCACGCCCCGCTCCGACACGGCCTCGTCGTCGTGCAGCAGGGGCTGGAGCCGCTGGGCGCCGGCGGCCAGGACGGGCAGGTCCTCGGGCCCGGTCGCGGCGACGTCCGGGGCCAGGGTCCAGCGCAGGAAGGGGTCGTCGGAGTCCGTGTCGGGCACGACCTCGCGGCGCAGCTCGTAGGGGGCGCCGGCGAAGAGGTCGCGCACCGTGCCACGCACGGCCTCGTCCTGCGCCTGCGCGGCGGACTCGGACGGCCGCAGGCGGGTCTGCACGACGAGCGTCGCGGCCTCGCGACCCTCGCCGGCGAGGCCCTCGCGCGCGATGGCGGTCTGGGCGTCCTGCACGGACGCCACCGTGGCGCCGACCGCCGCGCCCACCGCCGCGACCAGCAGCAGCACGAGCGCCAGGAGGCCGCGCTGGGCGGCGCCGCGGCGTGCCAGCAGCCGCGCGCGGCCCATCAGGCCGCCGCCCTCGTCGCGGCGCACGGCGCGCTCCGCTGCCCGCCCACTCGTCCTCCGTCCCTCCCGCGGACGTCCGCGGGGTCCGCTCCGTCGCGGTCGGCCCCGACCCTAGCGCCGACGCTCGTTGCCGCGCCGGTAGTTGCCGGTCGCGCGGGCGAGCAGCTGCTGGTCCGTCTCGTCGTCGTGGCCCAGGAGCGCGACGAGCCGCTCGGCCCGCGCCCCGGCGACCGTCACGACGAGCCGCCCACCCCGGCGCACCAGCACGGCGCCGTCCCGAGTGACCCGGTACTCGAAGGGATCGTCACGCAGGCCCACGGATACGTCGCCCCGGGCTACCGGTGCCAGAGGTACGGCGTCGTGGTGGAGACCTTGACCAGCCCCGACCGCTCCAGGATCGGGCGGGAGAACTCCGTCGAGTCGCTGTGCAGGTAGACCTTGCCGCGCGCGAGCGCGGACCGGGCGCGGGCCGCGGTGAGCGCCCGGTAGATGCCGCGGCCGCGCCACTCGGGGCGCGTCGAGCCGCCCCAGAGCCCGGCGAACTCGGTGCCGGCGACGGGCTCGAGCCGCCCGGCGCTGACGATCAGGCCGTCGGCCTCGGCGACCCAGAGCTCCATGTCCGGGTCCCGCTCCTGGCGGCGCAGGATCGCGTCCGCGTGCCCCGAGGTGGCCGGGTCGTCGCCGAAGACCTCGTCGGACATGGCGGACATGGCGCGCACGTCGGCCTCGTCGGTGACGCGGCGCAGCGTCACACCGCCCGGCAGCGGCACCTCGGCGGCGAGGGCCTCGGCCGGGCCGATCATGATCGACTCGGGGTCCTCGGGCACGAAGCCGTGGTCGACCAGCGCGTCGTGCAGGCCCGGGGCGTGGTCGTGGCCGCGCGTCTTCCACTCGGCGCGCGTGACCTCGGCGTCCGCGCGGTAGTGCGCTAGCGCCGCGGCGACGAACCCGCGGACGGTCGCGGCGTCGGCGCCGCCGAGGTCCTGATAGGTCACGAACCCTCGGCCCGCGGGGAAGGTCACGAGCCGCAGCGGCCCGAGCCGCACGACGCGGACCGCGCTCGGGGTCTCGGCGTCGGTGCGGAGCTGGGCGTCGTACGCGGCGAGCAGCCGCTCGGTGTCGGGCGTGGTCGTCATCACGGGGGGTCACGTTTCCAGGCGCCGACGGGAGATGGCAACGGATTTCGCCAGGGCGTCACGCGCGCGGTGCGCCGGCCGTCCCCAGGCCGTGGCACAGCACCTCGACCACGTGCCGCACCGACGCCCGCGGCGCGTCGCGCCAGTCGTGCGGGGCGTGCTGACCCAGGGCGTGGCTACGGGGGTAGCGGTCGGCGAGGTCGCCCACGACCCGCCGGGTGGCCCGCGCCCGCTCCAGCCACGCCGCCGCCACGCCCGAGGCTGCCGCGCGCCCGTACGCCGCGTCGGTCTGTGCCGTGGCCCGCACGACGGCGTACAGCGCCGTCACCACCGCGGCCCGCGCCGCCGGCGGGGTCCGCCGGCGCTCGAGGATCCCGAGCAGCCGCTCCAGCCAGTCCTGCTGGTGCGGTCCGCCCGGCGCCTCGGACCACGCCAGCTCGGCCAGCCACGGGTGGTGCCGGTAGAGGTCGAAGAGGCGCTCCGCCCAGGCGGCCAGGTCGTCCACGAGGCCGGGGCCTGGGTCGTCCCAGGAGGGCAGGGCGGAGGCGTGGTCCTCCATCAGGGCGAGCAGCTGCTCCTTGGTCCCGACGTACGGGTAGAGGCCCATGGCGGTGAGGCCGAGGCGGCCCGCGACCGCGCGGGTGGAGAGCCCGGCGAGCCCGTCCGCGTCGGCGACCGCGACCGCGGCGTCGAGCACGTCGTCGAGGGCGAGCCGGCGCCGCGGCCCGCGGCGGGGCGCCGCCGGCTCGACGCCCCGGTGCCGCCACAGCCGGCGCACGTGCGCCTCGATCGGGTCCGGTGCCTGGCTCATTGCCGCCATCCTCTCATCGGCATACAGTGTATAGAGTTATCGTCCCCAACCCCGGAGGAGGCTCCCATGCCCACCGCACGGCTCCACGACGGCGCCACGCTCGACGTCACGACGCTCGGCGACGGCCCCGCCGTGCTGCTGCCCGTCGGGACGGCGATCAACGAGGGCCCGCAGGCCGAGGCGATGCGGGCCTGGGGAGCCGACCCGGACCTCGGGCACACCCTCGCCGCCCGCCTGGCCGACGCCGGGTTCCGGGTCGTCGCCGCCGACTACGAGGGCCATCTCGCGGAGTGCCCGAAGCCGGGCACCCTCACGGCCGCGGCCGTCGCCGCCGACCTGCTCGCCGTCGCCGACGCGGCCGGCGCCGACCGGTTCGCGTACTACGGCTACTCGTGGCTCGCGCTGGCCGGGCTGCAGCTCGCCCTGCACACCGACCGGCTCACCGCCCTGGCCATGGGCGGCTACCCGCCGCTGGACGGGCCGTACCCCGCGATGCTCGCCGTCACGCGGGCGGCGCACGCGCTCGCCCTGGCTCACCGCGACGCACCGCCGGCCGAGCCCGGGCCCGCCCCGGAACCCGGCGACTGGGACTCCGTGGAGATGACCCGGCCCCCCGAGCTGACGGGGCAGTACGTCACGCTCTATGAGTCGCTGGAGGGCTTCGACGACCGGGCGTCGCTCGGGCTCCGGGTGCCGCGGCTCGTGGCCGTCGGGGCCGACGACGACATCACCTACGGCCCGGGCTGGGGCGACGTCGAGGTGGTCATCGCCGGGGCGGTGGCGCAGCATCGCGCCGAGCTCGAGGCGCACGGCTGGCAGGTCGACGTCCTGCCCGGCAAGGACCACCTGTCCGCGATGCAGGCCGACGCCGTGCTGCCCGTGCTCGTGCCCTGGCTGTCGCGCACGCTCCTCGGGCCCCGGGGCGTGACGGCGGGCTGAGCTACGGGCGGGGCGCGGCGCGCAGGTCGTCGTCCGACCACCACGACGCACCGGCGTGGCCCAGCAGCAGCTTCGGGTAGTAGGCCCAGGCGAACCACGGGGCGCGGGGCGACGGGCCGAGCAGGCCGTCCAGGACGAGCCCGCCCACCGTGAGGGCCGCTCCGAGCGGGCGCCGGCGGGAGGCGAAGCGCCGGATCATGACGGTCGACGCCATCAGGTACCCGTAGTGGGCGGCGGCCCACACGGGACCGGGGACCCGGCGCCGGGCCGACCTGACGGCGCCCGAGTCCAGCCACGCCACGGCCGCCGGGTGCACGTGCAGGGCGGCGAACTTCAGGTGCGCGGCGTCTCCCTGCCCCGGCCGCTCGTACCACCGGGCGCAGGCCCGCGTGTTGTTGACGTACACGCCTCCGGCGAGATCGACCGCGAGGAGGCACGCGGCGACCGCACGGCCGGTATCCGCACCCCGACGACTGGCGACCACCGGGGCCGCGACGGCGCCGGCCAGGGTCGTCGCGGCGGTCAGCACGTGGTTGACCGGCGTCGCCTCCGGGCCGACGAACTCGCCCCATGCCCGGCGCAGCCCGGCGAGCGCGCCGCTCATGCCGGCGCTCTCCGGCCGACGCCGGCCGTGGTCACGGCGGTGGTCGCTCCGACGGTCACGGCGAGGAACGGCACACCGGCACCGTCGCAGGGGCGGTCGTCATCGGCAACCGGACCGGGCGAAGCGCACCGGGCGGTGTCACAGAGGGCAGGCCCTCGCGTTCCTGCCGCAGTTCGTCGTCCCGGGCCAGGCCGCCGTGGCGGCCCAGCTCGCGCCGCTCGGGCTCCTGTTCGTGCTGCTGGCGGCACTGGTGGACACCGGCTACGCCCTCGTGGCACACCGCCTGTCCGGGCGGCTGCGCGCCTCCGGTCGCGCGCAGCGGGGCATGAGCCGCACCGCCGGCGGGGTCTACCTCGCCCTGGCCGGTGCCGCGGTCGTGGTCTGACGGTCGCACCCCGCCCGTGCGGGCGCGTAGCCGACCGACCGGTCGTCGCCCCGCGGGCGCCAGTCGCGATGGTCGGCCGCGACCAGCAGGCGCAGCAGCAGGCCGCCGGCGAGCAACCCGCCCGCGAGGTCGCTGATCCAGTGCCAGCCGAGGTAGTAGGACACGACGACGGCGTTGACGGCGACGGCGGCGACGCCGGCGGTCAGGAGGCGCAGCGTCCGCGCGGACGCCGTCGTCCAGCGCCCGACCAGGTACACCGCCGTCCCGTAGATCAGCACGGCCTCCGCAGCGTGCCCGGAGGGGAAGCTGATGCCGCTCCAGCCGAGCTGGCGCAGTCCGCCGTCGAACAGGTCCGGGTCGTCGGTCGTGGGTGCGGGCCGCGCCAGCACCACCTTGAGCAGGCCCACCCCGCCGTAGAACGCGCCCTCGGCCGCGACCACGCACCAGACCGGCTGCCAGGTGCGGTGCCGCCACGCGAGCGTGATGCCGACCGCCGCCAGCACGGGCAGGCAGACCGCCTGCCCCGCGATCGGGTCCAGGACGCCCTGGATGAACGGCCGCAACCCGGGCGTCAGGCGCTGCGCCCAGAACCCGTGGGCGGCCTCGTCCACCCGCTGGAACGGGCCCGCCGCCAAGAGGGTCACCCCCACCAGCGCGAGCGCGAGGACCGGCGTCGAGGTGGCGCCCGCGAGCCGTGCACGCGCGGGCCGGCCCGCCGCCTGTTCGGGCGGCGGCACGGTGTCGGCGGGGCGCGTCGGCACTGCTGTTCGAGGCAACATACGCCCACGAGGCTAAGCGCCGTTCCTGGCAGTCGGCTCGACGAGGAGCCGTGATCCCGACCACTCTTCACAGGCGGTTCATGCCGCGAGCACCGGGCCTTGCCACCCGCCCGGGCGCGACCGCGACGTCGTCGTCGAGGGGGTCAGCCGCGTGGGCCGCGCACTGCGTCCGCGAGCCACGCGTTGCGCGTCCGCAGCAGACGCGTCATGTACCGCGTCAGGACGAGGTGGTCGACCGCCCGGCCCAACGGCCCGGCCGGGGACGCGAACTCCACGACGTCGGTCATGACGGTGCCGGTGTCGACCGCCTCGAAGCGGTGCTCGTGCCACCAGCGCCCGAAGGGCCCGGCGACCTGCTCGTCCACGAACCGGTGCGGTGCGTCGTGCGCGCTGATGACCGACGTCATCGTGAACGGCAGCCCGAAGTGCCGGGCGCGCCACGTGACGGTGTCGCCCAGGCGCATGACGCCGGTGGTCACGCCGCCGACCGCGCGCTCCCCCGACCGGCTCATCGACGCCGTGTGGGCGTCCACCGACAGGCTCTCCTCGAAGCACGCCTCGGGCGGCGCCGCGAGGTGGGCGGTCAGGACGATGGTCTGCATGCCGTCGACTCCAGGGTCGCGCTCGGACGTGGAACGGGACGGTTCCGGGGGTCAGGCTATCGGCGGTCACCATGGGATCGAGCTGGTCCGCCACCCGCTGCGTGGAGGCACGTCTCGACGTCGCGTGCACGGTCGGTGGCGGTGGAGCGTACGCTCCGGTCAGGAGCTAACCCCGGTTCCCCGATGATGGGAGTCCGGATGTCCGGCGCCGCCCGACCGTCCTCTGCTGTCCCCGCCACGTCGTTGAACGGCGCCCCGCCGAGCGACGTCCTGCTCACCCTCGGGCTGCTCGCGGGCTCCTCCATGGAGAACGAGCAGCGTCTACCGATACATCCTCGTCACCTGGACCGCATCGACCCGGACCTGCGCGCGCGGATGACCGTCGAGCGTGGCTACGGCGCCGACTTCCAGCTGGAGCCCGGGTACGTCGAGTCGCGCGTGGGCAGGGTCGCGGAACGCTCCGAGGTCATCGAGTCCGCCGACGTCCTGCTCCTCCCCAAGCCCCAGGCGGTGGACGTGGCCGCGATCCCCGAGGGCCGCGTCCTGTGGGGGTGGCCGCACTGCGTGCAGGACGCCGGGATGACGCAGACGGCGATCGACCGTCGGCTCACGCTCGTCGCCTTCGAGGCGATGAACCACTGGACCCGGAGCGGCGACTTCAGCCTGCACGTGTTCCACAAGAACAACGAGCTCGCCGGCTACTGCTCCGTGCTGCACGCGATGAACCTGGTCGGCTCGACGGGCGACTACGGGCCACGGCTCAGCGCGGTCGTCATCGGCTTCGGCGCGACCGCGCGGGGCGCGGTGACCGCACTGAAGGCGCACGGCATCCACGACATCCAGGTGCTCACGCAGCGCGGCGTCGCGGCCGTCGGCTCGCCGATCCACAGCGCGCACATCACCCAGCTCAACACCGACGACGGCCCGACCCACCTCTCCACGGTTCTCACGAAGGACGGCGACGTCCTGCTCCCGGAGTTCCTGGCGTCGCACGACATCGTGGTCAACTGCACCCTCCAGGACGTCGCCGCACCGTTGACCTACCTGCGGACCGAGGACTTGAGCACGTTCGGCACGGGAAGCCTGATCGTCGACGTCTCGTGCGACGAGGGGATGGGCTTCGAGTGGGCCAGGCCCACCACGTTCGACGAGCCGATGTTCACGGTCGGCGACGGCGTGAACTACTACGCCGTCGACCACAGCCCGTCGTACCTGTGGAACTCGGCCACCTGGGAGATCAGCGAGGCGATCCTGCCGTTCCTGCGCACGGTCGTAGAGGGGCCCGCCGCATGGGCGGAGAGCCTCACCATCTCCCGGGCGATCGAGATCCGCGACGGCGAGATCATCAACCCGAGCATCCTCAGCTTTCAGGGTCGCGAGCGGGCCTATCCGCACGCCCCGACCGCGTCGGTGTACTGACCCGGCAGCCGAGCCGAGCCGTCACGCGGACGGGAAGGGAAGCCCCGCTGGCACGTCGTCGCGGCCGCCGCCGTAGGCGCGCATGGCGACCGTCGACCGCTCGAAGTAGTCGCCGAGCCCCCGACGTCCTCGTACAGGCTCACGCTCGCCAGTATCGTCCCGGACGGCGGCGGGGAACAGTCGACGCCGGAGTTCCCTCGACCCGGGCGCCCCGAGCGAAGATCACCGCGAGCAGAGGCGCGGCGACGAGCTGGTAGCCCAGCCAGAGCACCCAGGCCAGGCCGACGTCCGAACGAGCCAGCACCAGGGCCAGCACCGACACCAGGACCCAGCCGGAGTCGTAGGCGACGAGGTACTTCGTGTGCGTCCCCGCACCGTTCCGCACGGCGTACGCCGCCTCGGCCGCGGCGCTGGCCAACACTGCCGCCGCGGTGACGCCGAGCAGCCACCCCGGCGCACCGAGCTCGTCGACGAGGGCCCGCAGGAGCGCGAGCATCGCGACGCCGACGAGCGCCTTCCACACGCCGTCCGCGAGGAACCCGAGTCGCACCATGCGTGCCGTCACGCGCCTGTCGCAGCCCGTCGCGTCCGACCTCTCCGGATCCCGTACGAACGCCGCTCGGCACCGTCGTCGGCGGCGAGCGCCACCGTCGCGTGCGCGAGATCGACGCGGTGCGTGCTCGTCGTGGCGTTGCGCTCCGCGAGCAACCGGTAGTCGGTGGGCTCACCGTCAGTGAGGTAGCCCGGCCGCACGACCGTCCACCGACACTCGGGCCCGCTGGCGCGCAGCACCCGCTCCATCCCCTCGATGTCGTCGTACACCTGCGGCATGCGCCGACGCACCAGCGTCCGGACGCCGCGGAACCACCACGGCTCACCTCGCCCGGAGGCATGTGCCGGCACCGCGGAGACCGTCACGATCCTCGTGATGCCGGCGCGCGACATCGCGGCCACCAGGTTCGCGGTGCCCGGCTCGCACACGGGCGCGCCGCGGCCGTCGCGCATGCCCAGGGCCGAGATGACGGCGTCGGCATCGGCCGGCAGGGCCAGCGACGTGTCCGTCACGACCTCCGCCACCTGCACGCCCACGGCCGCCGGCTCGGCCATGCCGGCGCCGTCCCGTACGAGCGCCGTCACCCGATGACCCGCGGCAACCGCCTCGTCCACGATCCTGCGTCCGGTCCGACCGGACGCACCTGCCACGACGATGTGCACCCCTGAACCCCTCGATCGTCTAGTAAAGTTGTACTAGCGTCACCCAGGGGCGCCGGAATCGCAAGGGGGTGCAGATGTCGGCCACGCGACTGCTCGTGCTCGGCGCGGTGATCGACCGCGGCGACGCGCACGGCTACCAGGTGCGCAAGGACCTCGAGTCCTGGCGTGTCGACCTGTGGGGCGGCATCGGCCAGGGCTCGATCTACCACGCCTTGCGGCAGCTGACCGCGGAGGGGTTGCTCGAGCACGCCGACGACGACGCCCGATCCGCCGGACCGGCGCGCACCCGGTATCGCCCGACCGACGAGGGGCGACGTGCGTTCGTCGAGCTGCTCGAGCGCACGCTCGCGGCCGACGACGCCAGCCCGGGAGCGGCCGTCGCGGCGATCGGCTTCCTGCCGTCCCTGCCGCGGGTCCGCGCGATCCTCCTGCTCGAGCAACGCCTCGACGCGTTCCGTGCGAAGCGCGAACGTGTCGTCCGGGAGCACGAGCAGACCCCGGACGACGACTGGGGGCACCACGTCGAAGCCATCCGGTACTGGGATCAGACGGCGAGCGCCGAGATCGCCTGGACCGCGCAGCTTCTCGACCGGCTCCGGGCGGGAGCGCACACGTTGGCGGACGACCGCCCGGTGGCCGACGACGAGCCGCGCAGCTCGTCCACGGAATGAACCTCACCGAGGGACGAGCTCGCCGTCGAACGTCGTCGAGGAGGTGACGGCCGGGGTCCGGCCGACGCCCGAGGCGCTGGAGCCCTGGCGGCAGCGGACGTGGCCGGGCGCCCCGGCGGGACGACGCGCATCTCAGGCCTTCGGGTCGCGCAGAGCGGTCATCGCCTCGAGCAGCGTGTCGTGGATGTAGGCGAGCTCGGGCGAGGACGCTCCCCATCCCTCGCCTTGCTCGTCGGTCGTCCAGTCCTTCTCGTCGGACTGCTCGTCCCAGACCAGCTCTCCGTGCTGCCAGATCCACCAGATGTTCGCGCTCGCGTCCTGGATCCGAGCGAACCGGGTCCCGAAGAAGTCGGTCGGCCTCGTGATGAGCCGAGCGTCGCGAGCGAGGGCGCGCTGGAGAACCCCTTCGATGTCCTCGACGTAGACCTGGAGAAGGCTCGGTGTGAACGGCCAGTCCGGCTTGCGCTCGGCGAACATGATGGTCGTCGTGCCCACACGCACCTCGGCCTGCAGCAGCAGGCCGTCGTCGTCGACGGTGCGCGCCTCCGCACGTTCCGTGCCGCCGAAGACCTCGACGACGAATCGAGCGAGCTCATCGGCGTCGCTCGTGATGATGAAGGGGTTGACCGTGGCGTAGCCCTCGGGGGCGGCGGGTGCAGACATCGATGCTCCTGTAGTGGGGGTGGATGCGGCCCCCAGTCCATCACCGAGCGAAGGTCAAGGTATTGAACGTTTCCGCCATCATCGACCGGACAGCACCCGGGCCGGCGTCTGGCCGTGGAAAGCCCTCAGCGAGCGAGTCAGGTGAGCCTGGTCAGCGAACCCGCACCGTGCCGCGCACTCGATCGGCGGCACACCCTGCAGCAGAAGGGCAAACGCTCCACGCGCCCGCGACAGCTGCTCGATCTGCTTTCGCGTGAGCCCTGTCGCGGCGCGGACCCGGCGCTGCCGGTGCCGCTCCGAGTAGCCCGCGTCATCGCCGGTGAGCATCCGCCGGACGTCGTCGTCGCAGCGCAGGACGTCGAGCTCCAGCAGTCGATCGGTGAAGGCCTCGAGGTCGTCGAACTCCGGGAACGGCACTGCGTGCTGCGCAAGTGTGACGTGCCCGGCTTCGACGACGAGCTGCTGCTCCCCGCCGAGCAGGAGCTGCTTGCTCACTCCGGGCAGGACGACATGAGCCTTCAGCTGGACGCCCCAGCTGTGCTCTCCGATCGTCGAGCGGATCCAGCGGTGACCCAGGGTCGGGCCCGACAGTCCAGCGAGCAGCTCTCCGCCTGGCTCGCGGGCGAACCACAGGTCCCAGTACTCGACCGCAGGCACGAGGTAGCGCTCATCCTTCGTCGCCCGCGCCTGCCACACGCACGCCAGCACGGGAGAGTCGGGACGATGCTCCTCGTACATGCGCTCCATCCGCGGCTGTCACTCACCACTGGGCCATCGACGCGGCTGCCTGATGGACGCCGCGCATCCGTGAGCAGTCAGACATTGAAGTGGAACTCGACCGAATTCCGATACAAAGCAACCTCTGCCGCAAGGTCTGATCGCAGTCCGTCATGAGCTGGGCTCAGAGCGTTCTGTGGGTCGGACCAGTTCTCCGATGGGTAGAGCCACACCGGCTTCTTCAGCAGCGATGCTGACTCCCAGTCGTACCGCGGCCAGATATGGGCGTGCAGGAAGGCATCCGCGTTCCCGAGGATCTCCACGTTCACGCAACGGAACGCCTCGTCTCGACGACGGCACACGTTCTCGACGGCCGACGCGAGAAGATCGACATCAGCCAGGTAGCCGATTCTCTGCGCCCGTGGCAGATCGGAGAGCCGATCGACTTCCGGAACCTTCGTGAGCGCGAGCGAGTACCCCGGCAGCCACTGCACGTCCCCGATGACCGCGAACGAATGGTCCAGCTCCGCGAGCACGGTCGGGTTCTCTCCGGCGAGCGCGGACCCCACGCGATCCGAACGCCAGTCGCTCATGCGACCGCGAGGGGTGTGATCGCGGCAACCTTGTCACGTAGCGCCCGACGCTCGAGCCGCAGCTCATAGTTCGACTGCAGGTTCATCCAGAACTCCTCAGAAGTCCCGAAGTACCGCGCCAGTCGGATCGCCGTGTCCGCCGTGATCCCGCGCTTGCCGTGCACGATCTCGTTGATCCGACGCGGCGGCACACCGATCGAGACCGCCAGCTTGTTCTGCGTGATCCCGAAACCCTCGATGAAATCCTCCATCAGGATCTCTCCAGGATGGATCGGCTCGATCAGGTCGGCCTCAGTGGTAGTCGACGAGTTCGACATCTTCCGCACCTCCCTCTCTCCAGACGACGCAGAGACGCCATTGCGCGTTCACTCGAATGCTGTGCTGACCACGACGATCGCCGACCAGACGTTCCAGGCGGTTCCCTGGTGGGATCCGCAGGTCCTCCACGTCCTTCGCCGCATGGATCAACTCGAGCTTCCTGAGGGTCGCCCGTTGCACGGCCCGATCGACGCGCTTGACGTACTGCTCATGCCAGATGCGCTCGGTGTCCTTGCTCCCGAACGATCTGATCACGAGATCAGTGTATGACGGAGTCCGTCAATAACGCTAGACGTTAAACCGGAACTCCACCACGTCGCCGTCCTGCATGACGTAGTCCTTGCCCTCCACGCGCGCCTTGCCGGCGGAACGGGCGGCCTGGACCGAGCCCACCTCGACGAGGTCGTCGTAGGAGATGACCTCGGCCTTGATGAAGCCGCGCTCGAAGTCGGTGTGGATGACGCCCGCCGCCTGCGGGGCCGTCCAGCCCTTGCGGATCGTCCAGGCGCGCGACTCCTTGGGGCCGGCGGTGAGGTAGGTCTGCAGGCCGAGGGTGTGGAACCCGACGCGGGCGAGCTGGTCGAGCCCGGCCTCCTCCTGGCCCGAGTCGGCGAGCATCTCGCGCGCGTCCTCCGGCTCGAGCTCGACCAGCTCGGCCTCGAACTTCGCGTCGAGGAAGACGGCGTCGGCGGGGGCGACGAGGTCGCGCAGGCGCTGCTGCATGCCCGTGTCGGCGAGGCCGGCGTCGTCGGTGTTGAAGACGTAGATGAACGGCTTGGCCGTCAGCAGCTGCAGAGAGGCGATGTCGGCCAGGTCGAGACCCTCGGCCTTCGCACCCTGGAAGAGAGTGGTGCCGGACTCGAGGATCTTCTCGGCGGTCTTGGCGGCCTCGAGGAGGGCGGCGTCGCCCTTCTTGATCTTGACCTCCTTCTCCATCCGCGGGAGCGCCTTCTCCAGCGTCTGGAGATCCGCGAGGATCAGCTCGGTCGAGATCGTCTCCATGTCGCCCTCGGCGTCCACCGAACCCTCGACACGGACGACGTCGCCGTCGTCGAACACGCGGGTGACCTGGCAGATCGCGTCGGCCTCGCGGATGTTCGCGAGGAACTTGTTGCCGAGCCCCTCGCCCTCGGACGCGCCCTTGACGATGCCGGCGATGTCGACGAACGACACCGTGGCGGGCAGGGTCCGCTCGCTGCCGAAGACCTTCGCGAGCTCGTCGAGGCGCGGGTCCGGCAGCGGGACGACGCCCACGTTCGGCTCGATCGTCGCGAACGGGTAGTTCGCCGCGAGCACCTGGTTGCGGGTCAGGGCGTTGAAGAGGGTGGACTTGCCGACGTTGGGCAGGCCGACGATGCCGATGGTGAGTGCCACGTCGGGAAAGTCTACGTGCCGCGCACTACCGGGCCTCCCGGGCGCGTTCCTCGAGCGTTGCCAGGTCGCGCTCGACGAACTGCAGGTGCGCCCAGTGCTCCCGGGCGACGACGCCGAGGCTCTGGTGCACCGCACGGGTGAGGCCTTCCGGGTACCACGGCGGGATTCGCGGGGCGTCGGCCGCGACGTCGGTGCCGGCAAGGTCGTCGTAGGCGGCGTACACCTGGGAGACACGGTCGGCGTGGGCCGCGATGGTCTCCTCCCAGGTCGGCGCGGCCGCGAGGTCGACGCCGAGGGACGCGACCTCGGGCTCGTACTCGGTGAACGGCAGCCCCGCGTACCAGAAGGCGTCGTCGATCCCCAGCAGGCCGTACCGAACCCAGCCGTCCATGGCGAACACCAGGTGCCGCAGCGTCTGCGCCGTCGACCACTCGCCGTCGACCGAGACGTCGACGGCGCCGGGCGCCAGGGCGGCCGCGCGGGCGAGGTGCGCGTCCCACGCGCGCAGCGCAGCGTCCAGCGACGCACGCTGCTCCGCGAGGTCCGCGGATCGCGCCTGCTCGCGGCCCGGGTGCCGGCGGTTCAGCTCCGCCTCGACGAGCGGCGCCACGTCCACGCCGTTGACGCGCAGCCCGGTGATCTCGCCGTCGATGTCGGCGTCCGTGAGGTCGACGCCCCGCATCACCGCCCGCGGCATGAAGCTCTGGTCGAACCGCACGTCGTCGAGCCGGGCGAGACGGAAGCGTGCGCCCGTCAGGTCGGCCTCGACGAACCGCGCGCCCTGCAGCTCGTCGTCCGGCCCGAAAGTCGTGGTCATGCGGCCGACGATAGGAGCGGCCTCCGACACGCCCGCCTGCCTCGCCGTCAGGCCTCGATCTCCCGGTGCCACGACTCGGTGACGTACCGCGTGCGCCAGCCCCAGCGCTCGTACAGCGCGGCCGCGCCCGTGGGGCTGTCGGCGTCGACCTCCAGCCCGACGCGGTCGCGGCCGCGCGCCGCGGCGTCGGCGACGACGGCGAACAGGAGGGCCGTGGCCACGCCGCGGCCGCGGGCCCGGCGGTCGGCGCCGAGGTACTCGACGTAACTGCCCTCCTTGCCCGACGCCCCGGACGGCAGGGCGGCGCCCACCAGGGCACCCATCGGCTCGGGCGTGGCGTGCGGGTCGTCGGGGTCGCCCACGAGGGCGAGCCACCAGTGGTCCCAGCGGTGGCCGGGGTCGCTGCGCAGCCGCACGACGAACTCCCCGAAGCTCTCGCGGTAGGAGTTGAAATGGTCCTCGAAGGCCGACTCGAGCACGCGGTGCACGGTCTGCAGGTCCTCGGCCACCGGGAGCCCGTCCTCGTGGGTCGCGACCGGCCGTACCGTCACGCCCGGCCGGGGGTCGGGCAGCACTCCCGGTCGCGCCTCCTCGGGCGACACGGGGCGGCTCATCTGCAGCCAGGAGCGGGCGTGGGCGTAGCCCGCGGCGTCGAGCCAGCCGCGCTGGTCCTCGTCGCCCGCGTACGCGCCGGCGTCGAGCTGGGTGCGCGCGAGCCCGCGCTGGCGAGCGAGCTCCCGACCCCGCTCCTCCGCCCACGCGAGGCCCCACGACGCGAGGAGCCCGGCCTCCGGAGCCGCCCGGTCCACGTCGAGCCCCACCACGACGCGGCCGGCGGCCCGGTCGTGCGCGGACGCCCACGCCCGCACGACGCCGCCCCGGTCGCGGGCGACCACCTGCCGCCGGGTCCACGACATCGGGCCCGTCACCTCCGCCGCCACGGCGCCGGCGTCCACGTCCCGCGAGCCGGTCCACGGCTCGGCCGCGGCGCCGCGCAGCTCGGCGAGGCGCGGGAGGTCGCCGACGTCGGGCGTCGACGTGGTCCAGCCGTCGGGCAGGGTGGGGTGCGCGCTGGCGGGGTTCACGCGGCCCATTGTGTCAAAGGGCCCTCGGCGCGCCCCCGGCCGGTGACCGTGCGGCGGACGCCGCGAGGGTCAGCGGAACGCCATGACCTGCTGCAGCAGCTCCGGGCGGCGCCGGTCGAGCACGCGCGCGCCCCACCGCACGCCGACGACGAGCACGATCGTCCCGGCCGCCGCACCGACGGCGAGCGCGGCCCACCCCAGGGCGGGCTGCGGCAGCAGGATCGCGGGCAGAGCCAGCCCGAGCGTGGGGATGCTCAGCACGAAGATGATCCCCATCGCCGCCATCTGCGCGACCATCGTGGCCACGGTGGCGCCCTGCGGCGTCTTGAACGGACTCTCTCCCGGCTTGGGGACCGGGTAGACGAGCCGGGCGGACACCACGCTGGAGATCCCGAGCGACGTCGCCAGGGTGCCGCACGAGACGCCGAGCATCGCGGGCAGCGCGTCCCACCGGTCGGCGACGCCGCAGCCCACGAGCGCGAACGCGACCGTCAGCGGCAGTCCCACCACGAGCACGGGCAGCACGCGGCCCCACCGGTCGGCGCGGCCGGGCACGCCGGTCGCGACGTGCAGCGCGAACGCCGTGCTGTCGTATCCGACGTCGTTGGAGATGCCGAAGCCCAGCAGCCACGCGACCAGGGGCGCGACGACGAGCATCAGGCTGCCGCCGGCGCCGCTCGTCAGGCCCACGACCAGCATCATCACCGGCAGGAGCGGGATGATCGCGATCGACGCCGCGTACCGGGGGTCGCGCACCCAGTAGGTGGCGCAGCGCGCGGCCACCGCCCCGGTGGGGGTGGCGGGCAGGCGGGAGAACCAGCCGAGGCCCTTGCCGGCACCGGCGGCGGCCCCGCCGCGCGGCGTCACGAGCGCGCGGGCGAGCGCCCGGTCCCACACCAGCCACACCAGCGCCAGGGTCGCGACCGCCACCGCGAGCCGCGCGACCAGGAGCCCCCACGCGCCGTCGTGCACGGCCGAGGGAAGCGCCCACGGCGCGCCGAACGGCGTCCACGCGACGAGCCGCGCCAAGGGCCCGACGGCGTCGCCGAGCGCGGCACCCGACCCGCCGTCGACGGAGACCTGGACGGACGCCCCGTCCACCGACTTCTCCACGTTCTCGGCGATCCACCCGAAGGCCGGGCCGATCAGCACGATCGGGACCACCGCGACGACCATGAGCACCTCGCGGTACCGGCGGGAGTCGAGCAGCGGGGCGAGCGCCGTCGTCGTCGCGCGCGAGCCCACGACGCACAGCGCGACGGCCAGCACCGCCCCGACCAGCGCGGCGAGCAGCGCGAGCGGCTCGCGCCACCAGGCGAACGACACGCCGAGGGCGGCGAGCGCCGTCACCGCACCCGGCACCGAGACCACGCCCGCGGCGGCGAGGCCGGCGAGCAACCGACGCCGCGGGATCGCGAAGGTGACGAACCGCTGCGGGTCGAGGGTGGCGTCGACGCCGAACGCGAAGATCGGCACCACCCACCAGCCGAGGATCACCAAGCCGCCCACGACGGTCAGCACCTGCCCGGTCGTCGCGGCGTCGAGCGTGCCGCCCGCCACCGCCGCCACGACCACCAGCACGAGCACCGCGAGCCCGTACAGCGACGCCACGACCAGCCCGATCGTCTGCCACACGCTCCGCCGGAACGCGTTGGCCAGGAGGGTCAGCTTGAGGCGGACGAGCTGCGCAACCACGCCAGTCCCTCCGACTCCCGGCGCCCGCCGACGAGGTCCACGAAGCGGTCCTCGAGGGTCTGCTCGCCGCGGACGGCGTCGACCGTGCCCGCCGCGAGCACGTGCCCGCCCGCGATGATCGCGACGTGCGAGCACATCCGCTGCACGAGGTCCATGACGTGGCTCGAGACCACCACGGTGCCGCCGTCGGCGACGTAGGCGCGCAGGATGTCGCGGATGTTCGCGGCGCTGACCGGGTCGACCGCCTCGAAGGGCTCGTCGAGCACGAGCACGCGCGGGGCGTGGATCATCGCGGAGGCGAGGGCGACCTTCTTCGTCATGCCGGCGGAGTAGTCGACGACGAACGTGTCGCGGTCGGCCACGAGGTCCATCGCGGCGAGCAGGTCCTCCGTGCGCTCGGCGACGGTGGCACGGTCGAGCCCGCGCAGCAGGCCGGCGTAGGTGAGGAGCTGCGCGCCGGTGAGCCGGTCGAAGAGCCGCACACCGTCGGGCAGCACGCCGAGGGTGGCCTTGGCCTCGTCGGGGTGGGCCCACAGGTCGGTGCCGTGCACGCCGACCGTGCCGAAGTCGGGCCGCAGCAGGCCGGTGGCCATGGACAGGGACGTCGTCTTGCCCGCGCCGTTCGGCCCGACGAGGCCGAAGAACGAGCCCGTGGGGACGTCGAGGTCCATGCCGGCGACCGCGACCTTCTCCCCGAAGCGCTTCCACAGCCCGCGCAGGCTGAGCGCGGCGGACGGGTCGGGCGGGGGTGCTGCTGGCACGGGCTCCGCCGGGCCCGGCGAGGGTGTGGGGTCGGTCACCCGTCCAGCCTAGGGTGGTTGACGACGCGCCAGGCCCGCCCGGCAGGTCGTGTCGGTGCCCCGTGACACCGTGTCGCCCATGACGACGACCACCGTTCTGCTCCTCACCGTCGGCTCCCTTGCCGTGGGTGTGCTCGTGGGCTGGCTCTGGCACGCGAACCGCGCGGCGCAGGCCGGGCGGTCGGAGCAGCTGGAAGGCATCCGCGCGCACGGCGAGCTCGAGTCCGCGCGCCGCGACGCCGCCGAGCTGCGAAGCCGCCTCGACCAGGCGGCCGCCGAGACGGAGCGCCTGCTCGCCGGCCAGCGCGAGCAGGCGGAGCGCGACCTCGTCCGCGCCCGCGACGACGCCGACCGCCGCGTCGGGGAGACGCGCGAGCAGGCCGAACGGCTGCTCGCCCAGGTCCGCGAGGACCTGCAGCGCCAGCTCGACGAGGCCAAGGGCGACCAGGAGGCCGCCGCGCAGCGGTTCCGCAGCGTGGCCGGCGACGTCCTGGCCTCCAGCAACAAGCAGTTCCTCGAGCTCGCCGAGCAGCGGCTCAAGGCCAGCACGGTGAAGAACGACGAGACCCTCGCGCAGCGCGAGCAGGCGATCCGCGCCCTGGTCGACCCGCTCGGCAAGAGCCTGGAGAAGGTCCGTGCCGAGGTCGCCGCCGCCGAGAAGGCGCGCGCCGAGGGGTCCTCCGCGCTGGGCGAGCACCTGCGCCAGCTCACGATGGTCAACGCCGAGCTGCGGCAGGGCACCAGCGACCTCGTCACCGCCCTGCGCTCCTCCCAGACGCGCGGCGCCTGGGGCGAGCTGCAGCTCCAGCGCGTCGTCGAGGCCGCCGGGATGATGGAGCGCGTCGACTTCGACGTCCAGGTGCAGGCCACGAACGACGACGGCGAGGTGCTGCGCCCCGACATGGTGATCAACCTCGCGGGCGGCAAGAACGTCGTCGTGGACTCGAAGGTCGCGTTCCTCGGGTACCTCGAGGCGCAGCAGGCCACCGACCCCGCCGTGCGCGAGCAGCGCATGGACGCGCACGTGCGGCACGTGCGCAAGCACGTGGACGACCTCGCGTCGAAGCGGTACTGGGACCTGTTCGACCACGCGCCCGAGTTCGTCGTCATGTTCGTGCCTGCCGAGGCGTTCCTGGCCGCCGCGCTCGAGCGCGACCCGTCCCTCATGGAGGAGGCGGCGCGCAAGAACGTGCTGCTCGCGAGCCCCGCGACCATGCTCGCGCTGCTGCGCACCGTCGCGTTCGCGTGGCGGCAGCAGGCGCTGGCCGACAACGCGCAGGAGGTGCTCAAGGTCGGCAAGCAGCTGCACTCGCGGATCGTGACCATGACCGGCCACATCACCCGGATGGGACGCTCGCTGGAGAGCTCGACCAAGGCCTACAACTCGATGATCGGCTCCCTCGAGCGCAACGTGCTCGTGTCGGCCCGCCGGATGGTCGAGCTCGACGTCGTCGATGCCAAGGACGCGATCGAGGAGGTCAAGGGCCTGCAAGAGGTGCCGCGCCCCATCACGCGCCCCGAGCTGCTCGCCGTGGAGGAGGGCGCCGTCGTCGCGCTCGGCGATGTGTCCGTCGCCGAGCGGGCCGTCGGGGACGACCGTGCCTCCGTCGACTCGCTGGTTGCGGCGGACCGCGAGGCCCTGGAGCGCGCCGCGGGCGAGCAGTCCGGCGGCACGTCCCGGGGTTCCGCCGCCGGCTGAGGCCGCCCACGTGCGGGTCGCGCCTGCGCCGTCCTGAGCTTGTCGAAGGGTCGGACCGCTGGTTCGACGGGTCGGACCCGCTGGTCGAGCCCGTCGAGACCTGCTCTCGACAAGCCCTTCCGGCGACGCGTCAGGCGGGCTCGACGGGCAGGGCGGTGCGGCTCTCGCGGCGGGGTCGCTTGTCGTCCTGACCGGCCGCCTTGAGGCCCGCACGCAGCTCGCGCGGCAGCGAGAACATGAGGTCCTCGGTGGCGGTCCGCACCTCCTCGACGGCGCCGAAGCCGCGCTCGGCGAGGTAGGCGATGACGTCCTGGACGAGGATCTCGGGGACGGAGGCGCCCGACGTGACGCCGACCGTCCCGACGCCGTCGAGCCAGGACTCGTCGATCTCGGCCGCGCGGTCCACGCGGTAGGAGGTGCGGGCGCCGGCCTGCAGCGCCACCTCGACCAGGCGCACCGAGTTCGAGGAGTTCGCGGAGCCCACGACGATCACCAGGTCGGACTCCGGCGCGAGCTTCTTCACCGCGACCTGACGGTTCTGCGTGGCGTAGCAGATGTCGTCGCTCGGCGGATCCTGCAGCTCGGGGAACTTCTCGCGCAGCCGGCGGACCGTCTCCATGGTCTCGTCCACGGACAGGGTGGTCTGCGAGATCCACACGAGCTTCTGCGGGTCGCGGACCTGTACCTGGTCGACCTCGTCCGGGGAGTTGACGACCTGCACGTGGTCGGGCGCCTCGCCGGCTGTCCCCTCGACCTCCTCGTGACCGGTGTGGCCGATGAGCAGGATGTCGTAGTCGTCCTTGGCGAAGCGCACGGCCTCCTTGTGCACCTTCGTCACCAGGGGGCAGGTGGCGTCGATGGTGTCGAGGCTCCGCGCGGCCGCGGACTCCCGCACGGCCGGCGAGACGCCGTGCGCGGAGAACACGAGCCGGGCGCCCTCGGGCACCTCGTCGGTCTCGTTGACGAAGATCGCGCCCCGGTCGCGCAGCGTCTCCACGACGTGCTTGTTGTGCACGATCTCCTTGCGCACGTACACGGGCGCGCCGTACGTCTCCAAGGCCTTCTCGACCGCGACGACGGCGCGGTCGACGCCCGCGCAGTAGCCGCGCGGGGCGGCCAGCAGCACGCGCTTGGTGGGGGGCTCGATCGCCGTGGTGCTCGAGGGGGCCGGTGCGGTCGCAGTCACCCGGTCAGTCTAGGTGGGCGGGTGTGGACGGTCTGTGACGGCGCTCGCCGCCCGCTGTGACGGGCCTCAGCGTCGGTGGCGTGCGGCATGCTGGGGCGGGTGACCGACCTGTACCCCGACCGCACCGGCGGGCCCCCCGGCGACGCGCGGCAGGCGCCGCAGCCGCTGCCCGTGCTCGCGCGCGACACCACCGCCGAGCGGCCCTGGCCCGTGCGCCTGCTGTCGGAGAAGATCCGGGAGTACGTCGCGAAGATGTCGACGGTCTGGGTCGAGGGCCAGGTCGTGGAGCACACGTACCGCGGCCGGGCGGGGATGCAGTTCGTCACGCTGCGCGACACCGACGTCGAGGCGTCGCTGCCCGTGCACATGCTGACCCGGGCCTTCGACGGCCTGCACCACAAGCCCGAGGTGGGCGACCACGTCGTCGTGCAGGCCAGGCCCGAGTTCTGGACCAAGGCCGGGCGCCTGTCGCTGCGCGCCACGGCGATCCGCCAGGTCGGCGTCGGCGAGCTGCTGGCGCGCATCGACCAGCTGCGGCGCGTGCTGGCGGCCGAGGGGCTCTTCGACGTGGACCGCAAGCGGCCGCTGCCGTTCCTGCCCGCCGTCGTCGGGCTGGTCTGCGGGCGGGAGTCGAAGGCCGAGCACGACGTCGTCGTCAACGCCCGCTCCCGCTGGCCGCAGGTGCGCTTCGAGATCCGCGAGGTCGCGGTCCAGGGTGTCAACGCGGTGCGGGAGGTCAGCGCCGCGATCGCCGAGCTCGACGCCCGCCGGGACGTCGACGTCCTCGTCGTGGCGCGCGGCGGCGGCTCGGTGGAGGACCTGCTGCCGTTCAGCAACGAGGCCCTCGTGCGCGTGGCGGCCGCCTGCACGACGCCGCTGGTCAGCGCCATCGGGCACGAGACCGACGCCCCGCTGCTCGACCTGGTCGCCGACTACCGAGCCTCCACCCCCACCGACGCCGCGAAGCGGATCGTGCCCGACGTCGCCGAGGAGCGCGCCCGGGTCACCCAGGCGCGTCAGCGGATCCGGGCGGCCATGGCGTCGCGGCTCGACCGGGAGCAGCACGGGCTCGACGCGGTGCGGTCCCGGCCGGCGCTCGCCACCCCGCAGTCGATGGTCGACGCGCGCGAGCGGGAGGTCGGCCAGCACGTGCGGCACGCCCGCCACCTGCTCGACGCCGCGCTGCTGCGCGCCTCCGGCGAGGTGGGCCGACTCGCGGCCCAGGTCAGGGCGCTCTCCCCCGCCTCGACGCTCGAGCGCGGCTACGCCGTCGTGCAGCGCGGCGACGGGCACGTCGTCCGCTCCCCCGGCGACGTCGCCGTCGGCGACGCGCTGCGCCTGCGCCTCGCCGTGGGCGCGCTCGACGCGGAGGTCACGGCGACGGCTGACGCCGCGCCGCACGGCTGAACCTCGTCGCGAGGCGTTCGAACGCCGCCGCGAGCTCGTCGCCCTCGACGACCTCGACGTCGACGCCGAGCTGTGTCATCCACAGCGCGAGCTGGTCCGGGTCGTCGGAACCGAGCTCGACACGGCACGCCGACTCGCCGACCTCCTCGATGTCGAGCGGGGTGAGGATCTTCGCGGCGACCTCGGCGGCCGGGGCGTGCACGAGGACCCGGGCGCGGTACCTCCAGGCGGCCTTGTTGACCCGACCCACGACGTACTCGACGACGGCGTCCTCCGGGATGGTGCGCGGCCGGAAGCGCGCGCCCGTGGGCGCGTGCGGCACCAGGCGGTCGACGCGGAAGACGCGCCAGTCGTCGCGGTCGAGATCCCACGCGAGCAGGTACCAGCGCGGCCCCCAGCTCACCAGCCGTTGCGGCTCGGTGACGCGCGGCGACGCGGTTCCCCCAGGCGTCGTGTAGTCGAACCGGAGCCGTTCGTGGCCGCGGATCGCGGCCGCGACCGAGCCGAGCACCGAGAGGTCGAGGGACGGGTCGGCTCCCGGGACCACGCTCGTCGCCTCGCGCACCGTCTCGACCCGGTGCCGGAGGCGCGCGGGGAGCACCTGCTCCAGCTTGGCGAGCGCCGTGAGCGACGTCTCCTCGACGCCCAGCCTCCGCGACGCGACCACGCCCAACCCGACCGCGACCGCGACCGCCTCGTCGTCGTCGAGCAGCAGCGGAGGCATCGCCGTCCCGGCGGCCAGCCGGTACCCGCCCGCGACGCCGGGGCGCGCGTCCACGGGGTAGCCGAGCGAGCGCAGCTTGCCGATGTCGGCGCGCACCGTCCTCGTGCTCACCTCGAGCCGGCCGGCAAGCTCGGCGCTCGTCCAGTCGCGCCTGACCTGCAGCAACGACAGCAGCTCGAGCAGGCGGGCCGAGGTCTCCAACATGTTCTCGATCCTGCCAGCAATTGCGGAAGCTCTCCTGCCGCATTGCCTGCGACCGTGGACTCATGACCGACAACAGCGCACTCACACCGTTCCGCATCGACATCCCCCAGGCCGACCTCGACGACCTGCACGACCGGCTCGCACGGACGCGCCGGCCGATCCCGGTGCCCGGCCGCGATGACCGCACGGACTTCGGTCGCGGCATCCCGCCGGCGTACCTGAAGGAGCTCGCCGACCACTGGCGCGACGGGTTCGACTGGCGCGCGCAGGAGGCGGCCCTCAACCGCTACCCGCAGGTCACGACCGTCGTCGACGGTCAGACCTTCCACGTGATGCACGTCCGCTCCGCGAACCCCGACGCCGTGCCGCTCCTCCTGTGCCACGGGTGGCCGGGCTCGTTCGTCGAGTACCAGCGGCTCGTCCCGCTGCTGACCGACGCCTTCCACCTGGTCGTCCCGTCGCTGCCCGGGTTCGGGTTCTCGACGCCCCTGTCGGGCACCGGCTGGGAGGTGGCCCGCGCGACCGAGGCGTACGCCGAGATCATGACGCGGCTCGGCTACGAGCGGTTCGCCGTGCACGGCACCGACATCGGCGCGGGCACGACCGGCCGGCTCGCCGCGCTCTACCCGCAGCGCGTGATCGGCACCCACGTCGGGAGCGACGGACGGTCGCTCGGGATGGTGGGCGACCAGTTCCCGGCCCCCGACGGCCTGACGGACGACGAGCTCGCCGAGATCGAGGCCGTGCGCAGCCGCGACGCCGCGGAGCACGGCTACTTCGAGATGCAGAACCACCGGCCCGACACGATCGGCGCAGCCCTGACCGACTCGCCCGTCGGCCAGCTCGCGTGGATCGCGGAGAAGTTCCAGACCTGGACGAACCCCGCCCACCCGACGCCGGACGAGTCCGTGGACCGCGACCAGCTGCTCACGAACGTCTCGCTGTACTGGTTCACCCGCAGCGGCGCGTCGAGCGCGCAGTTCTACTACGAGGCCTCGCACTCCGGGCTCGACTGGCTCGCGGCCTCGGACGTGCCGTCGGCGTGGTCGGTGTTCGACACGCACCCGCTGATGGCGAAGGTGTTCAACGCCTGGGGCGGGATCTCGCAGTGGGTCGAGCACGCCGAGGGCGGCCACTTTCCCGCGATGGAGGAGCCCGAGCTGCTCGCCGCCGACCTCCGCGCGTTCTTCGCCGGGAGGTCGTGAGAACTGGCGGTCGAGCCTGTCGAGACCACGGTGCCGGGTCTCGACAGGCTCGACCAGCGTCAGCGGGCGCGGGCGACGCGCCCCTCGTCCCACACGGGCTCGGCGGTCTCTCGGACCACGCCGTCGGCGCCGAAGACGAGGAACCGGTCGAACCCGCGCGCGAACCACCGGTCGTGCGTGACCGCAAGCACGGTCCCCTCGAACGCCTCGAGCCCGGTCTGCAGCGCCTCGGCGCTCTCGAGGTCGAGGTTGTCCGTCGGCTCGTCGAGCAGCAGCGCGGTGCACCCGGACAGCTCGAGCAGCAGGATCTGGAACCGCGCCTGCTGCCCGCCGGAGAGGCGGTCGAACGGCCGGTCGGCGGCCACCGTGAGCTCGTACCGTCGCAACGCGGACATGGCGGCGCCCCGGCCGCGGGCATGGTCCTCCCAGAGGATCTGGGTGAGGTCCCGCCCGAACAGCTCCGGGTGGGCGTGCGTCTGCGCGAAGAACCCGGGCACGACGCGCGCCCCGAGCCGCGCCTCGCCCGTGTGCGCGACGTCGTCGCCCGCGAGCAGGCGCAAGAAGTGCGACTTGCCCGAGCCGTTGGAGCCGAGCACCGCCACCCGCTCGCCGTAGAAGACCTCGAGGTCGAAGGGCTTCATCAGCCCGGTGAGCTCGAGCCGCTCGCAGGTGACGGCGCGCAGCCCCGTGCGGCCGCCGCGCAGCCGCATCCGGATGTCCTGCTCGCGCGGCGGCTCCGGCGGCGGCCCGGCCTCCTCGAACTTGCGCAGGCGCGTCTGCGCCGCCGAGTACCGCGACGCCATCTTGGGGCTGTTCGCCGCGGCCTGCCGCAGGTCGAGCACCAGCCGCACGAGCTGGGCGTGCTTCTCGTCCCAGCGGCGACGCAGCTCGTCGAAGCGGGCGAACCTCTCGCGGCGCGCGTCGTGGAAGGTGGCGAACGACCCGCCGTGCACCCAGGCGTCCGTGCCGGCGGGGCCGACCTCGAGCGCCACGATGCGGTCGGCGGCGCGGGCGAGCAGCTCGCGGTCGTGCGAGACGAAGAGGACGGTCTTGCGGGTGGCGCGCAGCTGCTCCTCGAGCCAGCGCTTGCCCGGCACGTCGAGGTAGTTGTCGGGCTCGTCGAGCAGCAGCACCTCGTCGGTCCCGCGCAGCAGCGCCTCCAGCACGAGCCGCTTCTGCTCGCCCCCGGACAGCGTGCGCACCTCGCGCCACCGGGCCTGCTCGAACGGGATCCCGAGGGCCGCGGTGGTGCACACGTCCCAGAGCGTCTCGGCCTCGTAGCCGCGCGCCTCGGCCCAGTCGGCCAGGGCCTGGGCGTACGCCATCTGCGCGGGCTCGTCGTCGACCTCCATCACGGCCAGCTCGGCGGCGTCGACGGCCCGGGCGGCGTCGCGCACGCGCGGCGGCGCGACGGAGACGAGCAGGTCGCGCACGGTGGTCGCGTCGCGCACGGAGCCGACGAACTGCGGCATGACGCCGAGACCGCCGCCGACGGTCACGGCCCCCGCCTGGGTGGGCAGCTCGCCCGCCAGCAGGCGCAGCAGCGTCGTCTTGCCCGCGCCGTTGGGCCCCACCAGCGCGGTGGCGCTGCCCTCGCCGACGCGGAACGAGACGTCGTCGAGCAGCGTGCGACCGTCGGGCAGCACGTGCTCGACGTGCGCCACCTCGAGATGTCCCATGGCACGAAGGGTCTCTCGCGACCGCACCCGCGGGCAAACGAGTTTCCTGCCGACGGGCGGGCACGGCGGACGGACACCCCGGCGTCGTGTCGGTCCGATGGGGTTGACTGTCCCCCGTGACCGACGCGACATCCCCCGACACCCCCGCCGACGTCTCGACCCTGTCGTACGAGGCGGCCCGCGACGAGCTCGTGCACGTCGTCGGCCGGCTCGAGGCGGGCGGCGAGCCGCTGGAGACCTCCCTCGCCCTCTGGGAGCGCGGCGAGGCCCTCGCCGCGCGCTGCCAGGAATGGCTCGACGGCGCCCGCGAACGGCTCGCCGCCGCCCAGCGCGGCGCCGTGCCCGGCGCGGACGGCGACACGGGAGCCGGCACCGAGGACGGCTACGACGACGGGGAGGACGCATGAGCGCGCACGTGCTGGCGGTCGGCGAGGCGCTCGTCGACGTCGTCCACCGCACCGATGGCAGCAGTGCCGAGCACCCCGGCGGCAGCCTCGCGAACGTCGCCCTGACGCTCGGTCGCCTGGGCCGCGACGTGCGGCTCGCGACCTGGCTGGGCGACGACGAGCGCGGCGCGACCGTGCGCGACTGGCTCGCGGAGTCCGCGGTCGCCCTCGCTCCGGGGAGCGACGGGGCCGCGCGGACGAGCGTCGCCCAGGCGACCCTCGACGCGGAGGGCGCGGCGACCTACGAGTTCGACCTCGAGTGGCGGGTGCCCGAGGGCACCGCCGCGGCGCCGGACACCCTCGCGGTGCACACCGGCTCCATCGCCGCGATGCTCGCCCCCGGCGCGGCGGACGTGCGCCGGCTCGTCGAGGCGGCCCGTGCCACCGCGACGATCACGTACGACCCCAACGCCCGCCCGGCGCTCATGGGCGACGCCGCCGAGGTGCGGCCCCGGGTGGAGGAGCTCGTCGCGCTCGCCGACGTGGTCAAGGTCAGCGACGAGGACCTGGCGTGGCTCGCACCGGGCACCGATCCGCTGGACGTCGCGCGGGCCTGGCAGCGCACCGGGCCCGCGGTGGTGGTCGTGACGTTCGGCGGCTCGGGCACCACCGCGGTCACCGCGGCGGGCGAGGTCACCATGAAGGCGCCCCGCGTGGACGTCGTGGACACGGTCGGCGCCGGTGACTCGTTCATGGGTGCGTTGCTGGACTGGCTGTGGGGCGCGGACCTGCTCGGCGCGCACCGGCGCGAGGCGCTGCGCGGGATCGACCGCGCGGCGACCGCGCGGATGCTCGTCCGCGCGGTGGCGGTCGCCGCCGTGACCGTCTCCCGCGCCGGCGCGAACCCGCCCTGGCCGACGGACCTCGTCGGTCCCGACCGCGTACGTATCGACGGCGTCAGCGCCGACCCGGAGGAGGAGACCGCATGACCCCCGCAGAGGCCTGGGCGCGGCTGCGCGCCGGCAACGACCGCTTCGTCGCCGACCAGCCGGCGCACCCGTCGCAGAACGCGGCGCGCCGCCAGGAGCTGCGCACCAGCCAGCACCCGCACACGGTGATCTTCGGCTGCTCCGACTCCCGCGTCGCGGCCGAGATCATCTTCGACCAGGGCCTCGGGGACGTCTTCGTGGTCCGCACGGCCGGGCACGTCGTCGACACGACCGTGATCGGGTCGATCGAGTACGGCACCGAGGTGCTGAGCTCCCCGCTCGTCGTGGTGCTGGGCCACGACTCCTGCGGGGCGATCGCCGCGACCGCGCACACCCTCGCCACCGGCGAGCAGCCGCCCGGCTTCGTGCGCGCGGTGGTCGACCGGGTCATCCCGTCGATCGCGGAGCTCACCAGCCGCCAGGGCGTGCAGACGCCGATCGACCCCGACGTGCTGCGCACCGAGCACGTGAAGCACACGGTGGCGATGCTGCGCGGCTACTCCGCGGCGATCGCCACGGGCATCGCCGAGGGGCGCACCGCCGTCGTCGGCGTGGTGTACGACCTGGACGACGGCAGCGCCCGCCTCGTGGAGGTCGCCGGCGACGTGGGCGAGGAGCCCGTGGCCGCGTGACCCGGGGGTTGAGCTCGTCGAGACCCAGTTCGTGGGATCGACCCTTCGACGGGCTCAGGACGGCGCAGGCTCGACCGACGATTGGTCAGTCCGGCGCGGCCGCGGCGAGCAGGCGCCGCACGGTGCCGAGCGTGCGCGTCGTGGCCACGCCGCCGGTGAGCCGCTCGACGTGACCGTTCGGGTCACCGCCGGCGCCCGGACCCCCGCGGACGACGGCGAGCACCAGCCCGGGGCGGGCGGCCACGAGGTCGAGCGTGTCGCGGGGGTCGGTCCAGGGCAGCGCGACGGGCAGCGGCGCTCCGCCGTCGACCAGCGTCACGGTCTCGCGGTAGGTGCGCTCGTCGCGCGTGACGGCGAACGGGTCGCCCTCGACCGCCGCGGCGAGCTCGTCGAGGGACCGGACCAGGCCCGCACCCGCGTAGCCGGCGCGGGCGGCGAGCGACGGGGCCGCGGCGGCGACCAGGGCCTCGGCGGAACCGGCGACCTCCAGGTCGAGCAGCACGGTCCCGTTCGTCTGGAACGACCGCACCGCGCGGGCCCCGGCGTCGCGCAGCGCCTGCTCGAGCACCCCCCGCACCGGGCTGCCGCGGTGGCCGAGGTTCATGGCGCGGTAGAACACCGCGTGGGTGTAGGACACCCGGCCATCATGACCGAGGGCGTGACCCGGGTCACGGCGGACGGGTCGTCCGCGTGCGGCACGATAGAGACATGACTTCCGACACCGTCGTCCCCGGCACCGGCGCGGCCGGCGCGGGCGAGACAGAGTTCCGCATCGAGCACGACACGATGGGCGAGGTGCGCGTCCCGGCGCACGCGCTCTACCGGGCGCAGACGCAGCGCGCCGTCGAGAACTTCCCGATCTCGGGGACCCCCCTCGAGCGTGGGCACATCGAGGCGCTCGCGCGCGTCAAGAAGGCCGCCGCCCGTGCCAACGCCGAGCTCGGCGTGCTCGACGCGGACGTGGCCGACGCGATCGCCGCCGCCGCCGACGAGGTCGCCTCGGGGGCGCACGACGCGCACTTCCCGATCGACGTCTTCCAGACCGGCTCCGGCACGTCGTCGAACATGAACACCAACGAGGTGCTCGCCACGCTCGCGACGAACGCGCTCGGCAAGCCGGTGCACCCGAACGACCACGTCAACGCCTCGCAGTCCTCGAACGACGTCTTCCCGACGTCCGTGCACGTGGCCGCGACCGCCGGCGTCGTGCGCGACCTGGTCCCGGCGCTCGGCCACCTGGCCGAGGCGCTCGAGGCGAAGGCCGCGGAGTTCGCGACCGTCGTGAAGTCGGGCCGCACGCACCTCATGGACGCGACCCCCGTCACGCTCGGCCAGGAGTTCGGCGGCTACGCCGCCGCCGTGCGGTACGGCATCGAGCGCCTCGAGTCCGCGCTCCCCCGCGCGGCCGAGGTCCCGCTCGGCGGCACCGCGGTGGGCACCGGCATCAACACCCCGGCCGGGTTCCCGCAGCGCGTCATCGAGCTGCTCCGCGAGGACACCGGCCTGCCGCTCACGGAGGCGCGCGACCACTTCGAGGCGCAGTCGGCGCGCGACGGGCTGGTCGAGCTGTCGGGCGCGCTGCGCACCGTCGCGGTCTCGGTCACCAAGATCTGCAACGACCTGCGATGGATGGGCTCCGGCCCGAACACCGGCCTCGGCGAGATCGCCATCCCCGACCTGCAGCCGGGCAGCTCGATCATGCCGGGCAAGGTCAACCCCGTGATCCCCGAGGCCGTGCTCATGGTCGCCGCCCGCGTGATCGGCAACGACGCCACGGTGGCCTGGGCCGGGGCCAGCGGCTCGTTCGAGCTGAACGTGCAGATCCCGGTCATCGCGCAGGGGGTGCTGGAGTCGGTGCGGCTGCTCGCGAACGCCTCGCGCGTGCTGGCCGACAAGACCGTGTCGGGCATCACCGCGAACGTCGAGAAGGCCCGCGCGTACGCCGAGTCGTCGCCGTCGATCGTCACGCCGCTCAACCGCGTGATCGGCTACGAGGCGGCGGCGAAGGTCGCCAAGCACTCCGTCAAGGAGGGCCTCACCGTGCGCGAGGCCGTCGTGGCGCTCGGCTTCGTCGAGCGGGGCGAGGTCACCGAGGCCCAGCTCGACTCGGCCCTCGACGTGCTGTCGATGACGAAGCCCCCGCAGGCCTGACCCTCGACCCCGCAAGGGCGTCCGGGACGCACACGGCGCGAGCTCGGCAGCGGAGCTCGCGCCGTCTGCGTACCCCGACGCCGCGCGGCGAGGCGTCGGTGCGGGCACGCCGACGCGCCAACCCGCGAGACGGGTGTTTGGTAAGCCTTACCTCACCTGCTATGGTCGGCGTCACGCGGGAGGCGCGCCGCCGAGCTTGCGGGGCTGGGGGGTTCCATCTGGGACGGCGCGCCTCCCCCGCATCCCGCACGACCGGCGACGCGCTCCGCGGAGGCCGGGTCGGCGGCCGCACGGTCAGTAGTCGCGCGGGTCGAGCCTTCGCAGCACGACGGCGAGCAGCCGGGCCAGCTCCGCCCGCTCCCCGTCCGAGAGGTCCGCGGCCGCCGCCCGCTCGTGCTCGACCTGCCGCGGGAACAGCTCGTCGGCGAGCTCCTCGCCCCGGGCGGTGAGCGCCACGACGACGCCGCGCCGGTCCCGCTCCAGCACCGTGCGCTCCACGAGGCCAGCCCGCTCCAGCCGCGCGAGCCGCTTCGTCATCGACGCGCCGGGCGCCCCCGTCATCGTCGTGACCTCCCCCGCCCGCAGCGGCCGGCCGGCGCGCCGCAGGGCCGTCAGCACGTCGAGCTCTCCGCGGGAGAGGTCGCGGGCCGCGAGGTCTTCGGCCATCGCCTCCTCGAGCAGCCCGGCGACCCGGCGCACCCGCGCGCCCACCTCGGCGGGTGACGTGTCGACCCCGGGAAGACGCTCGGCCCACTGCTCCCGGACCCGCTCGATGTAGTCCATCGGCCCAGGATAAGGGCGTGCGTCACATCAGTTCCCAGATGTTTTACCTGTGAACTATCGTGGTCGACGATGCCCGCCACCTCCCCCGTGCTCGCCACCGCCCGCGACGTCCTCGACCCTCGCCACCTGCGCGCCGCGCTGCGCGTCCACCCCGCCGACGCCACCGTCGCCGCCGCGCTGCGCGTCGGCGCCGCCGCCGCGACCACGCTCGCGCTGTGCGCCGCGGCCGGCCGGCCCGACCTCGCCGGCTTCGCCGCCCTCGGCGCGCTCACCATCCTGTACGGCCGGTACGACCCCTACCGGCGGCGCGCCGCGCTGCTGGCGACCGTCGGCACGCTGTTCACCGCGGCGTTCGTGGCCACCGCCTCCCTCACCGCCGCCGGCGCGCCCCTGGCCGTCACCCTCGCCGTGGTGGCTCTGATCGCCGGGGGCGCCACGGTGGGGTGCACCCTGGTGCGCACCGGCCCGCCGGGCGCCACCATCGTCGTCTTCGCCGCGGCCGGCGGCATCGCCGGGCCGCTCGCGTGGTCCGACGTCGCCGAGCGCGGCGCGACCTTCGCCGCCGGGGCCGCGATCGCCTGGCTCGTCGGGATGAGCGGCTACCTCGTGCGCCCGAGCGCGCCCGCCCGGCTGGCCGTGCGTCGCGCCGCCGACGCCGTCCGGCGGGCGAGGGAGGCCGGGGACGACGTCGCCTCGGAGGCCGCCCGGGGCGCCGTCGCGCACGCCCGGGGCGTCCTCGCCGACGACCTGTCGCACCGGCGCACCCGCGACGTCGCCCGCGTCCTCGCGGCCGAGCTCGCCGCGATCGCCGGCGCGCTCGACGCCCGGCGCGCGGACATCGGGAGCTGCCCCGCCGGGGCCGGCACCAGCCCCGCCGAGGAGCTGCCGCCGCGCCGGCGGCTGCGCGACACCGCGCGCGAGGTCCGGCCCGCGGTCGGCTGGCGCCTCGGCGGCGTCCGCGTGGTCGTCGCGGGGCTCGTCGCGGGGGCCGTCGCGCTGGTGGCGGGCTTCGGGCACCCCGCCTGGGCACAGCTGGGCTCCACCGCGACGCTGCAGGGCACGACGCCGCACCACGCGGTGGTGCGGGCCCTGCAGCGCGGCGCGGGCACCGTCGCGGGGGCGCTGCTCGCGTGGCCGCTGCTGGCGGCGCACCTGTCGTTCGCCGCGACCTGCGCCGTCGTGGTGGTGCTCCAGGTGGTCACCGAGATCGTCGTCGGGCGGCACTACGGGCTGGCGATGCTCACCATCACGCCGATGGCGCTGCTCATGACGTCCCTCGGCGTCGCGGCCGACCCGGCGGGCATCGCCCTCTCCCGGGCCGTGGACACCGTCGTCGGCGTGGCGCTCGGCGTGCTCGCCGTCGTGCTGATCCACCCCCGCCGCACCGCTACAGCTCGAGCGACTCCAGCATCTCCGTGACGAGCGCGGCGACGGGCGACCGCTCGGAGCGGGTCAGGGTCACGTGCGCGAACAGCGGGTGGCCCTTCATCGCCTCGATCACCGCCGCGACGCCGTCGTGCCGGCCCACCCGCAGGTTGTCGCGCTGCGCGACGTCGTGCGTGAGCACCACCCGCGAGTCCTGCCCGATCCGCGACAGCACCGTGAGCAGCACGTTGCGCTCCAAGGACTGGGCCTCGTCGACGATGACGAACGCGTCGTGCAGCGAGCGCCCGCGGATGTGCGTCAGCGGGAGCACCTCGAGCATGTCCCGGCCGATCACCTCGTCGACGACCTCCGGCGACACGAGGGCCCCGAGAGTGTCGTAGACGGCCTGCGCCCACGGGTTCATCTTCTCGGACTCCGACCCGGGCAGGTACCCGAGGTCCTGCCCGCCCACCGCGTACAGCGGCCGGAAGACGATGACCTTGCGGTGCTCTCGACGCTCCAGCACCGCCTCCAGCCCGGCGCACAGCGCGAGCGCCGACTTGCCCGTGCCCGCGCGGCCGCCGAGCGACAGGATGCCGATCTCGGGGTCGAGCAGCAGGTCGATCGCGATCCGCTGCTCGGCCGAGCGCCCGTGCACGCCGAACACGTCCTGGTCGCCCCGGACCAGCTTGATCCGCTTGTCCGCGGTGACGCGCCCGAGGGCGGAGCCGCGCGCGGAGTGGACCACGAGACCCGTGTGGCACAGCAGCGGCGACGCAGCCTCCAGGACCGCCGGGTCGAGGGACGCGAGGTCCACCTCCCCGGCGTCGTACAGCTCGCTCATCTGCTCGTCCGCGACGTCGACCTCGCGCATGCCGGTCCAGCCGGAGTCCACGGCGAGCTCGTGGCGGAACTCCTCCGCCTGCAGCCCCACTGCCGACGCCTTGACGCGCATGGGCAGGTCCTTGGAGACGACCGTGACGTCGCGTCCCTCGGCCGCGAGGTTGGCCGCGACCGACAGGATGCGCGTGTCGTTGTCCCCCAGCCGGAAGCCGGCGGGCAGTACCTCGGGGTCGGTGTGGTTGAGCTCGACCCGCAGCGTGCCGCCCTCCTCGCCGACCGGGATCGGGGCGTCCAGCCGGCCGTGCCGCACGCGCAGGTCGTCCAGCATCCGCAGGGCGCTGCGCGCGAAGTAGCCCAGCTCGGCGTGGTGCCGCTTGGCCTCCAGCTCGGTCACGACGACCACCGGCAGGACGACGTCGTGCTCGGCGAAGCGGTAGATCGCCCGTGGGTCGGACAGCAGCACCGACGTGTCGATGACGAACGTGCGGAGGCCGGCGGGGGCGTCGGGTCCCGACGACGCCCGGTCGGTGGCGGAGGATCCCTGGGGGGAGGTGACGTTCTGGTCCACGGCGCACTCCATGCTCGTGGGTGGGCGGGCGGCCGGCCCGGGGCGCCGCACGTGCAGGGCCGGTGCCGGCCCTCCTGCGCGGAGCGTGAACCCCATCGGCTGGCCTCCCGGAGGACGGCTGGTTGCCGTCCCTGCCGTCAAACTACGACGCTGTGATTCGCGCCACCACCCACTGTCCCGGCGGGTCGCACAATGTCATCCACTGTTCACGCGCCCGCCTCCCCCGCGACGGACGGCGGCGCGGCGCGGCAGGCCCGTCGTGGGCGCCCGCGAGGTGCCGGTCTGCCCCGACAAGGGGCAGCATGGGTGCATGGCCGCCACCACCTACGTCGTCCTCCTCCGGGGGGTCAACCTCGGCCCGCACCGCCGCGTCTCCGCGGCCGACCTGCGCCAGGCCGCCGCCGACGCCGGCCTGGCGGGGGCGCGCACGCACGCGAACAGCGGCAACCTCGTCGCCGTGGCCCCCGAGCGGGCCGACGACGTCGCCGCCCGGGTCTCCGCGGCGCTCGAGAGCCTGACGGGAGGGTCGGTGCCGGCCGTCGCGCTGACGGCGAGCCGTCTCGACGCCGTCGTGCGCGCCAACCCGTTCCCGGCCGCGGCCCGCGACGACCCGTCGCACCTCCAGGTGCATGTCGGCGCCGCGCTCGTCGACGGGGCCGGCATCGCCCGGCTCGACCTCGCCAACCGCGGTCGCGAGCTCTTCGCCGTCGCCGAGGGCGTGCTCTTCGTGCACTACGTGGACGGCATCGGGGCCTCGCGGGTGACCACTGCCGCCGTCGACGGCGCCGCCGGCACCTGGACGACGGCGCGCAACTGGAACACGACGACGCGGCTCCTGACGATGGCGCGCGAGACCGCCGCCGCGGCGTGAGCCGGACGGCCGGCGTCCACGAGCCACTGCCTGCCGGCCGGTAGGCTGACCCGCGGTGAGCCGGGAAGTCTGGTCGGCGACGCCGGCTGTGACGCCGGCATCGTCCGCACCCCTATCCGACAGGAGCAGCGCCCTGAGCCCCGACGTCGCGACCCCGTCCTTCCCCGCCCGCCTCCGCAGGTTCGTCTCCCGCGAGACGACCGGCGGGGCGCTCCTCATCGGAGCCGCGGTCCTCGCCCTGATCTTCGCCAACTCCCCCTGGCGCGACGCGTACACCACCCTGACCGAGACGGTCGTGGGGCCCGCCGCCCTGCACCTCGACCTGAGCCTCGCCACGTGGGCCGCCGACGGCCTGCTCGCGATCTTCTTCTTCGTCGTCGGGGTCGAGCTCAAGCACGAGTTCGTCGCCGGCAGCCTGCGCAGCCCCAAGGAGGCGGGCGTCCCCATGCTCGCCGCCGTCGGCGGGATGGCCGTCCCGGCGATCCTGTACTCGGTGATCGTGGTGGCGCTGGGCGACCCCGGCGCGCTGGAGGGCTGGGCGATCCCCACGGCGACCGACATCGCGTTCGCCGTCGGCGTCCTCGCCGTATTCGGCAAGGGCCTGCCGACGGCCGTGCGCACGTTCCTGCTGACGCTCGCGGTGGTCGACGACCTCCTGGCGATCATCGTGATCGCCGTGTTCTACACCGAGGAGATCAGCTTCCTGTTCCTCGGGCTCGCGCTGGTGGGCGTCGTGCTGTTCGGCTGGCACGTGCGCTCGCGCAACCCCCGCTGGTGGGTGCTCGTCCCCCTCTTCGCGGTCACCTGGGCGCTCATGCACGCGTCGGGCGTGCACGCCACCGTCGCCGGGGTGCTCATGGGCTTCACCGTGGCGGCCCGGCCGATGCACGGCGAGGCCGAGCCACGGACGCACCGCTACGAGCGGGCCGTCAAGCCGTGGTCTCAGGGGCTCGCGCTGCCGATCTTCGCGTTCTTCGCGGCCGGGGTGAACCTGGTCGACGGCGGCGGCGTCGGCGAGATCCTCGGCCAGCCGGTCGTCGCCGGGATCACGGTCGGCCTCGTGGTCGGCAAGGTGGTCGGCGTGCTAGGCACGACGGCGCTGGTCACGCGGCTCACGCCGCTGCGGCTGCCCCAGGGCATCGGGGTGCGCGACCTGCTGCCGGTCGCGTTCCTCGCCGGCATCGGGTTCACCGTCGCGCTGCTGGTCGCGGAGCTGTCGTTCGGCCACGGCTCCGAGCACACGGACGGCGCCAAGGCGGCCATCCTGCTGGCGAGCGTCGTGGCGGCCGTGCTCGGCGCGCTCACCCTGCGCTGGGACGCCCGCCAGGGCCGCACGTCGGACATGAACCTCGACGGGCAGGAGGACCTCGTCACCGACTACATCGGCGACGAGAAGGACCGGCTCGAGCACTGACGGCTCAGGCGTCGGTCGCGCGCGCGGCCGACGCGCAGGCGGCCGGCTCCGGCTCCAGCACCACGGGGACCGCGACCCCCTGCCCGGGCGCGCGGGTCCCGGCCCGCGGCGCCGCGGCCCGGGCGTACCGCGCGGCGACGACGCGGTCCAGGACGGCGCCCAGCGCGACCCCGGTCACGACTCCCACGGCGACGGCGAGCAGCGGCTGGGAGCCGAGCTGTCGGCCGACGACGAGCCCGATCAGCACGGAGTACCCCGACCATGCTGCCGACGCGACGGCCGACAGCGCCATGAACCGGCGCCGGGAGAAGCCGACGGCGCCTGCCGTGACGTTGACGGCCGTGCGCCCGACGGGGACGAACCGCGCCGCGAGCACGACCGAGGCACCCCGCCGGTCGAGCGAGCGCGCGGCTCGCTGCACGGCGCGGCGCCCGCGCGGGCCGCGCAGGAACGGCACCCGCCGCGTGCCGAGCGCCCGGCCGATCGAGAACGCGAGCTGGTCGCCGCACCAGGCCCCGAGGGCGGCGACGAGGACGACGAGGACGAGGCTCACCCCGCCGCCGGACTGCGCGCCCACGGCGAGCATGATGACGACGGTCTCGCCCGGCATCGGAGGGAAGAGGCCGTCGGCCGCGGTGGCGGCGAAGAGCGTCGGGTAGGCCCACGCGGACGACACGAGCGCCAGCAGCCATGCCTCGGCCTGGCCCCACAGCGTGGCGATCGCGTCGATCATGCCTCCCACGCTCCGCGACCCGGCACGGCCTGGCCATGAGGTGATCCCCCGGTTCGACCCTGAGGAAACCCCGAGCCCAGCTCGCCCCCGGCGTCCGCGTCGACGACGTCGTCGCCTGATCCCGAGCACCACCGTCCCGCCGCTGCGCGCCGCCAGGCCGCGGCGGCCGGGCGGTGTCGCTCACGCGATCGGGGCGTGCCGCTCCAGGAACTCGTAGACCTCCGTCGTGTCGACGCCGGGGAACGCGCCCGACGGCATCGCCGCGAGCATCGACGCGTGCGGGCGCGCGCTGGGGAACGCGTGCCCGCCCCACCGCTCGGCCAGCGGTCGCGCGGGCTGGCGGCAGCACGACCCGTCGGGGCAGCGCGACGTGGCCCGCGCCGTCGTCTCCCGGCCCAGGAACCACTTGACCTGCGCGTACGGCACGCCGACGCTCACGGAGAACCGGCCGTCGGCCGTGTCGGTCACCCGCGAGGTGCACCAGTAGGTGCCCGTGGGCGTGTCCGTGTACTGGTAGTACGGGCTGAGGCGGTCGGCGATGCCGAAGACCACCCGCGCCGTCCAGTGCCGGCACACGTGCTGCCCCTCGACGGTGCCGAGCGCGTCGGCGGGGAAGCGCACGCCGTCGTTCTCGTACGCCTTGTGGATCGCCCCGGACTCGTGGACCTTCATGAAGTGCACCCCGATGCCGAGGTGCCGGGTCGCGAGGTTCGTGAAGCGGTGGGCCACCGTCTCGTACGAGACGGCGAAGGCGTCGCGCAGGTCCTCGAGCGAGATCGACCGGGCCTCCTTGGCCTCGCGCAGCCGCTTCACGGCGTCGCGCTCGGGGACGAGCAGTGCCGCGCACAGGTAGTTCGCCTCGACCCGCTGGCGCAGGAACTCGCGGTAGTCGCGGGGCTCGGCGTGGTCCAGCACGTGGGAGGCCAGGGCCTGCAGCACCGCCGAGCGAGCCTCGGAGCGACCACGGATGCCGTCGCTCGGCAGGTACACCCGCCGGAACCTCCGGTCGATCACCGCGCGGGTGGACTGCGGCAGGTCGGGCTCGTAGTGGATGGTGAAGCCGAGATGGGCCGCCAGCTCTCCCGCGGCGCGCTGCGGCAGCGGGCCGCGCGCGTGCCCGACGTCGTCGAGCAGGCCGCGCGCGACCACCTCCAGGTCCGGGAAGTAGTTGTCCTGGGCGCGCATGTCGGCGCGCAGCTCCGTGTTGGCCCGGCGGGCCTCCTCCGGCGTGAGCGCGCGCTCGGAGTGCAGCCGCTCGAGCTCCCGCTGCAGCGCGACGATCGTCTCGAGCGCGTCCGTCGGGAGCGACTTGCCGACCCGCACCGGCTTCACCCCCAGCGCCGAGAAGAGCGGGCCTCTTTGCACCCGCTCCAGCTCGATCTCCAGGGCGTCGCGGTGCGACGGCGCCTGTGGCGACAGCAGGTCGTCGACGCTCGCGCCCAGCGCGCGGGCCACCGCCTGGAGGCGGGCGATGGTCGGCTCGCGCTTGCCGTTCTCAAGCATCGAGACCTGCGACGGCGCACGTCCGATGGCCGCGCCGAGCTCCTCGAGGGTCATGCCGCGCCGGGTGCGCAGGTGCCGCACCCGGCGGCCGATGGTCAGCGCGTCGGGCTCGCCGTCGATGGGGATGCCGAGCGGCACCGCGGCGCCGTCCCGGGTATCCGCGGCGGTGGAGGTCGAGATGGCCATGGTCGAGGGTGACATGCGCCACGCCTTCCGTCCAGGAGAAGAATCCTGAAACTTCTCCTTCGGATCACTGGCCCGGTGGTGGCGCGGCGCGCGAGGGTCGTGGTCACGACGCACCACCCGAGACGCAGCACCCGAACCGAGAGGCACCCCTCATGACCGCGACCCTCGAGCACCGGACCACGACCGCGCCGCGCCCCGGCGACCAGACGCAGAGCGCCGCGCAGCTCGCCGAGCGCTGGGCGTCCGACCCGCGCTGGGCCGGCATCGAGCGCACCTTCGGCGCCGAGGACGTCGTCGCACTGCGCGGCTCGGTCGGCGAGGAGCACACGCTCGCGCGGCGCGGGGCGGAGCGCCTGTGGCGCCAGCTGCACACCGAGGACTACGTCAACGCGCTGGGCGCACTGACCGGCAACCAGGCCGTGCAGCAGGTCAGGGCCGGGCTGCAGGCGATCTACCTGTCGGGCTGGCAGGTCGCCGGCGACGCGAACCTCTCCGGCCAGACGTACCCCGACCAGTCGCTCTACCCGGCGAACTCGGTGCCGGCCGTCGTCCGCCGCATCAACAACGCCCTGCTGCGCGCCGACCAGATCGACGTGTCGGAGCACGGCGCCGCCACCCGCGACTGGCTGGCCCCCGTCGTCGCGGACGCCGAGGCCGGCTTCGGCGGCCCGCTCAACGCGTACGAGCTGATGAAGGCCATGATCGCCGCCGGCGCGGCGGGCGTGCACTGGGAGGACCAGCTCGCGAGCGAGAAGAAGTGCGGCCACCTCGGCGGCAAGGTGCTCGTCCCCACCCAGCAGCACGTGCGCACCCTGAACGCGGCGCGCCTCGCGGCCGACGTCGCCGACGTGCCGTCGGTGATCATCGCCCGCACCGACGCCGAGGCCGCGACCCTCCTCACCTCCGACGTCGACGAGCGAGACCGGCCGTTCCTCACCGGCGGGCGCACCGCCGAGGGCTTCTACGAGGTGACGAACGGCATCGAGCCGTGCATCGCCCGCGCCAAGGCCTACGCGCCCCACGCCGACCTCATCTGGATGGAGACCGGCACGCCGGACCTCGACCTCGCGCGCCGGTTCGCCGAGGCCGTCAAGGCGGACTTCCCCGACCAGCTGCTGAGCTACAACTGCTCGCCGTCGTTCAACTGGCGGAAGAACCTGGACGACGACACCATCGCGCGGTTCCAGCGGGAGCTCGGCGCGATGGGTTACGCGTTCCAGTTCATCACCCTGGCAGGATTCCACGCCCTCAACTACTCGATGTTCGACCTCGCCCACGGGTACGCCCGCGAGCAGATGACCGCGTACGTGCGGCTGCAGGACGCCGAGCTCGCCGCCGAGTCGCGCGGCTACACGGCGACCAGGCACCAGCGCGAGGTCGGCACCGGCTACTTCGACCGGGTGTCGACTGCGCTCAACCCCGACGCCGCCACCCTCGCCCTCGCCGGCTCCACCGAGGCCGCCCAGTTCTGAGGTGTCCCCGTCCGCAACCGACCCCTCACCCCCGTTTCCGTGAGGGAGTGCCTGCGGCGCCGCGGTAGTGCCCGTGGGGTCCTACCGCAACGCCGCAGGCACTACCTCCCGCCCCTGGAGGCCATCATGACCACGCTCGCCGCCCCGCCCACCGCTCCCCCGAACCCCGACGCACGGCCGGACCGCGCGCCCGACGCCGGCACGTCGCTCGCCGACATCGCCCCTGACGCCTCGGCGTGGGGCGGCGCCACGCTCGCCGAGGGCTCGGTCACGGTCGCCGCCCCCCTGGGACCGCGCGACGAGGAGATCCTGACCCCCGAAGCGCTGGCGTTCCTCGCCCTGCTGCACGACCGGTTCGCCGACGACCGCACCGCGCTGCTGCTCGAGCGGCAGCGGCGCATGCGCCGGATCGCCGACGGCGAGGACCCGGACTTCAACCCGGCGACGCGCCCGGTCCGCGACGACCCGTCGTGGCGGGTGGCGGGGTCGGCCGGCGCCCCCGGGCTGGCGGACCGGCGGGTCGAGATCACCGGCCCGACCGATCCGAAGATGACGATCAACGCGCTCAACTCCGGCGCCCGGTGCTGGCTGGCCGACGCCGAGGACGCGCAGTCCCCGACCTGGCGCAACGTCGTCGACGGCCAGCTCGCGCTGCGCGACGCGATCCGCGGCACGCTGACCTTCACCTCAGGCGCCGGCACGCGGTACGACCTGCGCTCGAGCGACCTCACCGAGCTGCCGACGATCGTCTTCCGGCCCCGCGGCTGGCACCTGTTCGAGTCGCACCTCGCGTACACCGGCACGGACGGCGCGACGCAGCCGGCGTCGGGCACCCTGGTCGACTTCGGGCTGTACCTGTTCCACAACGCGCGCGAGCTGGTCGCGCGCGGGCGGGGCCCGTACTTCTACCTGCCGAAGCTCGAGGGCTACCGGGAGGCGCGGCTGTGGAACGAGGTCTTCGAGGTGGCGCAGGACGCGCTCGGCATCTCGCGCGGCACGATCCGCGCGACGGTGCTGATCGAGACCCTGCCGGCGGCGTTCGAGATGGAGGAGATCCTCCACGAGCTGCGCGACCACTGCGCGGGCCTCAACGCCGGCCGCTGGGACTACCTGTTCAGCGTCATCAAGTGCTTCCGCACCCGTGGCGACTCGTACGTGCTGCCCGACCGCGGGCAGGTCACGATGACGGCGCCGTTCATGCGGGCGTACACCGAGCTGCTCGTGGCCACGTGCCACCGGCGCGGTGCGCACGCGATGGGCGGGATGAGCGCGTTCGTCCCCGACCGCCGCGACCCCGAGGTGACCGAGCGCGCCGTCGCGCAGGTGTGGGCGGACAAGACCCGCGAGGCCCACGACGGCTTCGACGGCACCTGGGTGGCGCACCCCGACCTCGTCGAGGTGGCGCGCGGCGCCTTCGACGAGGTGCTCGGCGAGTCGGAGAACCAGGTGACCAGGATGCGCGACGACGTCGCCGTCGGGCAGGCGGACCTGCTCGACGTCGCGTCCGCGCGGCGCTCCGGCGCGACCGTCACGGAGGCGGGCCTGCGCGCCAACGTCTCGGTGGGCGTGCGGTACGTCGAGTCGTGGCTGCGCGGGGTGGGCGCGGCCGCCATCGACCACCTCATGGAGGACGCCGCGACCGCGGAGATCTCGCGGTCGCAGGTGTGGCAGTGGGTCGCGTCCGGCACGACGACCGACGACGGCGTGCCCATCACCCGGGCGCGGTGCGAGGCGGTGCTGCGCTCCGTGCTCGTCGGGCTGCCGCGCTCGGCCGGCGACCGGTTCGACGACGCCGCGGCGATCTTCCGGGAGGTGGCCCTCGGCGAGGAGTTCCCGCCGTTCCTCACCACCGGCGCCTACGCCCGCTACCTCGCCGTCTGAGCGCTCTCGCTGGTCGAGCCTGTCGAGACCCACAGGTCTCGACGGGCTCGACCGGCGACAGGGGCTGTGGACGACGGGAGCGGGACGGCGGCCGGCTCGGGCAGGGTGTCGGCGCATGGACACACGCATCGAACCGTTCCGCCCGGGCGACCGGATCTCCGACGACGCCGAGCTGCTCGAGCTCGCCGCCTGGCTCGCCGACGCGAGCCGCCCCGGCGAGCGCGACCTCACCCTCACCTGGCTCGACGCCGACGACCGGGTGGTCGGCGTCGTCGTGCCGGTCGACGACGCGCCGGCCGCCCCCGACGTCGAGCTGACGCGCCACCTCGGCACGCTGATGCGGGAGGTCCTGGACGAGCACGCGCCCGGCGGCAGCATCGTCGCCGTCCTCGGGCGGCCCGGCGACTCCGCGATCGGCGCGGCGGACCGCGCGTGGAACCGAGCCCTGCGGGCCGACCCGGGCGGCCGTGTCCGCGGGGTGTTCGTCGCGGCCGACGGCGTGGTCCGGCCCCTCACCCTCGACGACGCCTGACCGGGCGCCCCGCGCTCAGGCGTGCCGGGGCCCGGCCCGCTGCCCCGGCGTCGCACCGGCGGCGGCGGTGCCGGTCATCGACGCGGCGAGCTCCTCGCGCGAGTGGATGCCGAGCTTCGTGTACACCTTGCGCAGGTGGTACTCCACGGTCTTGGGCGACAGGAAGAGTGCGGCGGCCGCCTCGCGAGTGGTGTGCCCGTCGGCGAGCAGGAGACCTACCTGGAGCTCCTGCGGCGTGAGCCCCGCACGCCAGCCGTCCCCGGACCGGTGCACGACCTCGCCGGTCGCGGTGAGCTCCGCGGCGGCCCGGTCCGCCCAGCGCACGGCCCCGAGACGCTCGAACGTCGCGAGCGCCGCCCGCAGCCGCTCCCGCGCGTCGACCCGGCGCCCGGCACGACGGAGCCGCTCCCCGAACGCGAGCTGCGTGCGGGCCGTCTCGAAGACGTCCGGCGTCCGGTCGTGCAGGGCGAGGGCCTCGGAGAAGGCCTCGTCCACGTCGGTGTCGGGGCCGACGAGCGCCTTCGCCCGGTACGCCCGCGCCCTCGCCCAGGGCTGGCCCTTCGCCTCGGCCGCGGCCACGAACGGGGCCACCCGACGGCGCGCGCCGGCCACCTCGCCCGACCGCAGCAGGGCCTCGACGAGCTCGGGCACGGGCGCGAGGTCGACGTCGTCCATCCCGTGACCCGCGAGCAGCCCCTCCAGCCCGGTGAGCTCCTGCACGGCGACCGCGACGTCGCCGCGCGACAGCGCGAGGTCGCCCAGCGCGAAGCGCACCCAGGCCTGGAGGAGGTGCATGTCGCCCTCGTGGCAGAGCACGAGGGCCTCTCGGGCATCCGCCAGGCAACGGTCGGCGTCCCCCTGCCGGGCCTCGTGCCAGCTCCGGCCCGCCAGCGCCGCCGCGAGCGGGGCCTGCTGACCGGTCTCGCGGGCGATGTCGACCGCCAGGGAGTACTCCGCCGTGGCACGGTCCCACTCGTCGCCCGCCGCGTGACCGCGGGCCCGCAGGAACAGCAGCACCGGGAGGTCGGCCGTCGTCGCGACGCGGCTCACCTCCGGGACCCGACGCCCGAGCGCGGTCCCGTCCGACGCGTCCCGGAGGTACAGGGGCACGAGCATGAGCCACTGCCACCACCGCGGGTCGGAGGCGAGCCCGTCGTCCGCCTCGAGGAGGGGGACGGCCGCCTCGATCTCGGCGGTCCCGCCCCGGCCGGCGAGGACCCGGGCGATGCCGCAGCCGACCAGCGCCTGGGCGCGGGCCCGCGACGTCGTGACCGACGGCAGGAGCTCCTCGAGGTCGTCCGCGAGCTCGAGGGAGGTCGCGGTGGCGCCGAGGAAGAACGACGTCAGCGCGGCGTCGGCGAGGAGGTGCACGCGGTCGTCCGGCGACGGCGTGTCCCGCGCGAGCCGTCGCAGCATGGCGACCGACTCGCCCAGCGCGCCGGTCCGGGCCGCGACGGTGGCACGCAGCTCCAGCGCCGAGCGCGCGACGGCGGGCGGCGGCTGCTGCGTTGCCAGGTCGTCGAGCAGCCACACCGCCCGAGGGGCCTCCCCCGCCGCCCAGGCGGTGCCCGCGGCGCGCAGCAGGCGGTCGTCCCGCTCCGCCGGGGTCGTGCTGAGGGTGGCCGCCCGCTGGTACGCCGTCGACGCGACGGAGTACCCGGCCCGTCCGACGGCGCGCTCGGCCGCGGCGGCGAGGAGGCCGGCGACCTGCCCGTCGGGGTCCCAGACCGACTCCGACAGGTGCCAGGCCCGGCGGTCCTCGTCTCCGGGAGGCAGCGCGTCCGCGACCGCACGGTGCACGGCACGGCGCCGGGTGGCCGGCACCCCGGAATAGACGACGGACCGCAGCAGCGGGTGCCGGAACGCGATGCTCCCGGCGGCCGACGTCACCAGCCCGGCGTCCTCGGCGGCGCCCAGCGACGCCGGGTCCAGCCCGAGGGCGGCCGCCGCCCCAGCCGTGACCGAGGCGTCCCCGCCCGAGACGGCCGCGACGAGCAGCAGGTCCTGCGTCGCGACGGGCAGCCGCCGCACGCGGCGGGCGAAGGCGCGGGTGATCGTCTCCGGGACCGTCGACGGCATGCCGGGGACCTGGGGCCAGAGCGGCTCCGGATGGGTCGCGAGCTCGATGAGCGCGAGCGGGTTCCCGGCCGCGCGGTCGTAGAGCTCGGCGAACCGGTCGCGGGTCACGGGCGCCCCGACCGTCCGCTCCAGCAGGGCACGCGCCGGGGCCTCGGTGAGCCCGTCGAGGACGAGCGCCGGCAGGCCGTCGACCAGCGCGCCGATCTCCGGGGTCCGGGCGGCGAGGATCACCGCCACGCGGTCCGCCGACAGCCGGCGCGCGGCGAAGAGCAGGGCCTGGGTCGACGGCGCGTCGAGGTCGTGCAGGTCGTCGACCAGGACGGCGACCGGCCCGGTCTCCGCGCGCCGCGTCAGTATCCCGAGCGTGGCGGCGCCGACGGCGAGCCGGTCGCTGCCGGCCTCGCCGTCCGCGTCGCCGTCCGCGCCCCCGCCGCCGTCCGGGACGTCGCCGACCGCGAGCGCCGCCGCGAGGGCGGCCGCCTGCCGCGCCGGCAGCCCGCCGAGCAGGTCCAGCTCGTGGGCGAAGAGCTGCGACAGACCCGCGAACGCGAGCCCGGCCTCGGCGGCGGTGCCGGTCGCCGTCAGGACGCGGAACTCGGGCCCGAGCCGGGCGGCCGCGTGCTCGATCAGGGCGCTCTTACCGACGCCCGGGTCCCCCAGGACGGCGAGGGTCCCCGCCGTCCCGAGCCGGGCCCCGGCCAGGAGCCGGTCGATCGTCGCGACCTCCGCGTCGCGCCCCAGGAGCACGGTTCGAGTCTAGGCAGCGCCGCAGGACCAGGTGGGGCCCCTGACGCGATGTCACCCCCTGCGACCTACGTTCGGCGCTGAGGGCACCCTGCCGGCCACGCCGGCGTACTCACGACGGAGAGAACGATGACGGACACCCAGACGACCGGCGCGGCCACCACCGAGCCCGCACCGCAGGTCGACCCCGACACCCTGATGGCGTTCGTGTTCCGCGCCGTCGAGGAGGCCGGCGCGACCCTGAACGCCGCCCTCGTGGTGATGGGCGACAAGCTCGGCTACTACCGGGACCTCGCGGCCCACGGCCCGAGCACGCCCGCCGACCTGGCGGAGCGCACGGGGACCGCCGAGCCGTACGCCCGCGAGTGGCTGAACGCCCAGGCCGCCGGGGCGTACGTCACCTACGACCCGGCGTCGGGCCGCTACACGCTCCCGCCCGAGCAGGCCGTGGCGCTGACCGTCGAGGACAGCCCCGCCTTCCTGCCCGGCCTGTTCCAGCTCGCGCTCGGCACCGTGCACGACACCGAGCACATCCTGGAGGCCGCCCGGTCCGGCGCCGGGTTCGGCTGGCACGAGCACGGCCCCGACGTGCACGTGGGGTGCGAGCGGTTCTTCCGGCCCGGCTACCACGCGAACCTCGTCGAGGCGTGGCTGCCCGCCCTCGACGGGACGGTGGACAAGCTGCGCCAGGGCGCGGTCGTCGCCGACGTCGGGTGCGGCCACGGCTCGTCGACGATCCTCATGGCCGAGGCCTACCCGGAGTCCACGTTCGTCGGCTACGACTACCACGACGCGTCGATCCGCACCGCGCGGGAGCGCGCCGACGCCGCGGGCGTCGGCGACCGCGTCCGGTTCGAGGTCGCGTCGGCCCAGACGTTCCCCGGCACCGGCTTCGACCTCGTGACGATGTTCGACGCCCTGCACGACATGGGCGACCCGGTGGGCGCCGCCCGGCACGTGCGCGACGCCCTGGCAGACGACGGCACCTGGATGATCGTCGAGCCGATGGCCGGCGACCGGGTCGAGGACAACCTCAACCCCGTCGGCCGCACCTACTACGGCTTCTCGACGCTGCTGTGCACGCCGACGTCGCTCGCCCAGGACGTCGGGCTCGCGCTCGGCACGCAGGCCGGACCCGCCAGGATCCGGGACGTCCTGACCGCCGGCGGGCTCACCCGGTTCCGGGAGGTCGCGCAGACGCCGTTCAACCTCGTCTTCGAGGCGAAGAGGTGACGACGCCGCTCACCTGACGGCGACCAGGCGGTCGGCCCCGCGATCCCGGCCCGAGGGCCTGATCGCGGGGTCGGCCGGCGGGTCGCCGTCTCGGCGCCGGTCAGCGCAGCTCGTTCCTGCCGTCGACGATCTGCGACTCGGCGACCTCCAACGGCCGCGGCTCGAGCTCCAGGTACACCAGCCCGCCGTCGCCGATCTGCGACCGGGTCGCGTCGAACCCGGACGGCGCGGCGCCGACGTCGAACAGCCGCGCGCCGGCGCCCACGACGACGGGCGCGACGAAGACCCGGTAGACGTCGACCAGGCCCAGGTCGTGCAGGGAGCTCGCGAGCCGCGCGCTGCCGTGCACCTGCAGCTCGCCGCCCGGAGCGTCCTTGAGCGCCCGGACCTCGGTCGCGAGGTCGGACGACGCCGGGTCGATCACGGTCGTGCCCGCCCACGCCGGCTCGCGCAGCGTCGACGAGACGACGTACCTGGGGCCGGCGTTGATCTTCGCCGCGACGGCGTCCTGCGGGTCGGTGACCTGCGGCCAGTACGCCTCGAAGATGTCGTACGTGGTGCGGCCGAGCAGGAAGGCGTCGGCCTGCGCGAACCAGCCGTCGACGATCCCGCCGAACATGGGGTCGGCGGTGTACGGCATGAACCAGCCGCCTCGGTCGAACCCGCCGCGGGTGTCCTCGTCGGGCCCTCCGGGGCCCTGCACGACGCCGTCGAGCGAGGTGAAGATGTTGACGCTGAGCCTCATGTCGTCCTCCCTGGGAGCGGTTCGACGGGGTGGACCGGTGCGGCATCGCAGACTCATCGCCCGACGCCACGGGCTCCCAGGCCCTGGACTTCCGCGGGATTGCGGCATACTTTCACCTCGGCGGGCCCTTGTGACCCGCCTCACAGCAGGACGCCCCCGATCTCGCCCAGGAGCCGCCCCGCGCGCCGACCGCGCGCCCCGCCAGGAGGGAGCACGACCGTGGCCGACGTGCTCGTCCTCAACGCGGGCTACGAGCCCCTGCACCGGGTGTCGGTGAAGCATGCCGTGACGATGCTGGTCCGGGGTGTCGCGGTGGTCGAGGAGGCCGTCGAGGGGCACCGCTTCGGCCCGTACCCGCTCCCCCGCGTGCTGCGCCTGGTCCGCTACGTGGCGATGCGCTGGCGGTACCGCGGCGCGGGCCGCCCCGCCGTCACCAAGGAGGGCGTGAAGCGGCGCGACGGCGCGTGCGCCTACTGCGGCGGCCCGGCCGAGACGGTCGACCACGTGGTGCCCCGCTCGCGCGGGGGCGACTCGTCGTGGCTCAACCTCGTGGCGGCGTGCGTGCCGTGCAACCACCTCAAGGCCGACCGCACCCCGCTCGAGGCGGGGATGCCGCTGCGCCTGGCGCCGTTCGTCCCGCCCGCCGAGCACGGCCTCGTGCGCCGGCACCGGCGGGCGGCACCGGCGCCCGTGCCGGCCGTGGCCTGAGGGCCCGCGGCCGCCCGGCGACCCGCCGTCAGGCCGCCGGCTCGTCGCCGGGCAGGTCGGTGACGAGCGGGGTCGGCCCCGGCACCTCGCCCGTCCCGGCCGACGTGAGCGCCCGCGACGCGATGACGGAGCTCCCGAAGTTCGCGTGGCACGCGGTGCAGTACCACTCGGGCGTGGGCACCGGCACCTCGAACCCGCCGTAGACGACGTCCGGCTCGGCGTTCATCACGTCGTCCTGGAACGTCATGCCCCACACGACGCGCTTGGTGCGCCCGCGCGCCCCGCAGCCCGGGCACTGCGGGCGCATCCGGGCGCGCTGCGCGGCGACGCTGTGCGCGTGCATGAGGTCGTGGCAGGGCTCGCACAGCAGGTGCACGTCGCGCACGACCTGCTCGAGAGTGCGCCCGCCCGCCGTGGTGGTGCCGAGCCGGACGGCGCCGTCGTCGTGCGCACGCATCTGGTGGACGTCGACGAACCGCTCGCACGACGCGCACCGCTCCTCGCGGCGCATCGCCCAGCCCGTGACGGCGCGGTGGCCGAGGATGCGCAGCGCGTGCACGTCGGGCGCGGTGACGCCGGTGCCGCAGTCGCCCGGGTCGAGGGTGTGCACGGGCCCGCCGCGGAATTGCTCGGCGACGCCGTCGAGGACGAGGCGCGCGTGCTCGGCCGGGAGCCACCCCGACGATCCCGTGTAGGTGTCGGCGCCCTCGAAGAGGTCGGCCCACACGATCGGCCGGTCCGGGCCGAAGAGGTCGTCCGAGACCCAGCTCTCGCCGTCGGTCGCACCCATGAGCTCGACGGCGGCGACCACGCCGGCCTCGCCGAGCACCGTCACGACGACGTCGCCCCGCTGCGGACCGTCGGGGCCGCCCGGGAGGGAGTGCTCGCGCGAGCGCGTCGCGATCGCGACGGACTCGCGCAGCCAGTCGCCCGACCAGTGCAGGTACACCGACGGCACCAGCCAGGCGGGCAGCGCCGACAGGGACGGGAGGGTCTCGCTCGCTCGGGTCACGACCAGAAGATATCGGGCGAACGGCCCGAGCACGACACCCGGACGGCGACGGATCGATCACCCGGCGACACCGGCGACACCCGGCGGCCCGGGTCGTTCCCCGCGCCGCCGGTGCGCGGTAGGTTCGCCACCAGGTACGACGGCGTCCCCCCGCCGGTCACCGACCGGTTCCCGGGCGCCGCGTCGCGGACGACGCCCGCGACGGTTCCGACTGCTGCACGACGGCGTGGAGGTCCGATGGACATCGCACTGTGGGTCGCCGCGGGGCTGCTGGCCGCGCGCTACCTGATGGTGGGCTTCGTCAAGCTCGTCCGCGGCAAGGAGCGGCTGCGGTCCCGCATGGGCTGGGTCGAGGACTTCCCCGACGTCGTGGTCCGGTTCATCGGCCTGTGCGAGATCGCCGGCGCCCTCGGCGTGATCCTGCCGTGGCTGACCGACGTCGTGCCCGTGCTGACGCCGATCGCGGCCGCGTGCCTGGTGCTGCTGCAGGTGCTCGCGATCATGGTGCACGTGCGCCGGCAGGAGACGTCGCAGCTCGGCATCAACGTGCTGCTGCTCCTGCTTGCCGCGTTCGTCGCGGTCGGCCGCTTCGCCGGCTGGTGAGCCCTCGCCCGCTCAGGGCGTGGCACGACCTTCGGCGCGCCGGGCGTCGTAGAGCTCCCGGTGCTCCCGGATCTCGGCGGTGTGCCCGAACGCCCACTCGACCAGGGCGATGACGGGCGGCAAGAGGGTCCGCCCGAGGTCCGTGAGCGCGTAGTCGACCCGCGGCGGGACGACCGCGTGCACCGTGCGACTCACGAGGCCGTCCCGCTCGAGCTGGCGGAGCGTGAGGGTGAGCATGCGCTGCGAGATCCCCTCGATACCGTGCAGCAGCTCGGTGAAGCGCCGCGGCCCGGGGGCGAGCGTGCCGAGCACGAGGGCGCTCCACTTGTCGCCCACCCGGTCGAGCACCGAACGCACCTCGCCCGTGGCCTCGGTGGCCTCGCAGGCGCTGGGTAGGCCGAGGTCTTGCCGCTCCAGGAGCTCGGCCATCGCGGCGGCAACCGCGTCGGTCTCGACTGCGCTCATGCTCGTGCCCTTCGTCCGGTGCGCCTCGGGCACATCCGTGTGCCTTTTGTAGGAGTCGCTGAGATTACCCATCATGCTCTCAGGCACAAAGAGTGACTGACCAGACGGGTCGTCACGGCCCGTCTCGCAAGGATCACGCATGAACGTCGCCCTGTGGATCGCCTCCGGCCTGCTGGCCGTCATGTTCCTCGCCGCCGGGCTCATGAAGGCCACCAAGCCGGTCGACGCGCTGAGCAAGCAGATGCGCTGGGTCACCCCCGAGCGGATCGCTGCCGTCCGCACCCTGGCCTGGCTCGAGGTGCTCGGCGCGGTCGGCCTGATCCTCCCCTGGGCGACCGGTGTCGCGCCCGTCCTCACCCCGGTCGCGGCGGTCGGTCTCGCGCTCACCCAGGTCGGCGCCATCCCGCTGCACATGCGCCTCGGCGAGGCGAAGTCCGTGCCGGTGAACGTCGTCCTCCTCGCGCTCGCCGTCTTCGTCGCCGTCGGCCGATTCGCGGGCCTCTGACGCGACGGCGTCAGGTGGCTCCGGCCGGCGCAGGGCGGGCAGGGGCGCCTGGCGCCTGTCACTCGCCGCTCGGCGGGCGGGACCGCGCGTCAGTCCCTGCCGAACGCCTTCCGCAGCTCGTCCTTGGCACGCTCGAGCACCTCGCGCTGCGCGGCCGGCAGGGTCTTCCCCGCCCGGTTGACGTAGAACGTCAGCATCGACATGGCCGACTGGTACGGCGACCCCTTGCGCCGCTCGCTGGCCTCGGCCGACCGCTTGAGCGACGCCGCGATCCGCGCCGGGTCGTCCCAGGTGAAGACGTCCTCCTCGAGGTCGAGCGCGTCCGAGTGCTCGGTGACGTCCTGCGACCACCGCTCCCCGGACTCGCCGTCGTCCCGCTTCGTCATCCCCCGACGCTAGGACGCCGACGGCGTGCTCGCGTCCTCGCGCTCCCCGCCCGGGAGCACCGGGCCTCGAGGAGCAGCGCGGCGCCGGCGGCTGTCGCCGTCCGGCGCCGCGGGGCGTCAGGCCTCCAGCGCGCGACGCAGGCCCTCCGCGAGCGGCGTCGTCGGGCGGCCGATCAGGCGGGCGAGGTCGCCCGAGGTCTCGGCGAGCAGCCCGTCGCGCGTGTTGCCGTCGAGGGCGACGACGAACCCGGCGGTACCCTCGTCGAGCCCCGCGGCGAGCAGCTGCTCGCGGTGCTCCTCGGGGGTGAGGCGGCGGTAGCTGACGGGCCGGCCGAGGACGTCCGCGGCGGCGGAGGCGAGCTCGTCGAAGCCCCATGCGACGTCTCCCGACAGCTCGAACACGGAGCCGTCGTGCGCGCCGTCGCGGTGCGCGTCCAGGGCGACGACGGCGGCGGCCTCGGCGTAGTCCGACCGGCTCGCGCTGGCGACCCGCCCGTCGCCGGTGCTGTGCGCGATCTCGCCGGTCTCGCGGGCCTGCTGCACGTCGCCGAGGTAGTTCTCGGTGTACCAGCCGTTGCGCAGGACCGTCGTCGAGAGGCCGGACGCGGCGATCAGCTCCTCGGTCGCCTTGTGCTCGGGCGCGAGGACCAGCGGAGAGGTGTCGGCGTGCGGGGCGCTCGTGTAGACGACGCGGCCGACGCCGCCGCCCTTCGCCGCGTCGATCACCGCGCCGTGCTGGCGCACGCGCTGCCCGACCGCGGAGCCGGAGACGAGCACCAGCACGTCGACGCCGTCGAGCGCGGGCCCGAGGGTCTCCGGGCGGTCGTAGTCGGCCTCGCGGACGACGACGCCCCGCTCGGCGAGGTCCGCGACCCTGCCCGTGGTCCGGGCGAGCGCGACGACGTCCGCGGGTGCGGCGCCGCGCGCGAGGAGGGACTCGACGACGAGCCGGCCGAGGTGGCCGCTGGTTCCGGTGACGGCGATGGTCATGACGGTGCTCCTGTGGCTTGTCGGGTGCCCGCCGATCGCGGCGGGCACCTCCAGGATGCACTTACTTTTTGATAGTGCCAACCATCGAGCCGTGCCTTCTGCGTCACAGTGCGTTCCGAAGCGCCGCACCGTACCCTGGAGCGGTGACCCCCGACGCCCTCACCCCGACCGGCCCCGGCCCCTCCGACGCGATGGTGGCCGACGTCTTCGCGCGCGACTGCACGTCGCGGCAGGCGCTCGAGGCCGTCACGGGCCGCTGGGGCGTGCTCACCGTCGCCGGGCTGCGAGACGGCGCCGTGCGCTTCAACGCGCTGCGTCGCCGCATCGACGGCGTGAGCGAGAAGATGCTCGCCCAGACCCTGCAGACGCTCGAGCGAGACGGCATCGTCGTGCGCGAGGTGCGCACCACCATCCCGCCCCACGTCGAGTACTCGCTCACCGACCTCGGTCGCCGCGTCGCTGACCGGCTGATCGGGCTCATCGACGTGCTCGAGGGCGCCGTCGACGAGGTCATCGCGGCCCAGGAGCGTTACGACGGTCGTCGCGAGACGACGGGCCGGGCGACCGCGTGACGACCGGACCTACCGTCGCCGTCCTGCTGGCGGCGGGCGCGGGCGCCCGCCTCGGCCGCGGGCCCAAGGCGCTGCTCCCCCACGGCGGCCGGCCGCTCGTCGAGCACGTGGCCGAGGTCCTCGCCGACGGTGGCTGCGACACGGTCGTCGTCGTCCTCGGGGCGCAGGCCGACCGCGTCCGGTCGGAGGCCGGCCTCAAGGAGCGGCCCCGCCGGCCCGACGACGCCCATCCCCGCGAGGCCGCCGGTCCCCGGTCCGGTCGGGTCGCCGTCGTCGTGAACCCGGCGTGGGCCACGGGCATGGCGTCGTCGCTGCGGGCCGGCGTCGCGGCCGCGCTGGACGCCGGCGCCGCGCGGGTCGTCGTCGCGCACGTCGACCAGCCTGGCGTGCGGCCCGACGACGTCGCGCGACTGCTGGCCGCGCACCGTCCCGGTCGCGTGACCGTGTCCCGCTGGGCCGACGCCGCGCGACCGGCACCGTCCGGCGAATCGATGTCCGCGCCGTCCAGCGCCGCGTCACCGCCCCCCGCCCGCGAGCCGAACGCCCGGCGAGGGCGCGCGCACCCGATCGTCCTGGACCCCGCAGTAGCGGCCGAGGCGGTCGCGACGGCCATCGGCGACCGCGGCGCCCGCGACTGGCTCGACGCCCACGCCGACCTGATCGACGTCGTCACCCATCCCGGCGACGGGCGCGACGTCGACACCGAGGCCGACCTCGACCTGCTGCGGTAACCACCGCGAGATCGACGTGCCCGTCCCGAGATCGACCTTCGGTGGTTCGACTTCGCGACGCGTACCTCGATCTCGCGGTCAGGACGCCGCTGCCTTGATCTCCAGGTAGACCTTGTCCCGGGCGAGCGGGAGCTCGGTGAACCGCACGCCCGTCGCGGCGCGGAGCGCGTTCGCCAGCGCCGGCGCCACGGGGTTGAACGGGCTCTCGCTCATCGACTTCGCGCCCATCGGCCCGGTCGAGTCGCTGGTGCGCGCGAAGTAGACCTCGCTGCGCGGCACGTCCGCGAAGGTCGGCAGGTGGTACTGGCGGAAGATGTCGGTCGTGACGCGCCCGGCGTCGTCGATCACCACGTCCTCGTACAGCGCGGCGCCGAGCGCCTGCGCGATGCCGCCCTCGACCTGGCCGCGGCACTGGCGCGGGTTGACGACCTCCCCCGCGTCCGCGGCCTGCACGCTCTGCAGGATGCGGATCTCCCCGGTGCCGCGATGCACCGCGACGCGGAAGCCGTGCACGTTGAACGCCACCGAGCGCGGGGTGCCGCCCCAGCGCCCCTCCGCGACCAGGCGCACGCCTGCCGCGTCGGCGTGCCGGGCGAGCTCGGCGAGCGGCACCTCGCGCCCCGCGCACTCGACGGCGCCAGGGACCAGCCGGCAGTCCGCCGGCGCCGCGCCCGTGAGCGACGCCGCGACGACGCGCAGCCGCTCCGCCAGCTCCGTCGCGGCCGCGAGCGACGCCTTGCCCGCCACGACCGTCCCGGTCGAGCCGAACGCGCCCGTGTCGTGCTCCACCAGGTCCGTGTCCGACTGCCGCACGACGACGTCCCGCGCCTGCTGCCCGAGGGCGCTGGCCACGAGCTGGGCGTGCACCGTCGTCGTGCCGTTGCCGAACTCGGCCGTACCGACCTCCGCCTCGAGCACGCCGTCGGGGCGCAGCCGGGCGCGGGCGTGCGACAGGTGCCCGCGCGGCGGCACGGTGTCGATCATGGACAGGGCCGTGCCCTCGCCGATCCCCCACTCCTCGCCCAGCCACGGCGACCCGGGGTCGGCCGGGTCGGCGCCGTACGCGGCGACGTCGCGCGCCCGTCCGCGGGCCAGGGCGTCGTCGGCGAGCTCGATGCACTGGTCGAGGCCGTAGCTGCCGTACAGCACGTCCTCCTCCGGCTCGGGGTTCAGCGACAGCATGGGCTCGCCCTCGAGCACGACGTTGCGCCGCCGCAGCTCGAGCGGGTCCAGGCCGAGCTGCCGCGCGAGCTCGTCCATCGCGGACTCGACGGCGAAGATCATCTGGCTCAGCCCGTAGCCGCGAAACGCGCCGGCGGGCAGCGTGTGCGTGTAGACGCAGTGCGCGTCGACCTTCTTGTTGGCGCACCGGTAGACGGCGATCGACTCCCCGCAGCCGTGGAACATCACGCCCGGACCGTGGTTGCCGTACGCGCCGGTGTTGCTCAGCACGTCCAGGTGCAGGGCGGTGAGCGTGCCGTCGCGGCGGGCTCCGGCCCGGACGCGGATGCGGAACGGGTGGCGCGTCGTGGTGCCGGTGAACGTCTCCGTGCGGGTCAGCTCGAGCTGCACCGGGCGGCGCAGGCGCAGCGCCGCGAGCGCCACGACGTCCTCGACCAGCACCTCCTGCTTGCCGCCGAACCCGCCGCCGACGCGCTCGCACAGCACGCGCACGCGGTCGGCGGGCAGGTCGAGGACCCGCGCCAGGTGGCGTCGCGCCAGGAACGGCACCTGGGTCGACGTCCGCACGACGAGGCGCCCGTCGTCGTCGAAGGACGCGATCGCGGCGTGCGTCTCGAGCGCCGCGTTCTGCACGCGCTGGGTGCGGTACGTCGCCTCGTGCACGACGTCGGCCTGCGCCAGGGCGGCCTCGACGTCGCCGAGCTCGGTGTGCACCTCCGCCACGACGTTCGACTCGGGGCGGGACACCCGCGCGGTCACGGGGTCCAGCTCAGGGTGCACCAGCGGCGCGCCGGGCACCATCGCCCGCTCGGGGTCGATCAGGGCGGGCAGCACGTCGTACGTGACGCGCACGCGCCGCGCACCCTCCTCGGCGGCCGCGACCGAGTCCGCGACGACCGCCGCGACCCGCTGCCCCACGAACCGTACGACGTCGTCGAGGACGCGCGTGTCGTCCGGGTCGTCCGTCCACAGCTCGTGCTGGGCGGTGCTGAACCGCGCCGCGGGCGCGTCGGAGTGCGTGAGCACCGCCCGGACGCCCGGCACCGCGAGCGCCTCGGACACCTCGATGGCCGCGACCCGGGCGTGCGCGTGCGGGGAGCGCACGAGCTTCATGTGCAGCAGGCCGGGGTAGGCCCCGGGGTCGACGTCGAGCGTGTACCGCACCTGCCCGGTGACCACGCCGCGGCCCGCCGGCGCGGGCTCGGACGTGCCGAACGCGCGGCCCGACGGCGCCGCGGACGGATTGGTGCCGGACGCGCCGTCCTCGGGCGCGCCGACGGCGGGCACCGCCTCGCCGCGCGCGTGCGCCGGGGTCCAGCCGTCGTGACCGTGGTCGCAGGCCGCGGCGCCGGCCGGGTGCGCAGCGCCGCACGCGTCGCCGTCGAGCACGGCGTCCGCGATCGCCCGATACCCGGTGCAACGGCACAGGTTGCCCTTGAGGCTGCGGGGCAGGTTCTCGCGCTGCGAGTCGTCGAAGGTCGCGGCGGTCATGATCATGCCCGCGGTGCAGAAGCCGCACTGGAAGCCCTGGCCGTCGAGGAACTGCTGCTGGGTCGGGTGCAGCGTCTCGTCGGTCGAGCCTGCGCCGTCCTGAGCCTGTCGAACGGTCGAGACCCCGTCCTCGGCACCCGTCCACGTGGCCGCCAGGCCGCCGATCGTGGTGACGTCGCGGCCTGCGGCCCGGCGCGCCGGGTAGACGCAGCTGTGCACCGGCACGCCGTCGACGTGCACCGTGCACGCGCCGCAGTCGCCGCCGTCGCAGCCCTTCTTCACGCCCAGCGAACCCTGCTCGCGCAGGAAGGTGCGCAGGCACTGACCCGCGCGGGGGGTGGCGTCGACGGGGCGCCCGTCGACGACGATCGTCGGTGTCGGGGTCCCGGCCGGGGTGGCGGTGGTGGTGGTCGCGTCGGTCATCGGTCGCCTCCGTCGGTCGGGCCGGTCGTGGGCCTGGTGATCGGCGCGGCCGTCGGCGCGGTCGTCGGCCGGACGATCGGCCCGATCGTCGGAACCGCGCCGTCGAGCAGCTCGGCGCGGACCTCCTCCGCGAGGCGGTAGGTCATGTCCCGGCGCCACGCGGGCAGGCCGTGGATGTCGTCGTGGTAGAGCTCGGACGGGATCGCGGCGTCGATGGCGGCCGCGAGGTCGTCGGGGCCGGGTCTCCCGGCCGCGGCCGGGAACCGCAGCTGGACGGGCCGGCGCGTCGACGCCGTCACCGTCACGACGAGCTCTCCGGCGCCGTCGTCCCCGACGTCGCGCGCGGCGCCGTCCGGCGGGTCGAGCCTTCCGACGAGCAGGACGCCGGAGCGCCCGAGGTTCGACAGCGACAGCCGCCGGAACGCCGTCCGCGCGCGGAGCGCCCGCTCGGGGATCCGGATCGCGCGCAGCAGCTCGCCGGGGGCGAGGGTGTTGCGCAGCTCGCCGGTGACGAGCTCGGCCACCGGCTGGGTGCGCCGGGACCCGCCGGGCCCCCACACCTCGGCGACGCCGTCGAGCGCCGCGGTCAGCGAGATCATCGGCCCGGCGGGCAGCGACGTGCAGACGTTGCCGCCCACCGTCGAGGTGTTCCAGATCTTGAAGGACGCGACGAACGAGTCGCAGCACGGCCGCACCAGGCCGAGGGCCGGCCACGCGTCGCGCACGCGGGCGACGGCGTCGGAGTCCGGGAACGCGTACAGCTGCGCGACCGTGCAGGTGGCGGCGATCTCCAGGCCGTCGTCGGTGACGGTGAGCGGCTCCCACCCGGCGCCGGTGACGTCGAGCAGTCGTTGCAGCGTCTGGCTGCCGTACGAGAACAGGACCGTGCCGCCGGCGAGCCAGGCGTCCCCCTCGCGCCAGTCGGCGGGGTCGGCCGTGAGGACGAGGTCGGTGACGGTGTTCAGGTCCACCGGAGGAGCTCCTTCGCTCGTGCGGGTGCTGCGGGTGCTGCGGGTGCTGGTGCTGCCTGTGCTGGTGCCGTGGGGGCCGGAGCGGGTGCCGGCTCGCGTGGCGGCGCGTGCAGCGGGCCTTCCGTGCGGCTGAGCGGCTCCACGCGGTAGCGACCGTGCCGCACGGCGACCAGCTCGGCGACGACCGACACCGCCACCTCCTCCGGCGTGACGGCCCCGAGGTCGAGGCCGATGGGCGAGCGCAGCCGCGCCAGCGAGTCGTCGCCGACGCCGTCGGCGCGCAGGGCCCGCACGCGCTGCGCGTGGGAACGTCGCGAGCCCATCGCCCCTACGTACGCGAGCGGCAGGCCGAGCGCGAGCCGCAGCACCGGCACGTCGAACTTCGCGTCGTGGGTGAGGACGGCGACGCCCGTGCGCGCGTCGAGCCGCCCCGCGGCGGCCTCGGCCGCCAGGTACCGGTGGGGCCAGTCGACGACGATCTCGTCCGCCTGCGGGAACCGCCGGGGGGCGGCGAAGACCTCGCGCGCGTCCACGAGCGTCACCCGGTAGCCGAGCAGCCGCACGGCCCGCACGAGGGCGCCGGCGAAGTCGTTGGCGCCGACGACGACGAACCGCGGCGGCGGCAGCCGCGACTCCACGAGGAGCGCGACCGGTTCGTCGTCGCACGCGCCGTCCGCGACGCCGGGCGCGGCGTGCACGGTGGCGTTGCCGCCCGCGCGCAGCACCGCCGCGACCTGCGCGGCCGCGGCGCGCAGCGCCCCCGGCTCGACGACGTCGGCCAGCGCCCGGGCGACGTCCACCTCGTCGGCCGCGCCGTCCAGGACGGTGGCGGTGGGCCGCGGGACGTCGAGACGGCGCACGAGCGCAGCGGGCGCCGGGCCCGCGGCGGCGATCCTCCCGAGGGCGTGCGCTGCCGGGTCGTCGGGCCCGAGCACGGGCTGCACGTGCACCTCGAGGGTGCCGCCGCACGACAGCCCGACGGCGAACGCGTCGTCGTCGGAGTAGCCGAACGTCTCGCGGTGGCACGCGCCGGTCGCGATCGCGTCGAGGCAGGCGGCGTGCACGGCCGCCTCGACGCAGCCGCCCGACAGGCTGCCGAGCACGGCGCCGTCGGCCCGCACCGCCATCGCGGTGCCCACGGGCCGGGGCACGGAGCCGGACGCCGCGACGACGGTCGCGACGGCGAACGGCGGCTCCCCCCTGCGGAGCCAGGGGGCGAGCTCGTCGGTGAGCGTGAGCATCAGGAGTCCCTTCTCCCGCTGGTCGGGGGCCGCCGGTCGTGCGTGCCGAGACCCTGGTCCCGACACGCACGACCGGCGGGCACGACCGGCGATCCCGTCACGCGCCGAGGGCCGCCGAGAGCGGTCCGCGGACGAAGTACACGAGGAACCCGGCGGCGACCACCCACAGCAGCGGGTGCACGTCGCGCACCTTGCCGCAGGCGAACCGCAGGAGGACCCAGGTGATGAAGCCGATCCCGATGCCGTTGGCGATGGAGTAGGTCAGCGGCATGGTCACGACGGTGAGGAACACCGGCAGGGCGACGGAGAAGTCGCTCAGGTCGATCTCCTTGATCTCCCTCATCATCATCGCGCCGACCACGACGAGGGCACCGCTGGCGACCTCGATCGGCACGACCGCCGTCAGCGGGGTGAGGAACATCGCCACGAGGAACAGCCCGCCCGTGACGACCGACGCCAGCCCGGTGCGCGCGCCCTCCCCGACCCCGGCCGCGGAGTCGACGAAGACCGTGTTGGACGACGACGACGTCGCGCCGCCCACGACCGCGCCCACGCCCTCGACCACCAGCGCCGACTTGATTCGCGGGAAGTTGCCGTCGGCGTCGGCGAGCCCGCCCTGCTTGGCCAGGCCCGTCATCGTGCCCATGGCGTCGAAGAAGTTCGTGAAGAACAGCGTGAACACGAGCATCGTGGCGGCGAGCGCCCCGATGCGGTCGAACGCACCGAGGCTGAACTGCCCGAGCAGGGACAGGTCCGGCACGGACACGAGCGAGTCCGGCAGCGCGGGCACGGACAGGTGCCACCCGCCCGGGTTCTCGTCCGACGCGGGGCCCAGCTGCAGCACGGCCTCGACGACGATCGCCACGATCGTGGTCGCGACCAGCCCGATGAGCAGCCCGCCCTTGACCTTGCGCGCCACGAGGACGCCCATGAGCAGCAGGCCGAGCACGAAGATCATCGTCGGGACGGTCGAGATCGACCCGCCGTCGCCGAGCTGCACGGGCGGGCCGCCCGGCGTCCGGGTGACGAAGCCCGCGTCCACGAACCCGATGAAGGCGATGAACAGGCCGATGCCCACGGTGATGGCGGCCTTGAGCTGGCGCGGCACGGCGTTGAAGATCGCCGAGCGGGCGCCGGTCACCGCCAGCAGCACGATGAGCAGGCCGTTGATGAGCACGAGGCCCATCGCCTCGGGCCACGTCACGTCGCCGATCACGGCAACGGCGAGGAACGAGTTGATGCCGAGCCCCGCGGCGAGGGCGAACGGCAGGTTCGCCACGAGCCCGAACAGGATGGTCAGCACGCCCGCGGCCAGGCCGGTGACGGCCCCGACCTGCGCGGTCGCGAGCCAGCCGCCGGCGACGTCGACGGGCGCGTTCTCGGCGCTGGTGCCGCCGAGGATGAGGGGGTTGAGGATGACGATGTACGCCATCGCGAAGAAGGTCACCAGGCCGCCGCGGATCTCACGGCCCGTGGTCGAGCCGCGCTCGGTGATCTTGAACAGGCGGTCCAGCGTGGACCGGGCGATGCCGGTCGATCGTGCGTCGTCGTTCTCGGCGGTGTCCCGCCGCGTTCCCAGGATGGTCACGTCCTTGTGTCCTTTCCGGAGGGGGTGGTCGGTCTCCTGGGCGGCGGATCAGTAGTCGATCCGGGTGTCGAGCACGCGCCACGCGTCGAACGGCGCGAGGGCGGTCGTGGTCCGCTCGTGCCGCACGGTCATGACGCCTCCGGCGGCCCGGACCTGCGGGCCGGAGTCGAAGAAGTCGTAGAACACGGCGTCGTCGAACCCGGCCACCGCGGCGTCGTGCCGGTCGGCCGCGAAGTACACGGCGTCGACGCGCGCCCAGAGGGACGACGCGAGGCACATGGGGCACGGCTCGCAGCTGGAGTAGAGGACGGCGCCCGACAGGTCGAAGGTGCCGAGCGCGGCGCAGGCGCGGCGGATGGCGGTGACCTCGGCGTGGGCGGTGGGGTCGTTGTCCTGCGTCACGCGGTTGTTGCCCTCGAAGACCTGGCCGTCTGCGGTGACGATCACGGCTCCGAAGGGCCCGCCGGCGTTCGCGACGCTGTCGACGGCGAGGGAAACGGCCTTCTCGAGGTGTGCTGCGTCCACGGGAATGGCCACGGGGGTGTCCACGGCATTGCGTTCCATGGTGAGTCTCCACGGTTCGGGCAGCGGCCCGGGCACGCCGGCGTCAGCCGGCGATGGCGCTGGCCACGCCGTCGGACTCGAGGGACGCACGGCGGGCCGCTGCAGGTGAGTTGTCGTTCCACCTGGTAGATAGCTGCCGGTGTCGGATCGATCGAGTCTCCTCGTCGACCACCGCGCTGACGTTGACGCCAGAGCGGCCCGGTGCCCGCCGTTGGTAGTGGTGACGCTAGCAGCGCGTGACGCACCCCACAAGGGTTTCGGAAGAACCTTTCCGCATCACGGATCGATGCGGTCTCGAGGGGGCCATCTCGCATCGTGGTCCCACATGATGGACGCGCCCTGTCGGCGCAGGTGGGACTGTTCCTAGAGTGGTCACGACCCACCCGCGCCCGGCCCGGCAGATGCCGACAGATGGAGGAGCCATGCCCGCACCCACCGACCCGACGCCCCGCCTCGCCGAGTACGCACACCCGGAGCGCCTCGTCACCACGGACTGGCTCGCCGCGAACCTCGACACCCCCGGGCTCGTCGTCGTCGAGTCGGACGAGGACGTGCTGCTCTACGAGACCGGCCATATCCCCGGCGCGGTGAAGATCGACTGGCACACCGACCTGCTGCAGCCGGTCGAGCGCGACTACCTCGACGGCGCCGGCTTCGCGGAGCTGCTCGCGAGCCGCGGCATCTCCCGCGACACCACGATCGTGCTGTACGGCGACAAGAACAACTGGTGGGCCGCGTACACGGCCTGGGTCTTCACCCTGTTCGGCCACGAGGACGTGCGCCTGCTCGACGGCGGCCGCAACCTGTGGGTGGCCGAGGGGCGCGAGCTCACCACCGACGTGCCCTCCCCCGCGCCGGGCGTCTACCCCGAGGTCGAGCGCGACGACACGACGTTCCGCGCCTTCAAGGAGGACGTGCTCGCCCACCTCGGCACCGGCCCGCTGGTCGACATCCGTTCCCCGCAGGAGTACACCGGCGAGCGCCTGCACATCCCGGACTACCCGGAGGAGGGCGTGCTGCGCGGCGGCCACATCCCCACCGCGCGCAACGTGCCGTGGGCCACGGCCGTCGCCGCGGACGGCACCTACAAGCCCCGCACCGAGCTCGAGGCGATCTACCGCGAGGGCGGCCTCGGCATCCAGGCCGACGACTCCGTGATCACCTACTGCCGCATCGGCGAGCGCTCCAGCCACACCTGGTTCGCGCTCAAGTACCTGCTCGGCATCGAGGACGTGCGCAACTACGACGGCTCGTGGACGGAGTGGGGCAACGCGGTGCGCGTGCCCATCGCCGCCGGCGACGAGGTCGGCGACGTCCCGGCCGCCCTCGCGGGGTCGCGCGCCGCCTGAG
>NZ_BAAAPM010000003.1:223161-250541 GCF_039531145.1 Isoptericola hypogeus
CGACCGGCGGCACCGTTGCGAGAGACTGGGAACCATGACCGACGCCGCCGCCCCCGTGCTGCCCGACGCGCTCTCCGAGATCCGCGAGGAGTTCCTCGCCCTGCCCGAGCGCGAGCGCCTGCAACTCCTGCTCGAGTTCTCCCGCGAGCTGCCCGGCCTGCCCGAGCGCTACGAGTCCATGCCCGGCCTGCTGGAGCGGGTCGAGGAGTGCCAGTCCCCTGTCCGCGCCTTCGCCGAGGTGGACGACGACGTCGTGCACTTCTACGCGACCGCGCCCGAGGAGGCCCCCACGACGCGCGGGTTCGCGTCGATCCTGGCGCAGGGTCTGTCCGGGCTGACAACGCAGCAGGTGCTGGACGTGCCCGACGAGTTCCCCCTGATGATCGGGCTCAACCGCGCCGTGAGCCCGCTGCGGCTCAACGGCATGGCAGGCATGCTCACCCGCGCCAAGCGGCAGGTGCGCGAGCAGCTCGCGGCCTGACGCGGGACGCGCCGCGTCAGGCCCGCGTCAGGCCCGGGCCTCAGAAGTCGAAAAGGTCGCCCAGGAAGGATTCCTTCTTCTTCTTGCGGCGGTAGTCGTCACGCCGCGGGTCGTACCCGCGGTCGTCGCGACGGCGGTCGTCGTAGCGCTTCTCGTCGTAGCGCGGGTCGTAGCCCCGCGGGTCCGGGCGCCGGTCGTCGTACCGCGGCGCGGCCGGGACGGTGCCGTAGGCGGACTCGGGCGAGCTGCCGGGACCCACGGGACCGGACCCGGCGGCCCTGGCCTCGGCGGCGATCTCGGCCTCCATCGAACGCTCGACGATCTTGTCGAGCTCTCCCCGGTCGAGCCACACCCCCCGACACTGCGGGCAGTAGTCGATCTCGATCCCCTTGCGCTCGGACATCACCAGGACGGACTGGTCGTGCGGACACTGCATCGCGCGCTGCTCCTTCGTCGGCTGGCATGCTCAACGCCCCGGCCCCGCCGCGGGTTCCCGCGATGTGCGAGAGTGTGCCCATGACGGTGCTCGTGGCCTACAACCCGTCCCCGCACGGCGAGGCTGCCGTCCGGACGGCGATCTCCGAGGCGGCCCGACGACGGCTCCCGCTGCACGTGGTGAACCTCGCGGCTCCCGACGCCGCCGAGGACTCCCTGACCGCCCTGCTCGACGCCGCGCCGGACGGCGTGGACGTGCAGCCCGTGACGCGGCGCGGCGCCGGCACCGAGCCCGCCGACACCATCCTCGACGCGACCGAGGCGACCGGCGCCTCCCTCGTCGTCATCGGCTCCCGCAAGCGGTCCAGCTCGGGCACCTTCCTCATGGGCACCACGACGCAGCGCGTGCTGCTCGACTCCCCCGTCCCGGTCCTCGTCGTCAAGGACGTCTACGACGCCTGACCCCTCGTACGAGGGTCCGCGACGGCGTGGGACGCGTTTGCGTGTGGCCCGCGTCACCGGGTTACGGTGCCGCCCGTGGATTCCTTCGCCGACTTCGTCTCCGAGGCCAGCTCCTTCGTCTGGGGCCCGTTATTGCTGATCCCGCTGCTCCTGGGCACCGGTCTGTTCCTCACGATCCGCCTGCGCGGCATCCAGTTCCGCAAGCTCGGCGCGGCGCTGCGCCTGGGGCTCCTGCAGCGCAAGGAGCCCGGCGCCGCGGACGGCGACATCTCGCACTACCAGGCGCTGACGACCGCCCTGGCCGCCACGGTCGGCGTGGGCAACATCGCCGGCGTCGCGACGGCGATCGGCCTCGGCGGCCCCGGCGCGCTGTTCTGGATGTGGGTCACCGGCCTGGTCGGTATGGCGTCGAAGTACTCCGAGGCGTTCCTCGGGTCGAAGTTCCGGGTCGTCGACGAGAACGGCGAGCAGCGCGGCGGGCCGCAGGAGTACCTCAAGCGCGGCATCCGCGGGCCCGCCGGCAAGGTCCTGGCCGTCGCGTTCGCGGTCTTCGCCGCGCTGGCCGCGTTCGGCATCGGCAACATGACGCAGACCAACACCATCGCGCAGTCGCTGGACGACACGTTCGGCGTGCCGCCGCTGGTCACCGGCATCGCCATCGTGGTGTTCGTCGGCGTCGTGCTGATCGGCGGGATCAAGCGGATCGGCAACGTCACGGCGTCGTTCGTGCCGACGATGATCCTCTTCTACATCGTGGCCGGCACCGTCGTGCTGGGCGCCAACGTCACCGCGATCCCCGACGCCTTCGCGCTGATCTTCACCGACGCCTTCACCGGCACCGCTGCCACCGGCGGGTTCGTCGGCTCGACGGTGGCCATGGCGCTCCAGTTCGGCGTCGCGCGCGGCCTGTTCTCCAACGAGTCGGGGCTCGGCTCGGCGGCCATCGTCGCCGCGGCGGCCAAGACCGTCCACCCGGTGCGGCAGGGTCTGGTCTCCATGACCCAGACCTTCATCGACACGATCATCGTCGTGTCGTTCACGGGCCTGGTCATCATCACGTCCGGCGCGTGGACGTCCGGCAAGGAGGGCGCCGCCATGACGGCCGACGCGATGTCGACCGGGCCGTTCGCCCAGGTGGGCGGCGCCGTCGTCGCCATCGCCGTCGTGTTCTTCGCCCTGTCCACCGTGATCGGCTGGGCGTACTACGGCGAGCGGTGCGCCACGTCGCTCTTCGGCATCAGGGTCTCGCTGCCGTACCGGGCGGTCTTCACGCTCGTGTGCCTCGTCGGCGCGATGTGGGAGCTCGACCTGGTGTGGGGTGTCGCCGACGTCCTCAACGGGCTCATGGCCCTGCCGAACCTCATCGGCCTGCTGGTGCTCTCGGGGCTCATCGCCCGCGAGACCAAGGCGTACCTGGCGAAGGACCCCGACCTCACCGACCCGTCGGCAGCGCTCGCCGATCTCGAGCCGGCTCGATGACCCGGTCGCCCGGCACGACGAGCGGCCGCAGGTCGGCCCTCGCCGCCGGGATCGGCTCGACGGGCACCCGCTCCACCCCCCCGGCCTCCGCCATCCACCAGGCGAGGTTGGGGGCGAGCGCGCCGTAGGCGTCGCGCAGCACGTACCGCAGCACGGTGTCGGCGAGCCGCACCCCGTCGCGCCACGTGCCGGCCGCCGACGGCAGCGCCAGCACGCGCAGCCCGCGCCGGAACACGAGCCGCCCGTCCACGACGCCGTAGCCGGGCACGAGCCGCTTCGCGACGTTCAGGACCCGGAACGCCCAGGGCGGGTCCTGCGCCAGCACCAGTGACGCCCGCGGCGTGAGCTGCTTGGTCAGCCGGCGCTCGTCGAGGACGACGCCGGCGTCCCGCAGCTCGTCGGCCATCCACTGCAGCGCCAGGTCCGAGAGCCCGCACCGGACGCCTCCCCCGCCGACGTCCCCGTGCGTGCCCGGGAACCACACCTGCTCCACGCGGCCGGCCGGGTCGTCGTCGGGCACGGTCCACAGGCAGGGGGCGAACGTGATGCGTCGCTCGTCGATCGCGAGCGCCTGGCGTGCCCGGCGCACGATCGGCGACAGCGAGACGTCGTGGAAGCGGTTCTTGCGGCGGGACGGCCCCGGCACCCCGAGCGCGCCGACCGTGTCGAAGACGCCGAGGAAGTCCACGTCGACGACGCGGCCGTGCTCCGCACGGAAGCGGGCCTTCGCCTGCGCCACGTCCGCCACCCGCGCCAGCACCAGCTCCGCGCGACGACGGCGCCAGGAGCCCGGGCGCGCCCGGCGGGCGACGCGTTCCGCCCGTGCCAGCCGGCGCGGGGACGGCGGGTGCATCCGGTAGACGCGCTCGGCCTCGCTCAGCAGCCCGGCGTCCGCCGCCTCCGGCTCCAGCAGCCCGACCTGGGAGATCATCCCGACCACGCTGCGCGCCGTGTACGCGCCGCGGGAGTAGCCCACGACGACGATCTGGTCGCCGGGCTCGTAGGCCATGGCGAGCGACCGGTACCCGTCGATCACGTTGCGCGTGATCCCGTACCCGAACGCCCCGCCGAGGAGCTGGTCGACCAGGTAGCCGTGCGCGCCGACGCCGCCCACGTAGAAGACGAGCTGGACGACGTCCTCGCCCTGGCGGTTGCGCCGGCTCCCGATCGGTATCGACCGGGCGAGCTTCACGATGTTCGACACCTGCGGGTTGACGGCGTGGTTCCACGTCCCGTCGCAGCACAGCACGATGCGCTTCATGGTTGTCCCCTCCATGAACCACGGAGGGACGGCGGCGCGGAACTGATACCCCGGGCACCGAGCGCCCGTGGCCTCAGACGACGACGCGGATCACCGCGCTGTGGTCCAGCTCGGCGTCGCCGCGGTCCACCATGCGCGCATACCTGTCGCGAGCGACCTCGGTGGACGACGTGTCGACCCCGAGCCGGTGCCCGGCGGCGATGCCGAACTCCAGGTCCTTGAGCTGGGTGCGGCACGCCGCGCCGTGCGCGTAGTCGCCCGTGAGGTAGCGCCGCGACTTGTCGGTGAGCAGCTGCGAACCGGCCAACCCCCCGCCCAGGACGTCGAGCACCGCCTCGACGTCGAGCCCGCCGGCGCGGGCGATGGCGACGGCCTCGGCCAGCGCGTTGAGCGTGCCGCCGACGACGATCTGGTTGCACGTCTTGGTCAGCGAGCCCGCACCGACCGGGCCGAGGTGACGCACGGTGCGGCCCACGGCCGCGAACACGGGCGCGAGCACCGCGACGTCGTCGTCCGCGCCGCCGGCCATGATGCTCAGCGTGCCCGCGACGGCGCCCTCGACGCCCCCGCTGACCGGCGCGTCCACGAGCCGGACGCCGTCGGCCGCGAGCTCGCGCGCCCATTCCTCGACCGCCACCGAGCTCACCGTGCTCATCACGACGAGCAGCGGGTCGTGGATGCCCGCGGCCTGCCAGCCCGCGCGCAGCCCGTCGGGGCGCTCGACGATGTCGCGCACCTGCGGCAGGTCCGGGAGCATCGCGATCACCACCGGTCGCGCCGCGTCGGCGGGAGTCGCGGCGACCGTCGCGCGCTCGTGTTCCGCCGCGACGTCGTCGGCCCTCGATGCCGTGCGGTTCCACAGCGCGACGTCGAACCCCGCGTCGAGCAGGTTGCGCGCCATCGGCGCCCCCATCGGCCCGAGCCCCACGAACCCGATCGACGTGACCTGCATGCCTGAACCTCCGCGCTGAGTCGTCCGCGCCGGCGACCATGACGGCGCCGGCCGCCTCAGGCTAGCCAGCCACCGCTGGGCGGACCGACGCCGTCCGGCGTCCAGACACGACGAGCCCGAGCCGCGTGGGAAAGGGATCCACGCGGCCCGGGCTCGGCAAGGGACGGACACCTCAGGTCGAAGGTGCGCCAATCACTGGCGTCACAGGCCCACGGAGTCGGCTCCGTGCTCGGCCTGGTCCGGGGTGAAGCCCTCGAACTCCAGCTGGTCGACCAACCCGGACTCCGAGAACGAGCCGGTGTCCATGTACGACTGGGCGCTCTCTTCCGCCTCGGAGTTCCAGTTCGCGCCGGAGTCCTTCACTGCTTGCGTAGCGTCCTTGCTCGAGAAACCCTCGAACTCCAGCTGGTCCACGAGCCCGGACTCTGAGAACGCACCGGTCTCCAGGTACGACTGAGCGCTCTCCGCCGCCTCGTCGCCCCAGCTGACGTCGACGGCGTTCACCGCATATTTGGCGTCCTTCTTCGAATAGCCCTCGAACTTCAACTGATCGACCAGGCCGGACTCCGAGAACGCGCCGGTCTCCAGGTAGGACTCGGCGCTCTCCCGGGCGTTGGACTGTGCGACCGTCTCCGTCGCTGCGTCCGACGCCGACTCGTCGCCAGCCGCGGGGGCCTCGACAGCGGCATCTTCCTCGACGGCCACGTCGGCGACTGCAGCCGCAGCAGGCGGGTCCGTCGTGGCGCCCTCGTCACCGCCACCGTTCGCGGCGATGGCGCTCACTGCGACGACTCCTGCCACGCCCATGCCGGTCAGGACCTTGTGTCGCGCGAACCAGTTCCTGTTCGCCTTCGCGATCGCCTTGGCCTCGCGCGCCTGTCGCTTGAGCTCGGCCTGGCTGGCCGGCTCCTGGGACGTCGGGCCGGCCGGCGAGGTGGGGGGCGGGAACTGGTCGGTCATCGCTGCTCCTGATGCTGTCTTCAACCCCGTCACTGGTGTGCCGAGGTTCTCGGTCTGGTTCCAGGGTCCAGCGAGGGGCCTCCTCCGCACATCGCCCGGACGGGCACCGCCGCGTACCCGATCGGGCACGACGCGGGCCCCGTGCCTGCCCGTTCGGGCGACGCAGGGTCACGCCCGCCGCCGTAGGGTCGCCCTATGTCAGCCCGAGCAACCGGCTCCGACGCCGGGGTCGCTGGCGTTCCCCGCTGGGCGTCGCACGCCGGCACCGTCGTCGCGGTCGTCGCGTCCGCCTGCAGCGCGATGGTGGCCGTGTCGTTCGCGTCGACCGACGCCGACCCCGACGGGACGATGTCCGGCCTGCACGTGCTCAGCGCCCTCGTCGGCCTAGCCCTCGCGGGACTCCTCGTCGTCCGCCGTCGGCACGCGGTGCCGTTGTGCCTCGCGGCGTCGGCTGCGGCCGTCGTCCTGCCGATCGACTCGTCGGCGGCGCTGCTCGCCCTGCCGTGGGTGCTCGCGACGGCGTCGGTCCGCACCTCCGCCGTGTGCGCCGTCGTCACGGGCGCGGGCACGGCGGCAGCCCTGGTGCGGGACGCGCTCCGCGACCCCGCCGACATGGTGTTCGCCGCCGTCGACCAGCAGACGGGGGCGGTGACCTCGCACCCCGGTCCGAGCGCGTTCGTCCTCGGCGGCGCGGTGGTGCTGGGCGCGTCGATCGCGGCCGGCCTGGTACGACGCTCCCGTGCCACGGCGGCCCTGGTGAGGGAACAGCAGGAGGCGCAGGCCTCCGCGACCGCCGTCCTGCGCGACCAGATGACCCGCCAGGAGGAGCGCGAGCTCATCGCCCGCGAGGTGCACGACACGGTGGCCCACCACATCGCCGCCATCTCCCTGCAGGCCTCCGCCCTCGAGGTGACCCGGGCCGACGACGCCGAGGTGACCGGCGCCGCACGCGAGGTCCGGGCCTCGGCACAGCAAGCGATCGCCGAGCTGCGCACCGTGCTGTCCACGCTCCGCTCGCCCGGCCCGGCCGCCGACCTGCTGCCGGGCACGAGCCTCGACGACCTCGCCCCGATGCTCGACCAGCTCCGGCACGACGGCGCCCGCCTGACCAGCACCGTGTTCGTCGCGGGTGCGGACCAGGCGCCGCCGACGGTGACCCGGGCCACGTTCCGCATCGTCCAGGAGGGCGTGACCAACGCCCTCAAGCACGCGCCGGGTCAGCAGGTCGACGTCACGGTGCGCGCCGCGCCCGCCGACGGCGTGCGGATCGGCGTCGTCAACGCCGTCCCGGGCGGTTCCGGCGCGGCCGTGCGGGACGTGCCCGGCACCGGGAGCGGACTGCTCGGGATGCGCGAGCGCGCCGAGGCGGTCGGCGGGTCGCTGGACGCCAGCCGGGTCGACGGCACGTTCGTCGTCCGCGCGCACCTGCCGTGGGCGGGCCCGGACGGGGCGTCGACGAGCGACTGAGGTCGCCCGGGGATACGGTCGGGTCGCGTGACCCGCGTCCTGCTCGTCGACGACGACCCGATGGTGCGGCGCCTGCTGTCGACGGTGCTGACCGCCCAGGGCATCGATGTCGTGGGCGAGGCTGCGGACGGCGACGAGGTCCCGCGCGCGGTCGCCGAGCGACGCCCCGACGTCGTACTCATGGACCTGCACATGCGCCGGACCAGCGGCCTCGACGCGATCCGCGCCCTGCGCCGCGCGCCGGGGGCCCCGGCCGTCATCGCGCTGACCTCGTTCGGGACGGACGACACCGTGGTCGCCGCCCTCGACGCCGGCGCGCAGGGCTTCCTCAGCAAGGACGACGACCCCGAGCACATCGCCCGGCACGTCCGGCAGGTCGCCGACGGTGCCGGAGCCCTCGACCACGACGCCGCCGGCGCGGTCATCCGGCACCTGACCGGCAGCCGCGGCCTCGACGCCCTCCGGGCCGAGGCGCGCAGCGCGCTCGACGTCCTGACCGAGCGCGAGCTCGAGATCGCCTCCTATCTGCCGCACGGCCTGTCGAACCCGGAGATCGGGGCGCGCGTCTACTGCTCGTCGTCCACCGTCAAGGCGCACCTGGGGCGCGCGATGGCGAAGCTCGGCCTCCCGTCCCGCGAGCAGCTCGCCGTCCTCGTCGACCGGGCGGGCGCGACGGCGACCGACGCCCCGGACTGACCAGGTCTCTACCCTTCGACAAGCTCAGGACGACGCAGGCTCGACCGGCGGGGGTCAGCGCAGGCGACGCAGGAACTCCCGCGTCCGCTCGCGCCGCGGGTCGCCGAGCACCTGGGCGGGCGTGCCGCGCTCGTGTACGCGGCCGTCGTGCAGGAAGACGACCTCGTCGGCGACGTCGCGGGCGAAGCCCATCTCGTGCGTCGCGACGAGCATCGTCGTCGGACGGCCGCCGACGCCCTCGGTGCGCAGCGAGAGCAGGAGGTCCAGCACCTCGCCCACGAGCTCGGGGTCCAGCGCGGACGTGACCTCGTCGAGCAGGAGCAGCTCTGGCCCGTTCACCAGGGCCCGGGCGATGGCAGCACGCTGCTGCTGGCCACCGGAGAGCTGATCGGGGTACGCCCGAGCCTTGTCCGCCAGCCCGACGCGCTCCAGCATGGCCATCGCCGCCTCCTCGGCGTCGGCGCGGCCCAGACCGTGCACGACGCGCGGCGCGAGCGTCACGTTGTCGAGCACCCGCAGGTGCGGGAAGAGGTTGTACTGCTGGAACACCATCGCGAGCCGCGCGCGCACGGCGTCGGCGTCGACCCACGGGTCGGCGACGTCCTCGCCGTCGAGCAGCACCTGGCCGTCGTCGACGTCCTCCAACAGGTCGACGACTCGCAGCAACGTGGACTTGCCCGAGCCCGACGACCCGACCACCACGACGCACGACCCCGCCGTCACGTCGAGGTCGACGCCGTCGAGCACCACCTTCCGGTCGGCCCCGGCGCCGAACGACTTGCGCACGCCACGCAGCGACAGCAGGGGCGCCGCTCCGGCCTGCGGCTCCGCGCTCACCGCACCACCCCCGCGCCGCTGACGCCGCGCAGCTGGCCCCGCCACCCCTGCCGCGCCGACCAGGCGTCGACCAGCCGCGTCAGCGGGATCGAGATCAGCAGGAAGAGGATGCCCGCCACGACGTAGGGCGTGAAGTTGTAGTCGCCGGTGGTCGCGATCTGGGCGGCACGGATGGCGTCGACGGCGCCGAGGATCGAGATGAGGCCCGAGTCCTTCTGCAGCGAGACCAGCATGCTCGCCACCGGCGCGGCCACGTTCCGCACCGCCTGCGGCAGCACCACGCGGCGCACGGCCTGCCCGCGTGTGAGCCCCAGCGACCGCGCCGCGGCCACCTGCGAGGGGTGCACGGACTCGATCCCGGCGCGGAAGATCTCCGCGAGGTACGCGGTGTAGCAGAGCACGATCGACAGGCCGCCGAGGAACGCCGCGCTCACGGGCAGCCACGGTAGCCGCAGCGCCGGCAGGCCGAACCCCACGAGGAGCAGCACCAGCAGCAGCGGGACGCCCCGGAAGACGTCGACGTAGACGAGCGCGAAGACCCGCAGCGGGAACAGCGCCGGCAGGCGGGACGTGCGCACGACGGCGAGCGCCAGGCCGACCACCAGACCCACCACGCCGGCCACCAGCCACACCCGCAGGTTCAGCCACAGGCCCGCCGCGACGTCGGGCAGCACCTCCCACGCCCGCTCGGGCGAGAAGAACGCCTCCCGCGCCCGCTCCCAGCCGGGCGCCGTCGTCACGACGTACACCACGCCGGCGAGCACGACCACGCTCGCCACCGTCGCGACCAGCGTCGCGCGGCGCCGCTGGGTGCGCCGGAACGCCGAGCGGGCGCGCGCCCGCTCGGAGGGGGTCCAGTCCTCCCCGGCGGTCGAGCCTGTCGAGACCCCGTCAGCCGTCATCCGGGAGCGCTCAGGAGAGCTCGGGGACGTCGTCCGACTTGAGCCACTCGGTACGCAGCTCGGCCAGGGTGCCGTTCTCCTCCAGCGTGTCGACGGCGGCCGAGACGCACGCGGTGAGCGACGACCCCTTGTCCAGGACGAGGCCGAGCTGCTCGGGCTCGCCCACGGGCGGCAGCGTGCCGATGACGTGCGTGTCGGGGAAGTAGACGGTCGACGCCGCGACGCCCTGGTCGACGTCCATCACCATGGCGTCGATCGTGCCCGAGGACAGCGCCGTCATCCCGTCGCCCGCGGCGTTGAACGGCGTGATCTCGACGTCGTCGCCCCACGCCGCCTCGGCGATCGCGAGCGACGTCTGGGACGCGGTCACGCCGATCGTCGCGCCCTCGAGGTCGGCGAGGGAGGTCGCGTCCGAGCGCGGACCCTCGTCGGCCACGATGACGCCCTGCCGGCTCGTGAGGTACGGGCTGGAGAAGTCGACGGCGGCCTTGCGCTCGTCGGTGATCGTGGTCTGGTAGGCCGCGACGTCGAACGGCTTCACGGCAGGGCTGACGATCTGCTCGAAGGTGACGGTCGTCCACTCGACGTCGTCCTCCGCGAATCCCAGCTCCTCGGCCACGGCGTACACCAGCGCCGACTCGAAGCCCTCCCCGCTGCTCGGCTCCCCCACGTACCAGGGCTCGAACGGGTCGCTCGCGCCCACCGTCAGCGTGCCGGCGGTGAGGGTCTGCAGGCCCTCGGGAGTGCAGTCCGCGGCGGACGCGCCGTCCGACGGCGTGCTCGCGGCGTCGCCGGCGCCGTCCGGCGTCGAGCAGGCGGCGAGCGCGAGCGACGCGGCGGAAACGAGGGCGACCGCGACGGCAGGACGAGAGTTACGCACGCGGGTGGGGCCTTCCGGGGGCGGGACACGACGTCGTCGAGCCTATGCCGACGACGCCCGGCTGCGGGATGGCGCTGGTCACAGGTCATGTCCCGCACGGTTGTCGATTCCCGCGGTCCCGGCCCACCGTGCACCGACAAGGCCGGGCGCGCCCACCTGCGCCGTCCCCGGATGGCGGCCCTACGTGACCCTCAGGTGTGCACGTGCGCCTTGTGGCCGGTCTGCGCGGAGATGTCCTGCTCGGCCTGCCCGATCAGCGCGTCCGCCAGGCGGCGCAGCGCCCGCCCGGCGGCGACCTCGTCCCCGATGAGCGGCACCTCGGTGTCCCCCGGGTCCTTGCGCGCGTGCCCGACGGCGCGCATCGCGCCCACGTCGCCGTGCTCCGCCGGCCCCGCCACGAGGGTCGCCTCCGCCGTCGTGCTGCCGGCCGACTCCACGAGCGTGAGCTGGATCTGCCAGGTCACCGACCGCGCCGTCGTCGGACCCGGGCCGCCCTCGTCGCCGTCGTCACGACGGACCAGGGTGTCCGGCCCGGGGAAGACGAGCGACTCCTCCCCCGTGTCCGACCAGCGCACGCGGTACGGCGGCGAGCCGTCGTCGTGCGGGCAGCCCACGACGACGCCGTCACGCACCGCACCGCCCACGACCCCCGATGCCACCACGATCCGGTCGCCCACCGTCGCCTTCATCGTCGTCCTCCTCGATGCGGGTCCGTGCGCCGCCGAGCCGGCGTCTGTCTCCATCATGCGACGACCGGGCGAGCCAGGCAGCGGGTGAGCCCGAACCGCCGCTCAGTGCGAGCGCAGGGCGTCGACCAGCTCGGACTTGCGCATCGACGACCGGCCCTCGATGCCGATCTCGGCGGCGCGCTTGCGCAGGTCGGCCACCGTCCAGTCCTCGTAGGACCCGGACTTGCCGCCTTTGGAACCGACCTTCTTTCTGCCGCGGGCCGCCGCCGCGTTGGCGATGCGGGCCGACTTCTCCTTGCTGTTGCCCTCGTCGCGGAGCTCCTCGTACAGCTCCTTGTCCTTGACGCTCGGGCCGGCATCCCGTCGTGGCACGGGGACTCCTCTCGTCGTGGCGGTCGGTGGCGTCGCGGACCGGCGCCACTCGCCCACCATGGCCGCGCCTGCGCCTGGTCGCACCTCGGCGAGCGGGCGGCCCCTCCGGAGCGGGCAGGTCCTCGGTGCGGGCGCCGGCCGACGCCGTCAGGGGACGCGGAACGTCACGGATCGCACCGGGTTGTCGAACTCCGTGGTGCGCAGCGACACCTGCACCTCCCAGTCGCCCGCGATCGGGAGGACGACGTCGCCGGCGTAGACGCCCGGAGCGAGCGAGGCGACCTCTACCTGCCCGAGGTCCACCTCGTCGGACGACAGGCTGAGCCGGGGGGCCTCGTAGCCCTCCGCGGGCGACCCGGCGTCGTCGGTCATCTCGATGGTGAGGGTGGCCGGCCCGACGCCCAGCGGGTCCAGGGTGATCTCCGCGGCGATGTCGTCCAGCTGCACCGACTCCCCGGCACTCTCCGCCGCCGCCTCGCCGGAGGTGCCGGCCGCGTCGACCTCGGGGCTGTGGTCCACCAGGAAGCCGGTGACGGCCAGGACCGCGACCAGCACGCCCGCCTCCGCGAGCGTCGTGCGGACCAGCAGCCCGGCCGCGGCCCCGCCGCCGTGACGACGGGAGTCCGTCCGGAGGCGCGGCGTCAGGGAGAACCGGTTCCACGCGGCGATGGCGACGGCGACCAGCGCGACCAGGACCTTCACGAGGAGCAGTGCTCCGTAGCCGGAGTCCAGGAGCGCGTCCCAGGTGCCGGCGACCCTCCAGGCCAGGAACGACCCGGCGACCACCAGGACCGCCAGCACGCCGGCGGCCCAGGTGGAGAAGCGCGCGAGCACGACGGCGCCGGCGTCGCGGCGCGCGAGGTCCCCGAGCACCAAGGCGATCGCAGCCAGGCCTCCGAGCCACAGGGTTCCCGCGCCCAGGTGCAGCACGTCCACTCCGACGACGAGCGCCTCCGGCGTCGTCGCCCTCGTGTGGCCCGTGAACGCCGGCGCGGCGACCGCCAGGACGCAGCCGAGCAGGACCAGGGCGGCTCTCGCCCGGTCGGGGGCGGCGGCGCCCGGGAGCAACCCCACGGCCAGCGCGAGCCCCACGACCACGACGGCAGGGACGACGTACTCGGCCGCCGCGAGCGCCGTCCAGGTCGAGCCGTCGGCGAGCGCCGAGGTCGGCAGGCCGAGCTGGTAGAGCGCGACCAACGGCACGGCGAGCCACCAGCCGAGGACGGCGACGGCGGCCGCCGCGCGAGCGACCGGCCGGAGCCGGGCGCGCGAGCGGTCGGCTCCACGGTCCCGAGGAAGGAACAGGACCGAGAAGGCGGCCACGCCGGCCGCCACGAGGAGGCCGACGTAGCCGAGCCCGCGGACGAGGCTGAGCAGGAGAGGGGCGTCGGTGCCGGCGTCCGCGCCGGTCGCCGCCACGTCCACCACGTCGCTGGGCGCGCCGACGGCAAAGCTCAGCGATCCCCCGATCGGGTGCCCGTCCTCCGACACGAGCCGCCAGAGGACCACGAGCGTGCCCTCGGCCACCTCCTCGTCGAGGTCGACGAAGAGCTGCGACCCACGGACGGAAGCCGAAGAGGCCACCTCCGCCCCTGTCGCGTCGAACACCCTGATTCCCGCCGGCACGCCGATCACGGACTCGTCGAAGGTGAACGTGACCCGCTCCGGAGCGGCGTCGAGCACCGCGCCCTCGGTCGGGTCGGTGCTGACGAGGGTCGCGTGCGCCGAGGCGCTGCCCGCCGGTCCGACCAGGAGCGCGCAGACGACGGCGAACAGGAGCAGCAGGCTGGCGGTGCGCGTCCGCGCGCCCTGGGCGGTCACCGGCGTCGACGACGCAGCAGCAGGACGGTCCCGCCCGCCAGGCCGCCCGCGAGCAGGACGGCGGACGCGCCATAGAGGATCAGCGGTTCCCGCTCGTCCGCGTCGGCCGCCGAGCTCGCGCCGGTGCCGGCCCCCGTGCTCGCTTCGGCATCGACGTCGGCCCCCGCGCTCGCTTCGGCATCGGCGTCGGCCCCCGCGCTCGCTTCGGCATCGGCGTCGGCCTCCGTGCTCGCTTCGGCGTGGGCATCGGCGTCGGCCTCTGTGCTTGCCGGCTTCGGGTCGCCGGCGGTCACGACGACGACCGGCGCCGGCATGTCGAGCGAGTCGTGGCCCTCCCCGTGCTCGGCGACCTCGGTCCAGGCCGCCTCGCCGCTCTCGCACTGCTGGACGACGGGGAAGACGAGCGTCGCGCCGGCGTCGTCGGGCAGGCGCACGGAGAACTCGACCACGTCGTTCGCCCCGTCCGGGAGCGGCTCGTCGGTGGCGTAGGTCAGGCCGTCCGCAGCCTGGTGAACCGCCCAGCGGTCCGTGTCGGAAGCGGTCACGCCCGAGACCTCCTCGGGCATCCGGACGGAGACGGCGGTCGTCGCAGATCCGTCGCACCCGTGCGGGATCTCGACCCGAAGGACGGCCGTCGCGCCCGCCGCGGTGGTCGACGGCGTGATGGTGACGTGAGCCATCGCCGGCGTCGACCCGAGGGCCACCAGGCCGGCGGCAGCAAGCCCGGACAAGGCCGTCCTTCGGACGACGGTCCTGCGATTCATCGCGTGTCTCCTGAGATCGAGGCGGTTCGCACACCAAACCAGCGGGTCGAACCACTGTCAAGAGTGTGAACCGATTGGTCGAAACGATGGACGACACAGCCGCCGTCCACGTACCGTGTTCATGTCACTGAACCAAGGTCGCTCCCGTGAACACGGTCGAAGCGTCCACCCATGGAGGAACGATGCCCAACATCACCGTCGAGCTGCTGCGCGGACGAACGCTCGAGCAGCGTCGCGACTTCGCCAAGGCCGTCGCCGACAGCGCCGTCGAGATCCTGGGCGCCCGGCGCCAGGACGTCCGCATGGTCTTCAGCGAGATCACCGCCGACATCGTCGCCAACGGCGGTGTCCTCGCCAGCGAGGACCAGAGCCGTGCCGGCGTCGTCGCCTCTCTGGCCGACGACTGAGGTGGAGGTGCAGCGCAGGGTGGGGGCCGAGGAACGAGGCACGCGCCCGTAGCGGAACCGCAGCCTCAGGCGTCAGAGAGCCCGACTGAGGCGGAGGTGCACGACCGAGCCGGTCACGACCACGCGGCGTGGGCCCGGAGGATCCGTCCTCCGGGCCCACACCGTTCTCTGCTACCGCACCCTGACCGTCACCCTGGTCTCGGCGGCCAGTGCGAGCTCGCTGCCGAGGTAGGACGCCGTCAGGGTCAGCTCACCCCCCTTGGGGAGCGGTACGTCGAAGCGAACCCGGCCGCCCTCGACCGTCCCGACGAACGTCCCCCCGCCCTGGACCGCGACCCGGACCTCGCCCGTCACGGCGACGTCGTTCGCCGCCGTCAGCGACACGTCGACGACGGCCCGCTTGCCTGCCTTGGCGGCCGAGATCTCCATGGTGGGTACCACCTTCTCCACCACGACCCTGACCTTCGACGAGGATGCCGAGTGGTCGGCGTCGCCCACGTAGCGGAGGGTCAGGTCGTGCACCCCCGGCGTGAGCGACCCCGCCGGCAGGACGAGGGTCCCTCGCCCGTCCGCGATCGTGGCCCTCGCGATCGTCGTGGTGCCGTCGCGCAGCCTGACCGCCCCCGTGGCCGTGTCGGGTGACACCGCCACCGAGACCGTCCCTGCGGTGCCGTACGTGATGGGCAGGGCGACCCCGGCCACCGCCGTCACCGCCGGCGACCTCACCGTGACGGTCACCGTGGCCGGCGCGGAGAGGTCCTCCCCGTCGTCTGCCCGGTAGGTGAAGACGTCCTTGCCGGAGAACCCGGCGTCGGCGGTGTAGGTGAAGGAGCCGTCCGCCTCGAGGGTGACCTCGCCGTTGGCGGGCCGGGTCACGCCGGTGGCGGTGAGGACGTTGTCGTCGGCGTCGGTGTCGTTGGCCAGGACTCCCGGCGCCGGGAGCGTCAGCGGCTCCCCGCCCACGGCGGAGTAGGCGTCGTGCCCCGCCACCGGAGCCGTGTTGACCGGCGGCTGCTCCCCTTCCTCCACGGTGATCGTCACCGTCGTCGCCGCCGACGTTGCGGTGCCGTCGGACGCCGTGTACGTGAACGTGTCCGTGCCGGCGAACCCGCTGGCGGGCGTGTAGGTGAAGGACCCGTCCGCCTCGAGGGTGACCTCGCCGTCGGCGGGCTGCGTGAGCCCCGTCGCCGTCAGGTCGTCGCCGTCGACGTCGGTGTCGTTCGCCAGGAGGCCCGGCGCCTGGACCGTCAGCGGCTCGTCCTCGACGGTGCCGTAGGCGTCGGCGGCACCCACGGGAGCCGCGTTCTCCGGCGTCCCGGCGTGGAGCTCGCCCACCTGTTCGGCGGTCAGCTCGTAACCGAACATCCGGAAGTCGTCGACCTTGCCGTCCCAGCGGGCGTCGGGCCAGCTGGTGCCGCCGAGAAGGTTCGCCGTCGTCTGCCCGCCCACGCCGACGTCACCGATGTCGAGGGTGAAGTCGTCGCGCGTCGCCTGGAGCTCGCCGTCGAAGTAGATCTTCCCGACCGAGCCGCTCTGGGTGAACACCACGTGCGTCCACTCGTCGAGCGGCAGGTCCTTGCCCTGCCCGAGGACCAGACGCTCCTGGGCGCTGCCCGGGGTGCCCGGCGCCTTGAACGTCGCGGCAAAGCCGGTGGCGCCGCTGGTCTGGGTGTTGGACTGCAGCAGGAAGAACGTGTCGGTGCTGCTCCCGATCTGCAGCAGCGGCACCCAGGTGGGCAGCGCGTCCGGGCGGGCCCAGACGGAGACGCTGAACTGGTCGTCCATCCCCGCCTCGATGTTGTCGGGCAGCTCGACCTGGTTGCCGGTCCCCGACGCGCCGCCGGGCAGGTCGATCCCCGCGCCGAACCGCCCGTCAGGGGTCCAGCCGGCCGATCCCGAGAGCGTCGCCGACCCGACCGAGCCGTCCAGGCCGGTGTTGGCCGCGGTCGAGCCCTGGCCCTCGTCGAAGGCGTAGTGGACCGGAGTCCCCTCGCCGGGCGGCGGCCGCTCGACCGTGTGCTGCGCGGTCTGCGCGGAGTCACGCCACCCGTCGTCCGCGAGGAAGCGGACCTCCAGGTCGTGCTCCCCCGGCGAGAGCGCCACGTCGGTGAACGGCACCGTGCCGTCCGCCACGTCGACCTGCCCGCCGACGCGGGACCCGTCGACCCACAGCTCGGCGACACCCGAGGGTGCCTCGCCGTTCTCGTCCGCGACGGACGCCGTGACGGTGACCGGCTCGGCGAACGGCGACGGGGAGGCCGGCTCGACGGTGACCGTGGTGGTCGTGGCGAGCGCGCTGCCGTCGCCGTACAGGCCCGCGACGTCGGCGTCGCCGAGCGCCTGGGTGTAGACGCGGACGTCGTCCATCAGGCCGTCGTAGGCCGGGTCGGGGAAGCCGTTGCGCCCCAGCCAGTTGTCGGCCGTCGGCCCGACGTCGGCCATGTCGATCGTCAGGTCGGAGCGGGACGCGATCGGCTCGCCGTTGAGGTAGAGCGTGCCGGTCGCACCCTGCCGGGTGAACGCGACGTGGTTCCACTCGTCGACCGCCACGTCCTGGGTCGGGGTGGCGTAGACCCGTTCCTGCGCGGCGCCGCCCTTGGCCTTGAACGTGGCCGCGAGCCCGGTGCCGCCGGGGGCGGCGCCGGTCTGCATTTGGATCTGGAAGAAGCTGCCTGCGTCGCCGAGCCCGTCCCCGATGTGGAACAGGCCGGCCCAGTCCGACTTCGCGTCGGGGCGCACCCAGAACGAGGTGGTGAAGTCCTCCGCGTCCTGGAGCAGGTTGTCGGGCAGGTCCACCGCGTTGGCGTTGGTCCCACCCGTGAGGTCGACCGCGCCGCCGAACACGCCGCTCTCGCTCCGCCCGGTCGCGCCCGTGAGCGTGGCTGCGCCCACGGACCCGTCCGTGCCGGTGTTGGCCGCGCTGGTCCCGGAATCCTCGTCGAACTCGTAGTGCACCGGGACGTCGGAGACGCCGGGTTCGGAGCCCACGATCACCAGGTCGTCGATCATGACGCCCGCACCGGAGTCCCCGGCGGCGACGGTCAGGTCCTGCGACCGTGCCCCGGCGACGAAGGTCCCGACGTAGGTCCCGAACGCGGTCTGCGACGACAGGTCCGGCGCTGCCGTCAGGGTCGCCCGCAGGTCACCGACCGAGAGGTCGGCGGTGCCGGGTGCCGTGCCGGCGGACCGGCTGTCACGGGCGTAGCGCAGCGAGATCCGGTACTCGCGGCCCGGGTCGAGGCCCTTGACCGTGCGCGTCAGGCTGCCGGCGGTCCCCACCCCGAGGTGGTAGCCGGTGAGGCCGAGGCCGCCCTGGCTGGGCGCGGCCGCACGGACCAGCTGGACCTCGCTGTCGACCTCCCACGGGGACATCCGGCCGCCCGCGGGCGCGACGTCCACCACGGCCGGCGGGTTGGCGGAGCGCCACTCGGCGGGCAGGCGCGGGTACTCGAACTGGTCCACCACGTGCGGGGCACGGGCGTCCATCTCGACCTTCGGGTCGATCTGGACGATGTCTGCCACGGACGGCGTGCCGTCGGAGTCGAAGACGAAGAGCATGTACGCACCGGGCGGCGCGTACGTGCCGTCGACCGGGGTCTCGATCGTGACCGTGCCATCGCTCTGGGAGAACGCCAGGTCCTGGAAGTTCTGGTCGTTGTTGAACCCGTGCGTCACCGAGCCGTTGCGGACCAGGGTGACCCGGGAGACCTCGCCGTCGGCCTGCACGTCGAACGTGCCGTCGTAGCCGACCTTCTTCGGGACGTCCGTGACATCCGGCCGCACCGCCGGCTCGTCGCCGTCAAAGAGGTACGCCGGGGAGTAGAACTCCACGTCCGTGTAGCTGCGCGGTCCCGGCGTGCCGCCGCCGCCCACCATGACGCGACCGTCGGGCAGGAGCAGCGCGGTGGAGTGGTAGAGGCGGGCGTGCTCGTAGGGCACCTCCACCGTGGTCCACTCGCCGGTGTCGGGGTCCCAGATCTCGGCGTTGGTGACGTAGCCCCCGTTGCCGTTGTTCTCGCGCGCACCGCCGGTGACGATCACGTCGCCGTCGGGCAGCACGGTGGAGGTGGCCCAGTGCCGGGCGTACTGCATCGGCTGGGTCGCCTCGACCACCGGGGCGTCCGTGCCGCCGGTGATGTCGACGGTGAAGCCCGCGCGGGCGCCGTCCGGACCGCCGCCGTTGGCCCACCAGCCGCCGCCGACCTGCAGGATCTTGCCCGGGCGGTACATGGTCGCGGTGGACGTGGCGCCGACCGGGTTGCCGAGCCCGTCCTGGTCGGCGATCTCGGCCGGCAGGGTGCCCCGGAGGATCACCTCGCCGTCGCCCGAGGAGTCGAGCTCGTACATCTGGGTGCCCGTGATGTTGAAGACGTTGCCGTTGCCCGGCGCGACGAACGCGCGGGGGTACCACCAGCGGTTCTCGTCGGGGCCGTTGCCGTTGCCGCCGTCGCCGTACGCCGCCGCGCTGGTGGCGCCCTCCAGGACCCGCCAGGAGCTGCCCTCGTCGGGGGTGTAGAGCTCCGGGGTCAGGACGCCGGGGCCGCCGGGGCCGCCCTTGAGGCTGCCGCCCTGCACGACGACCGAACCGTCGGGAAGGGTGGTCCCCGTGGGGTACCAGCGGGGGTAGTTCATCGGGGCCTCGTTGCGCAGGCCCTGGTTCGTCGTGTAGCTGGTGACGCCGAGCGCCGCGTCGTTGGGCGCGTTGCCGCCCAGGCCGTCGTCACCGCCGACGGTCATCGTGGCCCGGCGGTGCGGCATCTGGACCTGCATCGAGCAGAACAGGTCGGTGAACGTCGCGTTCGGGATGATCCCCGAGACGACGTTGGCGATCGTGCGGACCTCGGCGGGATCCCATACGTCGATCTCCATCTGGCCACCCTGCGTGACGCACGAGTTGCCGCCGAAGTCGTACGGCGTGTCGTCGGTGCAGCCCGAGGAGACGCTGCCGAAGGACTGGACGCGACCGTCGGACGTCAGCGCCGCGTTGATCGGGACCAGCGGCCAGGGGGTGACGCCGCTCCAGGAGCCCTGCTCGGCCTTGTTCGGGGGCGAGCAGTCGGCCGGGAGGAGGCCGGCGGAGTAGGCCAGGCCGTTCTTCATCTGCGTGCGGATCGGGGCCTCGGCGTACGCCGTGCCCTCGTGGCCCATCCCCGAGTACCAGGACCGACCGGAGTCGATCTCCTGGCACCACGTGACCGGGTGGGTGGTGCCGTTCTCGCCCATGCCGTACGACGTCTCGTCGACCTCGAGGATGGTGCGCACGTGGGGGGCCGGGTTGACCAGCCAGTCGTACCACTCGTCGCTGCGCGTGAACTCGGCCGGCAGCCCCTGGGCGAGCGGGTGCGACGTGTCCTTGACCACGACCCGGCCCGGACGGACCGCGGGGTTCTCGGGGTGGCCCTCCGACATCGCGCCGACGAGCCGGGCGTAGAACGGGTTCACGTCGTGCTCGCTCTGCCCGACGGACCAGCCGGCGTAGTGCAGGCCCATGTACCCGCCGCCGCCGCGGATGTACTCCTCCAGGGCGGCCCGCTGCTCCACGTTGAACAGCACGCCCCCGGTCTGGGCGAAGACCACCGCGTCCTTGGTCGCGAGGTTCTCCGAGGTGAACGCGGCGGGGTCCTCGGTCTCCTGGATCTCGACCGGCTGGGAGTACTCCGTGCCCAGCTGCTCGGCGAGGTCGCGCACGGCCTGCCGTGCCTGGACGTGGGAGGCGTGGAAGTTGGGCTTGTAGAACAGCAGGACGCGCAGGACGCCGTCGTCGACGGACCCGGCCGCCGCCTGCGCGGGCGACATCGTCGTCGGACCGGCCTGGGCGGCCTGGGCGGCGCCGCCCGCGAGGGGCACGGCCACCATCAGGGCGGCCAGCACGGCCGCCAGGCGCGCGGGTGCTCGGCGGTGTCGGCGCGCGTGGTGCCGCCGGTCAGGTCTGCGTAGCAGGTTCATCGTTGATCCCTTTTCGCACGTGGTTCATGGACATGAAGACAGCCCGGACGGCCGATCCCCCGCAGGGGGCCGGCCGCCCAGACCTGACTCTGGGTGTTCCTGCGTCTCCGGTTCAGCGCCTGCGGCGCACGCTCACCGGAGCTCGGCGACGACCGTCTTGAGCTCCGTGTAGTCGTCCAGCCCGAACGACCCCAGCTCGCGTCCCCACCCGGACTGCTTGAACCCGCCCCGCGGGAGGGTGACGTCGTCCGCGTGCCAGGTGTTGAGCCAGACCGTGCCGGCCCGCAGCCTGCCGCCCACGCGGTGCGCGGTGCCCAGGTCCTTGGACCACACGCCGGCGGCCAGGCCGTAGACGGTGTTGTTGGCCGCGGCGACCACCTCGTCCTCGGTGTCGAACGGGATCGCGGTGATGACGGGCCCGAAGATCTCGTCGGTCTGGACGGCCATCCGCTCGGTGACGTCGGTGATGAGGGTCGGGGAGAAGAAATAGCCGCGGTCGGCGGCCGGGTCGGGGCTGCCCGCGGCGAGCGTCGCGCCGTCGGCGACCGCGCCACGGACGTAGCCCATGACCTTCTCGTGCTGTTCCTGGGAGACCAGGGGCCCCATGGTGGTCGCCGGGTCGAAGGCGTCGCCGACCTTGATGGCCTTGGCCGCCGCGGCGACGCCCTCGATCACCTGGTCGAACACCTCGCGCTGGACGTAGAGGCGCGAGCCGTTGACGCAGCACTGGCCCTCGTTGAAGTAGCCCGCCAGGGCGGCGCCGGCGATCGCGGCGTCGAGGTCGGCGTCGGCGAAGATGATGTTGGGCGCCTTGCCGCCGAGCTCCAGCGACACCTTCTTGAGGTTCTTCGAGGCGCCCGCGGCGATCTTCTTGCCGACCTCGGTGCTGCCGGTGAAGGCGACCTTGTCGACGCCGGCGTGGTCGACCAGGGCGGCACCCGCGTCCCCGAAGCCGGGCAGGACGTTGACCACGCCGGCCGGGACTCCGGCCTCCAGCAGCAGCTCGCCGAGACGCAGCGCGGTGAGCGGGGTCTGCTCGGCCGGCTTGAGCACGACGGTGTTGCCGGCCGTGATCGACGGGACGATCTTGAAGGCCGCCATCGTGAGGGGGAAGTTCCACGGCACGATCCCGGCGACGACGCCGATGGCCTCGCGGCGGGTGTACGCGTGGAAGTCGCGGCCGGGCACCGACATCGGGATCGTCGTGCCCTCCATCTTGGTGGCCCAGCCGGCGAAGTAACGGAACAGCTCGGCGGCCACGCCGACGTCACCCCGGGCCGACGCGAGGCTCTTGCCGTTGTCGAGGGACTCGAGCTGCGCGAACTCCTCGACGCGCTCGTCGATCATGTCGCCGATGCGCCACAACAGGTGCGAGCGGTCGCGCGGCGTCATCCGCGACCACGGGGAGCCGGTCTCGAACGCGTTGCGGGCGGCCGCGACCGCGCGGTCGGCGTCGACCGCGGAGGCCTGGGCGACCTCGACGAGGACCTCCTCGGTCGCGGGATTCACCGTCGCAAAAGTCTGGCCGTCCTTGGCGTCCACCCACTCGCCGTCGATCAGCAGCTGCTTGGGCGAGGAGAGGAACGACGAGACGGCGGGCAGGAGCTGGGGATTCTCGGACATGGGTGCCTTCCGTGGTTTCTTCGGTTCGAGGTCGGTCGTGAGGCTGAGGTGGGGGCGGCCGCGGCTACTTGATGATCAGCACCTTCGATCGGTCGAGGGTGAGCGCGACCGCGGCGACGATGATCGCGCCGTAGAGGATCTGCTCGTAGGCCGACGGGACGCCGACGATCGGCAGCCCGACACGCAGCAGGGTCACCACGAGCGCCCCGGCGAGGCTGCGCCACAGCGAGCCGTGACCGCCGGTGATGGCGGTGCCGCCGACCACGATGGCCGCCACCGCCGGCAGCAGCAGGTTGTCGGCCATGGTCGGGCTGCCGCTGAAGTTGCGGGAGACGAGCATGACGGCGGCCAGGCCCGCGCAGGCGCCGGAGACGGTGAAGGCGGCGACCTTGACCAGGTCGACCGGCGTGCCGGCCAGCCGGGCCGCCGACTCGGAGTAGCCGGTGGCGCGGATCCAGCTCTCCAGCGGGGTGAGCCGGAGGGCCAGGGAGACGACCACGACGACGAGCAGCGCGACGACGAAGGCCGTCGGCACCACCCCGCCGACGTAGAGCGTGAGCCAGTGGGTGGCGTCCCGGTCGGCGACCCGGATCGGGCCGGCGTCGGAGATCACCAGGGCGATCGCGGTGAAGATGCTCATCCCGCCGAGGGTGACGATGAACGACGGGATGCGGAGCAGCACGTGGGTGATGCCCTGCACCATCCCGATCGCGCCGGTCGCCAGGACGATCGCGACGGTGGTGAGGCCGCCGAGGTCGGGCAGCCACAGCGCGAAGAAGACCGTCGCCAGCGAGCAGAGCGCGGCGATCGACAGGTCGATGCCACCGCACAGGACCACCAGGGTGGCGCCGGCGGCGAGCACGACGAGCGGCGCCGAGGTCCGGATCGCCGCCGTGAGGCTGCTCTGGGTCATGAACCCGGGGTCGGCGATCGTCAGCGCCGCCAGCAGCACGACGAGCGCGATGACCGGCATGAACGACGTGAGTCGCTGCCCCACCGTGGGGCGGCCCAGGACGGCCGCGTCGGGGGCCGGCTTGGTGATGACAGGTGTGGACATGCTCAGACCATCTCCTTGACGAGGTCGAGCGGGGTCGGCTTGCCCCCCGCGGGGGCGGCGACCTCCGTGGTCGCGCGGCCGTCGCTCATGACGATGATCCGGTCGGACATGCCGATCGCCTCCTCGAGGCTGTCGGCCAGCAGCACCGTGGCCACGCCGCTGGCGGCGAGCTCACGCATCAGGCGGTACACCTCCGAGCGCGCCCCGATGTCGAGGCCGCGGGTCGGGTGGTCCAGCAGGAGGAGCCGGACGTCGCCGGACACCAGCCAGCGGGCCAGGACCACCTTCTGCTGGTTGCCGCCCGACAGCCTCTGGATCGCGGTGCTCCGGTGCGGGGTGCGGATCGAGAGCCTCTCGATCCACGTGTCCACCAGCGTCGCCTGCTTCCGCGGCCGCACCAGGGGGCCGGTGCAGCGGGCCTTCTGCTTGGTGAGGGTCATGTTGTCGGCGACCGACATCGGGCCGACCATGCCCTCGGTCTTGCGCTCGGCCGGGACGTACCCGACGCCGGCGGCGCACGCCGCGCGGGTGCCGGACAGGTCGAGCGTCCGTCCGTCGAGCACGACCTCGCCGGCCGTGGTGGGCTCGGCACCGAACAGCGCCCGGCACACGTCCTCGCGGCCGGAGCCGTGGACGCCGACGATGCCGACGATCTCGCCGGCGTGCACGTCGAGGTCGACGTCGCGGAACGTCTCGCCGGACAGGCCGCGCACCTCGAGGCGGGGCCTGCGGGGCTGGTCGGACGGTTCGGCGGCCGCGCCGTGGTAGTGGTCGTCGGACCCGACCGAGCCGATCATCATCCGGTGCAGCTCGGCCGGGGCCGCGCCCGCGGCGGACACCTCGCCCACCGACCGGCCGCCGCGCAGCACCGCGACGCGGTCGCAGACGTCGAGCACCTCGTCGAGCCGGTGCGAGACGAAGACGACGGACGCGAACTCGCGCAGCCGGCGCACCTGGGTGAAGAGGGTCTCGATCTCCTTCGACTCCAGCACCGAGGTGGGCTCGTCGAGGATGATCACCGGCGGGTGGGACGTGCGCTCCTCGATGCGGAGCACCTTGGCGATCTCGACCATCTGCCGGTCGGCGAAGGACAGGGTGTCGGTACGGGCGAGGGGGTCGATGTGCGACCCGATCTTGTCCAGCTGCTCCTGCGCGAGGCTGCGCATCGTGTCCCAGCGGTAGACGCCGCGGCGCACGCCCCGGCCCTCGCTGCCGAGCACGATGTTCTCGGCCGCGGTGAGGTTGGGGACGAGCGACTGCTCCTGGAACACCATGCCGATGCCATGGTCCGCGGCGTCGACGACGCTCTTGAGCCGGACCCTCTCCCCGCGCACCCAGATCTCGCCGGCGTCCGGCCTCACCAGCCCGACCAGTGCCTTGAGCAGCGTGGACTTTCCGGCACCGTTCTCGCCGGCCAGGCCCAGCACCTCGTGCTGGCGCACGACCAGGTCGACGCCGTCGAGGGCCTTGACGCCCGGGTAGTGCTTGACCAGACCGCGGACCTCGAGTGCGTGCGCGGGGGCGGGCACTCGTGACTCGGGCTCGATCTGCAGGTTCGTGGTCACTTCGTCACCTGGTTCCTACGACGCTGTGGGATGACCGCGGCCGCGACGGCCGCGACGACGATGAGGCCCTGGACACCGCCCTGCCAGTAGGGGCTCACCCCGATCTGGACGAGGCCGTTGGTGAGGACGGTCACCAGCAGGACCCCGACGGTGGAATGGAGGATGCCGCCGCGGCCTCCGGTGAGCAAGGTGCCGCCGACGACGGCCGCCGCGATGGCGGAGAAGTCGTAGCCCTTGCCCGCCTGGACGAGGCCGGCGCCGAGCTGGCTGGTGACCATCACGCCGGCGAGACCGTAGAACGCGCCGGCCATCGTGAAGACCGCCACCTTGTAGGGCGCGACCCGCACCCCGGAGAGCGCCAGCACCTCCTCGGCGCCGCCGATCGCGAAGGCGTACCGACCCAGGCGCGAGTAGCGCTGCACCAGCCAGCCCACGAACACGCAGGCGAACGCGATCCAGGTGAGGTGGGCCAGGCCGAGAAAGCGCTCGACCGCCCAGCCCGCCAGCATCTCGTCGGAGACGTTGGGCTGCACGCCCGCGAACATGAGGGTGGCCACGCCCAGGCCCACGGCGGAGACGCCGAGGGTGGTCATGAACGACGGCACCTTCAGCAGGACCAGGGCGAGCCCGCTGAGGCAGCCGAGCGCGGCCGCGAGCAGGACGGCGACGACGATCCCGAGGATCCCGTACTCGTTGTCGTTGCGGTTGTTGGCGACCAGGAGGGCGACCGTGATCGCGGACGCCCCCATGATCCCGGGGGCGGACAGGTCGATCGACCCCATCATCAGCACGAAGGTGATGCCGCAGGTCACGACGGCGAGGACCGCGGCCGCGTCCATGATGTTCTGCACGTTGGAGACGGCCCGGAAGCCAGGGCTGAGCGCTGCGAAGACCCCGAAGATGACGACCAGGGCGATCGGCGGACCCGCATCTCTGAGCGACACCCCCCGCCGAGGCTGGGGGCGCCCTGCGTTCACGACCTCGGTGTCGGCGTCGGCGGGGGATGTCATGGTCACGAAATCGCGCCCTGCGAACGGCTGAAGAGGTTGTCGCAGGCGAAGTCGGACTCGCTGGTCTCCGGCGAGACGAAGTCGGCGACGTTGTCCTTCTCGATGAGGAACTGCTCGGCGAACCAGGCGCGGTCCTCGTCGGCGATGTCCTCGACGGCGAGCTCACCGGTGGCCACGCAGTAGCCGATGGCGAGGCCGATGCCGCCCTGCCAGGGGCCGTCGCTGGAAACGGTGGCCGTCATCGTGCCGTCCTGGATCGCCGTGAGCGCGTCCGGCACGGCGTCGATGCCGACCACGGCCACGTCCGTACGACCGGCCTGCTGCAGCGCCTCGAGCGCGCCGAGCGCCATGTCGTCGTTGGCGGCCCAGATGCCCTTGACGTCCTCGCCGTGCTTGGTGAGCAGCGTCTTGGTGACCTCGAGGGCCTCCGCGCGGGAGAAGTTGGCGGTCTGGTCGTCGAGCAGCTTGACGTCCGGGTTGGCCGCCAGCGACTCCTCCAGACCGGCGAAGCGGTCCTTGGCGGCGCCGGTGTCCAGGATGCCCTGCAGGGCGACGATGCCGCCCGAGCCGCCGATGGCCTCGGCCAGCGCGTCGCCGATCTGCTTGCCGGACTCCACGCCGTCGTACGTGATGTGGGACAGCCAGGAGTCGTAGTCGGTGACGTTCATGTCGGCCGGCTTGTTCCACTGTGTGACGAGGTAGGCGCCCGCCTCCTCGGCGCCCTCGACGATGGGCGGGGTGTCGGAGTCGCCGTTGGGCAGGACGTTCATGACCAGGCACTCGGTGTCGCCGGCGAGCAGCTGGCTGATCTGCTCCTGCTGACGCGTCGAGTCGCCGTCGTAGGTGAGCCGCTCCTGGGTCAGCCCGACCTGCGCGGCGAAGGCGTCGCCGCCGTCCAGCCACGAAGCCTCGTAGGGGTTGGACTCGTTGCGGACCTGGCCCACCAGGGTGACGTCCGCGGGGTCGCAGGCGCCGGCCTCGGCGCTGGGGTCGCTCCCGCTGGCTGCTTCGGTGCAGCCCGTGAGCGCGGCGGCCGCCAGGGTGACGCCGATGACGGCGGCCGTGGGTCGAGAGGTGAACTTCATTGTCGATCCTCGATCTCTTGAGATGCCGGAGTCCGGCGATGGGACTGACGGGAACAGGTGCCGCGCCCGGCGCGGGTGGTGCTCGTCGTCTGGTGCGGTGCGGTGGGCGCGGTCAGCGGGCCATCCAGCCTCCGTCGACGACCAGGACGTGGCCGTTGACGTAGTCGGCAGCAGAGGAGCTGAGGAACACGGCCGCTCCGGCGACGTCCTCGGCGGTGCCCCAGCGGCC
>NZ_BAAAPM010000003.1:250607-257806 GCF_039531145.1 Isoptericola hypogeus
GACCATGTAGCCCGGCGCGATGGCGTTGACCTGGACGCCATGGGGCCCCCACTCGTTGGCCAGCGCCTTGGTCACCCCCGAGACACCGTGCTTGCTGGCGGCGTACGACACGACGCGCATGCCGCCCTGGAAGGACAGCAGGCTGGCGATGCTGACGATCTTGCCGTGGCCTCGTTCGACCATCGGCCGACCGAGCTGCTGCGTGAGGAAGAAGAGCCCGTTGAGGTTGACGTCGAGCACCCGCTGCCAGGAGTCACGGCTCACGACGACGGAGTCCTCCCGGTCGATGATCCCGGCGTTGTTGATCACGATGTCGACCTGGCGCGAGCCGTTGAGCTCGGCGCTGACCCGCTCGACCGCGTCGGCGTCGCTCACGTCGAGGTCGACGACGTCGACCTCGACACCGAGCTCGGCGACCTTGTCGCGGGTGGCGTCCTGGTGGCCCCGTCGGCCGAGCAGGACCACGTCCGCCCCCGCTCGGGCGAGGCCGAGCGCGACCGCCTGGCCGAGGCCACGGCCCGCACCGGTCACCACCGCGCACCTGCCCCGCAGGTCGAAGGGCGAGCGAGCCTCGGTGCTCGGCTCCGTGGTCGGCTCGGTCGTCGCGGTGGTCGTCACAGGTCGTCCACCGCCACGGGGCTCAGGTCGGTGTAGGAGTTGTTCTCGCCGGCCATCGCCCAGATGAAGGCGTACGACCCGGTGCCGGCTCCGGCGTGGATCGACCACGGCGGGGAGATGACGGCCTCGCGGTTCCGGACGACGAGGTGGCGGGTGGCGCCCGGCTGGCCCATGAAGTGGAAGATGCGGTCCTGCTCGTCGAGGTCGACGTAGCAGTAGACCTCGGTGCGGCGGTCGTGGAGGTGCGGCGGGACCGTGTTCCAGACCGACCCGCTGGCGACGACGGTCACGCCGAACTGGAGGACGGACGTCTCCAGCTCCTGCCCCCAGGCGTAGCGGAAGAGGTTGCGCTCGTTGGCGGCCTCGGCCGAGCCGAGCGAGACGGGCTCCACCTCGCCGTGGCTGAGCGCCTGGGTCGGGTAGGTCGCGTGGGCCGGGGCGGACACGAAGTAGAAGGCCGCCTCGGCGCCGGTGAACGACACCTCGTTGCCCCTGCCGACGAAGAGGCCGTCGAGGTGGTCGAGCTCGAACTTCTCGCCGCCGACGAGGACGTGACCGGCGCCGCCGACGTTGATGATGCCGAGCTCACGACGCTCGAGGTGGGACTCCGTGCCGAGCACCTCGCTCCAGGCCGGCAGGTCGACCTGGCCGGTACCGGGCACGGCTCCGCCGATCACCATCCGGTCGTCGTGGGTGTACGTGCCCCGGACCTCTCCGCTCACGAAGAGGTCTGCGACGAGGAAGCTCTCGCGCAGGTCCGCAGTTGTTGCCGTCTCCGCGCTGGTCGGAGATGTCGAGTATCGAACCTGGATCACGCAGCCACCCCTCGGTCTATGAACTGTGTTCGTCTATGTGAACTCATCGCACGATAGACGTGATGCTGCTCACCGGTCAAGGGGTCGAAGTCTGTCCATGTATGCGAACTCGGGGTAGTGTCGAATCACCCCGGGTTGGCCCCGGTGCCCCGAGCAGGTCCAGAGGAGAGCGTTCATGCAGCAGAAGGAGCTCCAGAGGGAGACGACCGGCGCCAACGGCGCCGGCCCGGTCAAGTCCGCGGCCCGCGCCCTGGACCTGCTGGACGAGATCGCGGCGGGCGGCCCCGGAACCCAGCTGCAGCTCTCGATGCGCCTCAACATCCCCAAGAGCAGCCTTCACGCGCTGCTGCGGACCATGACCGATCGAAGCTGGCTGCAGACCGACCCCACCGGGAGCGTCTACCAGCTCGGCATCCACTCGCTCGTCGTGAGCTCGGCCTACCTCGACGGCGACCCGGTGCTGGCCCGTGCCGCGTCCGTGCTCGACGAGGTGGCCGCCGTCACCGAGGAGACGGTCCATCTCGGACGCCTCGACGGGGCCGACGTCATCTACACCGCCAAGCGCGAGTCGGTCCACCCGCTGCGCATGCACTCCGCCGTCGGGCGCCGGCTGCCGGCCTACGCCACCTCGTTGGGGCGCGCCCTGATCGCCGAGATGCCGGTCGAGTCGCGGCGCGACCTGGTGCCGGAGTCGATCTCCGCGATCACGCCGCACACGACCACCGACAAGGAGGCCGTGCTCGAGATCATCGACCGCGCGGCCTACCAGGGCTACGCCACCGAGAGCGAGGAGTCGTGCATGGGCGTGCGCTGCTTCGGCGTGACGCTCCCGTTCGGCCACCGCGCCGTGGACGCCATGAGCGTCGCGGTGCCGATCAGCCGGCTCGGCGACGGGCGCGAGGACCTCATCATCGAGACCCTGCTCAGCGTCAAGGCTCGGCTGGCGGCCGTGCACGACAACAGCCTCGTGCGGTGAGCGCGGCCGGCAGATGCAGTCATCATCGCCTCCTGCTGACCGTGAACCCTGGCTTCGATCGTGCCCCCAGGCTCAGGCCTGGCACCGTCGATGCCGTTCATGCCTCCATGGACCGGCGTCCCGGGATCGCGTGCCGCGCTACTGCGTCTCCCCCTGGATCGGGGGCTTGTTCCCCACCGCGATCCCCTCACTCCCAGTCCTCGACGCTCCCCGTCGCGTACTGCGGCCTCCCAGCAGGCATGTAGGTCTGGATGGTGATGCCTCGCGACGTGGTCCGCGAGCTGATGAGCTCGAGCGCGATGTCGGGACCGGATGCGGGGAAGAGCCGGGTGCCCTGGCCGATGACGACGGGGTAGGTGAGCAGGTCGATCTGGTCGACCAGGCCACACGCGAGGAGCCATCGGACGAGCCTGCCGCTACCCGGCACCAGCAGGTCGCCGTCCCGCCGTTCCTTCAGATCGCGGACAGCCGCTGCGACGTCGTCGCGCAGAACGGTCGTGCCCGCCCATCCCGGGTCCGTGAGGCTGGCCGAGGCGACGTACTTGGGCCGGTTGTTCAGCGCGTCGGCGACGGGGTTCGCTCTCGGGTCGGCCACGGCCCCCCACGAGCCGGCGAAGATCTCGTACGTCCGCCGGCCGAACAGAAAGGCAGTCGCACTCCCGTAGACCCGGTTGAGGTACTCCTCGGCTGCGGCGTCGACGAGTGGTATCGCCCAGCCGCCGCGGTCGAAGCCCTCGCTGCGGTCCTCGTCGGGTCCGCCCAGTCCCTGCATCACGCCGTCCACGGAGACGTTGGTCGTCGTCGTCAATCTCATGGTCATGATCCTTTCCGTCCGTCCGAGCCCTCCGTCAGAAGGAGATGTCACCTGACGACGCGGTAGGTCAGGTGCGTGACCCCCCGGGTTGGCGGCGACCGAGGTGCACTCGAGCTCGATCGCATCGGGCAGCCCGCGGAAGAACGGGATCCCGCCGCCGAGCAGCACCGGGACCAGGTCGATCACGATCTCGTCCAGCAGCCCGAGCCTCAACGCCTCGGTGGTCGTCGCCCCGGCCGCGACCTTGACGTCCCTGCCGGCTTCGGAGGCGACCGCCGTCGCCTTCCGGATCGCCGAGGCGAGCCCGTCGGTGACGACGGTCTGGCCCTGCGCGGCGTCGGGGATCGGGTCGCGGCTGATGACGAACAGCGGAGCGCCGGGCTGCATGCTCCCGCCGCCCCACCGGTCGGCGTGCTCGTAGGTGTTCCGTCCCGAGACCACCGCACCGGTCCGGACGCTGTCGTACTCGATCACGGCCCGGTTCGGTGAGCCGGGGTCGTTGAGCCAGTCGAAGATCCGGAACCCGTCGCCGAGTCCGTGGCCGGCCCGCGCTCCGCGGCCCGAGACGTACCCGTCGACCGAGGCGGACAGCATGGTGAACACGAGCGTCATGATCGAGCCCTTCCGACAGGAGCACCGCCGACGCCGGCGGGGGTACTGCCGATCTCGCGGCACCCTGGGTCGATGCGGCACGTGCACGGCGGTGAGCCGAGCCTTCCTCTTCCCTCGTCGCTCCTCACGGCAGCGCGTTCCAGGCAGTCAGGAGCAAGGCCGTCCCCAGGCCGAGGTCGAGCACGAAGCACGCCTCCGCGAGCGAGCGAGGGACCGCCTTGTCGCGGACGAGGTGGGCCACGTCCCAGGCGGCGTGCCCCATCGAAGCGGCCGCTGCCAGGAGCGCGGCCAGCATGGGCCCGGACATCATCGCGATCAGGGCAAGACCGCTGAAGCCCACGAATCCGGCCGACTGCCGGACGAGCTCGCGGCGATCGACACCGGAACGGCGAAGGAATCCGAAGACGCCGAACCCGACGCCCATGACCAGCAGCGTGGTGGTCGGGTCGAGTCCGGTGACCTTGGCGACGGTGACGGCGAGGCTGGCGACCGCCACCATCACCCAGCCGCTGCGGCGGGAGCCGAGCGCGGTGGCCGCGAGGTAGCACGTCGCGGCCAGGATGATGATCATCGCCGTGACGTGGGAATCCACCCCGCCCGCGAGGTTGACGAGCAGGGCAAGCAGGCCGACGACGGAGGGCCACCGGGCGAGCAGGGGGCCGACGACACCGGCGCGATCGTGACGATGCCCGGTCTCGGGGCTGGATGCTGGCTGGCTCATGCCTGAAGCGTCGACCCGGGACCCGCATGCCCGACCCGTGCGATCCGTCACGACTTCCTCGTGCGCACCGACCAGCAGCGGGAACGCCATCGCGTGTGCCGTCGTGACCACTTGGTGATCCTCAGAGCCAGCCGTTCTCCTGTGCGATCCGGTAGGCATCGGAGCGCGAGTCGCCGCCGAGCTTGTGCGTGATGGCGGCGAGGTAGTTGCGAACCGTTCCGTGCGACAGGTACAAGGCTCGGGCCACGTCTCGGACCGGCCGGTCCGCACGGGCCGTCTGGAGCACCTCGGTCTCGCGCGGCGACAGTGGCGACGGCGGAGCTGTGAGCGCGTCCGCGGCCAGTACCGGATCGACATAGCGCTGTCCCTCATGGACTCGCCGGACGACGTCTGCCAGCGCAGTACCGGGTGCTCCCTTCGCGAGGAACCCGCGTGCGCCCGAGGCCAGCGCGTGGCGCAGCACATGGGGCCGACCGTGGCCCGTCAGGATCACCCCGGCGCACTCGGGCAGGGCGACTGCGAGCTCGGCGATCACCCCCAGCCCGTCCAGGACCGGCATCTGCAGGTCGAGGACGGCCACGGCCGGGCGGTGCGCCAACGCCCCCTCGAGGGCGCGGCGGCCGTCCCCAGCGACGGCGACCACCTCGATGTCGGGCTCGCGATCGAGCAGGCCGACCAGCGCTACCCGGACCAGTTCGTCATCCTCGGCGATCAGGACTCGGATGGTGGCAGTCATCGTGCAGCATCTCGATCGTGTGCGTGCTCGACCCTGAGCTCGAACCGGCCGCGGTCGTCGGGGCCCGCGATCAGCCGCAGGCCTGCAGCCGCACACCGCGCCGACAGCGACGCGAGGCCGGTGCCGCCGGAGTCGTCGGCCCGCAGGGGCCCGGCGGGGCGCAGTCCGTCGTTCACGATGGCCAGCCTTGCCGCCGGGCCCGCTGTGGTGAGCGCGATCGAGACGGTCCGGGCGTCGCTGTGGCGCAGGATGTTCGTGACGGCCTCGCGGACGACCGCCGCGAAGAGGGTCGATTCCGCCTGCGGGATCTCTGCCATGATCGCGTCACCCGTGTCGATGGTGGCCGCCTTCCCCGCGGCGGTGAGCACCAGTTCTGCCGCGGTGAGCTGCGCGCTCAGGTCGGCCACCGTGTCGCCGTGAACCGCCCGCCGAGCCTCGGCGAGCGTCTCGAACGCGAGCTCACGGATCGCGTCGCTCTGTGCGCCCGATCGTGCCGGGTCGCGGACGGCGAGATCCGCTGCGAGCTCGGCCTTGAGCGCGATGATCCCGAGGCGGTGTCCGAGCACGTCGTGCAGCTCGCGGCTGACCCGCAGGCGCTCCTCGGCGACGACGAGCGCCGACTCGGCATCGCGACCGGCTTGCGCCGCCCACAGCAGCCGCAGGAGCCACACGAGCACCTGACCCATCCCCCACACGACCACGGCACAACCGAGCGCGGTCAGGAGGTTGCCGGAGACCGAGCCGTCGAAGGCGATCCCGCCGCCGGCCGCCGCCGCGCCCAGCGTGATCGCTGTGGCGATCCCGGCCCGCCATGTGACCAGAGCACTGGCGGCAATCACGAATCCCGCCAGCCACGCCCACGGGAGCTCGCCGGGCTCGGCCCACGAGTACGCCGGCATCCACAGCGCGAACGAGGCCAGGACCAGCGACCCGACGGACCCCAGCCTCTGGCCGCTGGAGGGCGTGACGCGCACGGCGACCCACAGCACGACGACCACCGCCGCGCCCAGCACGGACAGACCCAGGACCAGAAGCGCAGCGAACGGCGCCGAGGGGGGTGCCGTCAGAGATGCCGGGATGATCAGGGCCCACGCGAAGGTGGCCATCAGCAGGCCGAGCACCGTCAGCCGCGGACTCAGCCGGGCCGCAGTCGCAGACCTCACCGTCGCGCCGGGCTCGTGGACGTCATCGCGCCGCGGCATTCTCGAGCCGATCATCCTGGCGGCTGCGGACCTGCCCGGACCCGCGATGCGCGTGCAGGTAGTGATCGCGGCGCGCCAGCATGGCCCCGAGCATCGTGAGGAACATCAGCACGTGCCCGGCCGTGGAGAGCGTGTCGACGGTGATGAGGCCGGCCGCGAGCGGCGCGAGCAGCACCATGAACGGTGCAAGCATGGCCACGGACATCTCCCCGATCATCCGCGGGCCGTGGCGGCGTATCGCCATCCACGCGGCCATGCCGATCGTCATGTTGGCCGCCATCACCAACGTGTCGGCCGCCGGGTGGTCGCCCAGCCCGGGCCAGATCATTCCCCACGGCCAGGCGAGCACGAACATCCCGGCCAGCATCGCCGCCACCATCTCGACGTAGTGGCCGACGAACCTGAAGATCTGTCGCTTCATGACGCCCTCACCTTCGAGTAAACGCGAGGTTCCTCGCGTCAGCGACGCTACGCCGGGTCGATCGCTAACGCAAGGCTCTTCGCGATAGCATCCAGGCATGAACCAGGGACGAACCATGCAGCGACCCGGGGGGCGAACGGCGCGCGTGCGCTCCGCGGTCCACGCGGCGGTGCTCGAGCTGATCGAGAAGCACCCGTGGGAGGACCTCAGCATCCCGCTGGTGGCCGAGGCGTCAGGTGTGCACCAGGCCACGATCTACCGGCGCTGGGGCACGATGTCCGCCT
>NZ_BAAAPM010000003.1:257869-308572 GCF_039531145.1 Isoptericola hypogeus
CGCGACGACCTCCACGTCCACGCCGCGGCGGTCGCTGCGTCGTTGCGAGATGGGCACGTCCCGCTGATCCTCCGGGCCATCGTCATGGAGATCCGTCCGGGTCAGCCGCGTGAGGCGTCGCCGGCGTTCACCGAACGGGGGCGCCAGCTCCAGGCGATGCTCGACCAGTCGGAGCGCCGCGGTGAACCCGTGCCGACGCTCACGGAGCTCCTCGAGCTCGTCCTCGCGCCCTTGTACTTCTACGCGCTGTTCGCCGAACCACTGACCGAGACGGAAGCCGCACGGCTCGTTGATCGACTCCTCGATCTTGTTGCCCACCGCCAGCCCTCCGGGCCTCTCGTCGACGGACCAGCATCCGCGCCCGTCGCCCAGCAGCGGCCCCGGCGCTGACGCGTGGGTGCGTGATCACGGGACTGAACGCGACCACCTTCACGCCGGGAGCGCAGAAGGTAACGGGGTCTCGTCGCGGCGATGGTGTGCACGGGGCGGTGCACACACGTCGGCGGCTTCGGCCGTTGTGCTACCTCGTGCGTGCTCGGCTCGGGAGCGGGCAAGGCAAAGGGCCCCTGACCTTGGCTTTCGCCTGGTCAGGGGCCCTTCCGTGGTAGCGGGGGCAGGATTTGAACCTGCGACCTCTGGGTTATGAGCCCAGCGAGCTACCGAGCTGCTCCACCCCGCGTCGACTCCCTGAACATTACGGCATCCATCCTGGCGAGACAAATCAATCCGGGCAGATGGGACGCAGGTCACACCCGCCGACGGCTCGCGTCCCCGGGAAGGCCCGAGGGCCGCCATCCTCGTGGATGACGGCCCTCGGGGCGCTCGGACCTCCGCCGGGTGACCGGTCAGTTGCCGCCCAGCTCGCCCTCGGCCGCGATCGCGTCCTCGATCGCCTGCTGGAGCCGGTCCTGCGCCTCGCCGTAGGCGGCGAAGTCGCTCTCGGCGAGGGCGGCGTCCGCGTCCTGCATGGCCTGGTTGGCCTCCTGCAGGGCGGCGTCCAGACGCGCCTGGGCGTCCGCCGGTGTCCCGGTGGGCTCCGGCTCGGTCGTGGGCTCCGCGGTCCCGGTGGGCTCCGGCTCCTCGGGCGTCACGGGCTCCTCGCCGTCGACCGGCGCCGTGGGCACCTCCGTGTCCACCTCGCCGCTGGCGTCGCCGGCGTTGGCGCCGGAGTCGCCCCCGAACACCTGGTCGAGCGCCTCGTCCAGCGTCTCGGCATAGCCCGTCTGGTCGCCGAACGCCACGAGCACGCGGCGCAGCAGCGGGAACGGTGTGCCCTCCGACGACTGGATGTACACCGGCTGCACGTACAGCAGGCCCCCGCCCACGGGCAACGTGAGCTGGTTGCCTCGCACGACGCTCGACGAGCCGCGCTCGAGGATGTTCAGCTGCTCCGAGATCGTCGGGTTCGAGTCGAAGTTGTTCTGCACCTGGCCGGGCCCGGGCACCGTCGAGTCGCGGGGTAGCTCGAGCAGCTTCAGCTTCCCGTAGTCCTCGGCCTTCTCCCCCGGCGTCGACCCGGCGTCCCCGTCGGCCGCGAGATAGCCCGTGAGGATCTCTCGGTCCGTGTTGCCGCCCGGGATGAAGGTGCTCGTCAGCGAGAACGACGAGCTCTCCGTGCCCGGCATCTGCAGCGTCATGTAGTACGGCGGCTGCAGGGGCTTGGGGCTCTCGCCGCCGATCGTCGGGTCCTCCGGGTTCGCCCAGAAGTCCTGGCCGGAGAAGAACTGGCCGGCGTCCTCGACGTGGTACTGGGTGAGCAGGGCGCGCTGGACCTTGAACATGTCCTCGGGGTACCGCACGTGGCTCATCAGGTCCCCGGACATCTCCGACATCGGCTTCACCGACGTCGGGAAGATGCTCGACCACGCCTGCAGCATCGGGTCGTCCGGCTCCCACGCGTACAGCGTGACGGTGCCGTCGTACGCGTCGACGGTCGCCTTCACCGAGTTGCGGATGTAGTTGACCTCCGGCGGCGTCGCGACGGGCACGCCCGCCGCGGCCTGCGTGAGCGAGTCCGTGGTCGCCTCCTGCATCGGCATCGACGACGAGTACGGGTAGGCCTCAGACGTCGTGTACGCGTCCACGATCCACTTGACCCGGCCGTCCACCACCGCGGGGTACGTACGGTTGTCCACGGTGAGCCACGGCGCGACCTTCTGCACGCGCGTCTGCGGGTCGCGGTCGTACAGGATCTGCGACTCCTCGTTGACGAGGTCGGAGAACAGGATCTGCTCGGAGCCGAACTTCAGCGCGTACAGCAGCTTGGCGCCGAACGTGCCGATGTCAGGCCCGGCGGCGATCTCGTCGGTGGGGAAGGTCGTGTTGACCTGGCCGCCGTCCTCCGCCTCGTCCGCCTGGTAGTCCAGCTCCTGCGGCTCGGCGCCTTCGGGGGCGCCGACGATCGAGTACTCGGTGGTCTTCGGGCTGAAGTAGATGCGCGGCTCGTAGCCCTTGTCCGTCAGCGCGCCCTGCGTGGGGATGCCGCCCTCGTAGAACGCCGGCTGCCCGTCCGGGCCGGGCTGGTTGCCGTAGGCCGCGACCACGCCGTACCCGTGGGTGTACACCGTGTGGTCGTTGACCCAGTTGCGCTGGCTCTCGCCCAGTCCGCCGAGGTTGAGCTCGCGCACCGCGATCACGGTGTCGCGCGACTCTCCGTCGATGTCGTACCGGTCCACCGCGAGGTAGTTCTGGAAGTCGTAGTACTGCTTGTTCTGCTGGAGCTGACGGAACGACGGGCTGACCACCTGCGGGTCGAGCAGGCGCACGGACGCGGTGGTCTCGGCGTCGTCGCGCAGGGCGCCCGGCTCGGCCTCCGTCGTCGCGTCGTACGGCTGGGTCTCGACGTCCTCGATGTCGTACGCGTCGAGCGTCGCGTCGATGTTCCGCTGGATGTACTCGGCCTCGAGCTCCCGGGCGTTCGGGTTCACCTGGAAGCGCTGCACGACGGCGGGGTAGATGCCGCCGATCGCGATCGCGGACACGACCATGAGCCCGACGCCGATCGCCGGCAGCCGCCACGTGCCCCGCACGGCCGCGACGACGAAGAGGACCGCCACGAGCACGGCGACGGCGGTGAGGATCTCCTTCGACGGGATGACGGCGTGCACGTCGGAGTACGACGCGCCGTCGTACTTGTCGTTGGCCGCGGTGAGCAGCGAGTACCGGTCCAGCCAGTAGTTCGCGGCGATGAGCAGCATGAGGACGGCGGCCAGCACCGCGAGGTGCACCCGCGCGGCCGGCGTCGTGCGCGTGCCGCCCTGCGGGACCGGCCCCAGGCGCAGCCCGCCGTAGAGGTAGTGAGTCACCAGGGCCGCGATGCCGGAGATCACGACGACCGCCATGAGGAAGCTGACGACGAACCGCAGCGCCGGCAGCGTGAACACGTAGAAGCCCAGGTCGATGTCGAACTGCGGGTCGGTCTGACCGAACGACGACCCGTTGAAGGCGAGCAGCACCGTGCGCCACTGCGCGGAGGCCGCGACGCCCGCGAAGAACGCGACGAGGACGGGGGCCGCGATCGTCACGACCTTGCGCAGCGGCTCGATGGCCTCCCGGTACTGGTCGAGGGTGGCCTGCTCCGGCGTCGAGGGCGCGTACACCGGTCGCACGCGGTACGCGACGGCGAACGACGAGAACACCGCCGCGCCCATGATCAGGAAGCCCAGGACGAACAGGACCGCGCGAGCGCCCCACTGCGTCCAGACGACGTTCGCGAACCCGAGCGCGTCGAACCACATCACCTCGGTCCAGAACTGGGCGAGGAGCAGCAACGCGACGACGAGCGCGGCGAGCACCGTGAGGGTGATCGCGAGCGGGCTGCGGCGACGCTTGACCGGGGGTCCACCGGGACCTCGGCGTGGCGGAGCGGCGAAGGACACTGTGCGGGCACCTCATTCGTGCGCGGGGCTGACGGACGTCCTTGGTGAACGTCCCTGCTGCTCCCCAGGTTCCCACGGTTCGTCCGCGCGCGGGGAACCGTCCCTCCACGAGGTGTCCACACGTCGACCGAGGTCAGGCACCGCCTTCGCCGGGGCGGCCCCGCGCCCCGCTCAGGAGCAGGTCGGCAGCCCCGCCGCGTCGCCGGCGCCGATCGCCTCGATCGCGGACCGCGCGTCGGCGAGCGTCGCGACCTTCACGACCCGGAGCCCCTCGGGGACGTGCCCGACGACCTGGTCACAGTTGCTCTCGGGAGCGAGAAACCAGTCGGCGCCGTCGCGCGTCGCCCCGAAGAGCTTCTGCTCGATGCCGCCGATCGCGCCGACCTTCCCGTCGACGCTCATCGTCCCGGTGCCCGCGACGACCGCCCCGTCGAGCTCGTCCTCCTCGGTCATCTTGGTGATGATCGCGAGCGCGAACATCGTCCCGGCGCTCGGCCCGCCGATGTCGCCCGGCCGGATGGTCACGTCCACCGGGAACTCGTACGACGGGTCGAGGAACACGCCCAGGGCCGCGCGGCCGTCACCCTCGCCGGTCGTCACGGTGAGGTCGACCCGTTCGCCGTCCCGCTCGACGCCGAGCTCGACGTCGTCGCCCGGGGTCACCGCGTCCAGGCCCGCGAGGAGGTCCTGATGGGTCGTCACGGGCTCGCCGTCGAGGCTGACGACGACGTCGCCCGCCTCGACCACCCCCTCGGCGCCCGAGCCCTCGGCCGCGCCGACGATCGTCAGGGTGGCCGGGACCTCGTAGCCGAGCTCCGTGAGCGCCGCGACCGTGGCGCTCTCCTCCGAGCTCGCCATCTGCGCCTCGCTGACCTGCTGCTGCTCCTCCTGGCTGGTCTGCTCCGGGAAGATGGACTCGACCGGCTGCACCGAACGCTCGTCGGAGGCCCAGCCCCACAGCACGTCGCCCGGCAGCACGTCGCTGCCCGGACCGCCGTAGACCGAGACGGTGGTGAGCCGCAGCTCGCCGGAGACGTCGAAGGTGGACGCCCCCTCGACCTCGACCAGCGGCAGGGCGGTGGCGCTCTGACCCGCCTCGGCACCGGCCGCGCCGTCGGCCTGGGTCCCGGACTGCCCCTCGACCCCGAGCGTGTCCTCGGTCGGCCCCGGGGCGCGGATCGCGTAGGGCGTGGGCAGCACCAGCAGGACGGCGGCGAGCAGGGCCGTGGTGAGCAGCGAGATCCCGAGGGTCACGCTGCGCCGCGAGACCGGCGCCGCCGGCGCGGGGTCCGCGTCGGGCGTGGGGGCGTCGTCGGGCGCGAGGATGTCGCGGTCGAAGGTCACCGCCCCATCATCCCCGACCCGACCGGCAGCCCGCCGTGCGGTCGGGGGTTCCTGCGCCCAGAGCGAACTGGGGGAACCGGGCCACGCCGTCGGACGTCGGGGATGGTTACGGTGAACGGGCCGCGTCCGCCGTACCGCCCGCCAGCCGAGGAGCCCGCATGAGCAACCTGCCCGACGACCCCGAGGGCGCCGAGGAGCGGGAGCGCATGCTGCGCTCGATGCTCGAGGGTTTCTTCGGCGACCGCACCGACGAGGTGCTGGCGCAGATGCGCGCCCAGGGGATCGACCCGGCCGCGCTCGCGGGCGTCCCCGGCGCCGGGGCGCCGGACCCGGCCGTCATGCAGCAGGTGCTCGCGCAGGTCCAGCGACTGCTCTCGACGTCCGGCGACGGCCCGGTGAACACCGACGTCGCGCACGACGTCGCCCGCCAGGTCGCGGTCGCCGAGGGCGACCCGTCCCTCACCGGCGGACAGGCGAAGGCCGCGACGGACGCGCTCGGCGTGGCCGAGCTGTGGCTCGACGCCGTGACGGACCTTCCCCCGTCGGGCGGACCGAAGCACGCCTGGAGCCGGTCCGAGTGGGTCGAGGCGACCCTGCCCGCGTGGCACGGGCTCGTGGCGCCCGTCGCCACCTCCGTCGCCGACGCGCTCGCGACCGTGCTGCGCGACCAGCTCCCCGAGGACCTCTCGAGCGCCATGCCGGAGCTGCCCGGCATCCCGATGGGCGCGCTCGGCGGCGGCCTCGAGCCCGCGGAGATGATGCGCCGGCTCGGGTCCGCCGTCTTCGGCATGCAGGTGGGGCAGGCGGCCGGCACCCTCTCCCGCGAGGTCTTCGGCGCGACGGACGTCGGCGTGCCGTTGCTGGCCGGGCCCGCGACCGTGCTTCTGCCGTCCAACGTCGCCGCCTTCGCGGACGGCCTCGATGCTCCCCTGGAGGAGGTGCGGCACTTCCTCGCGCTGCGCGAGGCGGCGCACGCCCGCCTGTTCGCCCACGTGCCGTGGCTGCCCGCCCACCTGCACGGGCTCGTCGAGCAGTACGCGCGCGGCATCACCATCGACATCGGCATGCTCGAGGAGCAGGTGCGCGACGTCGACATGAGCGACCCCGACGCGCTGCGCGGCGCCCTCACCGGCGGCGTGTTCGGGCTCCAGCACACCCCCGAGCAGGAGGCGACCCTGCTGCGGCTGGAGACGGCGCTCGCCCTCGTCGAGGGCTGGGTCACCGAGGTCGCGGCCACCGCCGCGCTCCCCCATCTGCCGCACACCTATCCGCTGCGCGAGATGATCCGGCGGCGCCGGGCAGCCGGCGGGCCGGCCGAGCACACCTTCGCCACGCTGGTCGGGCTCGAGCTGCGTCCCCGACGTTCGCGGGAGGCGACCGCGCTGTTCGCGCACCTCCTCGCCGAGGGCGGCGCCGCGGCCCGCGACGCCGTCTGGGAGCACCCCGACCTGCTGCCCGACGACGCCGATCTCGACGACCCCGCCGGCTACCACTCCCGGCGCGCCGAGCAGGCGCAGGAGCAGGCAGACGTCGACGCGGCCCTCGCGCAGATCTTCGACGCGGCCGAGGGCACGCCCGGGGACGGTGGCGACGAGGGCCCCCGGCCCGCGAGCTGATCCGCAGGCCTGACGGTTCGCCGTCGTCCTCGACCGGTCAGGCTCCGTCGTCCCGTCAGACTCTGTCCTCCGGTCAGGCTCCGTCGTCCGCCTGGTCCGGCGCCGTGGCGCCGCCGTCGTCCTGGACGAACGACACGCCCTCCAGGAACCCGCGGGCCCGCTCCGTGCGCGGATAGCCCTCCAGCAGGCGCCAGAACGCCGGACCGTGGCCGGCGTGCAGCAGGTGCGCGAGCTCGTGCAGCAACACATAGTCGAGCACCCACTCCGGCATGCCCTGCACGCGGGTCGAGATCCGGATCGAACCGTCCACAAGGGTGCACGATCCCCAGCGCCGGCCCTGGTGCGGCGACCACGACACGCTGGTGGGGCGGGCGCGACCGTCCAGGTACTTGACGGACAGCTCCCGCGCGCGCTCCACGAGCTCGTCGTCCGACGGACGGCGGCGGCGCTCCTTGTCCTCGAGACGGGCCAGCATCTTCGCCACCCACTCACGTTCCTGGGCACGGGAGAAGCGCGCTGGAATGGCCACGACGGTGCGCTCGCCGTCCCGGTAGGCGCTCACCGTGGCGGTCCGCCGACGGCTGCGTCGGACCTCCACCGACGCCATGGTGTCGTGGGCCACGGCACGACCGTACCGGGGATTCGTCATGTTTGTGCAGTCGAACACACCGGATCGCGCTGCTCAGGAGGCGTTCCGGGCCTGTGGACGAGCCCGCGGTCACGTTCCGCCCCCGTGCCAGGCTGACGCGCATGGCACCGCGCACCGCCTCCGAGGGCCCCGTCCGGGCCGCCTCGTCGACCCCGCCGCCTCGGCACCCGTGGCGGCTCCGCGCGGGCACCCTCGTGACCGACCGCGGCGGCGGCGAGGTGCAGCTCGGCACCGACCCGCGGTGGAGCGTCGTCCTGACCGGGCTGTCCCCCGCGGAGGTCGGCTGGGTGTGCGAGGCCTCGGTGCGGCGGCACCGGTCCCTGGACCAGGCCGCACGCCGGCACGGGCTGGACCCCGACCGCCGCGCGCGGCTCGAGGACCTCCTCGTCCGCTGCGGCCACCTCGTCCCGGCGGGTGGCCGCGAGCAGGCCCCGCCGGCCGCCGGCGCGGACGACGCGGCCGTGCTGGGCGCCCTGCGCCCCGACGACTCCGGCGCGGCGACGCTGGCGGCACGATCGGGTCGCGGCGTCGGCCTCGCGGGGCTCGGGCGCATCGGCGCGGCGGTCGCGGAGCACCTGGCCACTGCGGGCGTCGGGACGCTCGTGCTCGACGACCGCGTCCCGGTACAGGTGGTCGACCTCGGCATCGGCGGCTACGAGCAGGCGGACGTCGGGCGGCCGCGCGAGCGCTGCCTCGCCGACCGGCTCGGTGCCCGTCACCCCGGCGTGCGTGTCAGCGGCGCGTTCGACGACGCCGCACCGCCCGACGTCGTCGTGGTCGTCGAGGCCCACGCCGCCGACCCCGCCCGGTACGAACGGCTGCTCGGCGCCGGCGTCGCGCACCTGCCGGTCGTCGTGCGCGAGGCCGACGTCGCCCTCGGGCCGTTCGTGCTGCCCGGCGTCTCGGCGTGCGTCGGGTGCGAGGAGCGGCACGCGGCCGACGCGGACGACCGCTGGCCGGCCATGGCCCGGGTGCTGCGCGCCGCGGACGACCGGCGCGCACCGCAGGAGACGACACTCGCCGCGTGCGCGGCGGCGCTGGCAGCGGGGCAGGTCCTCGCGTACCTCGACGGCTCGCGGCCGGCGACGTCCGGCGCGGTGCTGGAGATCGCGCTGCCCGAGGCCGTGCCGCGGCTCCGGCAGGTGGCGCCGCACCCCGGGTGCGGGTGCACCCGCGTCCCGCGGGAGCTCGGCCCCGTCCGGGCCTCACCTCCCCCGAGATGAACGCGAGACGCCGAGGTGGAGGCCCGCCCACACTCTCGTCCTGAGAGGGTGGCCGGGGCGTTCCACCTCGGCGTCTCGTGGTGCTGCTGCGCGCACCGGGGTGCGCACCGCGGTCATGCCGCGACGGTCTCCGACTTCCGGGGCCGGCCGCGACCGCGCTTGCGGGCCACGACCTTGCCGTCGACGAAGACCTCACCGCCCCACACGCCCCAGGGCTCCTGGCGGTCCAGGGCCCCGGCGAGGCAGCCGGCCTGGAGCGGGCAGGAACGGCACAGCGCCTTGGCCTGCTCGACCTGAGCCGTGTGCTCGGCGAACCAGAGCTCGGGGTCGTTGGTCCGGCAGGGCAGCAGCGCGCTGAACTGGCGGTCGAGCTCGGCCACCTCGGCCGGGCTCTGCGTGAGGGGTTGGTGGGGAGTCCAGGGGCCGGATCCGCCCTGGGGGATCGTGTCGAGCAGCCGCTCGTCCAACAGCTGTGCGAGTCGCACGGTTCCTCCGTCAGGTCCTGTATGTGTGAACGTCGGTGTTCAGGACCTGCGGGTGGCCCTCTGGAGTCAGAGGGCCGGTTCGTTCGACCTGGTGAGGTCTTCTTCCCTGGGCGGAAAGACGAAGGCCGCGGGTCCCGGTGGGACTCCGCGGCCTGGACCCGGTGCTAGACCGGATGGCTCCAGGGGGCGGAGTCGGGTGCGATGTGGAGATCGGCGTTGCCTGCTCCTGCGTACTTACGCACGCGGAACGGGACGAGAGCCGTCTTCGCGACACCGAGGGCAGACGTGTACCCCGGCGCAGCGTTGATCGACGCGTTCGCCGTCACGATCGTGGTCATCGTGTCCATCCTGTGCACCCACCTCCTCACTGCTCTCGGACGCCCCGCCTCTCGGCGCGCATCGCTTCCTTCGCGGACTCTGTAGAGCATAGACGTTGCCCCGGGGCGTGCCACCTCTTTTTTCGAACTTTCTTCGGAAGTTTTTTCGACGTGCCGGCCGACCCCGCCCGCACCGTCCCGGAGGGCCGCGGATCCGCCGCCCGGGACGGCCGGAACCCGGGCGGCGCCGACATCGCCGCATCCCCGCGCGAGCACGATCTCCTCAGTCGGCGGCGCCGGTCACGATCGCGAGGATCGCGGCGCCGTAGCGGTCGATCTTGGCCGGGCCGATGCCGTTGATCCGCGCGAGCTGCGCCACCGAGGTGGGCCTCAGCTCGGCGACGGCCGCGAGCGTCGCGTCCCCCAGGACGGTGTACGCCGGCTTGTCCGTCTCGCGCGCGACCGACAGCCGCCACTCGCGCAGGGCGTCGAAGAGCGCCACGTCGTGCTCCCCGGTGAGCCGCTGGCGCGCCTGCCCCCGGGCGGCCCGCGACCTCCCCCGGCCGGACGGGTCGTCCGGCCACAGGCCGTCCAGGAAGCGCGTGCGCTTGCGCGAGGCCCGGCCCCCGGGGTTACGCGACCGCGCGAACGACAGCTCCAGGTGCTCCCGGGCGCGGGTGACGCCCACGTACAGCAGCCGACGCTCCTCGGCCACCCCGTCGTCGGTCTCCGCGAGCGAGATCGGCATGAGGCCCTCGCTCATGCCCGCGAGGAAGACGGCGTCCCACTCGAGCCCCTTCGCGGCGTGCAGCGACGCGAGGGTCACGCCCTCGACCGTGGGCGCGTGCTGCGCCGAGGCACGCTCCTCCAGCTCGGCGACGAGGGTCGCGGTCGTCGCCGGCACGTCGGGCGTGCCCGTCGCGGCCACGTCGTCGGCGAGCGCGACCAGTGCCTGCATCGCCTCCCACCGCTCCCGGGCGGCCCCCCGGGCCGCCGGCGGCTTCTCGGACCACCCTGCGGAGGTCAGCACGTCGCGCACCTGCTCCGGCATGGGCTGGTCGGGGTCGGCGGAGCGCGCGGCGCCACGCAGCAGCACGATCGCGTCGCGTACATCCCGGCGCTGGAAGAACCGCTCGCCGCCGCGCACCAGGTAGCTGATGCCGGCGTCGGCGAGCGCCGACTCGAAGGCGGCCGACTGCGCGTTGGTGCGGTACAGCACGGCGATCTCGCTGGGCCGGGTGCCCGACGCGATCAGCCGGCCCGCACGCGCCGCGATCCCGGCGGCCTCGGCCTCGTCGTCGTCGTACGTCGTGAAGCTCACCGGTGGGCCGGCGGGGCGCTGCGCGAGCAGCTCGAGCGCGCCGGCGACGCGGCCCCGCCGCAGCACCTCGTTCGCGAGGTGCACCACCTGCGGCGTCGACCTGTAGTCGCGCACCAGGCGGACCACCTGCGAGCCCGGGTTGGTGCGCGTGAAGTCCAGCAGGTAGTGCGGGGTCGCGCCCGTGAACGAGTAGATGGTCTGCGACGGGTCGCCGACCACGCACAGCTCCTTGCGGCCCCCCAGCCACTGGTCGAGCAGGAACTGCTGCAGCGGCGAGACGTCCTGGTACTCGTCGACGACGAAGTGCCGGTACTGGGACCGGACCTCGTCCGCCACCTGCCGGTGCTCGGCGAGCATGTCGGCGAGCATGAGGAGCACGTCCTCGAAGTCAATGACGCCGCGCTCGGTCTTCACGTCCTCGTACGCGGTGATCAGCCGGGCCACGGTCTGGTGGTCGTAGCCCGACGGCGCCGGCCGGTCGTCCGCGAGCGCCGCCCGGACGTAGTCCTCGGCGGTGACGAGAGACACCTTGGCCCACTCGACCTCGCTGGACAGGTCCCGCACGGCCACCCGGTCGACGCTCGCCCCCACGCGCCGCGCGGCCTCGGCCACGGCCGGGGCCTTGTGCTCGAGGATGCGCGGCGGCGCGCCGCCCACGACGCGGGGCCAGAAGTAGCCGAGCTGGCGGAGCGCGGCCGCGTGGAAGGTGCGGGCCTGGACGCCGACGACGCCCAGGTCGCGCAGCCGGGTGCGCATCTCGCCCGCGGCGCGCGCCGTGAAGGTCACCGCGAGCACCGACGTCGGCTTGTACGTGCCGGTGCGCACGCCGTAGGCGATCCGGTGCGTGATCGCACGCGTCTTGCCCGTGCCCGCGCCCGCCAGCACACATACCGGCCCGGTGAGCGCGAGGGCCACCTCGCGCTGCTCGGGGTCGAGCGCCCCGAGGATCGCGTCGGGATGAACGGGCGCCGTGCCCGTGTTGCCTGCTGTGCTCCCCGAGGAGTTGGTGGCTGTCGACATCGTCTGCGATTGTCGCAGCCGGCGCCGACACCCTCGCGCCGTCGTCCCCAGGAGGATCCCGCATGACCGTCGTCACCCCCCGTCTCCCCGACCCGGGCACCGTCACCATGTACTCGACCGCGTGGTGCGGCTACTGCCGGCGACTGCGCACGCAGCTCGACTCCGAGGGCATCGGGTACACGGTGGTCGACATCGAGGAGCAGCCCGGCACGGCCGAGTTCGTCGAGCAGGTCAACGGCGGCAACCGGACCGTGCCCACCCTCGTCTTCCCCGACGGCTCCGCGGCGACCAACCCCTCGCTGGCCGACGTGAAGGCCCGCCTGGCCAACTGACGGTCGTCCCCGCCGAACATGCGGTTGGTCCGGGATCGACGACGTGAGTCCCGGACCAACCGCATGCTCGGCGCAGAAGTAGCGCCTGGTCGTCAGGGCGCGTCGAGCTCCCCGCCGAACCACTCCTCGACGAGCGCCCGGGCGATCGACGGCCGGCCCGGGAGCCCGACCTCCCCCGCGCGGACGCCGTCCGCCAGCTCGGCCCGCGTGAACCACCTCGCGTCGGTCACCTCGACACCGTCCACCCGCACCGCCGTCGTGCGCGCCCGCGCGCGGAAACCCAGCATGAGCGAGGCCGGGAACGGCCACGGCTGGCTGCCGCGATACTCCACATCGCCCGGCCCGTCCCCCACCACGACCGACGTCTCCTCGGCGACCTCGCGGCGGACCGCCTGCTCCAGGCCCTCCCCCGGCTCGACGTACCCGGCGAGCGTCGAGAACCGGCCCTCGGGCCAGTGCGCCGCGTGCCCGAGCAGCAGCCGGTCCTCGTCGTCCACCACCGCCATGATCACCGCGGGGTCGGTGCGCGGGTAGATCTCGAGGTCCTGCGCGACGCAGCGCCGGACCCAGCCCGCCTGTTCCACGACCGTCGGCTCCCCGCACCGCGGGCACCGCTCGTGCGCGGCGTGCCACGCCGCCAGCGCGACGGCCTCCGCGGCGAGGGCGTCGAGCGCGCGGCCGCCGAGGTCGCGCAGCCCCGCCCACGCGTGGCGGCGCACGAGCCGCGCGGCCGGCGGCGCGGGGGCGACCCCCTCGATGTCGACGGCGTCGACGTCCGCCGCGTCGGGCAGCACGAGGCCGAGGTACGACGCGCCCGCACCCCCGGCCGCGCCCTCGTCCTCGTGCGGCCCCTGCTCCCCGAGGAAGAGCCAGCGGTGCCCGGAGCCGTGCACGTCCTCGCCGTCGCCGCCGGCCGAGAGCCCTTCCACGGCCTCGGGCGCGAGCAGCAGCAGCCCGCCGCCGCCGTCCACGGCCACGCGACCCCGGTGCACCAGCACGACGCGGGTCGCGTCATCGACGAGCAGCCGCGGCACCAGCCCCGGCTCGCCGCGACGGGCGGCGGCGCGGTCGTGCGTCGCGCGGGTGTACGAGAGGTCGGGGAGCCAGGCGGGAGCGGTCACGCCACGACCGTACTGGGGAGCCGGGGCCGTTCACCTCCCGCCGCGGCCGCGCCGGTCCCCGTCGCGACGCCGCCGGCCACGCACGCCGGGCACGCGCCGGCCGCACGCGAGGCACACGACGCCGGGGCGCGACCGAACACGCGCGCCGACGTGTGCCGGCGCGACGGGCGCGACCGTCTACGGTGGTCGGGTGCCACGCAGTCCGCTCGCCCTCGCCGCGCTCGCGACGGCCGCCGTCCCGGGCCTCGACGCCCGCTCGGTCCGCCCCGACGAGCTGCCGGGCGACTACGACGTCGCGGTCGTCACCGCCGACGACGACCGCGAGTGGCTCGTGCGCGCCCCGCGGACCACGATGGCCGGCGCCGCGCTCGAGGCGGAGATCGAGCTGCTCGAGGCGCTGCGCCTGTACGTCGACGCCGGGGTGCTGCCGTTCGCGGTCCCGCAGGTCGAGGGCTTCGCCCTGCTGCCCGAGGGCGGGCGCGCCGTCGTGCACCGGCACGTGACGGGGACACCGCTGGACCTGGAGTCCCTGCGGCCCGGGCCCGGGCTGTCCGCCGACCTCGGTCGCACCCTGGCGGCGGTGCACGAGCTGCCGGCGTCGGTCGTCGAGTCGTGCGGGCTGCCCTCGTACACGGCGGCCGAGTACCGGGAGCGTCGCCTCGTCGAGCTCGACGACGCCGCCGCGACCGGCAAGGTCCCGCCGACACTCCTGCGCCGGTGGGAGGCCGCGCTCGAGGACGTCGCGCTGTGGCGGTTCCAGCCGGTCGTGGTGCACGGCGACCTCGCGCCGGACCAGATGCTCGTCACCCGCGGGCGCGTCACGTCGATCAGCGGCTGGTCCGAGGCGCGCGTGGCCGACCCCGCCGACGACCTCGCCTGGCTCCTCGTCGCCGCACCGCCCGAGGCGGTCGACTCGATCATGGAGGCGTACCAGCTGCGGCGGACGGAGCTGCACGACACGCGCCTCGTCGACCGGGCGCTGCTCGTCGGCGAGCTGGCGCTGGCGCGGTGGCTGCTGCACGGCGTGCGGCGCGGCCTGCCCGAGGTCGTCGCCGACGCCGAGGCGATGCTCGCCGACCTGGACGAGGCGACCCGAGCGGACGCCCCCGCCTGACCCGTCCGGCGACGCGCGGCCGCGCGGTCTCACGTCGCGGTGCCATGGGCCGTGAGGTGCACGAAACCCGCGGCTGCCCGCTTCCGGGCATCTTGAAACACGACCCGAACACGCGCTCAACGTGGCCACAACCCGCGGCCGAGAGGATCGGCGGCAGCACGGACCGCCGTCACTCCCGCCGAAGGGTCGCCATGTCGTACGTGATACCGCAGGACTTCGTCTCGCAGATGATCGCCACCGGCGAGAAGAAGCTGTTCATGTCCACCCGGGACACCCTCATCCGGTCCTTCATGGGTGGGGCGATCCTGGCGCTGGCGGCCGCGATGGCCGTCACCATCACGACCAACACCGGGAACCCGCTACTCGGGGCCGCGTTCTTCCCGATCGGCTTCATCATGCTGTACCTGATGGGCTTCGACCTGCTCACCGGGGTCTTCACGCTGGTGCCGTTCGCGGTCATCGCGCGCCGTCCGGGGGCCACCTGGAGCGGTATGTGGCGCAACTGGGGCCTCGTCTTCTGCGGCAACTTCGCCGGCGCCTTCACCGTGGCGGTGCTCATGGCGATCACCTTCACGTACGGGTTCTCCACGCCGCCCAACGAGGTGGGCCAGGCACTCGGGGTGATCGGCGAGGGCCGCACCGTCGGTTACGCGGACCACGGCGCCGCGGGCATGTTGACGCTGTTCGTGCGGGGAGTGCTGTGCAACTGGATGGTGTCCACGGGCGTCGTCGCGTTCCTCATGTCCAAGGACACGATCAGCAAGGCCGTCGTGATGTGGATGCCGGTCTTCCTGTTCTTCTACATGGGCTTCGAGCACTCCGTGGTGAACATGTTCCTGTTCCCCTCGGGCCTGCTGCTCGGGGGCGACTTCACGGTCATGGACTACCTCATGTGGAACGAGCTGCCGACGGTCCTGGGGAACCTCGTGGGCGGGCTGACCTTCGTGGGCCTGCCCCTGTACCTCACGCACTACAAGACGCGGCCCGAGCGCCGTCGGCCGGTGCCGGTGGAGGCTTCCGCCGAGGAGCGCACCCCCGCCCCCGTCGCCTGAGGCGGAGGTGCAGCGGAGGGTGAGGGCCGAGAACGAGGTACTCGCCCGCAGCGGAACCGCAGACTCAGGCGACAGGAAAATCACGCCTGAGGCAGGGACCGGCCCGGCCCCAGCAACCAGCAGGCCTCCACCTGCACCCCACCGAACGGAGCACCGATGGACCCGATCATGACCAAGGCCGCCGTCGCCGAGCAGGTCGTCACCGCGCGGCTGCGCGCCGGCCTGACCTGGCAGGAGATCGCCGACAAGGTGGGCACGCCGCTGGTCTGGACGACCGCCGCCCTGCTGGGGCGCCACCCGATGAGCGCCGAGCAAGCCGCGGCGGCGTGCGAGCTGCTGGGACTCGGTGACGACGTCGCCGAGGGCCTGCGCCTGCAGCCGTACCGCACCCGCGACGACGCCGTGGCGACGGACCCCACGATCTACCGGTTCCACGAGGCGCTGAGCGTCTACGGGCCCGCGCTCAAGGAGCTCATCCACGAGGAGTTCGGCGACGGCATCATGTCCGCCATCAACTTCACGGTCGACGTCTCACGGCGACCGGACCCCGACGGCGACCGCGTCGTCGTGACGTTCGACGGGAAGTTCCTCGACTACCGCTGGTGACGCCCTCCGGCGGATCGGCCCCGGCGGCCACCTGCGCGGGGGATGGACGGCACGACGCCGTTCAGCCCCCGCGCACCAGCGCCTCGAGCTCGGTCTCGTCGAGCAGCCTCCCCGGCCGGGCGGTGGTGCCGCTCGCGACGTAGCAGAACGCCGCCGAGACGCGCTCGACCGGCAGGCCCGCGTACCGCGCCCAGGCGAGCCGGTACACGGCGAGCTGGACCTCGCGCGCGGCCCTCGCCGCCGCGTCGGTGGGCTCGCGGCCCGTCTTCCAGTCGACGACGACCACCGCCGGAGCCTCGCCGTCGCGCGGGGCCGGCGCGTCGGGGTCGACGAAGACGGCATCGATCCGGGAGCGCAGCATGACCCCGGCCACGGGCGTCTCGACATCCACCTCCACCGCGACCGGGGTGCGCGACGCCCACGGCGAGGCGAGGAAGCGCTCGCGCAGGGTCTCGAGGTCGACGTCCGCCGCGACGTCCCCGTCGTCGGCGCCCGGCAGGTCGTCCACGTCCACCAGGGTGGACGCCGTGTAGAACTGCTCGACCCACTCGTGGAACAGCGTGCCGCGGCGGGCGTGCACCGTCGGCTCGTGCGGCACCGGGCGCCGCAGCTGCAGCGTGAACGCGTCCCGGTCGGCGGCAAGACGTACCAGCCCCGACGCCGACACGTGGGCCGGCATCTCGACCTCCCGGTCGTCGCGCTCACCGCGCTCCGCGAGGAGCGTGCCTGCCAGACCCACCAGGTCCCGGCCGGACTCGTCGCGCAGGACGCCGGGCGGCGCGCCTCCGCCGGCCGCTGCCGCGGCCTCCACCCACGCGGCCGTCGTCCGCAGCACCTCGCGGGGGGACGGGGCGTTGGGCTCGGTCGGCTCGGCCGGGTCCGCGGGCTCGGCCGGCTCGGCCGCCGGCCAGGTACCGGTGACCTCGACGGCGTCGCGCGGGTTCGACGCCGACGGGTCCGGCACGTCCGCCCAGCCCCGCCCGTCCACGACGCCCGCGTCGACGAGCTCGGCGAGGAACGGCGAGAGGCGGCGCGGCTGGGCTCCCGTGCCCCACCAGTGGCCGGTGAGGTGCAGCTCGCGCCGCGCCCGGGTGAACGCCACGTAGGCGAGGCGGCGCTCCTCGGCCAGCTGGTGTGCGCCGCAGGCGGCGCGAAACTCGTCGCGACGCGCGGCGAGGTCCTTGGTGTCGGAGGCCTCCCGCCAGGTGAACTCCGGCAGGTCGTCGGCGTCGCCGCGCAGGTGGTACGGCAGCGCCGACAGGTCCGTGAGCCAGCCGCTGCCGGTGCGCCCCGCCGACGACTCCGCCTGGGACGGGAACACCCCGTCGACCAGGCCGGGCACCGCGACGACGTCCCACTCCAGCCCCTTGGCGGCGTGCGCCGTGATGACCTGCACCGCGTCCGGGTCCGGCTCGCGGACCGGCATGTCGAGCCCGCGCTCCTGGTCGCCGGCGACCCCGAGCCAGGCGAGGAACGCGCCGAGGGTCGCGACGTCGGCGGACTGGGCGAACGTGGCCGCGACGTCGCGGAACGCGTCGAGGTGCTCGCGCCCGCGCAGGCTCACCCCCGCGGCGGTCACGGGGCCGCCCGGGCCGGGTATGAGCGTGTCGGCCAGCACCTGGGCGGTCGCCACCTCGACGTCGAGCCCGAGCGCGCGCTCCGCCGTGACGACCAGCTCGGGCAGGGACAGGTACGTCAGGCCGCGCAGCTCCCGCAGCAGCCGCGCGAGCGCCGCGAGCCTGCGGTGCCCGTCCGCCGACAGGACCCGGCCGTCGCGGGCCGGCCGGCCGGGCGCGGGCAGGTCGTCGAGCGCGTCGACGACGGAGCGATGGTCGACGACGTCGCCCTCGATCACGGCCGGGGCCTCGTCGCCAGGATCTCCCTCGCCGGAACCTCGGTCGCCACGTGCCGCGTCGCCGGGGCGCGCGCCGTCGGCCCGCGCGAGGTCGGCGGCCCACGACCCGAGCGCGTGCAGGTCGGCCGCCCCGAGGTTGACCCGCGGGCCGGTGAGCAGGCGCAGGAGCGAGTCGCCCCGCGACGGGTCGTGCACGGCCTCGAGCAGCGCGACGACGTCCACCACCTCCGGGGTGGTCAGCAGGCCGCCCAGCCCGACCACCTCGACCGGCAGGCCGCGCTTGCGCAGCGCCACCTCGACGGCCGCGAACTGCGACCGCGCGCGGCACAGCACCGCGCCGGTCACCCGGTCCGAGCCGTCGGGGCGCGTCGCCCGCCGCCACCGGGCCGCGACGAACTCGGCGACGGCCTCCGCCTCCTCGTCGCTGGTCGCGGCCACGTGCGCGGTGACCGCCCCCGCGCCGGCGCCGGGTCGCAGGTCGAGCGGGGGGACGGCCACGCCCGACGTGTCGTGTCGCGCCTGCTCCCGCAGGGGCGCGGCGGCGACGTTGGCGGCCGCGAGCACCGCGGCGTCGTTGCGCCACGACGTGCTCAGGTAGCGCACTGCCGCGGACGCCCCGGCGGGGGTGCGGAACCGATCGGGGAACCGGGCGAGGCCGGAGGCCGACGCCCCCCGCCAGCCGTAGATCGACTGGTGCGGGTCGCCGACGGCGGTCACCGCGTGCCCGCCGCCGAACAGCCCCGCGAGCAGCTCGACCTGCGCGAACGACGTGTCCTGGTACTCGTCGAGCAGGACCACGCGGAACCGGGACCGTTCCGTCGCGCCGACGGCGGGGACGGAGCGGGCGAGCTCGGCGGCGTACGCGATCTGGTCGCCGAAGTCGAGGGAGTCCGAGACGCGCTTGCGGCGCCGGTACTCCGCGACCAGCTCGAGCAGCCGCCCGCGCTCCGCCACGGAGTCGACGAGCTGCTGCACCTCCTTGGTCCGCTTCTTCTGGCGCGGCCCGAGCGGCAGGGCGTCGAGCCGCGAGACGACGTCGGCCAGCTCGTCGCGCGCGTCGTCCACCTCCACCAGGTGCTCGCCGAGCGCCCCGGACAGGGCGATGACCGCCCCGACGACGGTGCTCACGGCCTTGTCGGTACCCAGGTCGTCGGCCCACGACTCGACGACCTGCGCGGCGAGCTGCCACTGGTTGGCCTCGCCGAGCAGGCGGGAGCCCGGCTCGATCCCCAGGCGCAGCCCGTGGTCGGCGACGAGCGACGCCGCGTAGGCGTTGTACGTCGCGACCGTGGGGCGGGCGAGCAGGTCCAGGCCCGACGCCGCGCGACCCTGGGCCCGCGCGAGCTGCGCCAGCCGCGAGGTGACGCGGGCGGTGAGCTCTCCCGCGGCCTTGCGGGTGAAGGTGAGCCCGAGCACTTCCTCCGGCGCGACCAGGTCGTTGGCGATGAGCCACACGACGCGGGCGGCCATCGTCTCCGTCTTGCCCGAGCCCGCGCCCGCGACGACGAGCACCGGCTCGAGCGGCGCCTCGATCACCGCGACCTGCTCGTCCGTGGGGCTGGGGCGCCCCAGCAGCGCGGCGATCTCCCGGGCGGTGGTGCGGGCGAGCGGCGCAGGCGCACCGGGCGCCGGGGTCTCCGGCGCCGGGTCCGGACCGACCACGCCCGGCTCCGGCCCGAGGCCGGCCACGAGGCCAGCGAGCTCCGGGAACCCGAGCTGAACCCCGCGGTCGGGCAGCTCCAGGGCGTCCCAGTCGGGCTCGGCCGCGCCGGACCGGGGGGCGTCCTGACCGGCCCCTCCCGGGCCCGGCTCGGGCGCCTGGTCGCGGGGCTCGCCCTGTGCCGGCTCGGTCATCCGACCACGTTCCTTCCCTCGGGCTGCACCGGGCACGAGCGCCGCACGGGGCACACGGTGCACAGGTCGTTCTCGCGCGCGGTGAATCGGGCCGCGGCCATCGTGTCCGCGGCGCCCTCGACCAGGGCGCGGGCCCAGCTCGAGCCGTCGGCCTCGACCGGCAGCCCGGGCTGCGCGCGCACGGTGGGCGCGACCGTGGGCGTCCCGACATAGACCAGGCGCGCCCCGGCGCTCCGAGTGCCCTCCGGCAGGTCGAGCGCCCCCTCGCTGACGGCGAGCTGGTACGCCCCGAGCTGCGGGTGCTCGGTCGCCTTGGCACGCGACGGCGCGTTGCGGCCGGTCTTGAGGTCGGCAACCGCCACGGCGTCGTCGTCGGCCTCCTCGACGCGGTCGATCTTGCCCCGCAGGCGCGCCCGGCCGACCGTGAGCTCGAACGCCGGCTCGACCAGCAGCGGGCGCCCCGCCTCGGCGTAGTAGGCGGCGAGCCGCTCGATCATCTGCTCGGCCCGGCGGCGCAGCTGGCGCGCTGGCCACCCGTCCCCCAGGGCCAGTTCCGGCCACCGCCGGTCGAGCTCCGCCCGCAGCTCGCCGAGCGAGCCCTGCGGCAAGGTCTCCGCGATCTCGTGCACGAGCGTGCCGAGCGTCTGGTGGGTGGCGTCGGGCGCGGTCGCGCCGGCGGACTCGAACGCCCAGCGCAGGGCGCAGGAGCTGACGGTCTCGACCTTCGACGGCGAGACGGTGACGACGTCCCGAGGCCCCCAGAGCGGTTCGTCGCTCGAGGCCGCCGCCACGCCGTACCAGGTGCGCGGGTCGGCCTCGGACACCCCCGCGGCTGCGAGGTCGGCGAGCAGCGCCGCGGCAGCGTCTCCGGGCGTCGGCCCGGCGTCGGGGGGCGCCGCCCCACCGGCACCCGTGGCCTCCCGGACCAGCTCCGCGCGGGCCGCAGCCACGACGCCGCGCAGGTCCAGCGGCGGGCCGACGGTCACCCGCCGCGGGTCACCCGCCTCGGCGCCGTCGCCGGCCGACGCGCGGTCGCCCGGCGGCGACAGGAGGTCGAGGAACACGGACGGCGACTCCTCCGCGTCCTGGACCGCCGTCACGACGAGCCGGCGCCGGGCCCGCGACGTCGCGACGGCGAACGCGCGCAGCTCGTCCGCCAGCACCTGCCGCCGCGCCTCGGGCCCCACGCCGTGCGCGTCCGAGGCGCGCCCCGCGAGCAGCTCGACCAGCGCCTGCGACCCCAGCAGCGAGTCGCGCAGGCGCAGGTCGGGCCACACGCCGTCCTGCACTCCCACCACCACGACCACGTCCCACTCGCGCCCGGCGGCGCCGGCGGGCGTGAGTGCCTCGACGGCGTGCGCGCCGACCGCCGCCGCCGCGAGCGAGTCCGCCGGCAGGTCCTGGGAGGCGAGGTAGTCGACGAACGCCGCGACCGGGGCTCCCGGCATGCGGTCCACGTAGGTCTCGGCCGCGCGGAACAGGGCCAGCACCGCGTCGAGGTCGCGGTCCGCACGCACGCCCGCCGGGCCTCCCGCGAGCGCCTGGTCGCGCCACCGTTCGGCCAGGCCGGTGGCCGCCCACACCGCCCAGAGCACCGTCTGCGCCGTCGCCCCCGGTTCGCGCGACGCCGCGCGGCCGGCGGCGAGGACGCGGGCGACCGCGTCCGGCCCGCGGCGCACGGGCGCGGGCAGCGTCTCGGCCCGGTCGACGGCGTCCAGCACCTCGACGAGCAGCGCGTCCGACGAGCGCCCGCCACCGCCCGACAGCTCTTCCGCGCGCAGCGCGCGACGCAGCCGCCGCAGCGCGACGGCGTCGAGACCGCCCACCGGGGACGTGAGGAGCCCGGCCGCCGTCTCGGCGTCGAGGGCGGACGACGGCTCGCCGAGCTCGTCCGCGATCATCCGGTCGAGCGCTCCCCCGCCGGCGCAGACGCGCAGCGCCGCGAGCAGCGGGGCCACGGCCGGCTCGTCGCGCAGCGGCAGGTCGGAGCCCAGCAGGGCGACCGGGACCGACGCTGCGACGAGATCACGGCGCAGCGACGCGAGGCGGTCACCGCTGCGCGCGACGACCGCCATCCGCTGCCAGGGCGTGCCGTGCAGCAGATGCTCGGCGCGCAGCTCGCGGGCCACGAACGCGGCCTCCTGGGCGAGCCCGCTCAGCACCGCCACCTGCACCCCGGCGGGTGCCTGTTCGGCGTCGACCACGTCGGCGCCCGGCTGGCGGACGCCGGTGTCCCCGGCGGCCGTGCCGTCGTCCGCCCCGGGGCCCGCGCCGTCGTCGGCCCCGCCGTCCGCCCCGTCGGGCTCGGACGCCGCGTCCGGACGCGCGGTCGCGCCGCGGTGCAGCGCGCCGGAGACGGTGGCGATGCGCGAGGTCACCTCGCGGGTCACGACGTGCAGCGCCTCGGGCTGGCGCCACGCGGTGCCGAGCACGACGGTGCGGGCGTCGAACGCCCCCACGACCCCGGACCGCGCGGGCGCGGCCGCGCGACCCACCAGCGCGGGCGCCGCTCCCCGGAAACCCTGCACCGCCGAGTCCGGGTCGGCGAGGAGCGCCAGGCGGGCCCCGTCGTCGTGCAGCACGTGCAGCAACCTGGCGGTCGCGACCGTGGCCTCTTGGTAGTCGTCGACGACGACGAGGTCCCAGCCCGGCCGCGGCACGCCCGGCAGATCCTCGTCCCAGGCCTGGAGGGCGTGCGCCGCCTCGTCGACCACGCCCGCCGGGTCGTACCGGGCACCCGCGTCCGGGGTGCCGAGCCGCAGCGTCGTGACGTCGAGGTACTCCTCGTACAGGTGCGCTGCCAGGGTCCACTCCGGCCGGTCGTGCCGGCGGCCGAGCTCGTCCAGGTCGACCGGGCCCACCCCCCGCTCGGCGGCGCGCATCAGCAGGTCGCGCAGCTCCTGGCGCAGGCCGCGCAGGCCGAGCGACTCGGCGGGCAGCCCGGCCGGCAGCCGGAGGTCGGTCCCCTCGCCCTCCAGGTGCCCCGCGAGCAGCTCGGCGAGCACGAGGTCCTGCTCCGGACCCGAGACGAGTGTGGGGGGCGGGTCGCCGAGGGCCGCCGCCCGCGTGCGCAGCACGGCGAAGGCCGCCGACGCGGCGGTGCGGACCATCGGGGCGCCCACCGTGCGGCCGGCCCGGGCGGTCACCCGGTCGCGCAGGCGGGCCGCGGCCCGGCGCGACGCGGCGACGACGAGCACGCGCGACGGGTCCGTCCCGGCGGCCAGCGCGCGGACGGCGAGCGCCGTCGCCACCGTGGTGCGCCCCGTCCCGGGAGCACCGACGACCAGCGTGGCCGGGTGCTCCAGCGCGGCCTCCGCCGCCGCCTCCTGGGTCGGGTCGAGAGCGACGTCCGGCTCCGGTGCCCCCGCGGCGGCCGGGGGAACCAGGCGCAGCTCGCGGCGGGACGCGGAGCGCGCCCCGGGGTGGGCAGACCCCGGGTGGGGTGCGGGGCGGCTCGCTGACGACACGCCCCCGATTCGACCACGCCCCACCGACACGCCCCGCCGGCACCGGCCGCCGACATCGACCGCCGACATCGACCGCCGACATCGACCGCCGACACGGTGGCCCGGCGGGCGTCCGCCGAGCCCCATGGAGCGGGGCCTTGCCGCCCCCCGCTCTGCGCCCGGGTTTCGCCCTGCGCAAAGGACGGGCCTTCTCGCGCCCGGGCGCGGCGTCGCCTGTCTAGGATCGACACGACGTCCGGGTCAGCCCGGTGAGACCTCTCGCGTCGGCAGGCCCGACGCAGCTCGCGAAGGAGACAACGTGGAGATCACGATCGGTGTGCAGAACCAGGCCCGCGAGCTGGCCATCGAGTCCGACGAGACCGCCGACGCGGTCGCCACCGCCGTGCGCGACGCGATCGCCGACGGCGGCGTGCTGGAGATCACGGACGTCCGCGGCCGGCGCATCCTCGTGCCCGTCGCCACGCTGGGCTACATCGAGCTCGGCGCCGAGGAGCAGCGCAAGGTCGGCTTCGGCGCGCTCTGACGCCCGTACGACGCAGGCCCGGGTCCGCACGGACCCGGGCCTGCGTCGTACCCGCCCGAGGGACCGGCGGCGTCGCCCCGCTCAGGCCGCGAGCCGCATGCGGTCCATCCGCCGGGTGTGCTGGGCGGTGAGCCGCGCCATGAGCCAGGCCTGGACGTCGGCGGACCTGTCGGCGCCTGCGCGTCGGCCTGCCGGCTCGCCGGCCCGGTCCGTCCCGCCGTCGGCGGCCGCGCGCGACCGCGCGGCCTCGGCCAGGCCCGCCAGCGCCGGGTGTGCTGCCAGCAGCGTCGGCACGAGGCCGAGCGCCTCCCCCACGACGCGGCGGCCCCACAGGGCGAGCCGCGATGCGAGGACGCCGTCGGCGGCGGCGGCCTCGGCCAGCACGGTCGTCGCGGGGTCGTCGGCGTCCTCCTGCCGGACGGCGGCCCGCAGCGCGTCCGCCTCGTCGGACGGGAGGCCGACGGCGAGCTCGCGGCACAGGTCCTGCGCGACGCCGTGGCCCACGACCCCCTTCAGCAGCCCCTCCTGCCAGGAGCCCGGCGTCGTACGGGCGTCGAAGTCGGCGAGCACGCCGTCGAACGGTGCCATCGCCTCCGCCGCGTCGAGCCCGCGGTCGGCGGCGACGGCGAGCAGCCGGCGCTGACGGTCCAGCACCCCGCCGGCCGCGGCGGCCAGCGCCTGCCGCGTCACCAGGTCGGGCGCGTCCACGGAACGGCTGGCGAGCAGGCCGAACGCGGCCAGCTCCGTGTACGCGGCGAGCCCGGCCAACGCTGCCGTACCGCCCCCCGGCGCACCCGTCGTCGTACCGTCGGTCCCCGGGGTGCCGCCCTGCTCGCTCACGCGCCCAGGATAGGTGCCGGGGCGTGGCCGGGCAGGCCCCGGTCCCGCCCGCGGCGCCCGCCCCGTGGTCCGGGACCTCGTCGCGTACCATGGTCGGGTACTTCGGTTGCCCGGTCGTCACGTGCTGACCTGACCGCTCCGACCCGCGGGCCCGTCCCGCGGTACTCGTGCGACGTTTCCTCCACGATCGGCTGCCGACCACCTCGGCGCACATGCGACCCGAACCAGCGCGGCCCGTCGACGGCCCTCCGGCCCGATCGGGAGCTCCGGTTTCGCGCGCGCCGACGAGCACACGAAGGCACCTGTGACCACCACCGACATCACGCCCGACGGCGCCGCCGCCGCGAGCGACACCGACAAGCCCGACTACTCCAGCGCCGCCGCGATCCAGGCGCAGGGCGTCTCGTTCGCCGACTTCGGGGTGCGCCCCGAGATCGTCCAGGCACTGGCGGACTCGGGCATCACCCATCCGTTCCCGATCCAGGCGATGACGCTGCCCGTGGCGCTGCAGGGGCACGACATCATCGGCCAGGCCAAGACCGGCACGGGCAAGACCCTCGGCTTCGGCGTCCCGCTGCTGCACCGCGTCGTCGCCCCGGGCGAGCCCGGCTTCGACGAGCTGCCCGCCCCGGGCAAGCCGCAGGCCCTGGTCGTCGCCCCGACCCGCGAGCTCGCCGTCCAGGTCGCGAACGACCTGGCCACCGCGTCGAAGCGTCGCTCCGTGCGGATCGCGCAGATCTACGGCGGCCGCGCCTACGAGCCCCAGATCGAGATGCTGAACACCGGCGTCGAGGTCGTCGTCGGCACCCCGGGCCGCATGGTCGACCTGCTCAACCAGGGCCACCTCAACCTCACGCGCGCGGCGACCGTCGTGCTCGACGAGGCCGACGAGATGCTCGACCTCGGCTTCCTGCCCGACGTCGAGAAGATCCTGTCGCGCACCCCCGCCGTCCGGCACACCATGCTGTTCTCGGCGACGATGCCCGGCCCGGTGGTCTCGATGGCTCGCCGCTACATGTCGCAGCCCACCCACATCCGTGCCGCCGAGCCGGACGACGCCGGCGCCACGGTCAAGGACACGCGCCAGGTGATCTACCGCGCGCACGCGCTGGACAAGGTCGAGGTGCTGGCGCGCCTGCTCCAGGCCGAGGGCCGTGGCCGCACCATCGTCTTCGCCCGCACCAAGCGCACCGCGGCCAAGGTCTCCGACGAGCTCCGCGACCGCGGGTTCGCCGCCGGCGCCATCCACGGCGACCTCGGCCAGGGCGCCCGCGAGCAAGCCCTGCGCGCGTTCCGGCACGGCCACATCGACGTCCTCGTCGCGACCGACGTCGCCGCGCGGGGCATCGACGTCGACGACGTCACGCACGTCGTCAACTACCAGTGCCCCGAGGACGAGCGCACGTACCTGCACCGCATCGGCCGCACCGGCCGTGCGGGCAACAAGGGCACGGCCGTGACGTTCGTCGACTGGGACGACATCCCGCGCTGGCAGCTCATCGACCGCACGCTCGACCTGGGCTTCCCGGAGCCGGTCGAGACGTACTCCAGCTCGCCGCACCTGTACACCGACCTCGGCATCCCCGAGGGCACCAAGGGCCGTCTGCCCAAGGAGGCGCGCAAGCTCGCCGGCCTCGAGGCCGAGGAGCTCGAGGACCTCGGCGAGACCGGCAAGCGGACGGGCGGCGGCGACCGCGGGGGTCGCGGCGGCGACCGCGGGGGCCGCGGCGGCGAGCAGCGCGACGGCGACCGCTCGCGCGGCGGCCGGGACGGCTCGCGCCCCGAGCGTCGGGACGGCTCGCGGCCCGAGCGCCGCGACGGTGCCCCGGCCGGGGACGCCCCGGCGGGCGGTGAGCAGCCCGACGGCGGGGAGCGTCGCCGGCGCAGCCGCAACCGCCGCCGGACCCGCGGCGGGCGCCCCGCCGAGGGCGGCACCCCGGGCGCCCAGGCCCCGGCCGAGGGCTGATCCTCCCCGGCACGTCACTGACGCACGAACGGCTGCGGCCCGTCGGATCCGTCCGACGGGCCGCAGCCGTTCGTGCGTCCGAGGTTCCGCGGCCGGCGAGCGCCCCCAGGTCTGCGGCCCGTCGCGTCGGTGGCCGGCCGTACCCTGCCGCTATGCGCATGACGTTCTCCGCGCGGTCCTGGCTGTGGCAGGTGCGCACGGACTCGCAATGGTGGTTCCTGACCGTACCGCCCGACGAGTCGGACACCCTGGCGGACCTTCCGCTGCCGCCGCGCGGGTTCGGCTCGATCAAGGTGACGGCCACGATCGGCGCCACCACGTGGTCGACGTCGGTGTTCCCCAGCGACGAGCAGAAGGGCTACATCCTGCCGCTGAAGAAGGCGGTGCGGCTGGCCGAGGGCATCGAGCCGGGCGGCACCGTCCGGGTCACCCTCGAACCGGTCGGGCTCTGACCCGCCCCGGCCCTCGGCTCACCGCACGATCTCGTCGCGCCCGGCGAACCAGGCGGCCACCCCCTGCACCAGCGACGCGGCCACGAGCACCAGCAGCGGTACGGTCCACGACCCGGTGGCGTCGTGCGCGATGCCGAGCCCCAGCGGGCCGCAGGCCGCCAGCACGTAGCCGGCGCTCTGCGCCATCCCCGACAGCTCCGAGGTGCGCGCGGCGGAGTCGGTCCGCAGGGCCATGAGGGTGAGCGCGAGGCTGATGCCGCCGCCCTGGCCGAGGCCGAGCAGCACCACCCACAGGATCGCCGCGTCGGGGGCGAGGATCAGGCCGAGCAGCCCGGTCGTGATGAGGGCGACGACGACGACGCCGATCGCCCGCTGCCGGCGCATCCGCCCGGCGAGCACCGGCGTGACGAACGACCCGACGATGCCGAGCAGGTTCGTCAGGGCCAGGAGCCACCCGCCCACGACCACGCTGCGCCCGGCCGCGACGAAGATCTCGGGCAGCCACGCGTTGACGGCGTAGAAGGACAGGGACTGCGTGCCCATGAGCACGGTCACCGCCCAGGCCAGCGGGCTGCGCCACACCGACCGGACGGCGTTGTCGTGCTGCTGGGCCCCGGCCGGCCGCACCGGCCCGAGCACGCCCCCCGCGGGGTGCAGGCCGCGCGGGGCCCACACGGCCGCCCCCAGGACGGCGAGCAGCCCCCAGGAGGCGAGCGCGGCCCGCCAGTCGAGGCCTGCGGCGGTGGCGAGCGGCACGGTCAGCCCCGCCGCCAGCGCCGCCCCGCCGGACAGCGCCATCGAGTACAGGCCGGTCATCAGCCCGACGCGGTCGGCGAAGTCGCGCTTGATCAGGGCGGGCAGCAGCACGTTGCCGAGACCGATGGCACAGCCGACCGCGAGCGTGCCCAGCAGCAGCGTCGCCAGTCCCGGCACGAGCCGCAGGGCGAATCCCGCGCAGAGCAGCACGAGGCTGGCGAACAGCGCACGCTCCAGCCCGAACCGTCGGGCCAGGCCGGGCGCCGCCGGCGCGAGCAGCCCGAAGCAGAGCACGGGGAGCGTCGTGAGGATGCCGCCCGCGGTGGCGCTGAGGTTCTCGTCCGCAAGGATCTCGCCCAGCAGCGGGGACACCGCCACGACCCCCGGCCGCAGGTTGAGCGCGGCGAGGAGGATGGCGATCACCGCGCCCGCCCCGAGCCGGGTGCGTCGCCCGGTCATGCGCCCGCCTCCGCCGTCGACCCGGCACCGTCGGACACCAGGTACGCGCGCACGGCCTCGATCGTCGCGCCAACGGCCCGCTCGGCGGCGTCGGCGTCACCGTCCGCGACGGCGTCGACGACCTCCCGGTGGCCGGGGACGTCGCGGTGGTGGCGGCCGTGCGCGTCGGTGGCCAGCGTGCGCAGCAGCACGTGGTCGATCCCGTCGTACAGCTCGGAGAGCAGCCGGTTCCCCGCGGACCGCACGAGCTCGGCGTGGAAGGCGACGTCGGCCGCGCGGAAAGCCTGCTCGTCGCCGTCGCGGGCTGCGCGCTCCTGGTCGGCGAGGGCGGCCCGCAGGACGCGGACGGCCGCCTCGTCGCGCCGGTCGGCGGCGACCCGCGCCGCGCCCCGCTCGAGGATCGAGCGCACCTCGAGCACGTGCAGCGCGTCGGCGGTGCGCGCCCGGCGCCCGAGCGCGGCGTCGAGCCCCGTGACCGCGCGCACGTACGTCCCGTCCCCGCGCCGCGGCTCGAGGATGCCGGCGTGCTCCAGCGCCCGCACGGCCTCGCGCACGGTGTTGCGCCCGACGCCGAGCGCCGCGACGAGCTCCGGCTCGGCGGGGATGCGGGTGCCGACCGGCCAGCGGCCGCCCTCGATCAGCTCGCTGAGGCGCTCGACGACGAGCTCGGAGACCCGGCGGGGCGGGACGATCGGGGGCGCGGGAGACTCGGGCACCGAAAGACCCTAACATCCCATGTTTGAGCGCAACGGCCCCCGCGCGCGACGGCGCACCGTCCAGGGCGCTCGCCACCGCCGACGCGGGACCGCGGGACGCACGGAAGGCTGCGGCCCCGCGCGCCGCCGCCGTCGGGCACGGGGCGCGCGGGCCGAAGGCTACGGCCGCAGCACGTCCAGCACCCCGCGGTCCTCGATGCTCTCCAGCACCTCGGGCGACGTGGTGTGCTCCCCGATCAGGTTGAGCTTCCCCGTCCCGTGGTAGTCGCTCGAGCCGGTGACCAGCAGCCCCAGCTCGCCCGCCAGCCCCCGCAGCCGGTCGCGCGTGGCTGCGTCGTGGTCGCGGTGGTCGACCTCGAGCCCCGCGAGCCCCGCCTCGGCGAGCTCCGCGATCGTCTCGTCGCTCACGACGCGCCCCCGGGCGCCCGCCCCGGGGTGCGCCATCACCGGCACGCCTCCGGCGGCCAGGACCGCGCGGACGGCATCGGCTGCCTCGGGCGCGTAGTGCGGCACGTAGTAGGGGGCGCCAGGGTGCAGCATCGTCGCGAAGGCCTCGTCGCGGGAGGCGACGACGCCTGCCGCGACGAGCGCGTCCGCCAGGTGCGGGCGCCCGACGGTGGCGCCCGTGCCGGTCTGGGCGACGACGTCGTCCCACGTGACCGGGAAGTCCTGGGCGAGGCGGTCCGCCATCCGGCGGGCCCGCGTGAGGCGCGAGTCGCGGGTGTGCTCGCACTCCGCGCGCAGGCCGGCGTCGTCGGGGTCGTGCAGGTAGCTCAGCACGTGCACGCTGATGCCGCCGGAGCTGGTGCTCACCCGGGTGGAGACCTCTGTGCCGCGCACGAGCGCCACACCGGTGGGGCCGACGGCGGCGGCCGCCTCCCGCCAGCCGGCGGTGGTGTCGTGGTCGGTGAGCGCCACCACGCTCAGCCCCGCGGCCGCGGCCGCCTCCAGCACCCGCGCGGGCCGGTCCGTCCCGTCGGAGGCCCGCGAGTGGGCGTGGAGATCGATCACGCGCCCAGTGTAGGGAGGCTCGTGAAGGAGACGGCACAACCTCTCCACCGGCCCCGCCACCCGCGCGCGCCGGACGGCCCGACGGGTGCGCGACCATCGTGGGGATGCCCTCCCGGACCCGCCCCTCGCCCCTGCCTCCCGTCGGCGTCGTCTTCGTGCACGGCATGCGCACGTCGTCGGCGATCTGGCACCACCAGCTCGACCACGTGCGCGACGCCGGGCACGACGCCGTCGCGGTGGACCTCCCGGCGCACGGGGCCAGGCACACGGAGCGGTTCTCCATGCCCGCCGCGTTCGAGGTCATCGACGACGCCGCCCGGTCGTTCGCTCCGGGCACCCCGGTCGTCGTGGTCGGGCTCTCCCTCGGCGGCTACACCTCGCTCGCGTGGGCGGCGCGGCACGCGCTCGGCGCGGCGGGAGCCGGCGGGACACGACTCGCCGGCGTGGTCGCCGCCGCCTGCACCGCGGACCCGAAGGGCAAGCCGGTGGCGCTCTTCCGGGACGTGGCGCGCGCGACCGTCGCCGGCCGGGACGCCCTGCGACGCGGGGCGACCGACCTGGCCCTGGCGTGGCGGACGGCGCTCGTCGGGGGCGGCGGGCCCGCGGGCGGCGCCGACCTGGCCGCGCTGCTCGGCCCGGCGGCGGGCCGCGCGAGCCACACCGGGTCCGGCGCGCACCGGCCCGGCTGGGACGTCGTCACCGACGCTCTCACCCACCTCGCGGGTCGCTCGTCGGTGGGGCACCTGCGCTCCATCCGCGTGCCCGTCTGGCTGGTCAACGGCGCACGCGACCAGATGCGCCTCGAGGAGTCGCGGCACCTGAGGGCAGCCGAGCGCGGGGCCCTCGTCGTCGTCCCGCAGGCCGGGCACGACGTCAACACCGACGCCCCCGACGCGTTCAACCACGTCCTGACCCGCGCGCTGGCGGACTTCTCCCGCGCGTGAGGGTCCCCGATCCGGTGGGAGACTGAGCAGCATGACCGACGCAACCCCTGTCGACGAGACCGTGCCCGCCGCCACGCCTGCCGAGCAGCCCGCGGAGCAGCCCGCCGAGGAGCTGTCCGAGCGGGTGAACAACCGCTCCCAGCGCCCCGACTCGGCCGCCTTCAAGGCGTTCATCACCTCGCACTGGGGTCCGCGCCCCGAGCTCGAGGTGGAGGCCGGGACGGCCGCCCCCTTCACCGCCGCGCGTCGCGCCGGGCTGTCCGCCCGCTTCCCGGGCGCACGGCTCGTCGTCCCGGCGGGTCCGCTGAAGGTCCGCTCGAACGACACGGACTACCGGTTCCGGCCCCACTCGGCGTTCGCGCACCTCACGGGCCTGGGCACCGACCAGGAGCCGGACGCCGTCCTGGTGCTGCACCCCACCGCAGCGGGTGAGGGCGACCCCGCCGCTGACGGCACGGGCACCGACCACCACGCCGTCCTCTACGTGCGCCCGCTCGCGGCGCGCGACACCGAGGAGTTCTACGCCGACGCCCGGTACGGCGAGTTCTGGGTGGGCGCGCGGCCGTCGCTGGACGACGTCACGACGCTCACCGGCATCGAGGCGCGCCACGTCGACGAGCTGCGCGACGCCCTCGCCAAGGACGTCGGCGCGGACGGCGTGCGGGTGCTCGTCGTGACCGGCGCGGACGAGGCCGTCGAGACCCTGGTCGAGGCGATCCGCACCGAGGCCGGCGTCGAGTCCCAGGAGGACGCCGCGACCGACGCCCAGCTCGCCGAGGCCGCCTCCGAGCTGCGCCTCGTCAAGGACGAGCTCGAGATCGAGCACATGCGCGAGGCCGTGGCCCGCACCATCGAGGGCTTCGAGCAGGTCGTGCGCGCGCTGCCCCAGGCGGTCGCGCACCGCCGCGGGGAGCGCGTCATCGAGACGACGTTCGACGCCCACGCGCGCCTCGAGGGCAACACCGTCGGCTACGAGACCATCGCCGCGGCCGGCGAGCACGCCACCACGCTGCACTGGATCACCAACGACGGCGTCGTGCGCACCGGGGAGCTCGTGCTCGTCGACGCGGGCGTCGAGGTCGACTCCCTGTACACCGCGGACATCACCCGCACCCTGCCGGTGGACGGCGAGTTCACCGACGTGCAGCGCCGCGTCTACCAGGCCGTGCTCGACGCGGCCGACGCCGCGTTCGCCGTCGCGCGACCCGGGACGAAGTTCCGCGACCTGCACGCCGCCGCGATGGAGGTCATCGCCGCGCGGCTCGAGGAGTGGGGCCTGCTGCCGGACGGCGTGACCGCCGAGGTGTCGCTGTCCACCGAGGGCCAGCAGCACCGCCGCTGGATGGTGCACGGCACGTCGCACCACCTCGGGCTCGACGTGCACGACTGCGCGCAGGCCCGCCGCGACCTGTACCTCGACGGCGTCCTCGAGCCTGGCATGGTGTTCACCATCGAGCCGGGCCTGTACTTCAAGGCCGACGACCTCGCCGTGCCCGAGGAGTACCGCGGCATGGGCGTGCGCATCGAGGACGACGTGCTCGTCACCGCGGACGGCCACGAGAACCTGTCCGCCGCGCTCCCCCGCCGTCCCGAGGACCTCGAGGCCTGGATGGCGAACCTCCGCGACTGAGCGTCGCGCGGCTCGCCTCGATCAGTTCGGCAGAGGGTGGATCGGTTCGGCAGTATTCCCTGCCGAACCGATCCACCCTCTGCCGAACTGATTTCCTTGACGCCTCATTGTCCACAGGCCGCCGTCCTTACCGACCTCCGGTGCGGCACCCTCCTGGGGTGGACGACGACGAGATCGTGATCGCGCGCGACCTGCCTCGCCGCGCGCTCGACCGCTCCCGGCGTGACGGCGAGCTGGAACGTCTGCGCCACGGTGCCTACCGACCGGTGCCGCCTGCACGTCAGGACGAACATGCCGCCGAGACCGCGCGACGGCGGGCGAAGACGGTCGTCCGGGCCGTGCATCGCCAGCTCGGTGCCGACCACGTCTTCAGCCACGAGACGGCGGCGCTCGTCCACGGGTTCCGCCTCTGGGCTCCGCCCGGCACCACACACGTCATCCAGGGCTACCGGCGTTCGGGGGCCGCCGCCGGGGACCTCACCCGGCACAGGATGCGTCTGGAGCCCGGCCAGCGGACCACCGTCGACCGCCTGCCAGTCACCTCGCTCGAGCGCACGGTCGTCGACTGCGCCCTGACGATGCATCCTCTCGAGGCGCTGGTGATCTCGGACCATGCGCTCGCGCGAGGGCTCGACCTCGACGCGTGCCGGGAACTCCTCGGGCGCACCCGACGTCGCAACGGCGTCGCACGGGCACGATGGATCCTCGAGCACGCCGACGACGGCTCCGACTCCGCCTGGGAGACCTGGCTGCGCTACGTCTCCCTGCGTGCCGGGCTGCCCCGACCGGTCACTCAGGCAGCGATCCCCACTGCGGCCCGGGTCTACCACTGCGACCTCGGCTGGCCCGCGTGGAACGTATACGCCGAGTTCGACGGGCTGGCGAAGTACCGCGCCGGGGGCGTCCGTCCCGGGCACGACCCGCGCCAGGAGCTGCTGCGCGAGAAGGAGCGATTCGACGCCATCCGCGCCACGGGTGTCAACCCGGTCCGGGTCGTGGCGACCAGCAACGCACGGCTGGCGAAGGTGATCGACGCCCTCGCCGCGAGATTTCCCGACCACCTGCGACGGACGTTCCGCGCCGACCCGCTGCTGCCGCTACCGCCGATGCGAGACCTCTCGACCGATCAGTTCGGCAAGAACTAGATCAGTTCGGTAGGTATGTCTACCGAACTGATCTAGTTCCTGCCGAACTGATCGGTTACGGCTGCGGGGGCCGGTACGGGTCGTCGGGCTCCGCCGACTTCCCGGGCGCGTCGGACGGCGCGGGCTGCTCCGGGGGCGTCGCCTGGGCCGGCGGGGCAGGGTCGGCCGGACGACCGGACTGCTCCGGTTCCGCCGGCGCGGCGGGGGCGTCCGGGGCTGGGGTGTCGGACGCCGGGCGCATGGCGCCGTAGCGCGGCTCGCCGCTGGGCGTCGTCCACCGGGGGTCGGGGGTGCGGGGAGCCGCCGGCGCGGCGCCGGTCGGCGGCACGGCGGTCGGAGCCGCGACGGACGGCGGGCCGGCGGCGGCGGTCGCCTGCGGGTGCACGGCCCCGGTCGCGGTGCCCCGGCGCGCCTTGCCCAGCCCGTTGGGCGACTTCAGCAGCATCGAGCGCGCGTCGCCCGCCTGCTCGGTGGCGCAGAGGATCGCGTACGTCGACGCCACGATCTGCGACGACGACGTGAAGTCGCGCCGGCCGCCCGTGAACGCGTACGACAGCACCGAGAACATCAGGCCGAACCCGGCACCGAGCGCGATGCCGACGAACAGCACCCCGCTGTTCCCGGCCCCGCCGAAGAGCGACAGCAGCAGCCCGACGAAGAAGCCGAACCACGCGCCGGACAGCGCGCCCGCGAGCGCCACGCGCCCGTAGCTGAGCCGGCCGGTGACGCGCTCCACCATGCGCAGGTCCGTGCCGACGATCGTCACGTGCTCGACGGGGAACTTGTTGTCCGACAGGTAGTCGACCGCCTGCTGGGCCTCGAGGTAAGTGTCGAAGGCGGCGACCTCGTCGCCGCGCGGCGGGGTGGGGACGCGGGGCACAGCGTTCGGCCTGCTGAAGGTCATTCGCACAGTCTGTACCACCCCGACCGGCGGCACCACCACATCAGCGGGCCGCACGCCCCGCGCGCAGCCCGCCTACCAGGACCGACGGCGCCGTCCCGCGTAGGCTGACCCGCGTGGACGCGAGGAGCCCCCGCGGAGGTACGCCGAGGAACGAGGTGTGCCGCAGCGAGGCACCGCAGCGAACTCGCAAGGAGGGGACGCAGTGAGCGCGGCAACCAGGGTCTTCGTGGCACGCCTCGCCGGCACCCAGGTCTTCGACCCGATCGGGGACGAGGTGGGGCGGGTGCGCGACGTCGTCGTCCTCGTCCGCGCCAAGGGCGCCCCGCGGGCGGTCGGGCTCGTCGTCGAGGTGCCCGGCAGGCGGCGCGTCTTCCTGCCCCTGACCAGGGTCACGAGCATCGACGCCGGTCAGGTGATCTCCACCGGGCTGCTCAACATGCGCCGCTTCGAGCAGCGGGCGATGGAGTCGCTGGTGCTGGGCGAGCTGCTGGACCGCCGCGTGCGGCTCACGGACGGCTCGGGCGAGGCCACCGTCGAGGACCTGTCGATCATCCGGCAGCGCACGGGCGACTGGCTGGTGGACCAGCTCTTCGTCCGGCGCGGCCAGCACGCCCGGGGCCTGACGCTGCGACGGCGCGGCGAGACGCTCGTCGTGCCGGTGGGCGCCGTGACCGGGCTCGCCGGATCCACGCAGGAGCAGGGGGCCGCCAAGCTGCTCGAGGCCTACGAGGACATGCGCCCGGCCGACCTGGCCGACGCCCTCCACGAGCTGGGCGACGCCCGCCGCCAGGAGGTCGCGACGGCCCTCGACGACGAGCGCCTCGCCGACGTCCTCGAGGAGCTCCCGGAGGACGACCAGGTCGCGATCCTGTCCCGCCTAGAGGCCCCCCGCGCGGCCGACGTCCTGGAGGCCATGCAGCCCGACGACGCCGCCGACCTGCTGAACGAGCTGCCCGACGAGCAGGCCGCGCGCCTCCTGGAGCTCATGGAGCCGGAGGAGGCGAAGGACGTGCGCCGCCTGCTCAGCTACGACGAGGACACCGCGGGCGGCCTCATGACGACCGAGCCGGTGATCCTCGGCCCGGAGACGACGATCGCGACGGCGCTCGCGCAGATCCGCAGGCAGGACCTGCCCCCGGCGCTGGCCTCGATGGTGTTCGTGGCGCGGCCGCCGCTGGAGACCCCGACGGGCCGGTTCCTCGGCGTCGCGCACTTCCAGCGGCTGCTGCGCGAGCCGCCGCACGAGTCGGTCGGGTCGGTGCTCGACCGGGACACGGAGTGGCTCACGCCCGAGGCGCCCGTGGGCCGGGTGACGCGCCTGCTCGCCGCCTACGACCTGCTCGCGCTGCCGGTGCTCGACGGCGAGAAGCGCCTGCTCGGCGCGGTCTCGGTGGACGACGTGCTCGACCACATCCTCCCCGACGACTGGCGCGAGCACGTCGACGAGGACCTCGAGGAGGTGCCGCGTGGCTGACCGCCTCGACCAGCCGAAGGAGTTCCGCCGCTCGTTCATCCCGCGCCCGCAGATGGACCAGGACGCCGTCGGCAAGGCCACCGAAGGGATCGCCCGCTTCCTCGGCACCCCGCGGTTCCTCATCTACCTCACGGTGTTCTGCATCGTCTGGCTCGCGTGGAACTCGTGGGGGCCGGAGGCGCTGCGCTTCGACAGCGCCGCGAACGGGTTCACCGCGCTGACCCTCATGCTGTCGCTGCAGGCCAGCTACGCGGCGCCGCTGATCCTGCTCGCGCAGAACCGGCAGGACGACCGCGACCGGGTCACCGCCGAGCAGGACCGGCAGCGCGCCGAGCGCAACCTCGCCGACACGGAGTACCTGGCCCGCGAGATGGCGGCCCTGCGGACCGCGCTGGGCGAGGTCGCCACCCGCGACTTCGTCCGCTCGGAGATCCGCAACCTCCTCGAGGAGCTCGAGGAGAAGGACGGCGGGCGAGGCCGCGAGCAGTCGCCGTCCTGACGGGCGCAGCCTTCGGCGGGCTCAGCGCAACCGCGCCGGCCGCGATCGCACGCCCCGAGAAACGGATGGAGACGGCATGTCGCAGCAGGTCGTGCTGGTGAACGGGCTGCCGGGGTCGGGCAAGACGACGCTCGCGCGGCCGCTCAGCGAGCGCCTCGGCGTGCCGTGCCTCTCGAAGGACACCGTCAAGGAGGCGCTCGCCGATGCCGTCGACCGCCGCGCCGGGGCGCTCCTCGGGGCAGCCGCGATGGAGGCCGTGTGGCGGCTCGCGGCGGCGCCGTTGCCGTGCGTCGTCGTCGAGTCGTGGTGGTTCCGTCCGCGCGACCTGGAGCACGCCCGGCGTGGCCTGGCGACCGCCGGTGCGGGGGCCGTCGTCGAGGTGTGGTGCGACGTCCCGCCGGCGCTCGCCGAGCGGCGCTACCGGGCGCGCCCGCGGCGGCACGCCGTGCACGACGACGGGCGTGACAGGACCGCCGACTGGGCGGCGTGGGGCATCGACCCCGAGCCCCTGGGCCTCGGGCCCGTGCTCCGGGTGGACACCTCGTTGCCGGCGGACGTCGGCGACGTGGCGCGACGCGCCAGCACGCTGCTCACGGGCGCGGCCGAACCGGGAGGGGTCAGGGCACGCTGACGGCGTCGCCGACTCGCACGGTCCCGAGGACGTCGGCGTAGACGGCAAGGCACGTGTCGCGTTCCCGGCCGAGCGGCGCGAGCCACCGGCCCCGCGCCCGGGCGCCGTCCTGGTCGAGGTCCACGGTGCGGCAGCGCTCCACGCGCTCGGCGACCCGCAGCACGGCGGCGCCGACGGCCACGTCGCGCCCGACCCAGGACTCCTCGACGAACGGCTCGGACGTGGCGACCACGAGGTTGACGCGCAGGCGGCGGGGGTCGGCATCGAGGCCCCAGCGCTCCGCGCACCACGCCAGCGTCGCGGATCCGACGAGGGACACGCCGCCGCCGTCCTGGTGCGGGACGCCCGACTCCGGCGTCACCCGCACCGCCACCTCCGTGGCCGCGGACAGCGCCGCGTCCAGCCGCGGGTCGCCGACCTCCCAACGCCCCGCGCCGCCGGTCACCACGACGCCGCCGCCCGGCGACGTCGCCGCCGCGTAGTCGAGGACGGCGTCCCGCCGGCGGAAGCGCCGCGTGCTCTTCGCGGACGCGAAGCGCCCGTCGTCGTCCTCGACGGCGAACCAGCGGTCGCCCTCGAGCCCGCGCTCGTCGACGAGCACGGCGTCCAGCGCCTCGCCGCCCATCGACTTGACCGGGTATCGGCGGATCGTCGCGATCGTCATGGCCACGGACCGACGCTAGCCGACGGGGCCGCCGCCAGGGCGGGCCGGCCGCCGCCGGCTCGCTCGTAGGATCGACCCATGAGCAACCCCACCCCGACCGACCTGGTCGACCGCGTGCGCGCGGCGCTCGCGTCCGTCGTGGACCCGGAGATCCGCCGCCCCATCACCGAGCTGGACATGGTGCGCTCGGTCGAGGTGCACGACGGCGCTCGCGTCACCGTCGGCATCGACCTCACCGTCGCGGGGTGTCCGATGAAGAGCACGCTGGTGCGTGAGGTCACGGCGGCGACGGAGGCGGTCGAGGGCGTAACGGGCGCGGACGTCGAGCTCGGCGTCATGACCCCCGAGCAGCGCGCGGCGCTGCGCTCCCGCCTGCGCGGCGGCACCGGCGACCCCGTGATCCCGTTCGCCCAGCCCGGGTCGCTCACCAAGGTGTACGCGATCGCGTCGGGCAAGGGTGGTGTCGGCAAGTCGTCGGTGACGGCCAACCTGGCGGCGGCGATGGCGGCCGACGGCCTGTCCGTCGGCGTGGTGGACGCCGACATCTACGGCTTCTCCATCCCCCGCATGCTCGGCGTCGACCGGCAGCCCACCCGCGTGGACTCGATGCTGCTGCCGCCCATCGAGCACGGCGTCAAGGTCGTCTCTATCGGGATGTTCGTGCCCGCGGGCCAGCCGGTCGTGTGGCGCGGGCCGATGCTGCACCGCGCGCTCGAGCAGTTCCTCGCCGACGTGTTCTGGGGCGACCTCGACGTGCTCCTGCTCGACCTGCCGCCCGGCACCGGCGACATCGCGATCTCGGTGGCGCAGCTCCTGCCCGGCAGCGAGATCGTGGTCGTCACGACGCCCCAGGCCGCCGCCGCCGAGGTCGCCGAGCGGGCCGGGTCCATCGCGACGCAGACGTCCCAGGGCGTGGTCGGGGTCGTGGAGAACATGTCGTGGCTGGAGCAGCCGGACGGTTCGCGGCTGGAGGTCTTCGGCTCCGGCGGCGGCCAGCGTGTGGCCGACCGCCTCACCGCCGTCGTCGGATCGGACGTGCCGCTGCTCGGCCAGGTCCCGCTCGACGTCGCCGTCCGCGCCGCGGGCGACGACGGCACGCCCGTCGTCCTGTCCGACCCGGACTCCCCCGGCGCCCTCGTGCTGCGCGACGTCGCCCGGTCGCTCGCGCGGCGCACCCGCGGGCTGGCCGGCATGAACCTCGGCCTCACTCCCGTCTCGGGCTGAGGCGGGGCCGCGCGCAGGAACGGACCTCGCGCCGCGCCGCGCACCGGCCGCGCACCGGCCGCGATACCCTCGCCCGTGGCACGACGGTGCCCTCCCACCCTCGCTCGCGAAGGAGCTGCCCTGCCATGAGCACGCCCGAGTGGCTCGAGTCCTGGTCCGACGACGACGGCGCGCGGCGCGTCCGCGACCTGTTCGCCCGGACCTTCGGGCCGGACGGCGGGGAGCCCGCCGGCGTCTGGTCCGCGCCGGGCCGCGTGAACCTCATCGGCGAGCACACGGACTACAACGCCGGGCTGTGCCTGCCGACCGCGCTGCCGCACCGCACCTACGTCGCGGTCCGCCTGCGCGACGACGACACCGTGCGGGTGGCGTCGGCGCAGACCGACGAGCCGTGGCAGGCGCGGCTGCGCGACGTCGCACCGGGCGCGGTGACGGGCTGGGGCTCGTACGTGGCGGGCGTCGCGTGGGCGCTGGCGCAGGCCGGGCACGACGTGCGCGGATTCGACGCCGTCGTCGACTCGTGCGTGCCGTTCGGCGCGAGCCTGTCCAGCTCGGCGTCCCTCGAGTGCGCGTTCGCCGTGGCGCTCGACGAGCTGCTGGGCCTGGGCCTGGGCCACGACGCGGGGCGGGTCGAGCTCGCCGCCGCGTGCGTGCGCGCGGAGAACGAGATCGCGGGGGCCGCCACGGGCGGGCTGGACCAGGCGGCGTCGCTGCGCTGCGGGCCCGGCCACGCGCTGCTGTTGGACTGCCGGCCGGAGCTCACCGCCCTCGAGAACGCGTCGGCTATCCCCTTCGACCTCGCGTCCGAGGGCCTGGAGCTGCTCGTCATCGACACTCGTGCCCCGCACCAGCTCGTCGACGGTCAGTACGCCGAGCGCCGCGCGTCGTGCGAGGAGGCGGCCCGCCTGCTGGGTGTGCCGAACCTCCGGGCGATCGCCCCCGAGGGTCTGGACGACGCTCTCGCCGCCCTCGCACCCCACGACCCGCACGACGTGCTGCGCCGCCGCGTGCGCCACGTCGTCACGGAGACCGCCCGCACGGCCGAGTTCGCGGACCTCGTGCGCGGCAGCCGCGTGGCCGACGTCGGCCCGCTCATGAACGCCTCCCACGCCTCGCTGCGCGACGACTACGACGTCACCGTCACCGAGACGGACCTGTCCGTCGACGCGTCGCTCGCGGCCGGCGCGCTCGGCGCGCGCATGACCGGCGGCGGCTTCGGCGGCTCCACCATCGCGCTCGTGCGCGCCGGCGAGGTCGAGCGGGTCGTCGCCGGCGTCCAGCGGGCGTTCGAGGACGCCGGCCTGCGCGCGCCCGGCTTCCTGCTGGCCCCGCCGTCCGCGGCGGCGGGCCGTACCGCCTGACACCCCTACCCGGCGGTCGAGCAGGACTCGACCGCCGGGCGTGCATCCCCCGGGCGTGCTTACGGTGCCCGTGGTCCGGCGGCACCGGAGCCGTCGGCCCGATCCTTCGAGGAGGGGCGATGGCTGCACGCAAGGGTTTGCTCAGGGCCGGGGCCGCGGGCGCGACGATCCTGGCCGCCGCGGGCGCGGCGGTCGGGTCGACGCTGTCGTACGACGCCGCGCAGCACGACGGCGCGGGAGACCGGTCCGCGGCACGCTACGGAGACCGGGACGACGGGCACGGCCATCGCGACCGTGCCCGCAACGTCATCTTCATCCAGGGCGACGGGATGGGCCTGTCGGCCCGGGAGCTGGTCCGGGTCGCCACAGTGGGCAAGGACGACCAGCTCGTCATGGACTCGTTGGAGCACGCGGGCTGGACGGCCACGGACTCGGCGGACCCCGAGGACGCGGTCACCGACTCCGCCGCCGGCGCGACGGCCTTCGCGAGCGGCGTGCGGACGTACAACGGCGCCGTCGGCGTCGACGCGGACGGCGACCCGGTGCCCACCCTGCTGGAGCGGGCGGAGCGCGCGGGCAAGGCCACGGGTCTCGTGACCACCGCCCAGATCACCGACGCCAGCCCCGCCGCCTTCGGTGCGCACGTGCCGGACCGCGCCGACCAGAGCGAGATCGCACGGCAGTTCCTCGACGGCCCCCGGCCGGAGGTCCTCCTCGGCGGCGGCGAGGACTGGTGGTTCCCGGCCGGCGAGCCGGGGGCGTGGGCGGACAACCCGGCGAAGGACCCGACGGAGCAGAGCAAGGGCACCGAGGGCAACCTCGTGGAGCGGGCGCAGCGGCTCGGCTACACCTACGTGAGCGACGCCGACGGGCTCGCGGACGCCGAAGGGCGCCGGCTGCTCGGCCTGTTCGCGAACGAGGAGATGTTCGAGCAGCGCAACGAGGGCGAGGGCGACCTGTACTCCCCCGAGGTCCCGCTCGTGGACATGGCCGCGACGGCCCTGGACGTCCTGTCACGCGACCGCGACGGGTTCTTCCTCCTGCTCGAGGAGGAGGCGATCGACGAGTTCGCGCACCGCAGCAACGCGACCCGCACCATCGAGGCGGGGCAGGCGCTCGACGACACGGTGGCGCTGGCCCTGGAGTTCCAGCGCGAGCACCCCGACACGCTGGTGCTCGTGGTGGGCGACCACGCGACGGGCGGGCTGGCCATCGAGAACGTCGACGCCGAGGACGAGTCCGGCGCGGGGGCGACGGCGGAGGACGGGCCGTTCCCGATCCCCGGCACGGACCTCGAGTTCACCGTCGACTGGACGACCGGCGGGCACACGGGCGAGGCGACCCCGCTGACGGCCCAGGGCCCGGGCGCTGAGCGGCTCGGTGGCGCGCAGCTCAACACTGACGTGCACGACGCCGTGCTGCGGGCCATGTTCCCGCGCGGCCGCGGCTGAGCCGTCCCCCTGGGCGTGTTGTGAGCATGATTTTGGCCCTGTTCCGGTCCCGGAACAGGGCCAAAATCATGCTCACAACACGCTCTCCCAACACCGGGGAGCTACAGGTCGTAGGTGGCGACAACGGGCGCGTGGTCGCTCCACCGCTCGTCGTACGTGGGCGCGCGGTCGACCTCGACCTTGACGGCGCGCGGCGCGAGGGCCGGGTTGGCAAGCTGGTAGTCGATGCGCCACCCCCGGTCACCGACGTACGACTGCCCGCGCCACGACCACCACGTGAACGGGCCGGGGCCCTCGCCGCCGTGCGCGCGGCCGAGGTCGGCCCAGCCCTGCTCGTCGAGCCAGCGGTCGACGTACGCCCGCTCGGCCGGCAGGAAGCCCGCGTTCTTGAGGTTGCCCTTCCAGTTCGCGATGTCCACGTTCCGGTGGGCGATGTTGAGGTCGCCGGCCACCAGCACCGGGTGGTCGACGACGGCGAGCTCCGCGAGGCGCGCCGTGACCTTGTCGAGGTGCGCGTACTTCGCCGCCATCGTGTGCTCCTGGCCCGGGCCGGTGGACCCGGAGTGCAGGTACGCCGAGACGACGGTGAGGAGGCCGCCGCCGGGGAGCTCGACGTCGGCCTCGACCCACCGGCCCGTGTCCACCGGCGGCTCCGGCTCCCCCGCCGGGCCGTGCGCCGCGAGACCGACGCGCACCGCGTGCAGCGGCAGGCGCGACGCGACGGCGACGCCAGCGCGCCCCTTGAGCTCGCTGACCTGCTGGGCGACGTGCCAGCCGTCGAGGTGCTCGCGCGTCAGCTCCTCGGGGGCGCGGACCTCCTGCAGCAGCAGGACGTCGGGCGTGCGGGTGGCGATCCAGGTGTCCATGCGACGGCGGAAGGCGGCACGGATGCCGTTGACGTTGGCGGTGGCGACGGTCAGCACGCCGCAATCTCATCACACCCGCCATCGACCTTCGGTCGCGTCCACGACGCCCATCACATGCCGCCATCGGTCCCTGCGGAGCCGGGCGCGAGACGGCGCGTGAGAGTCGTCACGACCCGCCCACCGTCGTCATTGGCCGCGGTAGGCGGCCTCCAGCACCGGGACCTCGATCTTGCCCATCTTCAGCATCGCGTCCATCGCGCGCTTGTTGGCATCGGTGGTGTAGTCGCCGCAGAGCTCCTCGAGCTGCTTGGGGATCACCTGCCACGAGATGCCGAACCGGTCCTTGCACCACCCGCAGGGGCCGGGCTCGCCGCCGTCGGCCGTGAGGATCTCCCAGTAGCGGTCCACCTCCTCCTGGGAGTCGACCCGCAGGTAGAAGCTGAAGGCCTCGTTCAGGTGGAACTCCGGGCCGGCGTTCAGGCCGGTCACAGGAAGCCCGGCTACGGTGAACTCGACGATGAAGGGCGCGCCCGGCTCGGCGCCGGGGACGCCCTCCGGGGCGACGAGCTCCGACTCCACCGTCGATCCCGGGATGTGCTCGGCGTAGAACCGAGCGGCCTCGTGGGCCTGGTTGTTGCCGAACCACAGGTGCGCGCGTGCGGTCGCCATGGCGGTGCCTCCTCGGATGCGCTGACCGCCCGGCCACGGGCCGGACGGCGGGTCATCCCTAGCGACGCCCGGGCCGGTGGAAATTCATCGGTGTCGGTGCGCCCCGCTCCGACCGCGTTCGACGAAGGTAGATGACATGCCGCTTCCCGTCAGCCCCGAGATCCTGGTCGTGCTGGGCACCCGCCCCGAGGCGATCAAGCTCTTCCCCCTGATCCAGCGCCTGCAGGAGCACCCGCGCCTCCGGCCGGTCGTCGTCACCACCGGGCAGCACAAGGAGCTCGTCGACTACGTCCTCGAGACCACGGGATGCGAGGTCGCGGCCGACCTGGGCGTCGGCCGGCCCGGCCTCACCCTCAACCAGCTCACCTCCAGCGTCGTCGCGGGCCTGGACGAGTTCATCCTCCGGCGATACGGACCTCCCCCCGCGCACATCACCGGCCGGGTCAAGGTCGACCACTACCCCGCGGGCTGCATCGTGCACGGGGACACCTCCAGCGCCGCGGCCGCCGCCATCACGGCGTTCCACCTGCGCATCCCCGTGCTGCACGTCGAGGCGGGCCTCCGGACGGGCACCACGCTGGAGCCCTTCCCCGAGGAGCTCAACCGCCAGCTCATCGGTCGCGTTGCGTCGTTCCACGCGGCACCCACGCGCGCCAACGTGCAGAACCTCGTGCGCGAGGGCGTCGAGATCGGACGGACCTTCGTCACGGGCAACACCGGCATCGACGCCCTGCAGTGGACGGCGAAGCGGAGCGTCCCCTACGACCGGCCGGAGCTGGACTGGCTGGAGACCGACACGACGTCCCCCGTCATCACGGTCACCGCGCACCGCCGGGAGAACTGGGGCGAGGGGATCGCGAACATCGCCCGGGCGGTGCGGCGCCTCACCGAGACGCACCCCGAGGTGCGGTTCGTCATCCCGGTGCACCCGAACCCGACGGTCGCGGCGACGGTCCGGGAGGTCTTGGAAGGCCTCCCCGCCGTGACGCTCACCAGCCCCATGGAGGCCAAGCCGTTCGGCCGGCTGCTCGCCCGGTCGACCCTGGTGATCACCGACTCCGGCGGCATCCAGGAGGAGGCCCCGGCGCTGGGCGTGCCCGTGCTGGTGACCCGGGCGACGACGGAGCGCACCGAGGGCGTCGAGGCGGGCACGCTCGAGCTGGTGGGCACCGACACCGAGAGGATCGTGGCGTCGGCCACCAGGGTGCTCGACGACCCGGAGGCCCGGGCCGCGTTCTCCCGGCAGCCGAACCCGTACGGCGACGGCCACGCCGCAGAGCGCATCGTCGCCGCCGTCGAGCACCTCGTCTTCAACTCGCCCGTGCCCCGCAGCTCGGGGCCCGGTTTCGTCCGGTCCGAGGTGCTGGAGTGGGCCGGCTTCCACCGCACGGACGCCCTCGACGGACCGACGTTCGAGCGCGACGACGTGACGCTCGAGCACGACCGGGCCGAGCTCGAGGACGTGGTCCTCCAGCCGCTCACGTCCGACGGCCCGACCGACGTGGTGGCCGAGTGACCCTCGCTGCGAGCACCGTCGCGACGACCGCACCCTGGTGGGACCCGTACCGCGGCATGCCGCCTGCGGTGCAGGTGCTCATGTGGTTCCTGCTCGCCCTGACGCTGGTCACGGTCGTGATGATCGTCTGGCTCGTGGTGCGCGCCTGGTTCGAGCGCCGCCGGCAGCGCAGGGCCGTCGAGCGGGCCCACGAGTCGGACTACCTGTGGGTCTTCGTCGTCCCGGCGCTGAACGAGGAGGTGACGATCGCCGACAGCGTGAGCCGGCTCGTCGCCGTCGAGGCCACGCACAAGGCGATCGTCGTGATCGACGACGGGTCGGACGACCGCACTCCCGAGGTCCTCGCCGCGCTGCGTGCCGAGGTGCCCGAGCTGCAGGTGCTGCGCCGCGAGCTCCCGAACGCCCGGGTGGGCAAGTCGGCAGGGCTCGACGACGCCTGGGAGTTCGTGCACGACGAGGTCCTCTCCGGCCGGTACGCCGACTGGCCGACGACGCAGGTGATCGTCGGCGTCGTCGACGCCGACGGCCGCATCCCGCCGGACGCACCGGCGGCCCTGGCCGGCAACTTCACCGACGAGCGGGTCGGCGGCGTTCAGGCGCTGGTGCGCATCTACAACCGGCGGCACTACCTCACCTGGGCCCAGGACGTCGAGTTCGGCGTCATGGCGTACGTCTACCAGCTCGGCCGCGCCGCGTGGGGCACGGCCAACATGGGCGGCAACGGCCAGTACGTGCGGCTCGCGGCGCTGGACGACGTCGTCGTCACCGAGAAGCTGCCCGCCGGGATCGAGCGCGGCCCCTGGCGCGACCGGCTCACCGAGGACCAGGACATCGGGGTGCGGATGATCCACGCGGGCTGGCGCGGCGGCCAGACGGTGCTCACCAGCGTGGACCAGCAGGGCGTCACGCAGCTGCGCCGGCTGTTCAAGCAGCGCGTCCGCTGGGCGCAGGGCAACTGGCAGGCGTTCAGCCTGGTCGGCCGGGCGTTCCGCGCGCCCGTGTCGATCGGCGCGAAGCTCGACCACCTCGCCTACCTGCTCATGCCCCTGCTGCAGCTGCTCATGGGGCTCGGCCTGGTGCTGTCGCTCGTGTTCTGGCTGTTCGGCGACGTGCCGTTCTACTCGGGCTGGTGGCCGTCCCTGGTGTTCTTCGCGACCCTGACTCTCGTGCCGAGCTTCCTGTCCCTGCTCATGACGACCGAGCCGGGGCGCCGCCCGCTGCTGCGCGCCGTCTTCGGGCTGTTCCCGTACATGTTCTACACGTGGCTGCTCTGGCCGGTCATCACCGTCTCGCTCATCCGTGAGCTGAGGGGGCAGCGCGGATGGACCAAGACCGACCGCGAGCCGCTGGACGCCAACCTGCCCGACGACGTCGAGCCCGAGCCGGCGACGTAGCGACGCGGCCGTCACGTGGCCGCGAGGCGCTCCTTCTCCTTCGCGACGTCGTAGGTGGCGGCGGGCCACTGCGGGTCGATCTCCTCCAGGGCGTCCAGGAGCAGCGCCTGCACGGCGAGCCGCGCGTACCACTTCGCGTTCGCGGGCACCACGTGCCAGGGCGCGTGGCCGGTCGACGTCCGGTCGAGGACGGTCTGGTACGCGTCCATGTACCGCGGCCACAGCAGACGCTCGTCGACGTCCCCCGGCGTGTACTTCCAGTGCTTGTCGGGCCGCTCGAGGCGCTTCATGAGCCGCGACTTCTGCTCGGAGTACGAGATGTGGAGCATGACCTTGAGGATGCGGACGCCGCGCGCCGCCAGCCCCTCCTCGAACGCGTTGATCGCGCCGTAGCGGCGCTCGATCTCGTCGGCGGGGGCGAGCTCGCGGACCGTCCCGATGAGGACGTCCTCGTAGTGCGACCGGTCGAAGACGCCGATGTACCCGGCCTCGGGAACCTCCTTCTCGACCCGCCACAGGAAGTCGTGGCCGAGCTCTTCGGGGGTCGGCTTCTTGAAGGCCTTCAGACGGATGCCCTGCGGGTCGGTCGCGCCGATGACGTGGCGCACGATGCCACCCTTGCCGGCCGAGTCCATGGCCTGGAGGATCAGCAGCACCGACGGCGCGGAGGGGTCCTCGACGCTCTGGGCGTAGAGGCGCTCCTGCAGGTCGTCGAGCTGCTGGGCGCCGGCGCGGAGGTCGGCAGCGCCGTCCGGCTTCTTCCCGTCGTACCCGGGCGTGGCGTCCGGGTCGACGTCCGCCAGCCGGAACCCCGCACCCACCCGGAGCAGCTCGCCCGGCTCGCCCGTCCATCCCTGCTGGCTCTTCGCGGTCATGGGCTCATGATGACGGACGAGCCCGGGCCCGGCGCCCCGGAGGGACGACGGGCCCGGGCTCGGCGGGACGACCGGCGGGGCCGGTCAGCCGGCCTGACGCTCCGCGGTGTCCACGACGTTGGCCAGCAGCATCGCGCGCGTCATCGGCCCGACGCCGCCCGGGTTGGGCGAGTACCAGGACGCGACCTCGCGGGCCGCCGGGTCGATGTCGCCGACGACGCGGGACTTCCCCGTCTCGGGGTCGGTCTCGCGCGAGACGCCGACGTCGATGAGCACGGCGCCGGGCTTGACCATGTCGGCGCGGACGATGCCCTTCACCCCGGCCGCCGCGACGACGACGTCGGCCCGCCGGACCAGGGCCTCCAGGTCGCGCGTGCCCGTGTGCGTGAGCGTGACCGTCGCGTTGACGGCGCGGCGCGTGAGCAGCAGCCCGATGGGCCGCCCCACGGTGACGCCGCGGCCCAGCACCACGACCTCCTTGCCCGCGAGGTCGACGTCGTGCCGCAGCAGCAGGTCGATGATGCCGCGCGGCGTGCAGGGCAGCGGCGACGTGACCTCCTCGTTGACGCGCAGGACGAGACGCCCGAGGTTCGTCGGGTGCAGGCCGTCGGCGTCCTTGTCGGGGTCGACCAGCTCGAGCACGCGGTTGGTGTCGATGCCCTTCGGGAGCGGGAGCTGGACGATGAAGCCGGTGCACGCGGGGTCGTCGTTGAGGCGGCGCACGGCCGCCTCGATGTCGGCCTGCGAGGCGTCCGCCGGCAGGTCCTCCCGGAGGGAGGAGATCCCCACCTCGGCGCAGTCGCGGTGCTTGCCCGCGACGTACCACTGCGAGCCCGGGTCCTCGCCCACGAGCAACGTGCCGAGGCCGGGGACGACGCCCCGCTCGCGCAGCGCCGTGACGCGCTCACGCAGCTCCGCCTTGATCGCGGCCGCGGTCGCCTTGCCGTCCAGGACGCGGGCCGTCACTGCTGCAGGCCGGGGTAGAGCGGGAAGTCGGCGGTGAGCTTCGCGACGCGCGCCGCGAGCGCGTCGACGTCGGCGGACGCTCCGTCGCGCAGCGCGACCGCGATGATGTCCGCGACCTCGGTGAACTCGGCGTCGCCGAACCCGCGCGTGGCGAGCGCCGGCGTGCCGATGCGCAGGCCCGACGTGACGCGCGGCGGGCGCGGGTCGAACGGCACGGCGTTGCGGTTCACGGTGATGCCGGCGTCGTGCAGGAGGTCCTCGGCCTGCTGGCCGTCGAGCGACGAGTTCCGCAGGTCGACGAGCACCAGGTGCACGTCGGTGCCGCCGGTGAGCACCGAGACCCCCTGGGAGGTGACGTCGGCCTGGGACAGGCGCTCCGCGATGATCTGCGCGCCGCGCAGCGTGCGCTCCTGACGGTCGCGGAACTCCTGCGTGCCGGCGATCTTGAACGCCACCGCCTTGGCCGCGATGACGTGCATGAGCGGACCGCCCTGCTGGCCCGGGAACACGGCCGAGTTGATCTTCTTGGCGTACTCCTCCTTGCTCAGGATGAAGCCGGAGCGCGGGCCGCCGATGGTCTTGTGCACGGTGGAGGAGGTGACGTCGGCGTGCGGCACGGGGCTCGGGTGCAGGCCCGCGGCCACCAGTCCGGCGAAGTGCGCCATGTCGACCCACAGCTTGGCGCCGACCTCGTCCGCGACCTCGCGGAACGCGGCGAAGTCGAGCTGGCGCGGGTACGCGGACCAGCCGGCGATGATGACGTCCGGGCGGTGCTCGAGGGCGCGCTTGCGCACCTCGTCCATCTCGATGCGGTGCGTCGTCGGGTCGACACCGTACGCGCCGACGTCGTAGAGCTTGCCGGAGAAGTTGATCTTCATGCCGTGCGTGAGGTGGCCGCCGTGCGCCAGCTCGAGGCCGAGGATCTTGTCGCCCGCGTTGATGAGCGCGTGCAGCACGGCGGCGTTGGCCTGAGCGCCCGAGTGCGGCTGGACGTTCACGGCCTCCGCCCCGAACAGCTCCTGGGCCCGCGCGATCGCGAGGTTCTCCGCGATGTCGACCTGCTCGCAGCCCCCGTAGTAGCGGCGGCCCGGGTAGCCCTCGGCGTACTTGTTCGTCAGGACGGAGCCCTGCGCCTGCAGCACCGCGCGCGGGACGAAGTTCTCCGACGCGATCATCTCGAGGGTGTCGCGCTGGCGGGCCAGCTCACCGTCGAGGACTGCGGCGATCTCGGGGTCGAGCTCCGCGAGGGGCGCGTTCATGGGGTCGGGAGTGCTCATGCGGCGTTCTCCTGCTGTGTCGGACGGCGGTCGGCCGGCAATGGCCGGCCATCGAGTGGTCGGGCAATGTCGTCAGCGAGCGAACGGGCCCAGGCGAACGACCCGTCGTCTGCACAGCGTGCCGCTCCCCGGTGGTGATCCACCTGTACGCCAGTCGCGACCCTCGCGATCCTAACAGCGGCACGACGCCGCCGGTCGATGGTGCGGCGTCCGTCGGTCGAGCTTGTCGAGACCAGGGTCCTTGGTTTCGACGAGCTCAACCGGCGGTGGGGGTCGCGACCGGCCAGCCGTCCTGCCACGCCAGACGCTGGATCGCCAGCCGGTGCGCGCCGCCGTCGTCGCCGTCGTAGAAGTGGTAGCCCAGCCAGCCCTTCGAGAGCGACTGCCCGCCCGGGCCGATCATCGACCCCGACGACGCGAGCACCGGCGAGCCGCCGCCGAGCGCCATGTCCACCCCGTCCCGGTCGAGGTAGGGCCCGGTGACGTCGCGGGAGCGACCCACCTGGACGGAGTACGTCGAGTCGACGCCGGAGCAGCACCGGTCCCACGACACGAACAGGTAGTACCAGCCGTCCCGCTCCACGACGTACGGCGCCTCGATCGCCGGGTCCGGCACGCCGGACCGGGTGGCGACCGTGACGGGCTCTGCGGCCGCGCGTCCGGTGGGCGCGACCTTCCCGCTCGGCCACTCCAGCGGCACCATCTGGATGCCGCCCCAGAACGACCCGAAGAACAGCCACGGGTTGCCGTCGGCGCCGGTGACGACCGCGGGGTCGATGGCGTTGAAGTGGTCCTCGCCCGCGTGCGAGCGGATCACCATGCCCCGGTCGGTCCAGCCGAAGTCCGGGTCGTCGGGGTCCAGCATCGTCGCGGTGGCCAGCCCGATCGCCGAGTCGTTCGAGCCGAACGTCGACGCGGAGTAGTACAGGTACCAGGTGCCGTCGTGCTCCACGAGCTCCGGCGCCCAGAAGTTCTCGACGCCGTCGATCTCGTCGCGCACCCACGCCGGGTCGCCGGAGGCGTCCCAGGCGGTGCCGACCATCTCCCAGGTCCGACCGCCGTCGTCGGACCGCCGGATCTGCGGCGCCCCGAAGCTCACCCGCACGTCGCCGGTGGAGTACACGAACCACGGCTCGCCGTCGTCCCCGACGACGAGCGCCGGGTCGTGGGCGGCGAGGTCGCCCGTCAGCTCCAGCGCCTCGGGCGCCGCGACCCACGGCCGGGCGACGCCGAGCG
>NZ_BAAAPM010000003.1:308600-391447 GCF_039531145.1 Isoptericola hypogeus
ACGACGACGGCCAGCGCGGCCGCCGTCGTCGCCCGGAGTCGTCGCGGTCGCGAGGTCGTCCTGCGCTCCTGACGCACGAGCCCTACGCCCGGCCCAGGCGGACGATCGACCACGACACGGGCGGCAGCTCGGCGCGCGCCCGGTCGTCGGCGACCTTCGCGGTCGTGTTCGCCCGCGGCAGCACGGACGTGTCGTCGTCGGCGGTGGCGGACCACGTGTGGTCGGGGTTGGCCAGCGTGAGCGCCTCGACGACGCGCAGCCCCGGGAAGCCGCGTAGGTCGACGTCGAGCACGACGTCCTCGGTGACGGACCGGTTGGTGGCGAGCAGCACCACCTCGCCGGTCTCCGGGTCGTGCGTGGCGACCGCGTCGAGCGTCGCAACGTCGCCGAACCTCGCCGTGGAGTGCACGGGCGAGTCCACCGCGAGCCGCAGCACCTCGCCCTTCGCGTGCCGCGAGGTGAGCGCGAACGGGTGGAAGATCGTCTGCTTCCAGACCCGCCCGCCCGGCTCGGTCATGATCGGCGCGATGACGTTGACGAGCTGGGCGAGCGACGCGGCGTGCACCCGGTCGGTGTGCCGCAGCAGCGAGATGAGCATCGAGCCCACGACGACGGCGTCCGCGACGTTGTACCGGTCCTCGAGCAGCACCGGGGCGACGGGCCAGTCGTCGCCCGACGGCGGTCGCGACTCGGCGCGCCTCTGGTACCAGACGTTCCACTCGTCGAACGAGACGTTGATCCGCTTGGCGTGCTTGCCGGCGGCGCGCACGGCGTCCGCGGTCGCCGTCACCGACTCCACGAAGTGGTCCATGTCCACCGTGGAGGCGAGGAACGACGCCAGGTCGCCGTCCTCCTCCCAGTAGTACGCGTGCGCCGAGACGTGGTCGACGTGCTCGTACGTCTCGGAGAGCACCACGCGCTCCCACTCGCCGAACGTCGGCATCACCGAGCCCGACGACCCGCACACCACCAGCTCCAGGTCGGGGTCGACCATGCGCATCGCCCGCGCCGTCTCGGCGGCGAGCCGCCCGTACTCGTGGGCCGTCCTGTGCCCGATCTGCCACGGGCCGTCCATCTCGTTGCCGAGGCACCACATCTTCACGCGGTACGGGTCGGCGGCGCCGTTGGCCCGACGCCGGTCGGACCAGTTGGTGCCGCCCGGCACGTTGCAGTACTCGAGCAGGTCCAGGGCCTCCTGCACGCCGCGGGTGCCGAGGTTGACGGCCATCATCGGCTCGACGCCGGCCTTGGCGCACCAGCGCATGAACTCGTCCACGCCCACGAGGTTGGGCTCGGTGGAGTGCCAGGCGAGGTCGAGCCGGCGCGGCCGCTCGGCGACCGGGCCGATCGCGTCCTCCCACCGGTAGCCGGAGACGAAGTTCCCGCCCGGGTAGCGGACCGTGCTCACGCCGAGCTCGCGGGTCAGGTCGACGACGTCGCCGCGGAACCCGTCCGCGTCGGCGCTCGGGTGCTCGGGGTCGTGGATGCCGGTGTACACGCAGCGGCCGAGGTGCTCGACGAACGAACCGAACGTACGGCGGCGCACGGGCCCGACGACGAACGCGGGATCGAGGGTGACGGTGGCGGACAGCATGAGGCTCCTCATGAGTGGTCGGTGGTCGGGCGGTCTGCGGGGTCCAGGCGCAGCAGCCGCACGCCGTGCGCTGGCACCTCGACGTCGAGCACGGAGTCGCCGCCGGAGGCCGCGCCGGGCGGCGCGAGGTCGACGCGTACCCCGGACCAGACGTCGGTGAGCGCGAGCGGGGCGCCCGGCAGGCCCGCGGACGCGGCCGGCACGCGCAGGCGGCGCGCGACGTCGGCGGTGCTGAAGACGGCGGCCCAGCGGGCGCCGTCACGCGCGCCGGTGCCCTCGGCGCCCCACACGACCGTCTCGGCCCCGCGGTTCCCCTCGCGCAGCAGCTCGCGGCCGTCGGCGGAACGGTGGGTGAGGTCGAGCAGCCCGGGGTGGACGAGGTCGGCGATCGTGCCGTCGTCGGACGAGGGCAGGTCGCCGCCGACGAAGAGCGGCGAGCGGGCCAGGCCCCACAGGGTGAGCAGCGCGCGGCGCTCGTCGACGGTGAGCAGACTCATCCGCGGCTCGCCGCGCTCGGCCCGCAGGCCGATGCGGCCCAGCGGCAGCATGTCGGCGTCGGCCCAGCCGGCGGGGCCCGAGTGCGGCGCCCACCGGGCCATGCGGCCGAGCTGGTCCTCGACGTCGGACCACCGGTCCCACAGGTCGTCGGAGACGCGCCAGAGGTCGGCGTGCTCGCGCAGGTGCTCCAGGTGCGCGAGCGAGAGGTCGGTTCCCGGTGACAGCGAGACCGTGACCGGGCGGCCGTGCGCGAGCTCCGCGCGCCGGACCGCGAGGCTCAGCGCCTCGATCGCGGCCGCGTGGTAGGGCGCGAGCATGTCGTCGACCTTGAGGAAGTCCACGCCCCAGCCGACGACGTGGTCGATCATCGCGTCGAGCCAGGCCTGTGCGCCGGGGTGGTCGTGCCGCAGGCCGTAGCAGTCGGAGTTCCAGGAGCAGGTGCTCGACCGGTCGGCGATCTCGCCGGTGCGGTACGGGGTGCCGGGCACCGGCAGGTCTGCCTCGACGGCCCGTCGGGGGATGCCGCGCATGAGGTGGATGCCGAACCGCAGCCCGAGGTCGTGCACGGCCGCCGCGAGCGGGGCGAAGCCCGCGCCGGCGGCGGCCGACGGGAAGCGCTCGACGACGGGCTGGAGGAAGCCGCGGTCGTCGAACCGCACCGGGGCGTCGTCGTTGTAGCCGCCGGCACGCGCCGTGGGCTCGTACCACTGGATGTCGACGACGACGGTGTCCCAGCCGACCTGGGCCATGCGGTCGGCCAGGAACCGGGCGTTGGCCAGCACCTCGGCCTCGGTGACCGTGGTGCCATAGCTGTCCCACGAGTTCCACCCCAGGGGCGGCCCCGCCGCTGCGCCGTGCTGCATCGTTCTCCTCGCCGCGCCCGCACCGGCTCCGCCGCGGACGCTTGTACATCGTTGTAGAAGCGTGAGCATGCCCCGGGTCGGACGGCGCCGTCAAGCGCGGGCGGGGTCGCCGGGCGGACGCCGCAGCGCGGCGTTACATCGTTGCATTCTCGTGACCTGGGCCACTTGACCGCACGCCGGGGGCCGTGCCACGGTTGGCCGGTCGATGGCTCTTCATCGATGTAAAGCCGAGGCGAGGTCGCCTCGGCCGCGGGCCCGGTCCACCGGGTCCCGGACCCGGAAGACCGAGAGGACCCCGTGATGAGGAAGTCACGCCTGACCGCCGGCATCGTCGCCGCTCTGGCGGTCGCCGGCACCGCCGCCTGCAGCTCCGGCGGCAGCAGCAGCTCCGACGACACGCTCACGTTCATGTTCCGTGGCGGTGAGGACGAGAAGGCCGCCTACCAGGAGGCCATCGACCGGTTCACCGAGGACACCGGCGTCGAGGTCAAGATGATCGTCACGTCCGCCGACCAGTACGCCCAGAAGCTCCAGGCCGCCGTGGCCGGCAACAAGGTCCCGGACGTCTTCTACATCGAGACCGCCAGCCTGCAGTCGTACGTGAGCTCCGGCGTCCTCATGGACATCACCGACAAGGTGGCCGAGCAGGGCGCCGACCTCGACAACATCTGGGAGTACGGCCTCGACTCCTACCGCTTCGACGGCTCCGTCCAGGGCACGTCCGAGGGGCGCCTCTACGGCCTGCCGAAGGACATCGGCCCGTTCGCCTTCGGGTACAACGCCGACATGCTCGAGAAGGCCGGCATCGAGCGCCCCGACCCGGACGAGCCCCTGACCTGGGACGAGTGGCTCAAGATCTGCCAGAAGCTCACCCAGGACACGGACGGCGACGGCGAGGTCGACCAGTGGGGCACCGGCCTCAACGTCCAGTGGAACTCGCAGGCCTTCGTCTGGAGCAACGGCGGCGACTGGACCAACGAGGACTTCACCGAGGTCACGGTCGACACCCCGGAGTTCGCCGAGGCCATCCAGTTCATCGCCGACCTCACCAACGAGCACGGCGTCACCCCGAACCCCGAGCAGTCGCAGACGCTGGACACCTACCAGCGCTTCATGGCGGGCGAGATCGGCTTCTTCCCGGTGGGCCCGTGGGACATGAGCGTGTACAACGAGCTCGACTTCGAGTACGACCTGCTGCCCTGGCCGGTCGGCAAGACCGGTGAGCCCGCCACCTGGATCGGCACCCTCGGCATCGGCGTCTCCAACACCACGGCCATGCCCGACGAGGCCGTCCAGCTCGCGACCTACCTGTCCACCGACGAGACCGCGCAGGAGACGCTGGTCGACGCGAGCATCCAGATCCCGAACCGGATCGACACCGCCGAGAAGTGGGCCGCGGAGGCCACCGAGGAGGGCGTCAAGCCGAAGAACCGCCAGGAGTTCCTCGACATCGCCGAGGACTACGGCCGCGCAGGCTCGTCCTCCTACACCTACGGCGGCGAGTGGTACGACGAGCTGTGGGTCGGCATCCAGCCGGTGATCGACGGCGACAAGCCCGCGGCCGAGTACCTCGCGGAGGTCCAGCCCCGCATGCAGGAGCTGCTCGACCAGGCGAACGCCCAGGCCGAGCAGGCCGCGGCCGCGGCCGCCGCCGCGTCGTGACGCCACCCGCTCTCCCCGCGCGGCCGCCGCGATCCCGCGGCGGCCGCGACGGCCTCCCCGCACCCTCAGGACGAAGGAGTCTGCGATGACGTCCACCGCGACGCCGGCCGCGACCGGAGCTCGCACCTCGGCACCGGCGACGACGCCGCGCCAGCCCCCCGGCGGCGGAACCAGGCGGCTCCACCGGCACGAGAAGAAGTGGGCGCTGATCTTCGTGGCCGCGCCCGTGCTCGGCTACCTGCTCTTCATCGCCTACCCGACCGGGTACGCGCTGTACGCGTCGCTCACCCGGTGGAACGGGCTCGGCCCGATGCAGTTCATCGGCCTCGACAACTACGTGGCGCTCATGAGCGACGAGCGCTTCCGCCAGTCGCTGTTCAACACGTTCTTCTACATGATCGGCATCCCGATCGGCCTGGCGCTCTCGCTCGCGCTGGCGGTCATGATGAACCGCAAGCTGATCGGCCGGACGGCGTTCCGCACGATCTACTACATCCCGGTGATCTCCTCCATCGCCGCGATCGCGATCCTGTGGCAGTGGGCGTACAACGGCGACTTCGGCCTCGTGAACCAGTTCCTCGCGATCTTCGGCATCGACGGGCCCAACTGGCTGGCCGACCCGACCTGGGCCAAGCCCGCGATCATCATGATGGCCGTCTGGAAGGGCCTCGGGTACTCGATGCTGCTCTACCTGGCCGCCATCCAGTCCGTGCCGCGCTCGCTCTACGAGGCCGCCGAGCTCGACGGCGCGAACGGCTGGAAGAAGTTCCGCTCCATCACCCTGCCGATGGTGCAGCCCGTCACGTTCTTCCTCGTCGTCACCCAGGTCATCGGCGGCGCGATGATCTTCATCGAGATCCAGATCATGACGCCCACCGGCGGTCCCGAGTACTCCACGGCGTCCGTCGTCTACCACATCTGGCTGCAGGCGTTCCGGTACCAGCAGATGGGCTACGCGACCGCGATGTCGGTGGTGCTGGGGGTCCTCATCCTCCTCATCACGCTCATCCAGTTCCGCCTGAACAAGCGCAACAGCAGCTTCGTCATCGACTGAGGCCCGGAGACAGCCATGAGCACCATGACCCGAATGGACCTGAGCCGCGCGGCGCGCTCCCGTCTCACCGACACCGTCGTGTGGATCATCCTGGCCGCCGGCGCGATCTTCATGGTCGCCCCGCTGCTGTGGATGTTCTCCACGTCCCTCAAGACGAAGCTCGAGGTCTTCGCGCTGCCCCCGGTGTGGATCCCCGAGGTGCTCCAGTGGGACACCTACGTACGGATGTGGACCGACTCGTACGTCCTGGACGGCATCAGGAACAGCGTCATCGTGTCGCTGAGCGTCACGGTGATCGGCACCCTCACCTGCTCGCTGGCCGCGTTCGCGCTGGCCAAGATGCGCATGCCGTTCAAGAACGCGATCTTCATCGGGCTGCTCACCGGCATCATGATCCCGTTCCCGACGATCATGATCCCGCAGTTCGTGATGTTCTCGAAGATCGGCTGGGTGGACACGCTCCTGCCCCTGATCGTGCCCGCGATCTTCGGCAACATCGTGATGATCTTCTTCCTGCGGCAGTACCTGTCGAGCGTGCCCGACTCGCTGGTCGAGGCGGCCAAGATCGACGGCGCCTCCTACTGGCAGATCTTCTGGCGCATGATCATGCCGATCATCCGGCCCGCCGTCGCGGCCCAGTTCATCCTGTGGTTCATGGCGGTCTGGAACGACTACCTCGCCCCGATCCTGTACCTGAACACGCCGGAGAAGCAGACGCTCCAGGTGGTCATCGCCAACATGAACGTGGAGTACGCGACCCAGCGCGACTACCCGCTGATCATGGCGGCCTCGGTCGTCGCGGTCCTGCCCATCCTCGTGGTCTTCCTGATCTTCCAGCGGCAGATCATCGAGTCCGTCGCGCTCACCGGCACGAAGGGCTGACATGACGGACGAGCTGCTCGACGGGCCGACCGCGCCGCCCGTCGAGGCCCCCGCCGCGCCCGCGGACGACCGCGTGGACGACGGCGTCGACGACCGGGAGGCGCCCGCCGACCTCGACGCCTGGGGCGGCCGGCACGCGCACGACCCGACGATCGTGCGCGACGACGACGGCACCTACTGGTGCTTCTCGACCGACGCGCGTTACGACGGCCCCGTGCGCGGGGGCGTCCAGGTCCGGCGCTCGACCGACCTGGTGCGGTGGGACTTCCACGGGTGGGCGCTCGACGGCGTCCCCGGACCGGCCGCGGCCTGGTCCGGCGCCGAGGGCCTGTGGGCCCCGGAGGTCGTCCGGGTCGGGCCGGCGGGAGACGGCGCGTGGCGCATGTACTACTCGGCGTCGACGTTCGGCTCGCGCCGGTCGGCGATCGGGCTGGCTACCGCGCCGCACCCGCGCGGCCCGTGGGCCGACCGCGGGCTGGTGGTCGCGAGCGAGCACCACGACCCGCCCGCGGGCGCCGGGCACCCGAACGCGATCGACGCGAACGTCGTCGTCGACGGCGAGCGACACTGGCTCGTGTACGGGTCCTTCTTCGGCGGCCTCCACGTGCTGCCGCTCGACCCCGCCACGGGCCTCGTCGCCGACTACGCCGCGGCCTCCGCCGTGCCCGGTGGGCTCACCGCCCACCCGGGCACGCTGCTCGCGCGCCGCGCCCCGCACGTCGACAACGGCGCGGTGGAGGGGGCGTTCGCCCTCCCCCGCCCCGGCGGGGGCTGGGCGCTGCTCGTGTCCTACGACTCGCTCGCGAGCTCGTACCACCTGCGCGCCGCGGTGGCCGACGCCGTGACCGGGCCGTTCGTCGACCGTGCGGGGCGTGCGCTCACCGACACGGCCGCGGAGCCGTGGTCGGTCGGGGTGCCCGTGCTCACGGGGCACCGGTTCGCCGGCGGGCCCGGGATCCTGGCACCCGGCCACGCCTCGGTGCTCACCGAGCCCGCGGGCGGCGAGCGGCCCGGCCGCCAGCTCCTCGTGCACCACGTCCGCGACGCGGACGCCCCGACCGCCCACCGGCTCCAGGTGCGCCGCCTGGTGTGGACGCACGACGCGTGGCCCCTCGTCTCGCCCCAGCCGTGGGCCGGCGACGCCCGCGAGCAGGACGACGAGGACGCGTGGCCGTCCGACGTCGCCGCCCTGGCCGGGACGTGGGAGGTCCTGCGCCCCGGCGCGGACCCCACGCGCGTGCAGGCGGGGGCCGTCGTCCCGCTCGACGTGGGGGCGGACGCCCGGGCGCTCGGCCGCGGCCGGTTCGCCTGGACGTCGCCCGACGGCGCGGCCGTTTCCGCCGTCGTGCACCCGGGCTGGGACGCCGTGCGCGACCGTGCGACGCTGTGCCTGTCCACGCTCGACGACGCCGGGCGCACGCTGCTCGCCACCCGCCTCACGGAGGAGGTCCGGCCATGAACGCGACGCCCCCTGGCGACCGGCTCCCGTCCGACCCCGCCGACCTGCGCGACGCCGCCCGGCGGCGGGTCGCCCAGGCGGAGGTGCCCGGCTGGGCGGGCGGGGTCATGGCGGCCCTGCGCTGGGCGACCCTGCTGGTCGAGGTCAACGCCATGGTGGTCCTCGGCACGCTGGCCGGCGGCGTGGTGCTCGGCCTGGGCCCGGCGCTGCGCGCGGGTGGCGCGGTGGCCGCCGGGATGACGGCCGGCCCCACCCCCTGGCGCACCTTCTGGCGCACGTGGCGCGCGGGCTTCGGGCGGACGAACCTCCTGTTCGCCCCGGCCTGGGTGATCGGGCTCCTGCTGTGGTTCGACGCCGTCGCGCTGGGGCTCCTCGACGGCCCCGCGCGCGCCTCGCTGCAGCTCGGCCTGGTCGTCGTCGGCGCGTGGGCCCTCGTCGCGGTGTCGTACTGGGTGCGGGTGGCGGCGCGCTACGACCGCGGGCCGCTCGAGACCTGGCGGTTCCTGCTGCTCGCCCCGCTGCTGGCGCCGACCACGACCCTCGCCGTGCTCGTGGTGGCGGGGGCGACGGCGCTCGCCGGGTGGGCGATGCCGCTCGCGCTCGCGCTGGCGGGCGCGTCGTTCCCCCTGTGGGCCACCGGCCGCCTCGTCGACGACAGCCTCGACCGGATCGACGCCGCCGCCTCCTGACCCACGGCAGCGCCGTCTCAGGAGCGGGGCGCGACCTCCTCGGTGCCGCCCGGCTGCACCGCGGCGACGACCTCTCCCCCGCCCTCGGGCACGTCGCCCGTCGACTCGCGCCCGACGAGCCGCGAACCGGGCACCACGCGGCGGAACGGCGTGCCGCTCCCCGCGATCCGCTCGACGAGCAGCTCCACCGCCGTGCGCGCGATCTGCTCCCGGCCCGGGTCGACCGAGCTGATGGTCGGCACGGCGTACTTCACGTCGTCGATGTCGTCGAAGCCGACGAGCGCCACGTCGCCGGGGACGTCGAGGCGCCGCGCGTGCAGCGCGTGCAGCGCACCCAGGGCCATCGCGTCGTTCAGGGCGAACACGGCGTCCACCTCGACCCCGGCGTCGAGCAACCGGGCCATGGTCTCGGCTCCCGTGGAGCGGTGCCACAGGCCCGCCTCGCCGACCAGCGCCGGGTCGTAGGGCAGCCCGGCGGCCTCCAGGCCCTGCCGGTAGCCCTCGGTGCGCAGCGCCGCGGAGCCGACGAGCTCGCCCTCGTGCGCGCCCACGACGGCGATGCGGCGGCGCCCGAGCGACGCCAGGTGCAGGGTGGCGGCGCGGGCCGCGGCCACGTTGTTCATCGTCACGTGGTCGGCGGGGGCGTCGAAGATCCGCTCGCCCAGCACGACCAGCGGCGCGTCGGTGGTGAGCAGGTCCACGTCCTCGGGCCCGAGGGCCAGCGGGGAGAAGATCAGGCCATCGGTGAGGTGGCGGCGGCGGCCGGTGAGCACCTCGACCTCGCGCTCCCGGCTGGCGCTGGTCTGCTCGATGAGGACGGTCAGGCCGCGCTCCTCCGCCGCCCGGATGACCGAGTCGGCGAGCTCGGCGAAGTACGGCAGCGACAGCTCCGGCACGGCCAGCGTGATCATGTCGGTGCGGCGGGTGCGCAGGTTCCGGGCCGTGGTGTTGAGCCGGTAGCCGAGGTGCTCGATGGCCTCCTCGACCCGCTCCCGCGTCTCCGGGCGGATGTGGGGGTAGCCGTTGACGACGTTCGACACGGTCTTGATGGAGACGCCCGCGCGCAGCGCGACGTCGTGCATGGTCACCGGCACGCGATCACACCCCTTCCGGCCGCGCAGCCGGCATCCAGACCCGCATCGGACCCTCTCCTCGATTTCCCCACACAGCGTAGGGCACCGCCCGCACGGACAGTCGGAGCCCGTCGGGTGGCGTCGTGGGTGTCGCGGCGCCGTTTGTCCCGGGCGCGGACGTCGGGACGTACAGCGGTTCGCCGTCGGCCGGCCGCGTGACGACGGCGAGCCGCAGCACGGCGCCGACGCCCAGCGCGGCGTCGGGCGGGCCGACGTCGACGGGCGACGCGAGGTCGACCTCGACGTCGTCCAGCACCACCGGCGTCCCGTCCGCATAGGCGGCGCGCGCCGTGCCGACCACGAGGTCGGCCTGCTCGAGGCAGTGCACCACCGGGCCGCGGGCGAGCGCGACGCACCCCCGGACGGCGTCCACCCGCGGGTGGGCGCGCAGCACCCGCACGTCCAGCGGCAGCGAGAGGCGCACCTCGCGGGCACCGGCGGGCACGACGGCGTAGCCCCGCTCGACCTCCGGCAGCGGCGCGGCGGCGCCGTCGACCTCCAGCCGCACGCGGCCGGGGTCGGCCCAGCCCGGCACGCGCAGCGCGAGCGCGGGCAGCGGCGCGTCGCCGGCGAGCACGACGTCCCCGTCCCAGGGGTAGCCGGTGCGCACCGACAGCCGCACGGGCCTGCCGCCGTCGTCGGGGCCCGGGACGGCGGCGCCCGGGACGGTGAGGTCGGCGTCGGCGTACAGGTGCAGCGCCAGGATGCCGTCGTCGCGGGCCGTCGCGACCATGGTCTGGAGCGAGGCGACGAGCCGCGCCAGGTTGGGCGGGCAGCAGGCGCAGGCGAACCAGCCCCGGCGTCCGGAGGCGTGGTACTCGTCGGCGCCGTCGTGCCCGTCGCGCACCTGCAGCGGGTTGGAGTAGAAGAACCGCGTGCCGTCCAGCGAGACGGCGGCCGCGACGACGTTGTGCAGGGCGTGCTCGATCGCGTCGGCGTAGCAGCCGTCGCCCGTGGCGAGCAGCATCCGCCACCCCCACAGCACGCTCGCGATGCCTGCGCACGACTCGGCGTACGCACGGTCGGGCGGGAGCTCGAACGGGTCGCCGAACGACTCGTCCTTGTGCCGCGAGCCCATGCCGCCCGTCACGTAGGCCCGGCGGCCGAAGGCGTCGTCCCACAGCCGCTCGGCCACCTCGAGCAGGGCGGCCTCCCCGCTCTCCAGGTAGACGTCGACGACGCCGGCGAGCAGGTAGAGCTGGCGCACGGCGTGACCGGTCACCTCGGTCGCCTCGCGCACGGGCACGGCGTCCTGGTGGTAGGCGGGCTCGAACGGCCCAGAGCCGAGACGGCCGTGCCCGCGCAGGTCGATCATGCGGCGGGCGGCGTCGAGGTAGCGGTGGTCGCCGGTCTCGCGGTGGAGCTCGACCAGCGCCGACTCGATCTCGGGGTGGCCGCAGAACAGCTCCTCGCCGGCCGCGAGCCGGTCCGCGACGTCATCGGCCCAGAGCATCCCGACGTCGAGCAGGTCGTCGCGGCCGGTGGCGCGGGACCGCGCCACGCCGGCCTGCAGGAGGTGGCCGAGCACGTACAGCTCGTGTCCCCAGCGCAGGTCGGCGTAGGGCTCGCGCGACGGCGCCGCGCCGCCCTGCACGTGCGAGTCGAGGTAGCCGGACGGCGCCTGCACGCGGCGCAGGAGGTCGACGACGCGGCGCACGGTCCCCTCGTGCGGGGGCTCGGCCCGCGCCGGCCCGCCGTCCGCACCCGGCCTGCGGCCCGCTGCCTCCCGCGCCGTCTCCAGCGCCGTCTGCCGCGCCGTCTCCCAGGCGACGGCCTCGAGCGTCTTGTGCACGTCGGAGTCCGCGAAGTTGAAGCCGCGGTAGGGCCCCGCGTGGTGCTCCGGGTCTGCGGGGTCGAGCAGGCGGCGCAGGTTGTCCAGGGCACCCGAGGCCTCGAGGGCGTCCAGGCAGTGCGGGACCGTGGCCGTCGCGTTGCGCTCCTGCCAGGCGCCCAGGTGCCCGGTCGACAGCAGCCGCACGGCGTCCGCCGGCAGCGGCCGCGTGCGCGCGTGCGGCAGCGGCCCGCCCAGGGGCCCCACCTTCGCGGCGCTCACTTGATCGCCCCCAGCGACAGCCCGCCCTGCCAGTACTTCTGCAGGCCCAGGAAGGCGGCCACCAGCGGCAGGATGGACACGAGCGCGCCCGTGACGATGAGGTTCCACACCTGTTCCCCGCCCGCCCCCGCGTTCGACAGGGCCTGCCACTGGTTGATCCCGACCGTGACCGGCAGCAGCTGTGGGTCACGCAGCACCGCCAGCGGCAGGAAGAAGTTGTTCCAGGTCGCGACCGTGGTCAGCAGCAGCACCGTGACGAAGGCGGGCCGCAGCAGCGGCAGCGCCACGCGGACGAAGAGGCGCAGCTCGCCGGCGCCGTCGACGCGGCCGGCGTCGAGCATCTCGTCCGGGATGGCGTCCACGGCGTACACCCGCACCAGGTAGACGCCGATCGGGCTCAGCAGCGACGGCAGGATGACCGCCCACATCGTGTTGATCATCCCGAGCTGGCTCAGCAGCACGAACGTGGGGATGGTCAGCGCCGTGAGCGGGACCATCACCGAGCCCAGCAGCATCGAGAAGTAGAGGTTGCGGCCGCGGAAGCGGTACTTCGCCAGCGCGTAGCCCGCGAGGACCGCGAGCACGGTGGACCCGACGCCGCCGGCGAACGCGTAGACGAACGAGTTGCGCAGCCACGTCCAGTAGATGCCGCCCTGGTACGTGAAGAGCTGCGTGACGTTGTCCCACAGCGCGAGCTCGTCGTCGAACCACAGGGCGCCGCCGGTGCCGACGAACAGCCCGCTGTTGGACTTCGTCGAGCCGACCACGAGCCACCACAGCGGGACCACGAAGTAGAGCACGGCCAGGAGCAGGAAGACGTGGGAGCCGAGGCGCCGGCCACCGGCCCGGCGCGAGGTGTGCGACGTCGTCATCACTTCAGTCCGCTCTGCTTGCGGGTCGCGTACAGGAAGACGTACGACCCGATGAACACGAGGATCCCCAGCGCGAACGCGATCGTGGAGGCGTAGTTGAACTGGCTGTAGGAGAACGCCATCGAGTACGCGTACAGGTTCGGGGTGTAGGTGGTGGGGATCGCACCCTGCGCGACCGACCGCAGCACCGTCGGCTCGGTGAAGAACTGGAGCGTCCCGATGAGCGCGAAGACGACGATCATCACCATCGACGACGCGATCATGGGGATCTTGATCCGGAACGCGATCTGCCGGTTGCCGGCGCCGTCGAGCCGCGCCGCCTCGTACACCGAGGGGTCGATCGCCCGCAGCGCCGCGTAGACGATGATCATGTAGTAGCCCACCCACTGCCAGGTCACGATGTTGACCAGGGAGCCGAAGATCAGGTCCCGGCTGAGGAAGTCCGGGGCGTCTAGACCGAAGAGGCCGAACAGGTCGTTCGCCGGGCCGAACCGCGGGCTGTACAGGAAGCCCCACATCAGGGCGCCGATGACCGCGGGGATCGCGTACGGCACGAAGACCAGCAGGCGCGAGGCCTTCGACAGCCGGGTGGCGAGCGTGTCGAGCACCAGCGCGATCGCCACGGCGAGGCCGACCTGGATCGGCACCATGACGAGCACGAACCTGCCCACCCGCGCCATCCCGGACAGGAAGTCGGCGTCGGTGAACACGCGCACGTAGTTCGCCACGCCCGTGAACACGCTCTCGCCGCCCGTGGCGATGCCCTTCGTGTGCAGGCTGAGCCAGAAGGCGTACCCCAGCGGCACGAGCAGGAACAGCACGAACACCACGGTGAACGGGGCCAGGAACAGCCAGCCCCACCACTGCCGGCGGGTGTCCAGCGCGCCGGCGGACCGGCGCCGGGCGCGCTCCGCGCGGGCGGGGGCCGCGGCGGGCGTCGCGGCCGTCGTCGACGAGGTCAACAGGGTGCCCTCTCGGGGTCGGTCGGCGGAGGTCATCGGACCGTGAAGCCCTGCTGCTCGGCGTAGCGCACCAGGCCGTCCTGGACGGTGGCCAGCGCGTCGGCGGCCGTCGCCGGGCCCTCGACCATGTCGTACAGCGCCATGGTCTGACGGTCGTAGGCGTAGACCTGGAACGGGCTGAACGTGAACCCGGGGTACTGCGCGGCCGCGTCGAGGAAGACGTCCCGGTTCACCTGCTGGCCCCCGAAGAACGGGTACCGCCGGCCGGTGAACCAGTCCGCCTCCAAGGCGAGGTTCCACAGCGGGAAGAGGCCGGCCTCCTCGACGCCGACGTGCCACGTCTCGGTGTCGTCGAACAGCTCCGTCGCGACGGTGGCGGCGGCCTCGGGGTCGGTGGCCTGCGAGGTGACGGCGAGCGCCGAGCCGCCCTGGTTCACCTGCACCGGGTTGGCGGGGTCCCACTGCGGCAGGGGCGCGGCCCTCCACTCGGCGCCCGAGTCGGCGTCCGAGAGCCCCTCGAGGTAGCCCGGGCCCCAGGCCGCGGCGATGTAGACGGCGTACGTCCCGTCCACCAGGGAGGTGTTGTAGTCGCTGGTGAAGGCGTCGTCGCTGGACACGAGCCCGCGGTCGACGAGGTCCTCCCAGTAGGACAGGACCTTGCGGGCCGCCGGCGTGTCGACGTCGATGCCGATCTCGGCCGGGCGCGAGCTGTCGTAGTCGAACGGGGCCCAGCCGGCCTGCGCGAACAGGGCGTAGTTGAACGCCCCCCCGTTGGTCGCGTAGTTGGTGATGAAGCCGGCGTAGCCGGCGTCGCGCAGGTCCTGGGCCGCCTGGGCGAACTCGTCCCAGGTGGTCGGCGGCTCGACGCCGTACTTGGAGAAGATGTCGGCGCGGTACAGCATGCCGACGGGGCCGCCGTCGACGGGGACCGCGTGCACGGCGTCGCCGTCGGAGACGTCCGACCACGCGCCCGCCGGGAACTCGTCCGCCAGGTCGCCGGCGCCGAAGGGGGCGAGGTCGGTCAGGCCGTCGAGGATCGTGTAGGTCGGCAGGATCTCGGACTCGAGCTGGATGACGTCCGGCGCACCGGTGCCTGCCTCGAGGGCGGTGGAGAACTTGCCGTACTCGTCGGCACCCTGGCCGGCGTTGGTCCAGCAGACCTGGACGTCGTCGTGCTCGGCGTTGAACCGGTCGACGATCTGCTCGACGGCCGGGTACCAGGCCCAGAGCGTGACGCGGGTGGCGTCCGGCTTCGCGATCTCGTTCGTGCAGCTGGTGCTGCTCGCCCCGGCGCCCTCGCCCGGCGCGCACGCCGCGACCGACAGACCTACCAGGCCCGACGCCATGACCGCGAGGGCGCGTCGCGTGCTGAAGCGCATGCGGAATCCTCCTCGAGCCGGCGAGGCGGTCAGACCGTCCTGACCCCGCGCCGAACATCTTCAACGATGTAACGCCGGACAGTGGAACACGGGGTGGCGTGGATCACCAAACCCGTGACGCCCCGCCGCAAGCCTGGGTCACCACGCCGTCGACTGGTGCGGGCGCCGCTCGTCGTGATTGACTCTACATCGTTGTATATCGAGGCATCGCCGCCTCGGAACACTTCGACGAGGAACGTGAGACATCCATGCCCGAGGCCAGCGCCCACCCCCGTCCCGCCCCCCGCGCGCGGGTCACCCTGCACCCCGACTTCCGCCGAGGCGCCGTCGACCGCCGCCTCTTCGGCTCGTTCGTCGAGCACCTGGGGCGCGCCGTGTACACCGGCATCTACGAGCCGGGCCACGCGACCGCCGACTCCCACGGCTTCCGGCGCGACGTCGCCGACCTGACCCGCGAGCTCGGCGTGAGCATGGTGCGCTACCCCGGCGGCAACTTCGTCTCCAACTACGTGTGGGAGGACGCCGTCGGCCCGGTCGAGGAGCGCAAGCCGTTCCTCGACCTCGCATGGCGGACCGTCGAGCCGAACCTCGTCGGCACGGACGAGTTCCTGCAGTGGGCCGAGCGCGAGGGCGTCGAGCCGATGATGGCGGTCAACCTCGGCACGCGCGGCGTCGCGGCCGCGGCCGCCCTGGTCGAGTACTGCAACGGCGAGGCCGGCACCCGCTGGGCCGACCTGCGCATCGCGAACGGCCGGGTCAAGCCCTACGGCGTGCACCTCTGGTGCCTCGGCAACGAGATGGACGGGCCGTGGCAGATCGGCCACAAGGACGCGCACGAGTACGGCAAGCTCGCCGCCGAGGCCGGGAAGGCGATGAAGCTCGTCGACCCGTCGATCTCGCTCGTGGTGTGCGGCTCGTCGTCGATGCAGATGCCCACGTTCGGCGAGTGGGAGCGCACCGTCCTGTCGTACACGTACGACCTGGTCGACCACGTCTCCATGCACGCCTACTACGAGGAGCTGGACGGCGACCGCGCGTCGTTCCTCGCGTCGGGGACCGCGATGGACCGGTTCATCGACCGCGTCGTCGCCTCGGCCGACGCGGTCGGCGCGGAGCGCCGCAGCGACAAGAGGATCACCATCAGCTTCGACGAGTGGAACGTCTGGTACCTCGAGTCCCGCTTCCCGGGCGAGGCCAACCTGCCGATCCAGCGCGACGCGCCGCGCATCATCGAGGACGTGTACTCCGGGCTCGACGCCGTCGTCGTGGGCGACCTCCTGGTGACGCTGCTCAACCACGCCGACCGCGTGCCGGTCGCGTGCCTCGCGCAGCTCGTCAACGTCATCGCGCCGATCATGACGGAGCCGGGCGGGGAGGCCTGGCGCCAGCCCACCTTCCATCCGTTCGCGACGACGGCCCGCCTCGCGCGCGGCGAGGCCCTCGACGTCCGGGTCGAGGCGCCGTCGTTCCCGACCAGCCGCCACGGCGACGCCCCGGTGGTCACCGCCGCGGCCACGGTCGACGACGACGGCACCCTCGGTCTGTTCGTCACCAACCGGTCGGACCAGGTCGTCGAGGTCGAGCTGGCGCACGTCGGCGCCGCGCTGCGCCTGACGGAGGGTTGGCAGATGGTCGCCGACCACGTGCCCGCCGTCGAGGGCCCCGACCACGCCGCCAAGGTCGCCGAGGCCTGCTGGTCCGCCGTCGACGTCGCGTCCGCCGTGGCCCCGGCCGCGGGCGGCACGACGACGCTGCGCCTCGCCCCCGAGTCGTGGACGGCCTTCGGGGGCACCTTCGCCCGCGCCTGACGCCCGGCCCGGCCTGCCGAACATGCGGTACCTCCGGGATTCGGTGCACGAATCCCGGAGGTACCGCCTGTTCGTGCGGGCGGAACCACATGGTCGGCGCGGCGTGTCCGGTGGCCGGTGCCGGCCGGACCCGGCACTGTGCTGACATGGGCGAGACCCCCTCGAGCCCCCGCGCGACGTGGCGCTGGGCGCTGGGCGCCGCGACCGCGGCCGGCGTGGCCGTGGTCGCCGCGCTCGGCGCGTACGCGGACGCCCATCCCGGCGACGACGCCGCCCTGCTGACCCTCTGGTTCTCCAGCATGCTGGAGATGAAGGCGTGGCTGGCCACCGGCGCGGCCGCCCTCCTCCTGGTCCAGCTCGTCTCCGCGCTGGCGATGTACGGCCGGCTGCCCGGCGTGCGGAGCGCCCCCGGCTGGGTCGCCCTGGTGCACCGGTGGAGCGGCGTCGCCGCGTTCGGACTGACGCTGCCGGTCGCCTTCGCCTGCGTCTGGTCCATCGGGTTCGAGGACGAGCCCACTCGCGTCCTGGTGCACTCCGTCGCAGGCTGCCTGTTCTACGGCGTGTTCACGGTCAAGATGCTCGCCCTGCGCGTGCGCGGCCTGCCGCCCGTCGTGCTGCCGGTGCTGGGCGGGCTCGTGATCGCCCTGCTCGCGCTCGTCTGGTCGACGTCGGCGCTGTGGTACTTCTCCGGGAGCACGTGGTGACGGCGCCCGACGACGAACCCGCCGCCCACGGCAGCACGCCGGAAGGCCCCTCCACCGCCGATCCCGGCCCCGCGCGGCGCGGCGTCCTGGAGGGACTCGGCGTCGCCGTCGTGGCCGGGATCGGCGGGTTCGCCTGGTTCAGCGCCGCCGGGCCGCCGTCCGAGGCCGAGCGGGAACGGCTGGAGGACGAGCAGGACCAGCAGCAGGATCAGCAGGAGGACGAGCTCGACGAGGAGCAGGACCAGCAGGACGACGAGCTCGACGAGGAGCAGGACCAGCAGGACGACGAGCAGGACGAGCGCGAGGACGAGCAGGACGAGGACCGCAGCGGGCCGGACCGGGGAAGGGGATGACGGCGTGAAGAGATCGTTCTGGCAGCGCCTGCCGACGCTGGTGCTCGTCGCTCTCGCCGCCGCGACGGCGGGGGCGATGCTGGCGGCACTGCGCTGACGACCGCGGTCCACCTCCGATCGATTCCCGCGCAGCGGTCGCTCGACGCGTGACGGCCGACCCGAATCATGGGCCACGCGCCGAAGGGTTCCTTGGCGGACCTTCCTCGTCGCCAAGCTGGGCGAGAGCTGGCCGGGCAAGGAAGTTGACGTGAGGCGGGAGTGAGCGAAGATCTTGGCAACGACGAGGAATCAGGAGCGGGTCAAGCCATGAGGACGATCGCCGACCACGACGCCTACATCGCCGCGGCACCCGAGGCATTTCGGCCCGCGCTGACGAACGTGCGCATGCTTCTGTCCCGCGTCCTGCCGGAAGCCGACGAGATCGTCGCCTACGACATGCCGGGGTTCAGCATCGGCGGCTCGGTCGTCGCGAGCTTCGCGGCGTTCAGCAAGCAGTGCGGGCTGTATGTCCTTCCGGGCGCCATCGCCGAGCATGCCGAGGAGATCGCAGCCGCCGGCCTCAAGGCGACCAAGACCGGCATCACCTTCTCGCCGCGCAGGCCGATCCCGGACGACCTCGTCGAACAGCTGGCGCGGACGTCGCGAGAACGGGCCGGGGTCTGACGGCCCAGCCTGTTCGATCGATCCGGCGACGACTGGCGAACGTCTCCTCCAGGCACGTCCAGGGTGATGCAGGCCGAGAGGACGACGGCGCTCGTCAGGTGATGGCGGGCTCGACCACTCAGCCCTTGACCGCTCCCCCGAGGCCGGCACCGCGCAGGAACGTGCGCTGGAAGAGCAGGAAGACGGCAACGGGGATGAGGGTGGAGATCGCGAGCGCCGCGAGGAACACGCCGAGGTCCGTAGAGGCCTCGATCGACGGGAGCCGCACCGACAGGGGCTGGATCGCCGGGTCCTTGAGCACGAGCAGCGGCCACAGGAAGTCCTTCCAGGCCGCGATCACCGCGAAGACGGACACGACGCCGAGGATCGGCCTCGACATCGGTAGCACGATCGACCAGAACAGCCGGTACGGGCCGGCCCCGTCGACGCGCGCAGCCTCGAAGACCTCGCGCGGCAGGTTGTCGAAGAAGCGTTGCACGAGCAGCACGTTGAAGGCGCTCGCGCCGGCCGGGAGCCACACCGCCCAGAAGCTGTCGATGAGGGACCGTCCCAGCAAGGGCGGGTCGAGGACCGTCAGGTAGAGCGGCACGAGCAGCACCACGGCGGGGACGAACATCGTCGAGAGCACCATCGCCTGCACGACCCTGCCGAATCGCGGCCGCAGCACCGACAGCGCGTAGCCGCCGGTCGTCGCCACGACGATCTGCACCGCCCACGAGCCCAGGGCCAGCCAGATCGTGTTGAGGAAGTAGCGACTGATCTCGACGTCGTTCCAGGCCCGCTCGAGGTTCGCCCACTCGATGCCGTTCGGGAAGACCGCCATCGGGGTGCGCAGGATGTCCTGGGTGGGGGTCACCGCGAACTTCGCCAGCAGGAGCATGGGGCCGAGGCCCACGACCACCAGCAGCACGAGCAGCAGCACGTGCGTGCCGCCCATCCCCCACCGCACTGACGGCCGGTGCCAGTCCGACTCGGAGAGCGCCCCGCGGTCGGCGCCGAGGTCAGGAGTCGCTCGCCGTGGGCGTGCTCGTGGCGAGCCGGCCGACGACGCACCGGGCGACGACCCGGACGCCCCGGAAGGGCCGGGAGCCGTCGTGCCGGGCGCGCCGTCGGCCGCGGCTTCGGCGGTCACGGCGGGGGCGCCGCCGGGCACGCCGTTGGTGGGCGACAGGGTCATGACGTGCTCCAGGACCGGGTGAGCCGGAAGTAGAGGACCGAGAAGATCGCGAGGACGAGCGCGAGCATGAGCGACAGCGCCGTGGCGGCGCCGTAGTCGCCGCCGAGGCTGTTCTGGAACGCGTACCGGTAGATGAGCAGCAGGACGGTCACCGTCGCGTTGTTCGGCCCGCCCCCGGTGAAGAGGTAGGGCTCGAGGAACACCTGCGCGGTGCCGATGATCTGCAGGATCAGCGTGATGAACAGGATCCCGCGCAGCTGCGGGAGCGTGACGTGCCAGACCTTGCGCCAGAGCCCCGCGCCGTCCACCTCGGCCGCGTCGTAGAGCTCGGCCGGCACGCTCGTCAGCGCGGCGAGGTAGATGATCACCGTGCCGCCGGCCCCGGCCCAGGTGGCGGCGAGCACGAGCGAGGGCATCGCCCACGACGCGTCCTGCAGCCAGGGGTACGGGCCAAGACCTGGCCAGCCGAGGATCGTGTTGAAGACGCCGGTGGGGCTGCCCTTGTAGAAGAACTTCCACAGCAGCACCGCGACGACCGGCGGGACCACGACCGGCAGGTACGCGAGGGCGGAGTAGACCCCGCGCGCCCGACGGACCTCGCGCATGAGCACCGCCGCCACGAGCGGTACCGGGTACCCGATGACCAGCGCGAGGAACGCGAAGTAGAGCGTGTTCCGGACCGCCTTCCACAGGAGGGGGTCGGCGAGCACCTGCCGGAAGTTGTCGAGCCCGACGAAGACCGGTTCGGTGACGAGGTTCGTCTCCTGGACGCTCATGATCACGGCGCGCACGATCGGGAACCACGAGAAGACGCCGAAGACGACGAGCAGCGGCAGCAGGAAGATCAGGTTGCTCAGCCCTCCGCCGCGCAGCCAGGTCGCGGGGCTGCGGCGGGGACGGCGACGCCCCACGGCGGGCCGGGCAGGGACGGCGTCCCCGCTCCTCGGCGGGGCGGCGGTCGTGCTCACAGGACATCCTTCGGCGAGTGCGGCGGTCCCCGGCGGCGGCACCTGCGCCGCCGCCGGGGATCGGTGGACCGGTGGGCCGGGCCGCGAACGGCGGCCCGGCCGGTGCGGCTCAGCCCTGGTCGAGCAGGGCCTGGGCCTGGGAGTTCGCGTCCGAGAGCAGGGCGTCGATGTCCGCGTTCTCGTCGGTCAGCACCGCCTGGACGACCGGGTCGAGCAGCGCGTAGACCTCCTGGGTCTTCTGCGACGGCTCCCCGACGAGCGGGAGCTCGAACATCGCGTCGGTGAACGCCGTCATCTGGTCCATGGGGACGTTGATGTACTCCGCGATCCACTCCTGGTTCTCCTGGTACTGCTCCTCGGAGAACATCGGCAGGACGGGCGTGCCCACGGGCTGCTCGTTGGCAGCGAGGGTCTTCGCGTCGGCGACCGCACGGTCCTCGTCGACCAGCTTGCTGAGGTAGAAGAAGTCGATCCACTGGACGGCGGCGTCCTTCACCGCGTCGTCGGCGTTGGCCGGCACCCCGGCGAGGGTGCCGCCGGCGAGGGTCGCCGCCTCGGGCGAGTCGTCGAGCGGGATCGGCGCGAGACCGTACATCTTCGGGTCGACGGCGTTGGTCTGCACCAGCGAGGTGTAGATGTCCGAGCCGGAGGTGAACATGCCCACCTGTCCCGCCGCGAACTCCTGGTTGATCGTGCCCCAGTCGAGCAGGAAGTTGCCGCCCATGGAGTTGTCGTCCCAGCGCAGGCTGCGGAGGAACTCGAGGGTCTCCTTCGTGCCCGCGTTGTCGAGGGTGGCCGTGGCCTTCTGCTCGGCGTCGACCTCGACGGTGCGTCCGCCGCGCGACGCGGTCTGCGCCGTCAGCTGCCAGCCGCCGGTGTTGTTCTGCGTCATCGTGGCGTAGCCGGCGACGCCCGGGTTGGCGTCGGCGATCTGCTTCGCGTACTCGCGGACCTCGTCCCACGTGGTGGGCGGCTGGTCGGGGTCGAGCCCTGCCGACTCGAAGAGCTGGCGGTTGTAGTGCAGCGCCACGGGGTACGCGTTCTTCGCCGGGATGGCGTAGACGTGCCCGTCCTCACCGGTGCCGGCCTCGAGGATCGTCGGGTTGAACTTGTCGGCGTACGCCAGCGACCTGAACTGGGCGTCCATGTCAGCGAGCTGGCCGTTCTCGACCAGGCCCTGCGCGTCGGTGAACGGGATCTCGAAGACGTCCGGCAGGGTGCCGCCGGCGAGCTGGGCGGCGAACGTCGTCGCCTTCCACTCGTACTCCTCGGGCTCGACGTCGATGTCCGGGTTGGCCGCCTCGAACTCGGCGACCTGGTCCTCGAAGGCCTTGATGGCCTCCTCCGTGGAGCCGGGCAGCAGGGAGACCACGCTGAGCGTGACCTTTCCCCCGGCGCTCGTGGCGGCGTCCTCGGGCTCCTCGCCGCCGGAACACGCGGCGACGGTGCCGAGCGCCGTCGCTCCGGCGAGCACGAGGGCGATCTTGCGGCGTGATGACTTCATCGTCACTCCTTGGTCAGGAACTGCTCGGGATGGGTCGGGCCGGTCGGGCGTGGTACCAGACCGCGGTGTCGGGGGGCAGAACGCCCTCCAGGGGCTCGGAAGGCGGCGCGCTGGTCAGCAGGATCTCGGCGCCGGCCGGCAGCGCGACCGCGTCGGCGCCGAGGTTGACGACGCACCCGACGGCGCGGCCGCCGTCGGGGCCGCCGCCGGGGCCGCCGTCGGGGCCGCCGCCGGAGGACCCGCGGACGAAGGCGAGGACGTCGTCGCCCGCGCCGGGCAGGTCGACCCACGCGAGCCCGTCGCCGTGCAGCGCCGGCTCCGCGCGGCGGACGGCGAGCATCCGGCGGTACAGGGCGAGCATCGAGCCCGGGTCGCCGTCCTGCGCCTCGACCGACAGGTCGCCCCAGCCGGCGGGCTGCGGGAGCCAGGGCGGGGCGCCGTCGTCGGGTCCGAAGCCGAACGACGCGCCCGAGCGCGCCCACGGCAGGGGCACGCGGCAGCCGTCGCGACCGGGGTCGACGCCGCCCGAACGGAAGTGCATCGGGTCCTGGATCGCACCCGGCGGCACGTCGGCCTCGGGCAGCCCGAGCTCGTCGCCCTGGTACAGGTACAGCGACCCGGGCAGGGCGCCGGTGAGCAGGGCCGCGGCCCGCGCGCGGCGCCGGCCGAGGTCGAGGTCGGTCGGCGTGCCGAACCTCTTGCGGGCGAACTCGAACGAGCTGTCCTGGCGGCCGTACCGGGTGACCGGGCGCGTGACGTCGTGGTTCGACAGCACCCAGGTGGGCGGCGCGCCCACCGGCGCGTGCGCCTCGAGCGTAGACCGGATCGCCTCGCGCAGCTCCTTGGCGTCCCAGGGGCGCGTCATGAAGTCGAAGTTGAAGGCGGTGTGCATCTCGTCGGGGCGCAGGTACTGCGCGAACCGCTCGGGGTCGGGCAGCCAGATCTCGCCGACGAGGACGCGCGGCTCGTCGTAGGCGTCCGCGACGGCGCGCCACGCCCGGTAGACGTCGTGCAGCCCGTCGCGGTCCAGGTGCGGGTGCTCCCCCGGCCCCCACGTGTCCGGGATCTCCGGCAGCGCCGGGTCCTTGACCGGCAGGGCCGCGGAGTCGATGCGGATGCCCGCCGCGCCGCGGTCGAACCAGAACCGCAGCACGTCCTCGTGCTCGCGGCGCACGTCCGGGTGGTCCCAGTTGAGGTCCGGCTGCTCGGGCGTGAACAGGTGCAGGTACCACTGGCCCGGCGTGCCGTCGGGGTTCGTCGTCCGGGTCCAGACCTCGCCCTGGAAGCTCGAGACCCAGCGCGTGGGCATCTCGTCGCCGTCCGGCCCCTTGCCGTCGGCGAACCAGAACCGGTCGCGCTCCGGCGAGCCCGGGGCGGCGGCGAGCGCCTCGCGGAACCAGCGGTGCTCGGACGACACATGGTTCGGCACGACGTCGACGATCGTGCGGATCCCGAGCTCCCGGGCCTCGGCGATGAGCGCCTCGGCCTCGGCGAGGGTGCCGAACGCGGGGTCGATCGCGCGGTAGTCGGCGACGTCGTAGCCGCCGTCCGCGAGCGGGGACGCGTACCAGGGGGTGAACCAGATCGCGTCGACCCCCAGGTCGCGGAGGTACGGCAGGTGCTGCCGGACACCGGCGAGGTCGCCCGTGCCGTCGCCGTTCCCGTCGGCGAACGACCGCGGGTAGACCTGATAGATCACCGCGCTGCGCCACCACTCGGCGTCTGGACCGTCGCTCACCGGTGAGCCTCCTTCGCATCGTCGTCGATGATCAGGACCGTAACGACACCACACCTGCGACGCAAGAACTCGACAGGACCGTTATCGAACTGCGACACAGCATGGGTTGGGCACGACGAAGGACCGGCCGAGGCGGCCGGTCCGGAAGGGGCGGCCTCAGGCGGACGCGGCCCGCGGCGCCGCCGCCGTCGAGCGGCGGACGACGAGCTCCGGCTCGAACAGCAGCTCGTCGCGCGAGACGGAGCCGCCGGCGATCATGTTCGCCAGCAGGTCGACGGCGGCGCGCCCCATCGCGTCGATGGGCTGGCGCACCGTGGTCAGCGCCGGGTCGGTGGAGTTCATCAGCGCGGAGTCGTCGTAACCGACGACCGACACGTCCCGCGGCACCTCGAGGCCGGCCCGGCGCACGGCCCGGATCGCGCCCAGCGCCAGCGGGTCGGAGGCGCACAGGATCGCCGTCACTCCGGCCTCGAGCAGGCGGTTCGTCGCCGCCTGCCCGCTCTCCAGCGAGTACTGGCTGTGCGCGACCTCCAGGGGCGCGAGCCCGTGCCGCTCGGAGAAGCCGCGGGCCGCGGCCAGCTTGCGCTCGCTCGGCACGTGGTCCTCGGGGCCCAGCAGCAGGCCGATCCGCTCGTGGCCCATCGACACCAGGTGCTCGAGCGCCTGTTGCGTGGCGACCAGGTCGTCGCAGGACACGTGCGGGAAGTCGAGGCTCTCGATCGACGCGTTGATGAGCACGACCGGCAGGTTCAGCGCCTCGAGGCGCTCGTAGTGGGCGTGGTCGGCGTCCCGCTCGGCGTAGAAGCCGCCGGCGAAGATGACGCCCGACACCTGCTGGCCCAGCAGTAGGTCGATGTACTCGGCCTCCGAGATCCCGCCCGCGGTCCGCGTGCACAGCACCGGCGTGAACCCCTGCTGCGCGAGCGCCCCGCCGACCACCTCGGCGAACGCCGGGAAGATCGGGTTGGCCAGCTCCGGCAGCACCAGGCCCACGAGCCGCGGCCGGTCGCCGCGCAGCTTGGTGGGCCGTTCGTAGCCGAGCACGTCGAGCGCCGTGAGCACCGCGTCGCGCGTCGCCGGCGACACCCCGGGCTTGCCGTTGAGCACCCGGCTGACCGTCGCCTCGCTCACGCCCACCTTGGCGGCCACGTCGGCCAGTCGTCTCGACATGGCTCGAGGGTACACCTCTTCACGCAAATGGCTTGCGCCACTTGCAGGCCCTTGCGGAGCAGGCAAACCGGCCGTTTCGTGGGCAACCCTGCCGCACACGCCGTCCCCGTGGACCGCTCGCGGGCCACCTTCCGCACCCCTTCCACCGCGTCCGAACACGGGGTTGGCGTCGCAATCCGGCCGGATTGCGACGCCAACCCCGTGTTCGGACGCGGTGGAAGGTGGGTCAGGTGGTCGGCGTCCAGGGCCCGTGCGGGTCGCCCGGTTCCTGGTTCCTGGTCCACCACCGCGCGGTGTACGTCCTCCCGTCGTGGGTGATGACGACGTCGCCGGCGACGAAGATCCGCGACGGCGTCCACACCACGGTGCCGTCGGCGGCCTCGGCGATCTCCTGCCACGGGCCCCACACCGACGCGCCGGGCGTCTGGTTCCTCGTCCACCAGGTCGCCTCCCACACCGCGCCGTCGTGCGACACCCGGTCGCCGGCGGTGTACGTGGCCTGCGTGTCCCAGGCCGCCGGCCCCGCCTCCGCCTCCGCCAGCCGGAGGAAGGTCACGGAGTGGGCCGGGAAGTCGTAGGTGAACTCGCTCGCTCCCCCGTCCCACGTGCGCTCGACCGGCACGACGTTGGTCGGGTCGGCCTTCGTGTTGGTCGCCGACGGGTCGGCCACCATCTCGGTGACGGCCACCCGGTCGTCGACGGCGAACCCGCCGGTCACCGCGACGTCGGTGCGCGCGGTCGTCGCGCCCGGGTTGACGACCTTGACGATGAGCTCGCCCGTGTCGTCTTCGTGCGTGACGACCTGGTACAGCGACTTCTCGGCGGGCTCCGTGTAGGTCAGCTGCAGCTCGCCGTCGAGGTACAGCTCGATCGTGCGACCCTCCACGACCACCTTCACGTGGTAGTCGCGACCGGTCTCGATCGCGTGCCCCTCGACCGCCTTCACCTCGTTCGCCGAGCCGCCCGACGCACGCTGCAGGACCGAGCGGGTGTTGTTCCACCCGCCGAGGTTCCACCAGTAGTAGTCGTTCGCGCCGCCGGCGGCGAAGCCGACGAGGAAGCCCTCGTTGCCGGAGACCTTCCGGGCGTCCAGCTCCAGCGTGTAGTCCGACCAGTCGACGTCGTAGGCGCCGGTGGGCACGCTCCGCGCGTCGGTGACCGTCCCGGACTGCACGTACTCTCCGCCGGTCACGGCCCACTCGCCGCCGACCGGCTCCCACTGCGACGCATCGCCCGAGAAGTCGTCCGAGAACAGCTCCTCGCCGGTCGCGTTGTCCGTGACCGTGACGTCGTCGTACGCCGCCCGGGTGGCCCAGGTGGACAGGAAGACGCCGCCGTCGAGCGTCCCGTTCCCCGCCGCCGGCGGGCCCGAGTGCGTGCTCGGCACCACCTGGTCGCCGACGTTGTTCATGAACAGTTGCTGGTTCCAGTAGTTCACCGAGCCCCAGACCTCGTCGTTGTCGAACCACATCATGTCCGGCGACCACTGCACGTAGTCCTCGTTGGCGAACATCGGCGCGTACGAGGCGAGCTCGACGAGGTCGGAGTTGCGCTCCAGCCCCGTCATGTACGCCGCCTCGGCGAGCGCGTTGCCGAACGTGTTGCCGCGCGACGCGTACTCGCCGAGGAAGACGTGCGGGCCCTCGCGGTCGTAGGAGTCGTACCGCTCGTCGTTCTGCAGGAACCACGACGGGTCGTTGTAGTAGTGCTCGTCGACCATGTCGACGCCCTGCTCGCGGTTGAACTCCCACAGCTCGTCGAACCGGGCGCCCGTGTCGTCGGGGCCGGAGTTGCTGATGATCTCCACGTCGGGCCAGGCCGCGGCGACGGCGTCGCGGAAGCGCGGGAAGTTCGCCTGGAACGTGTCGGTGTTCTCCTCGTTGCCGAGGCCGATGTACCTCAGGTCGAACGGCTCCGGGTGGCCGAGCTCGGCGCGCACGGCGCCCCACTCGGTGTCGACGCCGCCCTTGGCGAACTCGATGAGGTCCACGGTGTCCTGGACCCACCGGTCGATGCGCTCGTCGTCGGTCATCTCCGGGATGGTCGAGCCGCACCCGTTGGCCCCGACGGAGACGACGGGCAGCGGGGTGGCGCCCAGGTCCTCGGCCCACTTCAGGTACTCGAGGTACCCGATGCCGTACGACTGGTTGTAGCCCCAGAAGTTCCAGTTGGTGGGTCGCTCCTCGACCGGGCCGACGGTCTCCTTCCACTGGTACGTGCGCCGCCGGTCCTGGCCGTCGGACTCGAGGTACGTGTCGAACGTGCCGACGTTGGTCACGCAGCCGCCGGGGAACCGCAGGAACTTCGGGTCCAGCTCCTCGACCATCTCCGCGAGGTCCTTGCGCAGCACGCTCCTGCCGTTGACCGGCCCGACCCACGTGTCCTGCGGGAACAGGGACACCATGTCCAGGCGCAGCGTGCCCGCGGCGCCGGAGACGACCTCGAGACGGGCGTCGTTCGCGGTCCCCTCGACCGCCAGCGTCGTGGCGACCTTCGCCCACTCGTCCGAGCCGTCGACCGCGACGGTCCCGGTCGCGTACGTCGTCGCGCCGTCGGCCGAGACCACCCGGACGGTGAGGTCCTGCGCCACGGGGGTGCGGGCCCACAGCGAGACGTCGTAGCTCTCGCCACCCTTGACGGCCACGCCCTCGTTGTACGAGGAGTTCGCGACGCCGGTCGACCCGTCCGAGTCGACCGTGAGGTAGTAGCGGTTCGAGTCGTTCAGCCACTCGCCCCGCTCGTTCTCGACGGCGATGTCGCCCCCACCCACCTGCGACCAGCCCGTGAGGCCGGTGAACGAGCCGTTGTCCGAGGAGTTGAACTCGAACGACCGGTTGCGCACGAGCTCGGCGTACAGGCCGCCGTCGGCCGCGTAGTTGATGTCCTCGTAGAACGCGCCGTACAGGTCGTCGCTCATGTCGGTGCGCTCGGCGTCGGCGTCGATCGTCAGCTCGTGCTCGGTCACCTCGACCGGCACGACGACGAGCCGTGCGGCCTCGGCCGCGTCGCCCACGACGAGCGCGCCGTCCGTGCGCTCGACCAGCGCCTCGTCGCGCTGTCCTGAGCCTGTCGAAGGGCCGACCAGCACCGCGACCTTGCCGCCGCCCACGTCGCGCAGCCGCACGACGGCGGGCTCGCCGCCCGCCGCGCTCACGGTGAGCCGGTCGCCGTCGGCGACGAGCGGGTCGCCGTCCGGCGTCGCCAGCGTGATCCCGCCGCGGTGCACTGAGCCCGTCGAAGTGTCGACCTCCGTCGCGACCAGGCTGGTCGTGGCGAACGGCCGCTCGGTGACGAGCGCCAGCCCGCCGTCGCGGTGTGCTGAGCCTGTCGAAGTGTCCACCAGGTACCGCCCGTCCGCGCCCTGCAGCGTGAACTCGCCACCCGGCACGACGTCGGCGCCCTCCGGCTCCACGAGCGCGAAGTAGTCGAACACCACCTCGTGGCTGGGCGCGCTGCCCGCCGCGAGCGCGTACAGGCCGACCTGCGTGGTCTCGGGGTCGAGCGTCGTGGTCGCGACCTGCGTCCACTCCACGTCGTCCCACACGGACACGGTCAGCTCGTCGCCGGCGCGCTGCAGGCGCAAGGTCTCCCCCGTCGAGCCGGCCCGCGGCGCGAACGTGGACGAGTAGACGGCCCCCGTCTCCGTGCCGGTCTCGATGCCCACGGGCGGGTCGCCGAAGACCGACGCGTGCGTCAGGCCGGCGCGCACGTAGTTGTCCGCGTCCTGCCAGGCGATGATCCCGGCGCCCTGGAAGTCGGCGGCCGGCGTGGCCGACAGCGACGTCTGGGCGGTGAAGTCCCCGGCCGGCACGTCGACGAGGAACACGTTCTCGTGCGTGTTGTCGCCCTGGTAGGTGTCGCCGGGCTGCGACTGCAGCGTCAGCGCGCCGCCGCCGAGCGACCACGCGGACGCCTCCTCGCGGTCGATGCCCCACCGCGCGTCGAGGTCGTCGCCGTCGAACTGGTCGACCCACGCGCCGTCGGGCAGCGGGGCGGCCGTCGGCTCGGCCACCGTGACCGTCGCGGTCGCGGTGCCGTGCGCCGACGTCGCGGTGATCGTCGCGGTGCCGGCGGCCACGCCCGTGACGGTGCCCTCGGCGTCGACCGTGGCGACGGACTCGTCATCGGACGACCACGCGACGGACCGGTCCGCGGCGTCGACAGGGGTCACCGTGGCCTCGAGCGTCGCGCTGGCGCCGGGCACGAGGCGCACCTCGGTGCGGTCCAGCGTGACGCCCTCGTCGAGCAGCTCGGGCTGGTAGGTCTCCAGCAGCGCCCGGTACTCCTCGGCCGTCACGGGCAGGACGGTGCCGTGCCGCGGGCTCTCGGGGAGCTCGGCGTCCGGGACGGCGGTCCAGTCGGCCGACGCGAGGTCGTCCGTCTCGAAGAGCATGTAGCCCTGGCCGCCGTGGTACGACGGCTGGTCCTGCAGCAGGTACCAGGTGTCGCCCGAGTTGGAGCGGAAGACCGACGGGCCCTCGCCACCGGAGAAGGTGCCGCCCCACGGGTTGGGCTGCCCGAAGCCGATGCGCTCGGCGATCAGGTCCCAGCCGTCGCCCTCGGTGACGCCCTGGGTGCGGCGCAGGTCGGTCGACGACTCCTGCCGCATCCCCATGTACGACTCGTCCTTGGTGAGGCGGTAGTAGGTGTCGCCCTGGCGCGCCACGGTGGAGTCGATCATGCCGAGGCCGTCGCCCTGCGGCTCGTCGATCCACACCTGCGGGTCGGAGAAGGTCACGAAGTCGCGCGTCGTGGCGTACATCATCCGCTGGTAGGAGTCGGCGATGTCCCGGTCCTCGGGCGCGACGTCCTCCGGGTACAGGGCGGACGCCCAGTACACGACGTACTCGCCGCCGGCCTCGTCCCAGTACGCCTCGGGCGCCCAGAGGTTGCCCGCGTTCTCGGGAGCCAGCTCGATCTCGCGCTGGTCGGACCAGTGCACGAGGTCGGTGGACTCCCAGACCATGATCTTCCGCGAGCCGGTCTCCTGGGCGTCGCCGAAGTTCCCGCCCCCGTAGATCTGCAGGTCGGTCGCGATGAGGAAGAACCGGTCGCCCTCGGGCGAGCGGATGACGAACGGGTCGCGCAGACCCTCGGTGCCCAGGCTCGAGGAGAGCACGGACTCGCCGTCGTTGAGGGAGACCCACCGCTCGGCGTCGTTGCCCTCGCTGGCGGCGAAGTAGATCTCCTCGCCGTCGTCCGTCGACTCCCCGACGAAGTGCGGGAAGAAGTAGCCGGCGTACTCCTGCTCGGCCGGCGCGGGCTGCACGGTCGCGGCGTACCTGCGCGTGGCCTGCGCGCCGTCCAGGCTCGCGGTGACGGTGAGGTCGACGGCGACCGGGTCGGCCCCGTGCGCGGGGCGCGTCACCTCGCCGGTCGGGGCGATCACGGCGGGGTCGCTCGAGGTCCACGCGAGCGCCGACCCGCCGGCGCCGGTGGCCGGCAGCGTGACGTTCCCGCGCACGTCGTCCAGGTGCGGGACGACGACGCCCGCCGCGTCGGCCGCGACGGCCTCGGCCGGCGTGGCGGCGGGTACCGCCGCGAGGGCAGGCGCGGGGGCGGCCGAGCCGGCGGCGCGGTCGGGAAGCGCCGCGGCGGCCGGGATGCCGGCGAGGGCGACGAGCGCGACGGCGAGCAGCAGGGCGACGGCGCCGCGGGCGTGCCGGCCGGCCGGCCGTCGGGCCGGCGGTGCGGACGGTGCGGACGGTGCCGGTGGCGTGGTGCGGTGACGGTCCATGACTCGCTCTCTCGTCGTCGAGAAGTCGGGAGGGCCAAACATGTGAGCGCTCACATAGTGCGGTGGTCGAGCGCCCGGTCTCGGTGCGTGCCGGCGACGTCGGGGTGGGGCGGCCGCGACGCCGGCGACGCGGCCGCCCTGGGTGGTGAGGTCCGGTGCGTCAGGTGCGCCGGACGGCGAGCACGCGCTGCAGGACCACGAAGACCAGCAGCAGCCCGCCGATCACGATCTTGGTCCACCAGGAGCTCAGGGTGCCCTCGAACGTGATGACCGTCTGGATCAGACCGAGCACGAGCGCGCCCAGCACGGAGCCGAGCACGAAGCCCGTGCCCCCGGTGAGGATGGTGCCGCCGATGACGACGGCCGCGATGGCGTCGAGCTCCATCGCCACCCCGGTCAGCGAGTACCCCGAGCGGGAGTACATCGCGAACAGCAGCCCGCCCAGGCCGGCGCAGGTGCCGCTGATGACGTAGACGAGCACCTTGGTGCGGGTCACGGGCAGGCCCATGAGCCGCGCCGAGGCCTCCCCGCCGCCGATGGCGTACACGGTGCGGCCGAACTGGGTGTAGTGCAGCAGGTAGAACGCGACGGCGACCACGACGAGCGCGATCACGACGCTGGACGTCACCCGCCACTGCCCGGCGATCCACGTGTCCCAGCCGGCGAGGGCGACGAAGCCCTCGTCGGTGATCGGGATGGACTCCGGGGCGATGAGGAAGCACAGGCCGCGGGCGAAGAACATCCCGGCGAGCGTCGCGATGAACGGCTGCACCTCGAAGACGTGCACCATCGTGCCGATCAGGAGCCCGATCAGCGACCCGATGAGCACCACGAGCGGGATGACCACCGCCGACGGCACCCCCGCGTTCAGCAGGTACGCGGCCGTCACCCCCGACAGCGCCAGCACGGCGCCGACCGACAGGTCGATCCCGCCCGTGAGGATGACGAACGTCATGCCCACGGCGAGCACGATGAGGAACGAGTTGTTGATGAACAGGTTCGCCAGCACGCCCACGGACAGGAAGTTGTCGTAGCGCACCCCGCCGACCACCAGGATCAGCGCGAGGACCACGAGCGTCCCGACCACCGGCAGGTAGCGCCGGTCGAGCCGCAGCCGCCGGCCGACCGCGGGCACCCGCGCACCGCCGCCGCGTCCGGAGGCCCGGGCCGCGCCCTTCGGGGTCGTCGTCGTCATCACGCCACCACCTTCGAACGGGCGGCGGACCGCCGTGACCTCTCGGCGAGCCTGCGCCGCACCACGGGCGACTGCACCAGCGTCACCGCGGCGACCACCAGCGCCTTGAACAGGGGCGTCACCAGCGGGGAGATCCCCAGGTTGGTGACGGTGAGGGTCAGCGTCGCGATGATCAGGACGCCGACGAACGTCCCCGACAGCGAGAACTTGCCGCCGGCCAGCGAGGTGCCGCCGATCACGACGGCGAGGATGGCGTCGAGCTCGATGAACAGCCCGGCGTTGTTCGCGTCGGCCGCCATGACGTTCGACGCCAGGATGAGCCCCGCCAGCCCGGAGAACAGCCCGCACAGCGCGAAGACGGTCCACACGATGGTGCGCGCCTGGACGCCTGCCAGCCGGCTCGCCGACGGGTTGATGCCCACCGACTCGACCAGCATGCCCAGCGCGGTGCGCCGGGTGAGGGCGGCCACGAGGGCGAACACGCCGAACGCGACCAGCGTGGCCACGGGCAGCCCGAGCCAGAACCCGGCGCCGAGCGTCTTGAACGGGGCGCTGGTCACCGTGGTGATCTGCCCCTGGGTGATGAGCATCGCGATGCCGCGGCCCGCGGTCATGAGGATGAGGGTCGCGATGATCGGCTGGATCCCCACCACCGAGACGAGGAACCCGTTCCAGGTGCCGAGCACGAGGCTCAGCGCCAGCGCGATCCCCATCGCCGTCAGCGCGGTGGTCACCGAGCCCGGGTCCGGGGAGCGGGCGATGTACGTCAGCGCGACCGCGCCGGCGATGGCCACGACCGCGCCCACGGACAGGTCGATGCCGCGGGTCGCGATCACCAGCGTCATGCCGAGCGCCACGAGCATCAGCGGCGCGCAGTTGCGCAGGATGTCGATCGGCGAGCCGAAGAGGTGCCCGTCGAGGACGGAGACCGCCAGGAAGTCGGGCCGGAAGGCGGTGTTGACGGCCAGCAGCGCGACCAGCGCGAACAGGGGCCAGAACAGGCGGTGCCGCACCATCTCGCCGAACCACCCGGAGGCGGTCACGGTCGAGGGCGCCGGGCTGGTGGCGGACATCAGCGGTCCCCTCCGCTCGCGATGAGCTCGACGACGTCGTCGATGCCGAAGTCCGAGGTGTTGGTCAGCTCGCCGACCTTCTCGCGGTCGCGCATGACGGCGACCCGGTGGCTGAGGCGCAGCACCTCCTCCAGCTCGGCTGAGATGAAGACCACGGCCATCCCCCGCCCGGCGAGGTCGGCGACGAGGCGCTGGATCTCGGCCTTCGCGCCGACGTCGATGCCGCGGGTCGGCTCGTCCAGGAGCAGCAGCTCGGGCGCGGTGGCGAGCCACCGGGCGAGCAGCACCTTCTGCTGGTTGCCGCCCGACAGGTTGCGCAGCAGGGCGTCGGGGTTGGCCGGACGGATGTTCAGCGCCTTCACGTACCGGTCCACGATCTCGTCGACCTGCCTGCCGGGCAGCCGGCGCAGCCAGCCGCGCTCCGCCTGCATGCCGAGGACGATGTTCTCCCGCACCGTGAGGTCGCCGACGACGCCCTCGGCCTTGCGGTCCTCGGACGAGAAGGCGATCTTGTGCGCGATCGCGCCACGCGGCGTGCGCCACCGGGCCGGCGCGCCCTTGACCTCGACCGTGCCCGAGTCGGCGCGGTCGGCTCCGGCCAGCAGGCGCGCGAGCTCGGTGCGCCCGGACCCGAGCAGGCCGGCGAGGCCCACCACCTCGCCCGGGAACACGTCGAGGTCGAACGGCTGCACGCCGCCGCGGCGCCCGAGCCCGACGGCTCGGACGAACGGCACCTGGCCCTGGGCCGCGTCCACGGTGTGCTCGGTGCGCACCTGCAGGTCGTCGAGCACCTCCATCGTGCGGCCGATCATCCGCGAGACCAGCTCGGCCCGAGTGATCTCCGCCGTGAGGTACTCGCCGACGCGGGCGCCGTTGCGCAGCACCGTCATGCGGTCGGAGATCTCGTAGACCTGCTCGATGAAGTGCGAGACGAACAGGATCGCGACGTCGCGCTCCCGCAGCTGCCGGACCACGGTGAAGAGCCGCGCCACCTCGTCCGCGTCGAGGCTCGAGGTGGGCTCGTCGAGGATGAGCACCTTGGCGTCGACGACCATGGCCCGGCTGATCGCGACGAGCTGCTGCACCGCGATGGAGTGCGAGCCGAGCGACGAGGCCGGGTCGATGTCGAGGCCCATGGTGGCCAGGTGCTCCGCGGCCTGGCGGCGCGTGCGGCGCCAGTCGATCGCACCGAGCCGTCGCGGCTCGTTGCCGAGCATGATGTTCTCCGCGACGGTGAGGTTCTCGCAGAGGTTGACCTCCTGGTAGACCGTCGCGACGCCGGCGGCCTGCGCCTCGCCCGGGCCGGAGAACAGCCTGGCCTCGCCCCCGACGCGGATCTCGCCCGCGTCGATGCCGTAGACGCCCGTGAGCGCCTTGATCAGCGTGGACTTCCCGGCGCCGTTCTCGCCCATGAGGGCGTGCACCTCGCCCGGGAAGAGCCGCAGGTCGACGCCGTCGAGCGCCTTGACGCCCGGGAACTCGATCGAGATGCCGGACATCTCGACGACCGGACGCGCCGCGTCGGGGAGGCCGCCGCCCGGGGAGGCGCCCGGCGGGCTGCCCGGCGCGCCGGCGGGAGTGCTCGTCATCGTTGACCTTCCGTGGAACGCGGTGGGCGCGGCACGTGCTCGCCGCGCCCACCGCGGGTCTCGGTGGACGGCCGCCCCTCGCGTGGAGGGCCGGCGGGAACCGTCAGTACTGACGGTCGGGCAGCGCCTCCTTGGCGGCTTCCTGGTCGAAGGCCTGGTCCTCGACCACGATGCGCTTCTGGACCTCCTCGCCGGCGATGACCTTCTTGGCGATCTCCGCGAGGTCCGGGCCGAGCAGGGGGTTGCACTCGACGATGAAGTTGATCTTGCCGTCGGCCAGGGCCTGCATGCCGTCCTTGACCGCGTCGACCGTGATGATCTTGATGTCCTCGCCGGGCACCTTGCCCGCGGCCTCGATCGCCTCGATCGCGCCCAGGCCCATGTCGTCGTTGTGGGCGAAGACGAGGTCGATGTCGTCGTACTTCTGCAGGAAGCCCTCCATCACCTGCTTGCCCTCGGTCCGGGTGAAGTTGCCCGTCTGGGAGTCGATGATCTCGATGTCGCTGCCCGCGATCGCGTCGGCGAAGCCCTGCTGCCGGTCGATCATCGGGGCGGCGCCGGTGGTGCCCTGCAGCTCGACGGCCTTGTAGCCCTCGCCGTCGTACTGCTCGACGGCCCACTCGCCGGCCGTCTGGCCCTCGAGGACGAAGTCCGAGCCGATGAAGGACTCGTACAGGGTGTCGTCCTCGCTGTCGACGGCGCGGTCGGTGAGGATCACGGGGATGCCCGCGGCCTTCGCCTCCTCGAGCACGGCGTCCCAGCCGGTCTCCACGACCGGCGAGAACGCGATCACGTCGACCTGCTGCTGGATGTACGACCGGATCGCCTGGATCTGGTTCTCCTGCTTCTGCTGCGCGTCGGAGAACTTGAGGTCGAACCCGTTCTCCGCGGTCAGGGTGTCCTGGATGGACTTCGTGTTGGCGGCCCGCCAGCCGGACTCGGCGCCGACCTGCGAGAAGCCGAGCGTGATCGTGTCCGTGCTCGAGCCGGCGCTCTCGCCCTCGCCGCCCTCGCCCTGGGGCGCCTGCTCGCTGCTGCACGCGACGAGCGCGGTCGCCGTGAGGGCCGCGAGGACCGCCGCCCCGGCGCGTCGGAAGTTCCTGCTCATGTTCTCCTCCTCGAGACGCCGGCCGACCGGTCGATCCCGGTCCGTGGGTCGACGTCGACCCTCCGGCAGAGCTTGCGTTGTGAGCGCTAACATAGCGCGGGCCCGGTTCAGGGGACAGGGAATGCCCGGCCCTCGGGATCACGATTCCGTAACACCGTCGCCGAGGGCAAGGGGTCCGCTCCACGAGGTCGCCGGCGCACGGCCCCCGGCTCGCGCGTCGAGCCCGACCAGCGCCGCACTCTCCTCCCACAGCCGCCGCGCCACGTCGTCGCGGCGGGCGAGGACAGACGGCTCCTTCCACACGACACGCCCTCCGCGCAGGGCCGCATAGCTCTCGCAGGGCGGGGGCCGGAGGCCGCCGAGGGCGATCCCGGCCAGCGCCGCGCCCGCGTCGGCCCGCCGTCCCGCCCCGGGCTTCAGCGCGCGCAGCGGCCCGCCGAGGAGCCGCCAGCCGGCCCGGAGCGGCAGCGGCATGTCCCGCACGAGCCCGGTGCCGGGGATCTGACCGGGGCAGAACGCGACGGCCGCGATCCCCCGTTCCAGCGCGACCGGCGAGGACGCGAGGGCGCGGGCCGTCAGCACGACGCACAGCTTGGACGCCGTGTACGCCCGGCGTCCCGCGGTGCCCGGTCGCTCCCGGACGTCGCGCTCCGGGTGGGCGAGCAGCCGGGCGTCGGCGTGCCGCGGCACGGGGAGCCCGGCACGCTCCGCCGGGTCGTGCGTGCCGCTCGTCGTGAGGACGACGACGCCACCGGGGGCCAGCCGGCCCACCAGGAGCCGCAGCAGCAGGTAGTGCGCCAGGTGGTTCACGGCGAACGTCGTCTCGAAGCCGTCCGGCGTCCGGCCGTCGGCGTCCGGACGCAGCAGCCCGGCATTGAGCACGAGCGCGTCGATCCGCGCCCCCGCGAGGCGCTCGGTCACCGCGACCGCGAACGCGCGCACGTCGTCCAGGCGGGCGAGGTCGAGCGGCACCCCGCCGGCCCCGTCCGGCACCGGCGAGCCCCGGGTGCCGAGCAGCAGGCGCGTGCCCGGCTCGGCGAGCAGGCGCCGCGCGGCGACGAGCCCGAACCCGGACGTCCCTCCGGTCATCACGACGTTGCGCACCCTCGTCACCCCACCCGCGAGACCCGCGACCCGTCCCGCGTCGCGGGGATATTTCGCTACCCGAGTTTCGATACTGGCGTATCGTATGCTGCCACCATGGTGCGGACAGGTCAAGGGCCGGGGCGGCCGCGGGACTCCGAGATCGACGAGGCGGTCCTCGGCGCGGCGCGGGAGCTGCTCGCCGAGGTCGGCTACGCCGCCGTCACCATGGACGCCGCCGCGGCCCGCGCCGGCACGTCGAAGGCGGCGATCTACCGCCGGTACCGCTCCAAGGCGGAGCTCCTCTTCGCGGCGGCCGTGCACTCCCCCGCCCCGGCGCCGACGGCGGACACCGGGTCCCTGGCCGGCGACCTTGCGGCCCTCGCCCGTCGCGTGCTCTCCGACATGACCACGCCCGCGGCTCGGGAGGTCGCGCCGCAGGTCGTCGCGGAGGTCGCCCGGTCCCCCGAGGCCGCCCGCCGGCTGCGCGACGTGTTCGTCTCCGGCGAGCGCGCGGAGGTGGACGCCGTCCTCGACCGCGCCACCGGCCGCGGCGAGCTGCCGACGCGGCCCGACGTCGCGACGGTGCACCGGGTCCTCGGCGGCGCGCTGTTCTTCAGCGTCTTCGTGATCGGCGAGGAACCCGACGAGGCCGCCCTGGCCGACGTCGTCGACCTGCTCGTCGCCGGGCTCACGACGAGATCGACCCTCCCGTCGTGAGGTCGACCCTCAGTGGGTCGACCTCGCGACGGGAAGGTCGATCTCGCGTCCAGCGGTCTGGGGTCAGAGCCCCTGCGCGAGGCGGTAGTACACCTGGTTCCAGCGCACCTGGTCGGCGAAGCCGCGGCGCGTGGTCGACTCGTCGATGACGAGCAGCTCGGTGCGCGCGATGTCGGCGAACACCTCGAACGCCTCGACGCCGGCCGCCGTCGACATCACCGTGTGGTGCGCGCCGCCGGCGGTCAGCCAAGCCTCGGCCGACGTGGTGAAGTCCGGGCGGGGCTTCCACACCGCGCGGGCCACCGGCAGGTTCGGCAGGTCCTGGGTCGGCGGGACGACGTCGACCACGTTCGCCGTGAGGCGGAACCGGTCGCGCATGTCGGCCAGCGACACCACGACGGCGCCCTCGGTCGTGTCCGCGTCGAACACCATGCGGACCGGGTCCTCCTTGCCGCCGATGCCGAGCGGGTGGATCTCCACGCGCGGCTTCGACGTCGTCAGGGACGGGCAGACCTCGAGCATGTGCGCGCCGAGGATGAGCTCGGAGCCCGGCGTGAGGTCGTAGGTGTAGTCCTCCATGAGGGACGCGCCGCCGGGCAGCCCCTCGCCCATGACCTTCGCGGCGCGCACCAGCACGGCCGTCTTCCAGTCGCCCTCGGCGCCGAAGCCGTAGCCCTTGCCCATGAGGCGCTGCACGGCGATGCCGGGGAGCTGGCGCAGGGCGCCCAGGTCCTCGAAGTTGGTCGTGAAGGCCTTGGCGCCGCGCTCGACCAGGAACGCCTCCATGGCGATCTCCTGGCGCGCCGCATAGCGCAGCGACTCGTGGCGCTCGCCGCCCCGGCGGAGCTCGGCGACGACGTCGTAGAGCTCCTCGTACTCCGCGACGAGCGCGTCCACGGCCGGGTCGTCCACCGCGTCGACGGCCGCGACCAGGTCGTTCACGCCCCACGTGTTGACGGAGACGCCGAAGCGCAGCTCGGCCTCGGTCTTGTCGCCCTCGGTGACGGCGACGTTGCGCATGTTGTCGCCGAAGCGGACGAGCTTCAGCTCGTGCGTGGCGGCCCAGCCGGCGGCGCCGCGCACCCAGGTGCCCACGCGGCGGGTCACGGCGGGGTTCGACGCGTGCCCGACGACGGTGGTCCGCGCGACGCCCAGGCGCGTGGCCAGGTAGGCGTACTCGCGGTCGCCGTGCGCGGCCTGGTTGAGGTTCATGAAGTCGAAGTCGATGTCCGCCCAGGGCAGCTCGACGTTCGCCTGCGTGTGCAGGTGCAGCAGCGGCTTGCGCAGCGCGTCCAGGCCGCCGATCCACATCTTGGCCGGGCTGAAGGTGTGCATCCAGGTGATGACGCCGAGCACGTTGTCGTCCGCGTTGGCGTCGAGCATGGCGCGGCGGATCGAGTCCGCGTCCTTGAGGACGGGCTTCCAGACGACGTTCGCCGGCACGTCGGACGACGCGTCGAGCGCGCGGGCGACCTCGCGGGACTGCTCGGCGACCTGGCGCAGGGTCTCCTCGCCGTACAGGTCCTGGCTACCGGTGAAGAACCAGACCTCGCGGTCGGCGTACGGCTTGGACATGGGGGTGTCTCCTTCGGTGGTTGAGTCTGTCGAAACCCGGTCCGGTGGTTGAGCCTTCGTGGTCTCGACAGGCTCGACCGACGAGGCCGGCGCGTCAGCGCTGCCCGTAGACGTTCTGGTAGCGCTCGTAGAGCGCGTCGACGTGCTCCTGGGCGATGGGCAGCGGCTCGCCGAGCTGGCGAGAGACGTGCACCGCGCGCGCGACCTCCTCGCACAGCACCGCGGCCTTCACGGCGGACCTCGCGTCCGTGCCGATGGTGAACGGCCCGTGGTTGCGCATGAGCACGGCCTTGGACCGCGACCCGCGCAGCGTCTCGACGATGCCGCGGCCGATCGAGTCGTCGCCGATGATCGCGAACGGCCCCACGGGGACCGGGCCGCCGAACTCGTCGGCCATCATCGTCAGCACGCAGGGGATCTCCTCGCCCCGCGCGGCCCACGCCGTCGCGTAGGTGGAGTGCGTGTGCACGACGCCGCCCACCTCGGGCATGTGCCGGTACACGTAGGCGTGCGCGGCCGTGTCGGACGAGGGCGACCGGTCGCCCTCCACGAGGGTGCCGTCCAGGTGGCACACGACCATCGCGTCCGGGGTGATGTCGTCGTAGGAGACGCCGGACGGCTTGATGACCAGCAGGTCCTCCCCGTCCGGGTTGACCACGCGCTCGGAGACGTTGCCCGCCGTCCAGACGACGAGCTCCCAGCGCGGCAGCTCGGCGTGCAGGGCGGCGACGCGCTCCTTGGCGGCGTCGACGGCCGCGCGCAGCGCGGCGGGGACCTCGGTGAGGGTGCTCATGATGCTTGCTCCAGTGCTCGGCTCAGAGGGCTTCGACGGCGGCGCGCTCGATCGCGAGGCCGGCGGTGTACCGCTCGAGGTAGGCGGCGAAGCCCGCCACGTCGTCGGCGTCGGGCTCGGCGACGTCGAGGTCGACGCCGGCGAACACGCGCTCGGTCAGGTATCGGTCCAGGGTCGGCGCGTCACCCTCGCCGGCGTCGGCGGTGGCCCGGGCGAAGGCGGCCAGCACGGCGATGCCCCACGCGCCGCCCTCGGACGCCGTCGTGCCGACGGCCACGGGCGCGTCGACGGCGCCGGCCAGCAGGCGCTGCGCCACCCCGGCGGTGCGGAACACGCCGCCGTGCGCGAACATCGCGTCGATGCCGACGCCCTCGCCGGCCAGGACGCGCATGCCGAGCGCGAGGGTGCCGAACGCGCCGTAGATCTGCGTGCGCATGAAGTCGGCGAGCGTCAGGCGGCTGCCCGGCGTGCGCACGATCAGCGGCCGCCCCTCGTCGAGGCCGGTGATCGGCTCGCCGGCGAGGTAGTTGTAGGCCAGCAGACCACCTCCGTCCGGGGCGCCGTCGAGCGCCGCGGTGAAGAGCGCGCCGAAGACGGCGTCTGCCGTGCTCGGGTGCCCGAGCGCCGCGGCGAACTCGCCGAAGAGCCCGGCCCAGGCGTCGAGCTCGCTCGCGCCGTTGTTGCAGTGCACCATCGCCACGAGGTCGCCCGCCGGCGTGGTCACCAGGTCGAGCTCGTGGTGCACGCTCGACAGCGGCTTCTCCAGCACCACCATCGCGAAGATCGACGTGCCCGCGCTGATGTTGCCCGTGCGGGGTGCGACGGAGTTCGTGGCCACCATCCCCGTGCCGGCGTCGCCCTCGGGCGGGCACAGCAGGACGCCGGGGCGCAGGCCGCCGGCCGGGTCGAGGAGCGCGGCGCCCTCGGCCGTGAGCCGGCCCGCGTCGGCGCCCGCGGGGAGCACCTCGGGCAGGAGGCCCTCGACGTGCAGGCCCGGTCGCTTCGCGGCGGCCAGATGGCGGAACTGCTCCAGCATGCGCTGGTCGTAGTCCCGCGTGGCCGGGTCGACCGGGAACATGCCGGAGGCGTCGCCGACGCCGAGCACGTGCCGGCCCGTCAGCGCGCGGTGCACGTAGCCGGCGAGCGTGGTGAACGACGCGACCCGGGGCACGTGCGGCTCGTCGTCGAGGATCGCCTGGTACAGGTGCGCGATCGACCAGCGCAACGGGATGTTGTACCCGAACAGTTCGGACAGCTCGGCGGCGGCCCGGCCCGTGCTCGTGTTGCGCCAGGTCCGGAACGGCACGAGCAGCTCGCCGGCCGCGTCGAACGCGAGGTAGCCGTGCATCATGGCCGACACGCCGAGCGCGCCGAACGTCGTGGGTCGCACGCCGTAGCGCCGCTCGACGTCGCCCACGAGCGCCGCGTAGGCGCCCTGCAGCCCGGTGTGCACGGCGTCGAGCGAGTAGGTCCACACCCCGTCCGCGAGCTCGTTCTCCCACGCGTGCGCGCCGCTCGCCAGGACCGTGTGGTCCGGTCCGACGAGGCACGCCTTGATGTTCGTGGAGCCGAGCTCGATGCCGAGCGTCGTGCGGCCCGCGCTGATCGCGGCTTGGACACCTGCCACGTCGGCGGCGTCTCCTCGGGGCTCGCCCTGCTGCGCCATCGCTGCTCCGTCCTCGTCCGCCGCGTGCCGCGGTCGTCCGTCCCTGCGTGCTGTCAGTGCCTGCATGATGTTAGCGCTCACATGCAGCGGCACCAACCTCCGAGGTCACGCGACCCCGCGGCAACACCCCCTCGCAACGTAGCCCGTCCGTCGACCTTGTCGAGACGCCGTCGGTCGAGCTTGTCGAGACGCCGTCGGTCGAGCTTGTCGAGACGCCGTCGGTCGAGCTTGTCGAGACGCCGTCGGTCGAGCTTGTCGAGACGCCGTCGGTCGAGCTTGTCGAGACCACGGTTGCGCCCGAGGGGTGGTCGGGTTCCTCCGCGCGGTCGCGTTCACGCGCCCCAGGGGGCGCTCCACTTCGGGAAAGATACGACCGCGCGGAGGAACCCGACCACCCCTCTCGTGCATCACCTCGCCGTCGCACGTGGCGAGGCGAGCACCACCCAACTCTCGTGCATCACCTCGCCGTCGCACGTGGCGAGGCGAGCACCACCCAACTCTCGTGCATCAGCTCACCGTCGCACGTGGCGCGGCGAGCACCACCCAACTCTCGTGCATCAGCTCACCGTCGCACGTGGCGCGGCGAGCACCACCCAACTCTCGTGCATCACCTCACCGTCGCACGTGGCGAGGCGATGGCCACCACCCTCTCGCACCCCACCTCACCGTTGCGCGGGGACGAGGAGAGCAGGCCCTCTCTGGGTGCACCACCTCGCCATCGCACATGGCAAGGCGGGCTCGACCGATGGCTGCCTGCGTGCCGCGACGACTATCTCGCGTGGCCGTGGTCCGGCCTGGTCACGTCGAGCGTCGCGGCGTCGGTGCGCACGGTGCCGTGGGCGTTGGCGACGACGGCGCGCACCTGCAGGCCGTCCTGGTCGCGGCGTGCGTGCTTGATCGTCCAGGTCGCCGTGCCGTCCGCGGCGCGCGTCGCGCGGGCGGACGCGGTTGTCCAGGTCGTGCCGCCGTCGGCCGACACCTCCCAGGTGACGACGGGCACGGGCGTGCCCGACACCTCGACCTCGAAGCTCGCGCGCCGGTTGGCCCGCACCGTGAGGTCATCGGGCGCTGCCGTCACGGTCGGTGCCGCGGCGGTCTGGTCGACGACCGGCCAGCCGTCCTCCCACGCCAGGCGCTGCAGGCCGAGGGTCGGGAAGCCCGGGGCCGCCGCGTTGGAGGCGTCGTAGTAGTGGAAGGCGACGACGCCGTCCGACACCGACTGCCCGCCCGGGCCCACGACCGAGCCGTGCGACTGGAGGATGATCGTGCCGCCGCCGTCGACCATGTCCCGACCGTCGGCGTCGAGGTACGGGCCGGTGACGTCGCGCGAGCGGCCGACCGCCACCTTGTACGTGCTGTCGAGGCCCTGGCAGCAGGCGTCGAACGAGACGTACATGTAGTACCAGCCGTCGTGCTCCGCGATGTACGGCGCCTCGACGGGATTCCCCGCCATCATCCGGTCGACGAGGTGCGTGGCGTTCTGCAGCGCGCCGTCGGCGAGCGTGCCGCTGGGCCACTCGAGCTCGACCAGGAAGATGCCGTACCAGTACGAGCCGATCGCCATGTACGGCGTGCCGTCTTCGCCCTCCACGATGCCCGCGTCGATGGCGTTGAACGTCTTGCCGCCCGCGATCTCATTCGGGGAGCTGATGACCGGCCCCTGGTCGACCCACTCGAAGTCCGGGTCCTCCGGGTCGAGGGTCGTGTTGGTGGCGAGCGCCGTCACGGACGTGTTCGTCCCGAAGCGTGACGCCGAGTAGTACAGGTAGTACGTCCCGTCGTGCTCGTAGACCTCCGGCGCCCACAGGTTGTCCGGCAGCGTGCCCTGCCCGTCCGGCCCGGCGAACCGCTCATCGATCCACGCCGGGATCTCGTCCCAGACCGTGCCGTCATTGGCCCAGGTGACGCCCTCGTCGTGGCTCGACCACATCTGGATCGTGCCGCCGTTCTCGCGGTTCACCAGGCCCGTCGAGTACACGCGCCACGTGCCGTCGTCGTCGATGATCAGAGCCGGGTCATGGATGGGCGCCGTCTCACCGGTCACCGACAGGCCGCCTGTCGGCAGCGCGTCCGGGCGGACGTCGGGCCGGCGCAGGTCCGCGAGCGTGCTCACTCCCCCGCCGGCGAGCGCCGCGGCCGCTCTGTCGATCGTGCCGGACGTCGCGCCGGTCGTCGCCGTCGTCCCCGCGACCGCTGCCGCCGTCGGCACGGCCAGGGCCAGGGCCAGCGCGCCGGCCACCACCGCGGCGGCGCGCCTCGTCGTCGAACTGTGCATCCCCACTCCTCTACAACGATGTAGAACTTCAGACGCGGAGAACCTACCGACACCCGAGGGCGCAGGTCAACGTGCCGGAAGGTTGCCGGACTCGGGCTCAGACCCGCCCGGGCGCGCCCGTGCTGGACCGCACGACGAGCCGAGGGGCGATGCGCTCGGTCGCCACGCGCCGGCCGTCGAGCGCGCCGACGACCAGCGCGACGCTGCGCTCGCCGAGGACGTCGAAGGGCTGGCGCACCGTGGTCAGCGGCGGCACGAAGTAGGCCGCGCCCGCGACGTCGTCGAAGCCCACGACCGACACGTCCTCCGGCACCTTGAGACCGCGCTCCCAGAACGCGCGCAGCATGCCGAGCGCGAGCTGGTCGTTGCCGGCGAGCACCGCCGTCGGCCCCTCCCCCGCGGCGATCGCCTCGGCGAGGTCCCGGCCCGTGGCGTACCCGTCCTCGGCCGACCAGGTGCACTGCCGGGGGCGGGTCGGGACGACGCCGCGCGCCTCCAGCGCCTCGCGCCAGCCCGCGGCGCGCTCGCGCGCGTCGAACCAGTCCTGCGGCCCGGCGACGTGCAGCACGTCGCGGTGCCCGAGGTCGAGCAGGTGGTCGGTCGCCGCGCGCGCGCCCGCCCGCTGGTCGACCGCGAGGGACAGCGTCGTCGGCCCCGCCGGGGTGGTGCCCGTGTCGGCGGGCAGGTGCTCGAGCGCGGCCACCACCAGCACCGGGACCGGCGCGCGGAACGACTCCACGGCCGCCGCGACGTCGTCCTGCGGCGCGATGACGACGATCGCCTCCACGCCCTGGTCCATGAAGTGCTCGAGCGCCTCGTGCATCGCCACGGCGTCGTACCGGCGCAGCGTGGCGACCGAGACGTAGTAGCCGTGGTCGCGGGCCGCGCCCTCGATCGCGATGAGCGTGCTGGTGGGGCCGAACAGCGCCGAGCCCGTGGTCACGACGCCCAGGGTGGTGGACCGGGCCGTCGCGAGCGCGCGGGCGGCGCTGTTGCGGCGGTAGCCGAGGGTCGCGATCGCGGCGAGCACCCGTTCGCGCGTCTCGCCGCGCACGCTCGGGTGGTCGTTGAGCACCCGGGAGACCGTCTGGTGCGACACCCCCGCGACGGCCGCGACGTCCGCCATCGACGGCCGCCGCCCGGGGCGCGGGCGCGGCCCGGTCACGACGTCGCTCACCTCAACGGGCGTCGTCCGCGCGGGCACCGTCGGCCCCCGACGCCTCGTTGCGCGCGTCGACCTCGCCGAGCACGCGGCGCAGGTAGGTGAGCGTGAGCTTGCCCGCGGCACGGTCGTACTGCTCGGTGTACCCGTGCTTGGTGTACATGGCGAGGTTGTTCTTCGAGTCCTTGCCGGTGAACGCCCAGATCTCCGTGACCTGCTCGGGCAGGAACTGCAGGATGGCGAACATCAGCGACGTGCCGATGCCGCGGGCCTGCTGGTCCGGGGCCACCGCGAGCCGGCCGAGCGTCGCCTTCGACCCCTCGATCTCGAGCCGCAGCGACCCGACGAGCCGGTGCCCCTCCCACGCGCCCACCGTCACGACGTCGTCGCGCGCCATGTCGTCGCGCAGCTCGTGCAGGGTCTGCGTCAGGGGCGGGATGTGCGGGTCGTCGTAGAGCTGCGCCTCGCTGACGAACGCCGCCCGCCGGAGGGTGAGCAGCTCGCCCGCGTGCGCGTCGTCGACCAGCGCGATCCGCATGTCCGTGGCCGTCGTGTCCTTGGCGTCGGTGCCGGAAGGGTCGTTCATGGGTTCATCGTCGCAGACGACGACGGACGTGTCGTCGGTCGGGCGGGACGGTCCGGCACAATGGCCGGGTGACGACGAGCCTCGGGGACCGCGACGCCACCACCGAGTGGGTGCTCACGCTGTCGTGCCCCGACCGGCCCGGGATCGTGCACGCGGTCGCCGGGGTGCTCGCCGACCACGACGGCAACATCACGGAGTCGCAGCAGTTCGGCGACCCGGCGTCGGGGCTGTTCTTCATGCGGGTGCAGGTCGAGGCTCGAGCGGGGCGCGCCGAGCTCGAGGCCGCGCTCTCACCCGTGACCGAGCAGTTCGGGATGACCTGGGAGCTCGACGTCGTCGGCCGGCGCCTGCGGACGCTCGTCCTGGTCAGCAAGGCCCCGCACTGCTTGGTCGACCTCCTGTACCGCGAGCGCTACCAGGACATGCCGGTCGACGTCGTCGGCGTCGTCGGCAACCACGCCGACCTGGCCGACATGGCAGCGTTCTACGGCAAGCCGTTCCACCACGTGCCGGTCACCGCCGCCACCAAGGCCGCGGCGGAGGACCGCCTGCGGGACCTGGTCGCCGAGCTCGATGTCGAGCTGGTCGTGCTCGCCCGGTACATGCAGATCCTGTCGGACGGGCTGTGCCGCGACCTGCAGGGCCGGGTCATCAACATCCACCACTCGTTCCTGCCCAGCTTCAAGGGCGCCCGCCCGTACGCCCAGGCGCACGACCGCGGCGTCAAGCTCATCGGCGCCACGTCGCACTACGTCACCGGCGACCTCGACGAGGGGCCGATCATCGAGCAGGACGTCGAGCGCGTCGACCACTCACGCGCCGTCGCCGACCTCGTGGCCCTCGGGGAGGACGTCGAGCGGCGCACCCTTGCGCGCGCCGTGCGGTGGCACGCCGAGCACCGCGTGCTGCTCGACGGCCACCGCACCGTCGTCTTCCGCTGAGGACTCACCCCGGCACCCCCTGTTGCCGAACAGGCGGTTGACACCGTGATGCGGGCCGCGATGCGGCCAAAGCGGAGTCAACCGCCTGTTCGGCGTTCCGGGTTTGGGCGCGTCAGGCGACGGAGACCTCGACGAGGGTGTTCCACGGGTCGTCGAACCTCAGGGTCCGCCCGTCGTCGCGCGTGGCGACGCCCGCGTGCCGCAGCCGGTCGGCGAGGGCGCCGACCTCGTCGCGCGTGGGCACCGTGAGCGCGACCTGACCCAGCCCCAGCGTGGCGGCGCGGGGCCCGGCCCCGGCGCTGTTCCAGGTGTTCATCGCCATGTGGTGGTGGTAGCCGCCGGCGGCCACGAACAGGGCGCCGTGGAACGTGGCCATGATCTCGAAGCCGAGGGTGTCCACGTAGAACCTCTGCGCCGTCGGGACGTCGCCCACCTGGAGGTGGACGTGGCCCACCTGCGCGGCCTGCCCGGCCGTGCCGGCCAGCGCCTCCTCGGTGAGGTGGCGCCGGAGGAACTGCTGCGGGTCGAACCAGTCGGAGCCCATCGCCACGCGGTCGCCGTCGCGCTGCCAGGTGTCCCGCGGCCGGTCCCAGTACAGCTCGACGCCGTTGTCCTCGGGGTCGGTGAAGTAGAACGCCCGCGAGACCCAGTGGTCCGCGTTGCCGGCGAACCGCGAGAGCGGGTGCTGCGCGGCGTGCGCGACGGCGGAGGCGAGCGCCTCCTCCGTGTCGAAGAGGATCGCCGTGTGGAACAGGCCCGCCTGCCCGCGGGACGCCGCCGGCAGGCCCGGCGTGTGCTGCAGCACGACGACGGCCACGCCACCGCGGCCGAGCACCACCCGGCCGGGGGCCACGGACTCACGTGCTCCGGACGCCGGGATCTCCTCGAGCGCGAGCGCCTCGCGGTAGTAGGCGCTCATCGCTGAGAGGTCCCCGACGTGCAGGGTGACGGCGCCCATCGCGGTCTCGGCCGCGAGGAGGTCTGCGGTGCGGGTCATGATCGGCTCCTGGGGGTGGGACGCGGAGGGTGACGCGGAGGGTGACGCGGACGGCTCAGAGCAGCGCGAACCCGGTGGTCCACTGCGTCCTCTCGCCGGCGGCGAGGGTGAGCTGCAGGAAGCCCAGGGCCTCGAGCTCGCGGGCGCGCGCCAGCGAGCCGGCGTCGACGACCCGGACCCCGGACCCGTCGAACGCCGCGGCGAAGCCCGCCTTGGCGTCGGCGTCGTCGCCCGCGACGAGGACGGTCGTCGGCACGTCGTCGACGGTGCCGCTCGCGAGCGTCGCGGCAAAGTTGGTGTTGAACGCCTTGAGCACGGTCGCGCCCGGGACCTTCGCGGCGAGCTCCGCGGCGGCCGACGAGTCGGCCGGCACGACGAGCGAGTCGAACGTCGAGAAGTCCAGCGGGTTGGTGATGTCGACGACGGTGCGACCGGCGAGCTGGTCGCCGTAGGTCGCGACGACGTCGTCGAGTGCCGGGTACGGGAGCGCGAGGACGACGACGTCGCCCACCAGCGGCTCGCCGAAGCCGGTCGCTGTGACGTCGGCGCCGGTGGCCGCCGCCTTGGCCCGGTCGCGGGCGACGACCTGGACGTCGTTGCCGCCCGCGAGCGCGAGCCCTGCGATCGCGGCGCCCATGTTCCCGCTGCCGATGATGCTGATGGTGGCCATGGTGTCCTCCTCGGTTCCGCGCCAGCCGGTTTGGTTGACGTGACAACCAACGTACGCCGCTATAGTTGTAGCGTCAACCTTCTGAACCGGAGAGACGAAGAGGAGTCACCGTGACGACCGATGCGACAGCAGGCGCGACGACCGGACCGTCCGACGCGCCGCGCTGGCTCGACGCGGAGCAGATGCGCAGCTGGCTCCGGCTGCAGGCGGTGATCGAGCTGCTGCCCGCGGCCCTCGACCAGCAGCTGCGCCGGGACGCCGGACTGACCCACTACGAGTACGTGGTGCTCGCGATGCTCTCCGAGGCCCGGTCCCGCGAGCTGCGCATGAGCGAGCTGGCGCGGCTCACCAGCGCCACGCTCCCCCGGCTGTCGCACGTGGCCCGGCGTCTGGAGGCCCGGGGGTACCTCGTGCGCACCGCCGCGCCCGACGACAAGCGGGCGACGGTCGCCCGGCTCACCGAGGACGGCTGGCAGAAGGTCGTCGCGAGCGCCCCCGGGCACGCCCGCACGGTGCTGGAGAGCGTCTACGACGACCTCGACGCCCACGAGGTCGCCGCGCTCTCCGGCGCGCTCGGCAAGGTCCTGGCCCACATCGACCCGCACGACAGGTTCGGCCTCGGGCGCGAGCACGACCGGTAGGGGCCGCGGGCGGCGCCGACACGGCGACGGGCCACGATCCCGCAGGATCGTGGCCCGTCGTCGAACGCCGGCGGCTCAGGCCGCCGGATACCGCATCACATCGTGAGGTCCTCGAGCGTCGGGTCGCCCGCGTAGACGTCCGCCGCGTTCTCCTCGGTCACGATGACCGGCTCGAGCAGGTTGGCCGGGACCACCTTGACGCCGTTGTCGTACGTCTCGGTGTCGGTGACCGTGGGCTCCTCGCCGGCCTTGTACGCGTCGACGGCGTCGATCGTCGCCTGGACGAGCTGGCGCGTGTCCTTGTAGATCGTCGAGTACTGCACGCCGGCCATGATCGACTTCACGGACTCGACCTCGGAGTCCTGGCCGGTGATGACCGGGACGTCCTTGCCGGCCTGCTTGGCCGACGTCAGCGCGGCGCGCGCCAGGGTGTCGTTCGGGGACAGGACGCCGTGCAGGTCGTCGTCCTTGTAGCTGCCCGACAGGATGGTGTCCATGCGGTTCTGGGCGTTCTCCGCCTCCCAGCCCTGCGTGGCGGCCTGCTGCTGGGTGACCTGGCCCGACTTCACGACCAGGGTGCCGTCGTCGATCTTCGGCTGCAGGATGCTGATCGCGCCGTCGAAGAACGGCTTCGAGTTCGCGTCGTCGGGCGAGCCGGCGATGAGCTCGATGTTGTACGGGCCCTCACCCTTGCGCTCCGCGAGGCCCTCGAGCAGGGCCTGGCCCTGGAGCTCGCCGACGTGGAAGTTGTCGAACGCCTCGTAGACGTCGACCGCGTCGGTGTTCTGCAGGAGGCGGTCGTAGGCGATGACGGGGATGCCGGCGCTCTCGGCGGCCTCGAGCTGCGAGCCGAGCTGCGAGCCGTCGATCGCACCGACGACGAGCACCTTGACGCCCTGCTCGATCATGGCCTGGATCTGGTTCTGCTGCTCCGAGACGCCGCCGTTGGCGAACTGCACGATCGGGTCGTACCCCGCCTCGGTGAGGCCGTCGTTGAACAGGTTCTCGGCGAGGACCCAGTTCTCCGACGTCTTCTGCGGCAGCGCGACGCCGATCTTGGCGCCGTCCTCGAAGCCGGCCGCCGCGGACTCGCCGCCCTCGTCCGGCGTCTCACCGCCGCGGTCGGAACCGGAGCAGCCGGACAGCGCCAGGGCGCTCACCGCCGCGAAGGCCACGAGGCCCGTTGCGAACTTCGTCTTCATGGGGTCCAACTTTCTTCTACGAGGCACCCGTCGTCGGATGCCTGGGGGAGGGAGAGAGGCTTCAGGGAAGGGTGGTCAGTTGCGCGAGCTCGCCCCGTCGGCGACGGGCAGCTCGGCCTGCGGCTCCTCCGTGCCGGGCGTCGCGCCCTTCTTGCCGAGCCACGGGAAGACCAGCCCGATGATCGACGGGCGGCCGGTCACCTTGCTGTGCACGTCGAAGGCGACGGCGACCAGGAGCACGAGGCCCTTGATGATCTGCGTGGTGTCGGAGCCGACGCCCATGAGCTGCAGACCGTTGTTGAGCACCGCCATCACGAGGCCGCCGATGACCGACCCGACGACGGTGCCGACGCCGCCGGAGACCGCGGCGCCGCCGATGAACACGGCCGCGATGGCGTCGAGCTCCCACATGTTGCCGTCGGACGGTCCGGACGCCGTGGCCCGGCCCACGAACACCATGCCGGCCACTGCGGCGAGGATCGACATGTTCATCATGACGAAGAAGTTCACGTGGCGGATGTTCACGCCCGAGAGCGCGGCGGCGGCGCGGTTGCCGCCGACGGCGTAGACGTGACGGCCGCCGATGGTCCGCGACGCGATGAAGTTGTAGAAGATGACGAGCACGGCGAGCACGACGCCCGGGATCGGGAACGAGGTGCCGTACCGGCCGCTGCCGAACAGGTACGTGACGTACCCGATCACCGCGGCGACGACGACGACCCGCACGATCGCCACCCAGACCGGCGGCAGCTCGAGGCCGAGGCGCGTGGCGCGGGCCCGGCGGCGGAGCTCCGACCAGACCACGGCGGCGATCGCGAGGACGCCCAGCAGCAGCGTGGAGTTGTTGAGCCCCGTGTTCGGTCCCCACTCGGGCAGGTAGCCCGCGCCCAGCTGCTGCAGCTGCTCCGGCACCGGCACGGTCGACGAGTGGCCGATGCGCTGGTTGAGGCCGCGGAACAACATCATGCCCGCGAGCGTGGTGATGAAGCCCGGGATGCCGACGTAGGCCACCCAGAACCCTTGCCAGGCGCCGATCACCGCCCCGACCGCGAGGCCGAGCAGGATGCCGACCCACCAGGGGATCCCCCAGTCGCGCAGCGCGATGGCCACGATGATGCCGGTCACCGCGGCCACCGAGCCGACGGACAGGTCGATGTGCCCCGCGATGATGACCAGGACCATCCCGATCGCGAGGATGAGGATGTAGGAGTTCCCGATGATGATGTTCTGCGCGTTGGAGGGCGTGAGCACGAGGCCGCCGGTCCTCCACTGGAAGAAGGCGATGAGCGCGAGCAGCGCGACCACCATGCCGTACTGGCGGATCCCGCCGCCGAACAGCTGCTTGAGTGACGACATCGTCGTGAGTTCCTTCTCGTGCTCGTGGGTGGGTCTGGTCAGCGCGCGGCGGCCGTCGGGGCGCCGGTCATGAGGCGCATGAGCTCCTCCTGGGTGGCGTCCTCGCGCGACAGCTCACCGGTCACGCGCCCCTCGAAGACGGTGTAGATCCGGTCGCAGAGGCCGAGGAGCTCAGGGAGTTCGGAGGAGATGACGACGACGCCCTTGCCCTCGTCCGCGAGGCGCTGCACGAGGCCGTAGATCTCGTACTTGGCCCCGACGTCGATGCCGCGCGTCGGCTCGTCGAGGATGAGGAGCTCCGGCTCGGTGAACATCCACTTGGCGAGCAGCACCTTCTGCTGGTTGCCGCCCGAGAGGGTGGAGACGCCGTCGCGGACGCTGGGCGCCTTGACCCCGAGGGACTTGCGGTACTCCTCGGCGGACAGGAACGCCTTGTCGTCGTCGATCACCGGCCCGGTCGACACCCGGCGCAGGTTCGCCGCGACGACCGTCTCCTTGATGGTGTCGAGCAGGTTGAGGCCGAGCGCCTTGCGGTCCTCGGAGACGTAGGCGATGCGGTGCCGGATGGCCGACAGGACGTCGGGCACCGAGATCTGCTTGCCGTCCATGCGGATCGTGCCCGACAGGTAGCGGCCGTAGCTGCGCCCGAAGATCGAGCGCGCCAGCTCGGTGCGGCCGGCGCCCATGATGCCGGCGAAGCCGACGATCTCGCCGCGCCGGACGGAGAACGTCGACTGCTTGCACACCAGGCGGCCGGGCACCTCCGGGTGCTCGACCGTCCAGCCGTCGACCTCGAAGAAGGTCTCGCCGATCGTGGGGGTGTGGTCGGGGAACCGGGACTCGAGCGACCGGCCCACCATCCCGCGGATGATGCGGTCCTCGTTGATCTCGCCGGCGGCGATGTCGAGCGTCTCGACCGCCTTGCCGTCGCGGATGATCGTGATCGAGTCGGCGACCTCCTCGATCTCGTTGAGCTTGTGGGAGATCATGATGCTCGTCAGGCCCTTGGAGCGCAGGCCCCGCAGCAGGTCGAGCAGGTGCTCGGAGTCGTCCTCGTTGAGGGCCGCGGTGGGCTCGTCCAGGATGAGGAGCTTGACGTCCTTCGCGAGCGCCCGCGCGATCTCCACGAGCTGCTGCTGACCGACGCCGATGTTCTTGACCAGCGAGTCCGGCGACGCCCGCAGCCCGACCCGGGCGAGAAGCTCGGTCGCGCGCCGGCGGGCGTCGTCCCAGTCGATGCCGATCCGCCCGCGGACCTCGTTGCCGAGGAAGATGTTCTCCGTGATCGACAGCTCGGGGATCAGCGCGAGCTCCTGGTGGATGATCACGATCCCCGCGTGCTCGCTGGACCGGATGTCCTTGAACTCGACGACCTCGCCCTGGTAGACGATCTCGCCCGAGTAGGTGCCGTGCGGGTAGACGCCCGACAGGACCTTCATCAGCGTGGACTTGCCCGCGCCGTTCTCGCCGCAGATGGCGTGGATCTCGCCGGCCCGGACCTCGAGCGACACGTCGTCCAGGGCGCGGACCCCGGGGAACTCCTTGGTGATCGACCGCATCTCGAGCACGGCGTGGCGATCGGGCATCGCATCTCCTTCGAGCGACGGACAGGCAATCACTGACTGTCCGGTAAGTCGGGCACCGGCGACGCTAGACCGGACGATTTCTTGTCGTCAACTTCTGAACACAAGCCGTGTCCCGATGGTGACCTGACGAAGGCGTGGAGTCCGGTTTGACCGGAACGGCCGCGTCAGGCCGCGCCGGTGATGGCGGCCAGGATGTCCTCGTGCGTGGCGGTCGCGGGGAACGACCCGTTGTTGCGGCCGTGCCGCAGGACCTCGATGCGGTCGGACACAGCCCGCACGTCGTTGAGGTTGTGGCTGATGAGGATGACGCCCAATCCTAGGTCCCGCAGGCGCTCGATGTGCGTGAGGACCTCGGCGGTCTGCGCCACCGAGAGCGCGGCCGTCGGCTCGTCCAGCACGACGATCCGCGGGGAGCCGATGAGCGTGCGCGCGATCGCCACGGCCTGGCGCTGCCCGGCCGACAGGTGGCGCAGCGGCGTGCGCACGGACGGGATCCGCACGGTCAGATGGTCCAGCAGCCGCCGCGTCTCGGTCTCCATCTCACCGTCGTGCAGGAGCCCGACGCGCGAGCGCAGCTCCTGGCCGAGGAAGACGTTCGCGGTGACGTCGAGGTTCTCGCACACGGCGAGGTCCTGGAACACGCTCGCGACCCCGAGCTGGTTCGCCGCCGACGGCGAGCCGAGCGTCACCTGCTCCCCCGCGATCTCCACCATGCCCGAGGACGGGGTGAGCACCCCGGACACGATCTTGGCCAGTGTCGACTTCCCGGCGCCGTTGTCGCCGACGAGCGCCACGACCTCGTGGGCATGCACGTCGAGGTCGACCTCGACGAGCGCCTCCACGGCCCCGAAGTACTTGCTGACCTCGCGCAGCGAGAGCAGCGGCGTGCGTGCCTTCACGGGGTTCCTCTCTGCGTCGTCTCGTCGGGACGCTCGAAGACGTCCGTGTGCGCCAGCGCGAGCGCCAGGGCCCCCTCCAGCTCGGCGCGCGTGCCGAGCTGCGCCGGCACGACGTCGAGCGGGGAGACCTGCTGCAGCAGCGTGCGCCGGCGCAGCGCGTCCCGCAGCGGGCCGAGGAGCACCTCGCCCGTCTCGGCGAGCGCCCCGCCCACGACGACGAGCTCGGGGTTGAGCGACGTCGCCAGGCCCGCGACGACGCCTCCGATCACCGTGCCGGCGTCGGCCACGATCTCACGGCATCCGGGGTCGTCGTCGTTCGCGAGCCGGACGACGTCACGCAGCGTCAGGCGGCCGTGGCTCGCGCGCAGCGGCTCGAGGAGCGCCCGGTCGCCCACCACCGTGTCGAGGCAGCCCCGGCTCCCGCACGGGCAGATGTTGCCCCCCGGGTCGACCTGGACGTGCCCGATCTCGCCCGCGGTCCCGGCGACCCCGCGGTGCACGCGGCCGCCGAGGACGATGCCCGCCCCCACGCCGTGCCCCGCGCGGACGTAGAGCGCGTCGTGCACGTCGCGGGCGGCCCCGACGGTGCTCTCGGCGAGCGCCCCGAGGTTCGCGTCGTTGTCGACGTAGACCGGGCGCGCGAGCCGTTTCTCCAGCACCTGCGCGACCGGCACGCCGTCCCAGCCCCGGAGGATGCCGCGCACGGTGACCTGGCCCGAGGACGCGTCCACCGGGGCGGGCAGCCCGATCCCGATGCCGAGCACCTCGTCCAGGCCGGCCCCGACGCGGTCCAGCAGGTCGACGACGAGGAGCGCCGCCCGGTCGAGGCTCGTGTCGGCGCGGTGCTCGTCCGGCAGCGGCAGCACCTGCTCCGCCAGCACCTCGTGCGAGACGTCGGCGATCGCGACCGTCAGGTGGCGCGTGCCCACGAGGACGCCGGCCACCAGGCCGACGCGGTGTGCGAGCGTCACGAGCTGGGCCCGCCGCCCGGAACGGATCGTGCCTCGGACCTCGACCAGCTCCGCGCCGACGAGCTCCTTGACGATCGTCGAGACCGTCGCCGGAGACAGGCCGGTGGCCCCCGTCAGCTCGACCTGGGTGAGCCCGCCGTGCCGCTTCACGGCGTCGACCACGCGGGCGCGGTTGGCCTCGCGCAACGAGGACTGCGACCCCACCATCGGCAGCCGTCCTCTCACGCCGGGAAGTCTAGGGTGCGACGGCGCGCGGGACGGCGGTCGTCCGCCGCCCCGCGCGCCGCGGGGACGTGGCCCGGCGCTGCCGGACCGTCACGGTCAGCGCAGCGCGGCCGCGCGGCGCCGGTTGAAGATGTCGAAGGCGACGGCCAGCAGCAGGACCAGGCCCTTGACGATCGGCTGGACCGCCTGCGACACGCCCATGAGCTGCATGCCGTTCGACATGACGGCCATGATCAGGCCACCGATGATCGCGCCGCCCACGCGGCCGACGCCGCCGGACGTGGACGCGCCGCCGATGAAGCAGGCCGCGATCGCGTCGAGCTCGAACATGTTGCCCGCCCCGGGCTGCGCGCCGTTGACGCGCGACGAGTACACGACGCCCGCGATGGAGGCGAGGAAGCCCATGTTGACGAAGATCCAGAAGTTCACCCGCTTGACCTTCACGCCCGACAGCTGGGCCGCGTGCAGGTTGCCGCCGACGGCGTACACGTGGCGGCCGAACACCGACCGCTGCGTGACCAGCGAGTAGATGATGACCAGCACCGCGAGCAGGATCAGCACGACCGGCAGGCCGCGGTAGGTGGCGAGCTGGTAGCCGAACCACATGACGACGACCGCGACGACGACGATCTTCGCCACGAACAGCGGCATGGACTCGACCGTCTGCTGGTAGGCGATCTTGCCGCGGCGGGTGCGCCACTGGGAGACGGCGTAGCCGGCCACGCCGAGGCCGAAGATCACCAGCGTGAAGACGTCGTAGCCCTGACCGCCGAACAGGCCGTTGAGGAACCCGTTGGCGATCTCGTAGTACGTGCCGCCGAACGGCGAGAGGGACACGTTGTCCAGCACGACGTAGGTCAGGCCGCGGAACAGGAGCATGCCGGCGAGCGTCACGATGAAGCCCGGGATGCCCACGTAGGCGACCCAGAACCCCTGCCAGGCCCCCACGAGGAGGCCGACGACGAGCGCGGCGAGCACACCGGCCCACCAGGGCGCGCCGCCCTGGATCACGACGACCGCCGACACGGCGCCCGTCAGCGCGACCACCGACCCCACGGACAGGTCGATCTGGCCGGCGATGATGACCATCACCATCCCGATCGCGAGGATGAGGATGTACGTGTACTGCAGGACGATGCTCGTCAGGTTCCGCGACGAGAGGAACATCGGGTCGAGGATGGCGAACAGGGCGACGATCGCGACGAGCGCGATGAAGATCCCGCTCTGGCGCATGTTCCGGGTCAGCAGGTCCCGGACCCCGGCGATGGCGTTCATGAGGCGTCTTCCTTCGTGGGCATGGGCTGGTCGCGCTCGATCGTCATGAGCTCCATGAGGCGCTCCTGCGTCGCGTCCGCGACGGGCACCTCACCGGTGATGCGACCGAAGGCGAGCGTGTAGATCCGGTCGCAGGTGCCGAGCAGCTCGGGCAGCTCGGAGGAGATGACGACGACCGCCTTCCCCGCGGCGACCATCTTGTTGATGATCGTGTAGATCTCGAACTTGGCCCCGACGTCGATGCCGCGCGTGGGCTCGTCGAGGATGAGGACGTCCGGCTCGGTGTACAGCCACTTGGACAGCACGACCTTCTGCTGGTTGCCGCCCGAGAGCTGGCCGACCACCGAGGTGACGTTCGGCGCCTTGATGTTGAGGCTCCGCCGGTACTCCTCGGCGACCCGCAGCTCCTCGTTGCCGTTGACCCAGCCGCGGGGGGCGAGCTTGCCCAGGCCTGCCGAGGAGATGTTGCGCCGGATGTCCTCGATGAGGTTGAGGCCGTAGACCTTGCGGTCCTCGGTGGCGTACGCGATGTGGTGGTCGATCGCCTCGGCGACCGAGCGCGCCTGGATCTGCTTGCCGTCCTTGTACAGGCGGCCGGAGATGTTGCGGCCGTACGAACGCCCGAACACGCTCATCGCGAGCTCGGTGCGGCCCGCGCCCATGAGCCCGGCGATGCCGACGACCTCGCCGGCGCGCACGGTGAACGACGCGTTGTCGATGACCTTGCGGCCGACCTGCGTCGGGTGGAAGACCGTCCAGTCCTCGACGCGCAGCACCTCGTCGCCCACCACGCTCGAGCGCTCCGGGAACCGGTGCTCGAGGTCGCGGCCGACCATGCCGCGGATGATCCGCTCCTGGGTGGAGGACGGGTCGGACATGTCGATCGTCTCGATCGTCTTCCCGTCGCGGATGATCGTGGTGCGGTCGGCGATCTCGGCGATCTCGTTGAGCTTGTGGGAGATGATGATCGACGTGATGCCCTGGTCCTTGAGACCGCGCAGGAGCCCCAGCAGGTGCTCGGAGTCGGTGTCGTTCAGGGCGGCCGTGGGCTCGTCCAGGATCAGCAGGCGCACCTTCTTCGACAGCGCCTTGGCGATCTCGATGAGCTGCTGCTTGCCCACGCCGAGCTGGTTGACGGGCGTGACGGGGTTCTCGTCGAGGCCGACCCGCCGCAGCAGCGCCAGCGCCTCGGAGTTGGCCTGGTTCCAGTCGATGAGCCCGCCGCGCCCGCGGCGCTCGTTGCCGAGGAAGATGTTCTCGGCCACGGACAGGTACGGCACCAGGGCGAGCTCCTGGTGGATGATGACGATGCCTTCGGCCTCGGAGTCGTTGATCGACCCGAACTCCGCAGCCTTCCCGTCGAGGACGATGTCGCCGCTGTAGGTGCCGTGCGGGTACACGCCCGACAGCACCTTCATCAGCGTCGACTTGCCCGCGCCGTTCTCGCCGCAGATCGCGTGGATCTCGCCCTCGGTGACGTCCAGGCTCACTCCGGCGAGCGCCTTGACGCCGGGGAACTCCTTGGTGATCTCTCGCATCTCGAGGATCGTGCTCATGCGCCCTCGTCCCTCCTTCGGGGAAGCGGGCCCCGGCCCGCCCGTGTGGACGTGCCGGGACCCGCGGGAGTGGATCGGGTCAGGAGGCCTGACCGGCGTCGATCTCGTCCTGCGTCCAGTACTCGCTGTCGACCAGCTCGGACTGGATGTTGTCCGCGTAGACGGTGACGACGTCGAGCAGGTAGGACGGCACGACCTTCACGCCGTTGTCGTACGTCTCGGTGTCGTTCGCCTCGGGCTCCTCGCCGGCGAGGAACGCCTCCGCGGCGACGACGGCCTGGTCGGCGAGCAGGCGCGTGTCCTTGAAGATGGTGGACTGCTGCACGCCGTCCTGGATGAGCTTGACCGACGCGATCTCGGCGTCCTGCCCGGTGACGACCGGCAGGCCCTCCTCCATGGTCGGGCCCATTCCCTCGCCCTGGAGCGCGGTGATGATGCCGCGGGAGATGCCGTCGAACGGCGAGAGCACGCCGTCGAGCTTGGTGTCACCCGAGTACGTGGAGGTCAGCAGGTTCTCCATGCGGGCCTGGGCGGCCTCCTGGGACCAGCGCAGCGTCGCGGCCTGCTCGATGTCCGTCTGGTTCGAGGGGACCACGAGCGAGCCGTCGTCGAGGAACGGCTGGAGCGTCTTCATCGCACCGCTCCAGAAGAAGTGCGCGTTGTTGTCGTCCAGCGAGCCCGCGAAGAGCTCGATGTTGAACGGGCCCTTCTCGCCGGTCGGCTCCCCGGCCTCGTCGGTGAGGCCCAGGCCGAAGAGCAGGGCGTTGGCCTGCGCGACGCCGACCTTCTCGTTGTCGAACGACACGTAGAAGTCGACGTTCTCGCTGTCGCGGATGAGCCGGTCGTAGGAGATGACCGGGATGTTCTCGGCCGCGGCGGCCTCGAGCTGGCTGGTCAGCGCCGTGCCGTCGATGGCCGCGATGATCAGCAGGTCCGCGCCCTGGGTGATCATCTGGTCGATCTGCTGGGTCTGGGTCGGGATGTCGTCGCCCGCGAACTGCAGGTCGACCTCGTAACCGGCCTCCTCGAGGCCCGACTTCACGGCGTCGCCGTCGGCGATCCAGCGCTCGGAGGTCTCCGTCGGCATCGCGACGCCGACCTTGATCTCCTCGTCGCCGTTCCCCGCGGCCGGGCTCTCTCCACCGCTTCCGGCGCCCTCACCGCCGCAGGCGGTCAGCGCCAGCGTCAGTGCCGCACCGGCGGCCACCGCGCTCATGGTCTTGGCGAGTCGCATCCTCGCGCTCCTTCTCGTCGTCGAGTGTCCCCCGGCGGCGACCATCGCCGTCGGCGCCCTCCGGGCCGGGCGCACCCGGCCGGTCGAGCCGGTCCGCAATACAGCCTGCTGTCTTCGACTTCCGAAGTCAAAGGTCCGAGGGGGTGAAGGCGATAACGATCCGATCACAGCGCCGGAGCCCCCGGAGCGGGCGGCCGGGACCGCCCGTCGTTGCTCGAACGCACCGCCCGAGACGAGGGTCCTGTCCGCACCCCGCGTTAGTTCGGGCTCCGAACACAACGGCCAGGAGCGACGTCGCCGTGTCGCCTGGGCCGCGACCGCGGTGTGCCACCGTGGACACGTGCACCACGACGCCGATCCCCTCGGCCTGCCGCGGTGACCATGACGGCAGGCCGGACCACGGCGGGGCGCACGCTCCCCGCCGTCGCCTGGTTGCCCGTCGGTGCGGTCGCCGTGGCGCTCGCGGCCGTCCTCACCGCGACGAGCGGCCGGTACGGGTACCACCGGGACGAGCTCTACTTCCGCATGCTCGACCCCGCCTGGGGGTACGTCGACCAGCCACCGCTGACACCAGGGCTGGCCCGCGCCTTCACCCGCATGCTCGGCGACACGGTCGAGGCGATGCGGGTACCTGCGACCCTCAGCCTCGTCGGGGCCGTGCTCCTGGCCGCACTGCTGGCCCGGGAGCTGGGCGGGCGCGGAGGCGCGCAGGTGCTCGCGGCGGGCGCCTTCGGCACGGCCGCGACGCCGCTGATCTTCGGCCACACGTTCCTGACGGCCAGCCTCGACCTCGTCGTGTGGGGCGGAGTGCTCTGGTGCGTGGCACGGGCGCTGCTGGCCGACCACCGGTTCTGGGTGGTCGCGGGCGCGGTGGCCGGCGTCGGGATGTACAACAAGCTGCTCGTCGGCGCGCTGCTCGGCGCGCTCGCGGTCGGGATCCTCGTCGCCGGCCCGCGCCGCGCGCTGGCGACGCCCTGGCCCTGGGCGGGCGCGGCGACGGCGCAGGTCGTGGGCCTGCCACAGCTGCTCTACCAGGCGGGCCACGGGTGGCCGCAGCTGGCGATGGGCGAGGCCCTGCGCGCGGCGAACGCCGCCGACGTCCGCGTCGACATGTGGCTCTTCCAGCTGCTGACCCTGGGACCGCCGCTGGCGGTGGTCTGGGTGGTCGGCCTCGTGGCGCTCTGGCGCCGGCCGGCCTGGCGCCCGTTGCGCGGCCTCGTGGTCGCCTACCCGGTGCTCCTCGCGTTCACCTTCGCCGCGGGCGCGCAGGTCTACTACGCGTCCGGCCTGGTCACGGCGTTCCTCGCCGCGGGGGCGGTCGTCGTCGCGCAATGGGCCCGCACGACGGCGCGGCGGGTCGCCGTCGTCGGGCTCGTGACGCTCAACGCCGTGGGCTGCGCGCTGATCGCCCTCCCGCTGGTGCCCGTGACGACGCTCGGCGAGACGCCGGTGCCCGACCTCAACCAGACGGCGCGGGACGCCGTCGGCTGGCCGGACTACGTGCGGCAGATCGAGGCGGTCCACGACGCGCTGCCGGACGCCGACCGGGAGCGGTCCGTCGTCGTGACCCAGAACTACGGCGAGGCGGGAGCCGTGGACCGGTTCGCGGCCCACCTGCCGGTGTACTCCGGCCACAACGCCCTGCACGCCCTCGGCCCGCCGCCCGACGACGCGACGGTCGCGGTCGTCGTCGGGGACGGCGTCTCCGCGTGGTCGCGGAGCTTCGCGGCGTGCGAGGTCGCGGACCGCCTCGACAACGGCGTCGACGTCGACACCGAGGAGCAGGGCGTCGCCGTCATGATCTGCCGCGACCCCGTCGGCGGCTGGGACGCCGTCTGGCCCCGCCTCGCGCACCTGGACTGACAACGGTGGTCGAGCCCGTCGAGACCAGCACCTCGGCGGCGGGTCCCGGCGGGCTCGACCACCGGTCGTCCTACTGCCGGTCGACCAGGACGGCGACCGTGCGGGCGGGCACGGTCACCGTGCCCGTGCGCGCGTCCCACCCCGTCTGTCGCACGACGTCGTCGCTCCCGGTCGCCTGGACGCGCGACAACGCGTAGTCGCGGCCGGCGAGCTCCGGGAGCTCCAGCGTGACGGCGTCCGGCGAGGCGTTGAACACCGTGAGCACGCCGTCCCGCCGCCGGTCGACGTCCCGGCCGACGGTGTCGTCGACCGCCATCGCGACGACCCCCGGGGCGGCGTCCGGCCCGGCGCCGGGGAACGACACCTTCTGCTCGATCAGCGCGGCGCTGCCCAGCCGGAACAGCCGGGTCGAGGAGCGCAGCTCGAGCAGGTCGCGGGCGGCGTCGGAGGCCACCTCGATGTCGGCGGGTGCCGGCTTGAGGGCCGGGTCCGCCAGGAGCGGGGCCAGGACCGGCCAGGCCTCGGAGTTGTCGGCCGCCGGCGGCAAGCCGCGGCCGAAGCCGTTGTCCTGCCCCGACCAGTCGATCGCGTTGAACCAGTCGCCCGAGTCGTAGGAGTTGCGGTCCAGCGACTTGCTGCGCAGCAGGTCCGTGCCCGCGTGCCAGAACGACGGGGTCTGCGCGAGCGCCGTCGTGGCGAGCGAGACCGTGTTCATCCGCACCCGGTCCGCCATCGCGGTCTCCTGCGGCAGCTTGAGCGTCAGCAGGTCGAAGAGGGTCTCGTTGTCGTGCGCGTCGACGTAGGTGACGACCTCCTCCGGGGAGTCGGCGTACCCGGCCGGCGCCCCGCGGTAGTCGAGGTCCTCGCCCCGCGTGACCTCGCCGGCGGCGTCGTCGGTCGCCCGGAACGCGAAGTCGCGCAGGTTGCCCGCGAGCCCGAGGCGCACGAGGTCGGTCTGGTGGCCGAGGTCGGCGGCCTCGTCGCCGGAGCCGTCGTTGACGCTGCCCGGCTCGCCCTCGGTCGCCTCCCGGCCGTTCGGGTCGGTGAACAGCCCGGTGCCGAAGCCCTGCGTGAACCGCGACGCCGCGTCCACCGGCGACCCGCCGTGCACGGCGTCGCGCAGCCGGTCGCTGAACGTGCCGATCCCGGTGCCGCCGAGCTGGCCCTGCGTGGCCTGCGTGAACAGGGCGTTGTCCGCGACCTCGCCGAAGTTCCAGCCCTCGCCGTACAGGTACACCCGCGAGCCGTCCACGCCGTCCTTGCGGGGCGTGAGCTCGTCCAGCGCCGTCCGGACGGCCTCCATGGTGTCCCGCGAGTGGTGGCCCATGAGGTCGAAGCGGAAGCCGTCGACCCTGTAGTCGCGGGCCCACGTGACCACGGAGTCGACCATCAGCTTCTCCGCCATCGCGTGCTCGGTGGCGACGTTCTGGCAGCAGGTGCTGGTCTCGACCGCGCCCGTCGTCGGGTTCAGCCGGTGGTAGTAGCCCGGCACGACCTTGTCGAGCACGCTCTTCGGGTCCTGCCCGCTCGCCGCTGTGTGGTTGAACACCTGGTCGAGCACGACCTGCAGGCCCGACGCGTGCAGCGAGCCCACCATGGTGCGGAACTCCGCGACGCGGGCCCCGCCGTCGGCCTGCACCGCGTAGGAGCCCTCCGGCACCGAGAAGTGCAGCGGGTCGTAGCCCCAGTTGAAGCCGTCGCTCGCGGCGACGTCCGCCACCGCCGCCTGCTGCTCCGCCGAGTCCGGCGCGAGGCCGGACAGGTCGCCCGTCGTCTCCTGGTCGGCGCGGTCCTCGGGGATGGACGCGATGTCGAACGTGGGCAGCAGGTGCACCGTCGTCAGCCCCGCACGCTCGAGGGAGCGCAGGTGCCGCATGCCGTCCGACCACGGCACCGCGAACGCGCCGTACGTGCCGCGCAGCCGCGGGGGGACCGTCTCGTCGCTGATCGAGAAGTCGCGCACGTGCAGCTCGTAGATCGTCTGGTCCACGAGCCGTTCGACGACGGGCTGGCGGGCGAGCCGCCACAGCAGCGGCTGCCACCGGCGGTCGTCGAGGTCGAGCACCACCGAGTGCGTCGAGTCGAGGGTGAGGCCGGCCGAGTACGGGTCGGTGACGACGTTCGTCTCGACCCTCCCGGTGCCCGGCACGTACACCGTGACCGCGTACCGGTAGCGGGCGCCGTCCCACGCGAGGCCCTTCGCCGCGCGCTTGCCGTCGAGCGTCCACGACCCGTCGCGCTCGCGGACCGCGTCGAAGCGCTCCGGGTCGTCGTCCAGGTCGCGGCCCGCGGGCCAGACCAGCAGGTCCACGTCCTTCGCCGTCGGCGCCCACAGCGCGAACGACGCCCACTTCCCGCTCGGGTGCAGCTGCGCCCCGAGGTCCCGGTCCGCGGCCGCCTCGGCGTACAGGTCGTCGAGCACGCCCGGCACCTGGACGCCGGTCGCGGCCGTCAGTCCGTCGCCGGACTCCCGCGTCACGAGCAGCTGGCCCGTCAGCAGATCCTCGACGACGGCGCGGCCCAGCGGCTCGCCGCGCTGTCCTGAGCTTGCGCTGTCCTGAGCCTGTCGAAGGGTCGAAGGGTCGTCGCCGACGGGCGCGAGCACGGCGTGACCCGCGAGCGCCGGGAAGTCGCGCGCGACGTCGTCGGGCACGTCCCCCGCGGGCGCGAGCGCGTACGACGCGGCCCCCTCCGGCAGCTCCCCGCCGTCCGGGCCCCGCACCTCGCCGTCCGCGACCGCGAGCCCGCCGTCGGGCGCCGCCCACAGCGTCCACTCCTCGCCGGCGCCGAGGTCGCCCGGCGCGAGCAGGAGGCCCTCCCGCACCCAGTGCGCGGCCTGCTGGCCGACCCCGGGCAGCGGCGGGTTCTCCACCCCGATCTCGAGGACGTGGGAGGCGATGTCGTACGAGAACGTCACCGTCTCGCGGGCCCCTCCTGAGCCTGTCGAAGGGTCGCCCACGCTGAAGGAGTAGTTGGCGCCGTCGGGCGCGCCGCCGACGCCGTAGTTCTCGGCCCAGCTCAGGCCGTGTGCCACCTTGGCCTCGTACGCGCCCGCGGCGAGCCGGTCCGTGGACCAGGTGTACGTGCCGTCCCCGTCCGGGTCCTTGAGCCAGGACGCCAGGCAGTCCGGCGCCCAGGCGACAGGTTCGCCCGAGCTGCTCCGGCAGCCCACCTGGTCCTGGAACGACCCGGCCAGCGTGACCACCGGACCCTGCGCCGTCGACGAGAAGTCGTGGCTCACCGGGTCCCAGTAGAACGTGATCTCACCGCCGTCGTGGGAGTAGGTGGCGTTCACGCCGCCCGCCTCGCCGCCGACGCCGTAGTTGAGGTCCCACGAGCCGTTGACCGCGACCTTGTACTCGTGGTCGCCGGCGGGCAGGTCGAACGTCCCCTCCCAGACGCCGTCCGGGCGCTCGGTCAGGCGCGCGCCCTCGCAGTCCGGCGTCCAGTCGCCCGCGCAGCCCATCTCGCTGTTGTGGCTGCCCGGCACGGTGACCAGGTCGATCTCCGGCTCGGGCTCGATGTCCCCGACCGCGCCGGAGACGTCCACCCCCACGGAGGCGAAGGTGGACGACGCCGCGCGGTCGCCGTCGGCGTCGGTCGTCACCGCCCGGTACTCCACGAGCGTGCCCTCAGCCAGGTCGGAGGCGTCGTCGTCGACGTCGTGGAAGACGCGCGGCGTCGTGTCCTCGGCGGTGCCGAGGTGGTGCCACCCGCCGGTGCCGACCTCGCGCCACGCGAACGACGTCTCGGCCCACGCGTCGTCGTCGACGTCGGCCGCGACGGCGGCGGTGCCGGTCACGGCCGCGCCGGGCGCGGGGACGGCGACGTCGATCGCGCCGTCGCCGCCCGCGCCCACGGTGCGGTCCGCGCGCAGCACGACGGCGGACGTCGCGGGCACGGTGAGGGTCACGGTGCCGTCGTCGGCGGCGGTCAGGGTCTCGCCCTCGCCCGCCAGGCCGCCGTACAGGACGTCGTACGACGCACCGGGCGTGAGGGTCGCGAAGGTCGCGGACCTCTCGGACGCCGCGTTGTTCACCGCGACCAGGTGCTCGACCTTCTCGGTGCGGTCCACGCGGCTGAAGGCGTAGATCCCCGCCCCGTTCTCGGCGTACCGCTCGAACTGCGCCCCGGTGGCGAGCGCCGGATGCGCCTCGCGCAGGGCCGCCAGCTCGGCGATGTGCGTGTACAGCGGCGCGCCCGTGTCGTAGCGGTCCACGCTGCCCGCCTGCTCGCCGGTCACGAGCGGCTGGTCGGCGTACTCGTCGACCTGGGTGGCGAACAGGCTCTGGCGGGCGCCCTTGTCCCCGCCGGTGCCCGCGAAGCCCTGCTCGTCGCCGTAGTACACGACCGGCTGGCCGCGCGTGAGGTACATGAGCTCGTGCGCCAGCTCGTCGCGGCCCAGCGGGTCGTCGGTGCCGGCCAGCATGTACCCGACCCGGCCCATGTCGTGGTTGCCGAGGAACGTCGGGAGCGCGGAGGCGGACTTCGTGGGCGTCGTGTACCGGTCGTCGCTCGCGAACAGGCTCGCCAGGCCGCGGGCGCTGTTGCCGCTCGCGTAGCTCGTGGCCGCCGCCTGGAACGAGAAGTCGAGCACGGAGCTCATGTCCGTGCCGCGCACGTACGGGGACGTCTTGGCGGCATCCGCGTCGTACACCTCGCCGAACATGAAGAAGTCGTCCTTGCCCGCCGCGTGCGCGTGGTCCATGACCGCGGCGGACCACGTCTCCCAGAACTCCGGGTTCACGTGCTTGACCGTGTCGATGCGGAAGCCGTCGATGCCCAGGTCGACCCAGTCGGTGTAGACGTCGACGAAGCCGTCCACCACCGTCGGATCCTCGGTCATGAGGTCGTCCAGGCCGTCGAAGTCGCCGTAGGTGACGGACTCGCCCGTCCACGTCGAGTTGCCTCGGTTGTGGTAGAGCGTCGGGTCGTTGAGCCAGGCCGGGACCTTGAGGTCCGCGTCCTGCGGCGCGACCTGCGGCGTGTACGGGAACGACGTCGCCGCGTCGAGCGCCGGGAAGTCGGCCGTGCCCGCGACGTCGGCCGGGTCGAAGGCGTTCCCGTCGGCGTCGGTGTACGGCGATGTCGCCTGGTCGACGTAGCCGTACGTGCCCTCGGCGTAGTCGACGACGTCGGCGGTGTGGTTGGTGATGATGTCGAAGTAGACCTTGATGCCGCGCTCGTGCGCGTCGGCGATGAGCGCCTCGAGCTCCGCGTTGGTGCCCAGGTGCGGGTCGATCCGCGTGAAGTCCGTGATCCAGTAGCCGTGGTAGCCGGCACTCGCGTCGTCGCCCGTGCCCTGCACCGGGCGGTTGAGGAACGACGGCGTCAGCCAGATGGCCGTGGTGCCGAGGCCCTCGACGTAGTCGAGCCTCTCCCGCAGCCCGGCGAGGTCGCCGCCGGAGTAGAACCCCTTGTCCGTCGGGTCGAGGCCCGTCGCGAGCCGGTCCCCCTCGAGCCCGCCGGCGTCGTTGGTCGCGTCGCCGTTGGCGAAGCGGTCGGTCATGACGAAGTAGAACCGCTCGTCCGAGCCGGCCTGGCGCACCGGCGGGGCGACCAGCGCCGCGTCCGTCGCCTCGTCGTAGCCGCCCGCCAGCGTCAGCGGGACCACGGCGATGCGGTGCGTGGTGTCGTCGTAGGTGACCCGGACCCGCGCGTCGCCGCCGAGCACCAGCGGCGCGTTCGCGTCCGTGCCCTCGCGGCCGTACGACTCGTCCCAGCCGCCGTCGAGCGCCACCTTGTACTCGTACGTCCCGGCGGGCAGGTCGAGCTCGGCGGTGAACGTGCCGTCGCCCGCGGGAGCGAGCGCGGTGGCCGCGCAGGCCGGGTCCCAGTCCTGGGCGCAGCCGAGCTCGGTCTGGAGGCTGCCCACGAGGGTCGCGGTGCGGTCCGCGGCGCCGGCCGCCGGGGCGGTCGTCACGGCGACGCCCGCGAGCCCCGCGGCGAGGGCCGGGACGGCGAGCGCGACGGCAGTAAGCGACGCCGCCGCGCGGGTCGCGGGCCGTCGAGGACTGTGGAGCCGATGGGCGCGGGGCTCGTCAACAGCGGGCAAGGAGGACTCCTTCGTCGTCCGGGCGCGCGAGTCGCGACCCGCCGCGACTGTAGCGTTGCTGCAAGTTTGCAGCAAGAGGTACGAGCAGAGCGGGCGGGTACGACGAAGGGCTGGAACCCGGGTACGGATTCCAGCCCTTCTCGTCCCCTGCGGAGGGGGTCAGCCCGCCAGGTGGCTCCAGCGCGGCGAGAGGTCGCGCCATGGTCCGACGTCGGCCACCTCGCCGTCCACCAGCACGACGACGCGGTCGGCCCGGGCGAGCGCCGCCCGCTTGGACGTCGAACCGACGACGGTGGTGCCGCGCGCCCGCAGCGACTCCCACAGCTCGATCTCGGTGGCCGCGTCCAGGGCGCTGGACACGTCGTCGGCGAGCAGCAGCTCCGCGTCGGCGGCCAGCGCGCGCGCCAGCGCCAGGCGCTGCACCTGACCGCCGGACAGCCGGACGCCGCGGTGCCCCACGAGGGCACCGTGCCCGCCGGCCTCGACGACGTCCTGCTCCATCCGGGCCGCGGCGACCGGCCCGGTGACCTCGCGCTCGTGGTCCAGGCGCACGTTCTCGGCGAACGTCCCCGACAGCACCCGCGGCACCTGCGCGACGTGCGCGACCTGCCCGGGCCGCAGGAACGTCTGGGTGTCGGTGACATCCGCGCCGTTCCACCGGATGCGGCCCGTGTGCTCCATCAGGCCCGCCAGCGCCGAGAGCAGGCTCGACTTGCCCGAGCCCACCTGCCCGAGCAGCAGCACCAGCTCGCCCCGCCGCACCGCCAGGTCGACGCCCGAGACGCCGATGGTGCCGTCGTCGTGCACCGCCGTCATGCCGGCGAGCTCGAGCCGCTCCAGCTCCCGGCGCGGACCCTGGTCGGGCGCGGGGGCGTCGCCGGTGACCAGGTCCACGCCGGGCGGGGTGTCCATGAGGTCGGCGCCCGCCGCGAACCGGCTGGTGGCCTGCTGCCAGGACCGGGTGCCCGGCGCCTCCGTCACGACCGCGCCGGCGACGACGCCGAACCAGCCGAAGCCGTTCACGGCGCTGGACACGAGCAGCGCGGTGGCCAGGCTCCAGGTCCCGGTGAGGAGGCCCGCCCACGCCGCGACGACGCCGAGCTGGATCATGATCATCGGCACGCCGTCGAGGGCGGCCTGCACCCGGTGCTCGAAGATCGCGGCCCGCACGCGGCCTGCGTCGACCTCGCGCAGGTGGGCGTGCACCTGCGGCGTGCGCGCGGCGAGCTTGACCGTGCGCGCGGAGTCGAGCGCGGAGACCAGGGCCCGCCCGAAGCCAGCGCGCGCGGCCGACGAGCGCGTGGCGGAGCGGCCGGCGATCGGCCGCCCGATCGCGGACGCCGCGGCCGAGACGACCATGACGGCGAGCAGCACGGCGCCGGCGAGCCACGAGCGGCTCAGCAGCGCCGTCACGCCCGCGATGACCAGGCCGTTGACGAAGTCCACCCAGCGGTCGGAGTACCGCACGAACCGGTCGGCGTCCATGGCGCGCGCCACCACCTCGCCGGGGGGCGTGGCCGTGAGCCGGTGCTGACGCGTTTGGCCCGCCAGCACGGCCATGCGCACCCGCAGCAGCACCTCGACCCACCAGCGCGGGTACACGTACAGCGCGCGGGCGAGCGCCAGCGGCGCGGCGACGAGCAGCACCGTGAGCAGCACCAGCAGCACCGTCGGGAAGCCGCCGGTCTCCAGGCCCTCGACGGCGTGCCCGAACAGGAAGCCGGTGAGCGCGCCCTGCGCGGAGACCAGGCTGGCCACCAGGAAGAGCACCGCGCCCACGAGTCCCCACGCCGGCCGCACGACCAGCGCGTGCAGCACGCCGCGGGCCAGGCTCGGCCCGTCGCCCGGGTCGGCCAGCTCGGGTGGCGCGCCGCGGCGGCGGCGCCCTCCCACGGCGTCGGTCGCGACGACCGAGGTCTCGACAGGCTCGACCGACGAGGGCTCGACCGGGGTCTCGACAGGCTCGACCGACGAGACCCCGCCGTCGACGCTCCCGTCGAGGCCGCCGTCGGACGCGCTCGCCTCCAGCAGGCTGCGGTATCGGCCGGGAGCCGCGGCGAGCTCGGCCCGCGGGCCCTGCTGCACGACGCGGCCGTGGTCGAGCACCGCGACGAGGCCCGCGCGCTCGATGGTGGTGAGCCGGTGCGCGACGAGCACACCGGTGCGCCCGGTGAGCAACCGGTCGGACGCGGCGACGACGCGCGCCTCGGTCAGCGGGTCCATGCGCGCCGTGGCCTCGTCGAGCACGACGACCTGCACGTCGCGCACGAGCAGGCGCGCGAAGGCGACCAGCTGCTCCTCCCCCGCGGACAGCGTGGTGCCGCCGGGACCGAGCAGCGTGTCCAGCCCGTCGGACAGGCCGCTCACCCAGTCGTCCAGACGCAGCTCGCGGACGGCGGCCTCGACGTCGGAGCGGGGCACGTCGGCGAAGAGCGCGATGTTCTCGGCGAGGGTGCCGGCGAGGATCTCGGTGCGCTGGGTGACGACGCCGACCGACGCGCGCAGCTGCTGCAGGTCCAGGTCGCGCACGTCCGTGCCACCGAGGAACACGGAGCCCGGCTCCGGCTCGACGGCCCGGGACAGCAGCGACGCGAGCGTCGACTTGCCCGAGCCCGTGCGGCCGACCAGCGCGACGGTCTCGCCGGCCGGCACCCGCAGGTTCACGCCCTGCAGGGCGAACGTGCCCTCGGCGTACGAGAAGTGCAGGTCGCGCAGCTCGATCCCGAGCGGGGGTCGGGCACGGAGGCGCCGCCCGCGGGCTCCGGGACGACCGACAGCATCTGCCGGATGCGGGTGATCGCACCCAGGCCCTCCTGGATGTCCGGGAGGTGGTGGATCAGGTTGTCCACCTGGCCCACGAACATCGCCGTGACCAGGAAGAGCGTGACCAGCCGGTCCACGGGAAGCCCGCCGCTGGAGGCGAACGCGGTGCCCGCCACGGCGACCCCGGCGAGCAGCGCGGCGAGCACGAGCCCGGCGCGGCGCAGCATCTTCGCCTCCACCGTCACGACGTCGCGGAACCGGCGGTGCACCTCGGCCGACCGCTGGGCGAGGCGGCGGATCGCGAACGGCTGCCCCAGGCTGGTACGCAGGTCGTTGCGCGCGGCCACGGACTCCTCGAACGCCGCGGCGTGGTCCGTCCAGGCGGCTTCCTCGATCACCTTCCGCCGGGCGATCTCGCCCAGCATCGGCCGTACCAGCAGCGCCGCGAGCGCGGCCAGCGCCGGGAACAGGATCCAGGCCGGCCACCAGGTCACGCCCGCGACGACCCACATCGGCAGGACCCCGACGAGCGTGCGCCCCGCGCCCCACAGCTGGCGGCGCACCAGCGTGCCGACGGCGTGCGTGTCGTCGTCGACCCGGTCGAGCACCTCGCCGACCGCCTGCTCGGTGAGCGTGGCCAGCGGCTGGTGGAGCGCCGCGCTGAGGAGGTCCCCGCGAAGCTTTCCCTCGGCGCGGTCGACGACGCCGGCCCACACCACCTGGCCGGCCGTGTCGAACAGGGCGGCCCCGACGACGCAGGTCGCGAGGAGCGCGAGCAGCGCCGTCGTCGGGTCGTCGGCGAGCCGCCCCGCGATGACGGTGCCGAGCGCCGTCCCGACGGCGCCGAGCGTCAGCGCCAGCAGGGCGACGGCGGCGACCGGCCCGCGCAGGCGTCGCCAGTCCAGCCGGCGGGAGGGGTCGGTGGGCACGGGCGAGGGCGCGGACGTGGCGTCGGGCGTCACAGCGGGGGCATGGATCATGGCCCGAGAAGCCTATGTGCCCCCGCCGACAGGCCGCCGCTCTTTATCCGCCCCGCTCAGATCAGTCCGAGCGACCGCACCGCCTCGCGCTCCTCGACCAGCTCGGCGACGCTCGCGTCGATGCGCGCCCGGGAGAAGTCGTCGATCTCGATGCCATCGACCACGTCCCACGTCCCGCCCGAGGACGTCACCGGGAACGAGGACACGATCCCCTCCGGCACCCCGTACTGCCCCGTCGACCAGAGGCCCGCGCTCGTCCAGTCGCCCTCGGGCGTACCGAGCGTCCAGTCGCGCGTGTGGTCGATCGCCGCGTTCGCGGCCGACGCCGCCGACGACGCGCCGCGCGCGTCGATGATCGCGGCGCCGCGCTTCGCGACCGTCGGGATGAAGTCGTCGGTGAGCCACGCGGTGTCGGCGGCCAGCTCGGCGCCCGGCCGGCCGCCCACCTCGGCGTGGAACAGGTCGGGGTACTGCGACGCGGAGTGGTTGCCCCAGATCGTCAGCCGCCGCACCTGCGCCACCGGCACCCCGGCGCGCGCCGCCGCCTGGGACAGCGCCCGGTTGTGGTCGAGGCGCGTCATCGCCGTGAAGCGGTCCTTGGGCACGTCGGGGGCGTTCGACGCCGCGATGAGCGCGTTGGTGTTGGCCGGGTTCCCCACGACCAGCACCCGCACGTCGTCGGCGGCGTGGTCGTTGATGGCCCGGCCCTGCGGGCCGAAGATGCCGCCGTTGGCCTCGAGCAGGTCCGCGCGCTCCATGCCCGCACCCCGCGGCCGGGCACCCACGAGCAGCGCGACGTTGGTCCCCGCGAACCCGGCGGCCACGTCGTCGTGGATGTCGATCCCCGCCAGGAGCGGGAACGCGCAGTCGTCCAGCTCCATCGCCGTGCCCTCGGCGGCCTTCACCGCCTGCGGGATCTCGAGCAGCCGCAGCCGCACGGGGACCTCGGGGCCGAGCATGGCGCCCGACGCGATCCGGAAGAGCAGCGCGTACCCGATCTGGCCGGCTGCTCCGGTGACGGTGACGTTCACTGGTGTCGTCATGCCCCTACTGTGGCGCAGCGGGCGGCCTGGGTCGACCGCATCTCGCGACCGGCGTCGCGCCGTGCCGACACCACGGCTCGGCGACGCGCCCGCGCGACCGTCCCGCGCGGCGCCGGGGAGCGCGATACGGTGCGACCAGGGACGACACCGGCCGGGGCACCCAGGAATCGTCCAGAACCCGGTGGCAGCATGCCCGCCGCGACCACGGTCGCCGACAGAACGCCCCCACCCGGGGGCACACCGAGACGCCCGTCTCCCGAACAGAGAAGGACCTCATGTCCCAGGACCTCGCCGCACAGAGCGGCACGCCTGCGGTCGCCGTCGAGGAGTCGACGGCACCCGAGCACGGCCTCTTCGCCCGACTCGCCGCCGAGGCGTTCGGCACCTTCGTCCTGGTGCTGGGCATCGTCGGCACCGCGACGTTCAACGCGGTCAACAGCGGTCAGATCCTGCCCGTGGCGCTCGCCGGCGGCATCCTCGTCATGGGCGCCATCGCCGCCGTCGGCGGCGTCTCCGGCGGCCACTTCAACCCGGCGGTGACGTTCGGCCTGGCGCTCGCCGGCCGCACACCGTGGCGCGACCTGCTGCCCTACTGGGTCGCCCAGTTCGTCGGCGGCATCGCCGCCTCGGCCGTCATGTACTCGATCATCCCCGACGCGTTCCCGGCGCTCACCGGCGCCGCGGACAAGGCCGCGCTCTTCCAGGGCACCGCGAACGGCTTCGGCACCCACTCGCCGCTCGCCGCGCTCACCGCCCAGTCGGGTTCGCCCGCCGAGTTCTCCATGTGGGCTGCGGTCCTCGTCGAGGTGGTCGTCACCGCCGTGTTCGTCGGCGTCATCCTCGGTGTGACCAGCAAGCGCACCACCGTGAACTACGCGCCGGTCGTCATCGGCCTGACGCTGGGCGCGATGCTCATCGTCGCCTGGCCCGTCACGAACGCCTCGCTGAACCCGGCCCGCTCCCTCGCGTCGGCCGTGTTCGCCGGCGGCTGGACGTGGGGCCAGTTCTTCCAGGTGTTCCTCTGGGCCCCCCTGGTCGGCGCCGCGCTCGCCGCGCTCTTCTACCGCGCCTTCGCCCCGGTCCCGGCCGTGGCGCAGGTCGAGGTCGGATCGCAGGCCGGCGACACGCTCGACGACGAGCCGGCCGAGCACGACGTGGTCGACGACGGCGCCCTGGCCGGCGCGGAGCCCGACGACGCCGACGACACGTCCGACGAGGCCGCCACGGACGTGGCCGACACGGACACCGACGTCGACACCGACCGCCGCCGCGACGGCGAGGCCCCGAGGGCCTGACCCTCGACCCGGCCACGCCGAGGGCCGGCTCCCCGTGATCGCGGGGAGCCGGCCCTCGTCGTCTCCGAGAGCCTCCGCCTCAGCCGGGCCGTCGGTCGGCCGAGTCTGCGGTTCCGCTCCGGGCGCGTGCCTCGTACCTCGGCCCGCACCCTCCGCTGCACCTCCGCCTCAGCCGGGCCGTCGGTCGGCCGAGTCTGCGGTTCCGCTCCGCCTCAGCCGACGCCCGGGGCGGTGAGCGCCAGCACGCCGATGGCGACGGCCGCCGTCCAGCACGTGAGCACGTCGAACCCGCGGCTGCGCACCACCAGGCCCATCGGTCCGGACGGCGACGTCGCGCGCCACGTCCCGGCGACGGCGAGGGTGACCGCGACGGTGAGGGTGCCCAGCCGTGCGCCCACCAGCACGCCGAGCACGACGGCCAGCACCACGCCGACCAGCACGGTGACGATGGCGCGCTCCGGCCCGGGCACACGGCGCCCGGAGGCGGGCGCGCCCTCGTCCGAGCGGTCGACGGAGTGCCACACGGGCGCGGGCTCGGGGCGCCCCCCTGCCGGGTCGGGCTGCGCTCGGGGATCCACGGCAGCCGAGCCTACCCTCGGAGGGTGAGCGTCCCGACCGCACCCGAACCAGCACCCGCCCTCGACCCGCCCGCCCGCCCCCCGCGCTCCGTCGTGGTCGTCGGGGCAGGGCTCGCCGGAGCCCAGACGGTCGCGGCCCTGCGCGCCCACGGCTTCGACGGCCGGATCACCCTGCTCGGCGCCGAGGGGGTGCCGCCCTACGACCGTCCCCCGCTGTCCAAGGAACTGCTCACCCGACCGGCGCCGGTGTGGCTGCGCGACGACCTCGGCGTCGACGTGGAGAAGCTCGCCGACGACGTGCGCCTCGCGGATCCGGCGACCCGACTCGAGTCCCGCCCGGACGGCGCGGAGGTGACGACGGCCTCCGGCGCGCGGCTCGTCGCGGACGCCGTCGTGCTCGCCGTCGGCTCCGAGCCGGTGCGGCCGGCCGGCTGGGAATCGGCCGCCGTGCTGCACACCGCCGACGACGCCGACCGGTTGCGCGCCGCGCTGCGGGAGCGGCCGGGTCTGCGGCTCGTCGTGGTGGGCGCGGGCTGGATCGGCGCCGAGATCGCGGGCGTGGCCGCGGGCGCGGGCGCCGACGCGACCGTCGTCGAGGCGGCGGCCAGCCCGCTGACCCGTCAGCTCGGCGCCGAGGTGGGGGCGCACCTGAGCGGCTGGTACGACGCGGCGGGCGTGCGGCTGCGCACCGGCGTCCCCGTGGCGGCGGTGCGCCCGGCCGGCGTGGAGCTGGCGTCGGGCGAGGAGCTGCCGGCGGACCTGGTGCTCGCGGCGGTCGGCGCCCGCCCGGCGTCGCGGTGGCTCGCCGGGTCGCTCCCGCTCGACGCGCGCGGTGCCGTGCTGACGGACGCGGACGGCGCCGTCCCCGGCCGTCCGCGGGTGTGGGCCGTGGGCGACGTGGCCTCCCGGGCGCACCCGGTCTTCGGCACCGTGCCTGGCGGGCACTGGTCGGCCGCGCTGCACGACCCGGACGCGACCGCCCGGTCCGTGCTCGGAGTCGGGCCGGGGCAGGCGCACGCGCCGTACGTCTTCTCGCAGCAGCTCGGCCACGACCTCGCGCTGCTCGGCCTGCCGGCCACGGACGGCGCCGCGCACGGCCCGGTCGTCTGGCGCGGGACGCCCGGCGACGGTCCGTGGGCGGCGCTCTACCTCGACCCCGGCCAGGCGTCCGGCGCCCCCGTCGACGGCGTCGCGACGGTCCGCGCGGTGCTGCTCGTCGACTCGCCCCGCGACGTCGGCGGCGTGCGGCGACTGATGAACCGCGGCGAGCCGCTACGCCTGGACCTCGGCCGTGCCACCGATCCCGCCGTCCGGCTCAAGGACGCCGTCGCCGGTTGAGCTTGTCGAAACCAAGACAGGTTTCGACAAGCTCAACCGGCGATGCGGTGTCAGTGGGCGAAGTGGCGCGTGCCGGTGAAGTACATCGTGACGCCAGCGGCGCGGGCGGCCTCGACCACCTCGGCGTCGCGGATGGACCCGCCCGGCTGCACGACCGCACGCACGCCCGCGTCGATCAGCACCTGCAGGCCGTCGGCGAACGGGAAGAACGCGTCGGACGCCGCCACGGCGCCGCGGGCGCGCTCGACAGGGCCGGCGTCGCCCTCGGCCAGCGAGTTGGCCCGCTCCACCGACAGGCGGCACGAGTCGACCCGGTTCACCTGGCCCATGCCGATGCCCACGGCCGCGCCGCCCGAGGCGAGCAGGATGGCGTTCGACTTCGCGGCGCGCACCGACTTCCAGGCGAACGCGAGGTCGGCAAGGGTGGCCTCGTCCGCGGCCTCCCCGGCGGCGAGGGTCCAGGACGCGGGGTCGTCGCCCTCGGCCTGGAAGCGGTCGACCTCCTGGACGAGCATGCCGCCGGAGATCGGCCGGTTCTCGGCGACGGCGTGCGGCGGGGTGTCGACGACGAGCAGGCGCACGTTCTTCTTCTTCTGCAGGATCTCCAGCGCCTCGGGCTCGAAGCCCGGGGCGAGGACGACCTCGGTGAAGATCGGCGCGATCCCCTCGGCCGCGGCCCGGGTGACGACGCGGTTCGCGGCGATGACGCCGCCGTACGCGGAGACCGGGTCGGTGGCGTGCGCGCGGGCGTGCGCCTGGGCGACGTCCTCGCCGACGGCGATGCCGCACGGGTTGGCGTGCTTGATGATCGCGACGGCGGGCGCGTCGTGGTCGTGCGCGGCGCGCCAGGCGGCGTCGGCGTCGACGTAGTTGTTGTAGCTCATCGCCTTGCCGTGCAGCTGCGTGGCCTGGGCGAGCCCGGCCGCGCCGTCGGTGCGCGTGAACAGCGCGGCCCGCTGGTGCGGGTTCTCGCCGTACCGCAGCACGGCGGCGCGCTCGAACGTGGCGCCCGCGATGTCGGGCATGTGGGACTCGAGCGCGATCTCGTCCGGCGCGTAGACGCTGGCGAACCAGGAGGCGACCGCGACGTCGTACTGGGCGGTGTGCGCGAACGCGGCGGCGGCGAGGCGCTTGCGCCCCGCGAACGTGAAGCCCCCGGCCTGGACGGCCGCGACCACGTCGTCGTACCGCGCCGGGTCGACGACGACGGCCACGCTCGGGTGGTTCTTCGCCGCGGCGCGGACCATCGACGGGCCGCCGATGTCGACCTGCTCGACGACGTCGTCCGGCCCGGCCCCGGACGCGACGGTGGCGGCGAACGGGTACAGGTTCACGACGACGAGCTCGAACGTCTCGATGCCCAGGTCGGCGAGCTGGGTGAGGTGGTCGGCCTTGCGGGTGTCGGCCAGGATGCCGGCGTGCACGCGCGGGTGCAGCGTCTTGACGCGGCCCTCGAGGCACTCGGGGAAGCCGGTGAGCTCCTCGACCCGGGTCACGGGGACGCCGGCGTCGGCGATGCGCGCGGCGGTGGAGCCGGTGGACACGAGCTCGACGCCGGCGGCGTGCAGCGCGGTGGCGAGCTCGGTCAGGCCGGTCTTGTCGTAGACGCTGAGCAGCGCGCGCTTCACGGGGCGCTGGGCGTCGTCGGCGAGCTGGACGTCGGGGGCGGTGATGTGCGGGGTGGAGGCTGCGCCGGACATGTCTTCTCCTCGGGGGCAGGGTTCTCGCGGAAAGACCCTCGCACCCAGGCGGGCGGCGCGCATGGCGGCCGGTCGCGCGGTGCTGCGTCGACGACCGGTCGGCCGCTCCCCGGTGGTGACCCACCCTCGCCAGTCACGGCCGCGGCGAGTCTACCGAATACCGCCGGGCCCGATCACCCGCGCTGCCGTCACCGGGGCAGCGTGACCGCGATGCCGAGGAGGCTCCAGGCCCTCGCAGCCAGGGCCGGGCGCTCGGACGACGGGCGACGGGTGAGCGCGCCGGACACCATCTCGACGCCCAGCATGACGTCGGCCGTCGTCGTCCCGGCCGGCACCCGGCCCGAGGCGAGCGCCGCGTCGAGGTGCGCGGCGAGCGCCGCCTCGACCCGGTCGCGCAGCGCGAGCATCCGGCCGGGCCGGTCCTCGACCAGCAGGTCGACCACCCCGACGGACTCGACGGCGTGGCGCGTGACCAGCCCGAGGAGGTCCGGCAGGCTCGCGGCGTCCCGGCCGGACGCCGTCTCGAGCTCGTCGACGTTCTCCTCCACGACCGCGGCGACGAGCGCCAGCCGGTCGGGGAAGTGGCGGTAGAGACTGCCCTGCCCGACGCCGGCGCGGCGGGCGATCGCGCTCAGCGGGGCCGCGGTCCCGGACTCGGCGAAGATCCCGTGCGCGGCGGCGAGGAGGGCGGCACGGTTGCGCGCGGCCGCCGCGGGTCCGGGGTTGCTCCGGGTGGTCGGGCGGGCTTTGCTCCGGTCGGCGGGCACCGGACTACACTAGCAACCGGACAGAGTTGTCCGGATAGCCCGTGAGGGACCTGCCAGCAAGGAGTGCACCATGGCCCTGTCCGCATCCTCGACCGTCGGCGAGTGGATCGACCACCCGGTCGGCGGCCGTATCTTCGGCGCCGTCCTCGAGCAGGCCGGCGCGTCGGCCGAGGCCCTGGCCCCGGCACGCAACCTCCCGCTGGGGCAGCTCGTCACGCTGTCGAACGGCCAGTTCCCCGCCGAGATGGTGGACGGCCTCGTCGCCGCCTACCGCGCCGAGGCGCCCGAGGACGCCGAGGACGACGCCCCCGCCGCCGCGCCCGGCACCGGACCCTGGGTCGAGCAGATCATCCCGGGTCGTTTCACCGGCCAGACCGTGATCGTCACCGGCGCCGCGTCGGGCATCGGCCGCGCCGTCGCCTCCCGGGTGGCCCGCGAGGGCGGGCGCGTCGTCGCCGTCGATCTCGCCAAGGAGAAGCTCGACGAGCTGGTCGAGGCCCTGTCGGGCGCCGAGGTCGTCGCCGTGGCGGGCGACATCACGTCTTCCGAGTCGGTCGAGGAGATCCTTCGCGCCGCGGGCGACCGCGTCGACGCCCTCGCGAACGTCGCCGGGATCATGGACGACATGGGCGCGGTCCACGAGCTCACCGACGCGACGTGGGAGCGCGTGATGCGCGTGAACGTCGACGGCACGATGCGCCTCATGCGCGCCGTCGTCCCCGGCATGCTCGCGGCCCGTAGCGGGCGGATCGTCAACGTCGCGTCGGAGGCGGGCCTGCGCGGCTCCGCCGCGGGCGCCGCGTACACCGCCTCGAAGCACGCCGTGGTCGGCCTCACCAAGTCCTCGGCGGTGATGTACGCGGGCACGGGGATCCAGGTCAACGCCGTCGCGCCCGGCGGCGTGGCCACCGGCATCCGGGTGCCGGCCCAGGCCGAGTTCGGCGGCGCCCGCCTCGGGAAGTTCATGGGCAACATCCCGGGGGTCGCGACGGCGGAGCACCTCGCCGCGTCGATCACGTTCCTGCTCTCGCGGGACGCCGTGAACCTCAACGGCGCGATCGTCGCGTCCGACGGCGGCTGGTCCGCCGTCTGACCCATGGGCTGTCGGAGCCAGGTGAGGGAATGGACCGACCTGGCTCCGACAGCTCCCGGTCGGGGCGTCATTCCGCGGGCATCGGGAGCGCGTCGTCGGCCCAGGTGTCCGGCGTCCCGACGCTCCACAGCGACCGCACCAGGGAGAGCGCGACGGTGGTCGCGGCGAGCAGCGCCACGAGCGTCCACAGCACGACGCCGATGCCGCCGACGTCGAGCAGGGTGCCGCCCACGAGCGGCGCGATCGGCAGCGCCGCCACGCCGCTGAGCCCCAGCACGGAGGACAGCCGGCCCTGCATCTCCCCCGGCGTGATCGCCGCGATGTAGCCCGCCATCCCGGCGTTCACCGCCGGGACGAGCAGCACCCCCACCCCGGTGAGGATCACGTACCCGAGGTAGGTCTGCACGAGCGCCATGACGGCGAAGGCGACGACGAGCAGCCCGAGCGCGAGCACGGTCACGACGCCGAGCCGCAGCCGGGCCACGAGCGGGGGCGCGACCACGGCGCCGAGGAGCATCGACCCCGCCGTGACCATGCCGAGGACGCCGATGAGCACCGGCGGGGTGCCGTTGCCGGCGAGCTCGAGGTTGATGCCGATCATCATGCCGCTCAGCGCGACGTTCACCACGACGAACAGCCCGAGGCACGCCCGGAAGAGGGGCACCGACCAGACGAACCGCAGCCCTTGCTTCAGCGCGACCAGCGGTCGGGTGGCGCGCTGGTCGGCCACGTCTCCGTTCAGCGGCTCCTTGACGAAGAAGGCGCAGATCGCCGTCGCCGCCTCACCGATGACGGCTCCGATCATCGGGACGACGTGACCGATGCCGTACAGCACGCCGCCGAGCGGTCCGCCGAGCATCCCCGCGACGGCGTCCCGCCCCTGCGCGGCGGCGTACGCGGTGGGCAGCTGCGCCTGCGGGACGACGGCGCGGAAGGCACCGCTGATGGCAGGGTCGAGGAACGCGGTCGCCACGGCGGCGCCGAAGAGGACGGCGGCGAGGTGCCACGCCGTCAGCCCGCCCGTGACGCCGGCGAACACCACGGTGGCCCACAAGAGGGCCGCGACGCTCGCCGCCCCGACAACGAGCCTGCGCCGGTCCGTGCGGTCCGCCACGACGCCGGCCGGGAGGGCGGCCAGCAGGGCCCCGGTCTGGCCGACGGCCGCCACGACTCCCGCCGCGGTGGGCGAGCCCGTGAGCTCCAGCGCCAGCAGCGGGACGGCGAACCTCGCGATGCTCACCCCGAGGGACTGGGTGGTCAGCCCCGACATGAGCAGCATGTACGGCCGGTTGCGCCGCAACGGTGCCGAGGGGGCGGCCGGGTCCGGCGGCGCCGCTGCGACTGGCGGGGCGGCCGCATCGGCGGGCTCGGCGGCGGTCGCGCGGGACGGCTCGGCGGCCGTGGTGTGGCTCATGCCCACGACGGTAGACCCGCAACTCTCATTGCGCAATAGCTATTGCGCAATGTTCCCTGCGGGCTCTTGCTAGGCTCGGCCCGTGCCTGACCCGAACCCCCGCATGGAGACGATGGAGGTCCGCGACCCGGAGACGCTGCGCGCCATCGCCCATCCGGTGCGCCAGCGGATCCTCATGCAGCTCGCCGTCCTCGACCACGCACGGGCCGCCGACCTCGCGGCCGCGATCGGCCAGCCGGCCAACTCCGTGAGCTTCCACCTGCGCGTGCTCGCCAAGGCCGGGATGATCGTCGAGGCTCCCGAGCACGCCCGCGACAAGCGGGACCGCGTCTGGACCAACGTCGCGACCAGCTACAACGTGAAGCCGAGCGCCGGCGGCGCCGCCGACCTCATCCTGCGTCCGACCGTCGAGTGGCTCACGGAGGTCTTCGCGCACGGCGAGCACGAGGAGACCCGCGGCACCGGGCGGACGTTCATGCTCACCACCATGCTGCTCACGCACGACGAGGGGAACGAGCTGGTGCACGAGCTCTCGGAGCTCCTGAACCGCTGGTCGGAGCGCAGCCTCGCCGCGGCACGTGACGGCGCCGACACCCCGCGCGAGGTCTACCAGGTGCTCACCGCCGTCGCGCCGCGCGACGACCCCGACGGCACGCGCGAGGCCGCCCGAGAGCGCGAGACGACGGACTGACGACCGCCGTCAGCCGATGACGGCCTTGCGCCCGTCGACCCGCAGCCCCTCGCGCGCGATGCGCCCGACGGTCTCGACGAGCAGCGCGCGCTCGGCGACCTTGATCCGCTCGTGCAGGCTCGCCTCGTCGTCGCCGTCGGCCACGGGCACCACGGCCTGGGCGAGGATCGGCCCGGTATCGACGCCGTTGTCCACGACGTGCACCGTGCAGCCGGTGACCCTGACGCCGTAGGCGAGGGCGTCGCGCACGCCGTGCGCGCCGGGGAAGGACGGCAGCAGCGCGGGGTGGGTGTTGACGATCCGCCCCGCGAACCGGTCCACGAAGGACGGCGCCAGGATGCGCATGAACCCGGCGAGCACCACGTAGTCGGGCCGGAACACCGCCACGGCCTCGGCGACGCCGACGTTCCACGCGGCCCGGTCCTCGAAGTCCGCCGGAGCCACGACGACGGACGCCACGCCGGCGTCGCGTGCGAGGTCCAGCGCGCCGGCGCCGGGCTTGTCCGACACGACGCCGACGACCCGCGCGCCGTACCCGGCGTCGTCGTGCGCGGAGAGCAGGGCCGCGAGGTTGGAGCCTCCGCCCGACGCGAGGACGACGAGCCGCGCCTGCGCGGTCGACTCCGGGGAGGTGGACGCGACAGGGTGGCCGGAGGGGGTCTGCACGGCCGCCAGCCTACCGGCGCCCGCCTTGGCGCCTACCCGCGTCGTCGCCGCGCCCCGAGGCCCAGGTGCGCCCAGGCGAGCGCGCCCGCGGCGCCGACGCCGACCTCCCCGGCGACGACGCCCGCGACGAGCAGCGGGTCTCCCCCGACGTCTGCGAGCCGCCCGGCGCCCACGGCACCGCCCGCCCACCACTGCAGCAGCCCGGTGACGGCGACGACGACGAGCACCAGCCCCGCCAGCACCCACGCGACGTCGGCCCAGCGCACCCGGTCGGGGTCGAGCCGCCGCCATGCGAAGGCGCCCGCCGCGACCCCGCACCCGACCACCAGCGCCGGACCCCACACGACCGCGGCCGGCCCGGCCCAGTCCGGGCCGGGCAGCGCGCCCAGCAGGGGGACGGCGGGAAGCGGGCCGGCAACGGTCCCGCTCGCCGCGAAGACGGTCCCGGCCCCCACCGCGAACCCCGGCCCGGCCAGCCAGGCCGTGGCCCACACGATCAGGTTGGGCAGCAGCGCCAGCTGCGCGACGGCGAGCACGATGCCGCCGATCCAGCCGGGCGCGAGCCCGCCCACGATGTCGTCCGACGTCGCGCGCCCCGCGACCACCCACACCACGGTCAGCAGCGCGCCGGCCGCCACGAGGAGGGCGAGGGCGACGGCGGCCGCCTGCATGCCGAGCCGCATCACGTCCGGCACCCACCGGTCGAGCCTCCCGCCGGGCTCGACGACCACCGGGCGCTCCGGCGGGACGAGGATGCCGAGCGCCGCGCCGAGCCCCCCGACCACCGCGCCGCCGACGACGGCCAGCGCCACCCTGCCCAGGTCCTGCGCGCCCGTCGCCGCGGCGAGGGCAGCGGTGACCACCGCGTACGCGACGACCGCCCCCACCCAGGCGGCGAGCGTCGGGAGGGTCGACCGCTTCACGGAGACGTAGGCGGTGAAGACGGCCAGCGCGCCGATGCCGAGCGGCACGAGCGTGATCGTGGCGCCGCCCGCCGCCACCGGCACCCCGTGCCCGAGCAGCCAGAGACCGGTGGCCACGCCGAACGCCGACGTCCAGGCAGCGTCGGGCGTCTGCGCCCCGCCGAGGACGCCGACGACCGCGAGCAGCACGACCACCGCGTACGACAGCACCACGCCCTGCAGAGTCGCCCAGACGCCGGACGTCGCCGCCGCGAACCGCTCGCTCCCACGGCCCAGGAGCCGGACCGGCCGGGGTTCCTCGACGGTGCGGGGGTTGCTGGCGGTACGGGTCGGCGGTGCGCTCACCCGCCCATGGTCACCCGCGGGCCGGGCAGAAGG
>NZ_BAAAPM010000003.1:391489-394715 GCF_039531145.1 Isoptericola hypogeus
GGTCTCGACAGGCTCGACCGGCGACGGCCTTCGTCAGGCTCGACCGGCGACGGCCTTCGTCAGGCTCGACCGGCGACGGCCTTCGTCAGAGCGACTGCAGGATCTCGCGCATGAGCTCGGCGGTCTCGGACGGCGTCTTGCCGACCTTGACGCCGACGGCCTCGAGGGCCTCCTTCTTCGCCTGGGCGGTGCCGGCCGAGCCGGACACGATGGCGCCGGCGTGGCCCATCGTCTTGCCCTCGGGGGCGGTGAAGCCCGCGACGTAGCCGACGACCGGCTTGGTGACGTGCTCGGCGATGTAGGCCGCCGCACGCTCCTCGGCGTCGCCGCCGATCTCGCCGATCATGACGATCGCCTTGGTCTCCGGGTCGTTCTCGAAGGCCTCGAGCGCGTCGATGTGCGTGGTGCCGATGACCGGGTCGCCGCCGATGCCGATGGCGGTGGAGAACCCGAGGTCCTTCAGCTCGTACATCATCTGGTAGGTCAGGGTGCCCGACTTCGACACGAGGCCGATGGGGCCCTTGCCCGTGATGGTGTGCGGCGTGATGCCGGCGAGCGACTCGCCCGGCGTGATGATGCCCGGGCAGTTCGGCCCGATCATCCGGGTCTTCTTGCCCTGCAGGTAGGCGAAGACCTCGGCGGAGTCCTGGACCGGCACGCCCTCGGTGATGACGACGATGAGCGGCATCTCGGCGTCGACGGCCTCGATGGCGGCGTCCTTGGTGAAGGCCGGCGGCACGAAGAGCACGGACACGTTCGCGCCGGTCTCCGCCATCGCCTCCTTGACGGTGCCGAACACGGGCAGCGTGACGTCGTTGCCGTCGTGGTCCTTGTGGGTCACGGTGGTGCCGGCCTTGCGGGCGTTGACGCCGCCCACGATCTGCGCGCCGGAGTCGAGCATCAGGGCGGTGTGCTTGGCACCCATCCCGCCGGTGATGCCCTGGACGATGATCTTCGAGTCGGAGTTCAGGTAGATCGACATGGTGTTCTCGTCAGCTTTCGAAGTCGGCCTGGAAGTCGGACGGGGCGGCGCTCAGAGGAACGCCAGCTCGGCGGCCTTCGCCGCGCCGCCGTCCATGGTCTCGGCCAGGGTCACCAGCGGGTGCGCCGCGTCGGTGAGGATCTGGCGGCCCAGGTCGACGTTGTTGCCGTCGAGGCGGACGACCAGCGGCTTGGTGGCCTCGTCGCCGAGGATCTCCAGCGCGCCCACGATGCCCTTGGCGACCTCGTCGCAGGCGGTGATGCCGCCGAAGACGTTGACGAACACGGACTTGACCTGCGGGTCGTGCAGGATGACGTCCAGCCCGTTCGCCATGACCTGCGCGTTCGCGCCGCCGCCGATGTCGAGGAAGTTGGCGGGCTTGACGCCGCCGTGCTCCTCGCCGGCGTAGGCGACGACGTCGAGCGTGCTCATCACGAGGCCCGCGCCGTTGCCGATGATGCCGACCTCGCCGTCGAGCTTGACGTAGTTGAGGCCGTTCGCCTTCGCCTTGGCCTCGAGCGGGTCGGCCGACTCCTTGTCCTCGAGCGCCTCGTGGTCCGGGTGCCGGACCTCGGAGGCGTTCTCGTCGAGCGAGACCTTGCCGTCGAGGGCGACGATCGCTCCGTCCTCCGTGCGGACCAGCGGGTTCACCTCGACCAGCGTGGCGTCCTCGGCGGTGAACACGGTCCAGAGCTTGCGGATGACGTCGGCGACGGGGGCCTTGAGGTCCTCGGCGAAGCCGGCGGCGTCCACGATCTCCGCGGCCTTGGCCTCGTCGATGCCCACGATCGGGTCGACGGCGATCCGCGCGAGCGCCTCGGGACGCTCGACGGCGAGCTGCTCGATCTCCATGCCGCCCTCGACGGAGCACATGGCGAGGTAGTTGCGGTTCGCGCGGTCCAGGAGCACCGAGAAGTAGAACTCCTCGGCGATCTTGGCGCCCTGCGCGACCATCACGCGATGGACCGTGTGGCCCTTGATGTCCATGCCGAGGATCTCGGTCGCCTTCTCGGCGGCCTCCTCGGGCGAGTGCGCCAGCTTGACGCCGCCGGCCTTGCCGCGGCCGCCGACCTTCACCTGGGCCTTGACGACGACGGTGCCGCCGCCGAGCTCCTGAGCACCTGCGCGAGCCTCTTCGGGGGTCGTCGCGACGACGCCGCCCAGCACGGGGACGCCGTGCTTCTCGAAGATGTCGCGAGCCTGGTATTCGAACAGGTCCACCCTGCTGCGTCCTTCCATCGGTGATGCCTCTGGGTCGACAGAGGCCGGCACGAGCGATGTCTCGACGTCAAGACATCCTCGAACAGGGTAGTCCGACCGGCGTCCCGGCGGGTACGTCGGCCCAGGAACCCCGGCTGACCGTGAGCGATCCCACAACGCCGCGGCCGCCCGCAACGTCAACCGAGGTTGACAGACCGTGCTGTGTCAACCATGGTTGACGCATGACCGAGAAGACGCTCGTCGGCGCGGCAGCCGGCGACGATCCCACCGAGGGCCTGCGCGCCGTCCGCGCGCTGCGCGACCTCGCCGACCGCCTCGAGACGCTCCAGGTGGAGCGCGCCCGGGGCCTCGGCTGGTCGTGGCAGGAGGTCGCCGACGCGCTCGGCGTCTCCAAGCAGGCGGTCCACAAGAAGCACGGCAGGAGGATCTGATGTTCGAGAGTTTCACCAAGGAGGCCCGCGGGGCCGTCGTCGACGCGCAGCAGGTCGCGACCGGCCTGCGGTCCGCGACGATCGACACCCGGCACCTGCTGGTCGCGCTCGCCGAGGGCGAGGGGCCCGCCGCGTCGGGCCTGGGTGCCGCCGGCCTCGACCCGGCGGACGTCGCCGGCCGTGCCCGGACCGCCATCAGCGAGGGCGAGGCGCTCGACGCCGACGCCCTCGCCGCGGTGGGTGTCGACCTCGACGAGGTCCGACGCCGCACGGACGAGGTCTTCGGCACCGGCGCGCTCGACCGGGCGGGAGCGAAGCACGGCCGGCGTGGCAGGCACGTCCCGTTCACCGACGACGCCAAGAAGGCCCTCGAGCTCGCCCTGCGCGAGGCGATCCGGCTGAAGGCCAAGGGCATCGACAGCACCCACCTCCTGCTGGGCGTCGTGCGCGCCGACTGCCCCGGCGGCCGCGTGCTCGAGGCCGCGCTGCACGACGCCGGCGGGGACCTGCCCGCACTGCGCACCGCCGTCGAGCGGGCGGGCCGCGCCGCCTGACCGCGCACCGCCCGTTCCCCCGGGCCTACCGCCCCGCG
>NZ_BAAAPM010000003.1:394736-429983 GCF_039531145.1 Isoptericola hypogeus
CGTCAGCGGGCCGTCAACGTTCCCGGCCACGGCGTCAAGGGTCCGTCAAGGTCCCCGCCCAGGCGCCTCGACCGGGACTAGACCAGGCCGTATGAGCGATCTCGCCTATGTCCTGCTCACCGTGGTGTTCTTCGCCGCGGTCGCCCTCGTCGCCCGGCGGAGGTCCGCATGACCCTCGTCGACGCCGTCTTCCTCGGCCTCATGCTGGCCACCCTCACCTACCTCCTTGTCGCGATGCTGCGCGACGGCCGGGAGCGCTGAACCACTCCCATGAGCCCCACCACGACCACCCTCCTCGCGGCCGGCGGGCAGCTCCTGCTGCTCGTCGCGCTGCTCGCCGCCGCGCACGCCCCGCTCGGCGCGTACATGGCCCGCGTCTACTCGTCCCCGCGCCACACCCGGCTCGAGCGCGGCTGGTACCGCGCCGTGCGGGTCGACCCCGACGCCCAGCAGCACTGGCGCTCGTACCTGATGTCCCTGCTCGGCTTCTCGCTCGCGTCCGTCCTGGCCCTGTACGGGCTGGGCCGCCTGCAGGCGCACCTGCCCTGGGACCTCGGCTTCACCGGCCTCGACCCGGCCGGCGCCTGGAACACCGCCGTCAGCTTCACCACCAACACCAACTGGCAGTGGTACTCCGGCGAGGCCGCCGCGGGGCACCTGCTGCAGATGGCCGGCTTCGCCGTCCAGAACTTCGTCTCCGCGGCCGTCGGCATGTCCGTGGCGATCGCGCTGGTGCGCGGCTTCGCCCGGTCCGGGACCGACGCCCGGATCGGCAACTTCTGGGCCGACCTCACCCGGTCGGTCGTGCGGATCCTGCTGCCGATCTCGTTCGTCGCGGCGCTCGTGCTGGTGGCGAACGGCGTCATCCAGAACCTCGACCCGCACACGACCGTCACCACGCTGACCGGCGGGACGCAGTCCGCGCTCGGCGGGCCCGTCGCCTCCCAGGAGGCGATCAAGGAGCTCGGCACCAACGGCGGCGGGTTCTTCAACGCCAACTCCGCCCACCCGTTCGAGAACCCGAACCCGGTCACCAACCTGCTGGAGATCTTTCTCATCCTGCTGATCCCCACCGCGCTGCCGCGCACCTTCGGCATCATGGTCGGCGACCGCCGCCAGGGCTGGGCGATCCTCGGCGCGATGACGAGCCTGCTGTTCGTCGCCATCGCCCTGACGACCTGGGCCGAGCTCGCCGGCCCCGGCTCCGCGCCCCAGGCCGCGGGCGCCGCCATGGAGGGCAAGGAGACCCGGTTCGGCCTGGCCGCGAGCGCCCTGTTCGGCGCCGCGACCACCGGCACGTCCACGGGCGCCGTCAACGCGATGCACGACTCGTTCACCGCCCCCGGCGGCGGCGTCGTGCTCTTCGACATGCTGCTCGGCGAGGTCGCGCCCGGCGGCGTGGGCGCCGGCCTGTACGGGATGCTGATCCTCGCGATCCTCGCCGTCTTCGTCGCCGGCCTCATGGTGGGCCGCACGCCGGAGTACCTCGGCAAGAAGATCGGCCGCGGCGAGATGACCCTGGTCGCCCTGTACGTGCTCACCACGCCGGCGATCGTGCTGGTCGGCACCGCGGTGGCCGTGTCGGTGGAGCCGGGGCTCGCGGGCATCCAGGAGCCCGGGCCGCACGGCCTGTCGGAGGTGCTGTACGCGTTCGCGTCGGCGGGCAACAACAACGGGTCCGCGTTCGGCGGCCTGACGTCCGGCACCCCGTTCTACAACACGATGCTCGGCCTCGCGATGCTCGCCGGCCGCTTCGTCCCGATCGCCCTCGTGCTCGCGCTCGCCGGCCGCCTGGCCTCCCAGCGGTCCGTGCCGGCGTCCGCCGGCACGCTGCCCACCCACCAGCCGCTGTTCGTGGGGCTGGTCGCGACGGTGGCCCTCGTCGTCGTCGGCCTCACCTTCGTCCCTGTCCTGTCCCTCGGCCCTGTCGCGGAGTCCCTGTCATGACCCACACCACCCTCAGCCCGGCGCCCGCCCCGGCGGCCGGCGCCGGCACCCCCCGCGCACCTCGCCGCGGCACCTCGCGCGCACTCACCTGGGCGCAGGTGCGCTCCGCCCTGCCGGGCGCGCTGCGCGGCCTGGACCCGCGCGCGCTGTGGCGCACGCCCGTCCTGCTCGTGGTCGAGGTCGGCGCCGCCGCGACCACCGTCCTCGCCGTCGCCGACCCCGACGTGTTCGCGTGGTCCGTCACGCTGTGGCTGTGGGCGACCGTCCTGTTCGCGTCCCTGGCGGAGTCGATCGCGGAGGCCCGCGGCCGCGCCCAGGCCTCCTCGCTGCGCGCCACCCAGCAGCACACGACGGCGCGCAAGGTCCTCGCCCCGCAGGACACGCTCGCAGCCGGCACGGGCCTGTGGGACCTGCCCACCACCGAGGTCGGCTCCGGGAGCCTGCACGTCGGCGACGTCGTCGTGGTCGTCGCCGGGGAGACGATCCCCGCCGACGGCGACGTCGTCGAGGGCGTCGCGTCGGTCGACGAGTCCGCCATCACGGGCGAGTCGGCGCCGGTGATCCGCGAGTCCGGCGGCGACCGCTGCGCCGTGACCGGCGGCACCGTGGTGCTGTCCGACCGGATCATCGTGCGGATCACGACGCCGCCCGGGCAGAGCTTCGTCGACCGCATGATCGCCCTCGTCGAGGGCAGCGAGCGGCAGCGCACGCCGAACGAGGTGGCGCTCAACCTGCTGCTCACGTCGCTGACCGCGGTCTTCGTGCTCGCGGTCGCCACCCTGCAGCCCTTCGCCGTGTACAGCGGCTCGCGCCAGGACGTGCTCGTGCTGGTGGCCCTGCTGGTGTGCCTCATCCCCACGACCATCGGCGCGCTGCTGTCCGCGATCGGCATCGCCGGCATGGACCGGCTGGTGCAGCGCAACGTGCTCGCCATGTCCGGCCGCGCGGTCGAGGCGGCGGGCGATGTCGACGTGCTGCTGCTCGACAAGACCGGCACCATCACGTACGGCAACCGTCGGGCGGCCGCGCTGCTGCCCGTCGGCCGGGCCCGCGAGGCGGACCTCGCCGTCGCGGCACGGCTCGCGTCGCTCGCCGACGACACCCCCGAGGGCCGCAGCATCGTCGACCTCGTCGACGCGCGGTTCGGCGCGCCGGACGTCGTGGACGGCGCGACCGTCCCCGACGGCGCCGAGCTCGTCGCGTTCAGCGCCCAGACACGCATGTCGGGCGTCGACCTGCCCGCGGACGAGGGCGCGCCCGGTCATGCTCCGACCTCCCGCCGCCTGCGCAAGGGCGCCGCCTCCGCCGTCCGGCGCTGGGTCGGCAGCACCGGCGCCCGGATCCCGGAGAGCGAGGCGGCCCAGCTCGCCACGCACGTCGACGCGGTCTCCCGCGCCGGCGGCACGCCGCTCGTCGTCGCCGAGCAGGCCGGCGACGGCCCGGCGCGCGTGCTCGGCGTCGTGCACCTCAAGGACGTCGTCAAGGAGGGCATGCGCGAGCGGTTCGACGAGCTGCGCGCCATGGGTATCCGCACCGTGATGGTCACGGGCGACAACGCCGTCACGGCGCAGGCGATCGCCGACGAGGCGGGCGTGGACGACGTCCTCGCCGAGGCCACGCCGGAGGACAAGCTCGCGCTGATCCGGCGGGAGCAGGAGGGCGGGCGGCTGGTCGCGATGGCCGGCGACGGCACGAACGACGCCCCCGCGCTGGCGCAGTCGGACGTCGGCGTCGCGATGGCGTCGGGCACGTCCGCCGCGAAGGAGGCCGGCAACATGGTCGACCTCGACTCCGACCCCACGAAGCTCATCGAGATCGTGGAGATCGGCAAGCAGCTGCTCATCACGCGCGGCGCGCTGACCACCTTCTCGGTGGCGAACGACGTGGCGAAGTACTTCGCGATCCTGCCGGCGATGTTCTCCGGGCTGTTCCCGCAGCTCGCGGTGCTCAACGTCATGGGCCTGAGCTCGCCGCAGTCCGCGATCCTCTCCGCGGTGATCTTCAACGCCCTGATCATCCTCGCGCTCGTGCCGCTGGCCCTGCGCGGCGTGCGCTACCGGCCGTCGTCGGCCTCCGCCCTGCTGCGCCGCAACCTGTGGGTCTACGGCGTCGGCGGGCTGGTGGCGCCGTTCGCCGGCATCAAGCTCATCGACCTCGTCGTCTCCCTGATCCCCGGCCTGTGACGCCGGCACGCTGGAGGAACACCATGTCCGTCCCGAACTCCCTTCCCGGCCGCGCGCCCCGCACCATGTCGTCCGGCCCCGGCGGCACCCTCACCCGGCAGGCGCTGGCGGGCGCGCGCGTCCTGCTCGCGTTCACCCTGCTGCTCGGTCTGGCCTACCCGTTCGCCGTGACCGGCATCGGGCAGACGCTGTTCGGCTGGCGGGCCGACGGCTCGCTCGTGACGGCCGACGGCTCGGCCACCCGGGACCGCGACGAGGCCGTCGGCTCGGCCCTGCTCGGCCAGCCGTTCGACGGCGCCGAGTGGTTCCACCCGCGCCCGTCCGCGGCGGGCGACGGCTACGACACGCTCGCGTCCGCCGGGTCCAACCTGGGCCCGGAGAGCCCGGACCTCCTCGCCGCCATCGCCGACCGGAAGGCCGAGGTCGCGGCCACCGAGGGCGTCGATCCGGCGGTCGTCCCGCCGGACGCCGTCACGGCGTCGGGCTCGGGCCTCGACCCGCACATCAGCCCGGAGTACGCGGCCATCCAGGTCGCGCGCGTCGCCGACGCCCGGGGCCTGACGGACGGCGAGGTCCGCGGGCTGGTCGCGGAGCACACCCGCGGCCGCTCGCTCGGCGTCCTGGGCGACCCGCGGGTCGACGTCCTGGCGCTCAACCAGGCGCTCGACCGCCTGTCTCCGCAGCCCTGACCGGCCGCATGGCGGAGAATGCCCGCATGACCATGCGGGACGAGAGCCCGGCCGCGCCGCACCGTCGGCGCGGCCGGCTCACGGTCTACCTCGGCGCCGCGCCGGGTGTCGGCAAGACGTTCGCGATGCTGGACGAGGCCGAGCGGCGCCGCGCCCGCGGCACGGACGTCGTCGTGGGGCTGGTGGAGACGCACGACCGCGCCGCGACGGCCGCGAAGATCGGCACGCTCGAGGTGGTGCCCCGACGCCGGGTCACCCACCGCGGCACCACCCTCACCGAGCTGGACGTCGACGCCGTCCTGCACCGCGAACCCCAGGTCGCCCTCGTCGACGAGCTGGCCCACACCAATGCGCCCGGCTCGCACCACCCCAAGCGGTGGCAGGACGTCCACGACCTCCTCGACGCGGGGATCGACGTCGTCACGACGGTGAACGTGCAGCACCTCGCGTCCCTCACGGACGACGTCGAGGCCATCACGGGCGTGCGGCAGCGCGAGACGGTCCCGGACCAGGTGGTGCGCGACGCCGACCAGATCCAGCTCGTCGACCTGTCCCCGCAGCAGCTGCGGCGACGGCTCGCGCACGGGAACGTCTACCGGCCGGAGCAGATCGACGCGTCGCTGCGCCAGTACTTCCGCGAGGGCAACCTCACGGCCCTGCGCGAGCTCGCGCTGCTGTGGCTCGCCGACCGGGTCGACGACGCCCTGACGCGGTACCGCACCGACCACGACATCGCGACCACCTGGCCCGCCCGCGAGCGCATCGTCGTAGCGGTCACAGGGGGCGAGGAGAGCGAGACCCTGCTGCGACGCGGCGCCCGGATCGCGCAGCGCGCCGCGGGGGCCGAGCTGCTCGCCGTGCACGTGCTGCCCACCGACGGCCTGCCGTCGGCACCGCCGGCCGCCATCGCCGCCCAGCGGGCGCTGGTCGAGTCGCTCGACGGGACGTTCCACACCGTGCTCGGCGAGGACGTCCCTTCCGCCGTCGTCGACTTCGCCCGCGGCGTCAACGCGACGATGATCGTCGTGGGCGTGTCCCGGCACTCGCGCTGGCGGCAGGCGCTGCTCGGGTCGTCCAGCGCCGAGATCGCCCGGCTGTCCGGCGCGATCGACGTGCACCTGGTGACGCACGAACGGGCGCGTTCCGGCGCGCCGCTCCCCTCGCGCCTGTCCTCGCTCTCCCCCGGCCGGCGCGTGGCCGGCTGGGTGTCGGCGGTGGCCGTGCCCGCGGCGCTGACCGCGCTGTTCGTGGCCCTCGGGCGGGGCGCGGTGTCCCTGCCCACCGAGCTCATGATGTTCCTCGCGGGCGTGGTCGGCGTCGCCCTGGTGGGCGGCCTCTGGCCCGCCGTCGCCGCCGCCGTCGTGTCGTTCGTGTGCCTCAACTGGTTCTTCACCCCGCCGACGGGGATGCTCACCGTCGCCGACCCCGAGAACCTGCTGGCCCTCGTCGTGTTCGTGCTGGTCGCGGCGGCCGTCGCGTCCGTCGTGGACCTCGCCGCCCGCCGCACGGTGCAGGCCTACCGCTCGCGGGCGGAGGCGTCGACCCTCGCCGCGCTCTCCCGCTCCGTGCTCTCGGGCGAGGACACGGCGCAGGCGGTCGTGCAGCGCCTCGCCCTCACCTTCGGGCTCGACGAGGTGCGGCTCGAGTCCCGGCCCGACGACCGCGCACCCTGGGACACCGTCGCGCACGCCCGCCGGCCCGCCGGCGCGTCGGCGGCGCCGTCGACCGCCGTCACGACCGAGGCCCGCATCGACGACGCCCGACGCCTCGTCCTGGTGGGCCGGGCGCTGCCCGCGAGCGACCGGCAGGCGATCGAGGCGTTCGGCAGCCAGGCGGCGATCGTGCTGGAGCACCGCCGGCTCCGCGAACAGGCAGCGTCGGCCCGGGAGCTGGAGCGAGCGGAGGCCACCCGCACGGCGCTGCTCGCCGCCGTCTCCCACGACCTCCGCACCCCGCTCACCGCCATCCGCACCGCCGTCGACGGGCTCGCCATGCCGGACGTCGAGCTCGACCGCGAGGACACCGACGCCCTGACGGCCACCATCCAGGAGTCCACCGGCCGGCTGGAGCGCCTCATCGAAAACCTGCTCGACCTGTCGCGCCTGCAGACCGGCTCCGTGCGGCCCGTGCTGCACCCGACGTCGCTCGAGGAGGTCGTCCCGCTGGCGGTCGAGCCGTGGCTCGCCGAGCTCGACCTCGACGTCCCCGAGGACCTCCCGCTCGTGCACACCGACGCGGGACTGCTCGAGCGCGTGGTGGCCAACCTCGTCTCGAACGCCGTGCGACACTCCCCACCGGGCGCGCGGGTGCGGGTCGCGGCGTCGAGCTCCGCCGACGACGTCGAGCTCCGGGTCGTCGACGCCGGACCAGGCGTCCCGGACGACGAGAAGGAGACCATGTTCCAGCCCTTCCAGCGCCTCGGCGACACGAACACAGGCACGGGCCTCGGGCTGGGGCTCGCCGTCGCCGACGGGCTCGCGCGCGCCGTCGGGGCCGCCGTCACGGCGGAGGACACCCCCGGCGGCGGCCTCACCATGGTGGTCGCCGTGCCGCGGGCCGGAGGACGGCGATGAGCGCCGCGCGGGAGGCCGGCGGCGAGATCACCGGCAACCGCGTCCTGGTCGTCGACGACGACGCCGGCCTGGCGCGGGCGCTGGCGATCAACCTGCGCGCGCACGGCTGGGACGTGACGGTGGCCGGGACCGGCGCCGCCGCCCTCGACGCGGCGTCGTCGGCGCACCCGGACGTGATCGTGCTGGACCTCGGCCTCCCCGACGTGTCCGGCCTCGACGTCATCGCCGGCGTCCGCGGGTGGAGCGCGGTGCCCATCGTCGTGCTGTCCGCGCGGCAGCTCGGCGAGGACAAGGTCGACGCCCTGGACGCCGGCGCCGACGACTACGTGACCAAGCCGTTCGCCATGAACGAGCTGCTCGCGCGCCTGCGCGCCGCGGTCCGGCGGGCGCAGCCGGCCGAGGCCTCCTCCGACCCCGTGGTCACGGCAGGGCGGCTCCGCATCGACCTCGCCCGGCGGGTGGTCGAGCGCGACGGCGTCGAGGTGCGGCTCACGCCCACCGAGTGGTCGCTGCTCGAGGTGCTGGTGCGCCACCGCGGGCGGATGGTCGGCCGCACGCAGCTGCTGCAGGACGTGTGGGGCCCGGGATACGACACCGAGACGCACTACCTGCGCGTGTACACCGCGCAGCTGCGACGCAAGCTCGAGGACGACCCCGGCAGCCCCCGCCACCTCATCACGCACCCCGGCGCCGGGTACCGGTTCGAGCCGTGACCGGCGTCGACGCGCTCAGAGCTTGGTGACCGGCGAGTAGCGCAGCAGCAAGCGCTTGGTGCCGTCGGCACCGAAGTCGATCTTCGCCACCGCGTTCGCGCCCACGCCCTCCAGCGAGACGACCGTGCCCAGGCCGTACGCGTCGTGGGTGACCTTGTCGCCGACGGCGAGCGACGGGATGTCGACGTCCTGGCGCGGGGTGGCCGAGCCGAACGTCGCGCCGGTGCCCGAGGCCCCGTTCGACGCGGCCCCGTTCTTCGGCCGCCCGATCCGCCCCCCGACGCCCGACGACGGCGGGCGACGCTCGGCCGCCGGGCGCTCGCCGGCCCGTCGCTCCGAGCCCCGGCGCTCCGAACCCCAGGTGCGCCGGTCGCCCCACGCGGAGCCGCCGCGGCGGAGCACCTGGGTGGAGGACTCGCGCCGCCGCCAGTCCCACAGCTCCTCGGGGATCTCCTCGAGGAACCGGCTGGGCGGGAACTCGTTCGCCATCCCCCACGCCGACCGGGTGGCCGACCGGCTCACGTACAGGCGCTCGCGCGCCCGGGTGATCCCCACGTACGCGAGCCGTCGCTCCTCGGACAGCTCGGCGTCGTCGTGCAGGGACCGCATGTGCGGGAACGTGCCGTCCTCCATGCCGGTGAGGAAGACCACGGGGAACTCCAGCCCCTTGGCCGTGTGCAGGGTCATCAGCGTGACGACGCCCTGGTCCTCCTTGGCCTCGGTCTCGGCCGCGCCGTCGGCCACGTCCTCGTCGGGGATCTGGTCGGCGTCGGCCACCAGGGATACCCGCTCGAGGAAGTCGGCCAGGTCGCCCTCCGGGTCGAGCTCGGCGAACTCCGTGGCGACGGCGTGCAGCTCGGCGAGGTTCTCGACGCGCGAGGCGTCCTGCGGGTCCTCGCTGGCGCGCAGCTCCGCGAGGTAGCCCGTGCGGTCGAGGACGGCGCCGAGGATCGTCGCCGGCGCCTCGCCGTCGTCCACGAGGCCGCGCAGCTCGCGCATCATGTCCCGGAACGCCAGGAGCGGCTTCGTGGTGCGGGTGGTCAGGCCCGGGATCTCGTCCGCCCGCTCGAGGGCGGTGCCGAACGAGACGCGCTCCCGCTCCGCGAAGCCGGCGACCATCGACTCGGCCTTGTCGCCCAGCCCGCGCTTGGGCACGTTGAGCACGCGGCGCAGGTTGACGTCGTCGTCCGGGTTGGCGAGCGCGCGCAGGTACGCGACGGCGTCCTTGATCTCGCGGCGCTCGTAGAACCGCGTGCCGCCCACGACCTTGTACGGCAGCCCGACGCGGATCAGCACCTCCTCCAGCGCCCGCGACTGGGCGTTCGTGCGGTAGAAGACCGCCACGTCACCGGGCCGCACGCCGTCCGAGTCGCCGAGCCGGTCGATCTCCTCGGCGACGAACCGCGCCTCGGCGTGCTCGTCGTCGGCGACGTAGCCGACGACCTTCGCGCCTGCGCCGGCGTCGGTCCACAGCCGCTTGGGCTTGCGGTCGGCGTTGCGGGAGATGACGGCGTTCGCCGCCGACAGGATGGTCTGCGTGGAGCGGTAGTTCTGCTCGAGCAGGATGGTCTCCGCGTCCGGGTAGTCCTCCTCGAACTCCACGATGTTGCGGATCGTGGCCCCACGGAAGGCGTAGATCGACTGGTCGGCGTCGCCGACGACGGTCAGCTCGGCCGGGTCGAGCTCGTCCTCGACGGTCGAGCCTGTCGAGGCCCCCGCCAGCTCCCGCACCAGCACGTACTGCGCGTGGTTGGTGTCCTGGTACTCGTCGACGAGGATGTGCCGGAACCGGCGGCGGTAGTGCTCCGCGACGTTGGGGAACGCCTGGAGCAGGTTGACCGTGGTCATGATGATGTCGTCGAAGTCGAGCGCGTTCGCCTGCCGAAGCCGCGCCTGGTAGCGCCGGTAGACGTCGGCGAGCACGGTGTCGAACTCGGGCGCCGCCGTCGGCAGCGAGCCCGACCCGGCGCGGGCGGCGCGCTCGCGCCACCCCTCCTCGGTCGCGTCGGCGCCGGCTGACTGCGCGTACGCCTCCGGGTCGATCAGCTCGTTCTTCAGGTCGCTGATCTTGTGCGCGAGGCCGCGCGCCGGGTACTTCTTGGGATCGAGGTCGAGCTCGCGCACGACGAGCGAGACCAGCCGCTGCGAGTCCGCCGCGTCGTAGATGGAGAAGCTGCTGCGCATCCCGAGCGCCGCGTGCTCCTTGCGCAGGATGCGCACGCACGCGGAGTGGAACGTGGACACCCACATGCGGCCGCCCGCCGGCCCCACGATGCCGACGACGCGCTCGCGCATCTCGGCGGCCGCCTTGTTGGTGAACGTGATCGCGAGGATCTCCCCCGCCCGCGCCCGCCCCGTGGCCAGCAGGTGCGCGATGCGGTGCGTGAGCACCCGGGTCTTGCCCGACCCGGCGCCGGCGACGATGAGCAGCGGCGAGCCGTGGTGCACGACGGCGGCCCGCTGCTGGGGGTTGAGCCCGTCGAGCAGCGCGTCGGGGTCGAGGTGGGCGAAGGCGCCTCGGGACCGGGGCGCCGCGCCGCCGTCGGGCTGCCGCGCGTGCGCGCCGGCGGCCGCGTCGCGCACCCACTCGGGCGCGCCGGACGACGGGTCGGCGGCGTCGTCGTCCCACCGCGGCGCCACCGGCGGCAGGCGGGCGCCGTCGTCCTTCGGAGCGGTGTCGAACCCGGGCAGGGAGAGGCTGTCGAACAGGGAGGTCATCGTGGACCAAGCCTAGGCTCCGCGACCGACATCCCGTGCCGCGCGCCGCCTGCGTCGGCACCGCTCAGCCGGCGACCGACACCGTGGCCCCCACCGCCGTCGGGTCGTCCAGCAGGTCGCAGACCGCCGTGGCGAGGTCGGCCCGCCGGATCGACCAGCGCCACCGGACGTTCCCGTCGCGGCGCTCGTGGTACCCGCCGCGGGCCGCGCCGTCGCGCAGCATGGGTGGGCGCACGATCGTCCAGTCGAGGTCCGAGGCCCGCACCGCCGCCTCGGAGCGCGCGAACCCTGCGTTGGCGTCCCGCAGCGCCCGCGCCAGGATCGGCTTGGCGAGGTAGCGGCTCAGCGGGTCGTCGCCGTCGTCCACCCAGCCGCTGGCCGTCACGACGACGGCGCGGTGCACGCCCGCCTCGCGGGCGGCATCCAGAAGCACCTCGGTGAGCTCGCCCTGGACGCCCGGGGTGCTGCCGGTCACGGGGCCGAGGGCCGACACGACGGCATCGACGCCGGTGAGGGCGGCGCCGACCGCGGCGCGGTCGAGCCCGTCCGCGGTCGCCACGTCGTCCGGCGCGAGGTCGCCGAGCCGTACCGGGTCCCGGACGACGGCGACGACGTGGTGCCCCCGGCGGCGGGCCTCCTGGACGACCAGGCGACCGGTGCGCCCCGTGGCGCCGAGCACGGCGATCTTCATGTGGGTCTCCTCGGATCGAAGCGGGTGAGTAAGTGTTTACTCACCCCTAGGATGAGGGCAGTGCCGGAAGGCTGTCAACGAGTTCCGGCGGATCAGGAGGATCGATGAGCACGCGCGACCGGATCCTCGACGCCGCGGCGACGGTCTTGCGCGAGCGAGGCATCGCCCGCGCGACCACGAAGGAGATCGCCCGGGCAGCGGGCTGCTCTGAGGCCCTGCTCTACAAGTACTTCGCGGACAAGCAGGAGCTGTTCCTCGGCGTCCTCACCGAACGGTCGCCGCAGCTCGACCCGCCCCACGACCTCGTGGGCCGGCGCACCGTCGTGGAGAACGTCACGACCCTGGTGCGTCAGCTCCTCGCGTTCTACGTCCGGTCGTTCCCGATGGCGGCCTCGATCCTCGGCGCCCCCGAGCTGCTCGCGGCCCACCGGGCCGGGCTGCACCGCCACGGTGCCGGGCCCGAGGGCCCGGCCCGTCACCTGCAGGCCTACCTCGACGCCGAGGCCGCCGCCGGCCGGGTCTCCGCGGACGTCGACACGGAGGCGGCCGCCCGCACCCTCGCCGGAGCGGCGCTCATCGAGGCGTTCCTCGCGGTCTACACCGGGCTGACCGAGGTACCCGACGCCGAGGCGCGCGCCCGCGCGATCGTCGGGTCGGTGCGCCTCTAGCGTGCGCCCCTAGGAGCCCGGCTTATCCCACACCGAGACGTGCGACGTGCTCTCGGGCGTGAAGGGCGACCGGTCCCACCCGGCCCACCGGTGCTCCAGACGCATCCCCGCGATGCGCGCCATGAGGTCCAGCTCGGCGGGCCACACGTAGCGGAACGGGATCGACCGGAACCTCCCCGCGCCGCCCGAGACCGTGACGTGGTTCGACGTGAACCGCTGCGTCACCGTGTCGTACCGGTCGAAGCCGACGTAGCCGCCGTCGCCCGCGACCTCGATGCCGAACGGGACGGTGTCCTGGCCGGGCGGCATCCGACGCAGCGCCGGGACGCCCACCTCGACGACGAAGCGCCCGCCGGGCCGCAGGTGTGCGGCGGCGTTGACGAAGCAGGCGACCTGGGCGTCCTGAGCCGTGAGGTTGTTGATCGTGTTGAACACCAGGTAGACCAGGGAGGACTCGCCGGGTACCCGCGTCGTCGTCATGTCGCCGATCGTGACCCGCACGCCGTCCCCGCCGGGCTTGTCCGCCACCCGCGCCGCCATCGCCCGGCTCAGCTCGATGCCGTGCACCGGCACCCCGCGGCGCGCGAGCGGCGCGGCGATCCGGCCCGTCCCGACGGCGAGCTCGAGCGCCGGGCCGTCGCCGGCCAGGTCGCCCAGCACGTCGACCGTGCGCGCGATCACCTCGGGCGCGAACTCCGGGCCGCGGTCGTCGTCGTACCCGACCGCCACGCTCTCGCCGAACCATCCGTCGGCGGGGTCGTCGTGCCGCGCGCCAGGACCGTCGTGCAGCGCGTCGTCGCGTGGGCCGTCAGTCATGCTCGCGACGCTACGACTCCCCCGACGCGCCGGTCACGCCCATTTCTGGGCGGCCGACCCTCGGGCGCCGCGCGGCTGCCCGCCCGCGAGGCCCTGCTCAGCGCCGCAGGCGCATCGGTGTGTGCGGGATGTCGTCCTCGAGGTACTCCGGTCCGTCGGGGGTGAAGCCGAACGACCCGTACCACCCCACCAGCGGGGACTGGGCGCCGAGGACGACGTCCTGCTCCGGAGCCGCCGCCGTGGCGGCGTCGAGCGACGCGCGCATCAGCACCCGCGACGCCCCGGTGCCGCGCACGTCGGGGTGGCAGACCACGCGGCCGATGCGCTGCACGTCGCCGTCGTCGAGCACGCGAGCGGTGCCGACGACGCGCCCGCCGTCGTCGCCGTCGAGCAGCACGACGTGCCGGGCGCGCGGCTCCAGGTCGCGGCCGTCCAGGTCGGGGTACGCGCACTCCTGCTCGACGACGAAGACGTCCTGCCGCAAGCGCCAGGCCTCGTACGCCGTGCGCGCGTCGAGCTCGTCGATCGCCGCGACCCGGATCGCCCATCGACCGCCCGGCGACTCCCGACCGTCGTGCTGCCCTGCCATCGTTCCTCCGCCCATAGCTTGTCGCGAGCCCGTCGCCCGGGCCGCAGTCGCCACACCCTAAGCCGCGCGTGCGCCGGACCGGTCCGGCGCTCGCCCCGTGGCGCGGCCCGGCGGCCGATGAGATCCGCTCTCCCCAGGCGTCCTCATCCCAGGCCCGCCGACGCACCGGCGCCGGTCGCCGGCCGCACCCGAGGGAGGGAACACCATGCCGTCAGCCCGATTCACCGGAGTCCAGACCGTCGCGATCCCCGTGCAGGACCAGGATGCCGCGCTCGCCTTCTACACCTCGACCCTGGGGCTCGAGGTCCGCTTCGACGCCGAGCTGCAGGCCGGGTTCCGCTGGATCGACGTCGCCGCGCCCCATGCGCCGACGTCGCTCGCCCTCGTCCGCGCCGGGAACGGGCTGTCCGCCGGGATCGACACCGGGATCCGGCTGACGACTCCCGACGCCTCCGCGGCCCACACCGCGCTCACCGAGGCCGGGGCCGACGTCGGCGAGCTGCTCCTGTGGGAGACGGCGCCGCCGATGTTCTCGTTCCGCGACCCGGACGGCAACACGCTGTACGTCACCGAGGTCCCGCCGGGGTAGCCGGCCCGCCCGGGAGCCGGCCCGCGCGCCGGGCCGGTTCGGCGCGCCGGGCCGGCTCGGCGGGCTCGCGTCGACGTCGCCCGTCACGGGAAACTCGGCGCATGACCGTTCTGCGCTCGATCCTCCTGTTCGCCGCCGCGGCACTGTTCGAGATCGGCGGGGCGTGGCTCGTGTGGCAAGGAGTGCGCGAGCACAAGGGGTGGGTCTGGGTCGGCGCGGGCGTGATCGCCCTGGGTCTGTACGGTTTCTTCGCCACCCTCCAGCCCGATGCCCATTTCGGCCGGATCCTCGCCGCCTACGGCGGCGTCTTCGTCGCGGGTTCCCTCGTCTGGGGCATGGTCGCGGACGGGTTCCGGCCCGACCGCTGGGACATCCTCGGGGCCCTGCTCTGCCTCGCCGGGGTCGCCGTGATCATGTACGCGCCACGGTCGGTCTGACCTGCGTCACCGCACTCCCGCATCGCCAGCCGCCACCCCACGCCGCTGGTGGCCGCTCTCGCGGCTCCCGGTGCCCGGCATTTCTCCCCACCGGATATAGAACTGGTGTTCGAATTCCGGTAGGCTTGGGTCATGACGACGACGCATCCCGACCCCGCCGCCATGGCCGGCGCGCCGGGCTGGGATGTGTCCGCGCTGCGCCGGGAGGCGGCCCGGCTCGCGGCACTGCCGCGCACCCGGGAGCCCACGATCGGGGAGGTCCTGGCCGACGAGGCCCGCGCGACCCTGGCCGACGAGCGGGAGCCATTCGACCCCGGGCACGACGAGGCGCCGGTCGTGGTCGAGACAGCAGAGAACCCTGCCGGCAGATCTGGCCGCACGCCGAGCATCCGCGACCTGGACGCGGTCCTGGCAGAGATCACGACGCTGGAGTCGCGGGTCGCCGTGCTGCACGGGCGCCGCACGGAGCTGATCGCGCAGGCGGGCCGGCTGGCCGAGGTCCTGGAGGCGGACCTGCTCGACGACACCGACCCGATCGCCCGGGTCGCGCCGTCCTCGCGCCGGCGCGAGCTGGCCCACCGCGCCGTGGTCGCGGACCTGGCGACCGCCCTGCACGTCGGTGAGACGGCGGCCGAGACCCTGACCGAGCACGCCCAGACCCTCACCACCCGCGCACCGGCCACGCTCGCCGCCCTGCACGCCGGGGAGCTGTCCTGGGCACACGCCACCCAGATCGCCAAGCACGTCGCGGACCTGTCCCCCACCGAGGCGCGCGAGGTCGAGCGCATCGTGCTGGCCGGCGGGACCGACTGCACCGCCCCCCAGCTCGGGGACCGGGCCCGCAAGATCCGCGAGCTGTTCCACCCCGTACCCCTGGACGTGCGGCACGCCGACGCCGCCACCCACCGCGCCGTATGGCTCGACCGCGGACGCGACGGCATGGCCTGGCTCACCGCACATCTACCCGCACCCCTCGCGCACGCCGCCTACGACCGCCTCACCCGCACCGCCGACCTGCTCCGCGACACCAACACCGCGGGACCGGTCGATCCGATCGACGCACGCACGCCCGACCAGCGTCGCGCCGACGTCCTCGCCGCACTGCTCCTCGACGACGGCACCCTCGACCTCACCGCCACGACCAACCACGACGCCACGACCGACGACGGGGCGACCGGCCACGACGCGGCGACCGGGCAACGACACCGGGCCGGGACTCACCGCCCGGTGAGCGACCGGCCCGCCGAGCCAGGTGAGCCAGACGGGCCAGATGAGCAGCCGCACGGCCCGGGCCGGCAGACCGACCATCCCGACGATCCACCCATCGACCCGTTGCTCGAGCTGCTGTGCCGACAGCGGCACCTCGCCACCCTCGCCCGCTCCGTGCGGCCACGCCTGAACATCACCGTGCCCGTGCTGACCCTCCTCGGACAGTCCGAGACCCCCGGCACCCTCGACGGACACGTCCCGATCGACCCGCAGACCGCGCGCCTGCTCGCCGCGCTCGCGCCCTCCTTCCGCCGCATCCTCACCGACCCCGAGACCGGCACCGTGCTGTCCGCCGGACGCGCCACCTACACCGTGCCCGCCGACCTCAAAGCCCTGCTCGAACAACGCGACCTCACCTGCCGCTTCCCCGGCTGCCGGCGGCCCGCGCACCGCACCGACCTCGACCACACCATCGCCTGGGCCGACGGCGGCACCACCGCAGCCGACAACCTGGCCCACCTCTGCCGTCGACAATACGCATGACCCTACGCACGGTTTAGAATCGGGGCATGACCAGCCGCGATACGCAGACCATCGACCTCGCCCGCGACGACGTCCAGCTCGCCGACCTCGTCGGGCAGCGCGCCATCTACACGACCACCGACGGCACCCGCTACGCCGGGACGCTCGAGCGCCACCCATACGAGGGCGCACAGATGGCCGTCCGCGTCGCTGACGGGCGCTGGGGAGCCACGGGCACCGTCGTCGAGGTGATCGCGTGAGCGCCGCCGAGGCCGCGCCCAGGGCGGCTCTCTACTTCCGCATCTCCGAGGACAAGGAGGGCCGGGAGGTCGGCGTCGAGCGGCAGCAGATCGACTCCCGCGCCCTCGCAGCACGTCGCGGGCTCACAGTCGTCGCCGAATACACCGACAACGACATCAGCGCCTCGACGGCGTCCACCAAGCCGCGCCCGAACTACGACGCGATGATCGAGTCCATCCGGGCAGGCGAGGTCGACGTCGTCGTCGCCTACTCGTCCTCCCGGATCACCCGCCGCCCCCGCGAGTGGGAGGACCTGATCGAACTCAACGAGGAGACGGGCTTCCTGATCGCCACGGCGGTCGGCGGCGACATCGACCTATCCACGGCCGCCGGTCGCCGCATGGCGCGCATCAACTACGGCATCTCCGCGGGCGAGGCCGAGGAGACGCGCGAGCGCATCCACCGCGCCAACCGTCACCGTGTGGAGGTGCTCGGCGAGCCCACGAACGGCGTCCGGTACGGCTGGCGGCGAGGCCTTGGCGGGGCGATGGAACTCGACCCCGAGGCCGCGCAGGTCGTCCAGGAGATCGCGCGGCGGATCGTGGCGGGCGAGTCGCTCAACTCGATCAAGAAGGACCTGACCGCCCGCGCCGTGCCGACCGCGCGCATGGCCGAGATCGCGAACAAGGCCCGTGACGGCTCCGTGGGCGACCAGACCTCGCGCGGCGTGGCAGCAGAGGTCGTCACCGAAGTCGCGGAGCGCACCGTCTCCGGCGAGGCGCTGACCGACATCGTGGCGGACCTGCGCGACCGCCGAGCCCGGTTTCCGCAGTGGAGCCACGGCTCGCTCACGTCGCTGGTGCGCCGTCCGGCCAACGTCGCGCGGATCGAGTACCAGGGCGCCACGTACCCGGGGAAGTTCCCGGCGATCCTCGACGACGACACCTTCGAGCAGGTGAACCTCATCCTCGGCGACCCGGGGCGCACCCGACGCCCCGCCGGGCTGCGCCATCGGGAGATCCGCAACTGGCTGGTCGGCGTCGCCGTCTGCGGGAAGTTGCTGCCCGACGGCACCGAGTGCCGGGGGCGGACCCGCGTGACGGCACCGTCGGCGTCCAAGACCGGGCGGCGCTACGCGACCGACTCCAGCCACCGGTCGTACAACTGCGCGGAGTGCCACGGTACGAGCGTGCGCACGCATCACGCCGAGGCAGCGGTCCGGGAGGTCGTGCTCGCCTACCTCGAGGACCCGCGCACCCCGGCGCTGCTGTCCGGCGACCCAGCCGAGGTCGCGGCCCAGGAGGCGCGCATCGCCGGGCTGACCGAACGCCGCCGCCGCATCGCCAGGGCCTACGCCGACGGCGCGTACGACGACGCCGAGTACGCCGACTTGCTGCGCGTCGTCGACGCGGACCTCGCTGATGCCCGAGCGCGTCTCGCTGACGCCGGGCCGCGACCCGAACTCACCCGCTGGCTCGACGGCGAGGCCGCAGAGGCGTGGGACGACGCGACGCCTGGCGAGAAGCGCGACCTCGTGGCCGCGCTCATGACGGTGGTCATCCTGCCCGGCGGGCGAGGGCGGAAGGCGTTCAACCCGCGCGAGCGGCTGCGCATCGAGCCCAAGGTGCCGGGGCTCGGCGCGGGCTGACGACACGCGCGACGTGCAAGTGTGACGAAGGCCACAGAATCGCTCGGGGCGTTCGGAATCGTGGATCGCCGTCCGGCCCAGTCGGACACCGGTTCACGATTCCGTCGCGCTGTTCACCACCAGCCACGAGGGCGGACGTGACGGTCGGGGCGCGGACCCGAGCGGACACCTAGCGTCAGGGGCACAGCAGCCGAAACGACGGCGACCCGCTCCGCAGATCTTGGCGGATACCAGGAGCGAGCCGCCGCGCGACCCCCTCGAGGGAGGGCCTTGCCATGCTCTCACGCACCGAGCTCAAGCCGCCGCCGCCCCCGGAAGCGCCGCCCCCGGAAGCGCCGCCCACGTGGGTTACCCGCGACTGGACGGCCGACTATCTGGGCGTCACGATCCGCACTGTCGACCGCCTGGCCGCCAACGGCGACATCCAGGCCTACCGGGTGGGCAGCGGGCGGAGCACCCGCTTCCGCCGCGACGACGTCGAGGCCCTGCTCATCCCGGTCGGGTGAGCCGCATGGGCTTCGAGATCGACCAGACCTGGGTAGCCGAGCAGGTTGCCCGACTCGGGCCGCCCACCGACGAGCAGGCGGCCGTGCTGCTGCGCGTCCTCGGGCCCCACGCCCGCGCGGTACGAGATCGGCGGGTCGCCCTGGCGCGCAGCGTCTTCGTCGATCCGGCGCCGGTGCCCGCCGACGATGGGGGGCGGGCCGCGTGACGCAGCGAAAAGGCCGCCCCCGCCAGGGCGGCCCATCCGACATCACCACGACCACGCTAGCGCGCAACGTCTACGTCGTCGACGAACCGAGTCACTGGTTGCGTGCCCGCGTCGGGGAGCTGCTGCGCCGGCTCGATGCCCTCCCCCTGCCCCGACACGACCTCGTCGTCACGCCGCTCGGGCGCACTGGTCACCCCGGCAGCCGCGAGGACAGGTGCTGCGACAGGTGCCGGCGGTACACGCCGCCGGGACGGCCGTTCTACGTCGTCCGCTACCGCCCACGCCCCCGCGTCGAGGTCGCCGGCGGCCTGTGCGCCACATGCGCGCGAGCCGAGGGGGTGGAGACACCGTGAGTGCCGAGGAGACACCGTGGGAGCCCGTCGACATCGTCGCCATGATGCGGTCCGAGGCACGTAAGGAGCTACCCCACTTCCTCGACCTGCTGAAGTCCGGCGGTGCGAACTCTCGGAATTCCGAGAATCCGCCAGCGTCGCCCGGTGGCACGCCTTACGGCCGCAAGGCGCTCGACGACGAGGCCCGGGCAGTCGCGGCGGCGCACGTGGGCACCCGCAACGACCAGCTCAACGTCGCGTCGTTCGCGTGCGGGCAGCTCGTGGCAGGCGGCCAGCTCGTCGAGGACGAGGTGGTGGCCGCGCTCACCGCCGCCGCCCAGGCCGCCGGGCTCCCCGCCCGCGAGACCGCCGCCACCATCGCGTCGGGCATCGGGTCGGGCAAGGAGCACCCGCGCGGGCCAGAGCCGCGTGTTCAGTCGCTGAACACCTCGCCGCGCGAGGCTTCCCAGGGTGAGGACGGGCCCGAGGTGGTGGCCGACACCTTCGCCCGGGACGTTGCCCTCGAGGCCCAGCGCCTGCGGGTGCGCGAGGCCGCACGCGATCTCGTGGCACGCGAGAAGGCCGGCGCCGTCGCGATCCCCACGCGCCGGTCGCTCGCCGACCTGCTCACCGAGCCGGACGAGGAGGTCACCTGGTCGGTCGACCGGCTCCTGGGGGCGAACTCCAAGGGGTTGCTCAACGCCCAGCACAAGGCGGGCAAGACCACCCTCGGCGGGAACCTCGTGCGCTCCTGGGTCGACGGCGTGTCGTTCCTCGGGGAGTTCCCCACCAGGGCCGTCGGCAAGATCGTGGTCCTCGACAACGAGATGGGGCGCGCCCGACTCGCGCGGTGGTATCGCCAGCTCGCCATCGCCCACCCCGACCGGGTCGACCTCATCGACCTGCGCGGCGCGGCGTCGTCGTTCAACATCCTGGACCCGTCCATCCGGTCGCGGTGGGCCGAGTGCCTCGCCGGCGCCGACGCGGCGCTGCTCGACTGCCTGCGCCCGTTCCTGGACGCCCTCGGCCTCGACGAACACCGCGAGGCGGGCCGGTTCCTCGAGGCCCTCGACGAGCTCATGGCCGAGGCCGGGGTCGGCACGTACGTGCTCAGCCACCACACCGGGCACAACGGCGAGCACGCCCGGGGCGACTCGCGCATCCTCGACTGGCCCGACGAGATCTGGAACCTGCGCCGGGCCAAGCCCGCCGACCCGGACGCGCCGACCGACGACCGGGACGTGCCGAGGTTCTTCGGCGCGTACGGGCGCGAATCCGACGTGCGCGAGGGCCAGGTGGAGCTCGACGGGGACGGGCGCACCCTGACGTTCCGCGCGGACGTCTCGCGGGCGTCGGCTCGCCACGATGCCAAGCGGCTCGCCCTGCGCAGCGGGCTGCTCATGGTGATAGGGGCGAACCCCGGGGCGAACAGCCGGCAGGTGGAGCGGCTGCTGCGCGAGCGCGGCGTGACGTTCACCAAGGGCGACGAAGGGCCCGCCATCACCGAGCTCGTGCGCGACGGACTCGTGCGACGTGAAGCCGCAGGGAACGCCCGCCTGCACTACCTCACCGACATGTCCCCGACGTCCCCGGGGACATGACGGGGACGCCGGGGACGTATGTCCCCCCCGTCCCCTTAAGGGGGGGACGTACGGACTACCACCGGCGGGCACGGGGACAACCGATCAGCGACTCCACCGAGAGGACAAAGATGACCACCACGCTCGACCTTCAGGTCGCTTCCACCTACGCCCGCATGGCCGGCCTCGGCTACCGCCCCGCCGCCCCGTCCGACGGGTTCGGCAACATCACCGTCCCGCTCGCCGAGCTCGACCTCCACGCGGAGGCCGAGCGCTACGCGCGGGCCTGGCTCGCGCAGGAGCACGGGCAGGACTTCACCATCGGCTGCCCGTCCTACGAGGACCGCCCGGCACTGGTGCTGGCCATCGAGGCAGCCCGGGTCATCTGCGGGTCGTGCGGCGATCCCCGCGCGCGGGCAGTCGCGGCGCGTCTCCTCCGGACCGCAGCCGACGAGGTCGACCCGGTGCCACCACCCGAGGAGGCCCCATGACGCCGATCCCCACCGACCTCGCCGAGGACTACGCCGTCCTGCTATCCGTCCTGGACGAGGTGGAGGACACCGGCGGCACGCTCCCGTGCCGCGCGGTCGGCCTCGCCGCCTCGGCGGCCTGGCTCGCCCAAGACGAGGACGAGCAGCGGGCCGCCGCGAGGGCCTGCCGCGAGTGCGACGCCCTCGCCGCCTGCCGCTGGTACGTCGAGGCCCACCCGGCCGAGCAGGGCGTGCTCGGCGGCATCGTCGAAGCCGAGCGACGTGGCCGGCGAGGACGACCACGACGGCGAACGGAGGCGGCGTGACCACCGCCCAGCCGGTACGCATCCGCACCTCGGCCCGCCCTGTGGAGTTCGTCGCGTTCGTCGCCGTCGTCGATGAAAGCGGCCACGAGGTCCGAGTCCGATTCCGCAGGTCCAACCACGGCGGTCTGCAGTGGCGCTGCGACCAGTGCGGCCGGCACCGGTTCAGCACCTGCCCCCACGAGCTCGCCGCGGCCCATGCGTGGCGTGCCCGGCATGACGACCTATCCATCAAGGAGGACAGATGACCCCGCACATCGACCAGGCCCACACGACCCGGCTCACCACCCAGGAGGTCCGAGCCCAGCGCGTCCGCGAGGCCCGCGCCCGGCAGCGCGATGCCGAACGCGCCCGCGGCCGAGTTGGGGGCGCTGGCCTGGCCGACGCCATTTCCACGCAGGCCGAGGCTCGCGACGACGAACTCGCCGAGCTCGCGGCGGCGGCCGAACTGGTCGTCGAGGGCCGTGAGCTCGAGGACCCCCGACTGGCCGCGCGGAGGCGCACCGAGGAGAACGGGCGCCTGTTCAGCGAGGCGTTGGACGCGGCCGGCGCCTTCGGCCCGTCATCCGCCCTCGCGCTGCAGCGCGACCTGACCACCGACGACACCACGAATAAGGAGAAGTGACATGCCCAAGAAGATCCCGATCAACCTCGCCGCCGCCCTTGAGGTGGCCGGCGCCGAGATGCCCGCGCCCATCGTCGACGCCCACAGGATGCGTAACCTGTTCGCCGACGCGCGCCCCAGGTCCACTCCTGGCTACGGCGCACCCACTGGCGACCTCGTCGACGACGTCATCGCCGCCGGCCCCGACCGCTTCGACGAGGCCCTCGACGTCGCGGCCCGCGAGTACCAGCGCCGTGCATTCCTCCTCGCGGCAGGGCAGAGCATCAGCCACTCGTTGAGCGCCCTGGCAGGCCAGGCCCACGCCAGCGTCGCCGACGACCTGCACGCCACGTTCGCCGTCGCGTTCGACGAGCGGGCCCGCAAGCTCGAGAAGGTGGCGGCTCGGCTCCCCGCCGGAGCCAACGCCCTCGAGCCCGAGCACGTCCTCGCTGCCGACGCGCGCCGCGCGTTCATCGAGGCGAGCGACCTGCTCGACGAGATGCTCACCCTCGCCGGAGGGATCGAGGTGACGCCTCCGCTCGTCGGGGGCCAGCGGGTGCTCGGCGGAGGCGTGGCCCTACTCGTCAACCCGGGACACGTCGCGCAGGTGGTCGTGCACGACCTGACGGACCGGCCGATCAGCAGTAACGACGAGGTCGCGGCAGCCGAGGCTGTTCGTCGGGCGTGCAAGACATACCACGCCGACCCGCGCACCTTCCTGGTGGGCATGGCGCGGGCGGAGTACGGGGGCCTGCACCTGGCCTACGCGCCGTCGGTCAGCGACCTCACCGAGCGGCTCGAACAGGTGCGTCGCGCGCACGTCCTGCGCGTCACCCGCAGCGCGTCGACGGCGGCGTGAGTCGTGGTCGGCCGTCGCTGCCCCGTGCCCGCCTGCCCGGTCGTCTTGACGAACGGCGAGCGGTACTGCACCGAGCACGCCCGCGAGTACGAGCGCCGTCGTGGCACGCGCAAGCGTCGCGGCTACTCGAGCGCTCACGTCGCGCGGCGTGACCGATGGCAGCGGCGGATCGATGCCGGCGAGGTCGTGCGCTGCACCCAGTGCGGCGTGCGCCTCGTCGGCGGCGACTGGCAGCTCGGGCACGATCACGAGCGGGGCGGCTACCTCGGCCCGCAGTGCGTGGCCTGCAACGCCAGCGACGGCGGACGACGTGGTGCGGCGACGACCAACGAGCGACGCGACCCGTCACTTGACCACTTCCTTGCCGAACCGTCGCCGAGCGCGCGACGACCCCCACGGGGGCACCCCTCGCCCCGCCGTCCCGGACCGCCGGTGTAGGCCTCGGACTAGTGGGGCAGTCCTTCACCATCGAATCCAGGGAGGAACGATGACCAACGCGATACCCGCGCCATCCGGGCTCGGCACCCGAGGTGGCCAGTTCTGGCGCGAGACGGTCGCGGAGTTCGAGCTCACGGCCTCGGAGACGGCGCTGCTGACCGAGTGCTGCCGCACGCTCGACCTCGTCGACGAGCTCGAGGCCCAGGTGAAGCGCGACGGCCTCACCGTGGCGGGGGCGTCGGGCCAGGACCGCCTGCACCCGGCCGTCACCGAGCTCCGTGGCCAGCGGCTCGCCCTGCACCGGCTGCTCGCGGCACTCGGGCTCGAGGATGCCGAGGACGGGCACAAGGTGCCCACGGCGACGTCGCTGCGCGCCCAGCACGCCGCGCGCGCCCGCTGGGCGGGACACGTGCGCGACACGGGCGCGTGATGGCCGGCAGGCGCGCTGTCCGGGCCGCTCCCGCCGGCGGGGCGCCCGCCGAGCTGTTCGCCCCGCACGCGGCCGCGTGGGCGTTCCTCGCGGGGTCCAGGGTGTGGTGCTGGTCCGACGGCATGGTCGGCCGTGGCTAGGCGCAGGGGCACACCTCCGGCGGCCGTCGGCCCGGTGCCCGACGCACTCGCCGACCGCGACCACCCGCTGTGGGCCGACGCCGGCGCCGTGGCCCGGCTCGTGGTCGACCTCGGGCTCGACGTGCGCGTCGGCGTGCCGCTCATCGACGCGCTCGAGCCCGAGCGGGCACCCCGGACCCTGGCCGAGGCGCACCCGTGGACCCGGTTCGACGCGGTGCGCAGCGCATGGTGCCTTGCGGCTGGCCTCGCGCACCCCGAGGAGCAGGGGATGGTCGACCTACGGCGGGCGCGCGACCTCGGGATCGACACCTCGGCGTCGGCCCGCGACGAGCTCGGGCGTGGGTGCATCGGGTAGCGGCCGACGTCGGCCGAAACCGCGACGCCCCCGTCCGGCCGAAGCCGGACGGGGGCGTCCATAGGAGAGGGAGGATCCATCCTCCGCGACGCCCGAGGGCGTCATACCCGGCGGTCGTCCTCAACACGCCCGCCCGGCGCCGTCGACGGGCCCCGCCCAGGGCCCGCTGTCACCGCCCCGGCGGACACTGCCCCCATGACCCGCGAGCCCGCCCAGCAGCGCCCCGGACTGATCGCCCACCACGTCACCGCGCCCCGGCGCCAGGAGCGCCTGCCCGAATCGGTACCCGCCAGGTGCACGGCCCGCAGCTACGAGGGCACCACGGTGACCGTGGAGGGCGTCGTGGAGTACCGGGCCGAGGGCGGGCGGCTGCTCGCGTTCACCGCCGACTACCCCGGCGGCCGGCCGTGGACGGCGTGGGTGGCGCGGGAGTGCTGCGAGGCGCTGGGACGGTGACGCGGGCGTCGTCCTCGAGCTTGATCCTGGCCTGCTCGACAGCGGCGTTGAGCGAGACGTGGCCGCGCAGCACGGCGGTCAGGCCCGGCTCGCCGAGGGCGTCGTAGACGGCGCCGACCTGCTTCATCGCCATGATCCAGCCGTCGCCGCTAATGGAGGATCCTCCATTAGCGGGTGTCGCTGGCACCGAGCCTCGCGCCCATCGCCCGTTGCTCCGCTTCCCTTGCGCCACGAGCGCGAGCGCCTCCGCGGCGTCGCGGATGGTGTCGACCTTGTCGAGGGTGGAGCCGCTGTAGCCAGTGCCAGTCGCGGCGACGTTCCGCGTCTTGCGCGCCGACACTGGTGCCAGGTTGGCACCAGTGCTCGTTCGGCCTGGCGCGGTCCCGCCGTGCTCCCGTTTCGCCTCCGCCGCCTTCGGCGCGAGCACCTTGGCCCGCCGCTCACGCGCCCGTGACGCCTCGTACGGCGTGAGGCCCTTGCGCTGGGTGTTCTCGTCCGCCTCGGCCTGCAGCACGTCGGCCGCCGCCGCGAGGTCGACAACCGTGACGACAACCGTCACACGCTAGGTCCTGCTAACAGCGGGATCTACGACAACGCCTAGCCCTTCTGCTGCGCCGTCAGCGCCGCCGCGGTCGCGGCCTCGACTTCCTCGGGCACGATGGTGCGCCCGGTGTCGAGGTCGGTGAACGTCCAGCCGTGCGCGTCCGGGCACCCGGCGAGGGCGCACGCGAACATGTCGTGCTTGCCGCAGGCGTCCCCGTCATTGGCCGCCTCGAAGGCGGACTTGGTGCCGTCCGGTGCGACGGCCTTCCAGCGGGTCATGCCAACGACGGTAGCCGAGGCCATCGACGCCCGTTCCAGTGCGGTGGCGCGATGGCCCTCCCCGCTAGACCAGCCGCCCGGCGAGGACTGCCAGGTGCCCCGCCAGGGCCTCCTCCTCCGTCGCGTACCGCACCTCACGCCCGCGTGGCCCGCCCCGGTCGAAGACCGCCGTCTCGAAGATGAGCGGCGGCCCGCCCGCGCTGTGCTGGTGGTCGATGCCGACCCAGACCGTCGAGACGGTCACCGGTCCGGCCTCGGTGCGCGCGACGACGCGGTAGTCGCCGTCGGTCACCAGCGCCTGCCAGTCGCGCGAGGTGATCGGCCGCCCGGTCCTGTCGTAGTGGGGGAGTCCCATCACAGCCCCTCCTGCTCGGCGAGCCGTTCGGCGAGGACGGCGAGCTCGGCGTCGGGCTCGAGCAGGCCTTCGGCGACGCGGCGGCGCACCTCGGCGACGAGGTCGGGCGTGGGCAGGGAGGCGGCGATGTCGGTCACGGGCGGCACCCTGGCACGGGACCGGGGTGGTGGGGAAGGGCAGTGGCGGATACCCGTCACCCGAGGGCGTGACGTGGGTCACAAGCGGCTATCCGTGCAGGTCAGGGGGGCATTCCTGGGCACAGGACTCAATACCGTGCTTAGGGTGACGTGTCCCACCACGTGACCAAACACCAGACCCGATGGACCGTCCGCCAGATCCCCGACACCCAGGCATCCCCCAGCACCGGCAACACCGCCACCACCGCGAGCACGGGCGGCGTCCTGGAATGGACCTCACCCACCGGACGTCAGCACCGCACCTACCCCGAGCGCTCAGCCACCACCGTCCACAGCCCGCCCCCGTCGCCGCGCCTGCCCAGCCCCGAACCCGACGACCCGGAACACGGCGATCCCTACCCACCACCGTTCTGAGGCGCACACCGCCCCGGCGGGGAGCGACGCAGAGATCCGGCCGCAGCCGAGCCGACCCGAGCCGCAGACCCGAGCCGCAGACCCGAGCCGCAGACCCCGAACCACAGCAGAACCGGTCCGCAGCGGGGCTAGGGCACGTCCCAGTCGGGCCGGATCCCTGATGCGGCTCGGCCGTCAGGTGGCCTCGGCCGTCAGGTGGCCTCGGCCGTCAGGTGCCCTCGCCGTCAGGTGCACGGGCCTGCTTCGAGACGCATGCCCATGACCGTGCGTAACGCGAGGGGACCGGCGAGGTCGTCGTCGACGTGCCGCATGCCGATCTTCTCGGCGACGCGGCGCGACGCGACGTTGTCGGGATGGACGATCGCCACGAGCTCGCCTGCCCCGAGGACGTCACGGGCGAAATCACGGCAGGCTGCGGCGGCCTCCGTCGCGTACCCGAGTCCCTGCCGCGCGGTACGGACGTGGTACCCCACCTCGAGCCTGGGCGCGCCGTTCACCTGCTGCCACGTGAGCCCGCAGTCGCCGACGAAGTCCCCGTCGTACGTCTCGATGAGCCAGAGCCCGTGGCCGTGCTCCGTGTAGCACTCCCGGCTCCAGGCGATCCAAGCCGCGGCCTCCTGCCTGGTCTTCGGCACCGGGTAGTACGCCATCACCACGGGATCACCGAGGAGGGCCGCCATCTCGTCGAGGTCGGCCGGGTTCATCTCGCGGAATCGCAGCCGCGTCGTCGGATCAGGGACCACGGGTTCACGCTACCCAGCGCGGCGTGGCGGCTGACGGCTCACGGCCAGCGGGCAGCGGGCAGGCCACGAATGAAAGTGCCCGGCCCGTCAGCGACCCGACCGGCCGCTCACCTCCCAGGCCCCGCCCTCGCGGCGGCTGACCGGCCGGACGCTCACGGGCCGACGCGGTGGCGGGCGGAGTCATGCGCGAATCGGGTCACGTGAGGACCAGCCCGACGACCCAGGCGACGGTCGCCACGACCCCGCCCGCGAGCTGGACGCCGATGGTGATGGCGGTGGCCTGCAGGGCGGCGACGGTCGCCCGCCACGCCGCCCGGGCATCGCGGCGCCGGGAGAGCTCGACCAGATAGACGGCGCCCGCGAAGAACAGGAACAGCCCGATCACGGGGACGACGAAGAACCCGACCACGCCGGCCACGCCGGCGAGCGCGAGCGTGGACCACGGCACGTCGGCCCGGCGCATGTGCCGTCCGGCGAGGAGCCACTGCCCGAGCTCCGCGAGCGCCACGGCGACCGCCGCGACGGCGAAGCACACCCACGCGGTGGTGCCGCCCGTGACCCACGCCCACACCAGGACGGAGCCGAGCACCAGCACGTTCCCGGGCAGCACCTGCACGACGATGCCGACCAGTCCGACGGCGATCGCCAGGCCGACCAGCACCTCCCCGAGGACGCTCATCGCGGTGGCCCCGAGTGGCCCGGTGCGCTCAGTTCCAGAAGACCGCGACCAGGATGTTGACCAGCGTCAGGGCGCCGATCGAGTGCTTGAGCCCCGGGGCCACGGCGCCGGTGCCGTTGTCGCCCTTGGCGCCCTGCCGCTTGGCGAGGAACGCGAGGACGGCGATGACGAGCGCGACCAGGAGCTTGACGGTGAGCTTCGTGCGGTCGACGTCGTAGCCCAGGTCGACGGCGCCGGACTCGAGGAGCCCCATCATGACGATGCCCGACACCAGGGCCGTCGCCGCGCCGTGGAACACCCCGCGGTACAGGCCGGGGCTCTTGATCGACGCGATGTAACCACCGAGGACGATCGCCCAGCCGACGAAGTGCAGCGCGACGAAGACGTTGTAGAGGAACTCCATGCCGGCCAGCCTATCGGCGCACGGGCAGGGATCTGACACCGGCGTCGGCAACCCTGCTGTCCGCATCGTGGTCCCACATGCTGGTCCCATCATGTGGACCAGCCCTCGCGCTCGGGGCCGTGCAGCGGTTACCGTCGTCGCCATGACCACGGCCGCGCACCCCATCCTCGTGACGACGCGTCACGAGATGTCGGCGTGCGCCCGCCGCAGCATGCGCAGCTGTCTGTGCTGCTGTCGCTGATCGCGCCCTACCTCAGCCCCCGCCGCGGACTCGCGGCCCTGAGCACCGGCGCGCGCCGTCGGTCCTCGGCCCACCCCCGCTGAGTCGCTCGTCGTCGCGCGTCCCGCCCCCCGAGGACCCGAGGAACTCCCCCGATGACGACGCAGACCACCGCACCCACCCGCACCGCTGAGCAGGCCGCCGGGCAGTCCACCGGGCAGGCCGACGAGCACGCTGCCGCGCGTACGGTCCGCCCCCCGCGCGCGACCCGGCCGAACGGGCAGTGGAAGGTCGACGGCCCTACGCCGCTCAACCACAACGAGGAGTTCAAGGCGGAGTCCAACTCGCTCGACGTGCGCGAGCGGATCGAGTCCACCTACGCCCGCGAGGGCTTCGACTCCATCCCCGACGACGACCTGCACGGGCGTTTCCGCTGGTGGGGCCTGTACACGCAGCGCAAGCCCGGGATCGACGGCGGCCGCACGGCCACGCTCGAGCCGCACGAGCTCGAGGACCGCTACTTCATGCTCCGCGTCCGCACGGACGGCCAGCTGCTCGACCCGGCCGCGCTGCGGGTGCTCGGCGGCATCTCGGGAGACTTCGGCCGCGGCTCCGCCGACATCACCGACCGGCAGAACATCCAGTACCACTGGGTCGAGATCGAGAGCATGCCGCAGATCTGGCAGCGCCTCGACGCCGTCGGCCTCGAGACCACGACGGCGTGCGGCGACTCGCCGCGCGGCTTCCTCGGCAGTCCCGTCGCGGGCATCGCCGCGGACGAGATCATCGACCCCACGCCCGTGATCCTGGAGATCAAGCGCCGCTACATCGGCGACCCCGAGCTGGCGAACCTGCCCCGCAAGTTCAAGACCGCGATCACCGGCCACCCCAGCCTCGACGTGGTGCACGAGATCAACGACATCTCGCTGGTCGGGGTGGTCCACCCCGAGCTCGGCCCCGGGTACGACCTGTGGGTCGGCGGCGCGCTGTCGACGACCCCGCGGCTCGGCGAGCGGCTGGGCGTCTTCGTCACCGAGGACCAGGCACCCGACGTCTGGCACGGCGTCATCCGGATCTTCCGCGACTACGGCTACCGCCGGCTGCGCAACAAGGCCCGGCTGAAGTTCCTGCTCGCCGACTGGGGCACCGAGAAGTTCCGCGAGGTGCTCGAGACCGAGTACCTCGGCTACCGGCTGCCCGACGGCCCGCCGCCCGCGCCCGCCACGCGCCCCGGCGACCACGTCGGCATCCACGAGCAGAAGGACGGGCGCCTCTACGTCGGCGCCGCCCCCGTCGTCGGCCGCGTGGGCGGCGGCACCCTCACCGGCCTGGCCGACCTGCTCGAGCAGGTCGGGGCCGACGGCGCCCGGCTCACGGCGCACCAGAAGGTCGTGATCCTCGGCGTCCCCGCGGACCGCGTCGACGAGCTCGTGGCGGGCCTGGAGCCGCTGGGCCTCACCGCCCGGCCGAGCCTGTTCCGCCGCTCCACCATCGCGTGCACCGGCATCGAGTTCTGCAAGCTCGCGATCGTCGACACCAAGGACACCGCGGCGCGCGTGATCGGCGAGCTCGAGGACCGGCTCACCGACGTCACCGAGCTGCTCGAGCAACCCATCGAGCTCAACGTCAACGGCTGCCCCAACTCGTGCGCGCGGATCCAGACGGCGGACGTCGGCCTCAAGGGCCAGATCATCACCGTCGACGGCGAGCAGATGCCCGGCTTCCAGGTGCACCTGGGCGGCGGGCTCGTCGGAAAGGGCCGCGACGCCGGCGGCCTGGGCCGCACGGTCCGGGGCCTCAAGGTGCCCGCCACCGAGGTCGCGGACTACGTCGAGCGGGTCGTCCGCACGTACGAGTCCGAGCGCGACGCCGGCGAGACGTTCGCCCAGTGGGCGCACCGGGCCGACGAGGAGTCGTTGCGATGACGGCCGTCGACCTGTCCGACCCGGTCCTCGCCACGGCCCTCACGAACGGCTCGGCCAGCGCCGTCACGCCCGGCGGCGGCACCCGGCTCGCCCGCGTACGGGAGCGTGCGGCGACGCGCGAGCGCACCCGCACGGAGCGACGGGCGGCGCGCGCCTCGCGGCACCGCCGCACCACCGAGGAGCTGCGGCACGTCGTCGAGCGCGGGCAGGCGCAGCTGCACGCGAGCGACGGCAAGCCCGAGGCGACCGCCCAGGAGGTGATCGCCTGGGCCGTGCGCGAGTTCGGCCCGTTCCTCGCTGTGGCCTCCTCCATGCAGGACACGGTGCTCGCGCACCTGGTCTCGCGCCAGCTCCCGTTCGTCGAGGTGCTGTTCGGCGACACCGGCTACCACTTCGCGGAGACGCTCGGCACGCGTGGTGCGGTCGAGATCGAGATGGACGTCGACGTGGTCGACGTCCGCCCCGAGCTCACGGTGGCCGAGCAGGACGCGGCGCACGGGCCGCGCCTGCACGAGCGCGACCCCGAGGCCTGCTGCGCGATGCGGAAGGTCGCGCCGATGACCAAGGCCCTGCAGGGGTACGAGGCGTGGGCGACGGGCGTGCGGCGCGGCGAGACCGCCGCCCGCGCGAACGCCCCGCTGGTCTCGTTCGACGAGCGCAACGGCGTCGTGAAGATCAACCCGCTCGCGGCCTGGACGGACGAGCAGGTCGAGGAGTACGCCGCCCGGCACGGCGTCGTCGTCAACCCGCTGCTGTCCGACGGCTACCCGTCGGTCGGCTGCGCGCCCTGCACGCAGCGGGTGGCCCCCGGCGAGGACGCCCGTGCGGGACGATGGGCAGGACGCGACAAGACCGAGTGCGGCCTGCACGGATGAGCGGACGGAGTCCTGCGATGCACGACACCTACCCCCTGGGGCTGCGGGTGACCGGCCGGCTGGTGGTCGTGGTGGGCGGCGGGCCCGTCGCCCTGCGCCGGGTGGGCGGCCTGCTCGCCTCCGGCGCGCGGGTGCGGGTCGTGGCGCCCGACGTCGTCCAGGAGCTCGCGGCGCTCGTGGCCCGCGGCGTGGTCGAGCACGTCACCCGCGGCTATTGCGACGGCGACCTCGACGGCGCGTGGCTGGTGCACACCGCCACCGGCGACCCCGCGGTGGACGCGCGAGTGGCCGAGGACGCCGAGCTGCTGCGCACCTTCTGCGTCACGGCCGGCGACGCCGAGCTCGGCACCGCGTGGGTGCCGGCGGTGGCGCGCACGCCGGTCGAGGGCGGCCAGGTGACCGTCGCGGTCACGGGCGGGCGCGACCCGCGGCGGGCGCTGCGCGTCCGGGACGCCGTGGCCGCCGGGCTGGACGACGGCAGCCTCCCGCTGCGCCGGGTGCGGCCCGACGACGCGCCGCGGCCCGGCCGGGTCGCGCTGGTGGGCGGCGGGCCTGGCGCTGCGGGCCTGGTCACGACCCGGGGCCGGCGGCTGCTCGCGGCCGCGGACGTCGTCGTCGTGGACCGGCTCGCCCCCCGGTCGCTGGTCGCGGGCCTGGGCGACGACGTCGAGGTGATCGACGTCGGCAAGACAGCCGGCCACCACCCTGTGCCGCAGGAGCGGATCTCCGCGCTGCTCGTCGAGCACGCGCTGGCGGGCCGGGACGTGGTGCGGCTCAAGGGCGGCGACCCGTACGTGTTCGGGCGCGGCGGCGAGGAGCTCGAGGCGTGCCGCAGCCACGGCATCGAGGTCGAGGTGGTGCCGGGCGTGACGTCCGCGGTCTCGGTGCCCGCGGCCGCCGGCATCCCCGTGACGCACCGCGGCGTGGCGCACGGCTTCAGCGTGCTCACCGGGCACGACGACGTCGGGCAGGTCCCCGGCGGCACCGACCACACCGTCGTCCTGCTCATGGGCGTCACCCGCCTGGCCGACACCGCCCGCGCCCTGGTCGCGGCCGGGCGCCCCGCCGCCACGCCGGTCGCGGTCGTCGAGGACGGTTTCGGGCCGCGCCAGCGCACCACCGTCGGGACCCTGGCGGACATCGCCGAGCGTGCCGCCGCCGTGGGCGTGCGCGCCCCCGCGGTCACCGTCGTCGGCGACGTCGTGCGGCTCGGCCCGGCGTGGCGACGGGAGTGGGCGAACGTCGGGGCCGCGAGCGGGGCGGCTCACGTCGTCGCGCCGCCGGCCGTGAGGACGACGTGACGCACGTTCACGCGGGCGCAACGCCGGCATGCGGCGCGGCGCGTACGGTCGCGGCATGACCACACCGGCCGCCCCCTCCCTGCCCGCCCCGAGCCCGCCGGCCCTCCTCGCGGTCTCCCACGGGACGTCGTCGTCCGTCGGCGCGAACGCCGTCGCGACGCTCGTGGACGGCGTCGCGGCACGGCTCGCGGGAGGCGCGACCGGCGACGGCGCCCCTGGCGACGCCGTGCCCGTGCACGCGGGGTTCGTCGACGTGCAGCAACCCGACGTCCCCACGAGCCTCGCCGCGCTCGCAGGCCGAACGACCGTCGTCGTGCCGCTGCTGCTGTCCGCGGGCTACCACGTGCACGTGGACCTGCGCGAGGACGTCGACGCGGCCGTCGGCGGGGGGCACGACGTCACGCTCGGCGGCGCGCTCGGCCCCGACGACCGGCTGGTCGACGTGCTCGAGCGGCGTCTGGCGGACGCCGGGTTGCGCGGCGACGACGTCGTCGTGCTCGCCGCGGCCGGTTCCAGCGACGCCCGGGCGACGGCGGACTGCGAGACGACGGCGGCGCGACTCGCCGAGCGGCTCGGCCGCCCCGTGCGCGTCGGATACATCGCCAACGCGACGCCGCGGGTGCACGAGGTTGTCGACGAGGTGCGCGAGGAGCGCCCCGGACGGCGCGTCGTCGTCGCGTCCTACCTGCTCGCGCCTGGGTTCTTCGCGGACCTGGCCGCGAAGGCGGGCGGCGACGTCACCACCGCACCCCTGCTCGTCGCCGGCGAGGACGCGCCCGCCGAGCTTCTGGACACCGTCGTCGACCGCTACCTCGCGGCGACGTAGCACCCGGTGACGGTTCCCGTGCCAGAACCGTCACCGGGTGCTACGTCGATCGGGCCGTCCGGGCGTTGAGCCGGGCCGCCTGGCGCGTCAGGTGGTCGCGCTCGGCGAGGTTCGGCGCCCGGAGCGCGGCCTCGGCGTAGAGCGCAGCCGCCCTCGCCGGGTCGCCGTCCCGCTCGTGGAGGTACGCCGCCACCGCGGCATGGCGGGGCAGCGCGTCGTCCAGCGCCGCGAGCTCCGCCAGCCCCGCGCGCGGCCCGTCCGCCTCGCCGACGGCCACCGCGCGGTTCAGCCGGACGACCGGGCTGTCCGTCAGACGCACCAGCTCGTCGTACCACTCGACGATCTGCACCCAGTCGGTCTCCTCGGCGGCGGGCGCGTCGGCATGGAGCGCCGCGACCGCGGCCTGGGCCTGGAACTCCCCCAGCCGGTCGCGCGCGAGCGCGACCTGCAGGATCTCGACCCCCTCGGCGATCGCCCCCGTGTCCCACCGGCCCCGGTCCTGCTCGGCGAGCGGCACCAGGGCGCCGTCGGGCGCGGTCCGGGCGTCCCGTCGTGCGTGGTGCAGCAGCATGAGGGCCAGCAGGCCGGCCACCTCGGGGTGGTCGACGGCGGCCGCGAGCTGCCGGGTGAGGCGGATCGCCTCGGCCGCCAGGTCGACGTCGCCGGAGTAGCCCTCGTTGAAGACCAGGTAGAGGACGCGCAGCACCGTGGCGACGTCGCCCGGCCGGTCGAGCCGCACGCCCTGGGCCAGCTGCGCGGACACGGTCCGCTTGGCCCGGCTGATGCGCTGCGCCATCGTCGCCTCGGGCACGAGATAGGCCTGCGCGATCTGGCGCGTGGTCAGCCCGCCCACGGCGCGCAGCGTGAGCGCGACCGCCGACGACGACGTCAGCGACGGGTGGGCGCACAGGAAGTAGAGCTGCAGCGTGTCGTCCGTGGCCTCCCCGGGGCCGGGGCCGGGCTCCCGCTCGACCCGGGCCTCGCGGCCCCGGCGGGACGCCTCGGCGCGCACCATGTCGAGGTGCTTGCGCCAGGCCACGGTGACGAGCCAGCCCTTCGGGTCCCGGGGCGGGTCGGCCGGCCAGACGCGGACGGCCTCGACCAGCGCGTCCTGCACGGCATCCTCGGCCGCCGCGAAGTCCGCTCCGCGGCGGACGAGGATGCCGATCACGCTGGGCACGAGGCTGCGGAGCAGCACGTCGTCCATCGGCCGGGTCACTCCGTGATGGTGGGCGGTGCCGCGAGGAACGGACGCAGCTCGAGCCACTCGTGGATCGGCTCGCCGCCCGCGCCGGGCGCCGCCGACAGCTCCCCGGCCAGCTCGACGGCGCGCTCGTAGCTGTCGACGTCGATCACCATCCAGCCGGCGATGAGGTCCTTGGTCTCGGCGAACGGGCCGTCGGTGACCGGCGGGCGCCCCTCGCCGTCGTACCGGACGAACGTCCCCTCGGGGGCGAGCGCCTGGCCGTCGACGAACTCGCCGGTGCCCTCGAGCCGCTTCGCGAAGTCGTCCATGTACCGCATGTGGGCCGAGACCTCCTCGGGCGTCCACTGGTCCATCGGCACGCAGTTCACTGCCTCCGGAGCGCCGCGGTAGTGCTTGAGCAGCAGGTACT
>NZ_BAAAPM010000003.1:430036-467784 GCF_039531145.1 Isoptericola hypogeus
GGGACGGAACGGGACCCGGGTTCTCGACATCGTCGTCGAATACTTTCTCGGACCAGTTGACGGGCCCGGGCCGCGGTCACAGCAGGCGGCGCGCCGCCGCCCAGCGGGTCAGCTCGTAGCGGCTGGAGAGCTGCAGCTTGCGCAGCACCGCCGACACGTGGGTCTCGACCGTCTTGATGGAGATGAACAGCTCCGACGCGACCTCGCGGTAGGAGTAGCCGCGGGCGATGAGCCGCATGACCTCCTGCTCGCGCTTGGACAGGCGGTCCAGCTCGTCGTCGGCCACGGCGACGTCGCCCGCGGCGGTGCCGAAGGCGTCGAGCACGAACCCCGCCAGCCGCGGCGAGAACACGGCGTCGCCGCCCGCGACCCGCACCACCGCGCCGGACAGGTCCTTCGCCGAGATGTTCTTCGTGACGTAACCCCGCGCGCCGGCGCGGATGACCGCGACCACGTCCTCCGCGGCGTCCGACACCGACAGCGCGAGGAAACGCGTGTCGCCGAGCAGGTCGGCGCACCGCCGCACGACCTCGGCCCCGCCCCCGCCGTTGCCGCCCGGCAGGTGCACGTCGAGCAGCACCACGGGCGGGCGGTGCTCGTGCACCACCGCCACGGCCTGGTCGACGTCGGCGGCCTCCCCCACGACCCGCACCCGGTCGTCGAGGCTCGCGCGGACGCCGGTGCGGAACATGTGGTGGTCGTCGACCAGGACGACCGGCACCGGGCCGGGCGGCGTCGCGGCACTCGCGTCGGGTGTGGCGTCGGGCGTGGCGTCGGGGCTGGTCACGGGCGGGCTCCTTCGTCGATGGGCTGGGCGGGCTCTGACCCTGCCCCGGCTACGGGCGCCTGCTCGGGCGCTTGTTCGGGCTCGGGCGGCGTGGCGTGTCCGTCGCGCGGCATGCGCAGCCGCACCTCGGTGCCCCAGCCGGGGCGGCTCGTCACGTCGGCGGTGCCGCCGCGACGGTGCACCCGCCCGAGGATGGACTCGCGGACGCCGAACCGGTCGGGCGCGATGTCGTCCATCTCGAAGCCGTCGCCACGGTCGCGGACGAAGACCTCGACGGCGTCGTCGGTCACCTCGAGGTAGACGGTCACGGGCGGTAGTCCGTGCACGACGGCGTTCACCAGCGCCTCGCGCGACGCCTGCAGCAGCGCCGTCGTCGCCTCCATGGGGACGCAGTCGCCCACCACGACCGTCTCGACCTCGACCGCGCGGCCGTCCTCGACCTCGGCGACGAGGGCACGCAGCTCGGCGGCGAGCGACGTGCCGGGCTCGGTCCGGTCGGTGTACAGCCACTCGCGCAGCTCGCGCTCCTGGGCGCGCGCCATCCGCGCGACGGCCTCCGGGTCGTCCGCCCGCGAGCGGATGAGGGCCAAGGTCTGCAGCACCGAGTCGTGCAGGTGCGCCGCGATGTCGGCGCGCTCGGCCTCCCGGGCGCGGGCGGCGCGCTCGTCCCCGAGCTCGCGCACGAGGCGCAGCCACCAGGGCGCCAGCATGAGGGCCACCCCGGCGAGGACGGCGAGCGACGCCGCGGCGGCCTGCAGGAGCACCGGGACCGGCGCGTCCTGGCCGACGAGCATCAGCACGCCCAGCATGACGAGGACGACGCCGCCCGCCAGGCGCAGCACGAACGTCGAGCGACGGTCGCCCCCCGCGCGGTCCGCCCAGCGGCCCCGCTGCGCGGCGTCGAGCTGGCTCCAGGCGAGCGCCATCCCGCCGAGCGCGACCAGCACGGGCAGCACCCACGACGCCCCCAGGTCCCAGCCGGCCCGCATCGCGACCAGCACGAAGGCGCCGGCGATGAGCGCAGCGCCGATGAGGACGTCCCGCACCGGCAGGGCCGCCACCGGGCCCTGCATCCGCAGCCGGGGCGCGAGGCGCTGCAGCGACGTGGGCTCGGTCGCGGCGGCGACGGCGCGCGGGTCGCCGGCCGGGACCGTCACCCACCAGAAGACGTAGGCGACCGCGCCGGCGCCGCCCGCGAGCGCGAGCACGACGAACCCGATCCGCACGGCCAGGACCGGCAGGCCCAGGTGGGCGGCGAGCCCCGCCGCGACGCCGCCGAGCAGCCGGCCCCTGGGGGGCCGGCGCAGCGGGAGGTGCGGGGAAGGATCGGTGGTCACCCTCCCGATCCTGGCACGTCGGGGACGCCCCCGGCCCCGGAATCCCGGGTTTCAGGGTGCCTCGCGGGCCGGATTCAGGGTCGGCTCAGGGCGCCACCCGATGTCGGAGGCGTGCTCCGCTTGCCAGCATGGGAGCCATGAGCACCGACGACCTCCCCCAGCCGCCCGGGCCGCAGCCCGGCCCCGGCCCCGCGGCTCCCGGGGGCGACGTCCCGCCCTCCGGCGGCCCCACGTCGCCGCCACGCAGCGGCGACGGCTTCTTCGACTCCATCCGCCGGATGGGCCTCGCCCGGTCCGACGACCGCTGGGTCGGGGGCGTCGCCGGCGGCGTCGCCGAGCGATTCGGCCTCGACCCGCTGCTCGTGCGCGGCCTGCTGATCCTCAGCTTCTTCCTCACGGGCGCCGGCATCGTCGTCTACGCCATCGCGTGGGCCCTCCTTCCCGAGCGGCGCGACGGGCGGATCCACCTGCAACAGGCGATCCGCGGCGACTTCGACGTCGCCCTGCTGGGTGCCGCCGTGGCGCTGGTCGTCGGCATCGCATGGGGCGACGGTCCCGGCTGGTGGGGCTTCGGGATCGAGTGGATCAGCGTGGTGATCTGGGTCGCCGTGTGGGTCGCGATCGTCTGGGTCGTGGTCAAGCTGATCCGCGACCGCAGGCCGCGAGCCGGCGCCACGCCGCCGGGCGGGCAGGACTGGTCTGGGCAGGGCTGGTCCGGCGGGCCGAGCGCGCCCGGCGGGCCCACGTCCTGGAGCCCCGCCGCGGACGACGCGCGCCGGGCCGAGCGGTACCCGGTGGGGCAGATCCCGGCCGAGCGTTACTCGACCGAGCAGTTCCCGGCCGAGCCCTTCACGCCGGCGCCGCCAGCGCCGTACCTGGCTGCGCCCGCCGCGCCGCCCGCGACCGGAGCCACGGACGCGACCGGTGGCACCGCAGCGACCGGGGCATACCCGGGCGCGGCGTCTCCCGGCGGCCGCGGCTCCGCTCCCCTGCCCCCCGCTCCGCCGGCGCCACCGGTCCCGGCGCCGCGCCCGCCGAAGCCGCCGCGCCCGGTGCGACGCGGGCCTGGCGCCGGCGCCGTGGGCATCGTGCTCGGGCTGGTGCTCCTGGCCGGGGCGGTCCTCGTGGCCGCCGACCGTGTGGGCGACCTCGGGTCTCCCCTCTTCCCGACGTGGCTGGGGATCTCGATCGTCATCCTCGGCCTGGGCATCGTCGTGACGGGGCTGCGCGGCCGCCGTGGCGGCGTCCTGACGTTCCTCGCGATCCTCGCCGTCCTCGCGGGGATCGTCACCTGGCCCTTCGCAGGCAGCCGCGCCGGCGAGTGGGACTTCTGGGACGAGGTCAGGGGCGACGGGAGCGGCGGCGCCGTCATCAGCGACGGCGCGCTCACCCCGCACAGCCTGGACGAGGCCGAGGACGGCGTCCACGTGCGCTTCGGCGACGCGACCGTCGACCTCACCGAGCTCGACCTCAGCGACGTCACCGTGGGCGACCCCGTCGTCGTCCCCGTCTCGATCTCGGCCGGGAACGCGACCGTGCTGATCCCCGACGGCGAGGCCGTCGAGGCCGAGATCGAGGTCATCGCCGGCAACGCCGAGTGGCGCGTCGACGGCGAGACGCGATCCGTCAACACGTACACCAACGGCCCCGCCCGGTTCGACTCGCAGGAGGTCACCGCGCCGGGCGAGACCCGCCTGCTGCTCGACGTCGACGTGCGCGCCGGCAACCTGACCATCGAGGAGTCCCGATGAGCGACGACAAGACCACACCGGACGGGACCACGCCGCAGGGGCCCGACGACACCGACGAGACGCAGGCCTTGCCCGCGTACGGAGCGGACGAGACGCGGGCCCTGCCCACCGCGGACGAGACGCAGGCGCTGCCGGCGCCGGACGAGACCCGGGCCTTCCCCGTGGCCGGCCCGGACGACCCGCTGTCGATCTTCGATCGGCCGGACCGTCTCGCCGACCCGCTGCCGGCGCCCGACCCGCTGCCGGCGCCCGACCCCCTGCCGGCGCCCCACCCTCTGCCGGTGCCGGAACCGCTGCCCGCGCCGGCACCTGCCGGCTCCGGCGCGTGGGCCGACCAGGCCGCCGCCGTGCAGGCCCCGGTCAGCACCGGGCCGCGGGCCAGCACCGTCGTGTGGGGGTTCCTCGTGGTGGCGTTCGGGGTCGGGCTCATGGCCAGCAGCGCGGGCGCGTACATCGACGTCGAGCTGGCGGCGATCGTGCTCCTCGCCGCCGCCGGGGTCCTGCTGGTCGTCGGCTCCGTGATCAGCGCCGTCCGGCGGCGACGCCGCACGGCTGCCCGCTAGGACGATCCCCGATCGGCGCTCGGTGGTCGGACCTCGTCGGACCACGCCCCCGACGTGAGGCGGGTGTCCGGCCGCCGGCGGCGACGGTAGCGTCACCGCATGGACCAGGAGGAACGGCGCCGTCATGCCTCGTCGTTCGGGGCGGCGGCGGCCGCGTACGCCGAGCACCGTCCCGACTATGCGCACGACGCGGTGCGCTGGGCACTCCGGCCCGCGCGCGGCACGCGGGTGCTCGACCTTGGCGCCGGCACCGGGAAGCTCGCGGCGACGCTGGTCGCGCTGGGTGTCGACGTCGTCGCGGTCGAGCCCGACCCGGCGATGCTCGCCGAGCTGCACCGCTCGCTCCCGGAGGTCCGCGCCCTGCCGGGAAGCGCGGAGGCGATACCGCTGCCCGATGCGTCTGTCGATGTCGTGCTGGCCGGCAACGCCATGCACTGGTTCGACATGGACGTCGCGGGACCCGAGATCGCCAGGGTCCTGTCGCCCGGAGGCGTCCTGGCCGGCCTGTGGAACGTCGTGGACGACCGGGTCGGGTGGGTCGCCGGGCTCGGGCGGGTCGGCGGAAGCGCGGCCGTCGGCCCGCGCGACACACGGGGCAGCTGGCCGGGGCAGACGGCCGACGCGCACCTTCCCCGGCCCGGCGTGGCCGCCCGGTTCGGCTCGGCGGAGCAGGCGATGTTCCCGCACGGGCAGCGTCGTACCGCCGACGCACTGGTCGCGACCCTCGCGACGCGCGCCGGGGTGCTGGACCTGCCGGGCCAGGAACGCGCGGCCCTGCTGGGCCGGATCCGCGCCTACCTCGGGAGCAGGCCCGAGACCGCCCTCGGCGAGTTCACGCTCCCGATGCTGACCTGCGTGCTGCGTACCCGGCGACTGTGACGCGTCAGGCCGACGGCGGGGTGGTCGACGCCGGCGGCTCGGGGGGTGGTGTGGACGACGGCGCCGTCCCCGACGACCGGGCCGGGCCCGACTCGGTGGTCGTCGTGTCCGGCCCCTGGCGCGTCGTGGGGCGGGACGGCGGCGCGGGCTGGGCCGGCGGCGCCGCGGGCTCGGGGTCCGCGTGCCGGGGTGCCGTGGACAGGTCCCCCTGCGAGGAGTACCCGGGCGTCTCGACCGCGACCTGCGGCCCGCCGGCGAGCCGCCGCAGGGCGCCCCCGATGAACAGGAACAGGATCCCCAGTCCGATGACCAGGGCACACACCCCGAACGCGACGACCGACGTGAACAGGGACGCGCGGAGGAACGACGCGTCCATGACGCTGTCGCGGATGGGGTCGTCCTGGGGCAGCTCCGCATAGGTCTGGCCCCCCGCCATCTCCGTGGCATGCATGTCGATGACGTCGGCCTGGGCGTAGGCGGTCAGCGGGCCGGAGACGTGATCGCCCGCGAACATGCCGTTCATGAAGGTCGAGTCGTCGGAGACGGTGATCTCTTCGGCCGACAGCGTCATGGACACGACGATCCAGACGACGACGCCGGCGACGATCAGCACGATGCCGGCGATGATGGAGAACAGGCCGATCCCGCGGACTCCCTTGGCGGGCCGGACGGTGACTGTGCTCGACATGTGGCGACACCCTTCCAGGCGACTCGGATCATGGCTACGGCGTCCCGCTGTTCCTCACGGTAGCCCGCGGCCCCACGAGAGTCGCGGCGAACCCGCAGGTCGTCGTGCCGCCGACCCGGGATGGAAGGATGCTCCGGTGCGCATCGTCCATGTCTCCGACTCCTACCTCCCGCTGCTCGGGGGCATCGAGACGCAGGTCGCCCGGCTCGCGCGCCGGCAGGCGGACGCGGGCCACGACGTCGAGGTCGTCACCACGACCCCCGGGTCTGCCGGCGCGCACGGCGTCACGACCGAGCGCGGCAGGGACGGCGTCGTGGTGCACCGGGTCGCCGCGCGGGTACCCGGCGGGTACCCCGTGCACCCGCGCTCGACGCGGCACGTCGTCGCCCGGCTGCGCGCCCTGGAGGCGGACGGCCGCCGGCCCGACGTCGTGCACCTGCACATGGGCGTGCTCGCCCCGACGGTAGAGCTCGCCCTGCGCGCGGTGACGCGGCTGCGGCTGCCCGCGCTGCTGACGGTGCACTCGGTGTGGGGCGGCTGGGAGCGCACGTTCGCCGCCCTGGACGCCGCCACCCGCTGGTCCGCGTGGCCGGTGCAGTGGTCGGCCGTGAGCGAGCTGACCGCCGACCCGCTTCGGCGCGTCGTCGGGCGCCGTCTGGGGGCGACGGCGGCCGCCGAGCGGGTGTCGGTGCTCGGCAACGGCATCGACGTCGAGGCGTGGCGGCTGCCCCGCACCGAGCGGGGCGAGCGGGCCGAGGGGCAGGAGGTGCACGTCGTGTCCGCGACCCGCTTCGCCCCCCGCAAGCGCGTGCTGCCGATGCTCGAGGCGATCTCCGCCGCCATCGGCGAGGCGCCCGGCGGCCTCGTCGCGACGATCGGCGGCGACGGCCCCCAGCTCGCCGAGGCCCGCAGGTTCGTCCGCGAGCGCGGCCTGGCCGACCAGGTGCGGCTCGTCGGCCGGCTGAGCCCCACCGAGCTCAAGCGGCTGTACGTGCGCGCCGACGTCTTCGTCGCTCCCGCGGTGCAGGACGCGTTCGGGATCGCGGCGCTCGAGGCGCAGGCGGCCGGGCTCGCCGTCGTGAGCCGGTCGCAGTCCGGTGTCGCCGAGCGGCTGGTCGACGGCCGCGACGCGCTGCTGGTCGACGACGACGCCGGGCTGGCGGGCGCGCTGGTGCGCCTCGTGACCGAGCCCGCGCTGCTCGACTCGATCATCGAGCACAACCGCACGGCGGAGCTCGCGACGTCCTGGCCGCGGGTCCTCGCGGACGTCGACGAGGCCTACGCCCGCGCGGCGACGCTGGCGCGCTGACCCGGCGCACCGCTGACCGCGGCCCGTCGGTCGCCCGGGCGTATCGCTGCCCGGACGTATCAACTCCCGGACAGGTGCCTCATCACACCATGACCGGCGGCGGGGGGTCGCCGGCAGACGTGAGGAGCAATGATGCGCACCACCACACGCAACCGCTCGATCCGGGCTTCGATCGCCGGCGCCGTCGTCGGCCTCGCGGGCCTGGTCTCGCTCGGGATGGGTGGCACCGCCGCCGCGGCAGCGCCGGACGACACGGCCGCGCCCGTCCGGGTGCAGGCCGTGCAGAGCGAGAAGCCGGTCATGGTCGAGGACCTCGAGATCTCGGCGGCCGCGGCCCGAACCACCTACTACTGTGCGGTCCTCGACGGCACGTTCGGCTGCAAGGACGCCAAGCCCGGCACCGGGCTGGTCGTGGCCCGGCTCTACCAGCACATCGACTACGGCGGCTTCCAGGTCGTGGTCTACAACCCGAAGTACCGGGTGGGCTGCACGTCGGGCACGGGGGACAACGAGGGCGGCGCCAACCTCGGCACCGCGCTGTCCAACAGGATCACGTCCGTCAAGACGTACAACCACTGCGACGTGCGTCTCTACGACGGCAACACCAAGTCCGGCGCGCACACCGGCTTCATCGACCGCGACAGCTACCTCGGGAGCTTCAACGACCGGGCGAACTCGTTCCGCATCTCCTGACACGGAGACGACCGCGGCCCCGCTCCCTTCCGGGGTGCGGGGCCGCAGGACGTCACTCCCACTCGATGGTGCCCGGGGGCTTGCTCGTCACGTCGAGCACCACGCGGTTGACCTCGCTCACCTCGTTGGTGATGCGGGTCGAGATGACGGACAGGACGTCGTAGGGCAGGCGCGTCCAGTCGGCGGTCATGGCGTCCTCGGACGACACCGGGCGCAGCACGATCGGGTGGCCGTACGTGCGTCCGTCGCCCTGCACGCCGACGGAGCGGACGTCGGCGAGCAGCACCACCGGGCACTGCCAGATCTCGCCGTCCAGGCCCGCCCTGGTCAGCTCCTCGCGCGCGATCGCGTCCGCCTTGCGCAGCGTCTCGAGGCGCTCGGCCGTGACCTCTCCGACGATGCGGATGCCCAGGCCCGGGCCGGGGAACGGCTGGCGGGAGACGATCTCCTCCGGCACGCCGAGCTCGCGGCCCACCGCGCGGACCTCGTCCTTGAACAGCGTGCGCAGCGGCTCGACCAGCTCGAACTGCAGGTCGTCGGGCAGCCCGCCCACGTTGTGGTGGCTCTTGATGTTGGCCGCGCCCTCACCGCCGCCGGACTCGACGACGTCCGGGTACAGCGTGCCCTGGACCAGGAACCGCACCTGCTCGCCGTGGGCGCCCGCCTCCGCGACGATGTCGCGCTGCGCGTCCTCGAAGACGCGGATGAACTCGCGGCCGATGATCTTGCGCTTCGTCTCCGGGTCCCGCACGCCGTCGAGGGCGGCGAGGAACCGCTCCTTCTCGTCGCGGATCACCAGGTTGACGCCGGTCGAGGCGACGAAGTCGTTCTCGATCTGCTCGACCTCGCCCGCGCGCATGAGCCCGTGGTCCACGTGCACGCAGGTGAGCTGGTCGCCGACGGCCTCCTGGACCAGCGCGGCGGCCACGGCGGAGTCGACGCCGCCGGACAGGGCGCAGATGACGCGCGCGTCGCCGATCTGCGCGCGGATCGCGGCGACCTGGTCGGCGATGACGTTGCCGGGGGTCCAGTCAGGCGCCAGCCCCGCGCCCTCGTAGAGGAAGTGCTCCAGCACGGCCTGCCCGTGCGCGGAGTGCTTGACCTCCGGGTGCCACTGCACGCCGTAGAGCCGGCGGCCCGCGTCCTCGAACGCCGCGACCGGCGAGCCGGACGACGTGGCGAGGACCTCGAAGCCCTCGGGCGCGGAGTGCACCGAGTCGCCGTGGCTCATCCAGGTGGTCTGGTTCGCCGGGGTGCCCGCGAGGAGCACGCCCGCCGAGCACACCTCGACCTCGGTGCCGCCGTACTCCCGGGCGCCGGTCTGCGCGACCGTGCCGCCCAGCGCCTGGGCCATCGCCTGGAACCCGTAGCAGATGCCGAGCACCGGCACGCCGGCGTCGAACAGCGCCGGGTCGACGAACGGCGCGCCCGCGGCGTACACCGACGACGGGCCGCCCGACAGGATGATCGCGGCCGGGTCCTTGGCGAGCATCTGCTCGGTCGTGAACGTGTGCGGCACGATCTCCGAGTAGACCTTCGCCTCGCGCACGCGCCGCGCGATGAGCTGGGCGTACTGGGCGCCGAAGTCGACGACGAGGACGGGGCGGGGAGTGGCGGGAGCGGTGGCGGGTGACGTCACCGGGTCATCCTATCCGCCGCCCGGCGGCCCCCCGCGGCGTCCTACGCGGTCGGGTACGTCACCTCGACGCGGCGGTTCAGCGCGCGGCCGGCGGGGTTGTCCGCGCCGCCGGCCTCGTTCTCGGCCACCGGGTCCGCCTCGCCGTGGCCCGCCACCGTCAGCGTGAGGTCCGGGCGCTCGGCGGCGAGGACGTCGGCGACGGCGTTCGCGCGCTTCGTCGACAGGCGAGCGTTGAACGCGTCGCTCCCGACCGAGTCCGTGTACCCGTCGACGCGGACCGTCGCGTCCTGCGGGATCTCGGTGGCGAGGTCCGCGACGGCGGCCTTCGCGTCGGGCGAGAGCGTGGCCTTGCCGAAGTCGAACAACAGGTCGGAAGTCAGGGTGACGACCTTCTCGCCCTCGTCCTCCCGCTCGCGCTCCAGGCTCGTGGTCGAGTCCTCGGGTCGCAGCGCGAACGTCGAGTCCGCCGCACGCAGGTCGGTCGTGGCGTCGGCCGCCATCTCTGCGGACGTCTCCGCAGCCTCGATGCGCTCGGTGTCGTCCGCGAGGTCGGCGTCCGCCTCCTCCACGAGCTCCGGGTCGGGCTCGGCGACGCCCGACGACGGCGCGGCGGACGGGTCCTGGGTCGACGCCGCCGCGACGCCGGCCGAGGCTCCGGACATCAGGAGCGCCAGGGCGGTGGTGAGCGGGACCACGCGGCGGGCCACGCTCACTCGGTCGCTCCGTCGGTGTAGGTGACGGTGGCGTCGGTGAACATCGGCAGGCCCTCGACCGGCGCGACGTCGACCTTCTCCGGCTGCCCCTCGGGCGCGGGCAGCACGGCCCACGACTCGACCGCGCCGTGGTTGGGGAACGCGAACTCGACGTTGTCGAGCGGCGAGACGAGCATCGACCGGGTGCACTCGAGCTGCGCGAGGCTGGCGTCCGATCCGCTCTCCGTGTCAGGCTGCCACGCGCCCTCGGTGCAGAACGGCCGGTAGAGCTTGAGGTTCTCCCGGTCCGTCACCGTCGTGATCGGCTCGACCCCCATGTCGTAGTAGCTCGCGCCGGCGTCGGTGGGCGCCTCGTCGTCGTCCCACTGCAGCGCCCAGCGCACCGTCATGGTGCCGTCGGCGACCTCGACGGAGCGCAGGGTCATGGTGACCTCGCCACCCCAGGCGTCGCCGCCGCCGTGCGGCGTCGCGGTCGTCTTGGTGGCCATCTCTCCGTCGCCGGGGTTCGCCGTCCCGGCGGCCGGGGCGTCGACGCCCGTCGCGGAACCCGCGCTCTCGGCTGCGGCTCCGGCGTCCTCACCGCCCCCGGAGCATCCGGCGGCGACGGCTGCGGTCAGGGCGAGGGCTGCGGTGAGTCGGGTGGCGGCGGTGAAGCGGGCACGCGTGTACACGGTCCTCCAGGAGTCGTCGGCGGTTGCCCGACGCACACGGCCGGGCGCGCACAGCCTGGCACGTCGCCGCAGCGTCGTGCCAGGTCAGGCCATGGGGAGAGATCCCCATGCTCCCGGACCGGCGACGCTCGCGGTCAGGCGCCGACCCCGTACCGGTCCGCGAGCGCGGCGAGCTTCGCGTCGGCGTCGGCGTGCACGCGCTTCTCGAGCACGAACGACATCACCGGGACGACGCCGGCGAACACCATCGTGGCAAGACGGCCGAAGCCCCAGCGCATCTTGGCCCACAGGTCCAGCACCGTCACGAGGTACACGACGTAGATCCATCCGTGCGCGAACGGGACCCAGCCCATGTAGTCGACGACGACCTCGACCGGGACGACGTACTTGAAGAACAGCTCCACGCACAGGATCAGCAGCATCACGCCGGTGAGGATCGCCATGAACCGGTAGCGCGACATGGCCCCGCGGGCCTTGCGGATCGCGGTGGCGGCCTGCTCGGGGGTGGCCTGGCCGGCGGTGGCGTGACCGGCGGTGTCGCCGGTCGGGGCGGGGGGCTGCTGCGGCGTGCTCACCCCAGCATGGTAGGCGCCGATCGCGGGCCTCCCGGACGGCCCCGTTATTCCGTGGCCCGGTGTCGGAGGGCCTCCGTAGGCTGGACGACCGTGCGCCCCCTCCCCCTGCCCGACGTGGGCAACCCTCCCCTGACGTCCCCCGCCAGGCTCCTGACCTGGCAGGCGTGGCGGCAGCGCGACGTGCTCGCGAAGTCCCTCGTCGCGGGCGTCGTCGTGATGCTCGCGTCGGCGGCAGCACCGCTGCTGATCGGCCGCGCGATCGACGACGGGCTCGAGCAGGGCTTCGGCCCCGCGCTGTTCGCCTGGTGCGGGGCGATGCTGCTCGCCGCCGCGGTGATCGTCGTCGCCGGGATCTACAACCACGTCTGGGACGTGGAGAACTGGGTGCGGGCGTCCCTCTCGTTCTCCCAGCTCATCGGGTACAAGGCGTCGCGCAGCGGGCATGCGATCACGCGCAAGCTGCCCACCGGCGAGGTCGTGGCCGCCGTCGCGAACGACGCCCTGCGCGTCGGCGACATGTACTCCATGGTCGGGCGGTTCACCGGCGGCGCGATGGCGTACGCCGTCGTCGTGGTCGTCATGCTGTCGCAGCACCTGCGGCTCGGGCTGGTCCTGGCCCTGGGCGTCCCGGTCGTCGCCGCGGTGCTCGGCCTCCTCGTCAAGCCCCTCCAGTCCCGCCAGACGACGCAGCGCGAGGCCACGGGCCGGCTCACGTCGCTCGGCTCGGACACCGTCTCGGGCCTGCGGATCCTGCGCGGCATCGGCGGCGAGGACGTCTTCGCCGGCCGCTACGCGCGCCAGTCGCAGGAGGTGCGCCACCAGGGCGTGCGGGTGGCGGTGCTGCAGTCCGTCCTGGACGGCCTGCAGGTGCTGCTCCCCGGCCTGCTCGCCGCCCTCGTGCTGTGGCTCGGGGCGCGGGCCGCCGTGCGCGGCGAGATCACCGGCGGCCAGCTCGTGACGTTCTACGGGTACGCGGCGTTCCTCGCCTGGCCGGTGCAGATGGCGACCCAGATGCTGCAGATGGTGATCCGGGCCGTGATCTCGTCGCGCAAGATCCTCGACGTGCTGCGCGTCACCGAGGCGACGCCGCCCGCGGCCACGCCCGCCGACGCGCCCCCGGCGGGGGCCGAACTCGTCGACGAGGCGAGCGGCCTCGTGCTGCGCCCCGGCCGTGTCGTGGGGCTCGTCTGCGCCGACCCGGACGCGTCGGCCGCGGTCGCGACCCGCCTCGGCCGGTTCGACGACGACGCCGAGGCCGCCACCCCGGTGCGGCTCGGCGGCGTGCTGCTCGCGGACCTCGACAAGGAGGACCTGCGGCACCGCGTCGTCGTGTCCGAGGCCACGCCGCACCTGTTCTCCGGCGTGCTCGGCACCGAGCTCGACGCGCGCGGGCGGGCCACCGAGGCCGAGCTGCTGGCCGCGATGGTCACCGCCGACGCGCACGACGTGCTCGACAGCGTGCCCGGCGGGCTCGCCGGCGAGCTGCCCGAGAAGGGCCGCTCGCTCTCGGGCGGCCAGCGCCAGCGCGTCGCGCTCGCCCGGGCGCTGCTCACCGAGCCCGAGGTCCTGGTGCTCGTCGAGCCCACGAGCGCGGTCGACGCGCACACCGAGGCACGCATCGCCGAGCGCGTCGCCGAGGTCCGGCGCGGCCGCACCACGCTCGTCGTCACCGCCAGCCCGCTGGTGCTGGACCACCTCGACGACGTGCTCCTGCTCGACGACGACGGCCGGGTCGCCGCGCACGGCACGCACGCCCAGCTGCTGGAGCGGCGCGACGCCCACGGCGCGGCCTACCGCGCCGTCGTCGGCCGCAGCATGGCCACCGACAAGATGCCCGAGGACGAGAACGACCTCGAAGGAGCGGCACGATGAGCGCCCCCGCCGCCGCGCGCCCGAGCGCGGCCAACCCGAACCAGCTCCCGATCGCCGACCGGGCCGAGGTCAACAAGACCGTCGGACGCCTGTTCCGCCGCCACCGCGGGCAGCTGAGCGGCGTCGCCGTGCTGCACACGCTCGCCGCGCTCGCCGGCCTGGTCGGGCCGTTCGTGCTGGGCCGCATCATCGACCAGGTCGCCGCCGGCACCACCATCGGCGCCGTCGACCAGCTCGCGCTGGTGCTGCTCGGCGCCGTCCTCGCGCAGTCCGTGATCACCCGGTACGCCCAGCGGCTGTCCATGGTGTTCGGCGAGCGGGTGTTCGCCGACCTCCGCGAGGAGTTCATGGACGCCGTCACGCGGCTGCCGCTGTCGACGGTCGAGAAGGCGGGCACGGGCGACCTGGTGGCCCGCACCACGAACGACGTCAACAAGCTGCAGCACGCCGTCCGGTTCGGCGTGCCCCGCGTGCTCGTGTGCGTCGTGACGATCGTGCTGACCCTGGTCGCGTCGTTCCTCGCCTCCCCGCTCGTCGCGCTCGGGCTCCTGACGGGGGCGCCGCTCATCGCGGTCGCGACCCGCTGGTACCTCAAGCGGGCCACGCCGGGCTACCTGCGGGAGTCCGCGGCGTACGCGACCATCAACGGCTCGATCACCGAGGCCGTCGAGGGCGCCCGCACCACCGACGCCCTGCACCTGGGCGCCCGGATCCGCCGCCGGATCGACCGGGACCTGCGCGAGGCGTTCGACGCCGAGTCGTACACGCTCGGCCTGCGGCTGCGCCTCATCCCGTCGCTCGACGCGGCCGTCGCCATCGCGCCGATCGTCGTCATCCTGTGGGGCGGCTGGCTCGTCTCGCAGGACCTCGTGACCGTCGGAACCGTGGCGACCATCGCCATGTACGGCCACCAGATGGGCGGCCCGGTGTTCGACCTCGTGTTCTGGCTGGACGAGCTGCAGGTCGCGGCCGTCGCGCTGGCGCGCGTCGTCGGGGTCGGGCTGGTCGGCCCGGACCGGGTCGCCGGCGCCGCGGTGCCGGCGTCGGAGGACGTGCGCGCGCACGCCGTCCGGTACGCGTACCGCGAGGGGCACGACGTGCTGCACGGCATCGACCTCGACCTGGCGCCCGGCGAACGGCTGGCCGTCGTCGGGCCGTCGGGGGCGGGCAAGTCGACGCTCGGGCGCATGCTCGCCGGCATCCACCCGCCCACCGGCGGGTCGGTGACCGTCGGTGGGGTGCCGCTCGTCGAGCTGCCGCTCGAGGACCTGCGCGGACACGTCGCACTCGTGACGCAGGAGCACCACGTCTTCGTCGGCTCGCTGGCGGAGAACCTGCGGCTCGCGGACACGTCGGCGTCCGACGACGCGCTCTGGGACGCGCTCGGCGCCGTCGACGCCCGGGACTGGGTCGCGGCCCTGCCGGACGGGCTCGCGACCGAGGTCGGCTCCGGCGGGTTCACCCTCAGCCCGGCGCAGGCGCAGCAGGTGGCGCTCGCACGCCTCGTCCTGCTCGACCCGCACACGCTGGTGCTCGACGAGGCGACGTCGCTCCTCGACCCGCGCGCCGCCCGGCACCTCGAACGCTCGCTGAACGCCGTGCTCACCGGGCGCACGGTGGTCGCGATCGCGCACCGCCTGCACACGGCCCACGACGCCGACCGCGTGGCCGTCGTCGACGGCGGGCGGATCACGGAGATCGGCCCGCACGACGAGCTCGTCGCGGCCGGCGGCGACTACGCGAAGCTCTGGCACAGCTGGCAGCACGAGTGCGTGGTCTCGACAGGCTCGACCGCCGGTGGTCGAGCCTGTCGAGACCTCAGCCCGGGGCGACCGGCTGGCGGATGATCGTGCGCATCTTCTCCGGCGCGGCCTTGCGCGGGTCGGAGAGGTAGACCTCGTGGTGCCGCCCGGTCAGGGTGAGCCCCTCGGCCTCGATGTACGCGTGCAGGGACGCGATGGTCGGCGGCTCCGTGGCGAACGGGCCGACGTGCAGCACCTGTGCGGCCTCGCCGTCGCCGTAGGGCTCCAGCCGCACGCGGTCGCCGGCCGGCAGGCGCTTCGCGCGGGAGACGCGGGTCAGGATCTCGGGGGCGTCGACCGCGGCGACGGCGTCGGGCAGGCCGATCATCATCGTCCACCGCCAGTCGCCCTTGGCGTCGACGCTGAAGCGGGCCATGTCGTCGGCCCACCACAGCCCCTCGAGCGGCAGCACGGTGAATGCCTCGCCGGTGGCGTCCTTGACCGCGGACCGCAGCGCGTAGGCGAGCGGGTACAGGCTCTCGACGGCCTCGCGGTACGCGGGTGCCGTGTTGGGGTCGCCCTCGCCGTCGACGAGCAGGTACGGCCGCGGCGGGACGGTCACGCGCGACGGCGTCGGCCGGGCGGTGTACTGGTCCCGGTACGTCTTCTTGAGGTCGATCGTCGCCATGACGCCAGCCTGGCAGCCGACGCCGACACGGGCCTGGCGACGAGCCTGCTCAGCCCGGCAGGCCGGCGATGCCGGCGCCGACGGGGTCGTCGTCCCCACCGCCGTCGTCCCGCCGGCCGCGGTACGCCTTCTCGCGGTGGCCGCCGGCGACCTCGTCGCGCACCAGCCGCACCCACAGGGCGACGGCGAACAGCCCGAACACCCACCACTGCAGCGCATAGAAAAGGTTCTGCAGGTTCACGCCGGTGCCGCCCTCGATCACCGGGCGCGGCAGCGCCGCCGGCCCGCCGTCCGCCGCCGCGGCCTGCGTCGGGTCGGACGACGTGAGCACGACGTATCCCGAGTAGATCGGGCCGCCCCAGTCGTTGACGAGCGCGCCGGTGGAGATGGAGTCCGTCAGCGGCGGCCCGCCGGGGTTCTCGGGCAGCGGCTCGGCGCCCTCCTGCACCGACTCGGAGGCCTGCAGCCAGCCGGTGACGCGCACCTCGCCGTCCGGCACGTCGAGCGCGGCGTCGCCCGGCTGCGGCGAGGCCACCCAGCCCCGCACGACCGGCACGACCGGCGCCCCGGACAGCTCCGCCCACGACGCCCCGTCGGTGCCGTCGTCCGACACCCGCAGCGGCGTGAGCACCAGGTACCCGGTGCGACCGTCCAGCGAGCGCCCGGCCACGAGCTCCTGCCCCTCGGCCTCGTACGTGCCGGAGACCCACACCTCGCGACCCACGAGCTCGCCCGGGAACGACGACTGCGGCGCGAGCAGCTCCCCCAGGCCCGCGGGCGCGGCCGCCGCCTGCTCCGCGGCCGCCTGCTCGGAAGCCAGCTCGGCGCGCAGGTACGCCCGGTCGAGCTGCCAGGCGCCGAGCCGCCCGCACACGGCCGCCGCGAGCAGGAACAGCAGCAGGATGCCGATCATGCGGGGCTGGACGGCCACCGCCCAGAACGACCGGCGGGCGGGTGGGTGGCTGGGCACGGGACCACCGTAGACGTCGCCCGACGCCGCGACGGAATCGTCGACCTGACGGTCCGCCAGATCGACGTCACGTGCCACGGGCCGCCGCGTCGGGCTGCACTCCGGTGGTCGGTGCGGTGAAATGAAGACGCAGCCCCGGGGCCCGGTCCGTACCGGCACCCGGAGGGCTCCGTCCTCGAGCCGCAGGGAGCGTGTGATGAGCACCACGACCGTCCCGACCACCCGTGACACCCCGTGGCGCGCCACGGGCGGCACGGACCTGTCCGCCGAGCAGGTCGAGCGGATCGACCGGTGGTGGCGGGCCGCCAACTACCTGTCGGTCGGCCAGATCTACCTGCTCGACAACCCGCTGCTGCGCGAGCCGCTGACGCGGGACCACGTCAAGCCGCGGCTCCTGGGGCACTGGGGCACCACGCCGGGCCTCAACTTCCTGTACGCGCACCTCAACCGCGCCATCCGCGAGCGCGAGCAGTCGACGGTCTACGTGGCCGGCCCGGGCCACGGCGGCCCCGGCCTCGTCGCGAGCACGTACCTCGACGGCACGTACTCCGAGCTCTACTCCGACATCACCGAGGACACCGACGGCCTGCGCCGGCTGTTCCGCCAGTTCTCGTTCCCGGGAGGCATCCCGAGCCACGTCGCCCCGGAGACGCCGGGGTCGATCCACGAGGGCGGCGAGCTGGGCTACGCCCTCAGCCACGCCTACGGCGCGGTCTTCGACAACCCCGACCTCCTGGTGGCCGCGGTCGTCGGCGACGGCGAGGCCGAGACCGGCCCGCTCGCGACGAGCTGGCACTCGAACAAGCTCCTCAACCCCGCGCAGGACGGCGTCGTGCTGCCGATCCTGCACCTCAACGGGTACAAGATCGCGAACCCCACGATCCTCGACCGCATCGGCCAGGACGAGCTCGAGTCGCTCATGGTCGGGTACGGGCACACGCCGCACTGGTTCGAGGTCGCCGACGGCTCCGACGAGCCGTTCGAGTCGATCCACCGGCGTTTCGCCACGCTGCTCGACGAGGTGCTCGACGAGATCGCGGGCATCAAGGCGCGGGCCGCCCAGGAGGGCGTGGACATGCCCCGGCCGGCGTGGCCGATGATCGTGTTCCGCACCCCGAAGGGCTGGACCGGCCCGGAGACCATCGACGGCAAGAAGACCGTCGGCTCGTGGCGCGCCCACCAGGTGCCGCTGGCCAGCGCGCGGGACACGCCGGAGCACCTCGCGGTGCTCGAGCAGTGGCTCGCGTCCTACCGGGCGGAGGAGCTGTTCGACGACGAGGGCCGGATCCTCGACGACATCCGCGCGCTGGCCCCGGCGGGCGACCTGCGCATGAGCGCGAACCCGCACGCGAACGGCGGCGTCCTGCTGCGCGACCTGCGGCTGCCGGACTTCCGCGACTTCGCCGTCGACGTGCCGGCTCCGGGCAGCGGCGCCGTCGAGGCGCCTCGGGTGCTGGGGCAGTTCCTCACCGAGGTGATCCGCCGCAACCCGGACAACTTCCGGATCTTCGGGCCGGACGAGACGGCGTCGAACCGCCTCCAGGCGGTGTTCGAGGTCACCGGCAAGCAGTGGGACGCCGAGTACTTCTCCGCCGAGGTGGACGAGCACCTCGTGCGCGCCGGGCGCGTGATGGAGCAGCTCTCGGAGCACCAGTGCCAGGGCTGGCTGGAGGGCTACCTGCTGACCGGGCGGCACGGCCTGTTCACCAGCTACGAGGCCTTCATCCACATCGTCGACTCGATGTTCAACCAGCACGCGAAGTGGCTCAAGGTCACGAACCACATCCCGTGGCGGCGGCCCATCGCGAGCCTCAACTACCTGCTGTCCAGCCACGTGTGGCGCCAGGACCACAACGGCTTCTCCCACCAGGACCCGGGCTTCATCGACCACGTCGTCAACAAGAAGGCGGAGATCGTCCGGGTGTACCTGCCGCCGGACGCCAACACCCTGCTCAGCACCTACGACCACTGCCTGCGGTCGCGGCAGTACGTGAACGTCGTGGTGGCGGGCAAGCAGCCGGCGCCGCAGTTCCTCACCATGGAGCAGGCGGTCGCGCACTGCACCCGCGGCCTGGGCATCTGGGACTGGGCCGGGACCGAGGAGCCGGGCACCCAGCCCGACGTCGTGCTCGGCTGCGCGGGCGACGTGCCGACGCTCGAGGTGCTCGCCGCGGCCGACATCCTGCGCCGCGAGCTGCCCGACCTCAAGGTCCGCGTGGTGAACGTCGTCGACCTCATGCGCCTGCAGGACGAGCGGGAGCACCCGCACGGCCTGTCGGACCGGGACTTCGACACCCTGTTCACGACCGACCGGCCGGTGATCTTCAACTACCACGGGTACCCGTGGCTCATCCACCGGCTCACCTACCGGCGCCGGGGGCACGCGAACATCCACGTGCGCGGGTACAAGGAGGAGGGCACCACCACGACGCCCTTCGACATGGCGATGCTCAACGACATCGACCGGTTCCACCTGGTGATCGACGTCGTCGACCAGGTGCCGTCGCTCGGGTCGCGGGCCGCGGGGCTGCGCCAGCGGATGGTCGACGCCCGTCTCGCCGCCCGCCAGTACACGCGCGAGCACGGCGAGGACCTCCCCGAGGTGCGCGACTGGGTGTGGCCCGACTCCGGCGACACCGGCACCGACGCGGGCGGGCCGCAGTACGACGCGTCCGCGGCGACGGGCGGCGACAACGAGTGACCACGACGACCCGCAGCATCTACCTCGCCTCCCCCGAGGGCGAGAGCGGCAAGTCCACGGTGGCGCTGGGCGTCCTCGACCTGCTGGTGCGCCAGGTGCAGCGGGTGGGGGTCTTCCGGGCCGTCTCCCGCGTGCCCGACCCGCCGTCGTCGGACGCCGCCGGCGACGCCCCGCGCGACCACGTGCTCGAGATGCTGCTCGCGCACGACGGCGTCGACCTCGCGTACGAGCAGGCCGTGGGCGTCACGTACGACGACGTGCACGCCGACGCCGAGGCGGCCCTGTCGCGCATCGTCGACCGGTACCACGCGGTGGCGGAGGGGTGCGACGCCGTGGTCGTCGTCGGCACGGACTACACGGACGTCACGGGCGCCACCGAGCTGGCGTTCAACGCCCGCGTCGCCGCGAACCTCGGGGCACCGGTGCTGCTGGTGACCTCCGGGCGGGACCGGTCAGCGGAGGACGTCCGCGCGCTCAACCGCCTCAGCGTCGCCGAGCTGCGCGCCAACCACGCGCAGCCGGTGGGGATCGTCGTGAACCGCAGCGGCCCGGCGGTCCTCGCCGCGGGCGCGGCGCGGCTCGTCGGCGACGACGGCCTGCCCGTGTGGACCATCCCCGAGGAGCCGTTCCTGCACGCCCCCACCGTGGGCCGGCTCACCGAGGCCGTCGAGGGCACGCTCATGCTCGGCGACCCGGACCTGCTGGCGCGCGAGGTGCTGGACGTCATCGTCGGCGCCATGTCGTTCGAGCACGTGCTCGACCACCTGTCCGACGGCGCGGTCGTCATCACGCCCGGCGACCGGTCCGACGTGCTGCTCGGGCTGCTGTCGGCGCACGCCGCGGCCACGTTCCCGTCGCTCGCCGGCATCGTCCTGACCGGCGGCTACGTGCCGCGGGGCGTCATCGCGCAGCTCCTGTCGGCGCTCGGGCCGCGGGTGCCGGTGGTCTCCACGGCGCTCGGCACCTTCCAGGCGGCGCGGCGCGCGGCGGAGACGAACGGCTTCGTCACGGTCGGCGCCTCCCGCAAGATCGACGTCGCGCGGGCCCTCTTCGAGCAGCACGTCGACGGCGGGGCGCTGCTGGCCCGGCTCGACGTGCCGCGCACGCCGGTCGTGACGCCGCTGATGTTCGAGTACGAGCTCATCGAGCGGGCGCGCGCCGACCGCAAGCGTGTCGTGCTGCCGGAGGGCGAGGACGACCGCGTGCTCCGCGCGGCGTCGACGGTGCTCGCGCGCGGGATCGCGGACCTCGTGATCCTGGGCGACGAGCAGGAGATCCGGGCGCGCGCGGCCGAGCTCGGCCTCGACATCTCCGCCGCCACGGTGCTGTCGCCCACGGACCACGAGCACGTGGAGCGGTTCGCCGCCGAGTACACGACGCTGCGCGCGCACAAGGGCATGACCCTCGAGCGGGCCCGGGAGATCGTCACCGACGTGTCGTACTTCGGCACGATGATGGTGCACCTCGGGCTGGCGGACGGCATGGTCTCCGGCGCCGCGCACACGACGGCGCACACCATCCGGCCGTCGTTCGAGATCGTCAAGACCGCGCCCGGGACCTCCGTCGTGTCGTCGGTCTTCCTCATGTGCCTGCCCGACCGGGTGCTCGTGTACGGCGACTGCGCCGTCATCCCCGACCCGACGGCGGAGCAGCTCGCGGACATCGCGATCTCGTCGTCGGCGACGGCGGCACAGTTCGGCGTCGACCCGCGCGTGGCGATGCTGTCCTACTCGACCGGCACCTCCGGCACGGGGGCCGACGTCGACAAGGTGCGCACCGCCACCGAGCTGGTCCGCGAGCGCCACCCGGACCTGTCCGTCGAGGGCCCGATCCAGTACGACGCCGCCGTGGACGCCTCCGTGGCGGCGTCCAAGCTGCCGGAGTCGTCGGTCGCGGGGCGCGCGACGGTGTTCGTCTTCCCCGACCTCAACACCGGGAACAACACGTACAAGGCCGTGCAGCGCTCGGCCGGGGCGGTCGCCGTCGGGCCGGTCCTGCAGGGGCTGAACAAGCCGGTCAACGACCTGTCCCGCGGCGCGCTCGTGGCCGACATCGTCAGCACGGTCACGATCACGGCGATCCAGGCCCAGTCGCAGGGCCGGTCACAGTCTCAGGAGGTCCCCGCATGAGCGCGAGGAGCCCCCGCGGAGGTGGCGCGAGGAACGAGGGCTGCCGGAGCGAGGCACCGCAGCGATCATATGAAAGGAGCGCAACATGAGCATCGTCCCCGAGGCCGAGCGGCCCAACCCGTACAGCGCGTACGGCGCGCACGGCTCGGTGCTCGTGCTCAACTCCGGCTCGTCGTCGCTGAAGTACCAGCTCGTCAACCCGGTGGGGGGCGAGGCGATCGCGGCCGGCACGGTGGAGCGGATCGGCGAGCCGGCCGGGATCGTCACGCACACGTTCGCCGGCAACCGCACCCGCCGAGAGCTCGAGGTGCCCGACCACGGCGAGGCGCTGCGGCTCGCGCTCGGCATGTTCGACGAGATCGGCCCGCGCCTCGCCGACGCGGGGATCTACGCCGTCGGGCACCGGGTGGTGCACGGCGGCGCGGAGTTCTCCGGCCCGGTGGTGGTTGACGACGGCGTGGTGGACCGCATCGAGGCGCTCGTCCCGCTCGCCCCGCTGCACAACCCGGCGAACGTGCAGGGGATCCGGGTGGCGCGGGAGCTGCTGGGCGACGTGCCGCACGTCGCCGTCTTCGACACCGCGTTCTTCGCCGCCCTGCCCGCCGAGGCGTACACGTACGCCATCGACCGGAAGGTCGCCGCGGAGCACGACGTGCGCCGGTACGGGTTCCACGGCACCAGCCACCAGTACGTGGCGGGCAAGGTGGCGCGCGTGCTCGGCCGCCGCGTGCAGGACCTGCACACGATCGTGCTGCACCTGGGCAACGGGGCGTCCGCGTCGGCGGTGCGCGGCGGCGTGCCGATCGACACCTCCATGGGCCTCACGCCGCTCGAGGGGCTCGTCATGGGCACGCGGTCGGGCGACGTCGACCCCGCCGTCGTGTTCCACCTCGCGCGCAACGCGGGCATGAGCATCGACGAGCTCGACACGCTGCTGAACAAGCGCTCCGGGATGCTCGGGCTGTCGGGCGTGAACGACTTCCGCGAGCTGCGGCGGCTCATCGACGACGGCGACGAGCAGGCCGCCCTCGCGTTCGACGTCTACATCCACCGCCTGAAGAAGTACGTCGGCGCCTACGCCGCGCTGCTCGGGCGGGTCGACGTCGTCGCGTTCACCGCGGGCGTCGGCGAGAACGACACCGCGGTGCGCGCCGCCGTCTGCGAGGGGCTCGAGGGCATGGGCATCGCCGTCGACCCGGAGCGCAACGCCGGCCCCGACGCCGCACAGGGCGAGCGCATCATCTCCCCCGACTGGACGTCGACCCTGGTCATGGTGATCCCCACCATGGAGGAGCTCGCCATCGCCCGGCAGTGCGTGGAGGCCGTGGACGGCGGGCGCCCGTCCTCGGCCGTCACGGCCGGCTGACCGTGCCCTACGCCACCACGAACGCGAGGCAGGCGATCCCGAAGCCCATGAGGCCGATGGCGGTCTCCATGACGGTCCAGGTCTTCAGGGTGGTCTTCACGTCCATGTCGAAGAACCGGCCCACGAGCCAGAACCCCGAGTCGTTGACGTGGCTGAGCACCACGGATCCGGCGGCGACGGCGATCACGATCGCGGCCGTCTCGACGGGGTTGAAGCCGCCCGCGGCGACGGCGGGGGCGATCAGCCCGGCCGCGGTGGTGAGCGCCACCGTGGCGGAGCCCTGCGCGACGCGCAGCACCGCGGCGATGAGGAACCCGGCCACGATGATCGGCAACCCGAGGTCGCCCAGCACGTCGGCGAGCGCGTCGCCGATGCCGGACGCGCGCAGCACGCCGCCGAACATGCCGCCGGCGCCGGTGATGAGGATGACCGAGCAGACCGGGCCGAGCGCGGAGTCGAGCGTCTTCTCCAGCGCGGTGCCCTCGATGCCGCGGCGGCGGCCCAGCGCCCACGCCGCGACGAGCACGGAGATCAGCAGCGCCACCGGCGTCGAGCCGACCAGGCCCGCCCACGTGACGACCGTGCTCTCGGCGTCGACCCACCCCGCGGACGCCGCCGTCTCCAGGCCGGTGTTGGCGAAGATCAGCACCAGCGGCAGCAGCAGGATGCCCACGACCGTGCCGAAGCGGGGCGGATTCGCCACCTGCGCGGCGTCCGCCCGGCCCAGGATCTCGGGCACGGGGAGCTGGATGCGGCGTCCGACGAACCGGGCGAACAGGTAGGCGGTCACGTACCACGTGGGGATGGCGACGACGAGGCCGAGCAGCAGCACCGTGCCCACGTTGGCGCCCAGGAACTCGGACGCCGCCACCGGGCCCGGGTGCGGCGGCACGAAGACGTGCATCACCGAGAACGCACCGGCCACGGCCAGCCCATAGGTCAGCAGCGACCCGCCGAGGCGCCGCGCCACCGCGAACACGATCGGCAGCATCACGACGAGGCCGGCGTCGAAGAAGATGGGGAACCCGAAGATCAGCGACGCGACGCCGAGCGCGAGCGGCGCCCGCTTCTCGCCGAACCGGGCGATCAGCACGTCGGTCATCACCTTCGCGCCGCCGCTGGTCTCGATGAGGCGGCCGAGCATCGCGCCCAGCCCGACGAGCAGGGCGACGGAGGCCAGCGTGGTGCCGAAGCCGTCGAGCAGCACGTCGACGACGCCGCCGCTGGGCAGCCCCGCGGCCACCGCGGTCAGGAGGCTGACGAGCACCAGCGCGAGGAACGCGTGCAGCTTCACCTTGATGATGAGGAAGAGCAGCAGGGCGACGGCGGCGGCCGCGATGGCGAGCAGCGGACCGGCCGTGAGGGTCTGGGTCCAGTCGTCGGTCATCGCGTCGTCCCCTCCTCGGTGCGCCCGGTCGTGGCGGCGAGCCAGACGACGACGGACCGGGTGATCTCCTCCGGCGACGCGGCGATGTCCACCGTGATCCCGTCCTCGTCGCGCCCGAGCGGCTCGAGGGTCGCGAGCTGGGACGGCAGCAGCTCCGGCGGCATGAAGTGCCCGGTGCGGTGGGTCATGCGCTCGGCCAGCAGCTCGGGGCTGCCGGCCAGGTGCACGAACCGGACGCTGCCACGCGCCCGGCGCAGCTCGTCGCGGTAGGCGCGCTTCAGCGCCGAGCACGTGACGACGGCGGCGCGGCCGGCGTCGGCCTCGCGGTCGAGCCAGTCGCGGATGGCGGCGAGCCAGGGCTCCCGGTCGGCGTCGGTCAGCGGGGTGCCGGAACTCATCTTCTCGATGTTCTCCGCCGGGTGGAACTCGTCCGCCTCCGCGAGGTCGAGGCCGAGGCGCTCGGCGAGGAGCCCGGCGATCGTGGTCTTGCCCGACCCGGCCACGCCCATGACGACGAGGTGCTCGGCGACGGGCAGGCGCGCGGTGCTGGCGACGCGGGCGTCGCCGGGGGCGTTCGTGACGACAGTGTCCATGTGACTTCCCTGTCCGTGTCTCGATCCGTGACCCGCCGGGCGGGCCCCGCGGCGACTGCTGCGTCGCCGCGTCGTCAGAGGATGCCTCATTGATAGCACCTTCGACAAGACTGGTAACACCAATCTGGTGGGCGCGGCGCGGCGCCGATAGGCTCGTCCCATGTCGTCACCGTCCCTGCACGCCGCCGTGCTCGACTCCGTCGGGCGCGCGATCACCAGCGGAGACGTCGGCCCCGGCACCCCGCTGACGCTCGACGGGATCGGCGCCGAGCACGGGGTGTCCCGGACCGTCGCCCGCGAGGTGATGCGGATGCTCGAGGGCCTCGGGATGGTCCGCTCCCGCCGTCGGGTCGGTCTGGTCGTCCTCGGCATCGAGGACTGGAACGTCCTCGACCCTCGCATCATTCGGTGGCGTCTGCAGGGCCCCGGCCGCGACGCCCAGCTGCGCAGCCTCACCGAGCTGCGGCACGCCGTCGAGCCGCTGGCCGCCGCGGGCGCCGCACGCCACGCCAGCCCCCAGGTGCGCGGCGAGCTGCTGGACCTCGCGCGCCGCATGCGCACCACCGGCGAGGCAGGCGACCTCGACACCTTCCTCGCCCTCGACGTCCGCATGCACGAGCTGTTGCTGCGCTCCAGCGGCAACGAGATGTTCGGGCCGCTGGCGGACGTCGTCGCCGAGGTCCTCGCCGGGCGTACCCACCTCGGCCTGATGCCCCCCTCCCCCGTGCCGGAGGCGCTCGACCAGCACGAGGCCGTCGCGCGCGCGGTGGCCGACGGCGACCCCGAGGCCGCCGAGGCGGCCATGGCCGCGATCGTGGGCGAGGTGCGGCGGGCGATCGACCGGCCGGCGGGGCGTCCCGGGGTTCCGTCGTGACGGTCCTCGTCGATCCGCCGGCGTGGCCCGCGCACGGGCGGCTGTGGTCCCACCTGGTCTCGGACGAGTCCCTGCACGAGCTGCGGTCGTTCGCCCGCGCCCACGGCATCGGCGACCGCGCCTTCGACCTCGACCACTACGACGTCCCCGACGAGCGGCACGACGCGCTCGTCTCCGCGGGCGCGGTGCCGGTCGACGGGCGGGAGCTCGCGCGGCGCCTCGCCGGCTCGGGTCTGCGCGTGCCCGGGCGGGAACGGCGCCGGGCCTCCCGGGGAGCCCTGGCCGGGCGATGGGCCGCGCTGTGGCGGCCCGACGACGCGGCGCGCGCGGTGATCGACGGGGCGGGGGCGGACCTGGTCGCCCGCTGGCGCGAGCCGCACCGGGTGTACCACTCGCGGCTGCACCTGGCCGACGCGCTCGACGCCCTCGACCTGCTGCTCGCCGACGGCGCGCCCGGCTCCGGCTGGCACGCCGCCGTCGCGCTCTGGTTCCACGACGCCGTGCACGACGGCGAGGCGGGGCGCGACGAGCAGCGGTCCGCGGCGCTCGCCGGCGACCTGCTCGGCCCGCTCGTCGGGCGGGCACGGCCGGCCGCGCCGACCGCGGCTCCCGGCCCCGTCGGCGCCCTGACCGGCGACGACGTCGCGGAGGTGGCGCGGCTCGTGCTCGTGACCACGGACCATGCGCCCGGAGCCGACGACCCGGCCGGGGCGCTGCTCAGCGACGCCGACCTCGCGATGCTCGGCGGGTCCCCGGCACGCTACGCGCGGTACGCCGCGCAGGTGCGCGCCGAGTACGGGCACGTGCCCGACGACGCGTTCCGCGCAGGCCGCGCGACGGTGCTCGACCAGCTGCTCGAGCTCGCCGCCGGGCCCGGCCTGTTCCGCACGGACGCCGGCCGCCTCCGGTGGGCGGACGCCGCACGGCTCAACCTGCGCACCGAGCGTGCGGCGCTCCGGGCGGCGCCGACGCCACCGTCCCCGAGCCGCCCCGGCACGCGCGCCGGCTGACCCTCGCGCGTCGCGCCCAGGCCGCGTACGCGCGCCGCTACGCTCTCGCCGTGGACCAGCCCGCACCGCCGACGCCCGCCCTGCCGCGGCCCGCGCCGCCGATCGAGCCGCGCGCCCGACGCCGCGCACGGCGCCGCTGGTGGCTCGCGGGTGCCGCGGGCGCGCTCGTCCTCGCGGTCGCCCTGCCGGTCGCGTGGGTGCAGCTCACCGGGCAGGCGCGGGTACGCCCCTCGGTGGACGCCGTCGAGGAGGCCGACGCGATCCTCGTGCTCGGCGCCGGCCTGCGTGCCGACGGGACTCCGTCGCCCTACCTGCAGCGACGCCTGAACGCCGCGGCCGAGCTCTACCACGCCGGGGTGGCCGCCGCCGTGGTGCTCAGCGGCGACGCGCACCCGCTGCCGGACGGCTCCACCTACGACGAGCCCGCGTCGATGCGGGAGTGGATCAGCGACCTCGGCGTGCCGGACGACGCGTTGACGCTGGACCGGGAGGGCTTCGACACGACGGCGTCGTGCCGCCGCACGGCGGAGCTCACCGGCGCGCGCACCGCCGTCGTGGTGACCCAGGACTACCACCTGCGCCGCGCGCTGTTCAGCTGCGCGCGGGCGGGCCTCGACGCCCAGGGCGTCGGCGTGTCCGCCGAGAGCGCACGCCCGCCCCAGTGGGTGTGGTGGCACGTGCGCGAGGTCCCGGCGTCGTGGCGGGCCGCAGTGCGCGAGCTCGGGGCCTGAGCTCCCGCGCCTACGGCAGCCGCAGCCGCCGCATCGCGCCGAGCGCGACGGTGAGCACCCGGCTCGGGGTCTCGCCGCCCAGGGAATACAGGGCGTCCAGCGAGACGCCGAACCGGGCCCCGCGCTGCACGGCCACGGTCTGCGCCTCCGTCATCCCGTCGATCGCCTCCCGTCCGTGCCGGCGGCCCAGGCCGGAGGCCTTGAACCCGCCCATCGGCGCGCCGGGCGACCCCCAGGCCGACGTGTACCCGTCGTTGATGTTGACCGTCCCGGCCTCGACCCGTGCCGCCAGCCGCCTGGCCCGCGCGACGTCGGACGACCAGATGCTCGCGTTCAGGCCCAGCTCGGTGTCGTTCATGACGCGCACCGCCTCGTCGTCCGAGGCCACGCGCGTCACCGCGACGACCGGCCCGAACGTCTCCTGGTGCGCGCACAGCGCGTCGGCGGGGACGTCGTCGAGGACGGTCGGGGCGTAGAAGTACGGCCCGACGTCCGCCCGGTGCACGCCGCCCACCAGGGCCTTCGCGCCCTTCGCCAGGGCGTCGTCGACGTGCTCGGCGACCCGGGCGAGCTGCGCCGCGGACACCAGGGAGCCCACGTCCGCCGTGTAGTCGAGCTCGGCCCCGAGCCGCAGGGCGCGCACGGCCTCGACGAACCGCTCGAGGAACGGCTCAGCGATCCGCTCGTGGAGCACGAGCCGCTCGATCGACATGCACAGCTGCCCCGCGTTCGCGAAGCAGGCACGCACCACGCCCGGCACCACCCGGTCCAGGTCGGCGTCCGCGGCGACGTACAGGGGGTTCTTGCCGCCCAGCTCGAGAGTGGCGCCGATAAGCCGCTCCCCCGCGCGGGCGGCGACCGTGCGGCCCGTCGCGGTGGAGCCCGTGAACGCGACGTGGTCCACGTGGTCGACCAGCGCCGCACCGACGTCGCCACCCCCCGCGACGACGAGGAACAGGTCCTCCGGCAGCCCGGCCTCCTCGAGCGCCTCCGCGACCCACAGCGCCGACAGCGTCGTCTGCGGGTCGGGCTTGACCACCACGGCGTTCCCCGCGAGCAGTGCGGGGACCGCCTCCGCGAGCACCAGGGTCAGCGGGTAGTTCCACGGCGTGATGGCCCCCACCACGCCGACGGGACGGCGGTGCACGCGCACGCCGGTGAGCACGGACAGCAGGCCCGGCTCGCGCCGGTCGGCGAGGTAGCGCGCGCCCCGCACCGCGTAGTGCCGGCACACCTGCGCGACGTCGGCGACCTCCTCGAACGCGCTGCGCCGCGCCTTGCCCGACTCCATCTGCACCAGGTCGAGGATCTCCGACTGCCGCCGCAGCACGAGCGCGCCGAGCCGGTCGAGCACCGCGGCCCGCTCGCGCACCGGTGTCCCCGCCCAGGCGCCCTGGGCCGCGCGCGCCCGCGCCACCGCGGTCTCGACGTCGTCGGGCGACGACAGCGGGAACGCCGCGAGCGGCGCCCCCGTGAAGGGCAGGTGGGAGCGGTGCGTCCCCGCGGCGTGCGACGTGACGATCCGGCGCACCAGCGGGGCGACGACGTCGGGCTCGAGGACGTAGGTGGCGGCGGGCAGCTCGGGATCGATGAGATCCCCCAGAGCTCCGTCGCTCTCGTGCGCGGTGGACATGGCCGACACCCTACGCGGGGCGGGTGACACCCGGGCAACCGTCGCCCCCGGGGTCGGGGTGCCGTTCGCTCTCAGCGCGACCGGGAACCATTCCGGGTCTCCCCCGGGGGGCGCACGGCGGGCGACGGCTACAGGTCGCGGCCCAGGACGACGCAGTCGGAGTCGGCGTACCCGAGACCGTCGTAGAAGCCCAGCACGCGCTCGTTCCCGTGCCGCACCATCAGTCGCACCTTGCGCACGCCCAGCCGGCGGAGCCAGTCCTCGGCCGCGCCCACCGTGGCACGGCCCAGGCCGCCACCCTGCGCGTCCGGGCTGACGGCCACGTAGTAGAGCCACCCGCGGTGGCCGTCGTAGCCCGCGACGGCGGACGACACCACCCGGCCGTCGGCGAGCCCGACCAGGACCGTCGAGGTGGGGGTGCGACGCGCGTCGGCGATGTCGAGGCGAGGGTCGTTCCAGGGCCGGGTCAGGCCGCACACCTCCCACAGCGCGACGACCTGGTCGACGTCGGCGTCGGCGATCTCGCGGAAGGCGACGACCGTGGTCGGGCTCGCGTCGCCCTGCGCCTTCCGAAGGGTCGAGGAGGCCGCTGCCTCGACGGGCTCGGCCTGCGAGAGCCCCGCGCTCACCGGGGCTGGTAGGGGGACACGACGACCTCGACCCGCTGAAACTCCTTGAGGTCGGAGTAGCCGGTGGTCGCCATCGCCCGGCGCAGCGCGCCGACGAGGTTCAGCGTGCCGTCGGCGGTGCTGCTGGGGCCGAAGAGGATCTCCTCGAGCGATCCGCCCGTGCCGACGGACACCCGCTCGCCGCGCGGCAGCTCCGCGTGGTGCGCCTCGGGGCCCCAGTGCCAGCCCTGGCCCGGCGCCTCGGCCGCGCGGGCGAGCGCGGCGCCCAGCATCACGGCGTCGGCGCCGCACGCGACGGCCTTCACGACGTCGCCCGAGTGGCCCACGCCGCCGTCCGCGATGACGTGCACGTACCGGCCGCCCGACTCGTCGAGGTAGTCCCGGCGGGCCGCCGCGACGTCGGACACGGCGGTGGCCATCGGCGCATGGATGCCCAGCCCGACGCGGGTCGTGTGCGCCGCGCCGCCGCCGAAGCCGACGAGCACGCCCGCGGCACCCGTGCGCATGAGGTGCAGCGCCGCGGTGTAGGTGGAGGCCCCGCCGACGACGACCGGCACGTCCAGCTCGTAGATGAACCGCTTGAGGTTCAGCGGCTCGGCGTTGCCCGACACGTGCTCGGCGGAGACCGTCGTGCCGCGGATGACGAAGAGGTCGACCCCTGCGTCCACGACCGTCTGGTAGTGCTCCTGGGTGCGCTGCGGCGACAGGGCGCCGGCCACCGGCACGCCCGACGCGCGGACCTCCTTGAGCCGCTGCGTGATGAGCTCCGGCTTGATCGGCTCGGCGTAGATCTCCTGCATGCGCCGGGTGGCCTCGCCCGCGGGCAGCTCCCGGATCTCCGCCAGCAGCGGCTCGGGCGACTCGTACCGCGTCCAGAGGCCCTCGAGGTCGAGCACGCCCAGCCCGCCGTGGTTGCCGAGAGCCACCGCGGTGGCCGGGCTCATCACCGAGTCCATGGGGGCGGCCATGATCGGCAGCTCGAAGTGGTAGGCGTCGATCTGCCAGGCGACGGAGACGTCCTTCGGGTCGCGCGTGCGGCGCGAGGGCACCACCGCGATGTCGTCGAAGGAGTACGCGCGGCGCCCGCGCTTTCCGCGGCCGATCTCGATCTCGTTGCTCACCCGACCCAGCGTACCGGCGCGCGTCCCGGCGGGCGGGAGGCGGTCACGACGTGGCTCGGGCCGCGGGCGCGGCCGCCTGTCGGTGGCGGGTGGCAGTGTCCCTGCCAGGCCCGGCGCCCGGAGGCGCCTGGGACGGAAGGAGAACGGCGATGGACGACCGGCGCGACGACACGGGATGGGCGGGCGGCCCGCTGCTCGGCTTCGACACCGAGACCACGGGTCTCGACGTGGCGACCGACCGCATCGTCACGGCCGCGGTCGTGCTGCGCGTCCCCGGCCGGCGCACCGACGTCCGGACCTGGCTGCTCGACCCCGGCGTCGAGATCCCCGCCGAGGCCGCCGCGATCCACGGCATCACGACGGCGCACGCCCGCGACCGCGGGCAGGCCCCCGCCACGGGCCTCGACCGGATCGCGGACACGCTCGCGGTTCACCTGCGCCGGGGCGTGCCGCTCGTGGCCTACAACGCCACGTTCGACCTGTCCCTGCTCGACGTCGAGCTGTCCCGGCACGGCCTGCCCACGCTGCCCGAGCGGCTCGGGCGTCCCGTCACGCCCGTGCTCGACCCGCTCGTCCTGGACCGCTGGCTGGACGGCGGCCGGGAGGGCAAGCGCCGCCTCGGCGACCTGTGCACCCTCTACGGCGTCGAGGGCGACGGCGACCTGCACACGGCCGACGTCGACGTCCTCGCGACGCTCGACGTCCTCGCCGCCCAGCTCCTCGCCCACCCCCACCTGCGGGGCGTCGCCCTCGACGCGCTGCACGCCGCCCAGGCGGGCGCGCACCGGGCCTGGGCGGAGCGGGTCAACGCCGAGCGGGCGGCGGCGCCCGACGGGCGCGGCCCCACCTCGTCGGCGTGGCCGTCCGAGGCCTGGGCCGGGCCGCGGGCCCGGTCGGCGTAGGCCGCCGTCCGGGGCCGCGGCCCCGAGGTCACCGTCCGTAGACCGCGTCGACCTCCACCTCGACCAGCCAGCCGTCCACCGGGAGGTTCTCGATCTCCAGGGCGAAGCGCGACGGGCGCGCGCCGTTGACGACCATGGGCTCCGTCGTCGTCGAGCCGAGCTGGACGTCGAGGGGCTCGCCCGTGGCGCGGTGGGTGTTCGCGAAGAACTGCCGGTAGGCCCGGTTCCAGCCCGCGAAGTCCATCGCCTCCTCGCCGTCCGGGTTCTGCAGGAACACCCGCATCGTCACGACGTCGTCGTACGACAGGCCGGCGGCCTCGAGGTTGGCGCCGATGCGCCGCAGCGCGTTGATCCCCTGCGCCTCCGTGAGCGTCACGCCGTCCGGCAGCTCACCTCCGGGGAACACGTCGGTCGGGACGTACCGCTCCTCCGCCGTGACGCCGGGCGCCGTGTTCATCGCCGCGGGGCCGAGCCCCGACGACTTGTACACCGCGACGTTCTTGCCGATGGCCACGCCGTCGGCGATCGACGCGGTGTCGCCCGTGACGAAGGACCGGACCTCCGTGGGGCGGGGCTCGAAGAGCCGGCCGGACGCGAGGGCCGTCCCGGGCACGGCGACGGCGGCCGTGACGGCGACGGCGAGGACGACCTTGGTGCGGTGCTTCATGCGGACCTCCGGCGACGGCGCGCGCCCTCGGGGCACGCGCGGGCGGGTCGGCGGTCCGGCGCGGACCGCCGCGGGAGGCCGACCGTAGCCACGCCGGGTTTCCGAGCCGTGACGGGCGTGCGTCGGACCGGAGACCTGGCGCCGGGAGCGACCGGCAGAGCACCGCCGACACTCCGACCTGCGACGACGCCTCCGAAACGCGATGGTGACCGCCGGCGACGACCCGGTAACACCACAGACTCCGGCGCGTGACGCGGGACACCTACCGTCGGCGGCGGTGCTGACGGCGGCGACCGGCATCCAGGGCCGGCCCTGACCGCCCGTCAGACCTTTCGACAGAGAGGTAGTGCCGCATGGTCACTGACACGGTCACCGACGGAACCTCGTCCGGCGTCTCCCGCCGCAACTTCCTCCAGGCGGTCGGCGTCGGCTCCAGCGCCGGCGTCATGTTCGCGACGATGGGCGCGATGGGACTCGCCCCGACCGCGGCGGCGCAGCCCGGCGCGGCCGCCTGGGTGCCGCCGCGCAGCGGCGACTTCACGCTGACCGGACGTTCGGCCAAGAAGGTGGTCGTCGTGGGAGCGGGACCGGCCGGGCTCGCGTCCGCCTACGAGCTGCAGAAGGCGGGCTACCGCGTGACCGTGCTCGAGGCGCGGCACCGCCCCGGCGGGCGCACCCTCACGATCCGCGACGGCGACTCCGAGACCGACATCGACGGGGTCACACAGACGGCCCGCTTCGGCGACGGCATCTACATGAACGCCGGCGCAGGCCGCATCGCGCAGTGGATGGTCACGATGGACTACCTGCGCGAGCTGGGGGTGCCGTACGAGGTCTTCAGCAACGCGAACGCCGACGCCTACCTCTACAACGAGAAGGCCGGCGCGACCCCCGGCAACCCGGTGCGCTACCGGACGGCCAAGGCGGACGTCTTCGGCTACACGTCCGAGCTGCTGCACCACGCCACCGACCAGGGCGCCCTGGACCAGCGGCTCACGGCCGAGGACAAGGAGAACCTCCGCCAGTTCCTGCGCAGCTGGGGGTCGCTGAAGTCCGACGGCACGTACTCCGGCGGGGACAACCGCGGGTTCTCGACCTACCCCTCCGCATGGAACGAGCACGGGACCCCGCTGCCCGGCCCCGGCACGGTCTCGGAGGTGCTGGCCTCGAAGGTGGGCCAGTACTTCCCCTTCGAGATCAACTGGGAGCAGTCGATGCTCATGTTCCAGCCGAAGGGCGGCATGGACACGACGTACCAGTACTTCGTGCGCGCCATCGGCAAGCAGAACGTGCACTTCGGCTCGCCGGTGACCGCGGTGGAGAACACGAGCCGCGGCGTCCGGGTCACCTACACCCCCGGCCACGGCCGCCCGCGCCAGATCGAGGCCGACTTCGCGATCGTCGCCGCGCCCGCCGGGCTGATGCGCCGCTGGGAGACCAACTGGGGGCCCGACGTCGACGGCGCCCTCGGCGAGTTCTCGGTCGGGTCCCCCGCCGGCAAGATCGGCCTGCAGTACCGGTCGCGGTTCTGGGAGGACGACCACCGCATCTTCGGCGGCATCACCGAGACCGACATGGACCTCGCGCACGTCTGGTACCCCTCGTACGGGTACGGGGAGCGCAAGGGCCTCGTCGTGGGCTACTACAACACGGGCGCGAACGCCCGCGCCTACGCCGACCTGACACCCCGCCAGCGCGAGCGCCGCGCCGTCGAGCAGGGCGTCAAGATCCACGGCGAGAAGTACCGCACCGAGCTCGAGAGCTCCTTCTCGATCGCCTGGCACAAGGTCCCGTACATCGAGGGCGCCTGGGCATACCCGAACACCGAGTCGTCCGGCTTCAAGCTGTTGCAGCAGGGCACCGGCAACGTCTACTTCGCGGGCGACTGGATGTCCGAGGTCTCCGCGTGGCAGCACGGCGCGTTCTGGTCCGCCCGGTACGCCGTGCAGGCGCTGCACGCGCGCGTCATGGCGAGCTGAGAGCGGCCGCGGAAACCTCGCGCGACGACGAAGGCCCGGACCCCTAGAAACCGCCCACGGGTCCGGGCCTTCGTCGCGGCCTGCTCGGGGCGGCTCAGAAGCCGCTGTAGTTCGGGGCCTCGGCGGTCACCTGCACGTCGTGCGGGTGGGACTCCTTGAGCGAAGCGGAGGTGATGCGCACGAAGCGGCCGTCCGCCTGCAGCTCCGGGATGGTCCTGGCGCCGACGTAGAACATCGTCTGGTGCAGCCCGCCGACGAGCTGGTGCGCGACGGCGTTGAGCGTGCCCTTGTACGGCACCTGCCCCTCGACACCCTCCGGCACGATCATGTCGTCGCTGGCCACCTCGGCCTGGAAGTAACGGTCCTTGGAGTAGGACTTCTTGCCGCGCGAGGACATCGCACCCATCGAGCCCATGCCGCGGTACGCCTTGTACTGCTTGCCGTTCACCAGGATCGTGTCGCCCGGCGCCTCCTCGGTGCCGGCGAGCATCGAGCCGAGCATGACGGCCTCGGCGCCGGCGACGATCGCCTTGCCGATCTCGCCCGAGTGCCGCATCCCGCCGTCGGCGATCACCGGCACGCCGGCCGCCCGCGCGGCGAGCGACGCCTCGTAGACGGCGGTGATCTGCGGGACGCCGACACCGGTCACGACGCGGGTCGTGCAGATCGACCCCGGGCCGACGCCGACCTTGACGGCGTCGGCGCCCGCGTCGACGAACGACTGCGCGCCCTGCCGCGTCGCGACGTTGCCGCCGATGACCTGCACGTGCCGCGTGGCCGGGTCGGTCTTGAGCCGGCGCACCATGTCGATGAGCATCCGCACGTTGCCGTGGGCGGTGTCGGCGACGAGCACGTCGGCGCCCGCCTCGACGAGCGTCGTCGCACGCTGCCACGCGTCGCCGAAGTAGCCGATGGCCGCGCCGACGAGGAGGCGGCCCTGCGAGTCCTTGGACGCGTTCGGGAACTGCTCGGACTTCACGAAGTCCTTGACGGTGATGAGCCCGGCGAGCCGGCCCTCGTCGTCGACCAGCGGGAGGCGCTCCAGCTTGTGCTTGCGCAGCAGGAGCGTCGCGTCCTCGCGGGAGATCCCGGCCGGGCCGGTGATCAGCGGCGCGGGGGTCATGACCTCGGAGACCTTGGTGCTGGCCCACTCCGCCACGGGCGTGAACCGCAGGTCGCGGTTGGTGACGATGCCGGCGAGCCGGCCGCCCGCGTCGACCACGGGGAAGCCGGAGATGCGGTACTCCCCGGCGAGCTTGTCCAGCTCCTCGAGCGTCGCGTCGGGGCCGATCGTCACGGGGTTGTCGATGATGCCCGTCTGGGTGCGCTTGACCAGGTCGACCTGGTACGCCTGGTCCTCGATCGACAAGTTGCGGTGCAGCACCCCGATGCCGCCCTGGCGGGCCATCGCGATGGCCATGCGTGACTCGGTGACGGTGTCCATCGCGGCGGAGACGAGCGGGACCCGCAGGGAGATCTCGCGGGTGAGGCGGGAGGTGGTGTCGATGTCCGACGGCGCCAGGTCGGAGTAGCCCGGCAGCAGCAGCACGTCGTCGTAGGTGAGGCCGAGGAATCCGAACGGGTCGTGCGCAGGCGAGGTCGAGTCCGTCATGACAGGAGTCTACGTTCCCGGCGACGTCGATATTCCGGCCTGGGGCCGGGCGTGACGGCCCTCACCCGAGCTGGTTGTCGGCCGAGCCTGCGGTTCCGCTGCGGGCGAGTGCCTCCGCCTCACCCGGGCTTGTGATCGGCCGAGTCTGCGGTTCCGCTGCGGGCGAGTGTCTCGTTCCTCGGCCCCACCCTGCGCTGCACCTCCGCCTCACCCGACGACGGCGAGCACCTCGTGCAGCATGCCGGTGAACGACCGCACGCGCTGCACGGTCGCGGCGAGCGGGAGCTCGCTGGCCGCGTCGTCACGGCGCAGGCCGACGACCATCGGCAGGTCGGGGAACCCCTCGTGCACGGCGTGCACGACGTCGAGGTCGGGGCGGCGCTGCGTCGTCGCGAGCACGAGCGCGGCCGGGCGCACCATCGTCACGAGCTCCAGCGACCGGTGCGTGCTCGCCGGCCCGGTGACGATCCGGGCGGTGGCGCCCTTCGCCGTCAGCGCCGCGGCCAGCGCGTGCGCCGACAGCGGGACGACCTCGTCCGGGGCGGCGAAGATGAGCACGATCTTGCGCATGCGGCTCGGGTGGTTGGCGGGCGGCGCCCCGGCGGCGACCTGTGCCTGCTCGAACGCCTCCGTGAAGTCGCGCAGGGCCTGCAGCGCCGCGGTGGCGAGCACGACCTCCGGCACCGCCCCCGGCCCGGCGAGCACCGTGCGCTGCGCGACGCGCTGCCACGCGGGCTCGGCCACGAGCGTCCACCACGCCGCCGGGTCGCCGTGCGCGGGGATGCGCAGCAGCTCGTCGCACCGGGCCTGGTCGTAGGCGAGAGCCGCGTCCACGACGGCGGACACGCGGCCGGAAGCGCTCCCACCAGCGCCGGCGGCGGGGCCGTTCTGCCCGCCGGGCAGGTGTCGTCCCGCGCCACCTCCGGGCAGCGCCCGCAGGTGCGCCCTCCCCGGCCGCGGCCCGTCGTCGGCGCCCTCCCCGCGCTCGCGCTCACCACCGCCGGGTTCCGAGCCCTCGGCGCCCTCGGTCGGAGGCCGGTCGTTGTCGGGCGTCGCGTCGTCGGCGGCGGCCGACTCGAGCTCCTCCACACCGGCCTCGAGCGCGGCCTGCGCAGCGTCCACGGGTGCGACGCCCTCGAGCGTGAGCCGACGCATGACGAGCAGGCGCGCGACGTCCTCGGGCGTGTACCGGCGATGGCTTCCCGCGGTGCGGGCCGACGGACCCAGCCCGTAACGACGGTCCCAGGTGCGCAGGGTCGCAGGTGCGACCCCCAGGCGCCGGGCGACCGCCGCGACGGCGAGGCCAGGACTCGACGCGCGAGACCCGCCCCCCTCGGGGACGGGTCGGGATGAGGTCATGGCGTCGATTCTGCCGAGAGGACACCCCGGTCGCCACTGCGCCGGTGGGCGCGCCACGATCCGGACCCGGACGGCCGGGCAAAGCCGTTCAGATCCCTTCCAAACTCATTCATCCAAACCTCGAAAGTTGAACACTGAACCGTTCATCGCCGCTGGAGACCGCCCCTTGAACAACTTC
>NZ_BAAAPM010000003.1:467842-487388 GCF_039531145.1 Isoptericola hypogeus
ACCAGGGCGCCTGCCGCGATTCGGACGACACCCTGTTCTTCCACCCCGAGGGCGAGCGGGGGTCCACCCGCCGACGTCGCGCCGAGGCGGCCAAGGCGATCTGCCGCAGCTGCCCCGTCATGATGCAGTGCCGCGAGCAGTCGCTGCGGGTCCGCGAGCCGTACGGCGTCTGGGGCGGGCTGAGCGAGGACGAGCGCTCCGCGATCCTGGCGGGCGCCGCCCGCAAGACCGGCTGAGCCGAGCCCGTACCGGCCGGGCAACCTCCGGACGACGAAAGGGCCCCGCACCATCAGGTGCGGGGCCCTTCGTGTCACCGCCGGCAGGGCCGGCAGACCGTCGTCGTCAGGCGACGACGACGGCGAGGATGTCGCGCGCCGAGAGGACCAGGTAGTCCTCGCCGCCGTACTTGACCTCGGTGCCGCCGTACTTGCTGTAGATCACCTTGTCGCCGACCTTCACGTCGACCGGGACGCGGTTGCCCTTGTCGTCGAAGCGGCCGTCGCCCACCGCCAGGACCTCGCCCTCCTGGGGCTTCTCCTTGGCGGTGTCCGGGATGACCAGGCCGGAAGCGGTCGTGGTCTCGGCCTCGATGGCCTTGACGACGATCCGGTCCTCGAGCGGCTTGATGGGGACCGACACGTCGGACCTCCTTGATTCGCTGTGCGTGATGGACTGAGGTCGCGCCCTGCGGCTGGCCGTCGTCGCGGGTGCCGGTAACAGCCTGCGGTCGCTGACGACAAATCTAGGCAGGCGTTAGCACTCTGACAAGTCGAGTGCCAACAGTTCGCCGAGGGCGTCACTCCGCCCGCCGCGCGTCGTGCGCCGCCCCGCCTGAGACGATGGGCCAATGGACGCCCCTTCGCTGACCAAGCTGCTCAGTCCCGAGGGGTGGGCCCTCGTCAATTCCCTGCCGCCGTACGACGAGAAGCAGGCGATGGCGCTGGCCACCCGCCTGCGCGCCGACGGCGTCGACCCCGAGCTCGCGGCGGCAGCCCTCACCCAGTCGCGGCTGCGGGCGAAGGCGCGCGCCAAGCTCGGCGACTTCGCGGACGGGATGCTGTTCACCCCGGACGGTGTCGAGCAGGCGACGCGGCTCGTCGTGGCGGCCCTGCACGCGCGGCGCTACCTCGCCGCCGGGGTCACCCGCGTCGCCGACCTCACCTGCGGCGTCGGGGCCGACGCCCTGGCGTTCGCCGGCGTCGGGCTCGGCGTCCTCGCCACCGACGTCGACGAGGTCACGGCGGCGATCGCGACGGTCAACCTGCGGCACTTCCCCGAGGCGGAGGTGCGGCACGCGGACGGCCTGTCGCTCGACCTCGCGGCCGAGCGGGTCGACGGCGTGTTCGCCGACCCCGCGCGCCGCACCCGCGGCGGCAAGCGGGTCTTCGACCCGGCCGCCTACGCTCCCCCGCTGGACGCGGTCTGGGCGCTGCGCGAGCACGTCCCGGCGCTGGGCATCAAGGTCGGCCCCGGCATCCCGCACCAGGGGTTGCCCGCCGACGCCGAGACGCAGTGGGTCTCCGTGGACGGCGACGTGGTCGAGGCCGGGCTGTGGTTCGGCCCGCTCGCCCCCGACGGCCCGGGGCGCTCGGCCCTGCTGCTCCGGACCACGGGCGGTGTGACGACGTCCCGCGCGCTGCGGAACGACGACGAGGACGTCGTGCCCGACGTCGGCCCCGTCGGGGCGTACCTGTACGAGCCGGACGGGGCGGTGATCCGCGCCGGGCTGGTCGCGCACGCCGCCGCAGAGCTGGGCGGGCGCCTCCTCGACCCCACGATCGCCTACGTCACGACCGACCAGCCCGCCGCGGCCCCGGCGCCCGGGAGGGCGCCGCTCGCGACCGGCTACCGCGTGCTCGACGTCATGCCCTTCCATCTCAAGCGCCTGAAGGCCTACCTGCGCGAGCGCGGCGTGGGGCGGCTGACGATCAAGAAGCGCGGCACCGCCGTCACCCCGGAGCAGCTGCGCACCCAGCTCGCGCCGCGGGGGGACGGCGAGGCGACGCTCGTCCTGACCCGCGTCTCCGGGGCGCAGCACGTGCTCGTCGTCGACCCGCTGCGCTGAGGACGCCGGAGCCCGGCTCCCCCGGTGCGCGCCCATCGCCCCGCCCGTGGAAGCATTGACCGCATGGTGCTGGAATTCGCGACGTCCGAGCGGTCGAGCGTCGGGCTCGAGTGGGAGCTCGCCCTCGTCGACGCCGACTCCGGCAACCTGCGCCAGGTGGGGCCCGCCGTGATCGAGGCGGTGGCCGACGACGTGCGGCACCGGTTCGTCAAGCCGGAGTTCATGAAGAACACCGTCGAGGTGATCAGCGACGTGCGGCGCACCGTCGCCGACGCGATCGCCGACCTCGATCGCGGGATCGCGGCGATCCAGGAGGTGGCCGGCCCCATGCGGGTCGACCTCATGGGCTCCGGCACGCATCCCTTCGCCCCATGGGCGCAGCAGAAGATCACCGACAAGGAGCGGTACGCGACGGTCGTCGACCGCACGCAGGTCTGGGGCCGGCAGCAGATCGTCTACGGCGTCCACGTGCACGTGGGGATCGAGGACCGCGCCAAGGTGCTGCCGATCGTCAACGCGCTCCTGGTACACCTGCCCTACCTCCAGGCGCTGTCCGCGTCGTCGCCGTACTTCGGCGCGGAGGACACGGGGTACGCGTCGATGCGCGCGCTGCTGTTCCAGCAGCTGCCGACCGCGGGGCTCCCGTACCAGTTCGAGCGCTGGGAGCAGCTCGAGCGGTACGTGGACGACATGCTGCACACGGGCGTCATCGACGACTTCACCGAGGTCCGCTGGGACGTGCGCCCCGCGCCGCACTTCGGCACCATCGAGGTCCGCGTCTGCGACGGCACCTCCAACACCCGCGAGCTCGCGGCGCTCGGCGCCCTCGTGCACTGCCTGGTGGAGCACTTCTCGACGCTCCTCGACGCCGGGCGGCAGCTCCCCCGGATGCCGCGCTGGTTCGTGCACGAGAACAAGTGGCGGGCCGCCCGCTACGGCATGGACGCGATCATCATCCTCGACGACGCCGGCAACGAGGAGCTCGTCACCGACGCGCTGCCCCGGCTGCTCGCCGAGCTCGCCCCCACGGCCGCACGGCTCGGGTGCCTCGCCGAGCTGGGCTTCGTGCACGAGATCGCGAAGACGGGCGCGTCGTACCAGCGCCAGCGGGCAGTCGCGGCGGCGCACGGCGGCGGCCAGGCCGCAATGGAGGCCGTCGTGGCCCACCTGGTCGCCGAGCTGCGCGCCGGCCGCCCGCTCTGACGGCGGGGCTCTCTCAGACGGTGATGGTCGCCATCGGCATCGACGAGTCGACCGGGATGTCGAGGTCGGAGGGCGCCACGCCCGCGCGCACGACGGCGGAGCCCAGGGCCGCGATCATCGCGCCGTTGTCCGTGCAGTAGCGCAGCGGCGGGATGCGCAGGTCGATCCCGGCCTCGGCGCAGCGCGCGGCCGCCATGTCGCGGAGCTGGCTGTTCGCGGAGAAGCCGCCGCCGATGACGAGGGTGTCGACGTCGTGCGCCCGGCACGCGGCGATCGTCTTGGCCGTGAGCACGTCGGCCACGGCCGCCGCGAACGACGCGGCGACGTCGGCGACCGGCACCTCGCGCCCGTCGTCGACGCACTGCTCGACCCACCGGGCGACCGCCGTCTTGAGGCCGGAGAACGAGAAGTCGTAGGCGTGCTTCGCCTGGTCCTTCGCGGCCGTCAGGCCCCGGGGGAAGCGGATCGCCTCAGGGTCGCCCTCGCGCGCCAGCCGGTCGATGTGCGGCCCGCCGGGGTAGGGCAGCCCGAGGAGTCGGCCGACCTTGTCGAACGCCTCGCCCGCCGCGTCGTCGAGCGTCGAGCCGAGCTCCGTGACGTCCGTGGCCACGTCGTCGACGAGCATGAGCGTGCTGTGCCCGCCGGAGACGACCAGGGCCATCGCGCGCCCCGGGAAGGGGCCGTCGACGAGCTGGTTGACGGCGGCGTGGCCGATGACGTGGTTCACGCCGTACAGCGGCTTGCCCAGCCCGATCGACAGCGCCTTGGCCGCCGACGCGCCGATGGTCAGCGGGCCCACGAGGCCCGGACCGGCGGTGACGGCGATCGCGTCGACCTCGGACAGGTCGACGTCCGCCTCGCCGAGCGCCCGGCGGATCGTGGGGACCATCGCCTCCAGGTGGGCGCGGCTGGCCACCTCGGGGATGATGCCGCCGTACCGGGCGTGCTCGTCCATCGAGCTGGCCACTGCGTCGAAGAGCAGCGTGTCGCCGCGGACCAGCGCGACACCGGTCTCGTCGCAGGACGTCTCGATGCCGAGGACGAGGGGGTCGCCGGTGTTCGGTGCAGCCATGCCCGCCATCTTCCCCCATCCGCGCGGGCCGCGGCCGAGGCTCGGCCGGTGGCGTGATCGTTGTCACGGCCGGATCCGGAATCATGCGTCTGCATCTATCTGTTCAGGCAAGCATGACCGAGACCCTCACGCACCCGACCACGTCCCTCGCCGTCGGCGACGACGTGGCCGACCTCCTCTTCCGCGCCGCCCGCACCACCTCGCAGTGGACCGACGCCCCCGTGAGCGACGAGCAGCTCGCCGCCGCCTGGGACCTGGCCAAGTTCGGCCCGACGGCGATGAACACGCTGCCGCTGCGCGTGCTCGTCGTGCGCTCCACCGAGGCCAAGGCCCGACTCGTGGCCCACATGGGCGACGGCAACAAGCCCAAGGTCGAGGCCGCGCCGGTCTCCCTCGTCCTCGCCGCCGACCCCGCCTTCCACCAGCACCTGGACACCCTGTTCCCCGCGTACCCGGGCATGAAGGACCAGCTGGAGCCCGCCGCGGACGTCCGCGAGCAGATGGCCCGCAACAACGCGCTGATCCAGGCCGGCTACGTCATCGTCGGCCTGCGCGCCGCCGGACTCGCGGCCGGCCCGATGAACGGCATGGACTTCGACGGCGTCGACGGCGAGTTCTTCGCCTCCTCCGGCTGGAAGTCGTTCCTCGTGATCAACGTCGGCCACGCCGACGGCGAGGGCTCCCCGTACCCGCGCGGCCCGCGCCTGTCGTTCGACCAGGTCGCCGAGGTCCTCTGACCTCGACACCACCACCAGCGCTCACTGCTGTGAGCATGATTTTGGCCCACTTCCCCTCAGGGAAGTGGGCCAAAATCATGCTCACAGCGCTTGGACGGCGGGCCCGTCAGGGGCGGGGACCGGTCGCGACGGGGCGGCTCGCGTCATTTGACCACTGGGACCACGAACCCGGGTAGAGCGCCGCCGGGACGCCGGCGCACGCCAGCGCCGCGACCTCGTGGGCGGCCGTGACCCCGGAGCCGCAGTACACGCCGACCCCGTCGACCGCGGCCCCCGCCGACACCCCGAGGTCGGCGAAACGCTCGCGCAGCACCGCGTCGGGCAGGAACGTGCCGTCGTCGGCGAGGTTGTCGGCCGTCGGGGCCGACACGGCACCCGGCACGTGCCCGGCCCGGGGGTCGACGGGCTCTGTCTCCCCGCGGTACCGCTCGCCGGCGCGGGCGTCCAGCAGGACGCCGTCCTCGGCGAGCTCCGCGGCCTCGTCGGCGTCGAGGACCGGCAGGCGGCCCGGGTGCGCGACGACGTCGCCGTGCTCCCGCTCGACCTCACCCACCTCGAGCGCCTGCCCGGCCCGCACCCAGGCCGGGAGGCCGCCGTCGAGGATCCGCACGTCGTCGACGCCGAAGTAGCGCAGCAGCCACCAGGCCCGCGCCGCCGACGTCCCGCCCACCGTGTCGTACACGACGACGCGGGAGCCGCGCCGCACGCCCCAGCGTCGCGCGGACGCCTGGAACGACGACGCCGACGGCAGCGGATGCCGCCCCTGGTCCTCGGACGGCTCGGCCGCGAGCTCCGTGGCCAGGTCGACGTACACGGCGCCCGGCAGGTGCCCCGCGAGATAGCGCTCGTGGCCGTCCGTCATGCCGAGGGCCCAGCGCACGTCGAGCAGGACGGGGGCGCCGGCCGTCGGGTCGGGCGCGGTGCCGAGCTGGAGGTCGGCCACCAGCTCGGGGACGCCGACCAGCACCCGCTCGCGGGCCGTGGCGCTCACGCCGCGTCCCCTACCGGCCCGGGGCCGTCGTCCCCGCCGTCCCCTTCGGCGCCCGCACCCTCGGCGGCCGTCTCCTCGGCGGGCGCGGCCGCCGACAGGTCGAGCCGCATCGTGAACGCGTCCTTGTCCTCCGGCTGGTAGTAGCGCCGGCGCAGCCCGATGCGCTCGAACCCGGCCTTCTCGTACAGGCCGAGGGCCGCGTCGTTGTCGACCCGGACCTCGAGCAGGACGGCGCCCGCCCGCAGGTTCCGGGACCGCTCGACGAGCGCGCGCAGCAGCTCCCGCCCCACCCCGTGCCGCTGATAGGCGGGGTCGACGCCGATCGTCATGATCTGGGCGACGTCGCCGTCGAACCACAGCCCCGCATACCCGACGACAGGCTTGGGGCCCGGCCCGTAGACGGCCACGGCGTCCGGGCCCGTCGGCTCCGCCACGACGTACCAGCGACCGAGCGCGGCGAGCTCGTCGGCGAGCATGCCGAACGTCCAGGCCCCGGCGCCGAAGAGCACGCGCTCCAGCTGCAGCACGCGGTCGAAGTCCGTGCTGCGCAACGGGCGGAGCCGGCAGGCCGGCGCGTACACCTGCTGCACGGTGTGCGGCAGGTCCGTTTGGGCGCCGGCGGGGGCCCCGGGGCGGTCCGCGGTCACGCCGGGCTCCCCGTGGCGGGTACCAGGCGCGACGTGGCTGCGGGCACCTGCACGTCCGGGCGGCGCAGGTAGAGCGGCTCGGTGGGCAGGTCGGCCCCCGCGGTGCGACGCGCGAGGGCGACCCGGGCGAGGACCGTCGCGTCGGGGACCAGCGGGCCGTCGTCGTCCGGCGGGAGGACGTCGGCGTACTGGGCGGCGCCCTCCCCCACGACGACGAGGCGCCCGTCGGCCGGCGCACCCAGCCGGGCCGCCGCGACGTCGGCCGCCTTCGCCACGTTGGGGCCCGCCAGGGTCTCCACGACGGGGACGCCGTGCGGGCCCTCGTGCGCGACGACGGCGTACCGGGCCCAGTAGACCTCCTTGCGGCGGGCGTCGGTGGCGACGAGCACCTCGTCGCCCGGGCCCAGCCCGAGGTCGGCGACCGCCTGCACGGCGAGCACGTCCAGGCTGGGGACGCCGAGCACGTCGACGCCGAGGGCGAGGGCGAGGGTGCGCGCCGTCACCAGGCCGACGCGCAGGCCCGTGAACGGCGCGGGGCCGGTGCCCACGGCCACGGCGGTGAGCGCCGTGCGGTCGAGCCCGGCGTCGTCGAGCACCGCGGCGACGAGCGGCGCGAGCGACTCGGCGTGCCGGCGGCGCTCGTCGGCGGCGCGGGCCGCGAGCCGGGCTCCGTCCGGGTCGACGAGCGCGACGGCGACGGCTGCGGACGTGTCGAGAGCGAGGACTGCCACGTGCCCAGCCTACGAGTCCCGCGCCACGGTGTGCGGCAGCGTGCGGGTCAGGGCGGCCAGGTCGACGTCGGCCCAGCGGGGGCCCACGGCCCGCAGCGTCGCGCGCCGCGTCCCTGCCTCGGGGTCGGGCCCGAGACCGGCGTCCGCGCCCTCGCCGGGGCCGACGTGGACGCCGCCGCGGGGTCGCTCGAGGTCGATCTCCAGCCGGTCCTCGGTGAGCGCCTCCGCGAGCCCGCGGCCCCACTCCACCACGGTGACCGACTCGTCGAGCGACGAGTCCAGGTCGAGGGCGTCGAGCTCGTCCAGGCCGCCGAGGCGGTAGGCGTCGACGTGCACCAGCCCGGGCCCGCGCGAGGCGTCGGGGCGCGGCAGGGGCGGGTGCTCGCGCGCGACGATGAAGGTGGGAGACGCCACGTGGCCGCGCACGCCGAGCGCGGCGCCCAGCCCCTGGGTGAGCGTCGTCTTGCCCGCGCCGAGGTCGCCCGTGAGGATCACCAGGTCGCCCGCCCGCAGGACGCCCGCGAGCGCCGCACCGAGGGCGCGCGCGGCGTCGGCGTCGGGCAGGTCGATCGTGGCGCGCGTCACCGGCGCCCCGGTGGCCGGGTCGAGCACCCGGTCGGCGGTCGGGTCGGTGGTCTCGTCGGTGGTCTCGTCGCTCATTGCGCGGTCCTTCCCGTCCCGGCGCCGACCGGGGCGTGCTCGCCCACGTACACCCGCGGCGCACGCGCCCCGATGCCGGTGACGATCTCGTAGCTGATGGTTCCGGCGGCCTGCGCCCAGTCCGTCGCGTTCGGCACGAGGGCGCCGCGCGCGACGCCGTCGGACGCGCCGAACAGGGTGACGACGTCGCCCGCCCGCTCGGTCGCGTCCGGGCCGAGGTCGAGCACGAGCTGGTCCATGCAGACCCGCCCGGCGACGCGCAGGACGCGCGCCGCGCCGCCCGCACCCACGGCGACCGGCCCCCCGACGCCCGCGTCGCCGCCCGACGCGTGCCGAGGTACCCCGTCCGCGTACCCGAGCGGCACGACCCCCAGCCGGGTGTCGCGCTCGGTGACGTAGTGGTGCCCGTACGACACACCGTGCCCGGCGGGGACGTCCTTGACGTTCGCGAGCCGGGCCTGCAGCGTCATCGCGCCGCGCAGCCCGAAGTCGCCCGGCGCCCCGAGCCCGGGGGCGGGGCTGTGGCCGTAGACCGAGATGCCGGGGCGGACGAGGTCGTAGTGCAGGCGGGGGTCGGTGAGGACGGCCGCCGAGTTGGCCAGGTGCCGCACCTCGGGCTCGAGGCCGGCGGCCTCGACGGTCCGCACGGCGTCGTCGAACGCCCTCCCCTGGATCGCGATCGACGGGTGGCCGGGCTCGTCCGCGCACGCCAGGTGCGAGAACACCCCGGCGACCTGGATCTCTCCGGCGGCCTCGAGCGCGGCGGCGCGGCGCACGACGTCGGGCAGGTCCGTCGGCATGATCCCGTTGCGCCCCAGGCCCGTGTCGACCTTGAGGTGCACCCGGGCCGGCTCGCCCGCCGCCCGGGCCCCGGCGGCGACCTCGTCGAGCGCCCACGGCGCCGCGACCCCGACGTCGACGTGCGCGGCGACGAGCCGGTCGAACGGCGCGCCGGGGGCGCACAGCCAGGTGAGCACGCGGGCGTGCGTGGGCGTGATCCCGCCGGCCCTCAGGGCCAGCGCCTCGGCCGGGACGGCGGTGCCGAGCCAGGTCGCGCCGCCCGCCAGCGCCGCGCGGGCCACCGGGAGCATGCCGTGCCCGTAGCCGTCGGCCTTGACCACCGCCATGACCGCGGCGCCGGCGGCGTGCTGCCCCAGGGCGCGGACGTTGTCCCGCACCGCGGCGAGGTCGACGACGGCGCGCGCCGAGGTCTCGGCGGCGAACGGCAGGTCGGCCGGGGTCGGGAGGGCGAGGGCGCTCACGGTCATGGATTCTCTCACCGGCGGGCCCGGCCCGGCGCAACGGGCGGCGCGGCGGCAGGCGAGGCGGGCCACGCGGCGAGCGCGCGCCGGGAGACGAACCTGCGCCGCTCGCCCGTCAGCGGGTCGTCGAGCTCCACGCTGCGGGCGAGCAGCTGCAGGGGCCGGGCCGGGTCGTCGGGCGCGTCGGCGCGCAGCTCGGGCCAGAACGTGTCGCCCAGCAGCGGCAGCCCGAGCGAGGCCATGTGCAGGCGGAGCTGGTGGGTCTTGCCGGTGTGCGGCTCGAGCCGGTAGAGGCCCAGCCCGCGCTCGTCGTCCCGCGCGACCAGCTCGACGCGGGACTCGGCGTTCGGCTCGCCCGGTTCCTCGACCGCGCGCACCACGCCCCGGTGCTTGACGATCCGCGAGCGCACGACCTGCGCCCCGTCGGCGAGCGCGGAGCCCGCGGGCGGGAGGGGCGCCACCGCCTCGTAGGTCTTGCGCACCGTCCGCTCCTGGAACGCCGTCTGGTAGGCGCCGCGCACCTGCGGGCGCACGGTGAGGACGAGCACTCCCGCCGTCGGGCGGTCCAGCCTGTGCGCGGGCGCCAGGTCGGGCAGGTCGAGGGTGGCGCGCAGGTGCACGAGGACGGTGCGGGTGACCCACCGGCCGCGCGGCATGGTCGCGACGAGGTGCGGCTTGTCGACGACCAGCAGGTCCTCGTCGCGGTGCAGCACCTCGAGCTCGGCCAGCGTGGGGACCTCCGGCTCGTCGGACGGCGGGTCGCGGTAGAGGTAGAGAAAGCCGCGCGGCTGGTACGGCGTGGCGTCGTCGACGACGGCCCCGTGGCCGGTGACGACCTCGCCGGCGGCCAGCTTCTCGGCGACCTGCGCGGCGTCGTCGGCGAACCGCTCCCGCAGGTACTGGGCCGCCGTGGAGTACCGGGCCACGCTCGCCGGGTCGTGCGGCAGCACCAACCGGGTCGGGTTGAGCCCGTCGCGCACCGGCAGCGGCGGGCGGTGCGGCCGGGGGCCGGGAGAGGGACGGGGCACACCCCATTGTGCGCCGGTGACGCGTCGGGCCTGGCGCGGCATGATGGGGCGCATGAGCCTCTACGACATCCCGTTCGCGCGCATGGACGGCACGACCACGTCTCTCGCGGAGCACCGCGACGACGTCGTGCTGGTGGTCAACGTCGCGTCCCGGTGCGGGCTGACCCCGCAGTACGAGGCGCTCGAGCAGCTGCAGGAGGCGTACGCCGGGCGGGGCTTCACCGTGCTGGGCTTCCCGAGCAACCAGTTCCTGCAGGAGCTGTCCACCGACGAGAAGATCGCCGAGTTCTGCTCCACCACCTACGGCGTGACCTTCCCGGTGCTGTCCAAGATCCGGGTGAACGGCCGGCACACCCACCCGCTGTACGCGGAGCTGAAGAAGACCGCCGACGACGGCGGCCACGCCGGCCGCGTCCGGTGGAACTTCGAGAAGTTCGTCGTGCTGCCGGGCGGCGAGGTGCACCGGTTCTCGCCGCAGACCACCCCGGACGACCCGGCCGTCGTCGGGCTGGTGGAGAAGCACCTGCCGCGCTGACCGGGAGGTGCCCGCGGGGCGCGCGGCCGTCAGCCCGATGCCGCGACCAGGTGCAGCCAGCGCTCCGTCACGACGTAGCCCAGGGACTCGTTCGCCCGCCGCGACCCCGCGTTGACGCCGGCGCCGCCCGTGCCGAAGCGCCGACCCTCGGCGGCGAGGGCCAGGACCGCCGCGCCCTTGACCGCCGTCGCGAGGCCGCGGCGCCGCGCGCCCGCACGGGTCACGGTGAAGTCGGTCTCGATCAGGTCCCCGGCCGGGTTGAGCACCGTCGCGGCGTCGAGCCCGCCGTCCGCGCCCAGGGCCCCGAACGCCCACCGCCTCCCGGCGCCGAGGTCGTCCGCGAGGGTCGCGGCGTACCGCACGTCGTGCGAGGTGGCCGCCGTCCGCGGGTAGTCCGCCGCGGCGGACGCGTCGAGGTCGACGACGGCGGGCGCGTCCGACGCCGTGAGCGCGCGGACCGTCCACCCCGCGGCCTCGGCCGCGGCGACCGCCTCGCGGCACCGCGCCTGCACCGCGGGCGTGACCGTCAGGCGGGCGCCCCAGGACTCGGACACGACGCTCGCCCCGGCGTCGAGCAGGCGCACCGCCTCCGGGTCGTCGGAGCGCAGGATGCGGACGTCGGCGGGGGTCGTGGTCACGGGCCCACACGGTAGCGTTGGTCAGCCCGCCGGACGGCCGACGACCAGCACCAGCGACCCGTCGAAGTGGGGCTGCGTGCGCAGGTGACCGAACCGGCGGTCCCACTCCCCGGAACCGAGGTCCGCACCGAGGCGGTCCACGAACCGTTCCTGGACCGACGGCGTGACGAAGCTCCACGCCGAGTTCGCGGTGCGCGCGCCCGGGTCGAGCAGGCCCTCCGGGCGGCCGTAGTACGCCTCGCCGAAGCGGTCGACGCACGCCAGCGGGATCGGCAGCCCCACGACGTCGACCTCCCCGCCGAGACCGGCCGCGATCCGGTCGACGCGGGGGTAGCGCCCCGCCTCCGTCTCGATGACCTCGGGGGCGTAGTCGTGCAACCAGAACCGCTCGAGGCGGTCCGGGTCGCAGGTCAGCACGACCACCGGCCCGGTCGCGACCCGCCGCAGCTCGGCCAGCCCGGCGTCGAGGTCGCCCCACTGGTGCACGGAGAACGTCGTCATCGCGGCGTCGAACGCGCCGTCGGGGTACGGGAGCGACTCCGCGGTCGCGTCCACGGCGACCGGCAGATGCCGGGGCCGCTGCGCGCGCATCGTCGCCGACGGCTCGACGGCGGTGACCGCACGGTCCCGCGGCTCGTACGACCCCGTGCCCGCCCCCACGTTGACCACGGTCCGGGCGTCGCCGAGCGCCGCGGCGATCGCGGCCTCGAACTCCGGCTCGGGCTGCCGGTACGCGGCGTAGCCGTCCCCGATGGCGGCGTAGTCGGCGTCCCCGGCCGAGCCGTCGGTGCCGCGCGTGGTCATGGGTCTCCCCCCGGTGGTGCGGCCGCGCGCCGCCGGACGACGGGCGTCACGACGACAGTAGCCCGGCGATCTCGCGGGGCACGGCGTCGGCGACGTCGAGCGCCGCGACGGGCCCGCCCGGGTTCGTGCCGTGCGCCGCGCGGCCGTGCACGAGCGCCGCGGCGGCGGCCACCTCGGCCGCGCGCGCCGGGTGCTCCACCACCTCGGCCGAGCGGGCCGCGAGCATCGCCCCCAGCACCCCCGCCAGGACGTCGCCGGCGCCCGCCGTGGCGAGCCAACCCGGCCCGTCGGCCTGCGCGTACGCCCCGCCCGGCCCGACGACCACCGTCACGCCGCCCTTGAGCAGCACGGTCGCGCCGGTGAGCTCGTGGGCGCGGCGGGCCCAACGCAGCGGCTCGGCGTCGACGTCCTCCCGTCTCACGTCCTCCCCGCGGGAGCGCAGCAGCGTCGTCAGCTCCCCTGCGTGGGGGGTGAGCACGAACCACGGCGGGACCCGGTCGTCGAGCAGGTCGAGGCCGCCGGCGTCGACGACGGCGGGGACGGGCCCGCCCGCCGTGCCCGCCAGGCGTCCGGCCGCCGCGGCGAGCCCCGCCCTCCCCCGCTCGTGCTGCCCGTCGTCCGCGCCGGCGTCGGCCGCCTCCGGGCCCGCCGGGACCCCGGGGCCCACGACCCATGACTGCACCCGACCGGGCGCGGCCACCACCTCGGGGCGCGCGCCGACCACGACCCGCCCGACGTCGCCCGAGCCGCGGTAGCGCACCATGCCCGCGCCGGCCCGGACCGCGGCCGTCGCGGTGAGCACCGCGGCACCGGGGTACGTCGCCGTGCCCGCGACGACCCCCACGACCCCGCGCGTGTACTTGTGGTCGGCCGGCCCGGGCACGGGCCACGACCGGGCGACGTCGGCGGCCTCCAGTCGGCGGACGGCGGGCGCGCCCTCGAGGCCCAGCCCGAGGTCGACCGCGCTGACCTCCCCCGCCAGGAGTGCCGCCGGAGGCAGGAGCAGCCCGGGCTTGGCGCACCCGAACGTCACCGTGCGGTCGGCGGGCAGCACCGGGCCGGCGACCGCGCCGTCGTCCACGCCGATCCCGGACGGCACGTCCACCGCGACCACCCACGGCGCGGCGCCCGTCTCACCGGCGGCCCGGCGCAGGGCGGTGACGAGGTCCGCGGCCGGGCCGCGCAGGGGGCCGCGTGCGCCGATGCCGACCAGGCCGTCGAGCACGCCGTCGGACGCTGCGACGTCGCGGACCACCGCCCCGAGCCGGTCGGGGGCGACGAACAGCTCGACGACCCGCCCGCCCGCCCGGGTCAGCGCCGCGCGGCCTCCGGCGTGGAACCGCTCAGACGTCAGCACCGCCGTCACGGCCGCCCCGCGCCCCGCCAGCACCGCCCCCGCGTGCAGGGCGTCGCCGCCGTTGTTCCCCGCCCCCACCAGCAGCGCGACGCCGGCCCCGCGCACGCTGCGCCGTCGGGCCCGCAGGTCACCCGCGACCACGGTGGCGAGGGCGAACGACGCTCGCTCCATGAGCGGCACGCCGGCCACGAGCAGCGGTTCCTCGGCGGCGCGGACGTCGGCGGCGGACCAGGCGGAGATCATGACACGCATCCTGCCGCGCGCCGTCGCGCCCTGCAGCGTCGCCGCAGGTCGGGGCATAGGCTCGGGATCATGCGATTCGGACTCTTCATCCCGCAGGGCTGGCGCCACTCGCTCACCGACGTCCCGCCGGAGCAGCACTGGGAGACGATGCTGTCTCTGCTCCACTACGCCGACAACGCCGCGGCCGGCGAGCCGATCCCGGGCGGCCCGTGGGCCTGGGACTCGGTCTGGGTCTACGATCATTTCCACACGACCCCGGTGCCCAGCACCGAGGCGACGCACGAGGCGTGGACGCTGATGGCGGCGTTCGCGGCCGCGTCGCAGCGCGTGAAGCTCGGCCAGATGTGCACGTGCATGTCGTACCGGAACCCCGCCTATCTGGCGAAGGTCGCGGCGACGGTCGACGCGATCTCCGGCGGGCGGGCCCAGATGGGCATCGGCGCCGGCTGGTACGAGCACGAGTGGCGCGCCTACGGCTACGGCTTCCCCCGCGCCGGCGAGCGGATCCGCGCGCTCGACGAGGGCGTGCAGATCATGACGCAGATGTGGCGCACCGGGTCGTCCGGCCGGTTCGACGGCGAGACCTACCAGGTGGACGGCGCGCTGTGCTACCCGCAGCCCCTGCAGCAGCTCCCGGTCGGCGACGGCGGCGCCGAGGTGCCGAGCATCCCGCTGTGGATCGCCGGCGGCGGCGAGAAGAAGACGCTGCGCATCGCGGCGCGCTTCGCGCAGTACACGAACTTCGCGGGCGACCCGGAGACGTTCTCCCACAAGTCGCGGGTCCTCGAGCAGCACTGCGCCGACGTCGGCACCGACTTCGGGGCGATCACGCGGTCCGCCGACTACAACGTCGTCATCGGGGAGAACCAGGCGGAGGTGGACGACCGGTTCGCCTGGATCGAGTCGCACTTCCGCAAGCACACCCCCGGCGAGCGGGGCGAGCAGGAGATCGCGAACTGGCGCACCGGGCCGCTGGTCGGCACGCCGGAGCAGATCGTCGAGGCGCTGACCGACTTCCGCTCCCGCGGGATGACGTACGCGATCACGTACTTCCCGAACGCCGCCGGCGACCGCGACCAGATCGAGCTGTTCCAGCGGCAGGTCATCCCCGCGCTGCAGGACTGACCCGGCGGCACCGCGCGGGCCGGCCTCGCCGGGTCAGCCCTCCGCGACGACCATGGCCGACGCGATGCCGGCGTCGTGCGAGATCGACAGGTGCCAGGTCGTCACGCCGAGCTCGTCGGCGCGCGCCTGGACGGTGCCGCGCAGCTCGACGACGGGCGGCCCGCCGACCGTGCGGTGCACGGTCGCGTCGTGCCAGTGCATGTTCCCGGGGGCCCCGAGTGCCTTGGCGATCGCCTCCTTGGCCGCGAACCGCGCGGCCAGGGACGACGCCGGCAGGTCGCGCTCCTCGGTGGTGAACAGCTTCTCCCGCAACCGGGGCGTGCGCTCCAGCGTCGCCATGAACCGGGCGACGTCGACGACGTCGATCCCCACGCCCACGATCATCCGCGCACGCCCGCCTCGTCGCCCGGCTCCACGAGGTACCGGAACCGGAACCACTTGCGCTCCAGCTCGGCCTCGAGGTCGACGTCGAACCTCCGCGCGACCAGCAGCAGCTGGGCGAGCACGTCGGCGAGCTCCGCGCGGAACGCCGTGTCGACGGCAGCCGCGCCGTCGCCCCGGTCCCGCGAGCGGCCCGACCGGGCCAGGTACGCCTGGGTGAGCTCCCCGACCTCCTCGTGCAGCTTGAGCACGAGCCAGTCATCGGTGCGGGGCACCCCGAACCGGCGCTCGTACACGCGGGAGATGACCTCGACCTCGTCGCTCAGCGCCCTCAGCTCCACGCCCCCACCCTAGAGACCACGGGGCGGCCGGGCCTGCCGCCCCGCCGCGTCGCCGCCCCCCAGCGAGAAGGACGCGCGCCGCCGCCAGGCCTCGCCGTCGAACTCCAGGAGCAGGACCTCGGCGACCGCGGTGCGCACCGGCAGCCGGGCCGTGACGACGGCCTCGGCGGCCTCGAGCACGTCCGGAGCCTGGCCGTCCGCCACCGTGAGATGGGGCAGCACCTCCTCGAACGCCCCGCCGTACGGCGGGGCCTCCGGCCACCGGCTCCAGACCGCGCCCGTGAGCTCCCGCCAGGGCGCGGCCGGCTCGGGGACCAGGTAGAGGACGCCCGGGAAGCGTCCGCACCCGGTGAACGACGCGTCGAACGCCGGGCACGAGCCCACGACCTCCCGCAGAGCGTCGAGCACCGCGTCGTCGATCGCGGCAGCCGGGAGGAACGGGAACAGCACGGTGACGTGCGCGGGCACCCCGAACCGGGCCGACGAGTCGAGGGACCGGCGCAGCTCGCCGACCACGGGCTCGGCCTCCGGGACCGCGACGACCAGGGCGGTCGACCCCGCGACGAACGGCTCGGCGGGCGCGCTCATCCGTCCGCCCGCCTCACTCGACGGTGACGGACTTCGCCAGGTTGCGCGGCTGGTCGACGTCGAGGCCCTTGGCCGTCGCGAGCTCCATCGCGAAGATCTGCAGCGGCACCACCGCGAGCAGCGGCTGCAGGAGCGACGGCGCCCGCGGGATCCAGAAGATCTCGTCGGCGTACCGGCGCACCTCGTCGTCGCCGTCCTCCGCGATCACGAGGGTGCGGGCGCCGCGCGCCCGGATCTCCTGGATGTTCGACACGATCTTGGAGTGCAGGTGGTCGCGCCCGCGCGGCGACGGCACCACGACGAACACCGGCTGCCCGGCGTCGATGAGCGCGATGGGCCCGTGCTTGAGCTCGCCCGCGGCGAAGCCCTCGGCGTGGATGTACGCGAGCTCCTTGAGCTTGAGCGCCCCCTCGAGCGCGACCGGGAACCCGACGTGGCGGCCCAGGAAGAGCACCTTGTCGGCCTCGGACATGGACCGCGCCGTCGCCCGGACGTACTCGCTCCGCTCGATGACGGTCTGCACCTTGCGGGGCATGTCCCGCAGCTCGTCGAGGAGCGCGGTGATCTCGTCCGGGAACTTGTTGCCGCGCAGCTGGGCGAGGTAGAGCCCGAGCAGGTAGGCCGCGGTGATCTGCGACAGGAACGCCTTGGTGGACGCCACCGCGATCTCGGGCCCGGCGTGCGTGTACAGCACGGCGTCCGACTCGCGCGGGATGGTCGAGCCGTTCGTGTTGACGATCGACAGCACCTTGGCGCCCTGCTCGCGCGCGTGCCGCACCGCCATGAGGGTGTCCATGGTCTCGCCGGACTGCGAGATCGCGACGACGAGCGTCTTCTCGTTCACGATCGGGTCGCGGTAGCGGAACTCGTGCGCCAGCTCGACCTCGACCGGGATGCGGCACCAGTGCTCGATGGCGTACTTCGCGACGTGGCCGGCGTAGGCCGCCGTGCCGCAGGCGATGACGATGATCTTGTCGACGGCGCGCAGCACCGACTCGTCGATGCGCAGGTCGTCCAGCACCAGGCGGCCCTGCGCGTCGGAGCGGCCGAGCAGCGTGTCCGTGACGGCCTGCGGCTGGTCGTGGATCTCCTTGTCCATGAACGAGGCGAAGCCGCCCTTCTCGGCGGCGGCGGCGTCCCAGTCGACCGAGAACCGCTTGCCCTCGGCCGGGTTCCCGTCGAAGTCCGACACCTCGACCGACGTCGGGGTGATGGTGACGACCTGGTCCTGCCCGAGCTCGAGCGCCTCCTTGGTGTGCGACACGAACGCGGCGACGTCCGAGCCGAGGAAGTTCTCGCCCTCGCCGAGCCCCACCACGAGCGGGGAGTCGTGCCGGGCGCCGACCACGGTGTCCGGGGCGTCGGCGTGCACGGCCAGCAGGGTGAAGGTGCCCTCGAGGCGGCGGGCGGTGGCCGCCATCGCCGCGGTGAGGTCGCCCGCGCGGCGGTACTCGGACGCGAGCAGGTGCGCCGCGACCTCGGTGTCGGTCTCCGACGCGAAGACGGCGCCCGCGGCGACCAGCTCGGCGCGCAGCGTGGCGAAGTTCTCGACGATGCCGTTGTGGATGACCGCGAGCCGGCCCTGGTCGGCCAGGTGCGGGTGCGCGTTGAGGTCGGTCGGCCCGCCGTGGGTGGCCCATCGCGTGTGCCCGATCGAGGCCGTCGCGTCGGGCATCGGGTGCGCGTCGATCTCTTCGGTGAGGTTGACGAGCTTGCCCGACTTCTTGGCGAACGCGACGGAGTCGCGCCCGGGCGCGACGAGCGCCACACCCGCCGAGTCGTAGCCTCGGTACTCGAGCCGGCGAAGTCCGCCGAGGGCGACCTCGAGCGGCCGCCCCGAGCCCTCGTCCGGGCCCGCGTATCCCACGATTCCACACATGGTGAGCGAGTCTAGTCGGGCGTCACGGCCCCCAGGACCGGCCGGATCCCGCTCCTTTTTGCAAGCGATCCTGCGTATCGCGGGCGTCGGCGTGCGGACGGCGGCGGCACGCGACCGCCGCCCGATCGGGCAGAATCGGGCGGGTGGTACCCCTGCCTCCCGAACCGGCGTCCGCCGACGCGCGCAGCACCGTGTCGCACGGCCTGCCCGCGCAGCCCCTCGGCGACCACCTCACGCGCCTGGCCCCCGCCTCGCCCTACGTGGACCTCGACCGCGCCGCCTGGAGCCGGCTGTCGGCCTCGACGCCGCTGCCGCTCACGGACGCGGACGTCGAGCGCCTGCGCGGCCTGGGCGACCCGATCGACCTCGCCGAGGTCGACGCCGTCTACCGGCCCCTGTCCCGGCTGCTCAACCTGTACGTGTCGGCCACCGCCGGGCTGCACCGCGCCACGTCGACGTTCCTGCACGAGGAGCCGCCGCGCACCCCGTACGTCATCGGCGTCGCCGGCTCGGTCGCGGTCGGCAAGTCCACCACGGCGCGCGTGCTGCGCGAGATGATGGCCCGCTGGCCCGACACCCCGCGCGTCGAGCTGGTGACCACCGACGGCTTCCTCTACCCGAACGCCGAGCTGCAGCGCCGCGGCATCATGGACCGCAAGGGCTTCCCCGAGTCCTACGACCGGCGGGCACTCATCCGCTTCCTGTCGAAGATCAAGGCCGGCCACCCCGAGGTGCGCGCCCCCGTGTACTCGCACGTGGTCTACGACATCGTGCCCGGCGAGGAGGTCGTGGTGCGGCGGCCCGACGTGCTCATCGTGGAGGGCCTCAACGTGCTCGCGCCGGCGCGGCCGTCGTCCGTCGACGAGTCGACCGTCGCGGTGAGCGACTTCTTCGACTTCTCCATCTACGTCGACGCGCGCACCCGCAACATCCGGCAGTGGTACGTCGAGCGGTTCCTCCAGCTGCGCCGGACGGCGTTCAGCAGGCCGGAGTCCTACTTCCGGCGGTACGCCGCCCTGTCCGACGCCGAGGCGACCGCCCGCGCGCTGTCCATCTGGGAGTCGATCAACGCGCCGAACCTCGAGCAGAACGTGCTGCCCACGCGCGGCCGGGCGACGCTCGTGCTGACCAAGGGCTCCGACCACGCCGTGCAGCGGGTCCGGCTCCGCAAGCTCTGATCAGGCGGGCGCCGCTCGGGCGGGCGCTGCTCAGGCGGCGCGGCGCGACGACGCGGGGTCGCCCTCGTCGTCCGCGGCGGC
>NZ_BAAAPM010000003.1:487397-498259 GCF_039531145.1 Isoptericola hypogeus
CCGACGATCCGCTGCACGACCTGGTCGACGATGATGCCGAGCAGGACGCCCGCGACGACGCCGACCCCCATGGCGAGCAGCGTGTTGTGGCCGAGCCACGACGCCGCGGCCAGCCCGATGAGCATGGAGTAGATCCCCCACGTCACCGCGGCGATGCCGGAGTAGACCATGAAGCGGCGCCGCGGGTATCCCACCGCGCCGGCCGTCATGTTCACGGCGACGCGCCCGATCGGCACGTAGCGCGCGGCGAGGATGAACGACGCCCCCCGGTGGTCCAGCGCGTGCCGCGCCCAGGCGACCGCCTTGCGGCCCCGCGCCGAGCGCAGGAACCGCACCCGGTCGGTGCCGACGACGCGGCCGATCTGGTAGGCGATCTGGTCGCCCGTCCACGCGCCGGCGATGGCGAGCACGAGGACGCCGGGCAGCCAGGGCACCCCCGTCGAGTGCGCGAGCACCGTGAGGGTGATGATGACCGACTCGCTGGGGATGGGCGGGAAGAAGCCGTCGATCGTCGCCGAGGCGTACATCGCCGGGTAGATCCAGGCGGACGCGCCCAGCTCGAGGATCCAGCCCTCCAGCTGGGTCAGCATCGTCGACAGCGAATCGAGCACGGTCCCTCAGTTCGTCGGCCGGGAGCACAGGTCCGGCGGTGCGGCGGCGTCGAGCGACGTCACTGCACCAGCCTAGGCAGAGGGAGGCACCGTACTGCATGGGGAATACCCCCGGTTCGACCCTGACCCGGAAGTTTCACCCCGGGTTCACGAGCCCCGTCGGTCCAGCGGGAAGGCCAGCGCGGCCGCGGCAGGCGCCGGGTCCGGGCTCGCCGCCCAGTAGCGCACGAGGTTCTCGTTGGACGTGAGCGAGCGGGTGGGGGCGTGGTCGAGGTACAGCTCCCCGGCCAGGTGGTCCGTCTCGTGCTGCACGATCCGGGCCGGCCAGCCGGTCAGCACCTCGTCCAGGGGCGCCCCGGTCTCGTCCGCGCCGGTGAGCCGCACCCGCCGGTGCCGCGCCACCACGGCCGACCACCCGGCCACCGACAGGCAGCCCTCGAAGAACGCGGCCCGATCCGGGCCGGAGTCCGCCGGCAGCGGCTCGTAGTGCGGGTTGACGAGCACGCGGAACGGCAGCGGGGAGCGCTCGCGCGGGTCGTCGTCGCCGGCGCCGGCGTCCTCGACGACGGCGAGCGCCAGCGGGATACCGACCTGCGGGGCCGCGAGCCCGACGCCGGGCGCCGCGTGCATCGTGCGGCGCATGGCCTCGAGGAGGCGGGGCAGCAGGTCGCCGAGCTGCCCGTCGTACCGGACGGCGCGGGCGCGCAGCACCGGGGCGCCGGCCTGCACGATCGGCAGCACGCCGGCCGTCTCGGCGTCCGCGCGGTCCAGCAGGTCGCCCACGGCGGCGCGCAGCGCCGCGTCGTGGGCTCCGTCGCTCACAGGGCCAGCCGGTCGCGGACCACGGCCGCGAGCGTGTCGGCGACGCCGTCCGCCTGGGTCTGCGTGGCAGCCTCGACCATGACGCGCACCAGGGGCTCGGTGCCCGACGGGCGCAGCAGCACCCGGCCGGTCTCCCCGAGCTGGGTCTCGGCCGCCGCGACCGCGGCGAGGACGCCGTCGTCGTCGCCCGCGCGTGCCTTGTCGACGCCCTTGACGTTGACCAGCGTCTGCGGCAGCCGCGGGACGTCGCCGGCGAGGTCGGACAGGCGGCGGCCCGTGGCCTTGACGCGCGCCGCGAGGTGCAGCGCGGTGAGCACGCCGTCGCCGGTGGTGGCGTGGTCGGCCAGGATGATGTGGCCGGACTGCTCCCCGCCCAGGCCGTACCCGTGGGCCCGCATCTCCTCGAGCACGTACCGGTCCCCCACGCCCGTCTGCACGGTCGTGATGCCCGCGTCGCGCATCGCGAGCAGCAGCCCGAGGTTGCTCATCACGGTCACGACGAGCGTGTCCCCGGGCAGGCGGCCCTCGTCCTTGAGCGCGCGCGCCAGGATCCCGAGGAGCTGGTCGCCGTCGACGAGCGCGCCGCCGTGGTCGACGGCGAGGCACCGGTCGGCGTCGCCGTCGAACGCGACGCCGAAGTCGGCCTCCGCGGCCACCACGACTGCCTGGAGCTGCTCCGGGTGGGTGGAGCCGGCCTTCTCGTTGATGTTCCGCCCGTCGGGGCTGGCGTTGATGACGACGACGTCGGCACCCGCCTCGCGCAGGCCGTCGGGACCGACCTGGCTGGCGGCGCCGTTCGCGGCGTCGACGGCGATCCGCAGGCCCTCGAGGGGCCGGAAGTCCGCGGTGGTACCGATGCTGGCCACGAGGTGCTCGACGTACTGCTGCGCGGCGGTGCCCGTGTCCGTGCGCATGCGGCCCACGTCGCCGCCGACGGGGCGCTCCCACTCGCCGCCCAGGCGCTGCTCGATCTCGTCCTCGACGGTGTCGGGCAGCTTGAACCCGCCGCGGGCGAAGAACTTGATCCCGTTGTCGGGCATCGGGTTGTGCGACGCGGAGATCATGACGCCGAGGTCCATGTCCATCGCCCCGACCAGGTGGGCCAGCGCGGGGGTCGGCAGCACGCCCAGGTTCACGACGTCCACGCCCGAGCTCGCCAGCCCGGCGGCGACCGCCGCGGACAGGAACTCCCCGGAGACGCGGGGGTCGCGGCCGATCACGGCGCGCGGGCGGTGGCCGGCGAACTCGCCGGAGGCCCCGAGGACCTGCGCGGCGGCGCCACCCAGCTGGAGCGCGAGCTCCGCCGTCACGTCCCGGTTCGCCAGCCCGCGGACCCCGTCCGTGCCGAACAGTCGCACGATGTCTTCCTCCTCAGGAACGTGATGCCGGCGGGTTCCCCGCCGACGGCTCCGCACCGGAGCCGGCGCGCACCGCGTCGATCGTAGCGGGACGCGCGGACGGCCCCGCCGGAGAACTCCGACGGGGCCGTCCGATGCTGCTCGCGGCTCCTGCCCGCCGTGGGGCGGGCAGGAGCCGGCCGATCAGCGCTTCGAGTACTGAGGCGCCTTGCGGGCCTTCTTGAGACCGGCCTTCTTGCGCTCGACCGCACGCGGGTCGCGCGTGAGGTAGCCGGCCTTCTTCAGCGCCGGGCGGTTCGCCTCGGTGTCGATCGCGTTGAGCGCACGGGCGATGCCCAGGCGCAGCGCGCCGGCCTGGCCCGAGGGGCCACCGCCGGAGATGCGCGCGATGACGTCGAAGCGGCCCTCGACCTCGACCAGCTTCAGCGGCGAGTTGACGAGCTGCTGGTGCACCTTGTTCGGGAAGTAGCCCTCAAGGGTGCGACCGTTGATCTTCCACTGCCCGGTTCCGGGGACGAGGCGCACACGCGCCACGGCCTCCTTGCGGCGGCCGACGGCCTGGCCGGGGGCGGTGATGGACTGGCCGCCGTCCGCGACGGGCGCGGCGGTCTCGGTGGTGTAGGTGCTGGGCGTGTTCTCGTCCAGCTCGGTGTCGACGGTGGTCTCGGCCACTGTGAATCCTTCGCTTTGCATCCGGCAGCGGCTCAGGCCTGCTGCGAAACCTGGGTGATCTCGAACGGCTTGGGCTGCTGCGCCGCGTGCGGGTGCTCCGCGCCACGGTAGACCTTCAGCTTGCCGAGCTGGTCGCGCCCGAGCGAGGTCTTCGGGATCATGCCGCGCACGGCCTTCTCCACGGCCCGCTCGGGGTTCTTCTCGAGGAGCTCGCCGTAGTTGACCGACCGCAGACCGCCGGGGTACCCGGAGTGGCGGTAGGCCAGCTTGGTCTCCCGCTTGTTGCCGCTCAGGGCGACCTTGTCGGCGTTGATGACGATGACGAAGTCACCACCGTCGACGTGCGGTGCGAAGGTCGGCTTGTGCTTCCCGCGCAGGAGCGTGGCGACCTGGCTCGCCAGGCGGCCCAGGACGACGTCGGTCGCGTCGACGACGTACCAGTCGCGCTGGACCTCGCCGGGCTTGGGGGTGTAAGTACGCACGGTTGCGTCACCTTTTCGTGTTCGTGGTCGTCGGGCCGAAGCGGTGCCCGATGAGACAGTTGTTGTGCGCGGGTGCTCCGTGATGGCGTCCTGGCCAGGGCGTGGTCGGTGCGAGTGGGCGCGCTGACGACGCGGGACACCGGAGGCAAAGCACAACGGCTGTCCAGTCTAGCGATCAGGCCGCCCCGGGGCAAAGCGGCGTCGGTCACGCCCGCCGGCCCGGGTGCGGGTCGCCGCCCGGCGAGGCACCGTGGTGCCATGACGGACGAGACCCCGGCCACGACCCCGGACCCGCTCACGGGAGCGGAGGGCGATGCCGACCAGCTCCCCGACGAGGACACGCTGCTCGACCGCGGCGTCTCCGACCCGCTCGACGAGGGCTATTCGCCGCTGGACCGGCCCCGCGCCAACCACTGGGGCGAGACCGCCTGGGAGGAGTCGTCCGGCGAGCCGCACGACCGCCGGCTGAGCGAGGAGGAGCCGGACACCTGGGAGGCGGACCCCCTCACCCGTCCGGACACGACGCGCGCCGGCCGGCTCGTGGCCGACGACGACGCCGACCCGGGCGAGGACGGCGGGCGGCGGGACAACGACCTCTACGGCGAGGACGCCGGCATCGACGGCGCCGGCGCGAGCGCCGAGGAGGCCGCCGTCCACTGGGTCGACGAGCCCTGAGGCGGAGCGCAGCGGAGGGTGAGGGCCGAGGAACGAGGCACTCGCCCGCAGCGGAGCGCAGCCTCAGGGCGACCGATCAGCACGAGCCCTGAGGCGGAGCGCAGCTCACCCCTCCCCCACCTCGTCGATGCTGCGCCTGGCGCGGATGCGCTCGGCGCGGGCGGCGAGCCCCGCGTCGTCGGGGTAGGCGACGTGCTCGAGGACCAGCCCGCGCGCGGCGACGACGCCCGCGGCCGCCGACCGCGACCGCCCCGCGAGCACGGCGGCGGGGTCGTCCTCGCCGCGCCGACCCTCCCCCACGGCGATGGACGCGCCGACGAGCGCTCGCACCATCGAGTGGCAGAAGGCGTCGGCCTGCACCGTCGCGACGACGAGCCCGGCGTCGGGGCCGGACGTCGGCCGCTCCCAGGACATCCGGGAGAGCTCGCGGATGGTCGTGGCACCCTCACGCGGCTTGCAGAACGCGGCGAAGTCGTGCAGCCCGACGAGCGGCTGCACCGCGCGGTGCATGGCGTCGACGTCGAGCGGGCGGCGGTGCCACAGCACCCAGTCGCGGCGCAGCGGGTCGCGCAGGCCGGGCTCGTCGGCGATCCGGTACGCGTACCGGCGGTGCAGCGCGGAGAACCGGGCGTCGAAGCCGGCCGGTGCGACGCTCGCCCGGTGCACCACGACGTCGGGCGGCAGGACGCCGGCAAGCCGGTCCGCGAGCGCCGTCCCGGGCTCGCGGTCCGACCGTCCCGGCATGGCCTCCCACCGCTCGGCGGGGACGTCCACGTGCGCCACCTGCCCGCGGGCGTGCACGCCGGCGTCGGTACGCCCCGCGACCGTGAGCCGCGGCCGGGGCGCGCCGAGCGGGCCGGTGCGCAGCACGGTCTCCAGGGCGTCCTCGAGCACGCCCTGGACGGTGCGCAGCCGCGGCTGGGTGGCCCACCCGGCGAAGTGCGTGCCGTCGTAGGCCAGGTCGAGGCGCACGCGCAGGAGGCCGTCCGGGGGTGTCGTGGTGCTCACTGGCCCATTGTGGCCGGATGATGGCACGGTGCCCGACCGAACCTTCGACACCGACCCGGAACCGGTGACCGCATCCTCCCCGCCGCACGCGCTCACGCTCGCGGTCGACTGCGGCGGCGGCGGGATCAAGGCGAACGTGCTCGACGCGGCCGGCACCGCGCACGCCGCGCCCGTCCGGGTGCCCACCCCCTACCCGCTGCCCCCGTCGCTCCTGGTAGACACGGTCGCCCGGATCGCGGGGACGCTGCCGCAGGCCGACCGAGTCGCCCTGGGCATGCCGGGCATGATCCGGCACGGGGTCGTCGTGCACACGCCGCACTACGTCACCCGCGCCGGCCCGCGCACGCGGGTGCTCCCCGAGCTGGTCGAGGCCTGGGCGAGCTACGACGTCCGCGAGGCGCTGGCGGCGCGGCTCGGCATGCCTGCGCTGGTGCTCAACGACGCGGAGATGCACGGAGCCGGCGTCATCGCCGGATCGGGCGTCGAGCTCGTGCTCACCCTGGGCACGGGCCTGGGCTCGGCCCTGTTCGACGGCGGACGGCTGGCGCCGCACCTCGAGTGGTCCCGGGCGCCCGTGCGTCGCGGCGCCACGTACGACCAGTACATCGGCGAGCCGGAGCGGCGCCGGCTCGGCGACGGGCTGTGGTCGCGACGCGTCGTGGCGATGGTCGACGGCCTGCGTCCCGTCTTCTGGTGGGACCGGCTCTACCTCGGCGGCGGCAACTCCCGGCGGGTCACGCCGACCGCCCTAGCGCGGCTGGGAGACGACGTCGTGGTCGTGCCGAACTCCGCCGCCCTGGTCGGCGGGGCCCGCGCCTGGGAGCTCCCCCTCGACTGAGCCGCACCTTCCCGCCGACCATGCCGTTGATCGGGGACGGAGGGAGCCGATCCCGGATCAACCGCCTGTTCGGCGGCGCGGGAGCGCCTGGTCGGCGGGCTCGACCACGGCCGTGACGACCGCGGGGTCCCACGCCGCCTCGAGCACCACCCGGCTGAACGCCACGGGGGCGTCCAGGCTCACCAGGTGCCGGGCGTGCGGCACGACGACGAGGCGCGCCTGCGCGCCCGCCGAGCGCGCTGCCGCGAGCAGCGCGCGCTCGGCGCCGCGGAAGTGGTCGAACCGGCCGTTGACCAGCCAGACCGGGCTGGCGGCGGCGGCGAGGGCGCCGAGGGTGTCGGTCGGCGCCAGCTCCCGCAGCACCGCCGACATCACGGTGAGCGCGAAGCCGCCCGCCCCGGCGTCGTCCGCCGCCTCCGGGGTGAGCATCAGCCGCACGAACCGGTCGTTCAGACGTTCCCCCTGGTCCGGCCAGCCCTCGATCCAGCGCGCCAGCCGCAGCCAGGCGGGCCGTAGCGGCGAGGACGCCGGTGTGCTGCACGACGCGGCCACCAGCCCGGCGCTCTCGTGGGGGAACCGCGCCCGGTGCTCGATGGCGAGGTACCCGCCGAGGGACACGCCGACCACCAGGGCGCGACCCCCCACCGCGCGCACGCCCTCGCGCACCGCCTCCAGGGCGGCCCCCAGCGTGAACGGCTCCGGGCTCCGCGCGCCGTGGCCGGGCAGCTCGACGGCGACGACGGTGACGCCCGCCGCGGCGAGCACCTGGAGCTGGCGGCGCCACATCGTGCGCGAGGTGCGGGACCCGTGCACGAGGACGACGGGCGCGGGCAGCAGCGCGGGCGGGGGCACCGGGCCGCCGGTGGTCCGCGCGACCGTGCCGGCGTCTGGAAGGGCGCGCATGCTCCCACCGTAGGAACGACCGAGCCCCGCGCCACCGGTGCGGTGGTGCGGGGCTCGGTCGGTGCGTGGCGCGCGCGGCGAGGCGCGCGCCGCTACGGACGGAAGAACGAGGCTCAGGCCTCCTTCTTCTCCTCGTCCTCGGCGGGCGCCTCGGGGGCAGCCTCGGTCGTCTCCGCGGCCGGGGTCTCCTCGACCGCGTCCTCGACCTTGGGCTCCTCGGCCTTGGCAGCCTTCTCGGCGGCCTTCGTGGCCTCCTTGACGACGGCCTGCTTCGGGCTGACCGGCTCGGTCACGAGCTCGATCACGGCCATGGGCGCGTTGTCGCCCTTGCGGTTGCCGATCTTGGTGATGCGCGTGTAGCCGCCGTTGCGCTCGGCCATGGCCGGGGCGATCTCGGTGAACAGCGTGTGCACCACGGACTTGTCGCGGACGACGGTCAGCACCCGGCGACGCGCGTGCAGGTCACCCCGCTTCGCGAAGGTGATGAGTCGCTCGGCCAGGGGGCGCAGGCGCTTCGCCTTCGTCTCCGTGGTCGTGATGCGGCCGTGCTCGAAGAGCGCCGTCGACAGGTTCGCGAGGATCAGGCGCTCGTGTGCCGGGCCGCCGCCGAGCCGCGGACCCTTGGTGGGGGTAGGCATTTCTGGTTCTCCTTGAGGGTGGTTCCGCGCCGCGCGGCCCAGTCAGGTCGAGCAGGCCGCTGCGGGCGCGGGGACGTCAGTACGACTGCTCGTCGGGGTACGCCGACTCGTCGTCCGAGCCGCTGAAGTACGCGGCGCCGGACGGGTCGAAGTCGAGCGGCGAGTCCTTGAGGGCCAGGCCGAGCTCGGCGAGCTTCTCCTTGACCTCGTTGATGGACTTCGCACCGAAGTTGCGGATGTCGAGCAGGTCGGCCTCGCTGCGCGCGACCAGCTCACCCACCTGGTGGATGCCCTCGCGCTTGAGGCAGTTGTACGACCGGATCGTGAGGTTGAGCTCCTCGATCGGCAGCGCCAGGTCCGCGGCCAGCGCGGTGTCCGTCGGCGACGGGCCGATCTCGATGCCCTCGGCCTCGACGTTCAGCTCGCGGGCGAGGCCGAACAGCTCGACGAGCGTCTTGCCGGCAGAGGCCAGCGCGTCGCGCGGCGCGATGGCCGCCTTCGACTCGACGTCGACGATCAGCTTGTCGAAGTCCGTGCGCTGCTCGACACGGGTGGCCTCGACCTTGTAGGTGACCTTGAGGACCGGCGAGTAGATCGAGTCGATCGGGATACGGCCGATCTCGGCGTCGTCCGACTTGTTCTGCGCGGCGGACACGTACCCCCGGCCCCGCTCGACGGTGAGCTCGATCTCGAGCTTGCCCTTGTCGTTCAGCGTGGCGATGTGCAGGTCGGGGTTGTGCACCTCGACGCCCGCCGGCGGCACGACGTCCGCGGCGGTCACCACGCCCGCGCCCGTCTTGCGCAGGTACATCACGACCGGCTCGTCGTTCTCCGAGGAGACGACGAGGTTCTTGATGTTGAGGATGATCTCGGTGACGTCCTCCTTGACCCCCGGCACGGTGGAGAACTCGTGGAGCACTCCGTCGATGCGGATGGAGGTCACGGCCGCGCCCGGGATGGACGACAGCAGGGTCCGGCGCAGCGAGTTGCCGAGCGTGTAGCCGAAGCCAGGCTCGAGCGGCTCGACGGAGAAGCGCGAACGGTACTCCGAGATGACCTCTTCGGTCAGGGTGGGGCGCTGTGCGATCAGCACTGTGATGGTCCTTTCAGTGTGCGTCCGCCATATGACGCATCACGGATCCGCGATCACTACTCGCGACCCGGGGCGGGCTTCGGTCCACCCGCCCGGGCATGCTGCGGCGTCGTGCTGCCCGGCCCGGCCCGCAGCGAGCGGACCGGGCGGCACGACGTCGGGAGAATCAGACGCGGCGACGCTTCGGGGGGCGGCAGCCGTTGTGCGCCTGAGGCGTCACGTCCTGGATCGAGCCGACCTCGAGGCCGGTCGCCTGCAGGGAGCGGATCGCGGTCTCACGACCGGAACCCGGGCCCTTGACGAAGACGTCGACCTTCTTCACACCGTGCTCCTGGGCACGGCGGGCCGCCGACTCGGCGGCGAGCTGGGCGGCGTACGGGGTGGACTTGCGCGAGCCCTTGAAGCCGACGTGGCCGGCCGAGGCCCACGCGATCACGGCGCCCGAGGGGTCGGTGATCGAGACGATCGTGTTGTTGAAGGTGCTCTTGATGTGCGCCTGGCCGAGCGGGACGTTCTTCTTGTCCTTGCGGCGCGGCTTGCGCGAGGCAGCCGTGGCACGAGTCTTGGGAGGCATGTGCTCGTTCTCTCCTGGTCTGAGGTCGTCGGACCGGGGCGGGCGCTAGTGGCCCGCCTGCCGGACTGCTGGCGTCAGCGGGCCTTCTTCTTGCCCGCAACGGTGCGCTTCGGGCCCTTGCGGGTGCGCGCATTGGTCTTGGTGCGCTGACCGCGCACCGGCAGCCCGCGGCGGTGACGCAGACCCTGGTAGGTGCCGATCTCGACCTTGCGGCGGATGTCGGCCGCGACCTCACGGCGGAGGTCACCCTCGAGCTGGTAGCTGCCCTCGAGGTGGTCGCGCAGCGCGACCAGCTCGGCGTCGCCGAGGTCCTTGACGCGCAGGTCCGGGCTGATGCCGGTCGCGGCCAGCGTCTGCTGGGCGCGGGTACGGCCGACGCCGTAGATGTAGGTGAGCGCAACCTCGAGCCGCTTGTCGCGGGGGAGGTCGACGCCGATAAGACGTGCCATGTGCCTTCCGGCTCCTGTACTTCGTCCAGAGGTCTGGAGCACCGCCTCCCCGCGATGACCGCGGGCCCCGGCCCCTGGACCGAGGGTTCCCCCGCGCCCCTGGGGGCGTCGGGTTCGTGGTGGTGCGCTGGTGCGTGACGGCGAGCGTGCCGTCAGCAGGTGGCTGCGATCAGCCCTGGCGCTGCTTGTGGCGCAGGTTCTCGCAGATCACCATGACGCGACCGTGCCGGCGGATCACCTTGCACTTGTCGCAGATCTTCTTGACGCTCGGCTTGACCTTCATCAGTGTTCCTCCGCCGCCGTGCGCGCGCCGGCCGGTGCCGGCGCCTCGACGGCGATCGATCGGGTGGTGGGTTACTTGTAGCGGTAGACGATCCGGCCGCGGGACAGGTCGTACGGGCTGAGCTCCACCACGACCCGGTCCTCGGGGAGGATCCGGATGTAGTGCTGACGCATCTTGCCCGAGATGTGAGCGAGGACCTTGTGACCGTTGGCCAGCTCCACGCGGAACATCGCGTTCGGCAGGGCCTCGACCACGCTGCCCTCGATCTCGATGACGCCGTCCTTCTTTGCCATGTCCTCCGCTAACTCTCGTCTGGTCCCGGGCACCCGCCAGCAACGCGCGGGAGGCTCGGATGTCGTGCGTGCCGCCTGCTCACCCTCGGCCTCGCCCTCCGGCCTGGACCGGGGAAATCTGGGCTGCATCGAGGAACTGCCGAACGGACCACACCCGACAGAA
>NZ_BAAAPM010000003.1:498315-524373 GCF_039531145.1 Isoptericola hypogeus
CCCCCGGCCCCCTGGAACCGCGGGGATGGGGCGGGCAGCCCTCGAGCGATCAGCCCTCGAGCGAGACCGGCTCCACGCCGAACGGCGCGAGCCCTTCGCGACCACCGTCGGCGGCGGTCAGCACGCTGATCCCCGCCTCCGTGATCGCGACGCTGTGCTCCCAGTGCGCGGCACGGGCGCCGTCCGTCGTCACGACCGTCCAGTCGTCCTCGAGCACGCGCGTCGCTCCGCTCCCGGCCGTGACCATCGGCTCGACCGCCAGGCACATGCCCGGGCGCAGCCGTGGCCCGCGGTCCGAGGTGCGGAAGTTCACGACGTCCGGCGGCTGGTGCATCGCCGTGCCGATCCCGTGGCCGACGTACTCCTCGACGATGCCGTACTCGGCCCCGACCGCGTCGCCCGCGATCTCGACCGCCGCCTCGACGGCCGCGCCGACGTCCCCGAGCCGGCGCCCGCCCGCCAACGTGGCGATGCCCGCCCACATCGCGGTGCGGGTCGCCCGGACGAGCGCCACGTCGGACGCGCGCGCTCCGGGCACCCCCGCCACGACGTCGTCCGCCGAGCGGCGGGGATCGTCGAGGTCGAGGGCGCCGTCTGGCCCGAGCACCAGGCTCAGGGCCGAGTCGCCGTGCCACCCGTCGACGACGGCACCGCAGTCGATCGACACGACGTCACCGGCCCGCAGCACCCGGTCGCCCGGGATGCCGTGGATGACCTCGTCGTCGACCGACACGCAGATCGTCGCCGGGTACCCGTGGTAGCCGAGGAACGACGACGTCGCCCCCGCCTCGGCGATCACGCGCGCCGCGACGGCGTCGAGGTCCGCCGTCGTGACGCCGGGCCGGGCCGCCGCCCGCACGGCCGTGAGGGCGCGCTCCACGACCAGGCCCGCACGTCGCATGACGCGCACCTGGTCGATCGTCTTGAGCTCGACGCGCTCGCGGGAGAAGAACACCTCGGTCGGACCCTCAGCCCAGCTCCGCCGCCAGCGCCTGCACGATGCGCTCGGTGACCTCGTCGATCTCGCCGATGCCGTCGACCTTGGCCAGCAGGCCACGCTCGCCGTACGCCTCGGTCAGCGGCGCGGTCTGCTCGGCGTAGATGTCGAGCCGGCGCGCGATCGCGTCGGGGGTGTCGTCCTCGCGGCCCTCGAGCTCGGCCCGCTTGGAGATCCGGGCGAGGAGCTCGTCCCGGTCGGCGGTGAGCTCCACGACGCCGTCCAGCTGCCAGCCCAGGTCGGCCAGGATGCCGTCCAGGGCCTCGACCTGGTGGGCGTTGCGCGGGTAGCCGTCGAGGAGGAACCCGCCCTTCGCGTCGTCCTCGCTGAGGCGGTCGCGCACCATGGCGTCGGTGACCTCGTCGGGGACCAGCTCGCCCTTCGCGGTGTACTCCTGGGCGAGCTTGCCGAGCTCCGTGCCGCCCTTGATGTTGGCGCGGAAGATGTCTCCGGTCGAGATCGCCGGGATGTCGAAGAGCTCGGCGAGACGCGCAGCCTGCGTGCCCTTGCCGGCGCCCTGCGGGCCCATGATCACCAGGCGGGTGACCCGGGCCTCCGAGCTCGGGGCGCCGTGCAGCTCACGGCGGGTGGTCGGGGCGTTCGCGCCCCCGGGAGTCTCGGTCAACGGAGGAACCCTTCGTAGTGACGCTGCTGGAGCTGGGAGTCGATCTGCTTCACGGTCTCCAGACCGACACCGACGATGATGAGGATCGACGCACCGCCGAACGGGATGGCTTGTGTGACCCCGAGGGCGACGAGCACGAGCGTCGGGAGAAGCGCGACGATCGCCAGGTACACCGAACCGGCCGACGTGATGCGCGTGATGACGTAGTCCAGGTACTCGGCGGTCGGCCGTCCGGCACGGATACCGGGGATGAATCCGCCGTACTTCTTCATGTTGTCCGCGACCTCGTCCGGGTTGAACGTGATCGACGTGTAGAAGAACGCGAAGAAGACGATCATCAGCACGTACAGCACGATGTACAGCGGGTCGGACTGCTGGACCAGGTTGTTGGAGATCCACACCACCCACTCCGCCGACGGGTCGCCGAACTGCGCGAGCAGGCCCGGGATGGCGAGGATCGACGCCGCGAAGATGACCGGGATGACGCCGGCCATGTTGATCTTGATCGGGATGTAGGTGCTCGTCCCGCCATACATGCGGCGGCCCACCATGCGCTTCGCGTACTGCACCGGGATGCGCCGCTGCGACTGCTCGACGAACACGACGAGCCCGATGACGAGGACGATCATGACGATGATCAGGATGAAGTTCAGCGGACCGTTGGCGCCGCCCGCGATCGACCAGAGGGCCGACGGGAAGCTGGCGGCGATCGACGTGAAGATGAGCAGCGACATGCCGTTGCCGACGCCGCGCTCGGTGATCGTCTCGCCGAGCCACATGACCAGGCCGGTGCCCGCGGTCATCGTGATGACCATGAGCGTCGCCGTCATGAAGCTGTCGTCGGCGATCACGTCGACCGGGCAACCAGGGAAGAGCATCCCGGTGCGCGCCGTGGTGACGATCGTCGTCGACTGCAGGATCGCCAGCGCGATCGTGAGGTACCGCGTGTACTGGGTGAGCTTCGTCTGACCCGACTGGCCCTCCTTGTGCAGGGCCTCGAACCGCGGGATCACGACGCGCAGCAGCTGCACGATGATGCTCGCGGTGATGTACGGCATGATGCCGAGCGCGAAGATCGACAGCTGCAGGAGCGCCCCACCGCTGAAGACGTTGACGAGCCCGAGCAGGGACGTGCTGCCCTCGAGGACAGCCACGCACTGCTGGACGTTGCCGTAGTCGACGCCGGGGGTCGGCACGAGCGACCCCACACGGAAGAGCGCCATGATCGCGATCGTGAACAGCAGCTTGCGCCGCAGGTCCGGTGTCCGGAAAGCCCGGCCGAATGCGCTGAGCACCTATCCTCCTGACCCGCCCGCGGCGGGTGGTCGTGTCGCCGGCTGCCCGGCGAGATGTGACGCGACGCGCCACGCGGCCCGTGGGGCCTCGTCGCCGTCGCGCCGACTTTGTCGTCGGTCCGGCCGGACGTCCCGGCGGACACCGCGCACCCTGGCGGACCGGGGGCGCGGAGCGGACCGTGACGGATTCTACGTGCCCTCGGCGAGTGATCCGGACCACACGGGCCCGAGCCGCCCTACGACCGCCGGAAGGCGGGCAGGCCCGCCGAGAGCACACAGGGCCGGCAGCGCGTGCGCGCTACCGGCCCTGCTGCGGATGTCAGTCCTCGGAGACCGTGCCGCCGGCCGCCAGGATCTTGTCCTTGGCGGAGCCGGACACGCGGTCGACCGCGACATCCAGCTTGACGGTGATCTCGCCCGTGCCGAGCACCTTCACCGGCTGACCCTTGCGGACCGCGCCCTTGGCGACGAGGCCCTCGACGGTGACGGAGCCACCCTCGGGGTACAGCGCGGCGAGCTTGTCCAGGTTGACGACCTGGTACTCGACGCGGAACGGGTTGGTGAACCCACGGAGCTTCGGGAGGCGCATGTGCAGAGGCATCTGCCCACCCTCGAAGCGCTGGGGAACCTGGTAGCGAGCCTTCGTACCCTTGGTACCGCGACCCGCCGTCTTGCCCTTCGACGCCTCACCACGACCCACGCGGGTCTTGGCGGTCTTGGCGCCGGGGGCCGGACGCAGGTGGTGCACCTTGAGCGGCTGCGCCTTCTCGGTGTTGTCGGCCATGATCACTCGACCTCCTCGACGGTGACGAGGTGCGCCACCGTGGTGACCATGCCACGGATCTCCGGGCGGTCCTCCTTCACGGCGGTGTCGCCGATCCGCTTGAGGCCGAGGGTCCGCAGCGTGTCACGCTGGTTCTGCTTGCCGCCGATGGCGGACTTGACCTGGGTGACCTTGAGTCGAGCCATCACGCACCCACCTTCTCGCCGGACTTCTCCGCCTTGGCGGCCAGTCCGGCAGCCTGCGCACGCAGGAGCGCGGCCGGGGCCACGTCCTCGAGCGGCAGACCACGGCGGGCAGCCACGGCAGCCGGCTCCTCGAGGCCCTTGAGGGCCGCGACGGTGGCGTGCACGATGTTGATCGCGTTGGACGAGCCGAGCGACTTGCTCAGCACGTCGTGGATGCCGGCGCACTCCAGCACGGCGCGCACCGGACCACCGGCGATCACACCGGTACCCGGCGACGCCGGACGCAGGAACACGACGCCGGCAGCGGCCTCACCCGTGATGGGGTGGGGGATGGTGCCCTGGATGCGCGGGACGCGGAAGAAGTTCTTCTTCGCCTCCTCGACACCCTTGGCGATCGCCGCGGGCACCTCCTTGGCCTTGCCGTAGCCGACACCCACGGTGCCGTCGCCGTCGCCCACCACGACCAGCGCGGTGAAGCTGAAGCGGCGACCACCCTTGACGACCTTCGAGACGCGGTTGATGGTCACCACGCGCTCGACGAAGGCGTTCTTGTCGGCCTGGTCGCGGCCACCGCCGCGGCGGTCGTCGCGACGGCCACCGCCACGGCGGCCGTCGCCCTTGTTGGACTCGTTGGCGCCCTGGGGGGCGCCGGTGCGCTGCCCTGCAGCCATCAGAGGATCCTCATCTTCCGTGCGAAATCGCGGACGTCGGCCATCACAGCTCCAGCCCCGCTTCCCGGGCGCCGTCGGCGACCGCAGCCACCCGACCGTGGTACTTGTTGCCGCCGCGGTCGAAGACCACGGCCTCGATGCCGGCCGCCTTGGCACGCGCGGCGACGAGCTCGCCGACCTTGCGTGCCTTCGCGGTCTTGTCGGCGTCGGAGGCCCGCAGGTCCGCCTCGAGCGTGGAGGCCGAGGCGACCGTCTTGCCGACGGTGTCGTCCACGATCTGCGCCACCATGTGGCGCGAGGAGCGGGTGACGACGAGGCGCGGACGCGACGCGGTGCCCTTGATCTTCTTGCGCAGGCGAAGGTGGCGGCGCTGACGAGCGACGGACTTGCCCTTGCCCAGAACCTTGAGAGCCATCACTTACCAGCCTTCCCGACCTTGCGGCGGACGACCTCGCCGGCGTAACGCACGCCCTTGCCCTTGTAGGGCTCGGGCTTGCGGATCTTGCGGATGTTCGCTGCGACCTCGCCGACCTGCTGCTTGTCGATGCCGGCCACGGAGAACTTCGTGGGGCTCTCCACCGCGAAGGTGATGCCCTCGGGGGCCGAGACGACGACCGGGTGCGAGAAGCCGAGGGCGAACTCGAGGCTCTGGCCCTTGGCGGTCACGCGGTAACCGGTGCCGACGATCTCGAGCTTCTTCTCGTAGCCCTGGGTGACACCGGTGACGATGTTCGCCAGCAGGGTGCGGGTCAGGCCGTGCAGCGCACGGGAGTCACGCTCGTCGTTCGGGCGGGACACCACGAGGGTGCCGTCGTCCTGCGAGACCGTGATGGGGGCGGGCACCGTGTGGTCGAGGGTCCCCTTGGGGCCCTTGACGGTCACGAGCGCACCGCTGATGGTGACGTCCACGCCGGCCGGGACCGGAACGGGGAGCTTGCCGATTCGAGACATGGCGGTTCTCCTTTCCGGATTACCAGACGTAGGCGAGGACTTCGCCGCCGACGCCCTTGGTCTGGGCCTGGCGGTCGGTCAGCAGACCGGAGGACGTGGACAGGATCGCCACGCCGAGGCCGCCGAGGACCTTGGGCAGGTTGGTGGACTTCGCGTAGACACGCAGGCCGGGCTTCGACACGCGGCGCACGCCGCTGAGGGCGCGCTCCCGGCTCGGGCCGTACTTGAGCGTGAGGGTGAGGCTCTTGCCCACCTTCGCGTCCTCGACGGTCCAGCCGGTGATGTAGCCCTCGGCCTGGAGGATCTCGGCGATGTGCGACTTCAGCTTCGAGTGCGGCATGGTCACCGTCTCGTGGTGAGCCGAGTTCGCGTTACGCAGACGCGTGAGCATGTCTGCGATCGGGTCGGTCATGGTCATTGGGCTCTAGCCCTTCCTCACCGGGGTATCCGTCTCGGCGCTGTTCGGCGCCGACGCGGACCTTCGGCGTAGTGGTTTTACCAGCTGCTCTTGGTGACGCCGGGAAGCTCGCCACGGTGGGCCATCTCGCGAAGGCACACACGGCACAGGCCGAACTTGCGGTACACGGAGTGCGGACGACCGCACTTCTGGCACCGGGTGTAGGCGCGGACGGCGAACTTCGGCTTGGCGTTCGCCTTGTTGATCAGGGCCTTCTTCGCCATGTCAGTTCTCCTTGAAGGGGAAGCCGAGACGGCGCAGCAGGGAGCGGCCCTCGTCATCGGTCGTCGCCGTGGTCACGACCGTGATGTCCATGCCGCGGACGCGGTCGATCTTGTCCTGGTCGATCTCGTGGAACATCGACTGCTCCGTGAGACCGAAGGTGTAGTTGCCGTGCCCGTCGAACTGCTTCGGGCTCAGGCCGCGGAAGTCACGGATGCGGGGAAGCGCGACCGACAGCAGCCGGTCCAGGAACTCCCACATGCGGTCGCCGCGCAGCGTGACGTGCGCGCCGATCGGCATGCCCTCGCGCAGCTTGAACTGAGCGATCGACTTGCGGGCCCGGGTGACCTGCGGCTTCTGACCCGTGATCGCGGTCAGGTCGCGGATCGCGCCCTCGATGAGCTTGGAGTCCTTGGCGGCGTCACCGACACCCATGTTGACGACGATCTTGGTCAGACCGGCGACCTGGTGGATGTTCTGGTGGCCGAACTCCTCGAGCAGCGCCGCCAGGATCTCCTCGCGGTACTTCTGCTTGAGGCGCGGGGTGGCCGGGGCCTCGAGAGTGGTCTCGGTCATCAGATGTCCTTCCCGGAACGCTTGGCGACGCGCACGCGGACCGTACGGGTACGGCCGTCGCGCTCGACCTGCTCGGTGCGGAACCCGACCCGGGTGCCCTTCTTGGTCTCCGGGTCGACCAGCATCACGTTCGAGACGTGGATCGACGCCTCGACGGTCTCGATGCCACCCGTGCGGGTGCCACGCGCCGTCTGGCCGGCCTTGACGTGCTTGGTGACGCGCTGCACGCCCTCGACCACGATGCGGTCCGAGTCCGTGAGCACCTCGAGCACGCGGCCCGTCTTGCCCTTGTCACGACCGGCGATGACGATCACCTGGTCGCCCTTCTTGATCTTCGCCATGGGTCAGAGCACCTCCGGTGCCAGCGAGATGATCTTCATGAACCGCTTGTCACGCAGCTCGCGCCCGACCGGGCCGAAGATACGGGTTCCACGAGGCTCGCCGTCGGTCTTGAGGATCACGGCGGCGTTCTCGTCGAACTTGATGTAGGAACCGTCGGGACGACGGCGCTCCTTGGCGGTCCGGACGATGACCGCCTTGACGACGTCGCCCTTCTTCACGTTGCCGCCCGGGATCGCGTCCTTGACGGTGGCGACGATGGTGTCGCCGATACCGGCGTAGCGACGGCCGGATCCACCGAGAACACGGATGCAGAGAATCTCCTTGGCACCCGTGTTGTCGGCGACCCGCAGTCGCGACTCCTGCTGGATCATCGATTGATCTCCTGTCGTCGAGCTGGTTCTCGTCCCGGGCTGTGCCGGGCGAGCCTTGCCGAACGGATAGTTGCTGTGGTGGCTGTGGCGGGCCGCATACGTGTGTCACGGCCCGCCACGGCCGAAGGTCAGAAGACCTTCTGGATCACTTGGCCTTCTCGAGGATCTCCGTCAGGCGCCACCGCTTGGTCGCGGACAGCGGACGGGTCTCCATGATCTCGACCAGGTCGCCGATACCGGCGGAGTTCTGCTCGTCGTGCGCCTTCACCTTGGCGGTGGTGCGCAGGACCTTGCCGTAGAGCGGGTGCTTCTTGCGGTCCTCGACCTCGACGACGATGGTCTTGTCCATCTTGTCGCTGACGACGTACCCGCGACGCACCTTGCGCGTGCTGCGCTCGGCCTCGACGGCGGCCTCGGTGTTCGTGTTGTCGCTCATCGCTGCCTCACTCACTCACGCTCGGTGCCGTACGGATGCCGAGCTCGCGCTCCCGCAGGATCGTGTAGATCCGCGAGATGTCGCGCTTCACGGCCTTGATCCGACCGTGGGACTCCAGCTGGCCGGTGGCCGACTGGAAACGGAGGTTGAACAGCTCCTCCTTGGCCTTCTTCAGCTCCGCGACGAGCTTCTCGTCGTCGAAGCCGTCCAGGTCGGCAGGAGCCATGCCCTTGGTTCCGACTGCCATCAGTTCGCACCACCCTCGCGCACCACGAAACGGCACTTCATCGGGAGCTTGTGGATCGCACGGCGCATGGCCTCACGAGCCAGCTCCTCGTCGACACCGGCCAGCTCGAAGACGATCCGGCCGGGCTTGACGTTGGCGACCCACCACTCGGGCGAACCCTTTCCGGAACCCATGCGGGTCTCGGCGGGCTTCTTGGTCAGGGGACGGTCCGGGTAGATGTTGATCCAGACCTTGCCGCCACGCTTGATGTGGCGGGTCATCGCGATACGAGCAGCCTCGATCTGACGGTTGGTGACGTAGGCGGGCTCGAGAGCCTGGATGCCGAAGTCGCCGAACGCGATCGTGGTGCCACCCTTCGCCGCGCCGGAGCGCGACGGGTGGTGCTGCTTGCGGTGCTTGAGCCTGCGCGGGATCAGCATGACTCAGGCCTCCGTTCCGGACTCGGGTGCCGGCGCCGCCTGCTCGGCCGGGGCCGCGTCGGACGCGGGTGCCTCGGCGGCGGGCTGAGCCGGACGCTCGGTGCGGCGAGGACCGCCACGGCGCTCCCCACGCTCCGGACGACCGCCGCGACCCCCACGGGGCGCGGAGGTGGCCTGCTGCGCGGCGAACTCCTTCTCGGTCATGTCGCCCTTGTAGATCCACACCTTCACGCCGATGCGGCCGAAGGTGGTGCGGGCCTCGAAGAAGCCGTAGTCGATGTTCGCGCGCAGCGTGTGCAGCGGCACACGACCCTCGCGGTAGAACTCCGAACGGCTCATCTCGGCGCCGCCGAGGCGGCCCGAGACCTGCACGCGGATGCCCTTCGCGCCGGCGCGCTGCGCGGACTGGATGCCCTTGCGCATGGCGCGACGGAAGGAGACGCGGCTCGCCAGCTGCTCGGCGATGCCCTGCGCGACGAGCTGCGAGTCGATCTCGGCGTTCTTGACCTCGAGGATGTTGAGCTGGACCTGCTTGCCGGTGAGCTTCTCGAGCTCGCCGCGGATGCGGTCCGCCTCGGCGCCCCGACGGCCGATGACGATGCCCGGGCGCGCCGTGTGGATGTCCACGCGGACGCGGTCGCGGGTGCGCTCGATCTCGACCTTGGAGATGCCGGCCCGCTCGAGGCCGGTGCTCATCAGCTTGCGGATCTGCACGTCCTCGCGGACGTAGTCGCGGTACCGCTGACCGGGCTTGGTGCTGTCGGCGAACCAGCGCGACCGGTGGTCGGTGGTGATGCCGAGGCGGTACCCGTGCGGGTGAACCTTCTGCCCCACTATCGGGCCCCTTCCTTCTGCTCACGCGGTGCGACGACCACGGTGATGTGGCTGGTGCGCTTGAGGACCTGGCTGGCACGCCCCTGCGCACGCGGCCGGAACCGCTTGAGCGTCGGCCCCTCGTCGACGAACGCCGCCGAGACGAAGAGCTCCGTCTCGTCGAAGCGCTCGCTGGCGCGGTCGGCCTTCACCCGAGCGTTCGCGACGGCGCTCTCCACGACCTTGCGGATCGGCTCGCTCGCCGCCTGCGGCGCGAACTTGAGCACCGCGACGGCCTCAGCGGCCTGCTTGCCACGGATGAGGTCCACGACGCGCCGGGCCTTCTGGGGCGTGACACGGACGAACCGCGCCTGCGCCTTGGCTTCCATTGCTGTCCTGCTTCCTTTTCTCAGACCGTCAGGGTCCGTCGCCTGGCTGACCCGGGGGTCAGCGGCGACGGCCCTTCTTGTCGTCCTTCACGTGGCCGCGGAAGGTTCGCGTGGGAGCGAACTCGCCGAGCTTGTGGCCGACCATCGACTCGGTCACGAAAACCGGGGTGTGCTTCCGGCCGTCGTGCACGGCGAAGGTGTGGCCGAGGAAGTCGGGCGTGATGACCGACCGACGGGACCAGGTCTTGATGACGTTCTTGGTCCCCTTCTCGTTCTGACCGTCCACCTTCTTCTGCAGGTGGTCGTCGACGAAGGGGCCCTTCTTCAGGCTACGAGGCATCTGTCAGGCTCCTATCAGCGCTTCTTGCCGGTGCGACGACGGCGGACGATCAGCTTGTCGCTGGGCTTGTTCGGACGGCGGGTCCGGCCCTCGGCCTGGCCCCAGGGGCTGACCGGGTGCCGACCACCGGAGGTCTTGCCCTCACCACCACCGTGCGGGTGGTCGATCGGGTTCATGGCGACACCACGCACGGTCGGGCGGATGCCCTTCCAGCGGTTGCGGCCGGCCTTGCCCCAGTTGATGTTCGACTGCTCGGCGTTGCCGACCTCGCCGACCGTCGCGCGGCAGCGCAGGTCGACGTTGCGGATCTCGCCGGACGGCATGCGCAGCTGCGCGTACGGGCCGTCCTTCGCGACGAGCTGCACCGACGCACCGGCCGAACGGGCGATCTTCGCACCGCCACCGGGCCGGAGCTCGACGGCGTGGATGACCGTACCGGTCGGGATGTTGCGCAGCGGCAGGTTGTTGCCGGGCTTGATGTCGGCGCCGGCACCGGCCTCGACGACGTCACCCTGCGACAGCTTGTTCGGCGCGATGATGTAGCGCTTCGTGCCGTCCGCGTAGTGCAGGAGCGCGATGCGCGCCGTGCGGTTCGGGTCGTACTCGATGTGGGCGACCTTGGCAGGCACGCCGTCCTTGTCGTGACGACGGAAGTCGATCACGCGGTAGGCACGCTTGTGGCCACCGCCCTTGTGGCGGGTGGTGATACGCCCGGAGTTGTTCCGGCCGCCCGTCTTGGACAGCGGACGGACCAGAGACTTCTCCGGCTGCGAGCGCGTGATCTCGACGAAGTCGGCAACGCTCGCGCCGCGGCGTCCGGGCGTCGTCGGCTTGTACTTACGGATTCCCATGGAAAGTGTCCTCGATCTGCTCTCGTCCGGGTCAGCCGACCGGACCGCCGAAGATGTCGATCGTGCCCTCACGGAGGGTGACGATCGCGCGCTTCGTGTCCTTGCGCTTGCCCAGGCCGTAGCGCGTGCGACGCGCCTTGCCCTTGCGGTTGATCGTGTTCACCGAGTCGACCTTGACGCCGAAGACCTGCTCGACCGCGATCTTGATCTCGGTCTTGTTGGCCCGCGGGTCCACGACGAAGGTGTACTTGCCCTCGTCGAGGAGGTTGTAGGACTTCTCGGAGACGACCGGCGCGATCAGGATGTCGCGCGGGTCCTTCGTCACGGCGGTCACTTGGTGGCCTCCTCGGTCTCGGCCGCCTCGGTCTCGGTCGCCACGGCCTTCACCGACTTGCCCGTCGCCGGGCCCGCGAGGAACGCGGCCAGCGCGGCCTCGGTGAAGACGACGTCGTCGGAGACGAGCACGTCGTAGGTGTTGAGCTGGTCCGCCTGGATGAGGTGGACGCGCTCGACGTTGCGCAGCGACTTGATGGTCAGGTCGTCCGAGCGCTCCGTGACCACGAGGACGTGCGTGCGCTCGGTGAGCGCCTCGATCGTCTTGACGGCGGTCTTGGTCGACGGCGCGCCGTCGATGCCGAAGCCGGACACGACGTGCACGCGGCCGGCGCGGGCCCGGTCGGACAGGGCACCGCGCAGGGCGGCGACCTTCATCTTCTTCGGGGTCCGCTGGTCGTACGAGCGCGGCTGCGGGCCGTGGACGGTGCCACCGCCGGCGAACTGCGGGGCGCGCGTCGAACCCTGGCGGGCGCGGCCGGTGCCCTTCTGCTTGTAGGGCTTGCGGCCACCGCCGCGGACCTCGCCGCGGGTCTTGGTGGAGTGCGTGCCCTGCCGGGCGGCGGCGCGCTGGGCGACGACCACCTGGTGGATCAGCGGGACGTTGGTGACGACGTCGAACACCTCGGCAGGAAGCTCGGCGGAGCCGGCCTTCTTGCCCTGGGCGTCGAGCACGTCGACAGTCTGGTGAGCCATGGTGTCACGCACCCTTCGCGGCGGTACGCACGATGACGACGCCGCCCTTGGGGCCGGGAACCGCGCCCTTGACGAGGAGCAGGCCCTTCTCGGCGTCGACCGCGTGGACGGTCAGGTTCTGCACGGTCTGGCGGGCGTGGCCCATCCGACCGGCCATGCGCAGGCCCTTGAACACGCGCGACGGCGTCGAAGCGCCACCGATCGAGCCGGCCTTGCGGTGGTTGCGGTGCGCACCGTGCGAGGCACCCACGCCGGAGAAGCCGTGACGCTTCATGACACCGGCGGTGCCCTTGCCCTTGGTGGTGCCGACGACGTCGACCACTGCACCGGCCTCGAAGGCCTCGGCGGTGATCTCCTGGCCGAGGGCGAACTCGGCGGCGTCGGAGGTGCGGATCTCGGCCACGTGGCGGCGCGGCGTCACGCCGGCCTTCTCGAAGTGGCCCTTGAGCGGCTTGGTGACCTTGCGCGGGTCGATCTGGCCGGCCGCGAGCTGGATGGCGGCGTAGCCGTCGCCCTCCGCGTTGCGGACCTGGGTCACGACGTTGGTCGGGACGGCCACGACGGTGACGGGCACGAGGCGGCCGTCAGCGTCCCAGAGCTGGGTCATGCCGAGCTTGGTGCCGAGCACCGCGGTCACGTTCTTCTGCTGGTTGGTCATGTTCTCCCCCAGCCTCAGAGCTTGATCTCGATGTTCACGTCGGCCGGCAGGTCGATCCGCATGAGCGAGTCGACGGCCTTCGGCGTGGGGTCGATGATGTCGATGAGCCGCTTGTGCGTGCGCATCTCGAAGTGCTCGCGGCTGTCCTTGTACTTGTGAGGCGACCGGATGACGGTGAAGACGTTCTTCTCCGTCGGCAGCGGCACCGGGCCCACGACCGTCGCACCAGCGCGAGTCACCGTGTCGACGATCTTGCGCGCCGAGCTGTCGATGACCTCGTGGTCGTAGGACTTGAGCCGGATGCGGATCTTCTGTCCCGCCATGGCGTCGTCTGACTCTCTCTCTCGAACCGCTACTGTCCGACCCCCGCGCTCGGGCGTGTCGCCTATGGCGACGGTCCCGGGCACACACCTGATCGGCGTGGGGCCGTTGGATGTGGTCCGCAGGGCGGACCACGACGTTTGTCGAGCCTGTCGAGACATGTGTCCCGCGGGGCGCTCGTGCGCATCGACAGCCGGCAACCCCGCGAACCCTCCCTTTCGGAGGGGAATCGCTCCAGGTCACGCGAGCCGGGTTCCGGAGGAGCTCCGGGGCCGGCGCGCGCACCGTGGTGCTACACACTGTTCGACACGAGAAAGAACGCGCCCGTGACAGGCAACCTGAACATCTTGCCACACGAACCCGCCCCAGACCAAGCGGTGGGGCAGGAAAGCCGGTGTGACGCCGGACGCACCGGAGGCCCGGACCCTCGAGAGGGCCCGGGCCTCCGCTGCAGAGCTGCTCAGCCGGTCAGATCACTTGATGATCTTGGTGACACGGCCGGACCCGACCGTGCGGCCACCCTCACGGATGGCGAAGCCGAGGCCCTCCTCCATGGCGATCGGCTGGATCAGCGCGACCGTCATCTCGGTGTTGTCGCCGGGCATGACCATCTCGGTGCCCTCGGGCAGCGTGATGACGCCGGTGACGTCGGTGGTGCGGAAGTAGAACTGCGGACGGTAGTTCGAGTAGAACGGGTTGTGACGCCCACCCTCGTCCTTGCCCAGGATGTAGACCTGCGCCTCGAAGTCCGTGTGCGGGGTGATCGAGCCCGGCTTCACGACGACCTGGCCGCGCTCGACGTCCTCGCGCTTGATGCCGCGCAGGAGCAGACCGGTGTTGTCGCCGGCCTGGGCCTGGTCCATCTGCTTGTGGAACGTCTCGATACCGGTGACCGTGGTCTTCTGCGGCACGCGGATGCCCACGATCTCGACCTCGGAGTTGACGTCGAGCGTGCCACGCTCCACCTTGCCGGTCACGACGGTGCCGCGGCCGGTGATGGTGAAGACGTCCTCGACGGGCATGAGGAACGGCTTGTCCAGCTCGCGCTCCGGCTCCGGGACGTTCTCGTCCACGGCCTCCATGAGCTCGATGACCTTCTGGGTCCACTCGGGGTCGCCCTCGAGCGCCTTGAGGCCGGACACGCGGACGACCGGAGCGTTGTCGCCGTCGAACTCCTGCGACGACAGCAGCTCGCGGACCTCCATCTCGACGAGCTCGAGGATCTCCTCGTCGTCGACCATGTCGGCCTTGTTCAGCGCCACGAGCAGGTAGGGGACGCCCACCTGGCGGGCGAGCAGCACGTGCTCGCGGGTCTGGGCCATCGGGCCGTCGGTCGCCGCGACCACGAGGATCGCGCCGTCCATCTGGGCCGCACCGGTGATCATGTTCTTGATGTAGTCGGCGTGACCCGGGGCGTCGACGTGCGCGTAGTGGCGCTTCGGCGTCTCGTACTCGATGTGCGCGATGTTGATCGTGATACCGCGCTGCTTCTCCTCCGGCGCGGCGTCGATCTCGTCGAAGTTGCGCTGCGTGTTCGCCGGCAGGTCCGGGTACTTGTCCGCAAGCGTCTTCGAGATCGCGGCAGTCAGCGTCGTCTTACCGTGGTCGACGTGCCCGATCGTGCCGATGTTGACGTGCGGCTTGGTCCGCTCGAACTTGGCCTTAGCCACTGGGGTCCTCCTGGGACTTGGGTAGATGTTCCCGAACGTTGCGAGACTCGGCCAAGAAGCCTACATCCCGCGGGGCGACGGGGTTTCCTACAGGTTGATGGTTGTGCTGGTCGTCGACCTGTGGGGACTCACTCGCCCCGGGTCTTCTTGATGATCTCGTCAGCAACGTTGCGAGGAACCTCGGCGTAGCTGTCGAACTGCATCGAGTACACCGCGCGGCCCTGCGTCTTGGAACGCAGGTCGCCGATGTACCCGAACATCTCGCTCAACGGTACCTGGGCGCGCACGACCTTGACGCCGGTCGCGTCCTCCATGGACTGGATCATCCCACGACGCGAGTTGATGTCGCCGATCACGTCGCCCATGTACTCCTCGGGCGTCCGGACCTCGACGGCCATGACGGGCTCGAGGATGACCGGGTCGGCCCGCTTGATGCCCTCCTTGAAGACCATCGAACCGGCGATCTTGAACGCCATCTCCGAGGAGTCGACGTCGTGGTAGGCACCGTCGAGCAGCGTGGCCTTGACCCCGACCACGGGGAACCCGGCCAGCACGCCCTGCTGCATCGCCGACTGGATGCCGGCGTCCACGGACGGGATGTACTCGCGCGGGATGCGACCACCGGTGACGGCGTTCTCGAACTCGTAGAGCTCGCCCTCGGCCGTCTCGAGCGGCTCGAAGGTCACCTGGACCTTCGCGAACTGCCCCGAGCCACCGGTCTGCTTCTTGTGGGTGTAGTCGATCTTCTCCGCGGCGCGGCGGATCGTCTCGCGGTACGCCACCTGCGGCTTGCCGACGTTGGCCTCGACCTTGAACTCGCGGCGCATGCGGTCCACGAGGATGTCGAGGTGGAGCTCGCCCATGCCGCCGATGACGGTCTGGCCGGTCTCCTCGTCCAGCTTCACGCGGAAGGTCGGGTCCTCCTGGGCGAGCTTCTGGATCGCCGTGGAGAGCTTCTCCTGGTCGGCCTTCGTCTTCGGCTCGATGGCCACGTCGATGACCGGCTCCGGGAAGGTCATCGACTCGAGGATGACCGGGTTCGCCGGGTCGCACAGCGTGTCACCGGTGGTGACGTCCTTGAGCCCGATGAACGCGTAGATGTGCCCGGCGTGAGCCTCTTCGACCGGGTTCTCCTTGTTGGAGTGCATCTGGAAGAGCTTCCCGATGCGCTCCTTCTTGCCCTTGGTCGAGTTCTGGACCTGAGCGCCCTGCGCGACCTTGCCCGAGTAGACGCGGACGTAGGTGAGCTTGCCGAAGAACGGGTGCGTGGCGACCTTGAACGCGAGGGCCGAGAACGGCTCCGCCTCGTCCGGACGACGCTCGACGATCTTCTCCGCGTCCTTGACGTCGTGGCCCTGGACGGCGGGCACGTCGAGCGGGGTCGGCAGGTAGTCGATGACGGCGTCGAGCATGGGCTGCACGCCCTTGTTCTTGAACGCCGAGCCGCACAGCACGGGGAAGGCCTGGGACGACACGACGAGCTTGCGGATGCCGCCCTTGATCTCGGCGATCGTGAGCTCTTCGCCGCCCAGGAACTTCTCGAGCAGGTCGTCGTCGGTCTCGGCGACGGCCTCGACGAGCTCGGCCCGGTACTGCTCGGCCTTCTCGAGGAGGTCGGCGGGGATCTCCTCGACCTCGTACTCCTCGCCCATCTTGGTGTCGCCGCGCCACGTGAGCGCCTTCATCTCGACGAGGTCGACGACGCCCTCGAAGTCGTTCTCGGCACCGATCGGGAGCTGGATGACGAGCGGCTTCGCCTTGAGGCGGTTGATGATGGTGTCGACCGTGAAGTAGAAGTCGGCGCCGAGCTTGTCCATCTTGTTGACGAAGCAGATGCGCGGGACGTCGTACTTGTCGGCCTGGCGCCACACGGTCTCCGACTGGGGCTCCACACCCTCCTTGCCGTCGAACACCGCGACCGCGCCGTCGAGCACACGCAGGGAACGCTCCACCTCGACGGTGAAGTCCACGTGGCCCGGGGTGTCGATGATGTTGATCTGGTTGTTCTTCCAGTAGCAGGTCGTCGCGGCGGACGTGATCGTGATGCCGCGCTCCTGCTCCTGCTCCATCCAGTCCATCGTCGACGCGCCGTCGTGCGTCTCACCGATCTTGTAGTTCACACCCGTGTAGAACAGGATGCGCTCGGTGGTGGTGGTCTTGCCGGCATCGATGTGGGCCATGATGCCGATGTTGCGGACCTTGTTCAGGTCGGTCAGCACGTCGAGTGCCACGGTGCGTTACCCCTTGTCGGTGGAAGGTCGGAAGCCGGGCCGGAGGGCCGGCTTCCGGCCGGATCCGGATCCGCGGACGGCCCCGGGGGTCACCCAGGGCCGTCCGAGCGCATCACCAGCGGTAGTGCGCGAAGGCCTTGTTGGAGTCGGCCATCTTGTGCATGTCCTCGCGACGCTTCACCGCGGCACCGAGGCCGTTCGAGGCGTCGAGGATCTCGTTCATGAGGCGCTCGGTCATCGTCTTCTCGCGACGGGCGCGCGAGAAGTCGGTGAGCCAGCGCAGCGCGAGCGTCGTGGAACGCACCGGGCGCACCTCGACCGGCACCTGGTAGGTGGCGCCACCGACACGGCGGGAGCGGACCTCGAGGGCCGGGCGGACGTTCTCCAGCGCGCGCTTGAGCACGACGACCGGGTCCTGGTCCGTCTTGGCACGGACGCCCTCGAGGGCGCCGTAGACGATCGACTCGGCGGTGGACTTCTTGCCGTCGAGCAGGACCTTGTTGATCAGCTGCGTCACGACGGGCGACCCGTAGACGGGGTCGACGATGAGCGGCCGCTTGGGGGCCGGACCCTTGCGAGGCATCAGGCCTTCTCCTTCTTCGCGCCGTACTTGCTGCGGCCCTGCTTGCGGTTCTTGACACCCTGGGTGTCGAGCGCGCCGCGGACGATCTTGTAGCGGACGCCCGGGAGGTCCTTCACACGACCGCCGCGGACGAGCACGATCGAGTGCTCCTGCAGGTTGTGGCCGACGCCGGGGATGTAGGCGGTGACCTCGCTACCGGAGGAGAGCTTCACGCGCGCCACCTTGCGGAGGGCGGAGTTCGGCTTCTTGGGGGTGGTGGTGTACACACGGGTACACACGCCGCGCCGCTGGGGGGAGGCCTTGAGGGCGGGCGTCTTGGACGCCACGGCCTTCGTGCTCCGGCCCTTGCGGACGAGCTGCTGGATCGTAGGCACTACGTCTCCGTCGTCTTCTCGAGCTCACGAGGGCCGGCCGGCCCTCGACGGTGGTCTGTCTGGCTTGTGCGTGCCGATCGCATGCGGCACCCGCGGCCCTCACGGACCGCAACGCCACTTACCACCGGCTCGATGGCCCGGGTCCGCTCCCGTCCTGACGGACGGTCGGAGCGGTCTTCCGGGGGTACCTGTGCACTCGCGTCGCCGACGCCTCCGGCAGCCATCCCGAGCCGGGGGCTCAGGGCTGACAGCGGGATGCGCGCGCGACAGCACGGGCACGGCTTCCAAGGTTACCCGCGGAAGCAAGCGGGGTCAAAGGAACGGGAGGGGCGCACGATGTGACGTGCGCCCCTCCCGTCCTACCTCGCGACTAGCTCAAGGCCGGACTCAGCGGAAGTCGCCGAAGTCCAGGTCCTCCAGCGGGATCGCCTCGCCCGAGCCCATGCCGAGCGTCGGGAAGTCGATCTCGTCGTAGCCGAAGCTCGGGTAGAGCTCCGCCTTGGCCTGCTCGGTCGGCTCCACCTCGATGTTCCGGTAGCGGGCGAGGCCCGTGCCGGCGGGGATGAGCTTACCGATGATGACGTTCTCCTTGAGGCCCAGCAGCGGATCACGACGACCGCTCATGGACGCCTCGGTGAGCACGCGGGTCGTCTCCTGGAAGGAGGCGGCCGAGAGCCACGAGTCGGTCGCGAGCGACGCCTTCGTGATGCCCATCAGCTCCGGACGGCCGGAGGCCGGCTGGCCACCCTCCGCCACGGCCCGGCGGTTCGCGTCCTCGAACCGCATGCGCTCCGCGAGCTCACCCGGCAGGAGGTGGGAGTCGCCCGAGTCGAGCACGGTCACGCGACGCAGCATCTGCCGCACGATGACCTCGATGTGCTTGTCGTGGATGTCCACGCCCTGCGACCGGTAGGTCTCCTGGACCTCGTCCACCAGGTGCTTCTGCGTCGCACGCGGGCCGAGGATGCGCAGCACCTTCTTCGGGTCGACGGCGCCCAGGACGAGCTGCGTGCCCACCTGGACCTGGTCACCGTCCGCCACCAGCAGGCGCGCACGCTTCGTGACCGGGTAGCGGATCTCCTCGCCCCCGTCGGCCGGCGTGAGGACCAGGTGCCGCGTGCGGTCCGTGTCCTCGATCGCCACCGTGCCCGTGTACTCCGCGATCGGCGCCTCACCCTTGGGGGTACGGGCCTCGAAGAGCTCGGTGACGCGCGGCAGACCCTGCGTGATGTCGTCGGCCGAGGCCACACCACCGGTGTGGAACGTCCGCATCGTCAGCTGGGTGCCGGGCTCGCCGATGGACTGCGCGGCGATGATGCCGACGGCCTCGCCGATGTCCACGAGCTTGCCCGTGGCGAGCGAGCGCCCGTAGCACTTGGCGCACGTGCCGACGCGGGACTCGCAGGTCAGCACCGAGCGGACCTTGACGCTCTCGATCCCGGCGGCGATCACCTTGTCGATGATCACGTCGCCGGCGTCCGAGCCCGCCTCGGCCACGACCGTGCCGTCCTCCGCCACGACGTCCGTCGCGAAGGTGCGCGAGTAGATGCTCGTCTCGACGCGCGGGTGCGGGACCAGCACGTCGCCGATGCGCTCGGCGACGGGCAGGCTCAGCCCGCGCTCCGTGCCGCAGTCGTCCTCGCGGATGATGACGTCCTGCGACACGTCCACGAGACGACGGGTCAGGTAGCCCGAGTCCGCGGTACGCAGCGCCGTGTCGGCCAGACCCTTGCGGGCACCGTGCGAGGCGATGAAGTACTCGAGGACGGACAGGCCCTCGCGGTAGTTGGACTTGATCGGGCGCGGGATGATCTCGCCCTTCGGGTTCGCCACGAGACCGCGCATACCGGCGATCTGGCGGACCTGCATCCAGTTACCACGGGCGCCCGAGGACACCATGCGGTACAGCGTGTTCCGCGCGTCGCTCTCGAGGTTCTCCCGCATGACCGACGCGATCTTGTCGGTGGCCTGCGTCCAGATCTCGATGAGCTCCTGACGGCGCTCGTCGTCGGTGATCAGACCCTTCTCGAACTGGTCCTGCACCTTGAGGGCGCGCTGCTCGTGCTCGTCGAGGATCGTGTTCTTCACGTCCGGCATCGCGACGTCGGAGATCGCGATCGTCACGCCCGAGCGGGTGGCCCACCGGTAGCCGGCGTCCTTGAGCGCGTCGAGCGACGTCGCGACGTCGACCTTCGGGTAGCGCTCCGCGAGGTCGTTGACGATCGTCGAGAGCTCCTTCTTGCCGACCACGCCGTTCTGGAACGGGTAGTCGACCGGGAGCGCCTCGTTGAAGATCGTGCGGCCCAGCGTGGTCTCGAACAGCAGCGTCTGCCCCTGCTCCCAGCCCTCCGGCGCCTCGAAGCCCGTGGTCGGCGGCACGAGGTCGTCGACGCGGATCTTGACGGTGGCGTTGAGGTCCAGCTCGCCGCGGTCGAGCGCCATGATCGCCTCGGCCTGCGAGGAGAACACCCGGCCCTCGCCCTGGGCCCCCGGCCGGTCGGACGTGAGGTGGTGCAGACCGATGATCATGTCCTGCGAGGGCATGGTCACCGGACGGCCGTCCGACGGCTTGAGGATGTTGTTGCTCGAGAGCATGAGGATGCGGGCCTCGGCCTGCGCCTCGGCGCTCAGGGGCAGGTGGACCGCCATCTGGTCACCGTCGAAGTCCGCGTTGAACGCGGCGCACACGAGCGGGTGCAGGTGGATGGCCTTGCCCTCGACGAGCTGGGGCTCGAACGCCTGGATGCCGAGGCGGTGCAGGGTGGGGGCACGGTTCAGCAGCACCGGGTGCTCCTGGATGACCTCCTCCAGCACGTCCCAGACCTCGCCGCGCGTGCGCTCGACCATGCGCTTCGCGCTCTTGATGTTCTGCGCGTGGTTGAGCTCCACGAGCCGCTTCATGACGAACGGCTTGAACAGCTCGAGGGCCATCTGCTTGGGCAGGCCGCACTGGTGCAGCTTGAGCTGCGGGCCGACCACGATGACCGAACGGCCCGAGTAGTCGACGCGCTTGCCGAGCAGGTTCTGGCGGAACCGGCCCTGCTTGCCCTTGAGCATGTCGGAGATCGACTTGAGCGGGCGGTTGCCCGGCCCGGTGACCGGGCGGCCGCGGCGGCCGTTGTCGAACAGCGAGTCGACGGCCTCCTGGAGCATCCGCTTCTCGTTGTTGACGATGATCTCCGGCGCGCCCAGGTCGAGCAGGCGCTTGAGCCGGTTGTTGCGGTTGATCACGCGGCGGTACAGGTCGTTCAGGTCGCTCGTCGCGAAGCGGCCACCGTCGAGCTGCACCATCGGGCGCAGGTCCGGCGGGATGACCGGGACGGCGTCGAGGACCATCGCCGTGGGCGAGTTCGTCGTCGTGAGGAACGCGTTGACGACCTTGAGCCGCTTGAGGGCACGGGTCTTGCGCTGCCCCTTGCCCGAGCGGATGGTCTCGCGCAGCGACTCGGCCTCGGCCTCCAGGTCGAAGCTCTCGAGGCGCTTCTGGATCGCCGCGGCGCCCATCGAGCCCTCGAAGTAGGTGCCGTAGCGGTCCTGGAGCGTGCGGTACAGCATCTCGTCGCCCTCGAGGTCCGCGACCTTGAGGTTCTTGAACCGGTCCCAGACCTGCTCGAGGCGGTCGAGCTCGGCGTCGGCACGCTTGCGCAGCTGCGCCATCTCGCGCTCGGCCGAGTCGCGCACCTTGCGGCGCGCGTCCGCCTTGGCGCCCTCCGCCTCGAGCTCGGCCAGGTCGGCCTCGAGCTTGGCGGCGCGGGTGTTGATGTCGTTGTCGCGGCGGTCCGAGATCTCCTTCTTCTCCAGGTCGATCTCGTTCTGGAGGTTCGGGAGGTCCTCCTGCCGGGCCTCGTCGTCGACCCACGTGATCATGTAGGCCGCGAAGTAGATGACCTTCTCCAGGTCCTTCGGCGCGAGGTCGAGCAGGTAGCCCAGGCGCGACGGCACACCCTTGAAGAACCAGATGTGCGTGACCGGGGCGGCGAGCTCGATGTGCCCCATGCGCTCACGGCGCACCTTCGAGCGGGTCACCTCGACGCCGCAGCGCTCGCAGATGATGCCCTTGAAGCGCACGCGCTTGTACTTGCCGCAGTAGCACTCCCAGTCCCGGGTGGGGCCGAAGATCTTCTCGCAGAAGAGCCCGTCCTTCTCCGGCTTCAGGGTGCGGTAGTTGATGGTCTCGGGCTTCTTGACCTCCCCGTGCGACCAGGCACGGATGTCGTCGGCCGTGGCCAGGCCGATACGCAGCTCGTCGAAGACGTTGACGTCGAGCAAGATGTCCTACTTCCTCAAAACTCTTGAAATGTCCGTGGAGTTCAGCTGGTCGCTGGGATCAGATCTCGTCGACGGAGGCGGCCGAGTTGGGGCGCCGGGACAGGTCGATCCCGAGCTCCTCCGCGGCGCGGTACACCTCGTCGTCGGACTCCTTCATCTCGATGGAGGAGCCGTCGCTCGAAAGGACCTCGACGTTCAGGCACAGCGACTGCATCTCCTTGAGGAGCACCTTGAAGGACTCCGGGATGCCCGAGTCGGGGATGTTCTCGCCCTTGACGATCGCCTCGTACACCTTCACGCGGCCGGGGACGTCGTCGGACTTGATGGTGAGCAGCTCCTGCAGCGTGTAGGCCGCGCCGTACGCCTCGAGGGCCCACACCTCCATCTCGCCGAAGCGCTGGCCGCCGAACTGCGCCTTACCACCCAGCGGCTGCTGCGTGATCATCGAGTACGGGCCCGTCGAGCGCGCGTGGATCTTGTCGTCGACCAGGTGGTGGAGCTTGAGGATGTACATGTAGCCCACCGCGACCGGGTCCGGGAACGGCTCGCCGGAGCGGCCGTCGAACATCCGGGCCTTGCCGTCGGTGGCGACCATGCGCTCGCCGTCGCGGTTCGGCAGCGTCGTGCCGAGCAGGCCGCGCAGGGCGTTCTCCTCCAGGCCGTCGAACACCGGCGTCGCCACCGGGGTGCCCGGCTCGGACTTCGACGCGACCTCGGGCAGGGTCTCCTTCCAGGAGAGGTCCTTGCCCTCGGCCAGCTCGATGTCCCAACCGCGGCTCGCGACCCACCCGAGGTGGGTCTCGAGCACCTGGCCGACGTTCATGCGGCCCGGCACGCCCAGCGGGTTGAGGATGACGTCCACGGGGGTCCCGTCGGGGAGGAACGGCATGTCCTCCTGCGGCAGGATCTTCGAGATGACGCCCTTGTTGCCGTGCCGGCCCGCGAGCTTGTCGCCCACGGTGATCTTGCGGCGCTGCGCGATGTAGACGCGCACCAGCTGGTTCACGCCGGCGGGCAGCTCGTCGCCGTCCTCCCGGTTGAACTCGCGCACGCCGATGACCGTGCCGGACTCGCCGTGGGGCACCTTGAGCGACGTGTCGCGGACCTCACGGGCCTTCTCGCCGAAGATCGCGCGCAGCAGGCGCTCCTCCGGGGTCAGCTCGGTCTCGCCCTTCGGGGTGACCTTGCCGACCAGCACGTCACCGGCACCGACCTCGGCGCCGATGCGGATCACGCCGCGCTCGTCGAGGTCCGCCAGGACGTCCTCGGAGACGTTCGGGATGTCCCGCGTGATCTCCTCGGGGCCGAGCTTGGTGTCGCGGGCGTCGACCTCGTGCTCCTCGATGTGGATCGAGGACAGCACGTCGTCCTCCACGAGGCGCTGCGACAGGATGATCGCGTCCTCGTAGTTGTGGCCCTCCCACGACATGAACGCGACGAGCAGGTTGCGGCCGAGCGCGAGGTCGCCCTCGTCGGTCGCGGGGCCGTCGGCCAGCACGGAGCCGACCTCGACCCGCTGGCCCTCGTCCACGAGCACGCGCTGGTTGTAGCTGGTGCCCTGGTTCGAGCGGCGGAACTTCGCCACCCGGTAGGAGCCCGTGGTGCCGTCGTCGTTCGCGGTCAGGATGAGGTCCGCGGAGACCTCGGTGACGACGCCGGGCTTGGTCGCCACGATGACGTCGCCCGCGTCGACCGCCGCACGACGCTCCATGCCGGTGCCGACCAGCGGCGCCTCGGAGCGGACCAGCGGCACGGCCTGGCGCTGCATGTTGGCGCCCATGAGCGCGCGGTTCGCGTCGTCGTGCTCGAGGAACGGGATCAGGGCCGTCGCGACCGACACCATCTGGCGCGGGGAGACGTCCATGTAGTCGACCTCGGTCGGCGGCAGGTCGTCGGTCTCGCCGCCCTTGGTGCGCACCAGGACGCGGTCGGACAGGAACGCGCCGTCCTCGGCGAGGGCGGTGTTCGCCTGCGCGATGACGTGGCGGTCCTCGTCGTCGGCGGTGAGGTACACGACGTCGTCGGTCACCTTGCCGTTCACGACCTTGCGGTACGGCGTCTCGATGAAGCCGAACGGGTTAATGCGACCGAACGACGCGAGCGAGCCGATGAGGCCGATGTTCGGGCCCTCAGGGGTCTCGATCGGGCACATGCGGCCGTAGTGCGACGGGTGGACGTCACGGACCTCCATGCCGGCGCGGTCGCGGGACAGACCGCCCGGGCCCAGCGCGTTGAGGCGACGCTTGTGCGTCAGCCCGGCGAGCGGGTTGTTCTGGTCCATGAACTGCGACAGCTGCGACGTGCCGAAGAACTCGCGGATCGACGCCACGACAGGGCGGATGTTGATCAGCGTCTGCGGCGTGATGGCCTCGACGTCCTGCGTCGTCATGCGCTCGCGGACCACGCGCTCCATGCGCGACAGGCCCGTGCGGACCTGGTTCTGGATCAGCTCGCCGACGGCGCGGATGCGGCGGTTGCCGAAGTGGTCGATGTCGTCGGTCTCGACGCGGACCTCGATCTGCTCCCCGGCGCGGGTGCCGGGGATCGTCGCGTGGTCGGCGTGCAGCGCGGCCAGGTACTTGATCGTCGCGACGACGTCGGTGATCGACAGGGTCGAGTCGGCCAGGGGCGCGTCGACGCCGAGCTTCTTGCTCACCTTGTAGCGGCCGACCTTCGCCAGGTCGTAGCGCTTCGGGTTGAAGTAGAAGTTCTCCAGCAGCGCGCGACCGGCCTCGACCGTCGGCGGCTCGCCCGGACGGATCTTGCGGTACAGGTCGACCAGGGCCTCGTCCTGGGTGTGGACGTGGTCCTTCTCGAGGGTGTCGAGCACGGACGGGTAGTCGGCGAACTCCTCGCGGATCTCGGCCTCCGTCATGCCGAGCGCCTTGAGCAGGACGGTGACGGGCTGCTTGCGCTTGCGGTCGACGCGGACGCCGACGGCGTCACGCTTGTCGATCTCGAACTCGAGCCAGGCGCCGCGCGACGGGATGACCTTCGCGGAGAAGACGTCCTTGTCGCTCGTCTTGTCCGGCTGACGCTCGAAGTAGACGCCCGGGGAGCGCACCAGCTGGGAGACGACGACGCGCTCCGTGCCGTTGATGACGAACGTGCCGCGCGCGGTCATGAGCGGGAAGTCACCCATGAAGACCGTCTGGCTCTTGATCTCGCCGGTCGTGTAGTTGACGAACTCCGCGGTGACGAACAGCGGCGCGGCGTACGTGAAGTCCTTCTCCTTGCACTCCTCCGCCGTGTACTTCGGCGGCTCGAAGCGGTGGTTGGAGAACGACAGGGACATCGACTGGCCGAAGTCCTCGATCGGCGAGATCTCCTCGAAGATCTCCTCCAGGCCCGAGGTGGCCGGGACGTCCGCGCGGCCGGCGGTGTTCGCGGCCTCCACCCGGGCCTGCCAGGCCGGGTTGCCGAGGAGCCAGTCGAAGCTCTCGGTCTGCAGCCCGAGGAGGTCGGGGACCTCGAGCGGCTCGTAGATCTTGGCGAAGGAGACGCGGCGGGAAGCGGTGCGGTTCGCGATGGCGTCGGCGGACGGAACAGAAGGGGTGCGCGAGGCAGCCAAGAGGGGTCCTTCCCTGCAGTTCGGGTGGCACGCTGTACGCTCAGCGAGGCTGCAGGCGCCGGACCGCGGCTGGGTGGACCGTCCGAGGGGTCACGAAGTGGTGACCACGGGGGCGGGACTTCGTCGGCGGTGGAGGCGTCGGGGCACAAGCGAGCGCAAAGCGCTAGCGTAGCCAGAACATCGAAGTTTGTCCACTCGCGCGGGCACACCAGTGGACGCCCTCGGTTCCGGGTGATGAGGACGTTGTCTCGGTGGCCGCCATATGCCGCCCAAGAAACGGTTGTCGTCCCACGATACCGGCGTCACGACGAGGGCGCCAGGCACGCCGGGGCGAGATGCGTCACGCTCCAGGACCCGCCCTTCCCGGGACGCACGAGAGGC
>NZ_BAAAPM010000003.1:524417-564763 GCF_039531145.1 Isoptericola hypogeus
TGCGGGCCTCTCGTGCAGCGGACGTGCGGCTAGGCCGCACAGATCACTTGAGGGTGACCGTGGCGCCGGCGCCCTCGAGGGCAGCCTTGGCCTTCTCGGCGGCGTCCTTGTCGGCAGCCTCGAGAACCGGCTTCGGCGCGCCGTCGACCAGGTCCTTGGCCTCCTTGAGACCGAGGGACGTGAGCGCGCGCACCTCCTTGATGACCTGGATCTTCTTGTCGCCGGCGGCCTCGAGGATGACGTCGAACTCCGTCTTCTCCTCGGCGGCAGCGGCGTCACCGGCACCGCCGGCGGCGGGGGCGGCGACCGCGACGGCGGCCGGCGCGGCGGCGGTGACCTCGAAGGTCTCCTCGAAGGCCTTCACGAACTCGTTGAGCTCGATGAGGGTGAGCTCCTTGAAAGCGTCGAGCAGCTCGTCGGTGGTGAGCTTCGCCATGATGGCGTTCCTTTCGATCTGTGTCCCGTGGCGCCTGAGGGCGGTCCACGCGATCCGTGGTGGTGCGTCCTGGGGCTGACGGCCCCGCAGAAGCAGAGGGGGGTTGTGCTCGCCGCACCGCCGTCAGGCGGCGACGGCCTCCGATTCCTGCTTCTTCTGACGCAGGGCATCGATGACGCGAGCAGCCTCGGCGGGCTTCGCGGTGAAGGCGTAGGCAGCCTGGTAGAGCTTGGCCTTCATCGCGCCGGCCGCCTTGGCCAGCAGGACCTCGCGGGACTCGAGGTCCGCGAGCTTGGTGACCTCTGCCGCGGTCAGGGCGTTCCCGTCGAGGACACCGCCCTTGATGACCAGAGCAGGGTTCGCCTTGGCGAAGTCACGCAGACCCTTGGCGGCCTCGACCGGGTCGCCGGTCACGAACGCGATCGCGGAGGGACCCTTGAGGTCGGCGTCGAGGGACTCGATGCCGGCTTCCTTGGCCGCGATGGCGGTCAGCGTGTTCTTCACCACGGCGTAGGTTGCGTTGCCGCTGAGCGACCGACGCAGCTCCTTGAGCTGCGCGACGGTGAGCCCGCGGTACTCGGTCAGCACGGCCGCGTTCGACTCGCGGAACTTGCCCGCGACCTCTGCGACTGCGGCTGCCTTGTCCGGCCTCGCCATGGCAATCCTTCCGATGGTGGTGCCACCGGTCCCCGGGACGAGAAAGAGCCCCGGCGCGAGGCGCACGGGGCTCGGAGCTGCAGCGTTGCTGCGGATCGTCGTCGTGTCACCTGCGCAGGCGCCCGCTCGTTCGGCGGGACTTCGGTCTTCGGCTTCCTGGGCGAGCCCGGGCAGCGTCGGACGACCGGCGGTCTTGGGTTACCTGACAAGAGTACACGACGCCCAGGGGCGTCCCGCCGCCCGCGGGCGAGGCGCTGGTCACAGCACGAGCGGGCCGAAGCACACGAGCGGGACCGGCTCGGGCTCGTCGGCGAGCGCCGCGGCCAGCGCCGCGCCCGGGCGGAGCCCCTCGCGGAGCCCCACGTGCACCTCGGCCATGATGCGCACGGCGACGTCGTCGCGCAGGGGCGCGACGCTCGCGATCACGGCCCGGGCGCCCATCCGCAGCAGCACGCTCGTCAGCCCGAGCGGCTCGCCCCCGCCGTGCCGGGTGCTCACCGAGCCCACGTCGCACGCCGAGAGCACGACGACGGACCGGGTGAGGTCCTTCCCGTCCAGCTCGTGCGCGAACAGCGGCCCGTCCGCCAGGTGCAGGCTCGAGAAGACCGGGTTCTCGGGCTCGTGGACCCCGTGCGCCGCGACGTGCACGACGGGCGCGCCGTCGACGGCGGCCACCACCGCGGCGCAGGTCGCGTCCTCCCCTGTCAGCAGCGTCGTCCCGCTCCCCCACGTGGCCGCGACGGCCGCGACCTCGCGCGCGGCGTGCCCCAGCCCAGGCCCCGCTACCGCCAGCCCCGGTCCCGGCCGCCAGCCCGCCACGCCACGTGCCACCCAGGAGTTCACGACCGTCGAGTGACCGCGCCGCGACGGGAGGGCGGCCCACGGCAGCGAGACCAGGCGGTCGCGCGCAGCGACGAACACCGGCCCGTCGACCTCCGCGGCACCCAGGAGGGTCTCGTCCAGCCAGCCGAGCCCGCGCTCGAGCGAGCTCAGCACCGCCTGGCGCAGCGGGCCTGGCAGCAACGCGTTGGCCAGCACCTCCTGGTCCGCCCGGACCCGGCGGGCGTGCTCGAGCACCTCGTCGACGGGGGCCAGGTCGACCAGCCGCGCCCCGCGGGCGTCCACCCGGACGCCCAGCACTCGCCCCCGGACGAGGCTGAGGTCGAGCACGACGCGGTCCGAGCCTGCCTCCCGCAGGTCGCGACGCAGCGCCCGCGCCGTCGTCGGCTCCGGCACGGCCGCCTCTCCCTCGGCGTACCAGGAACGCTCCCGCGCGCGGTGCTGGAGGCGCCATGCCTCCCGCCGCAGCGCGGCCTGCTGGCGCGCCGCGTCGGGGCCCGCCCCCAGCTGGCGCGCACGCTCGACGTGCTGACGCGCCTCGGCGACCAGCCTCGCGGTCTCCGGGTCGTCCGGGGGCCGGACCCGGCCCGTCCCGGCGAACGTCGCGCGTCCCCGCTCGACGGCGTCGAACACCGGGTCGGCCCGCCCGGACGCCAGCGCGGCGCCGACGTCGACCTGCAGGAGACGCATCCCGTGCGCGGCCGCGGCCGTCACCGCCTCGACCGCGCCCAGTCGCTGCCGCTGCGACGCGAGCAGGCGGTGCCCCCGTCGGACGGCGGCAACCCCCGCACGCCGGTCGCCGGCGCCGAACTCGCAGAGCGCGCGCACCACCTCGACGCGCACGCGGGTGCCCAGCGCCAGGTCGACGGGCGGCGGCAGGGCACCGAGGTCCTCGAGGGCCTCTGCGTACCGACCGCCCCGCGCCAGCGCCTCCGCGGTGAGCAGCAGCGCGTCGACGGCCACGCGCTGCGCCCCGGGCGTCTCCGCCGCACGGGCGCGCAGGGTACCGCCGTCCCGCGCGAGCGCCAGCCACGAGGCGGCGCCCGCGCGGCGCTCCTCGAGGATGCCGTGGCGCGCGTCCAGGACGATGAACCCGGCCCGGAGGTCGAGCAGGACGTGCCCGGCGCGCCGGGCGCGGGCGCGGGCCCGCCGCGCGAGGGCGAGCGCCTCCGTATGCCGCCCGAGGCCCACGAGGCAGCGCGACCGGGTGAGCCACGAGTCGAGCAGGTCGCGGGACCCACGGGTGGCCGACAGCACCTCCGACGCCCCCCGCAGGGCCTCCTCGGCGTCGGTGAGCAGCCCCGCCTCGTACAGCACGGCGGCCTTGTCCATAAGGCCCACCCCGGCGTGCTCCGGCGGCGCCGAGGACGCCGCGGAGTCCATGGCCCGGAGGGCGGCCGGGAGGTCGCCGCCGAGGAACAGCGCGTACCCGAGGTTGTGCTCGGCCATGCGGACGAACGACTCCTCGCCGACGTCGCGGGCGAGCTCCACGCACCGGCGCAGGTCGTCGGCCGCCCCCGGGACGTCGCCGGCCTCGAGCCGCAGAGACCCCCGGTTGAGCAGCACCGGGACGACCTCCGCGTCGTCGCGCATCCGCTCGAGGGCCGCGTCGAGCTCGTGGCGCGCGCCGTCGAGGTCGCCCGCGCGCAGCAGCTGCAGCCCCAGGTTCGCGTGGACCAGCCCGACCAGCTCCTCGCTCCCCGCGCGGAGCGCCATCGCCGCGGCGGCCGTGAGCTTGGCCAGGACGACGTCCAGGTCGGACCCGAGCTCGCCCTCACAGGCCGCGATCCCCACGAGGACGCGGGCGCGCAGGGCGGCCACCTGGCCGTCGGGTACCGACCCGTCCACGTCGTCGAGCCAGGCGAGCACCGCCCGGTACCGGCGCAGACCGCGCCCGAACTGCCGGTGGGTACGCGTGTGCGACCTGGTCGCGTCGACCTCCGCGAGCAGGTCCGCGTACGTATGCCCCATGCCTCACCCCATGCCGGTCACCCAGGGGAAGGCGCGTCGTCGTACGACAGCCCTCCCGTCGCCGCGGTGATCGCCTGCCAGACGGTGGCGACGCGGTCCTCGACCTCGCGAGGGGCGCGGTCGCCCGATCGGGCGAGCGTAGCGCCGTCGTGGCGGCGCCGCTCGCCCCTGAGGCGCAGGAGCTCGCGCGCGATCTCGCCCGCAAGGACCGGCGCCGCGAACGAGGTGCCGCTCCAGGTGGCGAACCCGCCCTGGAAGCCCTCCGGGTCGATCGTCGTGCGGACCCCCGGCCCGCGGCGCTCCTTGAGCCGGACGGACGGGGTGCGGGGCCCGTCCAGCGTCGTCGGGAGGCTGCTGACGACCGCGGCGCCGTACCGCAGGCACGTCACCCACGGGCCGTCGTTGCTGAACAGCGCGGTCGACCCGTCGGGGTTCAGCGCGCCGACCACGAGGATGGGCGGCCGGGTCGCGCTCGTGTCCTTGGGGCATGTGATGCGGGGCTCCGGGCCCGTCCGGTCGACCTCCGGGCCGAACGCGGCGGGGTACTCGGGCCGGGTCTCGCCGTCGTTGCCGGCCGCGACGACGACCGCGACGCCGGCGTCGCGCAGCCGGGCGAGTGCCACCTGGAGCGGACGGTCCCAGCGCAGGTCGTCGACCTCCTCGTGGTAGTAGCCCATCGCCAGGACGACGACGTCGACAGGGCTCGCGTCGTCGTCGCCCGCCAGGCCTCGCCGGTGGTAGCGGTACAGCCGGTCGAGGGACTCGATCACCTCGGACTCCACGGCCATCCCGGACCCGCCGACCGCACGGACGGGCAGGAGCCGGGCGTCGGGGCACACCTGGTGCACGATGCCGGCGATGAACGTGCCGTGCCCGGCGATCGGGTCGAGCGGGCCGGTCAGCGGCGCCGTGCTGGTCCCGCCGATCTCGGCGTCCTCCTCGGGGAAGCGCGGCACCGGGTACGTGCCGACGGGACCGTCGGGCAGGGAAGCGCCGCGGATGACGACGGTGCTCGCGCTCGGCTGGGCTTCCGGGTCGAGGGAGTAGTCGCCGAACCACGGGTGGCTGCCGATGCCCGTGTCCACGATCGCGACGACCGGGCGGAGCGCACCCCCGTCGGTGCGGGTGGGGTCGCCCTCCGCCGACGCCCGCGGGCTGGGCGCCGGGCCCAGCCACTGCACGGGAGACCGCCCCCCGGACCCCGGGATGCCGTACTCGGGCAGGCCGTGCGAGGTGAACGGGTGCGACGTGAACGGATGGGACGTGAAGGGGTGCGACGTGAACGGATGAGAGGTGAAGGGATGGGACGTGAACGGATGAGAGGTGAAGGGGTGCGACGTGAACGGATGGGACGTGAACGGGTGCGACGTGAACGGCATCGCCGTCATCACGTGGTCCAGGTTGATCCGCCACGAGGTGTCGTCGTCGTGCCCGTCCGCCTCCAGCGCCTCCCAGGCGTCGGGCAGCGCGTCGGTGCGGTCGGGCACCAGGTGCAGGACGAACCCGAGCTCGTCGTCGGGGGCCGGCGCGGTGCCCGCGTCGGCTTCGGCGCCGGCGGACCGCCCGCCCCACGTCATGACGCCGAGCCGACAGCCCTGCCGGTGCGCCTCGCTCTCGAGCCGGGTCGTCGGCGCGTCGTCCTCGGGGTCCGCGACCTGGAAGTACGTGGCCGCGCCCTGCTGTTCCCCCTGGCCCAGCCGACGACGGATCGAGTCGGGCACCGGACCCTGCACGAGGAGGCGGTCGGCGACGTACCAGGTCGGCGCTACCTCGGGCCGCCCGGCCCGCCGCCGGACCGCCGTCGGGTCCAGGTACCGGACCGGCGGGTCGACCGACCTCGCCGGGCCGACGGGCTGTTCGCTCACGTGTCCTCCTCGTCACGGTGGCGCGCGACGATCAGCGCGCCGGCCTGTCGGTCGTCGTGCTCAGATCTCGATGACCGGGGTCGTCACGACGGTCCCCTCGGGAGCGTCGCCCTCCCCCGGGCCGTCGGCGGGCAGCCGGACGAGCAGGCTGCTCGGCCCGCCGTCGACGCCGTCGAAGACGAAGCGCCCGTCGGCGTCGGTCGTCGCCTCCCGGTTCCCGTCCGGCTGACGCAGCTGGACCACCAGCTCCGCCGCCGGCGCGACCCAGCCGTCGATGCGCACCGACCTGCCGTCGTCGGCCGGTGACAGGGCGATCATCACGGTGAGCCGCTCGTGGGTGAAGGTGATGGTGCGCGCCTCGAGCGTGTCCCCGCCGCGGACCGAGCCGGCCGGCACGAGGACGCGCTGCAGCTCCATGACCTCGGCGACCTCGGCCTCGAGGCCCGCGAGGGTCACTGCGAAGAGGGACCGCTCGACCAGACCGTCCGGGACCGGGTCGAGCGCGGAGACCGTGCGCGCCAGCCGGGCCAGGAGGGCGACGTCGGCCGCGTCCAGCGGCTCGTCCTCGCCGGGCACCCGCTCCAGCTCCACGGCGTCAGGCTGCTGGTTCATGTCCACGAGGCCTCCCCCTGCTCCGTGAGGACGGCGCGCAGCTTGGCCAGGCACCGTCCCCGAGTCGCGCCGATGCTTCCCACCGGCATGCCGAGCGCCGCGGAGATCGACCGGTAGTCCGGCCGGTCCGCGAGCGAGATCAGACGCAGGAGCCGCTGGCAGCGCTCCGGGACCTTGCGCATCGCCGCCCACAGCAGGCGGTCGCGCTCGTCGTCGAGCACCGCGTCCTCCGGGCCGGGCGCGGCGTCGGGCAGCGTGGCCGGTCCGTCGTCCAGGTCGTCCGGCAGCTCGGTGCGCCGGCGGGCGTCGTCGCGGTCCTTGCGCACGGCCTGCCACGCTGCGCGCTTGGCCGTGACGAGCAGCCACTTGAGCACGGCCTTCGGCTCGGTGATGGTGTCCACGTGACGCACCAGAGCGGCCCACGTGCTCTGCACGACGTCGTCGGCGCTCTCCCGGTCGACGCCTTGCGCCCGCACCGTGTGCCACAGGAGCGGCGTCGCCTCGCGGACGAGTTCGGCGAGCGCGTCCGGGCGCCCCTCGCGGTACTCGACGAGCGCGCGGGCGGCGCGGTCGCCGAGGCTCTCGGAGGCGAGATCGCCGTCCTCGGGCAGGTCGTGGGTGGTTCGCGTCATGACAGGGCGTACCTCGCGCATGCTCGTCCGTCCGACCGGACCACCATGGTCCGGGGCTCCCGAGCCTAGAGTGCGCCCGGCACCGTGTGCAGGGCGAAATCCTGGCGGCATCCGGCCCTCCCTCTCGAGCACGCGGGCTCGTCGCATTCTTCGTCACCAGGAGGGAGGCCCCCTGGCAGGGCGTGATACCTCCGGCGCACATCGATCGCTGCGCGAACCCGTCCGCCCGCCCGCCGGCTCCGAACCCCGTGCGAGCGCGGGACCGACCCTCGCCCGAGAGAAGAAGGAGCAGCCACCATGGCCTCGTCTGCGAACCGCCTGCTCGCGACGGTCTTCGGGATCGTCTACCTGCTGGTCGGCCTGGCCGGCTTCGCCGTCACGTCCGGCGTCGGCTTCGCCGCCACCGAGGGGAAGGACCTCCTGCTCTTCGAGGTCAACCCGCTGCACAACATCGTCCACCTCGGCGTCGGCGCAGCGCTGCTGGTCGCGTCGCGCTCCGTGCGAGCCGCCAAGGGCGTGAACGTCACCATCGGCGCCGTGTACCTGCTGGTCGGGGTGCTGGGCCTGTTCCTCGTCGGCACGGGCGCCAACATCATCGCGCTCAACGGCGCCGACAACGTGCTGCACCTCGCCAGCGCGATCCTCCTGCTGGGCGTGGGCCTGGCCGCGGACCGGGAGACCGCGCCGGGCGCCGCCGCGGTCGCGTGACCGGGCCACAGCCCCTGGCGCGCGTCCTCGTCGCGTTCGCCCTCGTCGGCGCCGGGCTGGTCGACCTCGGTCTGGTGCGGGGCACGTTCCCCCACCCGCAGGCCGTCCTCGCCCTGGTGGTGGGTGCCGTCGAGCTGGTCGCGGCGGTGCTGGTCCTGCGCGCGGTCCCGTGGCGCACCACGAGCACGACCGTGCTCGTTCAGGCCTCTGTCGGAGGGCTCGTCGCCGTGAGCGTCCTGGGCATCCTCCTCGCGCTGGCTCCGGGCGGGCACTTCGGCGCGGCCGCAGCCGCGGCCGCAGCGCTCCAGCTCGCGGCCGCCGCCACGGTCGGCGCGATGACCCGGCCGCGCCCGTCCGGCCCGGACCGACCGGCGCCGGGCCACGGCACGACGACCCACGGCCGGCAGCCGCGGCGTGCCGGTGCCTCGCTGGCGCTCCTGTTCGTGGGCGCCGTCGTCGTGTCGACCATCACGACGGCCGGCCTCGCCGACACCGAGGCCGGTGCCCGGGCGGTGCCGCACGGCGAGCACCACCTGCCCGGCCTGCCCGGGCTGGAGCAGCATCACCACGGGCCGTGACCGCCTCCGGGGCCTGACCTGCCCGGGTGCCGGAGACGGTGCGGTCCCGGGAACGACGCACGGCCCGGCTCCCCTCGCGGGGTGCCGGGCCGTGCGTCGTCGCTCGAGGGTCCGCGGGGACCCTCGGAGGATCAGACCTCTTCGAGCAGCTTCGTGGTGCGCGACTGGTCGAGCGGGATGCCCGGGCCCATCGTCGTCGCCATCGTGGCCTTGGTGATGTATCGGCCCTTCGAGGACGACGGCTTGAGGCGCAGGACCTCGTCGAGCGCGGCCGCGTAGTTCTCCACCAGCGCGGTCTCGTCGAACGAGGCCTTGCCGATGATGAAGTGCAGGTTCGAGTGCTTGTCGACGCGGAACTCGATCTTGCCGCCCTTGATCTCGGACACGGCCTTGGCCACGTCCATCGTCACGGTGCCGGTCTTCGGGTTCGGCATGAGACCACGGGGGCCCAGCACCTTGCCCAGACGGCCGACCTTGCCCATGAGGTCGGGCGTCGCCACGGCGGCGTCGAAGTCCGTGTAGCCGTCGGCGACCTTGGCGATGAGCTCGTCGCCACCGACCTCGTCGGCGCCGGCCGCGCGGGCCTCCTCCGCCTTGGCGGCGTTCGCGAAGACGAGCACGCGGGCCGTCTTGCCGGTGCCGTGCGGGAGGTTGACCGTGCCGCGGACCATCTGGTCGGCCTTGCGGGGGTCGACGCCCAGGCGGAACACGACCTCGACGGTCGCGTCGTACTTGACCGTGGCGGTCTCCTTGGCGAGGCGGACCGCCTCGAGGGGCGCGTAGAGCGCGTCGCGGTCGATCTTCGCCGCGGCGGCGCGGTATGCCTTGCTGCGCGTTGCCATCTGCTTCTCCTTCTGCAGTCGTGGTCTGCGGGTCCGCGCGGACCCTTCCACGTGCCCGGCGCTCGCCGGGACTTGGGGTGCGCCGGACCGGATCGCTCCGGGCCGGCGCGGGGCGTCACTCGGAAACGGTGATGCCCATCGAACGGGCGGTGCCGGCGACGATCTTCATCGCGGCGTCGATGTCGTTCGCGTTGAGGTCGGCCAGCTTGGTCTGCGCGATCTCGCGGACCTGGTCCGAGGTCAGCGACGCGACCTTGACCGTGTGCGGGGTCGCGGAGCCCTTGGCGACACCGGCGGCCTTCTTGATGAGCTCGGCGGCCGGCGGCGTCTTCGTGATGAACGTGAACGAGCGGTCCTCGTACACGGTGATCTCGACGGGGATCACGTTGCCGCGCTGCGACTCCGTGGCCGCGTTGTAGGCCTTGCAGAACTCCATGATGTTCACGCCGTGCTGACCGAGCGCGGGGCCGATCGGCGGGGCGGGCGTGGCCGCGCCGGCCTTGATCTGGAGCTTGATGAGGCCGGAGACCTTCTTGGACTTGGGAGGCATGTCGCGTTCCTTGCTTTCTGTTCGTGGGCCGACGCCGTGGGCGATGACCCGGTTGCAGTGCTGCGTTCACGGTCGGGCGACGAGGCCGCCCGACGTCAGACCGGGGAGATCAGATCTTCGCGACCTGGTTGAACGACAGCTCGACCGGGGTCTCCCGGCCGAAGATGGAGACGAGGACCTTGAGCTTCGCGGCCTCGACGTTGATCTCGGAGATCGTGGCGGGCAGCGTGTCGAACGGCCCGTCGGTGACGGTGACCGACTCGCCGACCTCGAAGTCGACCTCGATCGCCGCGGCCTGCGAGGCCCCGGAGGAGGCGGCGGCGGCGGGCTTGCCGGCCTCCGGCTGCGCCTCGAGGAAGGACGGGGCGAGCATCGAGTACACCTCGTCGAGCGTCAGCGGGACCGGCTGGTGCGTGTGGCCCACGAAGCCCGTGACGCCGGGGGTGTGACGCACGGCGCCCCACGACTCGTCGGTGAGGTCCATGCGCACGAGGACGTAACCGGGGATGCGGACGCGGCGGACGGTCTTCTTCTGCGCGTTCTTGATCTCGGTCACCTCTTCCATGGGGACCTCGATCTGGAAGATGTAGTCCTCCATGTTCAGGCTCTGGATGCGGTTCTCCAGGTTGGCCTTCACACGGTTCTCGTAGCCGGCGTACGAGTGGATGACGTACCAGTCGCCGAACTGCGAGCGCAGCGTGCGGCGGAACTCCTCGGCCGGGTCCTCGACGACGTCGCCGTCGGCGTCCGCCGGGCGCTCGGACTCGTCGGTGCCAGCGGCGTCGGCGTCCTCGACATCCTCGTCGGCCTCGTCCGTCGCGACGGCCTCGTCGGTCACGACGTCGGCCTCGTCGGGGGTGGGCTCGCCGGCCGCGTCCGTGGTCTCGTCCGCGGGCACGTCGATGTCCGCCGCGTCGCCGTCGGCGTCGGGCTGCGTGGGGTCGACGTTCTCCGTCTGGTCCAGCGGATCCTGGGACACGAACGAACCTGCTTTCTGACTGCTGCTGTGTGGACGGCGGGCGCCCTGACGGACGTCCTGCGAGGCGGGGTCAGTCGCCGAAGACGGCGAGTACGCCCAGTCCGATGACGTAGTCGAGCGCCGTCACGAAGAGCATGACCACGGTGACGAACACCAGGACCACGATCGTGTAGTTGATCAGCTCCGACCGCGTCGGGGTGACCACCTTGCGCAGCTCGCCCACGACCTGCCGGACGAAGAGCGCGATGCGGGCGAAGACGTTGCGGCGCTTGCCCTCGCGGGCGCCCGCGCCGTCGTGGACGGCCTCGGCCGGCGACTCGCTCACTTGCAGTACCCCGTTTCGCGATGGAACCGCGGCCGCGCCACCTGCCGGTGACGCACCCACGGCACAGACTCCTGGCGTTCCGGGGTCACGCTGCGTGTGGCCCCGCTGCGCGCGGCCCCGCGGGGGATCACGCTGGCAGGGTAGACAGGACTCGAACCTGCAACCTGCGGTTTTGGAGACCGCTGCGCTACCAATTGCGCCACTACCCTTCGTGCTCGACGCCCCCCGAACCACCCCGCAGGGCGCGCTCGAACCTGGCGGGCATCAACCACCGAGGGACAACTGTACGCGACGCCGGGGCGTGGGTCGAACCGCGACGTCCGCCCTTCCTGCGGGTCCACCGACCGGTGGACGGCAGGTCCCGCCGTCCGGTCCTCACGCGCCCGGGGCGCGTCCCGCCAGGCTCGGGACATGGACCTCACGACGAGCGACCCCGCGACGAGCACCGCGATCCCCCCGAGCCCCGGCTCCGCGCTCCCCCGCCCGGAGACCGACGCGGTCGTCCGCGTCCGCGGCCTGCGCAAGCGGTACGGGCCCAAGCACGCCGTGGCCGGCCTGGACCTCGACCTCCACGCCGGCGAGATCGTCGCCGTCCTCGGCCCCAACGGCGCGGGGAAGACCACCACCGTCGAGATCCTCGAGGGCTTCCGGTCGCGGGACGCGGGCGAGGTCCGCGTGCTGGGCGAGGACCCCGCCACGGCGGGACGGGCCTGGCGCGCCCGGATCGGCGTCGTCGCGCAGGACTCGCGCGACCAGGCGGACCTCACCGTCGCCGAGTGCGTCCGCTCGACCGCCCGCTACTACCCCGCGCCCCGCGACCCCGACCAGGTGATCGACGCCGTCGGCCTACGACCGCAGGAGCGCTCGCGCGTGCGCTCGCTCTCGGGCGGACAGCGCCGGCGCCTCGACGTCGCGCTCGGCGTCGTCGGCGGCCCGGAGCTGCTGTTCCTCGACGAGCCCACCACGGGGTTCGACCCGCAGGCGCGCCGCGACTTCTGGGACCTCGTCCTCGGGCTGCGGCGGACCGGCACGACCATCCTGCTCACCACGCACGACCTCGCCGAGGCTGCGCACCTCGCCGACCGCGTCGCCGTCGTCCGCGACGGCACGGTGGTCGCGACCGGGGCCCCCGAGACCCTGGGTGGTCCGGACGCCCGCGTGCCCGTCGTCTCGTGGACGGCCGACGGCGAGGCGCGCTCCGAGCGCACCAGCACCCCGACGTCCCTCGTCGCCCGCCTCACCGCCGCGGCGGGCGGCGGCGAGATCACCGACCTGCGCGTGACCCGGCCGAGCCTCGAGGACGTGTACCTCGGGCTCCTCCGCCACCCGACGGACCAGCTCGACCACAGCACGGAGGACCAGTCATGAGCGCCACCCTGTCGCCTGCCCGGAGCACCGCCCCGAGACCCCGCGCCACGCGGCTGCCCGGCGCCGCCCGGCTCGCCGGGGTGCGCGCCGGCGTGGAGCTCCGCCAGTTCTGGCGCGAGCGCGACTCGGTCGTGTTCATCTTCGCGTACCCCGTCCTGATGCTCGCGATCTTCTCCACGGTGTTCGGCAGCGAGGAGCAGGGAGCAGACGGGGTCTCCATCGACTACGCGCAGTACTTCCTGCCCGGCATGATCGCGACCGGCATCATGCTCACCAGCTTCCAGACGCTGGCGATCTCCATCGCGATGGAGCGCGACGACGGCACCCTGCGACGCCTGCGCGCCACGCCGCTGCCAGCCACGTCCTACTTCTTCGGCAAGGTGCTCCTGACGCTGGCGACCCTGATCCCGCAGACGGCGCTCCTGCTGGTCGTCGCGGCGGTCGCCTTCGACGTCCCGATGCCGTCCGACCCCGGTCGCTGGTTCACGTTCGCCTGGGTGTTCGTGCTCGGCACGGCGTGCGGCGCCGTCTGCGGGGTGGGCTTCTCGTCGCTGCCGCGGTCGGGACGGTCCGCGAACGCGATCGTGACCCCCGTCGTGCTGGTGCTGCAGTTCGTCTCCGGGGTCTTCTTCGCGTTCTTCGCCCTGCCGGGGTGGATGCAGTCCGTCGCCTCCGTGTTCCCGCTGAAGTGGATCGCGCAGGGCATGCGGTCCGTCTTCCTGCCGGACGACCTGGTCGCCCTCGAGCCGAGCGGGTCCTGGCAGCACGTCGCTACCGCTGCTGTACTGGCCGCATGGTTGCTGATCGGCCTCGTGGTCGGGGCTCGGACGTTCCGGTGGCGTCGTCGTGACGACGGCTGACGGCCGCGGCCGCGGCGGCGGCGGCGGCGGTGAGGACGAGGATCCCGGCCACCCGGACGACGTCGCGTGGCACGCCACCGTCGACCAGTGGGACCGTCAGGTCCCCTGGTGGGACGCCGGGCTCGTCGCGATCGTCCTCCTCACGGCGGTCGCGCTCCCGCTGGGCGACGTCCGCGGCCGGGAGCTGTGGATCGCGTACGGCGCCATGGCCGCGATCCTGCTGGCCTACGCCGTGTGGGGCGCCCGCGCCGCGCGGACGAGGGACCAGCGGCGGGCGCTCGTCTACGTCGTCGTGCTGATCGTCGGGACGTCGGTCGCGGTCGCCCAGGCGGGCTCCGCGACGTTCCTGCTCTTCGCCGCGTTCGCGCAGCTGTGGATGCTCCTCGAGCCGCCGCGGCACGCCGTCGTCGCCAGCTGCGCCCTCGCCGTCGCGACCTCGTTCGCCGTCGCTGCCCAGGGCGGGTTCGACGTCCCCACGCTGCTCGAGGCCATCCCCGAGATGGGCGTCGCGCTCGCGTTCTCGGTGCTGCTGGGGCTGTGGTTCGCGTCGACCATGCGGCTCTCCGAGGAGCGGGCCCGGCTGCTGCACGAGCTGCGCGCCACCCAGACCCGGCTCGCCGAGTCGCACCACGCCGCCGGCGTCACCGCCGAGCGCGAGCGGATCGCGCGGGAGATCCACGACACCCTCGCGCAGGGCTTCACCAGCGTGGTGACGCAGTCGCAGGCGGCCGAGGCCGCCCTCGGGCGCGGCGAGCCCGGGCAGGCCCGCGAGCGGCTGCACCTGATCGAGCAGACCGCCCGCGACAACCTCGCCGAGGCGCGCGCGCTGGTGGCGGCGTTCGCGCCCGTGGGGCTGCAGGGGTCGACGCTCGCCGAGGCGCTGCGCCGGCTCGCGGACCGGTTCACGGCGGAGACCGGCACCTCGGTGCTGCTCGACGTCACGGACGCCGCGCTGGCCCGCACGAGGGCGGGCGGCGCGGCCCGGGACGCCGCCGCGGACGTCGTCGTGCTCCGCGCCGCGCAGGAGGCGCTGGCCAACGTGCGCAGGCACGCCGGCGCGCACGCCGTGACGATCCGGCTCGACGTCCGGGGCGACACCGCCGACGCCGGGATCCGGCTCGAGGTGACCGACGACGGGCGCGGGCTGCCGCCCGACCACGCCGAGGGGATCGGGCTGGCGGGCATGCGCGAGCGCGTCCGGGCGGCCGGCGGCACGCTGGACGTCGGCCCGGCGGGCGGCGGCGGCACGCGCGTCGCGGTGCGCCTGCCCGACGGGGACCCGTCGTGAGCGGCCCGGGGGGCTCCCCGGGCGCGGCGGGCGCGGCGGTGCGGGTGCTGGTCGCCGACGACCATCCCGTCGTCCGCTCCGGCATCATCGGCATGCTCGACGGCGAGCCGGACGTCCAGGTCGTGGGCGAGGCGCCGGACGGCGAGGCCGCGGTGGCGCTGGCCCGGGAGCTGGCGCCGGACGTCGTGCTCATGGACCTGCGCATGCCCCGGCTCGACGGCGTGGGGGCGACGGCCCGGATCGCGGGGACGGGCCCGGCCGTCGTCGTGCTCACCACCTACGACACCGACGCCGACATCCTGCGCGCGGTCGAGGCCGGGGCCACCGGCTACCTGCTCAAGGACACCCCGCGCGAGATCCTGGTGGCGGGGGTCCGGGCCGCCGCCCGGGGCGAGACGGTCCTCGCGCCGGGGGTGGCGACGCGACTGGTGAGCACCGTGCGCACCGCGGGCGAGCGACCCACCGCCCGCGAGGCGGAGGTCCTCGCGCAGGTGTCCCGCGGGCTCTCGAACGCCGCGATCGGACGCGAGCTGTTCATCGCCGAGGCGACCGTCAAGACGCACCTGCTGCGGGCGTTCGCGAAGCTCGGGGTGGACGACCGTACGGCCGCCGTCACCGTGGCACGCGAGCGCGGCTGGCTGCCCTGAGCCAGACTGCACGGGTGCGCGACCTGGCGAAGCTCCCCAAGGCCCACCTGCACCTGCACTTCACGGGCTCGATGCGGGTCGCGACGCTGCGCGACCTCTCCCAGGAGCACGGCGTCCGCGTACCGGCCGCGCTCCTGGACGACGACCCGCTGCGGGTGCCCGCGGACGAGCGCGGCTGGTTCCGGTTCCAGCGGCTGTACGACGCGGCCCGGGCCTGCGTGCGCTCGGAGGCGGACATGCGCCGCCTGGTCGACGAGGCGGCGGCCGACGACGCGGCGGAAGGCTCCGGCCGGCTCGAGATCCAGGTGGACCCGACGTCGTACGCCCCGTTCGTCGGCGGCATCACACCGGCCGTCGAGATCGTGCTGGACGCCGCGAGGTCCGCGAGCGCCGCGCACGGCGTCGAGGTGGCGGTGGTGGTGGCCGCGTCGCGGACCCGGCACCCGCTGGACGCCCGCGTCCTCGCCCGGCTCGCCGCCCGGTACGCGGGCGACGGCCCCGGCGAGGTGGTGGGCTTCGGTCTCAGCAACGACGAGCGGCGCGGGGACACGGGCGAGTTCGCCGCGGCGTTCGGCATCGCCCGGCGCGCCGGGCTGGCGTCGGTGCCGCACGGCGGCGAGCTGCTCGGGCCCGCGCACGTGCGGGAGGTCGTGGACGCCCTCGCCCCGGACCGGCTCGGGCACGGCGTGCGGGCCGGCGAGGACCCGGCCCTGCTCGCGGAGCTGGTCGACGCCGGCGTGGCGCTGGAGGTCTGCCCCGCGTCGAACGTCGGCCTCGGCGTGTACGCGGACGTTGCCGCGGTGCCGCTGCGCACCCTGGTGGACGCGGGCGCGCACGTCGCCCTCGGCGCGGACGACCCGCTGCTGTTCGGCTCCCGGCTCGTCGACCAGTACGAGTCCGCGCGGCGCGAGCACGGTTTCACCGACGCCGGGCTCGCCGACCTCGCGCGCGCGTCGATCCGCGCGAGCCGGGCGTCGTCGGGCACGCGGGCCCGGCTGCTCGCCGGGGTCGACGACTGGCTCGCGGCCGGTGACCCGGACCTCTCATCTCCATCTCATCCGCCCACGGGATGATCGGACCATGGTTGATCGGTCGGGCGGGCGGACGATGCGCCGGGTGCTCCCCTGGGTGCTCGGGATCGTCCTCGTCGTCGCCGTCGGCGGGATCGTGACGGCGACGACCGCGTCGCAGCCCGAGGACCGCGACGTCGGCGGCGTGGTCGTCGTCTCGCCCTCGCCGTCGCCCACCCCGTCGCCGGAGTCGCCGACGCCGTCCGACGAGGCGACCCCGAAGCCCCAGAAGCCGAAGTCCGAGAAGCCGAGGTCCGAGGAGCCGGACCCGCGACCGACGAAGGCCGACGACGGCGGCGTCGCGCCCGTCCCTCCGACGGATGACGACGACGATGACGACGACGCGGACGACGACGGCGACGACGACGGGGACGACTGACCGTGCGCGCACCGGGCCCCGCCGGAGGGCTGACCGTCCGCACCCGCATCCTGGCGACCCTGCTCGCGCTGACCGCGCTGGCGCTGGGGTTCTCGGGTGCGACCGCGTACTGGCTGACGTACCGGCAGGTCGACGAGCGCATCGACGACGACCTGCTGGAGAGCCTCAGCGAGCTGGAGACCCTCGCCGCCTCGGGCGTCGACCCGGTGACCGGCGACCCGTTCTCCTCCGCGGAGGAGGTCGTCGTCGCCGCGATCCAGCTCGACGTGCCCGCCAGCCACGAGGGCGTCATCGGGCTGCGCACCGGGAAGAGCCCGCTCGTGTCCCAGCAGGCCGTGGAGGTGCACCTCGAGGACGACGCGGCGTTCGTCGAGGCCGTCACCCCGCTGCTCGGCGCGGACCACGCGATGCTGCGCACGATCTCCACGGCCACCACCGACTACCGGGCGCTCGTCGCCCCGGTCGCGGCGCTCGGCGAGGCGTCCGGCGCCACCGCGGCGTCCGAGCCGGCGGCCCTCGTCCTCGCCTACGACCGCGTCGCCGAGCACGCCGAGACCCAGGCGGTCTTCCGCAGCTACGCCTACGTGGCGCTCGCCGCGCTGGTCGTGACGGGGGTGGTGGGCTGGCTGCTCGCCGGCAGGCTGCTGCGGCCCATCCGCGTGCTGGCGCGCACCGCGCAGACCATCGGCGAGACCGACCTGTCCGCCCGGATCCCCGAGAGCGGCAACGACGACCTCACCCATCTCTCCCGGGCGTTCAACGCGATGCTCGACCGGCTCGAGGGCTCGTTCGACGCGCAGCACAGGCTGCTCGACGACGTGGGCCACGAGCTGCGCACCCCCCTGACGATCGTGCGCGGGCACCTCGAGCTCATGGACCCGGCCGACCCGGCCGACACCGCCGAGACCCGACATCTCGCTCTCGACGAGCTGGACCGGATGCACCGCCTGGTCGACGACCTGGTGACCCTCGCGACCGTCGGGCAGCCCGACTTCGTGCGACCCGCCCCGGTGGAGCTGGGGCGGCTCACCGACGACGTGCTCGACAAGGCGCGCCCCCTGGGCGACCGCACGTGGCTCGTGGACTCGCGCACGGACGCGCGCACCCTCGCGGACGCCCAGCGGCTCACGCAGGCCTGGCTGCAGCTCGCCGCGAACGCCGTGAAGTTCTCCGCGCCGGGCAGCGTGATCGCCATCGGCTCGCGCACCAACCACGACGGCTCCCGGGTGCGGCTGTGGGTGCGCGACGAGGGCATCGGCATCGCGCCCGAGGAGGTGGAGCGCATCTTCGAGCGGTTCGCCCGCGGCGAGCAGGACGGGCAGCGCCGCGAGGGCTCCGGCCTCGGCCTGGCCATCGTGTCCGCGATCGCCGACGGGCACGGCGGCGAGGTCACGGTCGACTCGGTGCCCGGGCGCGGGTCGACGCTCAGCGTCGTGATCCCGGTGCGCCCGGTGCCCGACGCCGACGCCGACGGCGTGGACCGCTTCGGGCCGGCGGGCGGCCGGCGCGGCGGCGGCACGCCGTACGGCCCCGTGCCGCCGCCGGCGCGCACCGCGGCGAGCCCGCTCACCGCCCCCACGCCCGACCTGCCGCCCGCGAACCGCCCGGTACCGCTGCCGCCCGCGCACCACGACCAGCCCGCGCAGGGCACCCCCCACACGGAAGGAAGGACCGCCCCGTGAGCCAGATCCTCGTCGCCGAGGACGAGACCCGCATCGCATCGTTCGTCGCCAAGGGACTGCGGTCGGCGGGCTACGCCAGCACGACCGTCGCCACCGCCCGCGAGGCCTTCGACCTCGCGAGCACCGGCGACTTCGACCTCATGGTGCTCGACCTCGGCCTGCCCGACCAGGACGGCTTCACCGTGCTGCGCCGGCTGCGGGAGGCGAGGGTGACGCTGCCCGTCATCATCCTCACGGCCCGCACGTCCGTGTCGGACACGGTGGCCGGGCTGGAGGGCGGCGCGGACGACTACATGCCCAAGCCGTTCCGCTTCGAGGAGCTGCTCGCGCGCATCCGGCTGCGCCTGCGTGCCGAGCCCGCCGGTGAGGTCACCGTGCTCAGCCACGGCGACCTCAGCCTCGACCTGCGCACGCGGCGGGCGCGCGCCGGAGACGCCGAGGTCGACCTGTCGGCGCGCGAGTTCGCCCTCGCCGAGGCGTTCCTGCGCAACCCCGGGCAGGTGCTCAGCCGCGAGCAGCTGCTGTCACGGGTGTGGGGCTACGACTTCGACCCCGGCTCCAACGTCGTCGACGTGTACGTGCGCTACCTGCGCAACAAGCTGGGCGCCGAGCGGTTCGTCACCGTGCGCGGCATGGGGTACCGGCTGGCCTGAGCCTGCCGACACCACGACGCCGGCCGAGCCTGCCGAGACCTTGTGGCTGGTCTCTCCAGGCTCGACCGGCGTCCGGTTGAGCGTGCCGCGTCGTCAGTCCGCCGACGCCGCCGACTGCGCGGTCTGGGCCGTCTGGGCCGTGGTGGGTGACGCGGGCGTGACCGGCGTCTGCGCGGTCACCGGGCTCGCCGGCGAGGTCGGCGTGTGCGACGTCGGGGCGGTCGCCGGGCTGGCCGCCGACCCGGCCGTCACGGTCGTGATCGACGAGCCGTTCTGCACGTCGGCGGGCGACGGCGTCGCGCCGGCCCCGCCGCCCGGCTCGCCGGCCGACGTCGCGGCGTCCCCGACCTGGACGGCCGACGAGACGACGTCGTCCTCGGGCGCGTCGAACATCCCCTGCGCGGTGGCGACGGTCGCGCCGAGGCCGACCGCTCCGAGCGCCCCGCTGACGATCCATGCGCTACGTGCCTTCATGATCCTGACTCCTCCGTGTGGTCCGTGCCGTGCGTGCTGTGGTGCGTGCTGTGGTTCGTGCGTCTCTTGCGTGTCCTGATGCCCTCAGCCTGGTCGCGGCCGGTGAGACCTCCAGGAGCCGGGCGTGAGAGGGCTCTCAGGAACTCGCGGCCCCGTCGACGAGGTCCTCGGCGACGGCGAGCCACGCCGTCGCGAGGCCGGCGTCGGCGGCCCCCACGGCGAGCGAGACGACCACCGCCGCGGCGCGCGACCGCAGCAGCGCCGGGTCGACGGCGGCGTCGAACGCCTCGAGCCAGGCGTCGAGCAGGCCGCCGACTCCGGCGTACGTCCCCGGCGCGAGGGTCGGCAGCACGGCGAGGTGCGCCACCGCGCACGCCAGGTCGTCCACCCGGTGGCCGGGGCCGAGGGTGTCGACGTCGAGCACCGCGCCGACCCGCGGCCACCTCGAGGCCGCGTCCGGGGCGAGCAGCAGGTTCGCGGCGTGCAGGTCGCCGTGCGTCGTGACGACGGGCCCCGGGTCGCGGCCGGCCGCCACGGCACCGATCCGCCGCGCGAGACGCGCCACGCGACCCGGGTCGACGTCGTGCACCACCGGCAGCGCCGAGGCGTAGCGGTCCAGCCGGTCCGCCCAGGCGGGCCGTCGCGCCAGCACCACGCCCGCGGCGGGCAGGCCGGCCGCGGCGCGCAGGATCTCCGCCGGGTCGACGGCGTCCTGCTGCCCGAGCGCCGGGGTCGCGGCCACCCGGGCGGCGACCGACTCGCCCGGGACCTCCGAGAGCAGCACGACCCCGTCCGCGGTCCAGGACAGCACCCGCGGCGCCGCCAGGGCCCGCCCGGCACCGCCCTGCGAGGCGTCGGGGCCGCCGCGGCCCGCGCGACGCGCACGCCCGTCGGGCTCGCGGAAGAAGAGGTCGTGCCGGCGCACCAGGTCGCGCACCCGCGACGGCCGCACCACCTTGACGTACACCGTGCGGGGTCCGGCGGCGCCGTCTGTCCGGGCGCGCAGCACCGCGCGGCGCAGGGGGCGGTACGTGACGGTCTCGAGGGCGACGACCTCGGCGTCGACGCCGGCCGAGCGCAGCCGGTCGGCGACCCGCGCCGGGGTGCTGCCCGCAGCGAGACCGGGGAGCGCCGGGTCGTGCGGGTGGCGCCACACGTGCAGCGACCGGTCGCTGCTGTCGAGCCGGACGACGCCGCGCTCGGCCCCGCCCGCCCAGACGACGGGGCCGAGCGCCCCTGCCGCGGCGCTGGTGGCGAACAGGTGCTCGCGCGCGGTCCGCGCCGCCGGTCCGGAGCCGCGGCGGGCGACGACGTCGTACCCGACGGTCACCTCCGCGCCGGGGCGGGCGTGCACGCCGTCGATCGTCCACGCGTCGAGCTCGGCGCCGTCGGCTGCGAGCGCCGCCGCGAGCACGTCCGCCGCGCCACCGCCGGCGAGCAGGTCGAGCCAGGCGCGGTGGTCGGCGGGCGCGAGGAGCGTGGCGGTCATGGCACGCATCCCACGCCGGTCGCGCGAGCGAGGGGTGAGACGCCGATGAGAACCCTCTCATCCGCGTCGCGCGGCGCGCGCGACCCGGCGCCGAGCTCGAGGTGCCGGGCGCGGGTTCGAGGTCGGGGACGTCGAGCTCGGGCGCTCGCCTCGACCTCGGGGCGACGACGGACGGCACCGTGGGACGACGGTTGACGGCACCGTGGGCGGACGCGCCCGGGACGCGTGGGACGTACCGTGCGTGACATGGACCGCGGCCCGCTCGACCGGTGGCGCCCCCGCCTGTTCCTGGGCGTGGCGCTGGCCGTCGTCGTCCTGGTCGGGACCGTCGGGGCGTCGCACTGGCAGCCCGGCGCGCGCGACCTGGACCTGCTCGGGCTGGCACTCGCCCTGGTCGGCCCGGCGCTCGTGATCCTGCGGCCCCGCCCGCCCGCGCTCGCCGTGCTGCTCGCCGTCGGCGCGATCGGCGCCTACCTCGCGCTCGGGTACGCGTGGGGGCCGGCGCTCGGCGGGTCGGTCGGCGTGCTCGTCACGGTGCTGCTCACGGGCCCCGCGCGGACGTCGAGGGTGCTCGCGTGGTCCGGCGCCGCGCTGATGTGGGGCGCCGTGCTGACCGCGGCGACGCTGCGCGAGGACGACCCGCGGTTGGCGGGCCTGGTCGGCGGGGCCGCCTGGACGGCGGTCGCCCTGCTGATCGCGACGGGCATCCGCGAGCGCATCGCCCGGGCGGCGGCGTGGCGCGCGGCGCGCGAGGAGCGCGAGCGCACCGCCGTGGCGACCGAGCGGCTGCACATCGCCCGCGAGCTGCACGACGTGCTCGCCCACTCCCTGTCCGCGATCAACGTGCAGGCCGGCGTCGGCCTGCACCTGCTCGACCGCGACCCCGAGCAGGCACGGTCGGCGCTCGCGTCGATCAAGGAGACGAGCCGCGACGCGCTGGACGAGGTGCGCGCAGTGCTCGGGGTCGTCCGCGGCGAGACGCCGGACGGCGACACCGTCGACGGGACGCCCGCCGCCGGCGCGGCCGCTACCGGAGCGGCCGCGGTCGGTGCGGCCGCCGCGTCCCGCGGGCCCACCTGGGATCTCGCCGCCCTCCCCCGGCTCGCCGAGCCGCTGCGCGCCCGCGGCACGGACGTGCACTTCGACGTCGACCCGGGCGGGCCGGTGCCCGCGCACGTGGCGGGCGTCGTGTTCCGGGTGGTGCAGGAGTCCCTGACGAACGTGGGCCGGCACGCCCCGCGCGCCGGGTCGGTCCTGGTGCACGTCGGCCGCGAGGGCGGGCGGCTGCGCGTCTCGGTGGCCGACGACGGCGGCCCGCTCGGACCGCTCGCCGCGGGCAGGCCCGGGTACGGGCTGCGCGGCATGCGCGAGCGGGTCGAGGGGGCGGGCGGCACCCTGCGCACGGGCCATCAGGCCGCAGACGTCGGCGGCACGCCGGAGGGCGGGTTCGTCGTCGACGCGACGATCCCGCTCGCCGCTCCCCCGGCACCCGGGCCGTCGGGCCCGGGGCACGCTGCGGGCGGCCCGGCGTCCGACGACACAGCGTCCGGTCGCGAGGTGCCAGACCCACGGCACACCCCGGGCGACCGTGAGCCCGACACCTCACCGGGACGGGAGGGCGAATGACGATCCGGGTGCTGCTGGCCGACGACCAGGCGCTCGTGCGCGGCGGCTTCCGCGCGCTGCTCGACGCCGAGGACGACCTGACCGTCGTGGCCGAGGCCGCGACCGGCGACGACGCGGTGCGCCTCGCGCTCGAGCGGCTGCCCGACGTCGTGCTCATGGACGTGCGCATGCCGGGCCTCGACGGCCTCGAGGCCACGCGCAGGATCGTCGCCGACCCGCGCGCAGGCCGGGTGCACGTCGTCGTGGTCACGACCTTCGAGCTGGACGGGTACGTCGCGGAGGCGATCCGCGGCGGCGCGTCCGGGTTCCTGGTCAAGGACACGGAGCCCGCGGACCTGGTGCGGGCCGTGCGCGTGGCCGCCGCCGGCGACGCGCTGCTCTCCCCGGGCGTCACGCGGCGGCTGCTCGCGCGGGTGGCCGCGGCGACCCGCGACGTGCCGCCTCCGCGCGGACTCGACGAGCTCACCGCCCGCGAGCGCGAGGTGCTCGTCGAGGTCGCCGGCGGGCTGTCCAACGAGGAGATCGCGGGCGCGCTGTACCTGTCGGAGTCGACCGTGAAGACGCACGTCTCGCGCGTGATGGCCAAGCTGGGCGCGCGGGACCGAGCGCAGCTCGTCGTGGCCGCCTACGAGGGCGGCGTGGTGCGCCCCGGCTGGTCCCCCTGACCGGTCCACCCCCGCCGAGCACGGGGTTCGGATCGCTTTCCCTCCGCTTTCCGACCGCAACCCCGTGTTCGGCAGAACGCGGTCGGACGGGGCGGTACCGCGGGACGACCCAGGTCGGTACGCCGGGGGGACGACGCCGGATCGCCGCCGCGGGACGGTGGAACCAGACGGCCCGCAGCGGGCGGGCCACCGTCGGAAGGAGACCGCTCATGGTCACCACCGTCACCACCGCCGCGGCGCTCGCCGCGCCGGCCGCCGCCGCCGTCCACCCCTACGGGGCCGGGGGCGGGCCGGGCTGGTGGATCGTCTTCCCGATCCTGTGGTTCCTGCTGTTCGCCACGGTCGTGTTCCTCATCGCCCGGCGCGCACGCCGGTACGGCCCGCCGTGGGCCCGCGGGGGCGCGGGCGGCATCGACGCCCTCGGCGAGCGGTACGCACGCGGGGAGATCGACGAGGCCGAGTACCGGCACCGCCTTGCGGTGCTGCGCGAGGACCGGCGCTGACGACCACGCCGCCGCAGGTCGCGCCGCGCGCCGTCCACCCCCGGCGGTGGACGGCGCGTCGTCGTCCCGGCATCCGGACGTCCGCCGGCCCCAACGGTCCGCCCGCCCCGCACGTCAGGGCAGGTGAGAGGTCACGACACGATGACGATCCGCGGGCCCTCGTGCGGCGCGGTCGCGCGACGGCCCGACGCACGGCACGGTAGGAGTCCCGCGGCACCGGGTGCCGCGGCCTGCCGGCGTGGAAGGGGCGACATGCGCACGGTTCCCGGCTCGAGGCGACGCCGCACGGCGCCGCGCCTCGGCGTTCCCGCCGCCCTGGCGGCGGTCCTGACGCTGCTCGTGGCCGGCTGCGCGCCGACCGGCGACGGCACCGAGCCCGAGCCCGGCGCCGCGCCGTCGGTCGAGGCCAGCGCCACGCCGTCGGACACCGTCGGCTCCCCCTCCACGGAGCCGACGACGGCGAGCCCGGGCGCCACCGGCGGCGAGAGCGCCACGACCTCGCCGGAGGACGACGCCGCGCGCGAGGCAGCCGAGAAGAAGGCCGCGGACAAGAAGGCGGCCGCGAAGAAGGCCGCCGAGGAGAAGGCTGCCGAGGAGAAGGCCGAGCAGGAGGCAGCCGAGCAGGAGGCGGCCGAGCAGGAGGCAGCCGAGCAGGAGGCAGCCGAGCAGGAGGCGGCCGAGCAGGCGGCCGCAGAGAAGGCCGCCCAGGAAGCGGCCGAAGCCCGCGACCGGATGCTCGAGTACGGCGACACGGGCGACCGGGTCGTCGCGCTGCAGGAGCGGCTGCAGGACCTGGGCTACTTCCTGCAGGACGCCGACGGCAGCTTCGGGCCGGCCACGCAGCAGGCCGTGTGGGCGCTGCAGAAGGCGGCCGGCCAGTACCGCGACGGCGTCGTCGGCCCGAAGACGCAGGCCGCGCTGGACGACGGCGTGCGGCCGAGCGCGGTCTCGTCGTCGGGCAAGGTCGTGGAGATCGACATCGGCCGGCAGCTGCTGCTGGCCGTGCAGGACGGCGTCGTGCAGCGGACGTTCAACGCGTCGTCCGGCAACGAGGTGCCGTACGAGGCGAAGGGCGTGACGTACCCCGCCCGCACGACGAAGGGCACGTTCTCGATCTACAAGGGGATCGACGGGATGCACACGTCGACGCTCGAGCTCGGCGACATGTACCGCCCCAAGTACTTCAACGGCGGGATCGCCGTGCACGGGTCGCCGTCCATCCCGCCGTACCCGGCGTCGCACGGCTGCGTGCGCCTGTCGAACTCGGCGATCAGCTGGCTGTGGGACTCCTGGGGCCTCCCGAACGGGACCACGGTCATCGTCCGCTGACCCCGCCTGTGCTGTGAGCATGAATCTGGCCCACTTTCGTGCGCGAAAGTGGGCCAGATTCATGCTCACAGCGGCTACAGGGCGGTGCCGACCAGGACCGGCTCGGGCTCCAGCTCGACGCCGAAGACGTCGCGCACGCCGTCGCGCACGGTGCGGGCCAGCGCCACGAGGTCGGCCGCCGTCGCCCCGCCGCGGTTGGTCAGGGCCAGCGTGTGCCGGGTCGAGAGGCGGGCGGGGCTGTGCTCCCCCGCGAGACCGAAGCCCTTGGTGAAGCCGGCGTGCTCGATGAGCCAGGCCGCGCTGGTCTTGACCACCGTGGGGTCGACGACGCCGAGGCTCGGACCGGTGGTCGTCTCCGGAGTCGCGGACCGCACCGGGAAGCGCGGGGCCTCGGGCGGCAGGTCGCCGGCCTGCTCCACCGGGAGCACGGGGTTGGTGAAGAACGACCCCGCCGACCAGCGGTCGTGGTCGGGCGCGTGACCGGACGGGCCGCCGGAACCGCCAGAACCGCCGACGCCGTCCAGCAGCATGCCCTTGCCGCCGCGCAGCTCGAGCACGGCCTCGCGCACCGCCGCCGACGGCGCCCGCTCGCCGACCCCGACGCCGAGGCGCCGCGCCAGCTCGCCGTACCCGACGGGCGCGGACAGGCTGCCGAGCCGCATCTGCAGGTTGACCTCGAGCACGACGTACCGCGGCGTGGGGTACCAGGGCGACCCCTCGCCCCCGCCCGAGCGCATGCTGCGCTTGAGCAGCGAGGTGCGGTACCCGAACCCGAGCCCGCTGAGGGGGAACGTCTTGAGGGCGCCGGTGTGCCGGTCCCAGGTGCGCACCGACGCGACGACGCCGGACACCTCCTGGCCGTAGGCCCCGATGTTCTGCACCGGGGCCGCGCCGACGGTGCCCGGGATGCCCGACAGCGCCTCCACGCCGACCCACTCGTTCGCCACCGCCTCGGCGACGAACGCGTCCCAGTCCTGGCCGGCGGGCAGCCGCAGGCTCGCGCCGCCGCACGCGCCGTCGGTGCCGCAGGAGTCCTCGAGGTCGGCGTCCAGGCCCTGGCGCACGTCGCGCACGACGAGGCCGTCGAAGCCCTCGTCCGCGACCAGCAGGTTGGACCCGCCGCCGATCACCAGCAGGGGCACGCCCTCGTCGTCGGCCGTCCGGACGGCGTCGATCAGCTCGCGCTCGGTCGTGGTCTCGACGTACGCGCCCACAGGGCCGCCGACGCGCAGGGTCGTGAGCTCGGCGAGGGCAGGTGCGGCGGTGTCGGCACCGGTGGCCGCGAGGGGCGCGGAGGGGGTGCTGGGTGCAGGCAGGCTCACCCGTCCAGCGTACGCGCCGGGCCGGCGCCGCCCGCCGGGGCCAGCGGCCGGGCGGCCCCGGCGACGAACAGCCCGGCCACGACGGGCAGCGCCAGCACGAGCAGCGCGTCCCGGTAGCCGACGTGCTCGGCGAGGAAGCCGATGAGCGCCGGGCCGACGAAGAACGCCGAGTAGCCGACCGTCGAGACCACGGAGACCCGCAGGGCCGCGCGCCGCGGGTCGTCGGACGCCGCGGACATGCCGAGCGGGAAGCCCAGCGCCGCGCCGGCGCCCCAGATCGCGACACCGACCATCGCGACCCACAGGACGGGCACGAGCGCGAAGACCACGACGCCCACGAGCGCGGCGACGCCCGACAGCCGCAGCACGGTGACCCGGCCGAGCCGGTCGATGAGCGCCGTCCCGGCGAGCCGCGTCAGGGTCATCGCGCACAGGAAGACCGCCAGGCCGACGGCGCCCGCCGCGTTGCCCGTGCCGAACCCGTCGACGACGGCGAGGCTCACCCAGTCGTTGGCCGCGCCCTCGGTGAGGGCCGCGGCCAGGACCACGAGCCCCACGAGGAGGGTGCGCGACTCGCGCCACGTCGCCAGGGTGTCGCGCAGGGAGTGCCCGGCGTCGACGGCGGTCGAGGGGTCGGCCGCGGTGTCGGCGGACGACGCGGAGCCCGGCATCACGCCGTCCGCACCCACGCCGTGCGGCGTCGGCTCGAAGAACCGGACGCACACGACGACGACGACCAGGTCGGCGACCATGACGCCGATGACGTGGGCGGGCAGGGAGAGCCCGGCGTGCGCGGCGAGCGCACCCAGCCCGGCGCCGGCGACCGTCCCCAGGGAGAACCCGGCGTGGAAGCGCGGCATGACCGACCGGCCGAGCCGCTGCTCCACGACGGCGCCCTCGAGGTTCATGGCGGCGTCCCACACGCCCACTCCCATCCCGCCGAGGAACAGGCCGACGCGCACGAGCATCGGCTGGTCGGCCGTGACCGCGACGGTCGCCACCGCGAACCCGCCGGCGCTGAGCCCGGCGAAGGTCACGCAGGTCGCCCCCGCCCCGATGCGCGACGCGATCATGCCCGACGTGGGCAGCGCGACGAGCGACCCGATCGCGCCCGTGAGGAGCAGCACCCCCATCTCGGACTCGGAGAAGCCGAGCCCGTCGCGCACCGCGGGGATCCGCGACGCCCAGGTCGACATGCCGACCCCGGCGACGACGAAGACGACGAAGACCGCCCACGCGGCGCGGACGGCGTGCCGCGGGGGCGTGACGGAGGGCCGGCGCGGCGGCCGGGCGGATGCGCTCACCCCCTGACCGTCGGGCCTGGGGCGCGGCGAGTCAAATCGATTCGTCGCATCGATTCGAGCGGGGGCGCCCGGCCGACGATAGGCTGACGCCCCGCCGTCCACGACCCTCGGAAGGAGGCCCGATGGGCCGCACCCCCGGCAGCCGGCCGACCCTCGCGCGGGTAGCGGAGCACGCGGGCGTCTCCGTGTCGACGGCGTCGCTCGCCTTCTCCGGGGCCGGTCCCATCACCGCCGAGACCCGGGACAAGGTGCTGGCGGCCGCCGCCGATCTCGGCTACTCCGGCCCCAACCCGCTCGGCCGCCAGCTGCGCTCGGGGCGATCGGGGATCGTCGGGGTCGTCATCGGCGACCAGCCCGGCCGGGCGTTCCGCGACCCGGTCGCGGTCAAGGTCCTCGACGGCCTCGTCGACGTGCTCGGCAGCGAGGGCCTGGGGGTGCTGCTCATCCCGGGCGTTCGCGGGGCAGCGGGGCGTCCCGGTCCGGGCGGCGACGGTGCGCCGTCGTCCGTGCCCGCCGTCGACCCGCTGCTGGAGTCCGCGGCGATGGACGTCGCCGTGCTCGTGTGGGGCGTCCTCACCGACGACGCGACCCTCGCCGCCCTCCGGCGCCGCGACGTCCCCGTCGTCGTGGGCGAGGGCGGGCGCGTGGACGGCGCCCCGCTCGTCGCGCTCGACGACCGGGCCGGAACCGCCGAGGCGGTGCGGCACCTGCTCGAGCTCGGGCACACCCGCATCGCGGAGATCACGCTGCCGCTCGACGCCGACGAGCGGTCCGGCCCCGTCGACGCCGCCCGGCTCGCCCGCGCCGACCGCGCCTCGACCCGGCACCGGCTCGCGGGCGTGCGCGACGTCGCCGAGCCCGTGATCTCGTGGGAGACGCCGGCCTCGCTGGTGGAGCACGGACGCGACGCCGCCACGGAGATCCTCGGCGCGTGGGTGCCCGAGTCCGAGCGCCCGACGGCGATCGTCGCGCACTCCGACCTGCTCGCCGCCGGCGCGGTCATCGCGGCCCGCGAGCTGGGGCTGCGGGTGCCCGAGGACGTCTCGATCGCCGGCTTCGACGGCATCGACATGCCGTGGCTCTCCCCCGACGTGCTCACCAGCGTGCACCAGCCGCTGCAGGCCAAGGGCGCCGCGCTGGGTCGCGCCGTGCTGGGCGTGCTCGCGGGCGAGGAGCCCACCTGCACGACGCTGCCGGTCGAGCTCGTGCCCGGCACCACCACCGGCCCGGTCCCCGCCGGCGTCCGGGCGGCCGACCCGCAGGCGTAGCCCCGACCGACGGGCGTCCTCAGGCCCGCGCGGTGCGGGCGAGCGCGAGGATCGCCTCCCCGCGCTCGCGCGAGCAGAAGCCGAGCACCGCCTCCTTCGGGCCCTGCGCCGAGGTGAAGCGCACCGTGCCGGCCGGCTCGAAGCCGAACGCCGTCATGCGCGCGATGGCCGCCCGGTTGCCGGCGTCCGGCTCCGCCACCAGCCGTCGCGCGCCCGGCCGGTCGAACGCGAACGCGAGCACCGCCGGTCCCACGACCGCCCACGCCGGCACGCCGTAGCGCTCCGCCGGGCCGTCACCGCCCTTGAAGAAGTGCAGGCCGAGGTCGCCGGCCCGCACGTCGTAGGCGGTCGCGACGGGGTCGTCCTCCGGGTGGTAGAGCTGCACGAGCACGACCGGCTCCCCGTCCCACCGCACCAGGAAGGCGTGGTGCGTGGGCAGGGAGTCGACGAACGCGTACGTGGCGCGCAGCTCCTCGCGGCTCAGGCCGCCGAGCCCCCAGAACCCCGCGTGCGGGCGGTTGACCCACGCGTGCAGCAGGTCGAGGTCGGCGACGGGGTCGAGCACGTGCGCGGTGAGGGTGCCCGCCCCCGGCACGTCGATGCGCCATACCTCCTCGCCCCGTCCGCCGTCCGGCAGTCGCGCGTGCTCTGTCATCGTTCCTCCGGCAGGGGTACGGGGCGCAGCCGCGCCCAGTCGGTCTCGATCTCCACCGTGCGGGCGTCTGCCCACGCAGGGTGCTGGTCGGCGAAGTGCGCCGAGCGCGGGTCGCCGGAGGCGCCGAACGGCACGCCCCAGCGGCTGTGGCAGCGGTCGGCGAGGTCCCACACCCAGCGCGCCACCGAGCCGCGCGACGCGGCGTGGGTCACGCCCGGGACGCCGCCGGTGCAGCGCACGGTGTCGCCGGTGCCGCCGAGCCGCCTCGTGCGGTCCGGCGGCACCGCGGGCGCCGTCGTGCCCGGCACGAGGTCCAGCGCGTGCAGCGGGACCAGGCGGTGCAGGTCGCCCCAGGTCATGTGGTCGCGCCCGTCGACCCGCGCGCCGTCGTCGACGCCGTCGGCGTCGAGGTCCGCGAGCGCCGCCCAGGCGGCGGCGCCGGCGTCCACGACGCCCGACGCGAGGACGGCGGCGAGAGCCTCGCCCACGCGCGCGACGACGTCGAGCCACGGCGCGAAGATCGCCGGCAGGCCGTGCGGGGCGTGCAGCGCGGCGAGCGCCGGGTCGGCGGCGACGCGGCGCACGAGAGCGTGCCGCCACCGGGCGAACAGCGCGGCGCCCAGGTCGTCGGCGTCCATGTGCGCGCCCGCGGCGGCCCACGCCCGCAGGCGGTCCGCTCGGGAGCGGTGGCGCGCGGACCGGCTGGTCTCGACAGGCTCGGCCGACGGCCCCACCGGGCCGAGCCAGGCGACGAGCTCTGCCGCGCCGCCGTCCCGCGTGTCGGCGAGCACGCGGTCCTGCCCGGCCGCCGTCTCGCCGCCGGGCGGCCGGTCGGCGAGCAGGGCGCGCACGCGCGCCGCGCGGTGCGGGGCGTACGCGTGGCCGAGGTCGAGCCCCGGACGATCCGGGTGCTCGTTGGCGTCCACGGCGAGGTCGACGACGACCACCGGCTCGGGCAGCCCGCGCCACCGCGCGGGTGCCTCGCTGTCTCGCGGGGAGGCGGGTGCAGGGACGACGCGGTCCTCGGGCGCGACGACGGGCACCCGGCCCGCCGTGAGGCTGAGCACCTCCCCGGTGGAGTCGGCGGCGAGCACGCGGTTCACCGGGTCGACCCAGCTCGCGAAGGCGGCAGCGACGTCGCGCGCGGTCCGTGCCCGCTGGAGCGCCCGCCAGGCGGCCACCCCGGCGTCGGACGTGACCCGCACGGGCCACCGGAGGCTGTGCCGGTCGGTGACCAGCGGGCCGCGGGGCGTCTCGGCCCAGCGCACGACGACAGGCTCGCCCCCGCGCACGGGGACCGTCTCGACGCCCGACGCGACGACGGCCGCCTCGGCCGCGCGTGCGTCGTCGCCCTCGGCGAAGAGCTCGACGTGGTGCGCCATCGCGTTGGTGACCCCCCAGGCGACGGCGGTCGCGGCCGTGGTCTCGACGAGCTCGACCGCCGGTTCGCCGTCCGCAGAGAGCGCGTGGCCGAAGTGCAGCACCCCGGGCACGCCGGGGAAGGCCAGCCCGACCACGTCGTGGCCGGGCCGGGCGAGCCGCACCTGCTGGTACACGCCGGGCAGCTCCAGCAGGCGGTGCGGGTCGCCCGCCAGCAGCGGCAGGCCGGTCGCCGTGCGCGACCCGGGCAGCGCCCACGCGTCGGACCCCGACGACGGGCTGCCGCCGTCGTGCTCGCCCCACCACGCGGCGGCGGCCGGGCCGAGCGTGGTGCCGAGCGTGCGCGTCACGTGCTCGCGCCACAGCAGGTGCGGGAACCCGCTGAACAGCACGTGGTGCACGAGGAAGGTGGCGATCGACGTCCACGGGCGCCACGGCTCGTCGCCGGGCAGCGGCGCCCCGCCGAGCGCGGCCGCCAGCTGCGCCCGCTCGGGCGTGTCCCGGCCGCCGACGTCGAGGCCGGCCTGCACGCCGTCCGCGTACGCGGCGAGCCACGCCCGCTCGGGCGCGGCGAGCGCCGCCCACACCCGTGCCACCGTGTCGGCGAGCCGCACGCGGACGGCGAACCGGTCCCACTCCAGGCCCGCCGCCCCGACGCGCGCGGCCAGCCGACCCTCGCCGTACCAGCGGTCCACCTCGAGCTGCCATCCGCGGTCCAGGGCGGTGACGTACCCCTGCCCGTAGGCCAGGTCCGCCTCCGAGCCCGCGCGCACGTGCGGCACGCCGAGGTCGTCGCGGAAGAGCGCGAACCGGGGAGCGCTCACCGCTCCACCGGGTTCGCCATCGTCCCCGCGTACAGCAGGGAGGCGGACTGGTCCGTCAGGTCGACCATCTGCAGCGTGTTGCGCAGCTGCAACCGGTTGAGGCACGAGTGCGCGAACCGCGGCACCGCCAGGTCGACCCGGCCGGCCAGGCCGGGGTGCTCGGCGCCGTGCCGGTCGACGACGTCCGCCACGACCGCCCAGAACCGGTCCTCGCCGAGCACACCGTCGACGGCGAGGATCCCCGCGAGGTGCCGCAGCACACCGTCGAACACGTCCGTGAAGATGGCGAGCGCCTTCTCGTCGGCGTCGACGACGCCCCGCACCCGCTCGACGCCGGGCGGCAGGTCTCGGTCCCCGAGGACGGCGACCTCCTCCCCGATGTCCTTCATGAGCACCCGCCGCACGACGCCGTCGCGCAGCACGAGGACGAGGTTCTCGCCGTGCGGCATGAACGCCAGGTCGTGGGCGCGCAGGCAGTGCACCAGCGGGTACAGGTAGGCGTCGAGGTACGCGCGCAGCCACGCCTCGGGCGCGATGCCGGACGCGCGCACGAGCGCCGTCGCGAGCGACCGACCGGACGCGTCGCGGTGCAGCAGGCTCGCCATGGTGGCCAACCGCTCCCCCGGCGCGGTGCGCGGCACCGGCGACTCGCGCCACAGGGCGGCGAGCATCTTGCGGTGCGCGCCGGGGTGGGCGGTGCGGTGGTACACGTCGCCGGTGTACCCGATCGACGCGCGCTCTCGCAGCACGCCGAACCCGGCGTCGCGCAGCGCCGGGTCGCCCTCCACGACGCCCGCCACCCAGTCGTTGATCGCCGGGGTGGCGCGCATGTACGCCGGGGAGATCCCGCGCAGGAAGCCCATGTTCTGGATCGCGAGCGCCACCTTGACGTAGTGCCGCTCCGGCCGCGTCCGGTTGAACATCGTGCGGATCGACTGCTGCGGCTGGTACTCGTCGGAGCTCGGGCCGAGCGGCACGAGGTCGCCGCGCGCGACGTCGGCCGCGAACGTGATCGGCACCCGGTGCTGCCACTGCCACGGGTGCACGGGCAGGTACAGGTAGGCGCCCGGGTCGAGGCCGCGCGCCGCGAGCCGGTCGGCGAACGCCACGCGCTCGGCCGCACTCAGCTCCGCGCCGTACAGGCCGTCCTCGGTCAGGCCGCCGCCGACGGCGAGGTGGGCGTGCTCGCGCCGCGCGGCCAGCCACAGCAGGCGCATCCGCCCGCCCCGCTCGGGCGCGTACGCGCGGTAGTCGTCGAGGGAGAACCCGATCCGGCCGTTGTTCGCGAGGAAGCCGGGGTGGCCCTCCGTCATCGCCGCCTCGGCGGCCTGGAACGCGTCGGCACGACGGCGGTCGTCGTCTCCGGTGTCTCCCGCGTCGGCGTCGTCCGCCGCGGGCGCGAGCGCCGCCAGCAGGCCTGGGACCTGCGGTGACGCCCCGCTCAGCTCCCGGTCCCGCTTGGCGCACGCGGCGGCGAGCGTCGCGGACAACTCTTCGAGGTAGGTCGCCACGAGGTCGTCGGGGATCCGCAGCAGCGGCTGCAGCTCGGCCACCAGCTCGAGCGCGTCCACGGGCAGCTCGACGCCGGCACCGCCCGGGCCGGAGGCGGTGCGGGTGATGGACGCCGGGTCCACCACCCAGTGCTCCAGCGCGAACGTGCGCGCCGCGAACCGGTAGGTGACGCCGTCGAGCGCGAGGACGAACCGCCCGTCACCGTCCGGCTCGGGGCGGAAGAGCCGCTCGTGCGCGAGCTCGGCGAGCGCCTTGGCGGCCAGGTGCCGGTGCGCGTGCTCCGCCAGGTCGGGCCGCAGGTGCGGGGCGAGTTCGGCGCCGTGCCCCGCGAGCGCACCCAGCGGCGACGCCGCGAAGTCCGCGCGCGTGCAGACGCTCAGCGCCGCCCGCTTGGCGTGCCCGCCGTCCTCGACGACATCCACCTCCTGCAGCACGCGGAAGCCGGCGGCGGCGTTCTTGGCGGCGATCGCGCGGTTGCGCACGTCGGGCTCGACGACGACGCGCGCCGCCCCGCGGCCACGGGGCGCGGGAGCCAGGCAGAACCGCACGACGGCGGCCATGACCGCGTCGGTGAGCCCGGGCGCGCGCCGCGCCCGGTCGTCCGGTGGCGGCGCCACGAGCAGGTGCATGCCCAGGTCGCCCGGCTCGGCGTCGTGCACGCCGGCGAGCAGCACGCGCGCGGGGTCGTAGGTCTCGGCGTAGAACGCCGGCCGCCCGTCCACGCGGCCGAGCCAGCCGTCCTGGTGGGCGTGGTCCGCGATGTCGGCGAGGTAGCCGCGCACCTCCCCGACGCCCAGGTGCCCCATCCGCCAGAACGCGGACGCGGGGTGCGCCAGCCACGCGTGCAGCGTCGCTGCGTCGCGCGCCGGGTCGACGGGCTCGAGGGTGACCGCCTCGGCGGCGACGCGGGCGGCGGCACGCTCGGTGAGGGTCGTCGTCATCGCGCCACCTCCCGCTCGGGCGCGGCGGCCGACGACAGGGCGGGTTCGCCGCCGAGCTCGCCGTCGGGCAGGCCGAACGTCTGGAAGGCGATGCGCCGCTCGATGGCGTAGGGCTCACGACCGGTGACCTGCGCGAGGATCACCGAGTTGCGCCACGCCGCGAACCCGAGGTCGGGGGCGGTCACGCCGTGCGTGTGCGCCTCCGTGCCGCCCACGTGCAGCCGCCCGCCGGCGCCGGCGGTGTAGTCGCGGGCCACGTCCACGCGACCCAGCTCGTCGAGGTGGACGAGCCCGGGCGCCACGAAGCCCGGCACGCCCGCGCCGTAGCCCGTGGCCGCGACGACGGCGCGCGTGCGATGCTCCGCCGTGGTCCCGAGCTGCCCGTGCCGCAGGGTGAGCACGTACTCGCCACCGCCGTCGGGCGCACCGTCCGGCTCGAAGCGGGCCGCGACCACCTCCGTGTCCGACAGCAGGGTGGTCGGCACCTCGCGCCCGAGGGCGGACTTGCGGTACAGCGTGTCGTAGATGTCGTCGATCAGGTCGCCGCTGATGCCCTTGTACAGGCCGCGCTGCTCGCGGCCGAGGATCTCCCGCAGCTCGGTGGGGAGCGACCGGTAGTGGTCGGTGTACTCGGGAGACGTCATCTCGAGCGTGAGCTTGGTGTACTCCATCGGGAAGAACCGCGGCGAGCGGGTCACCCAGTCCACCCGGTGCGTGGCCGGCGAGGCGTCCTCGAGCAGGTCACGGTAGACCTCGGCCGCCGACTGGCCCGACCCGACGACGGTCACCGCGCCCGACGCGGCCAGCGCGTCGCGGTGCGGCAGGTACTGGGCGCTGTGCACCACCGGCCCGGCGCCGGGGATCTCCGCCGCCTCGGCCGCCAGGGCCGCGAGCGGCCCCGGGAGCCGGGGCGTCGTCCCCACGCCGAGGACGACGTGCCGCGCACGGTAGGTCTCGACGTCGCCGTCGGGCAGACGAGCCGCGACCACCAGGTCGCCCGTCGACTCGTCGCGGTCCACCCGCACCACCTCGCGCCCCCACCGCAGCGTGGCCACGCGGTCGGCCACCCAGCGGCAGTACTGGTCGTACTCGGCGCGCAGCGGGTAGAACGACTCGCGGACGTAGAACGGGTACAGCCGCCCCGTGGCCTTGAGGAACGCGAGGAACGAGTACGGCGACGTGGGGTCGGCCATCGTCACCAGGTCCGCGAGGAACGGCACCTGGATCGTCGCGCCCTCGAGCATCATGCCCGGGTGCCAGGAGAACCCGTCCCGCCGGTCGAGGAACACGGCGTCGACGTCGTCGAGCGGGTCGGCGAGCGCCGCCAGGCCCAGGTTGAACGGGCCGATGCCGACGCCGAGCAGGTCGTAGGTGTGCGTGTCGCGCGTCATCGGACGGCCTCCGGCAGGGGTGAGCGGGCGGGCAGCCGCGGGTGGGTCCCCCGGCAGGGCGGGACGTCGAGCGCGAGCAGCTCCTCCCCCGCGAGCAGCCCGTGCGCGGTCGAGCGCACCAGGTCGAGCACCGCCCGGACGTCGTCGAGCGTCGAGTCCGGGTTGAGCAGGGTGAGCTTGAGGCACGGCCGGCCGTCGACCACGGTCTTGGCGACGAGCGCGCGGCCGGAGTCGAACAGCACGCGCCGCACGCGCGGCACGAGCGCGTCGGCACGGGCGTCGTCCACGCCGTCGGGCTGGTAGCGGAACAGCACGGTGGACAGGTCGGTCGGGGCGAGCAGCCGCAGCTCGGGGTCTCCCGCGAGGTCGGCGTGCACGGCGGCGGCGAGGTCGCAGACGGCGTCCACCATCGCGCCGACGCCGTCGGCGCCGACGGCGCGCAACGTGGCCCAGAGCTTGAGCGCGTCGAACCGGCGCGTGGTCTGCAGCGACCTGTCGACCAGGTTGAGATCGGGGTTGGGCTCGCCCGACTCCTCGGCAGGGTTGAGGTAGTCGGCGTGCCAAGCCACCCGCGCCAGGTCGGCGCCGTCGCGCACCAGCAGCGCGCTGGACGACACGGGCTGGAAGAACGTCTTGTGGAAGTCGACGGTGACGCTGCGGGCCCGCTCGATGCCGTCGAGCAGGTGGCGGCGCCGCGGGGAGAGCAGCAGCCCGCCGCCGTACGCGGCGTCCACGTGCAGCCAGGCGCCGACGGCGTCGCACAGGTCCGCGACCGGCCCCAGCGGGTCCACGCAGCCGCGGTCGGTGGTGCCGGTGGTCGCGACCACCGCCATCACCACGTCGCCGGCACGCTCGACGTCGACCAGCGCCCGCGCGAGGGCGCCCGGGTCCAGGCGGCCCGCCGCATCCGTCCCGACGGCGACCACCGCGCCGTCGTCCAGGCCGAGCAGCTGCGCCGAGCGCGCCACGCTGAAGTGACCCGACGTCGTGGCCAGCACCCGAAGGCGCCCGAGGCGCTCGCGGCGCGCCGCCCCGCGGAGCCGGGCGCCGTCGGCGCCCGTGAGCGCGCGCTCGCGGGCCAGGTGCAGCGCCTGCAGGTTGGACTGCGTGCCCCCGGAGGTGAAGACCCCGTCCCCGTCCGCGAACCCGATGCGCGCCGCCGTCCAGCCGATCAGCCGCTGCTCCATGAGCGTCGCGACGGTCGACTGGTCGTAGGTGTCGACCGAGGTGTTGATCGCGGCGAGCATCGCCTCGGCACCCACGGCGGGGAGCGCCACCGGGCAGTTGAGGTGGGCGGCGTACGCGGGGTGGTGGAACCAGACGGCGTGCGAGGCGTACAGGTCGGCGGTCTCCCGCAGCGCGGCGGGCGTCCCGACCGGCGCGCCGTCGAGGTCGACGTCGTCGACGAGCGCCTGCAGCTCGCGGCGGCTCGCGCCGCAGAACGGCTGGCGAGCGGCGGCGACGCGGGCCGCGACGTCGTCGACGACGGCGTGCAGCGCGCCGGCGTAGTCGGCCGCCGTCGCGGCTCCGAGCAGGGTGGAGGACTTCGTCACGGGACTCCTCGGGGTAGACGCAGGCCACCCCGGGCATTCAGGTAAGGGCAGCCTCGCCAAACTTAGGGTCGCCTCACTCGATGCGCCACCCGCGCGGGGTGCGAGCCAGGTCACACCGGCCCGAGCCACCGGGACACCCGCTGCCGCGCTAGGTTGGCCGGCGTCCACACGGGAGCCCCTGCCAGGGGCTGAGAGGGAGCCGACGCCGCTCCGACCGTCGAACCTGTCCGGGTCATGCCGGCGAAGGAAGCGAGCGACGATGACGACCCCTGCCTCCGCAACCCCTGCCCCCGCGCGCCCCCGCGCCGTGCGCCCTAGCGCCGTGCGCCCTAGCGCCGGGCGCACCAGGCCCTCGCCCGCGGGGATCCGCCGCGCGGTGCGCGGCGGCGCGCTCGGCAACTACGTCGACCAGTTCGACATCATGCTGCCGGTCGCGGCGCTCACCCCCGCCGCCGAGCACGTGTTCGGCCCCGGGCACCTCGCCGGCGCGACCGGCTGGGTGTTCGCCGCCACGCTGCTCGGCCGGCCGATCGGCGCCGCCGTGTTCGGGCCGCTGGCCGACCGCGTCGGGCGCACCGCCACGACCCGCGTCGCGCTGGCCGGCATCGCCGTCACGACCGCGCTCATCGCCGTCGTCCCCGGCCACACCGTGCTCGGCGCCGGCACGATCGCGCTCGTGGTCGCGCTGCGGTTCCTCGGCGGCGTCTTCGTCGGCGGCGAGTACACGGCGGCCGTGCCGCTCGCCATGGAGTGGAGCGACCCGCGCCGCCGCGGGCACCTCAGCGGGCTCGTGATGTCGATGTCCCCGTGGGCGTCGACGACCATCGCGGCGCTCGTGCTCTTGCTGGTCAGCGCGCTTCCCGACGGCGCCTACGCCGCCTGGGGCTGGCGCGTGCCGTTCGTCGTCGGCGCCCTCATGGCCGCCGGCCTCTGCCTCTACTACCGGACGGTCGTCCCGGACTCGGACGCCTGGCTCGGCGCCCCGCAGCGCCGCCACCCCCTGCGCGACGTGCTGGTCGGGTCGCACCGGCGCGCGCTGGCGCAGGTGCTCGTGCTCATGTCCGGCCTGTGGCTGCTGACGCAGATGGCGGTGCCGACCATGACCGCCGCGGTGCGCGACGGCGGGGTGCTCGACCCCCAGGCGCTGTCGTTCGCGCTGATGGTCGCGACCGCAGCGTCGGCCATCGTGATGCACGCGTGCGGCGCCGCGTCGACGCGGACCGGCCGGCGTCGCTTCTTCGTCGCGTTCGCGGCCCTCGCCGTCGTCGCCGCGCCCGCGACCTGGTGGGCGCTGGCCGCGGCGGGCGGCGCGGGCGGCGTCGTCGCGCTCATGGTGGCGCTGCAGCTGGTCACCGTCACCGCCTACGGCCCGGTGGGCGCGTACCTGGCGGAGCGCTTCCCGGCCGGGGTGCGCGCCAGCGGGTACGGCGTCGGCTACTCGCTGTCGATCGTCGTGCCCGCGCTGTACCCCGTGTGGCTCCCCGCGCTCCAGGGCGCCGTCGGCGCGGACGCGGCGGTCATGGGCGTGCTCGCCCTGGGTGCGGTGCTGCTCGGCGCCGGTGCGTGGCTCGGCCCGGAGACCGACCGCGAGCGCCCGCTGCCCTGAGCCTCCTCGGGCGCGCACGTACGGCCGTGCAAGGTAGTGACACGCGACGCGCTCTCTGGGAAAGTCGTCGCCATGGGTGGCGGGAGCGGCCCGGCGCCCGGCTGGCTCAGGAGGCGACCAGGATGGACGGCACCAGGGCAGGAATCGTGCGGAGGGGCTGGATGAGGGCGACGACGGCGGCACTCGCCGCGGGCGCGGTGGTGGCTCCGGTCGGGGCCGCGTCGGCGGCGTCCACCGACCCCCCGCCCGACGCGGCGAAGATCACGACCACCCACTGGGACGGCACGGCGGACCTGCGCGACGGCGCGTGGGACAACCTGCGCCCGGGGATCGGCGGGGCGCTCGTGCTGCGCAGCGGCGACGGCCCGACGACCGCGTACACGGACCCGTTCGGGGACGGCACGCCCGTCGCCTACGAGACCGGCACCTGGACCTCGCCGGTCGTCGAGGCCGGCTACGCGATCGACGAGTCGGTCACGTCGTGGAACGCGACGACGCCCACCGGCACGTGGGTCGAGATCGAGTTCCGGGGGCGCAAGGCCGACGGCGCGTGGACCAAGTGGTTCGTCATGGGCCGGTGGGCGTCGGGCGACGAGTTCGCGCCCGCCGACGGCTCGGTGGGCGACATCCACCGCACGTCGGTGGACGGGCAGAACGACGACGACGCGTTCCTGTTCACCGACACCTATGTGGCGAAGAGCGGGCACGAGCCCGACGCGTTCCAGACCCGTGTGCGGCTGTACCGGCCCGCCGGGTCGTCGGCGACCCCGCGGCTCTCGTCCGTGAGCACCATGACCAACGAGTACCTGCCGTCGTCGCGCTACACCGGCACCAGCGACTTCACGCTGGGGCGGCACGTCGAGCTCGACGTCCCGGGCTACTCGCAGCTCACCCACATCGGCGAGTACCCCGAGTTCGGGGGCGGCGGCCAGGTGTGGTGCTCCCCGACGTCGACCACGATGGTGCAGTACTCCTACGGCAAGTGGTTCCAGGTCCCGCCGTGGGAGCTGCGCGACATCGAGGCCCCCGCCGGCGACCCGCAGGTGGACTACGCGGCCATCAACACGTGGGACTACACCTACGAGGGCTCGGGCAACTGGCCGTTCAACACCGCGTACGCGCACCGGTTCGGGCTGGAGTCGTTCGTGACGCGGCTGCGGTCGCTGGCCGAGGCGGAGAAGTTCGTCGCGGCCGGCATCCCGCTGGTCGTGTCGATCAACTTCGAGGAGTCCGAGATGCCCGAGGCCGGGTACGGCACCGACGGGCACCTGGTGACGATCGTGGGGTTCACCGCCGACGGCGACCCCGTCATCAACGACCCCAACAAGGCGACGAACGACCTCGTGCGCAACGTGTACACGCGCGAGAACTTCGAGCGGGTGTGGCAGACGTCCACCGACGGGCTCACGTACGTCATCCACCCGCACCACGTGAAGCTCCCGCGCCACCTCCCCGGGGTGACGCCCAACTGGTGACCTGAATGCCGGTCGAGCGAACCAGAACGCCGGTCGAGCAAACCAGAACGCCGGTCGAGCGACCCAGAACGCCGGTCGAGCGACCCA
>NZ_BAAAPM010000003.1:564792-669932 GCF_039531145.1 Isoptericola hypogeus
CGGGTCTCGACAGGCTCGACCGGAGCTTCCCCCCGGGTCCGACTCGTCAGCGCGGCCAGACGGCGTCGGTCGGGTCCGAGGTGAACCTCGCCGCGGTGTACCCCGGAGCCGAGACGGTGACCCGCACGGACAGCCGCGACCGCAGGTCACGGCCGGTCACGCGGTACGTCTCGCCGGTGGCCCCGGCAACCGGCTCCCCGTCGCGCAGCCACTGATACCCGACGTGCGCGTCGCCGGGCAGGTACTCCCCCGGCTCGGCGCGCAGCACCCGGCCGGGCCGCGCGTCGCCGACCACCGACGGCCGCTCGACGTCGGTGACGACCGGGTCGTGCAGCGTGAGCTCGGCCGCGCGGGCGAACACCTGCTTGTGCGCGTACCAGAGCTGGTAGTAGGCGTCCTCGCCGCGCACGTCGGTGCGGTCGCCCGGGGCCGACCCGTCGAACGTGGTCGCCCGGTAGTAGTCCGTCGTGACGTCGTCGTCGGCGACGACGTACGCCTGGTCGGCCCCGATCGTGTACTCGATCGGCACGACGGCCTGCACCGGGACGCCCGTCCCGGCGTACGCCGCCTCCTCCGGGTACGCCCGGCCGAACACGGACGCCGCCTCGTCCCCGGTCACGGTGACCGTCTGCCCTGTGCTGGGCACGACGACCGGCCGGTCGGCGGGGTTGTGGACCCACGCGAGAGAGCCGGCCCACCAGACGCCGAGCCAGTCGCCCTGCACCCGCGCGACGACGAGCTTGTGCCCCGAGGTGATGCGCGCGCTGATGTCGCTGGCGTAGGTCGTGCCGTCGGCGCCCGCGGGCTTCCAGCCGGGGTCGCGGGCGTACGGGGCGCCGGGCGACGGGGCCTGGCGGGCGAGCACGAAGTTCGTCCCGGCCCCCGCGACGCAGCCCGGCGACCCGGGTGACGCCTGCGCGCAGCCGGTGACCGGGTTCGCGTTGTCGTCGTAGCCGGCGACCACCTCGACGACGTCCCCGGCCTCGACGTCCGTCGTCGGCGCGAGCCCGCCGCCGACCGGCGCCCCGACGAGCTCCATGTAGTGGTCCCAGTCCCAGTACGGGCCCGGGTCCCAGTGCACGTTCTTCGTGTACCCCGGCAGGATCCCCGGGATCTGGTCGTGGCCGATGATGTGCGCGCGGTCGACCGGGATGTCGTACGTGTCGGCCAGGTGCGCGACCAGCTCGGCCGAGGTCTGGTACATCGCCTCGGTGAACCAGCCCGCCGTGCCCGCCCAGCCCTCGTGCTCCAGGCCGATCGAGTGCATGTTCATGTACCAGTTGCCCGCGTGCCAGCCGACGTCCGACGGCTCGAGGTGGTTCGCGACGTGCCCGTCGGACGAGCGCAGCGTGTAGTTCCACGCGAGGTACGTCGGGTCGGTGACCAGCCGGATCGTGCCGTCGTACGACGTCTCCGTGTCGTGGATGACGATGTAGTCGATCGACGGCCCGCCGGGGCCGGTGCGGTCGGCCTGGTCGTGGTTGCCGTAGGACGTGGTGCCGTCCGGCAGGTCGGGGCTCGCCTTCGCGTACGGCGCCGGCAGCCACTCGCAGCCCAGGTGCGCCGGGCAGTCGGCGGCAGGGTCGCCCGCCTGCTGCGCCGACGTCGCGGGCGCGACGACGTCGGGTCGTGCGGCCAGGACGACCTCGCCGCCGTCGTCCGTGACGCGCTGCTGCCCCTCGTTCAGGGTGGTCAGGACGCGGTCGGCGAAGGTCGGGACGTCGCTGATGCGCGCCACGGCCGTGCCCCAGGCCGCGAGCGGCGCGTCGGCGCCACGCCCCGCGTCCCGCTGGTAGGAGGCGAGCAGCGCAGCGCCGGCGCAGACGTTCGCGCCGGCGTCGGCACGGAGCCGGTCCGCGGTGAGGCCGGTGAGCGCGGCGGCGCGGTTCAGCTCGCTGACGGCCTCCCGAGCGCCCGCGCCGTCGCCGGCGGTGGCGTCCTTGCCCGCGCCGTCGGGCACCTCGGTGACGTGGTCGGCCAGGTTGAAGACCCCGTAGCCGCCGTCGGTGCTGGGCACCCCGGCGTGCTGGTCCCAGCGGGACTCCATCCAGGAGACGGCCTTGAGCAGGTCGGCGGGGACGCCGGTCGCGTCGCTCGCGGCGGCGAAGGCCCCCTCCCGGTCGGGGGCCGCGACGACGGCGTCGCAGTCCACGGAGGCAGGCGGGGCGGCGGAGGGCCCGGCGCCGGCGGTGAACGCCGGCGCCGCGACCAGGGGGATCAGGAGCCCGGCCACGGCCAGGCCGGTGGTGCGTCGTCGTACGGATCTCACGGGGAGCGCTCCTCTCGATGACGGTGCACGCGCACGGGTGCGCGCACACGGTCATCGAACCGTGAAATCTGCTTTCAGGGGAAGGGGGCGCGCGAAAATCTCCGTCAGAGACGGACGACGGCCTGCGCCCGGCCCAGCACCTTGACGCCGTCGTGGGTGACGGTGAGGTCGATCCGCGCCGTGCCGGCGTCGGCGTCGGTCGCGCCGACGGTCGCGGTCACCTCGACCGCGGCGGTGCCGCGCGCGGGGACGGGGACCGGCTTCGTGAAACGGGTCTGGTAGGAGATCACGGCGCCCGGGTCGCCGGCCCAGTCGGCGACCACGCCGACGACGGAGCCCATGGTGAGCATCCCGTGCGCGATCACGCCCGGGAGGCCGACCTCGGTGGCGAACGACTCGTCCCAGTGGATGGGGTTGAGGTCGCCGGAGGCGCCGGCGTACCGGACCAGGTCGGCGCGGGTGAGCTCGATCGTGCGGGTGCCGACGACGTCGCCGACGGTCAGCTCGGTCAGCACGGGGCGCTCGCTCATCGGGCCTCCTCCCCGCGGATGACGAGGCTGGAGAGGACGGTCGTCACCGGCTCGCTCCCCTCGTCGCCGACCGCCGCGATCTCGCAGCGGGTGGTGACCATCGCGATGCCGGCGCGCTCGGTGACGGAGTCCACGTGCAGCACCGTGACCAGCTCGTCGCCGGCGACGATCGGACGGTGGTGCGTGAACCTCTCGTCGGCGTGCACGACGCGCGAGAAGTCGACTCCGGCCTCCGGGTCCTGGACGTACTGCGCCTCGGCGCGCTGCGCGACCACGACGGCGAACGTCGGGGGCGCTACCAGGTCCGGATAGCCCGAAACCCGCGCCGCCACGAGGTCGTGGTGCGCGGGGTGGGTGGCGCCGACGGCGGTCGCGAACGCACGGATCGCCTCGCGACCCACGCTGTAGGGGGCCGTGACCGGGTACTCCCGGCCCGCGAAGGATGCGTTCGCCACGTCGGCGTGCAGGCGTGCGTTGCCCGGAGGCAGCGTCAGCGAGTCTCGCGGTGCGACGTGTGCTTGCCGCAGCGCGGGCAGAACTTCGCCAGCTCGAGACGGTCCGGGTCGTTCCGGCGGTTCTTCTTCGTGATGTAGTTCCGCTCCTTGCAGTCCACGCAGGCGAGCGTGATCTTCGGGCGGACGTCCGCGCTCTTGGCAGCCATGGTGTGTCACCTCTCGCGCCCCCGGAAGGCGCCACGTGCGTCAAGGAACATGCGGTCCGGCGCCGGCCGTCGAACCGTGGTGGTTTGGTAGCGAGGGCGGGGCTCGAACCCGCGACCTCACGATTATGAGTCGTGCGCTCTGACCAGCTGAGCTACCCCGCCGCGCGTGACTGAACGCGGAACCGCCCGCCCGGTGTACCGGTGGACGGCCCCGCATCATGTCACAGAGCCCCGAAAGGGAATCGAACCCTTGACCTTCTCCTTACCATGGAGACGCTCTGCCGACTGAGCTATCGGGGCAGCGGAGAAGACTTTACACGGCTTCCGGCACCTGGCGAAATCCGTCGGATCACGCCGTCCGCCGGACCGTCAAGGCCTTCTCCGGACGTCGGACGGGGCGTCACCGGTGGGTGACACCCCGTCCGTCGCGGTGGCAGGTGAGGGATTCGAACCCCCGAAGGCTGAGCCGTCTGATTTACAGTCAGATCCCTTTGGCCGCTCGGGCAACCTGCCGTGCAAGACCGCGCACGATCTCGCGGGTAGAACCATAGCGCCCCCGCAGCCCGGTCGTGAAATCAGCACGGCGTGGCCCCGGTCACGCCCCGCCGTCGGCGCCGCCTCGCGGCCTACAGTGAGGCCGTGACGCCCCCCTCCTCCCCCGACCGCTGGGGGTTGCCCCTCGGCCTGTCGGCGTTCCTCCTCTGGGGCGCGATGCCGCTGTTCTTCCCGCTCCTCGAGCCGGCCGGCGCGGTCGAGATCATCGCGCACCGGGTCGTGTGGAGCCTGGTCTTCTGCCTGGTGCTGCTGGCCGCCACCCGCACGTTCCGGTCGTTCGTCGCCGCGCTGCGAGCCCCCCGCACGCTCGGCGCGCTGGCCGTCGCGTCGGTGCTGATCCTCGTGAACTGGACGACCTACGTGTACGCGGTGCTGTCGGGGCACGTGCTCGACGCCGCCCTCGGGTACTTCATCAACCCCCTGCTCACGGTGCTGCTCGGCGTCGTCGTGCTGCGGGAGCGCCTTCGCGTGGCCCAGTGGGTCGCGCTCGGGTTCGGCGCCGCCGCCGTCGTCGTGATCTCCGCGGGCGTCGGGGGGCTGCCGTGGATCGCGCTGACCCTCGCCGGCGCCTTCGGCCTCTACTCGCTCGTGAAGAACCGCGTCGGGCGGGACGTCGGAGCCCTGCCCGGCCTCGCGGTCGAGACCGCGGTCGCGACCCCGTTCGCGCTGGGCTACCTGGCCTGGCTCGGCGCGACCGGCGTCGGCACCTTCACGACCGAGGGCGCCGGCCACGCGCTGCTGCTCGCCGCCTGCGGCGTCATCACCGGGCTGCCGCTCCTGCTGTTCTCCGCGGCCGCGCGGCGGCTCCCGCTGTCCGTCGTCGGGATGCTGCAGTACCTCACGCCGGTGCTGCAGTTCCTGCTGGGCCTCCTCGTCTTCGGCGAGCACATGCCCCCGACCCGCTGGGCGGGCTTCGCCCTCGTGTGGGTGGCGCTCGTCGTCCTCACCGTCGACGGCACGCACCATGCGCGCGCCGCGCGCCTCGCCGCGCGCGCCCGGAGCGCCGTCGGCGACGCCGCCTGACCGGCCTCCGTCTCGGACCGCAGCTGCACCGCCGCGCGGATCCCGGCTGCCGGTCGCACTACGGTAGGTCGTGACCCAGTCCGTCCCGAGCCGAAGGAGCCCCACGTGGCCGACTCGTCGTTCGACATCGTGAGCAAGGTCGACCGCCAGGAGGTCGACAACGCCCTCAACCAGGCGGCCAAGGAGATCTCCCAGCGCTACGACTTCAAGAACGTCGGCGCGTCCATCACCTGGAGCGGCGAGAGCATCGTCATGGTCGCCAACTCCGCCGAGCGCGTGAACGCGATCCTCGACGTCTTCCAGACCAAGCTCATCAAGCGCGGCGTCTCGCTCAAGGCGATCGACACCGGCGAGGGCGAGCCCCAGCCCTCCGGCAAGGAGTACCGCCTCGGCGCCACCCTCAAGGAGGGCCTGTCCGGCGAGAACGCGAAGAAGATCACCAAGCTCATCCGCGACGAGGGTCCCAAGGGCGCCAAGACGCAGATCACGGGCGACGAGGTGCGCGTGTCCAGCAAGTCGCGCGACGACCTGCAGTCGGTCATCGCGCTGCTCAAGGCCGCCGACCTCGACGTCGCGCTGCAGTTCATCAACTACCGGTGACCCTTCCCCGGCTGGTCGCGACCGACCTCGACGGCACGCTCCTGCGCTCCGACGGGACCGTCTCGGAGCGCACCCGGCGAGCGCTCGGGGCCGCCGAGGCCGCCGGCGTCGAGGTCGTGTTCGTCACCGCCCGGCCGCCGCGCTGGCTCGACGCCCTCGCGCACTGCGTCGGCGGGCACGGGCGCGTGATCTGCCTCGGCGGGGCGGCCGTGTGGGACCTCGCCGACGGCCGCGCCCTGGAGGTGCACGGGATCGACGACGACGTGGTGGGCCCCCTGGTCGCCGACCTGCGGGCCGCGGTCCCCGGCGTCGCGCTGGCGGCCGAGCGCGTCGACGGGCCGGCGTTCGACCCCTGGTTCCCCGTCGGCGAGCCCGACCTGCCCGCCCGGCTGCGGGCCGTCCCGCTCGAGGAGGCGCTCGCCGACGGGGGCGGGCCCGTCACCAAGCTGCTGGCGGTCCGTCCGGGCACGCCGACCCAGGGCTTCGGCGTCGTGCAGCGCGGGCACGTCGACGACGCCGCCCAGGACGCCTTCTTCGAGCAGGTCCGCTCGGTGGTGCCCGGCCGGGCGGAGCTGCACTTCTCCGGCGCCGCGGGGCTGGCCGAGCTGCTCGCGCCCGGCGTGACGAAGGACGTCGCGCTCGCCCGGTGGTGCGACCGGCTCGGGATCGACGCCCGCGACGTGTGGTCCTTCGGCGACATGCCGAACGACCTGCCCATGCTGCGCTGGGCCGGCCGCGGTCACGCCGTCGCCAACGCCCACCCGGAGGTGCTCGCCTGCGCCGACGCCGTCGTCGCGTCGAACGACGACGACGGCGTCGCGACCGCCCTCGAGGAGGCGCTCGCCGCCAGCGCCCGGACGGGCGTGACCTCGGACGGGCGGGACGCCGGACGGGCGTAGGTCGTCGGGAACGGCCGGCACGCTCCGCGCGATCAGTCCGGTCGATCCCCTCGCCGCTCGTCCGCCTCGCCGGCCTCCTCGCGCGGGGGGTCGGCCTCACTCCGGGAGGAGACGATCTCCGCCCGGAGCTCCTGGACCTCGGCCACGAGCAGCGCGACCTGCGCCTGGGAGACCATGCCGAGGTCGGCGCGGCCCTGGGCGTCGGGACGCTCCGGGGAGGCCGGAGCCGCCGGGCCGCCGCGCGGGCCCGCGGCGACCCGCTCGACGAGCCAGGACGACAGCGTCGCCGTGACGACGCCGAGCAAGGCGATGCCGCCGAGCATGAGGCAGACCGCGATGACCCGGCCCAGCGCGCTCACGGGGGCGTAGTCGCCGTACCCGACGGTGGTGATCGTCACCATCGCCCACCAGAAGCCGTCGCCGAGGTTGACGATGCTCGCCCCCGGGGCCCCGCGCTCCGCCTGCGTCACGGTCAGTGCCCCGACGAGGACCAGGAGCGCAGTCCCCGCGACCGCGAACCGCACCACCCGGCCGCGCAGGCGCACGATGTTCGCCCGGTTGAGTCGCATCACCACCGAGATCAGCAGCAGCGGTCGCAGCACCGGGAGCACGACGACCGCCAGCTCCAGCGGGTGGCTGCGCACGTACACCCAGGTACGGGGCGCCAGCCGCGTGCGGACCACGTAGTCGACGACGAACAAGAGCCACGTCAGCGCCAGGACGGCGGTGCACGCCGTGCGGACGTCCGACGGCGCGGCGGGCCAGGCGATGGGCACTCCGTACGCGACGAGGAACAGCAGCGCCAGCGCGGTCAGCGGCCGCTCGGTGCGCGACTGCCAGCGGCGCAGGCGCTCCTTGCCGACGTCCGGGTCCGGGCGTGCGGACGACGGACGCCCGGCCGGGGCGGGCGGAGTGGGCAGGTCGCGGGACATCGCAGGTCAGCCTGCCAGAAGGGCCCGCGAGTCGCCCGCGGGCGCGCGACGCCTCGGCGGCGTTCCTCGCGGGCTCAGTAGCGCGTGATGCCGCCCGGGCCGAAGTCGGTGCCGCCCGCCATCTTCTCGAGCCGGGCGATGCGGTCGGCCATCGGGGGGTGGGTGGAGAACATCTTGGCCATGCCGGCGCCGCGGAACGGGTTGGCCAGCATGAGGTGAGAGACGTTCTGGAGCTCGCGCGTCTGCGGCAGCGGCGCCTTCGCGGTGCCGGACTCGAGCTTGCGCAGGGCGGAGGCGAGCGCCATCGGGTCGCCGGTGAGCTTGGCGCCGTCCTCGTCCGCGTCGTACTCCCGGGTGCGGGAGATCGCCATCTGGATCATCATCGCGGCGAACGGCGCCAGGATCGCCATCGCGAGGGCGGCGAGCGGGTTGCCGCCCTCGCGCCGGTCGCCGCCGCCGAAGATCAGCAGGAACTGCGCCAGCGACGTGATGACGCCCGCCATCGCCGACGCGACCGACGACGTGAGGATGTCGCGGTTGTACACGTGCATGAGCTCGTGCCCGAGCACGCCGCGCAGCTCCCGCTCGTCGAGCAGCCGCAGGATGCCCTCCGTGCAGCAGACGGCGGCGTTCTTGGGGTTGCGCCCGGTCGCGAAGGCGTTGGGTGCCTGCGTGGGCGAGATGAAGAGGCGCGGCATGGGCTGGCGCGCCTCCGTGGAGAGCTCGCGCACGATGCGGTACATCTCCGGGGCCTCGAGCTCCGTGACGGGGTACGCGTGCATCGCGCGGATGGCGATCTTGTCGGAGTTCCAGTAGCCGACGAACGTGGTGATCAGCCCGATCGCGACGAACAGGACCAGCATGCCCGCGCTGCTGCGGAAGAACAGCGCCCACAGGCCGAGGACCACGGCCCACATGACGCCGAAGAGCGCCGCCGTCTTGAGACCGTTGAAGTGCTGGTGGCCCATGTGCTCTGCCGTCTCCTTCCGTGCTCCCGCCGGCGCGGGCGCGCCCGGCAGGATCCCACGGGTGGAACGCTCCGGCGGCCCGCCGGGTTCCCGCCCCCGTGGGTCGAGCCTGTCGAGACCGGGTCCTGGGTCTCGACAGGCTCGACCGGCGGGCCGGGAACCCGGTCCGTGTCAGGAGGACGCGCGGCGCTTGGCGACGTCGAGCATCTCCTCGCGCGGCACGACCTTGATGCGCTCGCGGCCGTGCGGCTCACCGAGGGCGCGCTCGTGCGCGTCCAGCACCTCGAAGTCGGACCACTCGACGACGTCCACGCCGCGGTCGGCGAGGAAGTCGAGCACCGCCTGCGGGTCGGCCTGCGTGGCCGTGCGACCGCCGGTCAGGTCGCCCGTGGCGACGTCGCCGCCGTCCCCGACGCCGGTGACGTCCTCGACGAGGTGGCGGATCGTCTCGGACGCGTCGGACTTGGTGTGCCCGATGAGGCCGACCGGTCCGCGCTTGATCCACCCCGTGGCGTACACGCCGGGCAGGTGGTCGCCGTCCATGTCGACGACGCGGCCCTCGCGGTTGGAGATGACGCCCTTGAGCTCGTCGAACGGGATCTCCGGCAGCGGCGAGCCGAAGTAGCCGACGGCCCGGTAGACCGCCTGCACGGGCCAGTCGTGGAACTCGCCCGTGCCGCGGACCGTGCCGTCGCCCTGCAGGGCGGTGCGCTCGGTCCGCAGCCCGGTCACCTTGCCGTCGTCGCCGGTGATCTCGGTCGGCGCGTGCAGGAAGTGCAGGTGGATGCGGCGCGACGCGGACTGGGTCGCCGGGTCGACCAGGGTCCAGTCCGTGAGCGTCTTGACGACCTGCTTGGTCTGGTTGGACGACTCGACGGCGGCCATCGAGCCCTCGTCGAAGTCGTAGTCCTCCGGGTACACGACGATGTCCACGTCGGGGACGTGGCCCAGCTCGCGCAGCTCCAGCGGCGAGAACTTCACCTGGGCCGGGCCGCGGCGCGCGAAGACGTGCACGTCGGTGACCGGCGACGCCTCAAGGCCCTCCTGGACGTTGGCCGGGATCTCCGTCGGCATCAGGTCCTTGGTGTGCTTGGCCAGGATGCGCGCGACGTCGAGCGCGACGTTCCCGGCACCGAGCACCGCGACCTCCTTGGCCTCCAGGGGCCAGGTGCGCGGCACGTCCGGGTGCCCGTCGTACCAGGAGACGAAGTCGGCGGCGCCGTACGAGCCGTCGAGATCGATGCCCTGGACGGGCAGCGCCGCGTCGCGGATCGCGCCGGTGGAGAAGATCACCGCGTCGTAGAACTGGCGCAGGTCGTCCAGCTTGAGGTCGACGCCGTAGTCCACGTTGCCCAGCAGGCGGACGTCACCGCGGCTGAGCACCTTGTGCAGCGCGACGATGATCTGCTTGATCCGCGGGTGGTCGGGCGCGACGCCGTAGCGGACGAGGCCGAACGGCGCGGGCAGGCGTTCGAAGAGGTCGATGCTCACGTCGAGGTCGGTCTTCGACAGGATGTCCGCGGCGTAGATGCCGGCGGGACCTGCGCCGACGATGGCGACGCGCAGAGGTCGGGTGCTGCTCACGACGAGATACGCCTTCCGGATCGGGGCTTCGTGACGTTCGATTCTAGGAGGACTCTCCCGGTTTCGAGGTGAGGGTTACCTCACCGTCCAGGGTCCAGCCTTACCCAGGGTGCCACAACCGTCTCGTCAACTGAACAGGCCGTCTCGCCCATCGGTCATTCGAGGCCGATCTGCCGGACCGCCCGGGGCACGTCGTCGGCCACCATGCCGCCGGTCGCGCGCAGCGGCCGGTACGCCGGCACCACCGTCACCGCCGCGACGCCGTCGGACACCCGCAGCGCGGGCGTCTCGCGGGAGCCGTACACGGCGCGCGTCTCGTCCACGCCACCGGGCACCCGGCGGACCACCCAGCGCGGCGCCTCCTCGCGCCGCACCCAGACCTCGACCCGGCCGTCCGCGACGGCGAGGGCCGCCGGGCTGCCGCCCAGCGCCGCGATGCCGGTCGTGGCCGCACCGGCGGCCGCCGCCTGGTCGAGCGTCTCGGCAGTCGTGAACACCGGGACGACGAGAGCGCCCGGCCGCAGGCGCGCGACGTGCGCCGCCACCGCGCCCGCACGACGCACGACGACCGCGAGCGTCACCACGACGACCAGCGCGACGACCAGCAGCGCGATCCACAGCGCGGCGTCCTCGACGCCGTCCCGCCGGACCGTGACCACCAGGCGCGCCACCGCGACGACGAAGAAGGCGACGAGGGCGCCGAGATAGGTCCTGCGGCGCGACCGGGCGTCCATCACTCCTCCCCGCGGACGACGGGGTGCAACGACAGCACGATCGCGTCGAACAGCTCGAGCATGGCCGAGCGGAGCGGCACGAACGGCGTGGAGAACGACACGTGGAGCACCGGTTCGAGCCCCCGGCGTCCCGTCCAGTAGTCGGCGCGCAGCTCGGGCAGCACCGGGTTGCCGTCCGCGTCCGTCCGTTCGATCTCGCTCTGCCGCACTCCGCGCAGCACCCAGCCGTCGTCGAGCGTGCGGCGGTCGACGTCCGCGCCGGAGAGCGACCCCGAGATCCGGGCGAGCAGCTCGTCGACCTCGGTGCCCTCCCCCACCTCGACGGGGAACACGGCCATCGTGCCCGTGATCGCCACGTCGCCGACGTCCATGCTGAACACGGTGAGGCCGATGGCCCCCTGCTCGGCCGCCCCGTGCGCGGCACGCGACAGGTGCTCGCGCGCCTCGCGCCGCACGCGCGCGCGGTCGTCCCGGCGCCCCAGCCGGCGCAGGACCACGGCGCGGGCGCGGTCGTCGATGCGCTCCGGGTCGTCGAGCGGGACCGCCCACCATCCGTTCGGGTAGACGAAGGCCCAGTGCGTCGCCGCAGCGGCGAGCAGCTCCGGGTCCCGCCCCTCGGGCACCCCTGCGCCGGCGGCAGCACCGACCGTCATCGGACCTCCTCCCCGAGCCAGCTCTCCCAGGCCTGCTCGTGCACGCCGACGTCGTGCCACATCGCGAGCGCGGCGAGACCGATGAGCAGCGCGACCCCGACGACCAGCGCGGCCCCCCACCAGAAGGCGCGTCGCAAGGTGGCGGCTCGTCCGAAGCCGTGTGCCAGGTAGAGCGCCAGGAGCACCAGGGCGACGACGACCGCCACCACGGCGGCCACCACCAGGCCCCCCGGCACCTGCCCTCCCGGCGGCGGGCCGGAGGGCAGGGGCTGGCCGGCGTGCTCGAGCCCGAGCCACACGTCGTACGCGTCCAGCGCCAGCTCGTCCAGGGCGTTCTCGTAGCGGGACGAGGCGTAGGCGAGCGCCAGCGCCAGCGCCATCACCGCCGCGGCGCCGCCGCCGAGCAGGTAGGCCGGGGTCAGCGAGCGCGCGTCCGCGAAGGTCTCCCGGACCCGGGGGAGCCGGCGGACGCCGTCGAGGACGAAATAGGCGAAGAAGAGGACGGCGATCACCAGCACCGTCACGGTCACCGTGCCCAGGGGCCCCGTGCCGTCGGTCGGCGGCGTCACTCCCCGTCCTCGGCGATCGAGTAGACCGAGCCCTGGACGAGGGCCGTCAGCTCCTCGTCCACGTCGTCCATGAGGTGCGGGAACGGGGTGTCGCACTCGATCTCGACCACCTCGTCCTTGACCACGGGGAAGAGGGTGATCCGCCAGGTGTGCAGCAGGACCCCGGTCTCGGCGTCCGTGGAGTCGAGGAGCTGCACGAGCATCGGACCGCTCTCGGTCTCGACGCCCTCGCAGGAGTACCCGCTGATCGTCACGCCGCCGAGCCGGGGCACCTTCCGGCCCTGCTTGACGGCCTTCTTGAAAGCCTTGTGCGGGTCCCCCCGGTCGCCGAACGTGCGCAGCAGCAGGCTCGCTGTGGGGCGGTGGTCGTTCTTCTCGGGGCACCAGATGCCGGCGCCCCAGGCCCGGCCGTCCGCCGTCGCCCGCTCGTCCACCGCGCGCACCGCCGCGATGACGGCGTCGTCGTTCTCCCCGCCGGGCACCTCGGCGGCGACGTCTCCCCACCCCGCAGGGTTGAGCCCGGCCGCCCAGAAGACCCACCCGGCACGCTCCGGGAAGGCGAAGACCTCCGCCTCCTGCCACGGCATCCGTGTCGCGTCGTCCGGCATGGTCACCAGGTCCTGGAGTCGCGGTAGAGCAGGGTGCCGTTGCCGACCACGTCGCTGGTGAACGGTGCGACGACCGACCCGAACGAGCCGGCACGCCCCGGGTTCCACGAGCTCAGGCGCGCGAGCGACTCCGTGACACCCGTGGCCCGGCCCGCGAACTGCGGCACGACGTTCACGTTCCGCAGAGCCTGCAGACCGCGAGCCGCCTCGCCGTGCCCCATGAAGTTCATGATCCAGGCCCGGCCGCGGAGCCCGGAGAAGGACCGGGCACCCGCGCGGACCCAGCTCGTCGGCTTGTACCAGGACACCGGGGCGCTGCGGAAGCCTGCCGTCGCGCGGCTCCACGCGTTCCGCACGACCGACCTCGTCTGCGGGCTGCCGAACCGGCTGATGTTCTGCGTGAGCCGGCTCTGCCGGGACACACCCTGCGCGAGCCCGCGCACACCCCGTGCCTTCGCCAGCGAGCCTGCGACCCGCCCCACGCCGAACGTGGCGACGGCGACCACCCCGAGGAGGACGTTGACCCAGTCCCCCTCGCCGTGCGCGACCAGGGCGATGTCCGCGACCAGGGCGACCACCGTCGCGACGAGCGCGACGACCGCCAGGACCTGTCCCAGGACGGGCACCCAGCCCAGCAGGAGCGCGGCGATACCGGCCCACATCGCGATCTTCCCGACCCATTTGGAGACGAAGTTCGCGACGGCGGAGCCCCACTTCTCCCACCAGCCGTCGTTGAGGTCGTCCGCCTCGACCGACTCGGAGATCGTGCCCGCCGCCGTCCCTGCGTCGCCGCGCCACTGCGAGACGATGCCCGGCAGCTCGCCAAGGATGCCGTTCAGCGCGGCGCGGGCGTCGCTCACCTCGCCGTCGGCGGCCGCCTTCGCGCGCCACGCGTCCGGGTCGGGCCCGTCGGCCGATCCCTGGGACTGCTGGACGGCGTCCTCGTAGCTCGACTCCGCGGTCGACGCCGTCCGCTCGGCGGAGTCCAGCCGGTCCTGGGCGTCGCGCGCACGGCCCAGCAGCTCCAGGGCCGCGTCCTTGGCCTCCTGGTGCTTCGTCGCGTAGACCTTGAGCGCACCGGCGACGGCCTCGTACCTCGACCGGGCCTTGACGACCTCGCCGCGCACGTCCTCGGCCTTGGACCGCAGGGCCTCGACGGCCTCGGACGTGAAGCCCTCCATGTCCTCGATGACGCCCAGCGCCCGGTACGCGTCGCCCATGGCGGACGCGACGTCGCCGTAGTGCACCGCCGCCTCGCGGGAGACGTCCGGGTCGCCGGGGATCGGGTCGGCGTGGGCCAGCGGCTCCCAGCTCACGACTCGCCCTCCAGGCTCGCGGCGAGGTCACGGTCGAGCCCCCGGAACTCCGACGCGACCGCGCCGGTGAGCTCGGCGAGGTTGGCGATGCTCTCCTGCATCGTGCTCCGCCGCTCCTTCCAGTCGTCGGCGAACGCGTTGATCGCGTCGGCCAGCGTCTCGTCGCCGACGGCGTTCGCCACCGTCTGCGCGTACCGGTCCGCGTCGTCGAACTCCCGCGCGACGACGTCCAGGTTCGACGCCGTCTCCTCGATGAGGTCGGTGTCCACCACGAGGTCTGCCAAGACTCCCCCTCCGTGCCTCCGGCATGGCGGCGTGCAGCGTACTGGCCTGCGGCTCGGCACCGCAGGCGACGAGGGGCGGCCCGGAAACCGGACCGCCCCCCAGACTCACCGGCACGAGGCCGGCGACGGTGACTGACGTCAGCCGCGGATGCCCTGCGCCAGCTGCGAGTCCGCGTCGGACAGCGTCTGCGCCGCCTGCTCCAGGAACGACGCCATACCCTCGAGGCCCTCGATGGCCTGCGTGGTACCCGTCGTGAACTCCTCGTACGAGGTCTGGAACGCACCCGACGCCTGGTCCGTCACGAAGCCCGACGACACCAGGTTGTTCACCTGCGTCTGCAGGTTGTGCAGGATGTCGGTCATCTGCTGCTGACCGTTGCGCAGCTGACCCGCCTGCGACCGCAGCTCGTCGTACGTGACGTTCATGTTCGCCATGAGAAGCTCCTCAGCTCATCGGTGGTTCGGCCGGCCCCCTACGGCAGCCGATCCGTCGTCCACGACCCTAGCGGGCGCCCCGGGCACCGGTCGATGGGGAGAGCTCCCCATTCGGCGCCGCGGCCGGCCGCGTCTGCTCGGCGGGCGGTCGCGCCCCGGACATGCCGAGGGGCGGCCCGGAAACCGGACCGCCCCCCCAGGCTCACCGGCACGAGGCCGGCGACGGTGACTGACGTCAGCCGCGGATGCCCTGCGCCAGCTGCGAGTCCGCGTCGGACAGCGTCTGCGCCGCCTGCTCCAGGAACGACGCCATACCCTCGAGGCCCTCGATGGCCTGCGTGGTACCCGTCGTGAACTCCTCGTACGAGGTCTGGAACGCACCCGACGCCTGGTCCGTCACGAAGCCCGACGACACCAGGTTGTTCACCTGCGTCTGCAGGTTGTGCAGGATGTCGGTCATCTGCTGCTGACCGTTGCGCAGCTGACCCGCCTGCGACCGCAGCTCGTCGTACGTGACGTTCATGTTCGCCATGAGAAGCTCCTCAGCTCATCGGTGGTTCGGCCGGCCCCCTACGGCAGCCGATCCGTCGTCCACGACCCTAGCGGGCGCCCCGAACGCCCGTCGATGGGGACTCCTCCCCATGCGCCGACAGGTGCGTGCTGCACGGGCCCCCTGGTTCGTGCCTAGGGACGGGTGATCCCCCCGCGGCGCAGGCGCGCGCGGCGCTGCTTCTCGAGCCGGGCACGGCGCGCCCGACGCTCGTCGGCGGTGAGCTCCGTGAGCGGCCTCGCCTCGGTCGAGGCCACCACGTCGCCGTCCGGCCCGAACCGGCGGCGGAAGGCCCGCGTCCCCAGGACGACCGAGGAGGCGACGAGGGCGACGGCCAGCGTCCCCGCCACCACGTGCACCGTGCCGGACACGCCGGGGATCAGTGCCAGGACCGCGAGCGGCCAGGCCAGGCCGGCCGGGATCATCGCGAGGACCGTGCGCCCGTCCAGCGTCCACCCCGCGACGTAGAACCGCATGACCGCGTCCGTGAAGGACGTCGTCCGCACCGGCTGGAGCGACAGCGCGACGCCGCTCAGCGTGGGCGGGCCGAAGGTGCTCCCCCGGGGGGCGCGCGTCGTGAACGAGAGCTTCTCGCCGGCGTACGCGGGGTTCAGGGCGCGCGCGAGGTAGACGAACGACAGCACGGCGAGCGGCCATGAGGCAGTCAGCACGAACCAGCCGCCGGGACCGATCGCCAGCGCCAGGATCGGCCAGGCGATCACCACGAGCGCGATCGCCTCGACCGGGTTGGCCAACCTCTCCCCGACGCCGCGCACCAGCGGCTCGGGGTCGACGTAGGCGAGAAACGGCACCGACCCCACCAGGAGCAGCAGCCCGACCAGCCAGATCGCGGACCAGACCACGCCGATCAGCAGGTAGCCGACGGGCCGCAGCGTGAGCGCGACCCGTCCCGGCCGGTCGTCCTGGTCCGCCGGGCGACCCGTCACCTCGTTGCCCCCATACCGCCCTCGTCTCGCGCGGGACCGCCATGGCGTGCGGCCATGCCCGTCCGAATCGGTCTAGGGTCGGCACCCTAGACCATGCCTGTCGACCTTGGAGAGAGCCGACCCATGAGCAGCAACGGCACGAGCGACGACCGCGCTCGCGACGCGCACCGCGCCACGCCCTCACGGACGCCGACCACCATCCTGCTCGTCGGGTTCGTGCTCATCGTCGCCAGCGGCCTCACCGCCAGGTTCGCACCCGAACTCTTCGCCTCCCTCGGCGGGTGGGTCACGATCGGCGTCGTCGCCGTGCTCGTGGTCGTCCTCGGGAGCTGGACGCTCATCCGGGGCATGCGGCGCAACGCCGACAGCTCCGAGGACGGCTCCCGCTGACGGAGCCGTTCCCCCGCCCCGTCGGGAGCCGGGCACGTCGTCCCGTCACGTGCGGGCACGGCGTCAGCCCGCGACGGGCTGCTCCTCGGTCACGGCGACCTCGCCGTCCCCGGCCGGGTCCACCACGAAGGTCACCGAGTCCACGATCTCGTCGAAGAGCGTCGCGAACGGCTCCGCCGAGGGGATGTTGGGCACGTTGACGCGGACGAGGAGCAGCTTGGACCGGTCCGGGTACGGCATGTGGTACTCGAGCCGCATGGTCCGCACGGGCAGCGCGTCCTCGCCCTCGCTGGTGCGGCCCTCGGCCATCTCCACGACCCGCGCCACCGGACCGTTCCGCTGGACGGCGACCTCGCCGGACGGATAGGCCGCCGTCAGCGCGGCACGGACCTCGTCCTCGGTGGTCGCACGCGCGCCCGCGGCACCCGCCGCCGGCCACTCCTCGTCGACCATCATGACGGCGGCCGGGAACGGCACCCCCGGGACCATCTCCAGCGAGATCAGGAACGTGTGCACCCCGATCGCGGCCGCCTCGCGGGCAGTGACGAGAAGCTCCTGGGCCGCCTCGCGGCGCACGCGGGCCAGCCTGTCCGCCGTGCCCACCTGGTCCTTGACGAGGCGCTTGACGAACGCGGTCGTCCTGGCCGGGTCGTCGACCGGGACGTTCGCCCAGGTGCCCGGCACCACGACCCGGAGCCCCCCGTTCCACGACGTCATCCGGCGCGTCACGACAGCACCTCCGTCTCGATCACGAGGCCCCCGAGGAGGTCCACCATCGCCTGCGGCATGTCGTCGAACGTGCCCACGCTCCGGGCGATCGCCGTGACCTCCACCATGTCGCGCGACCCCGGGGGGAACACACCGAGGACGACCCGCTCCTCGAGCATCTCCACGCCGGAACCGAGCCCCGGGTCCGCCTCGCTGCCCAGCAGCAGGTGCACCCCGGCAAGCTCGCCGGCCTCGGCCGACCCCGTGATCTCCCCTGCGTGCACGACCCCGAACTGGTCGGTCGTCTCGACTCCGTGCGCCAGGCTCGCAGTGAACTGCTCCAGCGCGAGGCCCTGCTGCGCCACCAGGGTGATCATCGCGTCGACCACCCCGGTCTCCGGCCGGCGCACCAGCACGGCCGTCTGCAGGGAGACGATGCCGGCCTCTCGGACGACCGCCGCGACGTCGGAGAGCTGCTCCGCCAGCACGTCCGCCGCGTCGGCGACCTGGGCGTCCGCCAGGCCCGCCGCCGTCGCACCCCGGACGAGGTCGCTCGCGGCCGCGCGCGACCACTCCCCGACGTCGGGGAGCCCGCTCGGCACCACGAGCCACTCGTCCGGGAGGCTGAGCTCGAACTCGACGATCCCCCGGGTCACCACGTCATTCACTGTGCGCACCTCGAACCATGGACCCGATCATGCCGTAGGTCAGCCGAACCACGAGTTGACCTTCATCGGGATGCCCGTGATGTTGCCCCACGCGCCGCCGGCCGGCTGCGTGACGACGGAGTTGCCCGTGTCGGCGATCCCCCAGCCGTTCCCGCCGTTGATGTCCGTGCCGAGCTTGACCATGTTGTTCGTGAGGTTGGCCGTCTGGTGGAAGACCGCGCCGACCGTCGCGATGGCGGAGGCGTTCACGGTGACGTTGTCGAGGCGCAGACCGGTCTGGCCGAAGTGCGCGACCATGTCCGCCACGTCGTCGTTCCCCAGGGCGAACCGCGCGCCGCCGTCCTTGTACGGCAGCGGGAACTGCGAGCCGCGCCAGGTGGTGAAGGCCTTGGCACGCTCGCCGCTCTTGAGCAGCCCCGCCACCGCCTTGTCCGTGGAGGACCGCAGGAACGGGGACTTGAGGACCTCCCAGGCCCGCTGGCCGTTCGTCTGGGCGAACGTCTTGCGCGAGCTCTTCAGCAGCGCCGTGCCGAACTTCGCCCGGGCGGCGGTGTTCGACATCCGGCCCGCGGTCTGGACGACCGAGCGGGCCTTGGCGTACTTGGCGAGGGTGCCGATCGCCTTGCCCCCGAAGAGACCCATGACGCCGAGGCCGACGCCGACGAGCGCGCCCCAGCTGAACCCTTCCTTGGCCATCTTCACGATGCCCTCGACGATCGCGATGATCGAACCGATGGCGGCCAGCACCAGGAGCACCTGGCCGAGGACCGGCACCCAGGACAGGAAGATCGCCAGGATCCCCGCGATGTCGCAGATGATCTTGAGCGCCTTGTAGAGGAACGACGCGACCTCGCCGACCTTGTCCCAGAAACCGTCCTCGAGGCCGTGCACCTTGTCGCCGGTGACGACCTCGTCGATCTCGTTCTTCGCCGTGTTGGCGGCGCTGTCCTTGTCGCCCTTCGCGTCGTTCCAGCGGCCCTGCCAGTAGCCGAGGCTGCCCTCCAGGTTCGAAACCCGGGAGTTGGCCGTCGACAGCGTCGAGCTGGCGGCGTCGGCGTCGGCCTCGGGCGCGTCGTTCGGCAGGTCGTCGACCTCGGACTGCGCGTTGCTCGCCGTCGTCCGGGCCGAGGCGAGGTCCTCCTCGATCGAGGCGATCTGGGCGGCCGCCGTCGCCGACTCCGAGATCGCGGTGTCGAGCGACGAGGCGTACGCGACGAGGGCGTCACCGGTGAACCGGTACCGGTCCGTCGCCTTGGCGATGTCCTCCCGGACGTCGGAGGCCAGCGACTTCGTCGCGTCCATGGACTTCGCCGTGGTGCTCGCGTCGTCGACGATGGCGTCGAGGGTCGCCGTGGCACGCCCGATGGCGTCGGCGATGTCCTGGTACTTCTTTCCCTTGCTGCGCACGAGGTCCGCGTCCCCGTCGAGCGTCTGCCACTGCGTGTCGGCCATGTCGGTGAGTCCCCTACTTCGACTTCTCGGCGGCGTCTTCGAGCGCCTTTGCCAGCTCGGTGTCGACCTGGGTGAACGTGTCGGAGATCTGCTGGACGATGCCCTGGAGCTTGACCACGTTCTCGGTCATCTCCTCGCGCTTGATACGCCACTTGTCCGCGAAGTCGTTGACCTTGTCGCGCAGGCCGTCGTGCCCGGTCGCGTTCGCGGCGTCCTCGGCGTGGTCGTCCGCGCCCTCGAACTCCTCTTTGATCGTCTTCAGGTCCTCGGCAAGAGTGCGCAACTCGTCCATGTCTATCGACAGGTCGTACCCGGCCACAGCTCCCCCTCGTTCGTCCGCAGCTCGTCGTCCCGGCCGCCGGTCAGCACCGTAGCCGAGGGCGACGGCGCTGGTCGATGGGGAGGACTCCCCATCGAGCTCAGTCCTCCAGTCCACTGGTCGAACTGAGCCTGCACTCCGCTACGGGCGAGTGCCTCGTTCCTCGGCCCTCACCCTCCGCTGCGCTCCGGCTCAGTCCTCCAGCACCAGGGGCAGCTGCACCCGCGTCTGCTTGCCCCGCGCGATCCACGCCCCCCGCCCGACGGGGAACTCCCCCTTGCCGCTGCGCGGCAACGAGGTCTTGAGGATCGTGTCGCCGTCGAGGTTCTCGGGCTGCAGGATCAGGCCGCGACGGCCGTTCTTCACCTCGCCGAGCAGCGGCCAGGTCGCGGACCAGCCCGCCGTCTCGGCCTCGGCGACGAGCAGGTGGTCGCTGCCGCGGATCGCCTTGGTGAGGTCCTGGATCGGCTTGTCCGCGGGCGACTGCAGGTACTCGTTGAGGCCCTCGATCACGACGACGACCCCCGGGGCGACGTCCTCGTCCTGCACCGCCGCGAGCAGGTCCGTGGCGAGCGCCTTGACCTTCTCGATCCCGGTCGCGACGTCGGCCCAGGGCAGCTTGTCCGCGATGGCGGACCGCCCCTGCGCGAAGAGGTAGAGCCGCGCGTCCGGCTTGGCCCGCAGCACCGCACGGGAGATCGCGACGAGCGCGTTGCTGCGCCCCGACCCGGGCGGGCCGGCGACGACCATCGTCCCGGTCGGGTCGAAGGGCACGGCGCCCAGCGTGATCCCGTCCAGGCCCAGCACCGGCTGCCCGTCCACCTGGTCCGGCAGCTCGCCGGCGCCGTACTCGGTGGGCAGCACCCGGACCTCCGGCGCGGGCCGCACGCCGGCCTGCAGCATCGACTGGCCCAGCTTCTGGGTCGCCGCCGCCTGCGCGGACACCGACGTCGTGCCGCCGATGACGGCGACCTGGACCTCCAGGCCGTCGAGGATCGCGCGCCCGTTCGGCGAGTCCGCCGTGATGATGTCGCGCGGCGCGTTGAACGCCAGGTACCCGTCGTCGGTCATCCGCAGCAGCAGGTTGCGCTGCACCATCGACCGCACGTAGGTGGGCACCGCGCCCGAGCGGTCCGCCGTGAAGACGGCGTGCATGCCGAGCGCGCGCCCGTCGCCCAGGATGTCGCGGAAGACGTCGAACCACTCGGCGCGGCCCGCTCCCACCTCGAAGTCGTCGCGGAAACCGGGGAACCCGTCCACCAGCAGGAGGATGCGCGGCACGTCCGTGCGGCCCGTGATCTGGCGGTACTCGGTGACGCTCGACGCCGAGACCGCGGCGAAGGCCTCGCCCCGGCGCTGCAGCTCGTCGCGCAGCATCCGCATCAGCCCGACGACGCGCTCCACGTCGTCCCCGCGCGCGACGGTGCCCACGTGCGGCAGCGCCGACAGCATCCGCAGCGCGCCCGCGGCGAAGTCCAGGCCGTACACGTGCACGGGGCCGCCGCGCGGCGTGATGCCCGCCGCCGCGGCGAGCGTGCGCAGCGCCGTGCTCTTGCCCGCGCCGCCCGTGCCGTACACGCCCAGGTGGCCGTCGGTGTCGGGGTTGAAGTACAGCGGCCGCTGCGCCTGCTGCTCCGGGATGTCGGCGACGCCGATGAGCAGCTCGGTGTCGGTGCGCTGGTGCAGGCGCGTCAGGTCGTAGGCGTCGGCCATGGAGTCCAACCACGGCCGGCGCGGCAGGGGCAGGCGGCCCGCCTGGAACGCCTCGTTGACCCGCGCCACGAGGCGCTGCTGGTCGTTGGGGCCGAGGTCCACGTCGTCGTCCACCGCCGCCTCGACGACCGGCTCCTCCCACTTCTCCTCGCGGCCGAAGTGCAGCCCGGCGACCTCGATCGCGGTGTTCTCCGGGGCGCGGGTGCTCCACGCGCCCGCGTACCCGGACTGGAAGGCCTGCAGGCGGCCCGGGCCCGTCTTCACGACGCCGCGGCCGGGGATGGCCGGGTCGATGTGCGCCGCGTCCTTGATGTCCACGACGTCGCTCGAGTCGGACTCGTCCGCCATCCGCAGCGCGACCCGCAGGTTGGTGTTGGCCCGCAGGTTGTCCTTGATGACGCCGGCCGGGCGCTGGGTGGCCATGATGAGGTGGATGCCGAGCGACCGGCCGCGCTGCGCGACGTCGACGACGCCGTCGACGAACTCCGGCACGTCGCCCACGAGGGCCGCGAACTCGTCGATGACGATCACGAGCGCCGGCGGCGTCTCCGGGTCGCCGCGCTTCTCCAGCTCGAGCAGGTCCTTGACCTTCTTGCGGTTGAACAGGTGCTCGCGGTGGTGCAGCTCGGCGCGCAGCGAGGTCAGCGCGCGCAGCACCAGGTGCTGGGAGAGGTCGGTGACGAGGCCGACGCAGTGCGGCAGCTGCACGCAGTCCGCGAACGCCGACCCGCCCTTGTAGTCCACGAACAGGAACGTCACGCGGTCGGGGCTGTACTCGGCCGCCATCGCGAGCACCCACGCCTGCAGGAACTCCGACTTGCCGGCGCCGGTGGTGCCGCCCACGAGGGCGTGCGGGCCCTGGCTGCGCAGGTCGAGGTGCTGGGCGTCCAGGCCGGCCGACCCGACGATCGCGCGCAGCGAGCCCGCCCGCTTGCGGGGCACGGGGGTCGTGCGGTCGTAGACCGAGAGGTTCTGGCGCCAGCGCTCCAGCACGGCCGCCGGGTCCTCGAACAGGTCGTGGCCCAGCAGCGCGGGCATCGTCACGGAGCGCGGCAGGTCGGAGGAGTCCGCGACGATCGCTCCCGCGTCGAAGACCGGGGCGAGCCGGCGGCCGTAGTCGAGCGCCGTCGTGGCGTCGATCTCCTCCAGCTCGACGTCGTCCACCCAGCGGCCGAGCCGCACCATGCCGACGCGCGGGCCGTGCTCGCCCAGGTCGACGAAGGTGCGGCAGGCGGCCGGCAGGTACGCCGTGTCGGCGGAGATCCACAGCGGGTACACGCCCGCGTCCGGGCCCTGCTCGGCGAGCTGCACCAGGCGGGCCCGCTCGACGTCGATGTCGTCCGAGATGATCACGACGACGGCCGGGACCGGCGACCTCGTGCCCGCCTCCGCCTTCTTGCCGCCGACCTCCGCGCCGCGCTCGAGCGCCGCGTCGTCCTCGTCGATCGCCCCGCGCCGCTGTGCGCCGCCGCGCGCCGCGCGCAGTCGCGTCGTGACGAGCTCCTCGAGCTCGGCGATCAGCCGCGCGGCGCCGGTCGCGGAGTCGGCGAGGTGGTGGCCCTCGACCGGGCTCTGCGGCGACGAGGTGTGCGGGATCCAGGTGAGCCACTGCAGGTGCTTGGTCCACACCGGGCTGACCATGCCCGTGACCACCAGCTCCGACGGCGAGTGCAGGCCCGTGAGCTGCAGCAGCACGGCGTTGAGGCTGCCCGCCACCTTCCCGGGCGGGCCGGCGAACCCGAGCGCACCGGCGTCGTACAGGTTCTCGACCACCGGCACGCCCGACACGTTCTCGTGCCGGTCGACCACGGCGTCCAGGCGCTCCTGGTACTCCTTGATGAGCGCGCCCTTGGCCGTGTCCTTCACGGAGTTCCGGGACGGCATCGTGCCGATGCCGAACCGCACGTTGAGGAAGCTCCAGTGCTCCGGACGGCGCGTCCACAGCATCGGCCCGTGGCGCATCGCCTCGGCGAAGACGTGCTGGGTCGCCGGCGCCTCGCGCAGGCGCACGGACCGCTCCGTCTCCTCCTCGCCGCCGAGGGCGTCGCGCAGCGCGTCGAGCCGCTCCTCGAACCGCGCGATGTCGCGCTCCTTGCGCTTCTTGGTCTGACGGCCGCGGGTGAGGTAGTTGCCGATCAGCATGATCGGCGACAGCGCGATGAACATGAACGCCATCGGCCCGCGGCCCATCGCGATCATGAACCCGCCCATGAGCACGGGGGCCATCAGGGCCAGCAGCGGGAAGGGCTGCGGCTCGGTCTCGGCGGGAACGTCGGGAGAGTCGAACTCCTGCCCCTTGTACCGCGCCTCGACGCGCGGCGACCGGGTGAACGCCACCGGACCGGCCTTGGGCGCGACGCCGGTGAGCGTCTGCGGCTTGCGGCGCTCGATCGTCATGGTCGTGTCGCCCACGACGACGCGCTGGCTGCCCTCGACGCGCAGGCGCTGCACGTGGTCGCCGTCGACCAGCAGGCCGTTGGCCGAGCCGAGGTCGACGACGTCGACGACGTCCGAGACGTCCAGGCGCAGGTGCTGCTTCGAGACCAGCGGGTCGCTCAGGACGACGTCGCAGCCGGCGGCCCGGCCCAGTGTCCAGCTGCCCTCCGGCAGGTCGACGCTGCTGCCGTCCGCGAAGCTGAGCGTGGCCCGCACGTCGTGCGACCCGGGGTAGTCGAAGCCCGGCCGGTCGAGGTCGACGACCGCGACCTCCGCGCCGGAGCCGATCCACGCCTCGCCGAGCGCGGCGTCGGCCGGCAGCCGCACCGGCCGGTCCTGGCCGGGCAGGCGGGCCTCGAGGGTGCGCGGGACGTCGGCCGCCGCACCGGCGCCGCCCAGCCCGCCGCCCGGGTCCACGCGGGCGATGGTGGAGGCCACCTCGCCGATCGTCGCGCCGGCGTCGGCGGTGACGACGACGTCGTCGTGCGTGGTGTCGGGGCGCCGGAGCGTCACCTTGACGCGCATCGCTCTCCTCGGGTCGTTCCGTCAGTGCCGGTCATCAGGTCAGGTCGTCGGGTCGCGCAGGTCACTTCGGGCGGCGGCGGGTGAACGCCCCGACGAGGGCCGTGACGCCCGCGCCCAGCGCGGCGCTCAGGCCGACGATGCGCCAGTTCGTCGGTTCCGTCAGCTCGCGGCCCACGGCCCGCCAGTAGTCGAGCGGGTTCCCGGTGCCCACGCCGTCGCGCAGCAGGCCCACCGTCATGACGATCACGAACGCGATCGCCGCCGCGCCCACCGCCACGACCAGGACCATCTGCCCGGGCGTCGGGCGCTGCCGGCGGCCGCTCACTCTTCCGCCTCGGCGTCGACGTCGAGCAGTGGCAGGTCCTCGGCCGTGACGAGGCGCGACGCCACGGCGTACTCGACGAGCCGCGCGCGCCGGTTCGTCGCCAGGCCGCCGCCGGAGCCGCGCAGCCCCTTGACGCCCACCCGGTCGAGCTTCTCGCACACGTTGTCGAGCTTGCGGTTGAACCGCGTCGTCGTCCAGCCGAGCCGGGCCGCGGCCTCGGCCGACGACGGGATCTCGGACAGGCCGGTGCCGTCGCGACGCAGCATCGGCTCGCACAGCGAGACGACGAGCTGCCGCTGGCTCACCGTGAACGGGATCATGCCGATCGTCGTCGCACCGCCGTCCGGCTCCTCGGTGTGGATCTCCGCGTACGGTGCGGGGGCGAGGCGGGCCAACAGCTCGTACGTCGTGGGCCCGGCGGTGAAGACGATCGACGTCGACGGGAAGACGATCGGCAGCGAGTTGCCGGGCGACAGCCACGACTGGACCCCGCCGGCGGCGTCGCACACCGTCGCGGACAGCCGGTTGCCGACGTTGCCGAGCCACCACAGCCCGGCGCTGGAGGTGACCTGCAGGAAGCGCCGGTGCAGGTACGGGTTGTCGTCGAGGGCGAGGTCCCCCTCGCGCCCGATCTCGAAGACGCCGTCCGGGTCGGGTCGGAACCACTCCCCCGCGAACTCCACCGCCAGGTCGCTCGTCGTCATCGGTCGTCGCTCATTCGACGCACATGCCCTTCGGCTCGATGGAGAACGCGCCCGAGCGCACGATGACGACCTCGACGCAGGTGTCGTCGCCGGAGACCCTGGGCACGGTGACGGTCGGCTTCGAGACCTGCTGGTAGTGCCCCTCCTCGAGCGCCTGCGGCTCCCGCCAGCCGTACGTGTCGCCGTCCTGCGGCTCGGGGTTGGTCCAGGTGAAGACGACGTCGTCGCCCTTGGCCTTGCCCTTGAGGTCCGTCACCGCCGGCACCAGGCCGCCGAGGTTGTCGCTCGGCGGCTCCGGGTCGTCGCCGGCGTCGGTCACGGCCTGCGTGGACGCCCCGGTCGGTTCCTCGGCCGCGTCGCGGCCGAGCGCGACCGCCAGCACGACGGCGAGCGCCACCAGGGCGGCGATCCCCGCGACGAGGCCCACGACGAGCCCGCGCCGCGGCCCGGCCGGGGCCGGGGCGGGCTGCGGCGGGGTCTCGGGCGGCGCCCCGACATGGGCCGGGGCCATCGACCGGTGCACGGTGTCGCCCAGGTCGTCGTCGACCGCGACGGCGCCGGACGGCGAGGCGGGCGACGCCACCGGGGCCGAGGGGACGGCACGCCCGGCCGCGCCGCCGGCCGGGCGGCCGACGAGGCCCGCGCCGACGGCGGCCGCGCCCCGCGGGTCGACGGAGACGACCTCACGCAGCCGGGTGCCGACCTCGTCGTCGTCCGCGCCCTCCTCGGGGCCCTCGTCGCGCACGTGGCCGTGGTCGTCGAGCAGGTCGATCGGGGTGACGGCGAAGGACAGCTCCGTCTGCACGGCCTGCAGGGCGCGCGCGAACGCCAGCGCCGTCGGGTACCGCGACGCCGGGTTCTTCGCCATCGCGGTGCTGAGCACCCGCTCAAGCGACGCCGGGACGTCCTGGCGCCCCGTGGGCTGCAGGGGGGCGGACTCGATGCGCGCCACCAGGTCGGCGCTGGAGTTCGACCCGCCCGGCACCTCGAACGGGGTGCGGGAGGCGAGCAGCGAGTACGTGGTGGCCGCCAGGCCCCACACGTCCGTGGCGACGCCGGTGGCCGGCGGCTCCGCGAACGACTCGGGCGGGGACCACGGGATCGACATGCCCTCCGCGCGGCCGGCGTCGTCGAGCGTGGACGAGATGCCGAAGTCCGTCAGCGCCGGGTGCCCGTACTCCGTGACGAGGATATTCGCCGGCTTGACGTCGCGGTGCAGGATGCCGGCCCGGTGCGACGTCTCGACAGCGCCCGCGACCTGCACGGCCACGCGCAGGACGTCGGGGACGCTCATCCGCTCGCTGCGGTAGCGCGCGCCCATGTTGAGACGGGAGCAGAACTCCATCGCGAGGTACGGGCGCCCGTCGGCGGCGACGTCCGCCTCATACATGGTGACGATCGACGGGTGCGTCGAGAGGGTCGCCATGAGGTCGGCCTCGGCGTCGAACGCCTCGCGCTGCCCCTCGCCGGTCCACTCGTGCAGGAGGACCTTGACGGCCACCCGGCGGCGCGGCCGGCGCTGCTGGTACAGGAAGACGTCCGAGAAGCCTCCCGACCCGATGAGCGAGACGTACTCGAAGCCGTCGATCTGCGGCGGTGGGGACGGCGGGCGCTTGCGGCTCATCGTGCTCAGAGGATCCCTTCGAACGTCAGCGTCACGCCGTCTCCCAGGTCGACCACGTCGCGGGAGACGACCAGCACCGGCTCGCCCGGGTGCAGGCGCAGCGGCGCCTGCCCGGCGCGCAGGAGCGTGGTGCCGTTCGTCGTGCTCATGTCGCCCACCAGCACGTGCCAGCCCTCGAGGCGCACCTCGACGTGGGAGCGGGAGATGTCCTGCTCGGGGCTGGGCACCGTGACGAGGCGTGGCAGATCGGCGCCGGCGGAGCGGGGCGAGCGCGGCTTGCGCCCGACGACGACGGGCCGGTCGAGCGTCACCCGCGGGCCGCCGGAGACCGCCATGGTCCCCAGCGCCGGGCGCGGCACCTGCCGGGCCTCGCCGACAAGGGACTGGCCGCACGCGGCGCAGTCGTCGCGCTGCGGCGGGTTCGGGTGCCCGGCCGTGCACGAGCGCGCGAGGATCATCGGCCGGCCCGGCATCGGGGCCGCGGCGAACGCCGGACCGGTCGGCGCCCCGACGCCGGCGGCCGAGACGGGTACGGTGCCCACCGGGACTCCGCCGACCGGGACCCCGCCCACCGGGGCGGGGCCGGTCTCGGGGACCGCGGCGGGCGCCGGGTCCGGCGTGACGGCCCGGAGGTCGGCGATCGCCGAGGAGAGCACCGTGCTGCCGTCGATCTCGTCGTCGACGCCGGGGTCGGCGGGAGCGGGCGCCGGCGCCGGCGCCCTGGCAGGCTCCTGCCCACCGCCGGCCTCGCCCTCGGCGCCCTGGTCGGCGGCGGGGGCCGCGGGGCCGTCGGCGGACTCCGCAGAGTCCTCGCCGGCCTCGTCCTCGGACTCCGGCCGCACGGCCGCCGCCTCGACGGCCCGGTGCACGGTGGATCCCCACAGGTGGTCGTAGCCGGTGGTCTCCTCCAGCAGCGGGTCGGCCGGTGCGTCGGCCGCGTCGTCGACCCCGTCCGCGTCGTCCGTGCGGTCGGCCTCGTCCGTGACGGCCGGGCCCGGGATCATCGTGGCCTCAGGGGCGATCGTGGCCTCGGGGGCGATCGTGGCCTCCGGCGCGAGCGCGGTCTCGGGCGCGCCTGCCCCGGGTACGTCCGACACGGGCGCGTCCGCCACCGGCACGTCCGACACGGGCGCCGGCACCGCGGCGGGCCGGCGCTCGGGCTCGGGCTCCCAGGGCTCGGGGGCGGGCCGGCGCTCGGGCTCGGGCTCCCACGGCTCGGGGGCGGGCTCGGCGCGCGGGGCGGGGGCGGCAGGCGCCGCGTCCTGCGTGAGCCGCACGCCCACGGACGCCACCTGCACGACGCCGGCGTCCAGCGGGAGGGCCCGCGCGTCGACCAGGTCGGCCGCCGGCTCGGTGACGCCGACCTGCACCGCGAGGTCCACGACGCCTGCGAACGTGCGCTCCGCCCACGTGGTGACCCCGTCGCCGGACACGTGGTCGCGGCCGTCGGTGCGGGCGACCGTGACCGACGTCGCGCCGCGGACCGCCACGTGCACGCGCCGGCCGTCGGCCACCGCGATCGCGAACGGCGGCAGGGACGCGAGGCTCGCGCCGAAGGACCCCGTCAGCACCTCCAGCACCGGCACCACGCCGGCGCCCTCGCCGAGGGCGGTCCACAGCTCCTCGACCAGCTCCGGTGTCACCTTCTCCGGCAGCACGACCACGGCGCCCGGCCGCACCACGGCGTACGCCGGCCCGATCACGTAACGCGACGTCACGACAGCGCCCCCTTCCACGGCGACCGCCGGGGCACCGTGTCTTCGTCGTCCTCGTGGCGGCCCCGCCCGTCCCGGGGGGCCGTGCTCTCCAGGGCGCCCGTCAGCCCTGTGGCGTCCACCACGATGACGGTGATGTTATCCCTGCCGCCCGCGGTGAGTGCCTCGTGGGTCAGCCGGTCGGCCGCGACCTGCGGGTCGGCCTCGGCGAGCAGGACCTGCTCGATCCGTTCGTCGGTGAGCTCTCCGGTCAGGCCGTCGGAGCACACCAGCAGCCGGTCGCCCGCGTGCACCGGCAGGAACCAGAAGTCGGCGTCCGGGTCCTCGGGCGCGCCGAGCGCCCGCGTCACGACGTGCCGCCGCGGGTGCGTCGCCGCCTGGGCCCGGGTGATCCGGCCGGCGTCGACGAGCTCCTGCACCTCGGAGTGGTCGACGCTCACCTGCTCGAGCTCTCCGTCCGCGAGCCGGTAGGTCCGCGAGTCGCCGAGGTTCACCACCAGCCAGTACGGCTCGCCGCTCTGGCCGGTGAGGACGACGCCGGTGAGCGTGGTCCCGGCGCCTCGCCCGGGCGTCGTCTCGATCGCGCGGACGGCGTCGTGCGCGGTCCGCAGGCGGCACCGCACCGCGTCCGCGCCGACGACGTCGGAGTCCAGGAGGGGGCGCAGCGCCTCGACGGCGGCCGCGCTGGCGACCTCCCCGGCGTCGTGGCCGCCCATCCCGTCCGCGACGAAGAAGACGGAGCCGCTCGCGAGGTACGCGTCCTCGTTGAGCGTGCGCCGCGCGCCCTGGTGCGTCGCGGCGCCCCACAGCAGCCCGAGGCTGACGTCCGTGCTCATGCCGCTTCCCCTCTGCACGAACGCTGCGGTGCCTCGCTGCGGCACACCTCGTCCCTCGGCGTACCTCCGCGGGGGCTCCTCGCGCTCATGCGCTGTCCGGCCCGACGACCGTCAGCCGGCGGGCCCCGGCCTGCACGGTCCAACCCGCCGTGACGGTCACCGGGGTGCCGGCCGCGAGCTCGTGCACCGCACCGTCCGGGGCGATGACCGCGCTGCCGTTGGTGCTGCCGAGGTCCGTGACGCGCAGGCCGTCGGCGGTGGGGACGAGCTCGAGGTGCGTCTTGGAGACCGAGCGCGTCGTGTCCTCGACGCGCAGCGGCGTGGCCGGAGCCCCGCCGTCCGGCTGCGGGTTGCGGCCCACGAGCGTGCGGGACGCGACGGTCACGCGGCGGCCCGGGTCGATCTCGACGACGATCCGCGGCGGCGCCGTCCCGTCGCCCGGGGCGCGGCGCGAGGACACGCTGAACCGCGTGGCCTCGAGGTCCTCGAGGTCCTCGTCCCCGAGGGCCGCGACGGCGGGAGCGGCGGCCGGCACGACCGGCGGCGCGACGGCCGCCTGCGGGGCGACCGGAGCCTGCGGGGCGACCGGAGCCTGCGGGCCGACCGAAGCGTGCGGAGCGGCGGCCGGCTGCGGGGCGACCGGCGTCGGCCCCGTGGGCTGAGCGTCGGCCGGGGTGGTGGGCGTGGGCTCCGGCGTCGCCTCTGTGGCCGCGGCCGACGACGCCGACGGTGCGCGGTGCAGGGTGTGCGGCTCCGCCTCGGGCCCCGCGGCGTCGGCCGGTTCCTGCCCGCCCGGCGAGCCGGGCACGCCCGTGATGACTCCCCCGCCGCGGCGGTCCCCCGTGGGGAACGACCACGGGTCGGGCGCCGCAGCGACGGGTGCCCCGGCGGGGGTGCCGGCCGGGCCCCCCGCCTGGGCGGCCGCTCCGGCGGGCGTTCCCGCGGGGGCGGCCGCCGAGGCCGGCGCGAAGCTGCGCGGCGCGGCGCCGCGCACGTCGCGCACCACGGCGCGGGCGGCCTTGTCGTGCCAGCCCTGGCGGCGGCCCGACGAGTCGAAGGTCGGCGACACGAGCACCAGCACCGTGCCGACCAGCGGCAGCACGCCGCACAGCGCGAGGACGAGCCAGCGCAGCAGGCCGCGGCCGGCCCCGACCGGCCCGCTGCCGTCGGCGGCCACCGTGCGGATGCCGAGCATCCGGTTGCCGATCGTCGCGCCGGTGAGGCCGTCCAGGAGGGCGAGGGTCACCCAGCCGAGCAGGCTGACCAGGCCCATCACCCCATAGACCAGGAGCATCGCGCGGACGAACTCGCCCGCGGCGGCCTCGGCGCCCATCGACGTGGTCGCCTCGCCGAGCCCGGCGAGCGCGTCGGGCGCGCCGGTGGCCAGCGCCACGACGGTCCCGACGATCCCCGCCAGCAGCGAGACCGCGAGCAGATCGAGGACGTAGGCGCCGGCCCGGCGCCCGACCCCCGCCAGGGGCGGACCGTCGGGCGCGGGCGCGGCCGCCGGGCCGGCCCCCCGGAGCACCCCGCCCGAGGCCTGGCGGGTGCGCTCACGCATCTCCGGCTCGGTGGTCACCTCGAGGCGGGAGCTCATGGCCCCGGCCCCGCGGTGGGGGGTCGCCACGGTGGGCGTGCCGCACACGGAGCAGAACGCCCCGGACTGCTCGCCGGCGCCGCACGCGCCGCACGTCGTCGTCATCGGTCCTCCTGCCGCCGGGCGCGGCGCCGCCGCGCGCGGGCCATCCTGTCATGCAGCGGGCGCGCCATCGCGCGGCCCGCCCTGCCGAACGCCGCCGGGACGGCCCGCACCCAGCCGCGGACCACGGCCCGCGCCGGCGGGGCGTCGGCACCGCGCACCGAGCGCAGCGACAGCCGCGCCGCGACCCGCTTGCGCCACGGCAGCCCCGCGTGCAGCGTGCCGACGAGGGCGTCGACCTCGGCCCAGTACTCGTCGATCTCGGCCTGCGTCGGCTCTCCGCCGCCGAAGACGGTCCGGTCGGCCCGGTGCGCGAGGCCGGTGGTGGCGTCGGGCGCCGCCGACGGGAGCTGCGTCACGAGCAGGCGCGCGCCCTCCCGGCGCGTCGCGGCGCGCGGCACGCCCGCGCCGAGGTCGGTCGCCACGTCGACCACCTCGCGCCACCCGCCGCTGACCCGGTCCACGGGGACGGGGGCGGAGCGGCGGCGGCCCCGACGGCGCGCCTTGTACGCGAGGAGCAGCAGCACCGGGAGCGCGACGATCGCGAGGGGCACGGCGACCGCGACCGCGATGATCGCGACCTGCCGCCAGTCGATGCCCTCGGCCTCCTCGTCGTCCTTCTCGTCCTCGACGTCGCCCGCCTCCGCCTGCGGCGGCTCCTCGGGCGTCTCCGGGGACTCCAGGACCGGCGGCTTCGGCACCTGCTTGGAGCGCGGGAGCGGCTCCACCTTGTTGTCCTCGTCCGGGACGACGTCGAACGGCACCCAGCCGTACCCCTCGAACGGCACCTCGACCCACGCGTGCACGTCCGCGCCGGTGACGACGTACGGCGCGCCCGGCTTCAGGGCGTCCTTCTCGGGGTAGAAGCCCATGACGACGCGCGCCGGGATGCCGGCCTGCCGCGCCATGAGCGCCAGCGCCACGGCGAACTGCTCGTCGTCGCCGACCATCTCGTCCTGCGCGAGCAGCGTGTCGATCCGGGCCGCGGAGTGCCCCGGGCGCGACGCCGGCTGGTTCTCCAGGCCGCTGGAATACACACCTGTGGCCACCAGGGTGTCGCGGATGTTGAGGAGCCGCTCGAACGGGTCGGTGGCGTCGGCCGCGAACTGCTGAGCCTTGCCCGGCACGGCGTCCGCGACGTCCTGCGGCTTCGGGAGGTCGGTCTCGAGGATCGGCACCTCCGCCAGGTCCTCCTCGCTCGGCGGCGGGGACACGATCGCGTCCAGCTCGTACGCGTCGCCGGGGCGCAGGCCCGCGGTGACGACCCCCGTGCCGGACGTCGCGTTGTAGTAGGTCGACGCCGCGAGCTCGTCCGCGCGCTCCCCCGTGAACCGGATGCCACCGAGCTGGCCGACGTCGGGCAGCCACACGCCGGAGTATCCCGTGACGGTGACCTGGACGGGGGTGGGCGTGCCCGCGGCGACCGTGTCGATGACGTCGCCGGCGCGGTTGAAGACGCCCGACCCGCCGCCGGAGCCCGCGTCGTAGACGGTGCCCGCGTACGAGTCCAGGGTGGCCAGGCGGACCCGGCCGTCGGCGGGCATCCCGGTGACGGTGAACAGCTCGGTCTCGTCGAGGTCCTTGGTGTACGTGCGGAAGCCGACGAGCGGGCTCGTGTACTGGTGCAGGTCGAGCGGCGGGGTGATCAGCTCGCGCAGCACCACCCGCTCCCCCTGCCCCAGCAGCGGGGACACGAGGACGGCGGCGATGCCGCCGAGGCCGAGCAGCACGGCGCCGCCGCGCACCCGCTGCGCCCGCAGGCGCCGGGTCGCCGACCGGCTCGCCTCCGACAGCAGCCGGTTGGCGCCCATCCGCGTCTCCGCCGCGCGCCACGACGCCCACAGCAGCCCGACGACCGCGACGACGAGGCCCTGCACCAGCGGGTACGCGGGCAGGATCGTGCCGAGCAGCGCGACCGCCGTGAGGGCCACGACCACGGGCAGCAGCGCCCAGGCCGCGACCCGCGACCGCCACGCGATCGTCCCGGCGAGCACGCCGGTGAGCAGCATCAGCAGGTACGGGACGACCGCGAGCTCCTCGAAGGAGGACAGCGGCGGCACCGTCGTGACGAACGACTTCCACCCGTGCACGGCGCCGACGGCCAGCTCGGACAGTGTGGCACCCGTGGGCACGACGCCCGCGATCGCGGTGCCCGGCAGCGCGAGCGCGCCGCCGAGCAGGAAGTAGGCCAGCACCGTCGCCGCTGCGGTCAGTAGCACCGACCAGCGCAGCCATGCGCCCAGCCAGGCGACGAGGAGGCCGGCGGCCGCCCCGCCCAGCGCGGGCAGCAGGTAGCCGGTCGTGCCCCAGGCGGGGCCGAAGCCGACCGCGACGACCCCGAGCAGCGCGACGAGCACGAGCCCGTCCACCAGCCCGGCGGCGGTCAGCGCGCGCGGACGGTCCGTGGGCCGCCCGCCCTGGGCGCGCGTCGTGCCCGCGCGCAGGGACGTGCGCGAGGTGCCGCCGGTGCCGCCGGTCGTCCCGGTGCTCCCCGTCGTCGTGCTCGCGGGCCGTCCCGCGTGCGTCTCGTCGGCCGGTCCGGGCGCCGGCGCGTGGCCCTCAGTCATGCATCCTCCGCAGGGCGTTCGGCAGGTCCGCGAGCTCGCCGAGCGTGAGCACCTGCATGTCGGCGACGCGGCCGCGGCTCACGGAGCTGCCCGGGACGCAGCGCATCGCGACGAGGCGCGCGTCGACGGGCAGCCGCACCGCGGCGGCGCGCAGGTCGGTGGGGGTCACCCTGCTGCCGACGGCGAGCACCACCACCGACGCGTCGGTGACGGTCGCCGAGGCGACGCGGGCGATCTCCGCCAGGCTCGTGCGCGCGGGCGCGAGCTCGAGGCGGGTGAGGTCGTCGAGCAGGCGGGTGCGGTGGTCGCCGCGCACGCGGCCCTGCGGCACGAGCACGGCCAGGCCGCCGTCCTCGCGGATGGCCTGCAGGCCGAGCGACCCGCACGCGGACACGGCGAGCTCGAACTCCTCGGGGTCGGCGTAGTCCTCCTCGCGCGTCGACAGGATGACGGCGAGGCGCGAGCGGCGCGTCTCCTCGAACTGCCGCACCATCAGCTGGCCCGTGCGGGCGGTCGACTTCCAGTGGATGTGCCGCCGGTCGTCGCCCGGCACGTAGTCGCGCAGCGCGTGGAACGACACGTCCGAGTCGGAGATGTCGGGGGTGACGCGGCCCTCGAGGTCGTGCAGCAGGCCGGTGGACGACCCGGACAGCGGCAGCGTGCGCGGGTGCACGTAGAGCTCCTCCGGCTCCGTCCACGTCAGCTCCCGGCGCAGCATGCCCAGCGGGTCGGCGCGCACCGAGCGCACCGGCCCGATGGGGATCACCGCGCGGCGGTGGGTCGGGACGGCGAAGAGCTCCTCGTGCTCGGCGGCCGGACGCATCCGCGGCAGCGGGAAGGTCGCGATGCCCTGCCCCACCTGGAGCTCCATGACGGCGGGCAGCATCGCGCGGGCCGAGTCGTTGCGCACCAGGAGCCGGCCGACGGCGCGGTCGCCCACGACGACGCGCCGGGACGCGACGTCGAGCGTCACCGTGTACCGCAGCCGGCCCAGCACGAAGACGATCGCGCCGACCAGCGTGACCGTCGCCGTGACCGCGACGACCGTCGCCTCCTGCCAGCGCAGCACGACGCCGGCCCACCACGCCCCGGCGACGAGGGCGAGGACCGCCCAGCCGAACGGCGACACGACCCCGACGACGGGCGCGACGCGCGCCCAGGCGCGCACGAGTCCCGACGTGACGGCGGTTCCCGCGTCGGCGAGCAGCCGGCGCAGCGGCCGGCGCGGCGCGTCGGGCGCGGCCTGGGGGGCCTGCGCCTCGGGCTCGGCGTCGGCCGCGGGGTCGCGGGCGACGTCGGGGGCCTGCTCCCGCTCGGTGGTCGTGGTCATGGCGATGCTCCGGTCGGACGGTGGGTCGGACGGTCGGTGGGTCAGGCGCTCCGGCGTTCCTGCGGCGCCGGGACGTCGGCGAGCAGCCGGGAGATCGTCGTCTCCGCGGTGGCCCCCGCGAACTCGGCCTCGGCGTCGAGCACGAGCCGGTGCGCCCACACGGGCTGCACGAGGTCCTTGACGTCGTCGGGCAGCACGTAGTTGCGCCCGTGGGCGGCGGCCCAGACCTTCATGCAGCGCACCAGCGCGAGGGCGCCGCGCACGGAGACGCCGACGTGCACGTCGGCGGTGGCCCGCGACTCCTCGGCGAGGCGCGAGATGTACTCCAGCACCGCCGGGTCGACGTGCGTGGAGGCGGCGAGGGCGGCCATGTCGACGACGGCCTGGCCCGTGATGACGGGCTGCAGCGCGGCGCTGCGGTCGCGGACGGCGGAGCCGGCGAGGATCTCGACCGTCGAGGCGAGGTCGGGGTAGCCGATCGACGTCTTCATGAGGAAGCGGTCCAGCTGCGCCTCCGGCAGCTTGTACGTGCCGGCCTGCTCGATCGGGTTCTGCGTGGCGACGACCATGAACGGGGTGCCGGTCTTGTGCGTCACGCCGTCCACGGTGACCTGGCCCTCCTCCATGACCTCGAGGAGCGCGGACTGCGTCTTCGGCGAGGCGCGGTTGATCTCGTCCGCGAGCACGATGTTCGCGAAGATCGGGCCCTGGTGGAAGTCGAACGTGCCCGACTTCTGGTCGTAGATCGTCACGCCGGTGACGTCGGACGGCAGCAGGTCCGGCGTGAACTGGATGCGGTGGTTCGTGCCCTGCACACTCGCCGCCATCGCGCGGGCGAGCATGGTCTTGCCGGTGCCGGGCGCATCCTCCAGCAGCAGGTGGCCCTCGGCCAGCATGCACGTGAGGGCCAGGCGGATCTGGTCGTCCTTGCCGAGCACGGCCTGGGCGACGTTGCCGACGATGCGGTCGAACGTCTGGGCGAACCAGCTCGCCTGCTCGGGGGTCATGGTGCTCATGTCGGGCTTCTCCAGGGTGGGTTTATTCGCAAGAGGTCGGTTCGAGAGGGGCGAGGTCACCAGGGCCAGACGCTGCGCTGGGCCCACTGGGTGCTTCCGTTGACAGTCACCCACACCTCGGCGTTGAACGAGCGGCCGAGCGTGCACCACAGGTCCTGAGAGCTGTTGGGGCCGATGGTGACCGAGTAGGTCCGGTCGGACACCAGTCCGTCGTAGGTCGACCAGCACTGGATGTTGTAGGTGTCGGCCGGGAAGTCGGCGTTGGTGTTGATCCGGAACCGGTGGCACACGGCGGTGTTCGTGCAGCCCGGGGTGCTGTACGCCGGGCCCGCCGAGACGGAGATCTTCGGGTCGGGTGGCGGCGGCGCGGTGGTGCTGCCGCTGGCGGAGGCCGACGACGTCCCCGCCTTGTTGGTCGCGGACACCGAGACGGAGTACGACTTGTTCCCCGAGTTCCAGCTCGGAGACCCGCTCACGTCGATCCGACCGGCCGAGGAGCCCGACTTCGTGCCGTCGGAGCCGGTGAGCGTCCACGACCACGACCCGGTGTCGCCGTGCCAGGAGCTCGGGGCGCTGACGGTGAAGTACCCGGAGGTCGACGACGACTGGGTCCAGCTCACGCCCGGCGCCGCCGGCTTGTTGTACACCTTGACGCTGCCGCTCCGCGCGCTCAGGTCCGAGGTGCCGCCGGCGTTCGTGGCCTGCACCTGGAACGTGTAGGTCTGGCCTTCGGCCAGGCCCGTGAACGAGGTGCTCGTGCCCGACACCGTCTTCGACGCGCCGTCGGACGCGACCACGGTGTAGCTCGTCACCGGGGAGCCGTTGGCATCGGCGGCGTTCCAGCTCACGGTGGGCACGCCCTGGTTGTCCGCGACCCTGACGCCGGTGGGCGCCGACGGCTTGCCGAACGGGACGATCGCGTTGGACGCCGCACTCGCGCCGCCCTTGCCGGCCTTGTTCTCGGCGACGACGGTGAACGTGTAGGTCGCCTCGTTGTCGAGGCCCGTGGCGGAGTACGTCGTGCCCGAGACCGGGACAGCCGAACCGGCCGGCGAGCCGTTCTTGAGCGTGGTCACGTGGTAGGTCGACACCGGGTCGCCGTTGGCGTTCGGCGGGCTCCACGTCACCGTGATCTTGCCGCCCAGCGGGTCGGAGACGCGCGTCGCCGACGGCGCGCCGGGGGCGTCCGGCGGTGCGGCCGGCGTCATCGGCGCCGACATCACGCCCCAGTCGGACGGGTCGGGCGCGTCGTTCTCGGCCTGCAGCGCCACGGTGTAAGAGGTGCCGTTGGTCAGGCCCGCCCACTCGTAGCTCTGCCCGGTGACGCAGGCGATCTGGCTGATGCCGCTCGCGGGCGCGGGCGAGATCATGAGGTTCACGCACTCGATCGGCGAGCGGTCGGTGTACGTCGCGTTGACCCAGGTGACCTTGAGGGACCGGTCGCCGAAGTCCAGGGTGGGCGCAGCCGGCGGGTCCGGCTTCTGGTCCGGGCGCGCCTCGGCCGACGCGGGTGACGCGGGCGACTCCCCGACCACGTTGGTCGCCGTCGCGGTGAACGTGTACGTGACGTTGTTGGTCAGGGGCTCGAGGGTGCAGGTGGTCGTGGCGCACTCGAAGGTGTCGCCCTGGCTGGACGTCACCGTGTACCCGGTGATCTCGGCGCCGTTGTTGACCGGCGGGGTCCACGAGAGCACGACCGTCTCCGAGCGGACCTCCTCGACCACGGGCTTCGCGGGCGCCTCGGGCACGCCCAGCACGTTCACCGTGACCCGGCCCTCGACGAGGCGGTCGGCGTCCCCGGTCGCGTCCTGCACGCGGTACACCGCGACGAACGTGCCGACGAAGTGCGCCTCCGGCGTGACGACGACCTCGTCGCCGTCGACCACGGCCTCGCCCGCCCCCGTCTCCACGACGGCGCCGATGACCTCGAGCCCCTGCGGGTCGAACGGGTCGACGTCGTTGGCGAGCACCGGGACCGAGACCGGCTCGCCCTGGTGCGCGTCCTCGACGGTGTCCGGGTTCGCCTTCGCCAGCGGCCGCGTGGACGCGACGACGGTGGCGCGGAGCGCGCCGTCGACGGCCGGGTTCTCGCCGTCGGACACGGTGTACGGGATCTCGAGGTCGGTGCCCTTCACGACGTCCGGAGACGCCTGCAGGGTCACCGTGCCGCCGGTGGCCGTGGCCGTGAGGCCCTCGGGCGCCGCCCCCAGGGCGAACGTCAGCTCGTCGCCGTCGGCGTCGGTCGCGAAGCGCGCCAGGTCGACGGCGGTCTCCTCACCAGCGGCGACCTGCACGGTGGGCGACCCGGGCTCGGGCGGCAGGTTCTCGGGCGGCAGCACGGTGATCGGCACCTGCACGGTGACGACCCGCTTCGCCGCGTCCTTCGCCTCGCCGAGGCCGTCGGTCACCTGGACGCTCACGGCCGCCGGCCCGACGTAGTCGGGCTCGGAGGTGTACACGAGGTGCTGGGCGTCCTGCACGACGACGCTGCCCGCGACGGCGCGGGCGCTGCCCGCGTCCGCGATGGCGACCTCGCCGCCCTCGGCGACGACGACCGCGTCCCGCAGGTCGACGGTGAGCGGCTCGCCCGACTTCACCTCGAGCGGCACGAAGCCTGGCTTGAGCAGCGGCGGCGGCCCGAGGAGGTCGGTCTCCTCCTCCGGCTGCTGTGGCGCGGCGGCCGCGTTCTGCAGGGCCGGGATCTGGATGAACGCCTTGCCCTCCAGGCCGTCCACGTCGGCGACGGTGTAGGTGAGCAGCTGGCGGGCGTCGGTGAGCGTCACCTCGACCACGCCGTCGTCGTCGACGGTCGCCGTCTCGCCGTCCACCGTGACCGTGAGCTCCGTGGCGGCGCCGTCCGGGTCCTCGTCGTTGCGCAGCACCGGCACGGAGACGCTCGTCATGTCGGCCGTGATCGCCCCCGGCACCACGATGTCGTCGCGCGCGACCGGCGGGAGCAGCGGCGCGTCGCGGGCGACCTCGACGGTCACGGCGCCCGTGGCGCGCGCCGCCCAGACGTCCTCGATGCCGTAGTAGAAGCTGTACGTGCCCTCGTCGGCCGGCGTCTGCAGCACGATCCGGTCCTCGGTCACCTCCGGGTCCAGCGGCGCCTTCGCCTCGATCGCACCGGGCACCAGGCCGACCTGGTCCCCGTCGGGGTCGGTGTCGTTGCGCAGGGCCGGGACCGCGACCGCGCGGTCCGGGCGCACGGTGACGACGTCGTCCTGGGCGACCGGCGGGTGGTTCGACGTGCCCGGCGGGGCGATGCCGATGCGGACCGTGCCGACAGCGGTCTCGCCGCGCGCGTCGACGACGGCGTACGTCAGGGTGTCCTGGCCCGTCGCGCCGGCGGTCGCGCGGAAGTCGAGGTACTGGCCCTCGGCGATCTCGGCGATGCCCTTGAGCGGCGGCTGGACGATGTTCACGAGCTGCACCGAGTCGCCGTCCGGGTCGATGCCGTCGAGCGGCACCTGGACGCGCACCTTGCCCCCGGACAGGACCCGGGCCGACGCGTCGCGCGGCGTCGGCGGGCGGTTCTCCTCGCCGTCACGCACCTTGATGGTGACCTGGGCGGAGTCCTCCTGCCCGTTCGGATCGGTGACCTTGTAGATCGCGTAGGCCGTCGTGGCCTCGGTGCCCGCGCGGAAGCGCAGCCGGCCCTCGGAGACGAACAGCTCGCCCTGGTCCGGCTCGACCGTCTGCTCCAGCTCGTCGTCGAGCGTGAGCTCCAGCCCGTCGGGGTGGGTGTCGTTCGCGAGCACCGGGATGTTCACGTAGTCGCCGACGTGCACGACCACCTCGTCCGCGACGGCGCTCGGCGGGCGGAGCTTCTCCGGCGCGGGGACGGGCAGGATGCGGACCTCGCCCGTCGCCGTGCCGTCCCCGTTGGAGACCGTGTAGCGCAGCGTGACCGGCTCGGCGAGGCGGCGTGTCTCCGTGACGCGCAGCATCTGGTGCCCGAGCGTGGCGACGGTGACCCCCGCGTCGTCGGGCACGTCGACCGACTGCACGACGAGCACCCCGCCTGCCGGGTCGGAGTCGTTCGCGAGCACGTCCACGAGGACCGACCCGCCCGCGGGCAGCAGCGCCGTGTCGGAGACGGCGACCGGGTCGCCCGCCGCGTCGTCCGGGTCGACGACGTCCACCCGCACGACGCCCGTGGTGGCGCTCGGGCCGTCGGTGACCTGGTAGAGCACGTCGTAGGACTTCGGCTCCTGCGCCACGAAGGTGAACGTCCCCGCCTCGTCGTTCACGACGATGTCCGCAGGCGGCGCGTCGCCGACGTCGGACAGGCGCAGCTCGTCACCGTTGGGGTCGGTGTCGTTCTTCAGCGGCTCGACCGTCACCGGCTCGCCGGCGGTGACGACGACGTGGTCGCCCACCGCGACCGGCGGCCGCTCGGTGTCGCCGACGACGTCGACCCAGAGGGTGCCCTCGGTCGTCGCCCGGCCGTCGCTCACCGTCAGCGTGACCTTCTTGCGGCCGGTGCTGGTGCCCTCGTCGCGGAACTCGATGCGCCCGTCGGGCGTGGCCCGCACCTCGTCGCCCTTGATCGCCGACGACGCCGTGGCCAGGTAGAGGTCGTCGCCGTCCGGGTCGCGGAAGAACGGCAGCACGCGGATCTCGGCCGTGCGGCCCAGGCCCACCTCGAGCACCGGCTCGCCGGAGGCCTCGGGGGCGGTGTTCTCGCTCCACGGCACCACCCGCACGTCCACGTCGGCCTCGTCGTGCCCGCCCCGGCCGTCGGTGGCGGCGTACGTGAACGAGACCGTGCCCTCGGCGTCGTCGGGCACGACGGCCTGCAGCGCCCGCCCCCCGAGCACGCCCTGCACGTCGATCGGGTCGGTCTCGTCGTCGAGGAGCTCGGCGGTGATGACGTCCCCGTCGGGGTCGAGGTCGTTGGACAGCACGTCGAGCACGGTCGAGCGGCCCGGCCGGACGCCGAACTTGTCGTCCTTCGCCTCCGGCGGGTCCTGCTTCTCGCGGTCGACGATCGTCTGGTCCACGAGCTCCGGCGTCTCGTCGTCGGCGTTCTCGTCCTCGCCGTCGCCCTCGCCGGGCAGCTGGACGTCCCAGTCGTCGACCTTCTCGTACTCGTCCTGGGCCAGCCAGACGGTCCCCGCGCTGAGGTCGTTGAGGACGACGTTGTCGCGGTTGGTGCGGTACTCGAGGACGGTGCTCGGCTCGAGGCCGTCGAGGACCCGCTCGACGTCGCGGTCGGTGCCCTCGCAGTCCCGGACGATCTGACCGGTGGCCGACCAGGCGCCGTACACGCAGCCGCCGAGCGCCACGGGGGCGGCCGGGGTGCCCGAGACCTTGCGGACCGTCGCCGTGCCGCCGTCGAGCGGCTGGCGCACCAGCGCGCTCGACGTCGCGTACAGGACGTCGGAGTACGCCGCGCCGGGCTGCTGCAGGCGCGCGCCCTGCGCGTCGGCGACCTCGACCGTCTCCCCGCCCGGCAGCCGGAGCCGCGCGTCGGTGCGGTCGAGGACCACCACGTCGTCGCCCACGGTCGTGAGCACGACGTCGTCGGCCTCGTCGAGCAGGCCCAGCTCGGCGCGCTCGGGCTCGCTGCCCGGGCGGATCGTGAACAGGGCGTCCTTGGCCGGGACGGCGACGAAGACGGTGCCGGTGGCGGAGACCACGGCCTCCCCGGCGCCGCCGAGGTCGAGGTCCGGGTCCTCCTCGGTGTCGAGCGTGGGCAGCCGGTCGACGCTCGTGAGCCACAGGCCGCCCTGCTCGTCGTCGACGACGGCGACCCTGCCGCCGCCCATCGCGAGCGTCGCCCCGGCGGGCACGGCCGTGGTGGAGCCGAACTTGAGCCGGGCCACGTCGACGAGGTTCGCGGTGCTCGTGCCGTCGTCCGCGACGAGGACCTCGCCGGCCTGCTGGTCGACGTCGAACGCGGAGCTGCCCGCCAGGAGGGTGCCGTCGAGCGACTTCGCCTCGGTGTTGAAGCGCCCGACGAGGCCCGCGGACTGCTTGGTGACCCAGACCCCGGAGTCGTTCACGTCGACGTCCGCCGTGGCCACGCCGTCGTAGAGCACGGCCGCCGTCGCCACCCCCGCGGAGAGCACGACGACGAGCGCGGTGGACACGACGGTACGACGATCGCGCGAGCGCGTGATCAGGCGCAAAGGAACCCCCGGGACGATGTCGACCGGCAGCTGGGCTGCGCCCCGGCCGACATCGGCGGTGCGGTCTCGGGGCAAGAGTACCCAGGTGTACCCGGCGTGGGTACCCGGGAACGGCCCGCGGGCATGGGGAGAGGTCCCCGTGCCGCGGGCTTCGCTCGAGCGTCCCGCGTCACCACGTGACCTTGTTGCTACTGAGGCCGCCGAGGCCGGTCGTCTCGACCCACACGCTCTCGCCCACGGCGCCCGTGTAGCACCACAGGTCGCGCGGGCCGGCGTTGCCGTTGGCGTCGGTGCTCGTCCGCTCCGCCCGCTTCCAGTTGGTCCCGGCCTTGTTGAACTTCCGCCCGTTCGAGATGCAGCTGTAGTTGAAGGTGGCGTTGGGCGGGGCGTTGCGGATCGTCACCTCCAGGTAGGCGCAGCCCGAGCTGAAGCAGTCCCCGTACTCGGACTCGCCGACGGCGCTCGAGCCGCGCCGGAGCGTCATCGTGGGTTGCGGCCTCGGGTCGGACGTCGCGGACGCGCAGTTCTGCTCCGACTGACCCTCGGTGTCGGTCGCGGTGACGCAGATCTCCTTGGTCTGGGAGTATCCGGCGGCCACCTCCACGCCGCTGCCGCTCTTGGCGGTGCTCGACAGCGCTCCGGACACGTTGACCGAGATGTTCCGGCCGTTGGTGGCCGTCGACCAGGAGAAGTAGACCTTCTGGTTGCCGCCGCTCGCGCGCACCGTGGGCGTCGGCACGGCCCCGTACGGGTTCACGGAGCCGGAGTATGCCGTCCACGCGGAGTAGCCCGCCGCGTTGGACGCCTGGACCCGGAACTTGTAGTTGGTCCCGTTGCTCAGGCCGGTGTAGGTGACCGCCGTGCTGGTCGTGGTGATCGAGCCGCCGGGCTCCACGTCCACGGTGTACGTCACGGGGCTGCCGTTGTCGTCGGCCGCGGCCCATTCCACGCGCGCCTTGCCGCTCGTGTCTCCGCTGATCAGGGCGGCCTTCGGCGTGCCCGTCGTGCCGGGCTTGCCGAACGGTGTGACGGGCGCAGACTGCGCGCTCGTGGCGCCCTTGCCCGCCTTGTTCTCCGCTGTCACGGCGAACGTGTAGCTCGCCTTGTTGTTCAGGCCCTGGAACTTCGTCGATGTCGCCGTCACCGGACGGGTCTCGATGTTCGACCCATCCTCGAAGACGTCCACGTAGTACGTGCTCACCGCGTCGCCGTTGTCGATCGGCGCCGTCCACGACACGTCGATCTCGCCGCCGTCGGGGGCGATCTCCGAGCTGACGCGGGTGGCCGTCGGCGCCCCCGGAGCCTCCGGGGGGCGGGCCGGGACCTCGGTGGTCGACCACGCGCCCCACTCGGACGGGTCGGGTGCGAGGTTCACGGCCTGGACGCGCACCTTGTAGGCGACGCCGTTGGTCAGGCCCTCCCACACGATCCGCTCGCCGGTGACGCCCACCTTCTGCGCCTCGCCGTCGGCGGGCGCAGGCGAGATCTCGAGGTTCACCGACTGGATCGGCGAGCGGTCCGTGTAGGCGGCGTTGTCCCACGTGACGACGAGGGACTCGTCGCCGAAGACGAGCTGCGGCGCGGCCGGCGGGTCGGGCTTCTCGTCCGGACGGGCCTCGGCAGACGCGGGCGACTTCTCGGAGTCGCCCACCTCGTTGGTCGCCGTCACCGTGAACGTGTACGTGACGTTGTTCGTGAGCCCGTCCAGGGTGCACGTGGTCGTCGCGCAGTCGAAGGTGTCTCCCTGGTTCGACGTCACCGTGTACCCGGAGATCTCGGCGCCGTTGTTGACCGGCGGCGTCCACGACAGCACGACCGTCCCGGAACGCACCTCCTCGACCACCGGCTTCACGGGCGCCTCGGGGACGCCCAGCACGTTGATCGTCACGCGGCCCTCGACCTGTCGGTCCGGGTCCTGCGTCGCGTCCTGGACGAGGTAGCGGACCACCATCGTGCCGACGAAGTCGTCCTTCGGCGTGACGACGACCTGGTCGCCGTCCGCGGTCGCGTCGCCCTGTCCCGTCTCGACGACGGGCTGGCCGACGAGTTCGAGCGGGCCGCGGTCCTCGAACGGGTTGGAGTCGTTGGCGAGCACCGGCACGGATACCGGTTCGCCCTGGTGGGCGTCGTCGACCGTGTCGTCCACGGCGCGGGCCAGCGGCCGGGTCGAGGCCACCACCTCGACCCGGAGCTCACCGTCGACCGGCGGATGCTCGTCGTCCGTGACGGTGTACGGCACCGTCATGGTCGTGCCCTTGGGCACCTCCGGGGCGGCCTCGAGCGTGACCCGCGATCCCTGCATCGTGGCGCTCAGGCCCTCGGGCAGGCCGCCCAGCTCGAAGCGCAGCGCGTCCTCGTCGGGGTCCTTCGCGAACCGCCCGAGGTCGACCGCGCTCTCCTCGCCCGCGGCGACGGTGCCCGACGGCGAGCCGGGCTCCGGCGGCAGGTTCTCCGGCGGCAGCACCCTGACGGGCAGGGTCAGCACGGCCGTGTGTCCCTCCGGGTCGTCCGGGCCGTCGCCGTCCGTCACCTCGAACGTGACGCCCGCGGGCCCCTGGTAGTCGGCGCGCGGGGTGTAGGTCATGGTGGTCGCGCTGGTCACCTCGACAGCGCCCTCGAGGGCGGTGACCTGGTCGGCGGTGGTCAGGCGCGGAGAGCGACCCTCGACGACCAGCACATGGTCGGTGATGTCGATGTCGAGCGTTTCGCCCGAGAGCACCTCGAGCGGCGCCTGCCCGGGCTTGAGGATCGGCTCGGTGGCCGCCATCCCCGGCACGACGACGAACGCCTTGGCCGTCTGCCCGTCGATGTCGGTGACCGTGTAGGTGATGACCTGTCGCTGCTCCGTGAGGGTGACCTCCAGGTCGCCGTCCTCGGTGACTGCCGCGGTCGTGGCCGCGGTCTCGACCGTCAGGTCGTCGGCCGCGCCGTCGGGGTCCTCGTCGTTCTCCAGCACCGGGACGGTGACGGCCGTCTTGCCCATGAGGTCCGCGACGGGCACGGAGTCGTCGCGGGCGGTCGGCTTCAGCAGCGGTGCGTCGTCGGCGACCGTGACGGTCACGGCGGCGGAGGCACGGGCCGCGTAGGTGTCCTCGATCGCGTAGAAGAACGTGTACGTGCCCTCGTCCGCGGGCGTCCGCACGACGATCCGGTCGTCCGCGACCTCGGCGTCGAGGTCGTCGTCGCCCTCGAGGGCCCCCGAGACCAGGCCGACCTGGTCGCCGTCGGGGTCGGAGTCGTTCTCGAGCGCCGGCACCGCCACGCGCCGGTCCGGACGAACCGTGATCTCGTCGTCGGCGGCGACGGGCGACTGGTTGGTGGCCGGCGGCTGCGCGATGCCCACGCGGATCAGCCCGGTCGCGACCTCGCCGCGCGCGTCCTGCACGGTGTAGCGGAAGCTGTCGGCGCCCCGGGCGTTCTTGCCCGCCTCGTAGTCGACGTACCCGTCGACGACCTCGGCCCGACCCTGCGTCGGGCCTGTCGCGAGCCCGGTGAGCTGCACGGAGTCGCCGTCCGGGTCGATGCCGTCCAGCGGCACCGGGATGCGCACGGTACCGCCGGACAGCACCCGGGCGTCGACGTCGTGCGGCACCGGTGCCGCGTTGTCGTCGCCGCCCCGGATGTGGATGGTGACCTGCGCGGAGTCCTCCTGCCCGTTCGGGTCGCGGACCTGGTAGATCGCGTAGGCCGTGCCGGGCTCGGAGCCCGCGCGGAAGCGCAGCCGGTCCTCGGAGACGAAGAGGTCGCCCTGGGCCGCGTCGACCGTCTGCTCGAGGTCCCCGTCGAGGGTGAGCTCCAGGCCGTCCGGGTGGGTGTCGTTCGACAGCACCGGGATGTTCACGAAGTCGCCGGCGCGGACGGTCACCTCGTCCGGTGCGGCGTTGGGCGGCTGCAGCCGGTCGGGCGCGGGCACGGGCAGCACGCGCACCTCTCCCGTGGACGTCTCGGTGCCGTTCGAGACGGTGTAGGTCAGCGTCACGGCCTCGGAGATGCGCCGGGTCTCGGTGATGCGCAGCATCTGGTGGCTCAGCACGGCCACGCTCACGCCGGCGTCGTCCGGCACCTCGACGGACTGCACCACGAGCACGCCGCCGGCCGGGTCGGTGTCGTTGGCCAGCACGTCCACGAGGGCGGACCCGCCCGCGGGCAGCAAGGCCGTGTCGGAGACGACGACAGGCGCCCCCTGGGCGGTGTCCGGGTCCTGCACGTCGACGCGGACCACTCCGGTCGTCGAGTCCGGCCCGTCGGTCACCTGGTAGAGCACGTCGTAGGACTTCGGTTCCTGCGCGAGGAACGTGAAGGTGCCCGCGTCGTAGTTCGGGGTGATCTCGGCAGGCTTGGCGTCGGAGACGTTCGCGAGGCGCAGCTCGTCGCCGTTGGGGTCGGCGTCGTTCTTCAGCGGCTCGACCGTCACGGGCTGGCCCGCGGTGACGACCACGTGGTCGCCGACCGCGACGGGCGGCTGCGGGCTGTCGCCGAGCACGTCCACCCACAGCGTGCCCTCGACGACCTCGCCCTGGCCGTCGCCGACCGTGAGCGTGACCTTCTTGCGGCCCGTGCCGGTGCCGTTGTCGCGGAACTCGACCGTGCCGTCCGGGTAGGCGCGCACCTCGTCGCCCTGGACGGTCGGCGCCGCGGTCGCGAGGTAGACGTCGTCGCCGTCGGGGTCCTTGAAGTACGGGAGGACCTTGATCTGCGCGCTCTTGCCCTGCTCCACCCGCAGCACCGGGTCGCCGGTCTGCTCGGGCTTGTGGTTCTCGCCCCACGGGACCACCCGGACGTCCACCGAGGCCTGGTCGTGCCCGCCGCGCCCGTCGCTCACGTCATAGGTGAACGTGCCCGAGCCGCTCGCGTCCTCGGCAGTGACGGCCTGCAGCGCCTTCCCGCCCAGCACCCGCTGCACGGAGAACGCGTCCGGGGCGTCGCCCTCGAGGCTCGCCGTGATGACGTCGCCGTCCGGGTCCAGGTCGTTGGCCAGCACGTCCAGGACGGTGGAGCGGCCCGGCCGGACGCCGTAGCCGTCGTCCTTCGCCTCCGGTGGGTCCTGCTTCTCGCGGTCGACGATCGTGTTGTCGACGAGCTCCGGCTTCGCGTCCTCCGCGTCCTCGTCCTGGCCCTCGACCTGCTCGGGCAGCTTGACGTCCCAGTCGTCGACCTTCTCGAACTCGTCCAGCGCCATCCACAGGATGCCGGAGGTCAGGTCGTTGAGGACCACGTTGTTGCGGTTCACGCGGTACTCGAGCTTCGTCGTCTGGTCGATGCCCTCGAGGACCCGGTCCACGTCGCGGTCGGTGCCCGTGCAGTCCCGGACGATCTGGCCCGTGGTCGACCAGGCGCCGTAGAGGCAGCCGCCGACCTGCACCGGTGCCCCCGGCGAGCCCGAGGCCTGCCGGGAGGTCGCCGCGCCGCCACCGAGCGGCTGCAGCACCAGCGCCGACGACGTCGCGTAGGCCACGGCCTCGGAGGGCTCCCCCGGCTGCTGGAGCCGCGCGCCCTGCGCGTCGGCCACGTCCACGACGTCCCCGCCGGGCAGCCGCAGCTCGCCGTCCGTCCGGTCGAGGATCACGACGTCGTCGCCGACCGTCGTGAGCACGACGTCGTCGCCCTCGTCGAGCAGGCCCAGCTCGGTCGTGACCGGCTCCTCGCCGGGCTCGAGGGTCCACAGCGTGTCCCGGCTCGGGACCACCGCGAACGTGGTGCCCGCCTGCGACACCACGACCTGCGCCGCGCCGGCCAGCTCCGCGGTCGGGTCCGTCTCCTCGGTGTCGAGGCCGGGGAGCACGTCCAGCTCGCTGACCCAGAGCGAGCCCGTCTCGTCGTCCACCACCGCGACCCGGCCGCCGCCCGTGGCGGTCTCGGCCCCGGCCGGCAGCGGCGTGGTGGAGGAGAACTTGAGCCGCGCGACGTCGACGACGCTGGCCGAGCTGTTGCCGTCGTCGGCGACGAGCACCTGGCTCGCCTGCTGGTCCACGTCGAACGCCGCGCTGCCGGCCAGCATCGTGCCGTCCAGCGCCTTGGCCTCGGTGTTGAAGCGGCCCACCAGACCGCCGCGCTCCTTGGTGACCCACACCCCGGAGTCGTTCACGTCGACGTCGGCCGTCGCCTCGCCGTCGTACAGCACCGCGGCCGCGACGACACCCGCGGACAGCGCGAGCACGACCGTCGTCGAGACGGACGCGCGACGGTCGCTACGCAGGCGCGTGAACAGACTCAAGATTCCCCCGTGCCGTGATGATGGCGACCTCCCGGGCGGACTTTCGCGCCCCGGCCGACGGCGGCAGGGGAGATCGGATCGCTCCGACAGGGTGCCAGACTTCACCCGCCCGGGGCAACGAAGGACGTGTGTCGGTCATGGGGAGAGGTACCCATGACGCCCACGGAGACGCGGCGAATCCGGCGTTCGGGACGGGTTCGCCACTACCAGGCGCGGGCCTCGTACCTCACGCCGTCGATCATCACGGCGACGGGCGTGCCGGGGATCCCGTAGAAGCAGGTGAGCGCCTTGGTGCCGTTCGCGGGCAGGTCGTACGTCTTCGACGAGCCGGCGCTCCAGCTCTTCCCGTGCGTGATGATGTCGTGCCACCCCGAGACGTCGGCGGTGGTGTCGGACCAGCACTGCACCTGGTGGTTGCCCGGCTCGAAGTCCGAGGTGTTGACGACGAAGTAGTTGCAGTTCCCGGAGCTGCACTGCCCGGGGACGACGCCGGTGGACCCGCCGCGCGTCACCCACGCCCGCGGGTTCGGCGCCGGGTCCGTGCTCCCGGAGGCCGTAGCCCACGCGCCGCACCCGGCGGCGTTGCACGCCCGGATCTGGAACGAGTACGTCTTGTCGTGGCCGCCGCTCACGCCGACCGTGGGCGGCGACGCCGGTGACCCGCTGTCGTTCTGCGACCCGGACAGCTGCCACTCGTAGCGGGCGACCGGCCGCCCGCCGTCCGACGACGGCGCCGACGTGCGGAACTCGCCGTCGGTCGCGCTCGCCTTGCTCCAGGAGGCCCCGGGCGTGCCGGGCACGGTGAAGGGCGTGACGGCGCCCGACCAGGCGGTCCACGCGGAGCAGCCCGCGGCGTTGCACGCCTGGACCCGGAACCGGTACGCCGTCCCGTTCGCCAGCCCCGGGTAGGTCAGGGACGTGGCCGTGGTGGTCGTGCTGCCGCCCTGGTCCGTCGCGACCGTGTAGGTCACGGGGTTGCCGTTGGCGTCGGCCGCGCCCCAGGACACGTCCGCCCTGCCGTTCGTGTCCGCGCCCAGCGCCGCCGTCGGTGCGCCCGGCGCCCCCGGCGTGCCGTACGGCGTGACGGCGTTGGACGCCGCGCTCGCGGACCCCTTGCCGGCCTTGTTCTCGGCCGTGACCACGAACGTGTAGGTCGACCTCGTGGCCAGGCCCTCCAGGTCGAGCGCGGGCGCCGTCGTGGTGCGGGTCGCACCCTCCTTCGTCCCGTCGCGCAGGACGTCGACGTGGTAGGCCCGCACGGCGTCGCCGTTGTCGGCGGGCACGGGCCAGGCGACGTGCACCTGGCCGCCCAGCGGCGTCTCGACGCGGGTCGCGGTGGGGGCGCCCGGGGCGGCCGGCGGCCCGGCCGGGATCATCGACGTGGACCACGCGCCCCAGTCGGACGGGTCGGGAGCCCGGTTGATCGCCTGGACGCGCACCCGGTAGGCGGTGCCGTTGGTGAGGCCGTCCCACACGATGCGCTCGTCGGTGACGCCGACCTTCTGCGCCTCGCCGTTCGCGGGCGCCGGCGAGATCTCGAGGTTCACCGACCCGATCGGCGAGCGGTCCGCATAGGTCGCGTTGTCCCACGTGACGACCAGCTCGCCGTCGCCGAACTCGAGCCGCGGCGCCGCCGGCGGGTCGGGCTTCTCGTCCGGGCGGGCCTCGGCCGACGCCGGGGACTGCTCCGAGTCGCCGACCTCGTTGGCCGCCGTCACGGTGAACGTGTACGTGACGTTGTTGGTCAGGCCGTCCAGCGTGCACGTCGTGGTGGCGCAGTCGAACTCGTCGCCCTGGCTCGAGGTCACGGTGTACCCGGTGATCTCGGCGCCGTTGTTGACCGGCGGGGTCCACGACAGCACGACCGTCCCCGAGCGGACCTCCTCGACCGCCGGCGTCGTCGGCGCCTCGGGCACGCCGAGCACGTTGACCGTGGCCCGCCCCTCGACCTGCCGGTCGGGGTCCTGCGTGGCGTCCTGCACGGTGTATCGCACGACCATCGTGCCGACGAAGTCGTCGGCCGGGGTGACGACGACGCTTTCGCCGTCCACCGTCGTCCCGCCGACGCCGGTCTCGAGGACCGCGTCGCCGACGAGCTCGAGCGGCGCGCGCTCCTCGAACGGGTTGGAGTCGTTCGCGAGCACCGGCACGGACACGGCCTCGCCCTGGTGGGCGCCGTCGACCGTGTCGTCGACCGCGCGCGCCAGCGGGCGCGTGGACGCGACCACCTCGACGGCGAGCTCGCCGTCGACCGGCGCGTGCTCGTCGTCGGTGACGGTGTACGGCACGGTGAGCACCGTGCCCTTCGCCACGTCGGGCGCTGCCTCCAGCGTGACCGTCGCCCCCGACAGGGTCGCGCCCAGCCCGCCGGGGAGCGCGCCCAGCTCGAAGCGCAGGTCGTCGTCGTCGGGGTCCTTCGCGAACCGGCCGAGGTCGACCGCGCTCTCCTCGCCCGCGGCGACCGTGCCCGTCGGCGTGCCGGGCTCCGGCGGCAGGTTCTCCGGCGGCAGCACCCTGACCGGCAGGGTGAGCACGGCCGTGTGCCCCTCCGGGTCGTCGGGGGTCTTGCCGTCGGTCACCTCGAACGTCACCGAGGCCGGGCCGACGTGCCCCGCCTTCGGCGTGAACGTCATGGTGGTCGTGCCGGTCACCTCCACCGTGCCGTCCACGGCCGTCACCCGGTCGGCCGTGGTGAGCCGCGGGCTGCGGGGGTCGACGACCAGCACGCGGTCGGCGATGTCGATGTCCAGGGACTCCCCCGACAGCACCTCGAGCGGCGCCTGCCCGGGTTTGAGGATCGGCTCGATCGCGGTCATGCCGGGCACGACGACGAACGCCTTCGCGCTCTGGCCGTCCACGTCGGTCACGGTGTAGGTGATGACCTGGCGCTCCGGCGTGAGCGTCACGGCGAGCGTGCCGTCGTCGGTGACGGTCGCGGTCGTGGCCGAGGTCTCGACGGTCAGGTCGTCGGCGGCGCCGTCCGGGTCCTCGTCGTTCTCCAGCACCGGGACGGTGACGGTGGTCGCGCCGAGCAGGTCGGCCACAGGCACGGAGTCGTCGCGCGCGACCGGGGGCAGCAGCGGGGCGTCACGGGCGACGGTGACGCTCACCGACGCCGAGCCGCGCGCCGCGTAGGTGTCCTCGACCGCGTAGAAGAACGTGTACGTGCCCTCGTCCCCGGGCGCGTTCACGACGATGCGGTCCTCGGCCACCTCGGCGTCCAGGTCCTCGCCGCCGTCCAGCGACCCGGCCACGAGGCCCACCCGGTCGCCGTCGGGGTCGGAGTCGTTCTCCAGCGCCGGGACGGCGACGCGCCGGTCCGGACGGACGGTGACCTCGTCGTCGGCGGCGACGGGCGGCTGGTTGGTCGCGGGCGGCTGCGCGATGCCCACCCGGACGACGCCGGTGGCGACCTCGCCGCGCGCGTCCTGCACGGTGTAGCGGAACGAGTCGACCCCGCGGGCGTCCTTCGCGGCGGCGTAGTCGACGTACCCGTCGACCACCTCCGCCCGGCCCTGCCCGGGGCCGGTCGCGAGCCCGGTGAGCTGCACGGAGTCCCCGTCCGGGTCGACGCCGTCCAGCGGGACGAGGACCCGCGTGGTGCCGCCCGCGAGCACGCGGGCCTCGACGTCGCGGGGCACCGGCGCGGCGTTCTCCTCGCCGCCGCGGATGTGGATCGTGACCTGGGCGGAGTCCTCCTGCCCGTTCGGGTCGCGCACCTTGTAGATGGCGTACGCGGTGCCGGGCTCGGAGCCGGCGCGGAAGCGCAGCCGGTCCTCGGAGACGAACAGGTCCCCCTGGGCCGGGTCGACGGACTGCTCCAGGTCGCCGTCAAGGGTCAGCTCCAGGCCGTCCGGATGGGTGTCGTTCGACAGCACCGGGATGTTCACGTAGTCGCCGACGCGGACGGTGACCTCGTCGGCCGCGGCGTTCGGCGGCTGCAGCCGCTCCGGCGCCGGCACCGGGAGGACCCGGACCTCGCCGGTCGCCGTCTCGTCCCCGCCCGAGACCGTGTACCTCAGCACCACCGGCTCCGACAGGCGCCGGGTCTCGCTCACCCGCAGCATCTGGTGGCCGAGGACGGCGACGCTGAGCCCCGCGTCGTCGGGCACCTGGACCGACTGCACGACGAGCACGCCGCCGGCCGGGTCGGTGTCGTTGGCGAGCACGTCCACGAGCGTCGACCCGCCGGCCGGCAGGAGTGCCGTGTCCGAGACGACGACGGGCGCCCCCTGCGCGCTCTCGGCGTCCTGCACGTCCACCCGCACCACGCCGGTGGTGGACGCCGTGCCGTCGGTCACCTGGTAGAGCACGTCGTACGAGCCCGCCTCGTGGGACATGAAGGAGAACGTGCCGGAGTCGAGGTTGCGCGTGAGCTCCGCGGGGGCGGCGTCGGCGACGTTCGTCAGCCGCAGGTCGTCGCCGTTGGGGTCGGTGTCGTTGGCCAGCGGCTCGACGGTGACCGGCTGGCCGGCCGTCGCCACGACGTGGTCGCCGACCGCGACCGGGGGCTCGGGGCTGGCGCCGACGTCCACCCACAGCGTGCCCTCGACGACCTCGCCCCGGCCGTCGCCGACCGTGAGCGTGACCTTCTTGCGGCCCGTGCCGGTGCCGTTGTCGCGGAACTCGACCGTGCCGTCCGGGTACGCGCGCACCTCGTCGCCCTGCACGGTCGGCGAGGCCGTCGCGAGGTAGACGTCGTCGCCGTCCGGGTCGCGGAAGTAGGACAGGACCTTCGCCTGGGCGCTCTTGCCCTGCTCGACACGCAGCACCGGCTTGCCGGTCTGCTCCGGGGCGGCGTTCTCGTCCCACGGGACCACCCGGACGTCGACCTGTCCCTGGTCGGTGCCGCCGCGCCCGTCGCTCACGTCGTAGGCGAAGGACGCGGAGCCGCTCGCGTCCTCGGGCACGACCGCCTGCAGCGCCTTGCCGCCCAGGACTCGCTGCACCGCGAACGGCTCGGGCTGGTCGCCGGCCACCGCGGCGGTGACGACGTCGCCGTCGGGGTCCAGGTCGTTGGATAGCACGTCGAGCACCGTGGAGCGGCCCGGCCGGACGCCGAACGCGTCGTCCTTCGCCTCCGGCGGGTCCTGCTTCTCGCGGTCGACCACCGTGTTGTCGACCAGCTCCGGCTCGGCGTCCTCCGCGTCCTCGTCCTGCCCCTCGACCTGCTCGGGCAGCTTGACGTCCCAGTCGTCGACCTTCTCGAACTCGTCCAGCGCCATCCAGAGGATGCCGGAGGTGAGGTCGTTGAGCACGACGTTCTCCCGGTTGACCCGGTACTCGAGCCGCGTCGTCTGGTCGATGCCCTCGAGGACCTTGTCCACGTCCCGGTCGGTGCCCGCGCAGTCGCGCACGATCTGGCCCGTGGTGGACCACGCCCCGTACAGGCAGCCGCCGAGCTGCACCGGCGCCCCCGGCGAGCCGGAGGCCTGCCGCGAGGTCGCCGCGCCGCCGCCGAGCGGCTGCAGCACCAGCGCCGAGGACGTCGCGTAGGCCACCGCCCCCGACGGCTCCCCCGGCTGCTGGAGCCGCGCTTCCTGGCCGTCGGCGACCTCGACCGTCTCGCCGTCCGGCAGGCGCAGCAGGCCGTCCGTGCGGTCGAGGACCACCAGGTCGTCGCCGACCGTCGTGAGCACGACGTCGTCGCCCTCGTCGAGCAGGCCCAGCTCGGTCGTGACCGGCTCCGCGCCGGGCTCGAGGGTCCACAGCGTGTCCCGGGCCGGGACGACGGCGTAGGTGGTGCCTCCCTGCGACACCACCACCCGCGCCACCCCGTCCAGCTCCGCGGAGGGGTCAGCCTCCTCGGTGTCGAGGGCGGGCAGGTCCTCGACCGCCGTCTCCCACAGCTCCCCCGACTCGGCGTCGAGGACCGCCGCGCGACCCCCGCCGATCGCGGCCTCGGCGCCCGCGGGGAGGCGGGTCGTCGAGGAGAACTTCAGGCGGGCGACGTCGACGAGGCTCGCGGCGCTGTTGCCCTGGTCCCCGACGAGCACCTGGCTCGCCTGCTGGTCCACGTCGAACGCGGAGGTGCCGGCCAGCAGCGTGCCGTCCAGCGCCTTCGCCTCGGTGTTGAACCGCCCGACGAGGCCCGCGGACTGCTTGGTGACCCAGACCCCCGAGTCGTTCACGTCGACGTCGGCCGTCGCCTCGCCGTCGTACAGCACCGCGGCCGCGACGACACCCGCGGACAGCGCGAGCACGACCGTCGTCGAGACGGTCGTGCGGCGGTCGGCACGCAGGCGCGTGAACAGGCCCAAGGGTCCCCCGTGGTGGTGTGGCGTCGCGGCGTCGCGGCGGCGGGGGCCGGCATCTGGGCCGGCACGGTCCGGTCACGAACCGGCCCAGGATAGCCAGAATTCACCCGCCCCGACGAGGTGCCCCCGCCGGCACGGACGGGGGACGTATCCAGGCACGTCAGCGCGCGAGCCGCTCCACGACCGCCCCGTACGCGCGGGGGAGGCGCGCCGCCGCGGGCACGACCCCGCGACGCAGCGGCGACGTCGCCGCCGCCACCAGGCCCCCCGTCAGCAGCCGGACGTCGCGGGTGACGCTCGCCCAGGCCCGCTCGTACGCCGCCGGGTCGTCGAGGTGCGCGACGGCCGCGCGGGCCTGCGCGAGCCCGACCCGCAGGCCCTCGCCGGTCAGCGCGTCGACGTAGCCGGAGGCGTCGCCGACGAGCCGCACCCGCCCTGCCGTGCGCGCCCGCGTCCGCACGCGCAGCGGGCCGGCGCCCCGGACGGGGCCGTCGGGCCGGGCCCCCGCCAGGCGCGCCGCCAGCTCCGGCAGGGTCGCGAGCTCGTCGTCGACGTCCGCGCCGGACGGGCCGAGCAGCGCGACGCCCACGAGGCCGTCCGACACGGGGGTCACGTAGGCCTCGACGCGGGGGCCCCAGTGCACCTCGACGAGGTCGGACCAGGGCTCCACGCGGTAGTGGCGCCGGAGCCCGAACCGCCGCCTGCGCCGGTCCAGCCCGCGGCCCGACCTCCGGGGCGCGGTCTCCAGGCCCACCTCCCTCCGCACGCGCGAGTGCAGCCCGTCGCAGGCCAGCAGCCAACGGGCGCGGACCCCGCCGGCCGTGACGCCGTCGTCGTCCTGCGCCACGCCCTCGGCCCGGCGGGCGAGCACCGTCGCGCCCGCGTCCCTCGCCGCGGCGTGCAGCGCCGCGTGCAGGACGGTGCGCCGCACGCCGCGACCCGGGTCGCCGGCGAAGCGGTGGTCGGCGACCCGGCCGTCCTGCCGGTAGGAGATCCCGCGCAGCGGCCACCCCGGCGCGTCGACGCCGAGGCGGCGCACCGCGGCGAGCGCGCCCGGCATGAGGCCCTCGCCGCACGCCTTGTCGACGGGCGCGTCCCGCGGCTCGAGGACGACGACGTCGAGTCCGGCGCGGCGCGCCTCGATCGCCGCCGCGAGGCCCACCGGGCCGCCGCCGACGACGAGCACGTCGGCGTCGGGCGTCACGGCGTCCCGCGGCGGCCGATGTCCGCGAGCCGCAGCGCGCGCTCCTCGGCCGGGATGCGGAAGCCCAGCAGCAGCCACGCGTTGAGCACGGTGAACGCGACCGCCGTGACCCAGGCCGTGTGCACCAGCGGCAGCGCGACGCCCTCGAGCACCACCGCCACGTAGTTGGGGTGCGGGAGCCACCGGTACGGGCCGCGGCGCACCAGCGGCAGCCCGGGCACGACGATCACGCGCGTGTTCCACCGCCGCCCGAGCGTGGCGATGCACCACCAGCGCAAGGCCTGGCTCGCGAGCACGAGCGCGAGCATCGGCCAGCCGAGCCACGGCAGGAACGGCCGGTCCGCCGCCACGACCTCCGCCACGCAGGCCACGAGCAGGCCGGTGTGCAGGGCGACCATCGCCGGGAAGTGCCCCCGCCCCGACTCGACGCCCCCGCGCGCGAACGACCAGCGCGCGTTGCGGGCCGAGACCACCAGCTCCGCCAACCGCTCGAGCCCCGTCGCGAGGACCAGGGCGGCGTACAGCAGCACGCTCGTCGGCAGGCCGCCGTCCACGCTCAGGCCACCTCCTTCCCGCGCAGCAGCACCAGCTCGGCCGCGACGCCGGGCCCGAACGCCATGAGCACGGCCCAGCCACCGGGCGGCGGGTCGCCGCCCGCCAGCGTCGCGGCGAGCACGTGCAGCACGGACGACGACGAGAGGTTACCCTGCGCGGCGAGCGTCGCGCGGGTGACCGCGAGCGCGCTCTCGGGCAGGTCGAGGGCGTCGCGCACGGCGTCGACGATCTTCGGGCCGCCGGCGTGCACGACCCACGTGCCGACGTCGTCCGGCTCCAGCCCGTGGCCCGCGAGCAGGTCCTTGACGTCGCCGGCGAGGTGCGCGCGCAGCAGCCCCGGCAGCTCGGGCGACAGCACGATGCCGAACCCCGTGTCCCGCACCTCCCACCCGAGATGGTCCGCCGTGCCCGGGTACAGCCGGCTGCGGGAGCCCACCACCTGGGGCGCGGGGCGGCCGGGCGGCGGCGCGACGTCGTCCCCTGCCACCACGACGGCGCTGGCGCCGTCGCCGAACAGGCCCGACGACACGAGGTTCGCCACCCGGCCGTCGTCGCGCTGGAACGTCAGCGAGCACAGCTCGACCGAGACCAGCAGCGCCACCCGGCCCGGGTGCCCGACGAGGTGCTCGTGCAGGTGCGCGAGCCCGGCCGCGCCGCCCGCGCAGCCGAGCCCGAACGACGGGACCCGCCGCACGTCGGGGCGCAGACCGAGGCGCGCGACGAGCGTCGCGTCGAGCGACGGCGCGCCGATGCCGGTCACCGAGGTGAAGAAGAGGAGGTCGACGTCCTGCGGTTCGACGCCCGCCGCCGCGAGCGCCTCCCGGCACGCGCGCTCAGCGAGGTCGGCGCCCTGCGCTGCGAAGTGCGCGTTCGCGTCGGCGAACCCCGACAGGCCCTCGTACCGGTCGATCGGGAGCGCCAGGTGCCGCGTCCGCACCCCCGACGCGAGGTGCAGCCGGCGGGTCAGCGCGCGGCGCGGGCCCGCGGGCGCCAGGAGCGGCGCGATGACCTCGGCGATCTCCTCCTGCGGGTAGGCGTGCTCCGGCAGGACGGGGGCGACGGCCAGCACGCGCGACATGCCTTGCATGGTGGCACCGGCCCCCGCTCCCCGCGCGTGGGACCCACCGTCCGCCGACCACGGGCTTGGGATCGTTATGGGGCGCCAAAGCGATCCCAAGCCCGTGTTCGGCACTAGGTTGCGGAGGGTGGGCGGCGACGACGGCACGGCAGGCCTCCGGGTGCGGGTGCGCGGGCTGCTCGCCGCCACGCATCCGGCCCCCGCGGCCGTCGTCACCGTGCTGGCGCTGGTGTTCGCCGTGGGCGCCGGGCTCCCGGCGTGGCGCGCCGTGCTGGTGACCGCCGCCGTCGCCGCCGGACAGCTCTCCGTCGGATGGAGCAACGACTGGCTGGACGCCGCCCGGGACCGCCGCGTGGGGCGGGCCGACAAGCCCACGGTGAGCGGCGTCGTCACCCCCTCGATGCTCCGCACGGGTGCCCTGGTGGCCCTGGGCGCGTGCGTGGTGCTGTCCCTGGCGACGGGGGTCGTGCCGGGGCTGCTGCACCTGGCCGCGGTCGCGAGCGCCTGGTCGTACAACGCGGGGCTCAAGGCGACGCCGCTGTCCTGGTTGCCCTACGCCGTGAGCTTCGGGCTCTTGCCCGCGTTCGTCGTCGCGGCGGCCGGCGACGGGCGGGTGGTGGCGGGCTGGACGGCGCTCGCGGCCGCGCTGCTCGGGGTCGGCGCGCATGTCGCCAACGTGCTCCCCGACCTCGAGGACGACCGGGCCACCGGCATCCGCGGGCTGCCGCACCGGCTCGGTCGCCGGGCGTCGAGCGTGCTGGCGCCGGTGGTCCTGGCCGCCGGCAGCGTGGTGATCATGCTCGGCCCCCCGGGGGGCCCCGACGTCGCGACCGTCGCCCTCACCGGCGTCGCCGTGGCCGCCGCCGTCGCAGCGGGGGTCGTCGGGGTGCTCCGGCCGCACAGCCGCGCGCCCTTCGCGCTCAGCATGGCGGTGGCGGCGCTGTGCGTCGTGCAGCTCGTGCTCGCTGCCGACGCCGTGGCCGTCCACCGCTGAGCGGGCACCAGTGAGCGTGCCCAGCCGAGCCGGCACGACCTGGCGCACGACCTGGCGCACGGCCCGGCGCACGACCAGGCACACGACCAGGCACACGACCAGGCAAAAGACCCCGTGCACCGCGGGAGGTGTGGACGAGCTGCGCCCCGCCGCGGCGGGCCCGCCGTAGCATCCGACCATGCCCACGCCGCCCACCGTCCTGCGCCGCGCCCTCGCCGAGGTCGCGCCGTACCGCCGCGGCGTCGCGTGGGGCGGCGCCGCAGCCGCCGTGTGGGCCGTCTGGGTCAGCGGACCGGGCTGGGCCACCCCGGCCGTCGTCGTGGCGGCGGTCGCGTCGGTCGCGCTGTTCGTCATCGACGCCCGCACCCACCGGCTACCCGACGCCGTCACCTACCCGACGGTCGCGGTGGTCGCCGCGCTGCTCCTGCTCGCGGCCCTGGCGGGCGGGACGTGGGACGCCGCGCTCCGCGGGCTGATCGGCGCCCTCGCGCTCGGCGGCGGCTACCTGGTGCTGCACCTCGTCCACCGGGCCGGGCTCGGCCTCGGCGACGTCAAGCTCGCCGTCCTGCTCGGGCTGGTCACCGCCTGGTTCGGCTGGGCGGAGCTCTGGGCGACCGCCCTCCTGCCGTTCCTGCTGGGCGGCCTGGTCGCGATCGCCCTGCTCGTCACCCGCAGGGCGTCCCGGACGACGGCGCTCGCGTTCGGCCCCTACATGCTCGGCGGGGCGGCGCTCGCCCTCACGGCGGCGCGCGTGATCAGCATCGCCTGACGAGGCGCCGCGCCGGCCGCCATGGGTCGCGCGCACGGCAACCGCGCCGGCATCACACCGTGCGGTCGGCGAGCGCGGCGGCCAGGTCGGCGAGCGCCTCCTTGACCGGGCCGTCGGGCAGGGGCGCCAGCTCGCCCGCGGCCTCGCGCGCCCATCGCGCGGCCAGGTCGCGGGTCTCGCCGAGCACGTCGTGCGCGCGCAGGTCGGCGACGACGGCGGCCAGGGCGGCGTCGTCGGACAGGTCGCCGTCGAGCCGGGCGACCAGGTCGCGGTCCGCGTCGGTCCCCTGGCCCCGGGCGAGGCGCTGGCGCAGCAGCAGCCCCGGCATCGTCGGCACGTGCTCGCGCAGGTCGGTGCCGGGGGTCTTGCCGGACTCCTGGCCGCTCGAGGCGATGTCGAGCACGTCGTCGGCGAGCTGGAACGCGACGCCCACCTTCTCCCCGTACGCGGCCACGGCCTCCACGACCTGCGGCGCGGCGCCGCCGAACATCGCCCCGAGGCGGGCCGACGTCGCGAGCAGGGACGCCGTCTTGTCGCTGAGCACCTGCAGGTAGTGCTCCACCGGGTCCTCGCCGTCGCGCGGCCCGATCGTCTCGTGCAGCTGGCCCAGGCACATGCGCTCGAACGTGCGCGACTGCAGCACCACGGCCTCGGGCCCGAGCCCGGCCACGAGCGCGGACGCGCGCGCGAAGAGCAGGTCGCCGATGAGGATCGCCACCGAGTTGCCCCACACCGTGTGCGCGGCGGGCGCGCCCCGGCGCAGGGGCGCCGAGTCCATCACGTCGTCGTGGTACAGCGACGCGACCTGCGTCAGCTCGACGACGACGGCGGCGTCGACCAGCTCGGGCCGCGACCCGTCCCCCAGCTCGCCCGCCAGCAGCGTGAGCAGGGGCCGGAACCGCTTGCCGCCCGCCGCGACCAGGTGCCGCGACGCGTCGTCCGCGAGCGCGTCGGCCGAGGCGACGGCGGCGTCCAGCGCGGCGTCGACCCGCGTCAGCCGCTCGGCGAGCCGGTCGGCGAGCGCGGGGTCGGACAGCGGGATCGCCGTCGGCAACGGCGAGTGCGGCGATGGCCCCGACCCGGAGGTCGGCGCGGAGGTAGCGCGAGTCACTGTCCGAACCTATCTTTCCGCGCGGCCGAACACGGAACTGAAACCGCGCCCGGGAGCGTCGGGTCGCTCACCCGCCGGGCCGACGGCGTCAGTAGCGGAACTGCGACGCCTGCCCGGCGAGGTCCAGCGCCCAGGCCGGCAGGACGCCGAGCAGCAGCACACCGGCCGCGCACAGCGCGATCGCGACGGCCGCCGGCCCGCGCGAGCCCACCACGGTGACGACCGTGCGGACCACCACGGTGCGCGTCCCGGCGCCCGTGATCGTCGCGGTGACGCCGCCGGGCTCGGAGACCGCCGACGCCCCGGTCCCGGGGTCGCCCCCGGCGCTCGTCGTCCCGGCCGCCCCCTCGCCCGCCGTCGCGGCGTCGTCGGCGGGCGGGGTGAGCACCATGAGCACGATGATCCGCACGTAGAAGAAGACGGACACGGCCGAGGCGAGCACGCCCAGCAGGGCGAGCGGCCACGCCCCCGCCTCGACGGCGGCGGAGAACACGCCGAACTTCGCCAGGAACCCGGCGGTGAGCGGGATGCCCGCCATGGACAGCAGGAACAGCGAGAACGCCGCGGTCAGCCACGGCGCCTTGCGGCCCAGCCCGGCCCACTGCGCGAGCCGGGTGGCCTCGCCCAGCACGACTCCGTCGTCGGTCACCTCGCCCCGGGTCTCGACAGGCTCGACCGACGAGGGCTCCCCCGCCGTGACGGTGCGCTCGCGCACGAGCGTGACGACCGCGAACGCCCCGACCGTCGCCAGGCCGTAGGCGAGCAGGTAGAAGAGCACCGCCCGCGAGCCGGCCTCGTCGAGCCCGACCGTGCCGACCAGCAGGAAGCCCGCGTGCGCGATCGACGAGTACGCCAGCAGGCGCTTCACGTCGGTCTGCACGGCGCCGGCGACGGTGCCGACCAGCATCGTGAGGATCGCGACCGCCCACAGGGTGACCTCGACGTCGTGCCGGATGCCCGCGTCGAGCCCGGCGGCGAGCGTGAACACCACGCGCACCAGCGCGCCGGCCGCGGCCGCCTTGGTGCAGGCCGCCATGAAGCCGGTGATCGGCGTGGGCGCCCCCTGGTAGACGTCCGGCGTCCAGGTGTGGAACGGCGCGGCGCCGATCTTGAACAGCAGCCCGACCATCACCAGCAGCAGCCCGGCCACGACGAGCCCGGGCATCGTGCCGAGCGGGGAGGCGGACGGGTCGGCCAGCACCGCCACGACCTCCTCGAGCTGCACGGAGCCCGAGAACCCGTAGACCAGGGCGACGCCGAAGATGAACAGCGCGGAGGCGAACGCGCCCAGGAGGAAGTACTTGAACGCGGCCTCCTGGCTGAGCAGCCGGCGGCGCCGCGCGGTCGCGCACAGCACGTAGAGCGGCAGGGACAGCACCTCGAGGGCCACGAACATGACGATGAGGTCGTCGGTCGCGGGGAACAGCAGCATGCCCCCCGTGGCGAACAGCAGCAGCGGGTACACCTCGGTCTGCTGCAGGCCGGCCCGGCGAGTCTCGTCCTCGTACGCCGTCCCGGGGACGGCGGCCGCGGCCGGCGCGAAGGCGTCCTGCCCGGTCGTGGTGCGGTCGGCGACGACGAGCACGCCCAGCAGCGCGCAGAGCGCGACCACCGCCTGGATGCCGAGGCCGAACGGTGTGAGGACGTAGGAGCCGCCCACCACCGCGACGGACCCGTCCTGCACGCGGTCCCACAGGAGCGCGATCGCCACCAGCGAGCCCGCCAGGGCGGCGAGCGCCAGCACGATCTGTGTCGTGCGGCGGGCGCGGGCGGGCACGAACGCCTCGAGCAGCACCCCGAGCACGCCCGCGCCCAGCACGATCAGCACCGGGGAGACCGCGGCCCAGTCGATGGTCGGTGCGGTGAAGTCGTTCACTTCTCGCTCCCCTCGGTGGTGGGCTCGTCGACGAGCACTGGGATCGCGGCCGGCGGAGGGTCGGTCTCGCCCACGAGCTCGACGGACACCTCACCGGGCGCGCGCACGTAGTCGAGCGCCGGGCCGGGGGCGACGCCGAGCACCACCAGCGCCGCGACGAGCACCCCCGCCACGGTCTTCTCGCGGGCGTCGAGGTCGCGCGCCCCCTGGAGCTCGCCCACCGTGGCGCCGGTGAACATCCGCTGGTACGTCTGCAGCACGTAGACCGCGGCGAGGACGACGGCGGGCACGGCCACCAGCACCGCCGCGGGCCAGCGCCCGTACGACCCGAGGAACACCATCACCTCGGAGACGAACGTCGCGAGCCCGGGCAGCGCCGCCGCCGACAGGGCGGCCACGAGGAACGTGCCGCCGAGGACCGGCGCCACGGCGCGCAGGCCTCCGTAGTCGGCGATCTCCTGGCTGCGGCGCGGGTGGCGCGCGATCGCGAACCCGGCGATGAGGAACAGCGCCCCGGTGGAGATGCCGTGGTTGAGCATCATCAGGCCGGAGCCGGCGACCCCGAGGGACGTGAACGTGAAGATGCCCAGGATGATGAACCCGAAGTGGGACACGGACGTGTAGCCGACCAGGCGCAGCAGGTCCTTCTGCCCGATGGCGAGGATCGCGCCGTACAGGATCGAGATCACGGCCAGCACGATCACGAAGGGCGCCGCCCAGCGGCTGGCCTCGGGGAACAGCGGCAGACACAGCGTGAGCATCCCGAACGTGCCGACCTTGTCCAGGACGCAGATGAGCAGGGTCGACGTCCCGGGGGTGGCGTGGCCCGCGACGTCGGGCAGCCAGGTGTGCACCGGGAACATGGGCGCCTTGATCGCGAACGCGAGGAAGAACGCGCAGAACATGAGCTTCTCGGCCGTGGGGTCGAGCGCCAGCCCGGTGAGGTTGCTCGTGAGGAACGCGTCGGCGGGTCGCAGGCCCGTCGCCGCGTCGGCCGGCACCTGCAGGTACAGGGCGACGACCGCCACCAGCATGACCAGCCCGCCCGCGAGCGAGAAGAGCAGGAACTTCACGGCCGCGTACCGGCGCTGCGGGCCCTGCCCGAACCCGCCGATCAGGAAGTACGCGGGGATGAGCATCGCCTCGAACAGCACGTAGAAGAGGAACACGTCGCGCGCCACGAAGACGGCGACCATGAACGCCTCGAGCACGAGCACGACGGCGAGGTAGCGCCGCAGCCGCACGTGGTCGCCGCCCTGCTCGTGCCACGCGGCGAGGATCACCAGCGGCACCAGCCCCACCGACAGGGCGACCAGCAGCAGGCCGACGCCGTCCACGCCGACCGCATAGCTGGCCCCGAGCGCCGGGATCCAGGAGTGCGTCTCGGCGAGCTGGTGCTCCCCGGCGGCCCCGGTGTCGAAGGCGGTGAACGCCCCGACCAGCAGCGCGACCTCGACCAGCGCGCCGACCAGCGCGACCGTGCGGGCGGTGCCCGCGCCGAACCGCCCGCCGCCGGTGACCGGTCCCGCTGCCGGGCGCCCGCGCCCCACGCCGGTGAGCGCCGTCGCGGCGGCCGCCAGCAGGGGCCACACGATGAGGACCGTGAGCCAGGGGAACCCTGTGGACATCGTCATGCTTCGCTGTCCTTCGTCGTCGACGACTTCGGCGTCATTGCCATAGCTCCCGTCACCCGGCCCATCAGATCGCCAGCAGCCACACGACGAGCGCGACCACGCCCAGGCCGCCCAGCATCGTGGCCGCGTAGGAGCGCACGTACCCGTTCTGCAGCCGCCGCAGCCTCGTGCCGAGCCGCCCGATGCCGCCCGCGAGACCGAGCCAGCCGGCGTCGACCGCGGCGCGGTCGGAGTACACGAGCGCCCGGGTGAGGTACTGCCCCGGCCGCATGACGAGGGCCTCGTTGACGTCGTCCTGGTGCAGGTCCACGCGCGCCGCCCGCACGAGCGCGGTGGACCGCGGGGGCTCCACGGGTACGGGCGCCACGGCGAACTGCCGGAACGCGAGGGCCGCGCCCGCCAGGACCAGCAGCAGCGTGAGGGTCACCAGGAGCCAGACCGGCAGCACGGGCTCGTGATGCTCGACGTGCCCGGTGACCGGCTCCAGCCAGGTGACGAACCGGTCCCCGATCGCGAGCAGGCCGCCGAGTGCCACCGAACCCGCCGCGAGCACGATCATCGGCCACGTCATGAGCGCCGGAGCCTCGTGCGGGTGGCGGACGACCGCGCCGGCGTCGCCTTGGTCGGGGTCCGGGCTCCACCGGCGGCGGCCCGCGAAGGTCATGAAGAACAGCCGCGACATGTAGTAGGCCGTGATGCCCGCGCCCAGCAGGGCGGCCAGGCCGAAGACCCACGGCCGCCAGCCCTCGCCGACGAACGCCGCCTCGATGATCTTGTCCTTGGACCAGAACCCCGAGAACGGCGGGACTCCCAGGATCGCGAGCCAGCCGAGGCCCATCGTGATCGCCGTGACCGGCAGCAGCCGCGCCAGGCCGCCGAAGCGACGCATGTTCACGTCGTCGTCCATCGCGTGCATCACGGACCCGGCGCCGAGGAACAGCCCGGCCTTGAAGAAGCCGTGGGTGAGCAGGTGGAAGATCGCGAACGCGTAGCCGACCGGGCCGAGCCCGGCGGCCAGCATCATGTAGCCGATCTGCGACATGGTCGACGCGGCGAGCGCCTTCTTGATGTCGTCCTTCGCGGTACCGACGACCGCCCCGAACAGCAGGGTCAGCGCGCCGACGATCGCGACGACGAGCTGCGCGTCCGGCGCCGCCTCCAGCAGCGGGCCCGAGCGCACCAGCAGGTACACGCCCGCCGTCACCATCGTGGCGGCGTGGATGAGCGCGGAGACCGGCGTCGGGCCTGCCATCGCGTCGCCGAGCCACGCCTGCAGCGGCAGCTGCGCCGACTTGCCGCACGCCGCCAGCAGGAGCATCAGCCCGATCGCCGTCATCGTGGGCTCGCCCACCGCCGACCCGGCCTCGCCCGCGGCGGGCAGCACCGTGGCGAAGTCCAGCGACCCGAAGGTGGCGAGCAGGAGCATCATCGCGACGATCAGCCCCATGTCGCCGACGCGGTTCATGACGAACGCCTTGGTGCCCGCCACCGCGTTCTCGCGCTTGCGGTCCCAGAAGCCGATGAGCAGGAACGACGCCAGGCCCACACCCTCCCAGCCGACGAACAGCAGGAGGTAGGAGTCGGCGAGCACCAGCAGCAGCATCGCCGCGACGAACAGGTTGAGGTAGGCGAAGAACCGGCGCCGGTCGACGTCGTGATCCATGTACGCGACCGAGTACACGTGGATGAGCGTGCCGACGAACGTCACGAGCATGACGAACGTCATCGACAGCGGGTCCACCTGGAAGCCGAGGTCCACGTGCAGCGGGCCGGCGTCGATCCAGGTGCCGACGGTCTGCTGGACCACCCGCTCCTCGGCGGGCGTGCCCAGCATGTCCAGCAGCATCACGAGCCCCACGACGAACGTCGCGGCGCTCGCGAGCACGCCCAGCCAGTGGCCCCACCGGTTCGTGCGCCGGCCGGCGAGCAGCAGCACGACCGCGCCCGCCAGCGGGGTCGCGACCAGCCACGGCGCGAGGGAGAGGGTCTGCATCGTCATCGAGGGCCTCTCAGCTCTGCAGCAGGTTGACGTCGTCGACCGAGGCCGACCGGCGGGCGCGGAAGATCATGATGATGATCGCCAGGCCCACGACGACCTCGGCGGCGGCGACCACCATGACGAAGAACGCGAGCACCTGGCCCGTGACGTCGCCGTGCATCCGCGCGAAGGTGACGAACGCGAGGTTGGTGGCGTTGAGCATGAGCTCCACCCCCATGAAGACGACGATGGCGTTGCGGCGCAGCAGCACCGTGGTCGCACCGATCGCGAAGAGGATCGCCGCCAGGCCCAGGTAGTTGGTGATCTCCATCAGCGCGCCTCCTCGTCCTCGGTGGCCTCGGTGAGCAGGCCCGCCTCGGCCAATTCCTTCCCGACGAGCGTCTCCTCGGCGGCGAGCACCGCCGTCGCGGAGCGCTCCTGCCCCCGGATCCGCAGCACGCGCGGCACGGAGTGCTCCAGCGGGCGCCCGTCCGGACCGAGGGCGGGCGTGTCCATGGCGTTGTTCTGCGCGTAGACGCCGGGCGCCGGCAACGGGGTGAGGGTGCGGCCGGTCGGCAGGGCCGCGACCTTGGCCGCCGCGAGCGCGCGCTGGGTCTGGCGGGCGGCCAGGCGACGTTTGTGCGTGAGCACCAGCCCCGCGAGCGCGGCCGTGACCAGCAGCACGCCCACGACCTCCATGGCGAGCACGTAGTCCGCCAGCAGCACGCGGGCGAGGGCCACCGGGTTGGTCACGGCGTTCGCCTCCGCGAGTCCGACCGCGGGCGGGAACGCCGCCCGGGAGATGACCCCGAGCAGCACCACCGCGAGCCCGACGCCGAGCAGCAGACCGACCCACCGCTGCCCCCGGATGGTCTCGGTGAGCGAGTCGGCGGCGTCGATGCCCACGAGCATCAGCACGAACAGGAAGAGCATCATGACCGCGCCCGTGTAGACCACGACCTGCACGACCCCGAGGAACGCCGCCTCCTGCGCGACGTAGAGGATGGCCAGGTCGACCATCACGAACATCACGCAGATCGCGGCGTGCACCGCCTTGCGCGCGAACAGCAGGCCGAGCGCGGCCAGGACCATGAGCGGCGCCAGCACCCAGAACAGGGCCGCCTCGGCGCCCGAGGCGGTCATGCGCGTCCCCCGTCGGGAGCCGGGCCGGCCGCGGCGGCGCTGCCGTCGCCGACGTGCCCGCCGGTCGACGCCTCCAGCGTCGCGACGGCGGCCTTGGTCGCGCTGCCGCGCAGCCGGTGCCGCCGCGGGGTCGGGGGCGGCGCGTCGCCCTCGACCACCCGTCGGGCGCCGTCGAGCGTGGGGTCGTCGGGGCGGTGCTCGCCCACCCAGGCCACCTGCGCCCCGGTGGGCGCCGTGACCTCCCCGCGGTAGTACTCGGTGTCGGTGGTGCCCTCGGCCATCGGGTGCGGCGCCGCGAGCATGCCCTCCGCGAGCGGCGCGAGGAGGTCCGTCTTCTCGTAGATCATCCCCGCGCGGTCCGGGCCGGCGAGCTCGTAGTCGTTGGTCATCGTGAGCGCCCGGGTGGGGCACGCCTCGATGCACAGCCCGCAGAAGATGCAGCGCAGGTAGTTGATCTGGTAGACGCGGCCGTAGCGCTCCCCGGGCGACAGGTGGCCGCCGTCCGGCAGGTCGGCGTTGTCCGCGCCCTCGACGTAGATCGCGTCGGCCGGGCACGCCCAGGCGCACAGCTCGCAGCCGATGCACTTCTCCAGACCGTCGGCGTACCGGTTGAGCTGGTGGCGACCGTGGTAGCGGCGCTGCGGCGGGGTCTTGGTGCGCGGGTACTGCTCGGTCACGGTGGGCCGGAACATCGACGAGAACGTCACGCCGAAGCCCGCCACCGGCGCGAACAGCTCGCCGAGGGGGCCCTTCTTCGGGCGCAGCGGCTCGTACGGCTGGTCGGTCATCGCGTCTCCTCGGATCCGTCGACGGCGGTGCTGCGGCCGGTGCCGGCACCCGAGCCGGCGGTGATCCCGGCGGGCGGGACGCCGCGCCGGGCGCGCGGCGACGGCGGCAGCTTCTGCCCGGGCAGCGGCGGCACGGGGAAGCCGGCCGCGAAGGCGTCGAACTCGCCGTCCGGACCGCCGGCGCCGGACGGCGGGGCCGCGCCGGACCGGGCGCCCGCGTCCCGGCTCGGCCACAGCCAGACCAGGCCCATCACCAGGACCGCGGCGACGAGCACCCCGACGACGAGCTGGGTGCGGGTGACGCCCGCCAGGCCCAGGTACTGGAAGACGCTGAGGACCACGACCCACCCCAGCGCGACGGGGATGAGCACCTTCCAGCCGAAGGACATGAACTGGTCGTAGCGCAGCCGCAGCAGCGTGCCGCGCACCCAGACGAACACGAACATGACGGCCCAGAGCTTGACCAGGAACCACAGGACCGGCCACCAGCCGGTGTTGAGCGCGCCGTCCGCGATCGCCGACAGGGGCCACGGCGCCCGCCAGCCGCCCAGGAACAGCGTGGTCGCCACGGCGGAGACGTTGAGCATGTTGATGTACTCGGCCAGGAAGAACCAGGCGAACTTCATCGAGCTGTACTCGGTCATGTACCCCGAGACCAGCTCGCCCTCGGCCTCCGGGAGGTCGAACGGCAGCCGGTTGGTCTCCCCGATCATCGAGATGACGTAGACCGCGAACGCCGGCAGCAGCGGCAGGAACCACCAGATGCCCGCCTGCGACGCCACGATCTGCGACGTCGACATCGACCCCGCCATGATGAACACGCTCACCAGCGACAGGCCCATCGCCAGCTCGTAGGAGATCACCTGCGCCGTGGACCGCACCGACCCGAGCAGCGGGTACGTGGACCCCGACGACCAGCCGCCGAGCACGATGCCGTAGACGCCGACCGACGCGCACGCCAGCACGTACAGCACGGCGACGGGGAAGTCGGTGAGCTGGGCCGGGGTGGTGTAGTCGGTGAACGGGATCGTCACCTCGGGCCCGAAGGGGATGACGGCGAAGACGAGCAGCGCGCAGAACACGGAGATCATCGGCGCCAGCAGGTAGACGATCTTGTCCGCCCGCGTGACGGTCATGTCCTCCTTGAGCAGCAGCTTCATCGCGTCGGCGAGCGACTGCAGGAGCCCGAACGGGCCGTGCCAGTTGGGGCCGGGCCGCACCTGCATCCGCGCCACGACCTTGCGCTCGAACCAGATCGCGAACAGCACGCTGGTCAGCAGGAAGACGACGATGAGCACCGCCTTGATCGCCGACACCCAGATCCAGTCCTGGCTGAAGTCGGCGGCGACCCCGGGGATCATGCGGCACCTCCGTCGTCCCTGGTTCCGACGGGCTGGACCACCGGCGCGGCGATCCGCACCAGGTCGCCCGACCCGGCGCCGAGCACCTCGTGCACCCGGCAGCCGCGGGACGCCAGCGGCAGCCACACGACGTGGTCGACCATCTCGGTGATCGCGACCGGCACGGTCAGCTCCCCGCGGTCGGTGGACACGGTGACGTCGTCGCCGTCGTAGACGTCCACCGCGGCGGCCGTGGCCGCCGACATGCGGGCGAGGGGACGCTTGGCGGTGCCGGCGAGGAACTGCTCGCCGTCCTGCAGCGCGCCGTCGTCGAGCTGCAGATGCCAGGTGGCGAGGACTGCGGAGCCCGGCGGCACCGCGGGCGGCTCGGCCGTCTCGCCGGCGGGTTCCGGCGCGCGGGCCCCGGACCAGGCCGGCAGGGCCGCGATCGCCCGGTGCGCCTCGAGCGGCGTGGCCGCGCAGAGGTCGACGTCCAGCTGCGCGGCCAGCGCGTCGAGCACGCGGTGGTCGGGCAGCGCGGCGGACTCGAGCGTCTGGCCGAACGACCGCACCCGTCCCTCCCAGTTCCAGTACGACCCGGCACGCTCCACGGGCGGCGCAACCGGCAGCACGACGTCCGCCAGCGCGGTCGCCTCGGTGGCGCGCACCTCCAGCGCGACGACGAACCGTGCGGCCTTCAGGGCCCGCCGCGCGTGCGCGGGGTCGGGCAGGTCGGCGAGCTCGAGCCCACCGACGAGCGCCCCGGACAGCTGGCCGACCGACAGGGCGTCGAGGATCTCGCCGGCGTCCCGCCCCGGCCCGGCCGGCAGCACGCCGACGTCCAGGCCCCAGGCGACGGCCACCTCGGCGCGCGCGCCGGCGTCGTCGACCGGGCGGCCGCCCGGCAGCAGGCCGGGCAGCAGCCCCGCCTCCACCCCGCCACGCTCCCCGGCGCGGCGCGGGATCCACGCCAGCCTCGCCCCGGTGGCCTCGGCGAGCCGGAGGGCCGCGGCGTACGCGCCGGGCGACGACGCGAGCCGCTCCCCCACCAGCACGACCGCGCCCGGCTGGGCGAGCGCGTCGGCCACGGCGCCGAGGGTCTCGGCGTCCGAGTCGGCGGGGACGAGGCCGCCACCGGCGCGGGTGGCGATCGTGCCGAGCCACTCGGCCTCCGTGCCGGGGGCCGCGGGCAGCAGCGTGCCGTCGAGCCGGGCGAGGCCGCGGCTCGCGAACGGCGCGACTGCGAAGACCTTCAGCCCGTGGGCGCGCACGCCCTTGCGCAGCCGCAGGAACGTGACCCCGGCCTCCTCCTCCGCCTCGAGCCCGGCCAGCAGCACCGCGGGCGCGGACTCCAGGTCGCCGAACGTCACCCCGACGCCCGACCCGGCGACGGCGTGCGCGAGGAACGCCGCCTCCTCGGCCGAGTGTGCCCGCGCCCGCTGGTCGACGTCGTGCGTGCGCAGCACCGTGCGTGCGAACCGCGACCAGGCGAAGGCGTCCTCGACCGTGAGGCGGCCGCCGGGCAGCAACCCGACCCCGCCGGAGTCGCGGGCGGCGGCCAGGCCCTCGGCCGCGAGCTCCAGCGCCTCGGCCCACGACGCGGGGCGCAGCGCGCCGCGCGCGAGCACGTTCCCGTCCTCGTCGATCGTGCGGTCGCGCACGAGCGGCGTGGTGAGCCGGTCGGGGGCGGTCTGCCACGTGAACGCGAACCGGTCCTTGTCGGTGATCCACTCCTCGTTGACCGCCGGGTCTTCGCCCGACAGGCGGCGCAGCACGACGCCGCGCCGGTGGTCGACGCGGATCGCGGACCCGCAGGAGTCGTGCTCCGAGATCGCGGGCGACGAGACCAGGTCGAACGGGCGCGACCGGAACCGGTACGCCGCGCCCGTGAGCGCCCCGACCGGGCAGATCTGCACCGTGTTGCCCGAGTAGTACGACGCGAACGGCCCACCGGCGGTCGAGCTCGTCGAGGCCCCGAACGTGGTCTCGACAGGCTCGACCGACGTGGACGACGCCGGCGGCGCGAAGTCCAGCACCGACTCGTCGAACCGGCCGATCTGCTGACCGGCCCCGCGCTCCTGCAGCGCGATGAACGCGTCGCCCGCGATCTCCTCGCTGAACCGCGTGCACCGCTGGCACAGGATGCAGCGCTCACGGTCGAGCAGGATCTGCGTCGACACCGGGATCGGCTTCGGGAAGGTCCGCTTGACGTCGACGAACCGGGTGTCCGGGCGCCCGTTGCTCATCGCCTGGTTCTGCAGCGGGCACTCGCCGCCCTTGTCGCACACCGGGCAGTCGAGCGGGTGGTTCATGAGCAGCAGCTCCATGACCCCCTGCTGCGCCTTGTCCGCGACGCCCGACGTGCGCTGCGTCTTGACCACCATGCCGGGGGTGACCGTCATGGTGCAGGACGCCTGCGGCTTGGGCATCGGGCGCACGTTGCCCTCGCGGTCGGGCATCGCGACCTCGACGAGGCACTGCCGGCAGGCGCCCGCGGGCTCGAGCAGCGGGTGGTCGCAGAACCTCGGGATCTGGATGCCCACCTGCTCGGCCGCGCGGATGATCAGCGTGCCCTTCGGCACGGTGACCTCGATCTCGTCGATCGTGCAGGTCACCGTCTCGACCGCCCGCTGAACGGCGCCGTCCGAGGCGTTCCGCTTGTCCGTGGTCGCCGTCATCAGTGACCTCCCGTACCGGCGAGCGCCGGGGCCTGCTTCGGTGTGCGCGGTTGCTTGGGGGTGTACGCGAACAGCGCGCTGGCGCTCGGGTCGAACGGGCAGCCGCGCCCGTCCAGGTGCGCCTCGTACTCGTCGCGGAAGAGCTGGATGCTGCTCGTCACGGGCGACGTCGCGCCGTCGCCCAGCGCGCAGAACGCGCGGCCGAGGATGTTGTCGCACAGGTCGAGCAGCAGGTCGAGGTCGCGCTCCTCGCCGCGGCCCGCCTCGATGCGGTGCAGCACCTGCTTCAGCCAGTACGTGCCCTCGCGGCACGGGGTGCACTTGCCGCAGGACTCGTGCGCGTAGAAGTCCGTCCAGCGGCTCACGGCCCGGACCACGCACGTGGTGTCGTCGAAGATCTGCAGGGCGCGCGTGCCGAGCATCGACCCGGCCTTGCCCACCGACTCGTAGTCGAGCGGGACGTCGAGGTGGTCCGCCGTGAAGATCGGCGTCGAGGACCCGCCGGGCGTCCAGAACTTCAGCTCGCGGGTGGCCCGGACGCCGCCCGCGAGGTCGAGGAGCTCGCGCAGCGTGATCCCCAGCGGCGCCTCGTACTGACCGGGCCGCGTGACGTGCCCGGACAGCGAGAACAGCCCGTGGCCCTGGGACTTCTCGGTGCCCATGGAGGCGAACCACTCCGCCCCGCGGTCGATGATGCCGGGGACGCTCGCGATCGACTCCACGTTGTTGACGACCGTCGGGCGCGCGTACAGGCCCGCGACGGCGGGGAACGGCGGCTTGAGCCGCGGCTGCCCGCGCTTGCCCTCGAGGGAGTCGAGCAGCGCCGTCTCCTCGCCGCAGATGTAGGCGCCGGCGCCGGCGTGCACGGTCACCTCGAGGTCGAAGCCGGAGCCGTGCACGTCCGTGCCGAGGTGTCCGGCGTCGTAGGCCTCCTGCACGGCGGCCAGCAGCCGCCGGTACACGTGCAGCACCTCGCCGCGCACGTAGACGAAGGCGTGGTGGCAGCCGATGGCGTAGCTGGTGATGGCGATGCCCTCGAGGAGGTGCTGCGGGCTCGCCAGCATCAGCGGGATGTCCTTGCAGGTGCCCGGCTCCGACTCGTCGGCGTTGACCACGAGGTAGCGCGGCCCGCCGTCGGGCGGCGGCAGGAAGCCCCACTTCATGCCGGTCGGGAAGCCTGCGCCGCCGCGGCCGCGCAAGCCGGAGTCCTTGACCGCCTGCACGACGTCGCCGGGCTCCATCGTCAGGGCCTTCCGCAGCCCCGCGTACCCGCCGGCCGCCTCGTAGGTCGCGAGCCGCCACGACCGGTCGGCGTCCCACGTGTCCGTGAGCACGGGCATCAGGTCAGTCATCGCCCTCGCCCTCCTTCTCCGGCTCGGAATCCTTCTCCGGTTCGGGCTTCGCGGGGGCGCCCGACGGCGACCGGCCGGGGGTGTCGTCCCCCGGCGCGGCGGGCTGCCGCTCGGCGCTGGACTGCTCCGTCCCCGTCTCGGGCGGCACGTCGTCGGTTGAGCTCGTCGCATCCGCCGCCTGAGTGGTCTCGACAGGCTCGACCGGCGAGGGCGTCTCGGCGGGCTCGACCGGCGAGGGCGTCTCGGCGGGCTCGACCGGCGAGGGCGTCTCGACGGGCTCGACCGGCGAAGGCGTCTTGGCGGGCTCGGCCGGCGACCCTGCTCCGTCGACGGCGGACGCCGCGCGCGCCAGGCGCAGTCCCGCGAGCGTGGGCTCCCCCGCGAGCCCGCCCTCGTCGGCCCGCCCGTCGGGGAAGCCGGCCAGCACGCGGCTCATCTGCTTGAACGTGCACACGCTGTCGGCGCCGCGGGTGGGGGCGACCTCCTGGCCGGCGCGCAGCCGGTCGGCGAGCGCCGTCGCCGTCTCGGGCGTCTGGTTGTCGAAGAACTCCCAGTTGACCATCACGACCGGCGCGTAGTCGCAGGCCGCGTTGCACTCCACGCGCTCGAGCGTGATCGCGCCGTCGTCGGTGGTCTCGTCGTGCCCGACCCCGAGGTGCTCGCTCAGCTCGTCGAAGATGGCGTCCCCGCCCATCACGGCGCACAGCGTGTTGGTGCACACCCCCACCGTGTAGGTGCCGTTGGGGTGCCGCTTGTACTGGGTGTAGAAGGTCGCGACGGCGGACACCTCCGCGGCCGTCAGCTCGAGCTGCTCCGCGCAGAACATGATCCCGTCGCGGCTCACGTAGCCGTCCACCGACTGCACCAGGTGCAGCAGGGGCAGCAGCCCGGAGCGGGGGTCGGGGTAGCGAGCCTTGATCTCGGCGGCGTCGGCCACCAGGGACGACAGGGTCTCGGCTTCGTACCGCGTGGCGGAGCGCGCGCTCGTCGGCTCGGCCGTCATCGGTCCACCCCTCCCAGCACCGGGTCCAGGGACGCGACGGCGACGACGACGTCGGCCACCTGGCCGCCCTCGCACATCACCGACACGGCCTGGAGGTTGTTGAACGACGGGTCGCGGAAGTGCGCCCGGTAGGGCTTGGTGCCCCCGTCCGACACCGCGTGCACGCCGAGCTCGCCGCGCGGGTGCTCGACCGTCTGCCAGACCTGGCCGGCCGGGACCCGGAAGCCCTCCGTGACCAGCTTGAAGTGGTGGATGAGGGCCTCCATCGAGGTGCCCATGATGTGGCGGATGTGGTCGAGCGAGTTGCCCTGCCCGTCCGCACCGACGGCGAGCTGCGCCGGCCACGCGATCTTCTTGTCGGCGACCATCACGGGGGCACCGGACGTGTCGCGCAGCCGCGTGAGGCACTGCTCGACGATCCGCAGGGACTGGTAGCACTCCTCCAGCCGCAGCACCACGCGCGCGTAGCAGTCGGCGTCCGTGGACGTCGGGACGTCGAAGTCGTAGGTCTCGTAGCCGCTGTACGGGAAGGCCTTGCGCACGTCGTAGGGCAGCCCGGTGGAGCGCAGCACCGGCCCCGTGATCCCGAGCGCCATGCACCCGGCGAGGCTGAGCACGCCCACGTCGGTGAGCCGCGCCTTGAAGATCGGGTTGGCGAGCATGAGGTCGCCGAGCTGACCGAGGTAGTGCCGGATCTTCGGCAGCGCCGCGAGGACCTGGTCCTCGAAACCCTCCGGGGTGTCCTGCGCGACGCCGCCCGGGCGCACGTACGCGTGGTTCATGCGCAGCCCGGTGACGGCCTCGAACAGCCGCAGGATCTCCTCGCGGGCGGTGAACCCGATCGTCATGACCGTCGTCGCGCCCATCTCGTTGCCGCCCGTGCCCAGGCAGACCAGGTGGGACGCGACCCGGTTGAGCTCCATCATGAGCACCCGGATGATCGACGCCCGCTCCGGCAGGTCGTCGGTGATGCCGAGCAGCCGCTCCGTGGCCAGGCAGAACGCCGTCTCCTGGAAGAACGGGGCGAGGTAGTCCATCCGGGTGCAGAACGTGGTGCCCTGCGTCCAGGTGCGGAACTCCATGTTCTTCTCGATGCCGGTGTGCAGGTAGCCGATGCCGCAGCGCGCCTCGGTGACCGTCTCGCCGTCGATCTCGAGCATGAGCCGCAGCACGCCGTGCGTGGAGGGGTGCTGCGGACCCATGTTGACGACGATCCGCTCCTCGCCGACGGCCTCGCGCGCGATCTCGTCCCAGTCGCCGCCGGAGGCCTCGAAGCCCGGGATGCCGGGGTCGAACTCGTCCGCCGTGGGCGGCTTGGTCGCCGTGAACGTGCCCGCGGTCATGAGTACTGCCTCCTCGTGTCCGGCGGCGGCACCGTGGCGCCCTTGTACTCCACGGGGATGCCGCCGAGCGGGTAGTCCTTGCGCTGCGGGTGGCCGGGCCAGTCGTCCGGCATCTCGATGCGCGCCAGCCCCGGGTGCCCGTCGAAGACGATCCCGAAGAAGTCCCAGGTCTCGCGCTCGTGCCAGTCGTTGGTCGGGTACACCGACGTCGTGGACGGCAGGTGCGGGTCGGCGTCGGGCACCGCGACCTCGAGCCGCAGGCTCCGGCCGTGGGTGATCGACGTCAGGTGGTACACGGCGTGCAGCTCGCGGCCCACGTCGTGCGGGTAGTGGACGCCGGACACGCCGAGGCTGAGCTCGAAGCGCAGGTCCTGGTCGTCGCGCAGCGCCCGGCAGACGGCGAGCAGGTGCTCGCGCGCCACGTCCAGGGTGAGCTCGGCGTACGGGCTCACCGGGTCGGTCTGCGGGTCGACGACGACGCGCTCGACGGCGTCGTCGAACGCGACGCCGCCGGCGTCCAGGACCTCGGCGAGCACGTCCACCGCCTCGTCGAACCAGCCGCCGTAGGGGCGCGTCGCGGTGCCCGGCAGCGCGACGGGCTGCACGAGCCCGCCGTACCCGGACGTGTCGCCCGACCCCTGCACGCCGAACATGCCCCGGCGGACCTCGACCACCTCCGGTCCCCGGCCGCCGCGACCTGCGGACCCGCTGCCCGAGAGCAGGTCTGCCGACCGCGGACCGACGGTTTCCTCAGGCTGCGGCACCGGCTTCGCCGCGCCCACAGATCCCTCAGGCTGCGGCACCGGCTTCGCCGCGCCCACAGATCCCTCAGGCTGCGGCACCGGCTTGTCGGCGCCCTCCGCACTTCCCCCGCCCGACGTCCCGCTCACCGCAGCAGCCCCTTGAGCTCGAAGGTCGGCGTGGCCTCCAGCGCCGCGGCCTCCGCCGCCGCGGCCGCCTCCTTGCGGTTGGCGCCCAGCGGCGAGTCCTGGATCTGCTGGTGCAGCGCGAGGATCGCGTTGATGAGCATCTCCGGGCGCGGCGGGCAGCCCGGCAGGTAGATGTCGACGGGCAGGATGTGGTCGACGCCCTGCACGATCGCGTAGTTGTTGAACATGCCGCCGCTCGAGGCGCACACGCCCATGGACAGCACCCACTTGGGCTCGCTCATCTGGTCGTAGACCTGCCGTACGACGGGTGCCATCTTCTGGCTCACCCGGCCCGCGACGATCATGAGGTCGGCCTGGCGCGGCGACGCGCGGAACACCTCCATGCCGAACCGCGACAGGTCGAACCGCGACGCGCCGGCCGCCATCATCTCGATGGCACAGCACGCCAGCCCGAACGTGACCGGCCACACCGACGCCTTGCGCAGGTAGCCCGCCAGGTCCTCGATCGTCGTCAGCAGGAAGCCCGACGGAGACTCCTCCAGCCCCATGTCCCCTCCTTCCGAAGAGCGGGGTGCCGGTCGTGCCGGCACCGTTGCCGTCCTTGCCGTTCTCGGTCGCCCCGGGATGTCCCCGGGGTCCGCGGGGTCGTCAGACCCAGTCGAAACCGCCTCGTCTCCACTCGTAGACGAACGGGACGGTGATGAGCGCCAGGAACGTCAGCATCGCCACCAGCCCGAACCCGGCGAGCACCGTGAAGTCGACGGCCCACGGGTAGAGGAAGACCACCTCGATGTCGAAGACGATGAACGTCATCGCGACGAGGTAGTACTTGATGGGCAGGCGCCCGCCGCCGTCGGCGTGCGGCGTCGGCTCGATGCCGCACTCGTAGGCGTCGAGCTTGGCCCGGTTGTACCGCCGGGGGCCGATGACGGCGCTCGCCGCCACGCCCCCGAGGGCGAGCACGGCGGCGATCCCCATGAGGACCAGCACCGGGACGTACGGATTGGTCATCGCCCCTCCCCCACCTGCAGCGCCGTCTGGATCGGCATCTCGACCACTTCCTCGTGCTCGGTTCCGCTCATGCCCTGTCGCTTCCGCCCGATCGCTGCGGTGCCTCGCTCCGGCACACCTCGTGCCTCGGCGTACCTCCGCGGGGGCTCCTCGCGCTCATGCTGCGGGCACCACCCTCGTGAGCCCCGCGATGACCCGGTCGACCCAGTCACCGCCGCGCGGCTCGTAGCAGTCGGACAGCAGCTTGAGGACGAAGCGCATGACGACGGGACGCGGCAGCCCGTACCGGACGCACGCCCGCATCACGTGCGGGTGCTCGATGAGCCGCACGAAGGCCCGGCCCAGCGTGTAGTAGCCGCCGAGGTCCGCCCGCATCCGGTCGGCGTACGTGCCGAGGGTGCGCTCGCGGGCGTCGTCGGTGGTGCGGGTGCGCGCCTGCGCGATCGCGTCGGCGGCGACCCGTCCCGCCTGCAGGGCGTAGGCGATGCCCTCGCCGTTGAACGGGCTGACCATGCCGGCGGAGTCGCCGACCAGCACCGCGCCGCCGGAGTACAGCGGGCTGCGGTTGAAGCCCATGGGCAGCGCCGCCCCGCGGACCGGACCGACCTGGTTCTCGGCGGTGAAGCCCCACTCGGCGGGGGTGTTCCGCACCCAGGTGTCGAGCAGGGCCCGGTAGTCGTGCCCGCCCGCCGACTGCCGGGCCGGCGTCGAGCTGACCGCGCCGAGGCCGACGTTCGCCGTCCCGTCGCCGAGCGCGAAGATCCAGCCGTAGCCCGGCAGCAGGGTCGACCCGCCGGGCGCGCCGTCCCACAGCTCCAGGTGGGACTCCATCCACGGGTCCTCGTGCCGGGTCGTGGACCCGGCCGACGTCTGGGTACGGAAGTAGGTGCGCACCGCGGTGCCCAGGGGCCGGTCGTCGCGCCGCGTGATGCCGAGCGCCGTCGCGAAGCGTGAGGACACCCCGTCCGCGGCCACCACGACGGGGGCGCGGAACTGGACGGGGGCGCCCTCGGCCCGCCCGCGGGTGTCGAGCGGCTGTGCGACGACGCCCACGACGCGGCCGGAGCGCTCGTCGAGCAGCGGGCCGGTGACCTTGGTGCGCTCGAGGAGCTTGGCCCCGCCGGCCTGCGCGTGCTGCGCGAGGCGCTGGTCGAGCGTCATCCGGGCCCGCGCCATGCCGTAGCCCGGGTAGCTGGCCAGGTCGGGCCAGGGCAGCTCCCACGACCGCCCGCCGGCGACCACCCGCAGTCCCTCGTTCCGGATCCAGCCGTCCTCCGCCTGCGTGCCGACGCCCATCCGCGCCAGCTCGGCGACCGCGCGGGGCGTGAGCCCGTCGCCGCACACCTTGTCCCGGGGGAAGGCAGCCTTCTCGAGCAGGAGCACGTCGAGGCCCGCGGTCGCGCACCAGTGCGCCGTCGACGCACCGGCCGGTCCGGCGCCCACGACGATGACGTCGGCGACGTCCTCGCGGCCTGCCCGCACGTGCTCACCTCCGCTCCCTCGAGCGCCCCCGGCGACGGTGCCGGAGTCGACTTGTGAACCCGATCACAACTCTGGGAGCACTCTAGTCACGTTCGCCAGGGGTTGTGTAGGAAGGTATGCCTTCCTTGCCCGACGGCGGCCTCGCGACCACCCCGTCGACGGCGTGACCTCGCACGTCACCTCGCACGTCACCTCGCGTGTCGGGGGTGCGTGCAAGCGCCGCGGCCCTTAGCGTCGACGACCACGACCCGGCAACCGCGACCACCCACGAAGCGTCAGGAGGCGTGTGGAATGAAGGCTGGACCAGCGTTCGTGATCGGAGCCGCCCTCGGCTACCTGCTCGGCACCGAGAAGGGCCGGCAGCAGCTCGACAAGGCCAAGGACTGGGCGACCGAGACCTGGAACGACCCGCGCGTCCAGGAGAAGGTCTCGGAGGTCGCCGACCTCGCCAGGGACAAGGCGCCCGGGGTCTGACCGGATCGGTTCGGCAGGAGGTGGATCTCTTCGGCAGGAACGAGTGCCGAACCGATCAACCTCCTGCCGAACCGATCGACGTCCAGGCCGGGCGGACGCCGCGGTGCAGCGCGACGATGCCGCCGCTGAGGTTGCGGTACGCGACGCGCTCCCAGCCGGCGTCGAGCATCAGCCGCGCCAGCGCCGGCTGGTCGGGCCACGCGCGGATCGACTCCGCCAGGTAGTCGTACGACCCGCGGTCCCTGGTCACGGCGCCCGCCACGACGGGCAGCGCGCGCATGAGGTATTCCTGGTACACCACACGGAACGGCCTCCAGGTGGGCGTGGAGAACTCGCAGACCACCGCGCGGCCACCGGGCCGCACGACCCGCAGCATCTCCCGCAGCGCGGCGCCCACCTCGACGACGTTGCGCAGGCCGAAGCTGATCGTCACGGCGTCGAAGCTCGCGTCCGCGAAGGGCAGCCGGGTGGCGTCCCCCGCCACGAACGACAGGTCCGGGCGCCGCTGCTTGCCCACCCGCAGCATGCCGAGGCTGAAGTCGGACGGGACGACGAGCGCGCCGTCGTCGGCGAACGGCTCGCTGGAGGTGCCCGTGCCCGCCGCGAGGTCGAGGACCCGCTCGCCGGGGGTCGCCGCGACCGCGTCCACGGTGGCGCGGCGCCAGCGACGGTCCTGCCCGAGCGACGCCAGGTCGTTGACCAGGTCGTAGCGCTCGGCGATGCCGTCGAACATCGACGCGACCTCGGCGGGCTGCTTGTCCAGGCTGGCGCGCGACATGAGCGTCATCGTCGCACGCCGCGATCGTTGACGGCCCCGGGCCCGCTGGCCTAGCGTCCGGAGCGACGACGGCGTCGCGCCGTCGGTCCCTGGATCGGCAGACAGGCCCACTGAGCCGGTACCGCACGAGATGGTGCGGCGCCGCGAGCAGGTCCGACGGGGCGCCGCCTGGAGGCACCGATGACCACGACCTGGATCCGCAACCCGCTGGGCGTCTTCACCGCCGACGACGCCCCGGACGCCCCCGACGCACGAGGCGGGGTCGTGGTGGCCGACGGCGTGATCGCCGAGCTGGTCCCGGCCGGGGGCCGGCCGGCAGCCGAGGTGGACGCGACGTTCGACGCGTCCGGGCACGTCGTCACGCCCGGCCTGATCAACACGCACCACCACTTCTACCAGACCCTCACGCGCGCCTGGGGGCCGGTCGCGGACGCCGAGCTCTTCGGCTGGCTGACCCGCCTGTACCCGGTCTGGGCGCGCCTGGACCCGCGCGCCCACGAGCTCGCCACCAAGGTCGCGCTCACCGAGCTGCTGCTCTCGGGCTGCACCACCGCCGCCGACCACCACTACGTCTTCCCCGCGGGCCTGGACGACGCCGTCGACATCCAGGTCGCCGCCGTCCGCGAGCTCGGCATGCGGGCGACGCTGACCCGCGGCTCGATGAGCCTCGGCCAGGACGACGGCGGCCTGCCCCCGCAGTCGGTGGTGCAGGACCCCGACGTGATCCTCGCCGACTCCGAGCGGGTGATCGCCGCGTTCCACGAGCGGGGGCCCGGCGCGCAGGTCCAGATCGCCCTGGCGCCCTGCTCGCCGTTCTCGGTGACGCCCGAGACCATGCGCGACACGGCGGCGCTGGCCGAGCGGCACGACGTGCGCCTGCACACCCACCTCGCCGAGACGATCGACGAGGAGGACTTCCTGCGGGAACGGTTCGGCATGCGCACGGTGGACTACCTCGAGTCGGTGGGCTGGCTCACCGACCGCGCCTGGCTGGGCCACGGCATCCACTTCGACGATCGCGAGATCGAGCGCCTGGGGACGGCGGGCACGGGCGTGGCGCACTGCCCGACGTCGAACATGCGGCTCGCGTCCGGCATCGCGCGGGTGCTGGAGCTCGAGGACGCCGGCGCGCCCGTGGGCCTCGGCGTCGACGGGTCGGCGTCCAACGACGCGTCCACGATGATCCTCGAGGCCCGCCAGGCACTGTACCTCCAGCGCCTCAAGTACGGCGCGTCGGTGCCCGTGGCGCGCGCCCTCGGCTGGGCCACCCGCGGCTCGGCCCGCATCCTGGGCCGCGACGACCTCGGCGTGCTCGCCGTCGGCATGCAGGCCGACCTCGCCCTGTGGCGGCTCGACGAGCCGCGCTTCTCGGGCTCCCACGACCCGGTCGCGGCGCTCCTGCTGTGCGGCGCCGACCGGGCGGACCGCGTCATGGTGGGCGGCGAGTGGCGGGTCGTGGACGGCGCGGTGGTCGGCCTCGACCTGCCGGCCCTGCTCGCGGAGCACCGCGAGGCGGCCCGCCGGCTCGTCGCCGGCTGAGCGCAACGCCGGTCGAGCCTGTCGAGACCCGTCGCCCTGGCCTCGACAGGCTCGGCCGACGGCGAGCGCGGTCCGACCGATGTGGCCCAGGGGGTTGACACAGGTCACACTTCACGGTCGAATGGTGGAACTCTTCTTCCGTAGTGCGGAAGGCTCACAGCGTACAAGGAGGTCCGCTATGGCCAGGTCGACCGAACGCACGGTGTCCACCCCCGCCCGTCCCGAGGACGAGCGCCTGCCGGTCGCCGCCACCTTCGGGTACGGCTTCCAGCACGTGCTCACCATGTACGGCGGCATCATCGCCCCGCCGCTCATCGTCGGCGGCGCCGCGGGCCTGACGTCCACCGAGATCGGCACGCTCATCGCCGCCTCCCTCTTCATGGGCGGCCTCGCGACGATCCTGCAGACGGTCGGCATCCGGTTCTTCGGCTCGCAGCTCCCGCTCGTGCAGGGCGTCTCGTTCGCCGGCGTCTCGACGATGGTCGCCATCGTCGGGGGCGGCGGCGGGATCCCCGCCGTGCTCGGCGCCGTCCTGGTCGCGTCGGCGGTCGGCTTCCTCATCACCCCGTTCTTCGCCCAGATCATCCGGTTCTTCCCACCGGTGGTCACCGGCGTCGTCATCACGACGATCGGCCTGACCCTCATGCCCGTGGCGGCGAACTGGGCGATGGGCGGCAACGCCGAGGCGCCCGACTACGGCTCGGTGAGCAACATCGGCCTCGCCTTCCTCACGTTCGCGATCGTCATCCTGCTGTCGAAGGTGGGTTCCGGCGTCGTGTCGCGGCTGTCCATCCTCATCGCGATCGTCGCCGGCACCCTGATCGCCCTCGCGCTGGGGATGGCCGACTTCTCCGGCGTCGGCGAGGGCCCGGTCTTCGCCTTCCCCACGCCGTTCTCGTTCGGCGCCCCGACCTTCGAGGTCGCCGCGATCGTCTCGATGCTCATCGTCATCCTCGTCACGCTCACGGAGACGACGGCGGACATCATCGCCGTCGGTGAGATCGTCGGCACCAAGGTGGACCGCAAGCGCATCGCGAACGGCCTGCGCGCGGACATGGCCTCGTCGGTCGTGTCGCCGATCTTCGGCTCGTTCACGCAGTCCGCGTTCGCGCAGAACGTGGGCCTGGTGGCGATCACGGGCGTGAAGTCGCGCTTCGTGGTCTCCGCGGGCGGCGTCATCCTCGTCGTGCTCGGCCTGCTGCCCGTGCTGGGCCGGGTCGTGGCCGCGGTGCCGACGCCGGTGCTCGGCGGCGCGGGCGTGGTGCTCTTCGGCTCGGTCGCGGCGTCCGGCATCCGCACCCTGTCGAAGGTCGACTACGCCAACTCGATGAACCTCGTCATCGTCGCGGCGTCGATCTCGTTCGGCATGATCCCGATCGCCAAGCCCGACTTCTACGACCAGTTCCCCACGTGGTTCGGCACCATCTTCCACTCGGGCATCAGCTCGGCCGCCCTCATGGCGATCCTGCTGAACATCCTGTTCAACCACATCAAGGCGGGCACCCCCGAGGACCCGTCGGTCTTCGTCAGGGGCACGGCGAGCAAGGCCGTCGACGACGACCAGCTCGCGGACCTCGCCGACGACGACGTGATCAACCACTCGGTCCGTCGGTCGCCGGCGCACGCGGCCGACCCGGCGCACGCGGCCGACCCGGCCGCCGGGCCGCGACCCGACCCGGCCGCCGGACCGCGACCCGACCCGGCCGCCGGACCGCGACCCGACACGGCCGGCTCCGGGCAGACCCGGTGAACCGCGGGCGTGGCGGACCGTCGGCGTACCCTTGAGCCGATGTCCGCCACGCCCCTGCCGGCGCCGCGCCCGTCACCGGGCCCGGTGCCCGGCGACACGACCGGCCCCGCGTCCGAGCCGCTCCCGCTCGTCGTCCGCACCACCCGGCTGGACGCCTTGCCCGGCGGGCTCACCGCCCTCGTCGACCTCCTGCCCGACACCCGGCCGCTGAGCTGGGTGCGGCGCGGCGACGGCATCGTCGGCTGGGGCGAGGCGCTGCGCTTCGACACCTTCGGCCCCGGCCGCTTCGCCGACGCGGAGGCCGCCTGGCAGGCCACCCTCGCGCGGGCGGTCGTCCACGACGACGTCCGGCTGCCCGGCACCGGCCCGGTCGCGTTCGGCACGTTCGCGTTCGACGACGCCGGCCCGGGTGACGACGACACCGAGGACGGCCCCGCGCGCCCGGACGGGTCGCTGGTGGTGCCTCGCGTGCTGGTCGGTCGGCGGGGGGACGTCGCGTGGATGACCACCGTCTCCGTCACCGGGGCCCTCGACGCCGTCCCTGGGGCGGAGGCCCTCCGGGACACTCGGGGCGCTCCCGTCGTCCCGCCCGGCCGCGTCACCACCACCGACGGCTCGGTCGCCGCGGAGGACTGGCCCGCCGTCGTGCGCGAGGGCGTCGCCCGCATCCAGGCGGGCGAGCTCGAGAAGGTCGTGCTGGCGCGCGAGGTCGTGGCGACCGCCGAGCGCCCCGTCGACCCGCGCTGGCTGCTGCGCCGGCTGGCCGACCGCTACCAGGCCTGCTGGACGTTCTCCGTCGCCGGGATGGTCGGCGCCACCCCCGAGCTGCTGGTCCGCAGCGAGAAGGGCCTGGTCACCTCGCGCGTGCTCGCGGGCACCATCCGCCGTGAGCCGGGGATGTCCGACGACGACGCGCTGCTGCACGCGGCCCAGCTCGCGCGGTCGTCGAAGGACCTCGAGGAGCACGAGTACGCCGTGCGCTCCGTGGCGGCCGCGCTCGAGCCGTTCTGCACCTCGATGAACGTGCCGGACTCGCCGTTCGTGCTGCACCTGCCGAACGTCATGCACCTGGCGTCCGACGTCACGGGGGTCCTCGACCGGGTCGCGGGTCCCGGGGGCGACGGACGGCCCGGCCGGGCGCCGTCCTCCCTCACCCTGGCCGCCGCGCTGCACCCGTCGGCCGCGGTCTGCGGCACCCCGACCGTCACGGCCCGCGACCTCATCCGCGAGATCGAGGGCATGGACCGGTCCCGCTACGCCGGCCCGGTGGGCTGGGTGGGCGCCGACGGCGACGGCGAGTGGGGCATCGCGCTGCGCTCCGCCGAGCTGTCCGAGGCCGACCCTCGGCACGTACGGCTCTTCGCCGGGTGCGGCATCGTCGCCGCCTCCGACCCGGAGGCCGAGCTCGCGGAGTCCGAGGCCAAGCTCGAGCCGATGCGCTGGGCCCTCCGCGACGACTGACCCCCGTTCTCACGCCGAACAGTTCTCACGCCGAACAGGCGGTCGCTCCCGCTCTCCCCCCGATCCGGGACGCATAGCGCGAGCAACCGCCTGTTCGGCACCTGAGGGAGCCGTCAGTCCTCCCAGACCTGCTCGCGGAAGTCCGACCACACCTGGACGTCGGACGTCGCGCCCATGAGCCCGATCCGGGCGTCCGTCAGGCCCAGCAGCATCTCGACGAGCGACGCGCCGCTCGCGAGCTTCTCGCCCAGCTCCGCGACGTCGTCCCCACCCGGGAGGTTCGCGTGGATGGAAGAGATGTACATCTGCGCGTTGCCCTCCATCGACACGTAGTCGGCATCGGTGACGGTGCCCCCGAGCTTCCCGTCGTTGTCGGCGTACGTCTTGAGCCAGAACCCGGGGACCTTCACCTCGTCCACCGAGATCTTCAGCGCGTCGCGGCGCGGGCCGTCGGTCGTGACCGGCACGTTCACGACGCCGACCCCGTTGATGCCCGTGAGCGGGAGCTGCAGGTCGCGCGTCTCGAGCTCGCCGTCGAGCGAGAAGACGTTCGCGTCCTCCGGCGTGCCGCAGTCGCCCGGCAGCGCGACGTTGATGTCGTAACCGCCGCCGAACGTGATCCGCGCGCAGGGGCCGAGCTCGACCTCCGCAGCGTCCTGGACGGTCTGCTGTGCCTCCTCGTCCGGCGCGGGCTCGTCGTCCGACGCCGGCTTCCTGCCGTCGGCGCCCGCGCCCTTGCCCTTGCTCTGGTTGCCGGCGTCCACGGCTTCGCCGCCCGGCTCGGCGGCGCCGTCGCCCGGGCCGCCCATGCCGGCTGCGCCGTCGTCCCCGCTCCCCGCGGCGTCGTCGCCCGTGCCGCCGGTCTCGCCACCGGCTCCGGCGTCACCGGTCGCGGACGGCGAGGGACTGGGGGTCGCCGCCGCCTCGTCGCCGTCGCCGCAGATCCACTCGAGCCACCCGAGCGGGTCCCAGCAGTCGGCCGCCGCGCCCACCTGTGCCGGCGCGGCGCCGGCCGCCTCGGTCGCCGTCGCGGACGTCCCCCCGATCGCGAGCACCGCCACCGCCGCCATGACCGCGACGTGCCGCCCGCCGTGCGCCGGCTCGTGGTCGAACGGCAGGAGCTCGTCGGCGCACACCTCCTCCTCGCCGTCCGGCGCGGGATCGACCGGCGCCGCGGCGGAGGGCGCCGCCGACTCGGCGGGGACGGCGACCTGCGGCAGCCACGAGACCGCGAGGATGCCGCCTACGACACCGAGGACCATCCCGACCCCGAACCCGCCGAGGTTCACGCCGAGCAGGGAGTAGACGGAGATCGCGAGGGTGATGACGCCGTAGAAGACGCGGACCTGCGGCTGCGCCATGACGAGGACGCCGAGGGCGACGAGCACCACCGGCAGCAGCGTGGACTGCATCCCCTCGATGCCGAGCTGGATCTCGAACCCGTCGAGGCGCAGCCTGCCGGAGAACCACAGCACGACACCGGCCAGGGCCGTGAGGATGCCGCCCCAGAAGGGGCGGCCGCGGCGCCAGGCGGCGAACCGCTCACGGCGGCCGGGTGCCTCGTCGATGGCGTTCTCGTCGTTCACGTGGGTTCCCCCGGGCCGCTCAGAAGCACTCGGTGCCGTCGGAGATCTGCAGGTGCAGGTCGGTGAGCTGGAACACCGCCGCGGACGTGCTCGACGAGACCTGCTTGAGGCCCTGGATGTCGATCGAGTCGGAGTCCATCGCGAAGTCGCCCTCGTCGCCGTGGGCCTTGGTGTTGACCGTGGACGCGTCGACGCCGATGCGGATGTCGCCGAAGGTGGCGGTGCCGCGCAGGTCGCTCATGGCGATCTGCAGGTCGGTGGCCTTGACCGGGTTCTTCGGGTCGGTGCCCGCCGAGATCAGCAGCCCGAGCGGCAGGCCGGGGACCTTCACCGACTGGCACAGGTTGTGCAGCGTCGCGTCCTTGATGTTGGCGATGGCGACGGGGTGCTCCTTGCCGTTCACGTCCTTCGCCTCGCCGGCGTACTGCGAGAACCCGGTCCCCTCGAGGGAGTCGGCTGCGATCTTGAACTGCTGCCCCGAGATCGCCATCGACACCGGCACGGCCCCCTGGGCGACACCGCCCATCAGGATCCCGAGCACCGCGACGGTCGGGACCGCGGCGAGCACGGCACGGCCACGGCGCGTGCGGGTGAGTGCGCTGAGCTTCATTTCCCCTCCACAGACGAACGGGCGACCGCTGTGTCGCCGACGCCTGGCGACGGTACGCCGTTTACTGAGGCACCGTCAATAGCGTTGGTTGCCCCGGGCCCACCCGCCCGCGACGACCCGTGCGCACCGCCGCGGACCCGCCCGGGAGACCGGCCAGGGCGCCCTATGCTCGGCACATGGCCAGAGCGCGGCGCACCCGCATGAGCCCCGACGACCGTCGCCAGCAGCTCGTCGCGCTCGGCGTCGCCGCGCTGGCAGACCGGCCCCTCGAGGCCGTCACCGTCGAGGACCTCGCCGCGCAGGCCGGGGTCTCCCCCGGCCTGGTCCACTACTACTTCGGCAACCGCCAAGGGCTGCACTCCGCCATCGTGCGGACCGCCCGGGACGCGATGCTGCACGCCACCGAGCCGCGCCCGGAGCTGCCGCCGCGCGAGCGCCTCCGCGACACCCTCGACCGGTTCGTCGACTTCGTGCGCGACCACGACGCGACCTTCTACTCCCTGGTCCGCGGCGCAGCGAGCGGGGACGACGAGGTGCGTGCCACCGTGCAGCACGCACGCGACGTCCTCGCCGGCCACCTGCGCGACGCCTTCCAGGAGATCGGTGTGGCGCAGAGCCCGCTGCTCGAGGTCGCGCTGCACGCGTGGATCTCGTTCGCCGAGCAGGCGCTCGTCGAGGCAGCCACCGACCCGGACGTCGCGCCCGCCGAGCTCGCCGACTTCCTCGAGCGCAGCGCCCTCGGCGTCGTCGCGGCGCTGCACCCGGCGGCAGCATCGGCATCGGCGCCGGAGCGTGCGTCGGCATCGGCGCCGGAGCGTGCGTCGGCACCGACGCCGCCCGTCGTCGGCTGACCAGGCCCCGTCGACCCGAGCCCGTCGCCCCGGCCCCCTTCGACCCGGCCCCCGCCGACCCGTGCCCGCCGACCCGTGCCCGCCGGGCACGACGACGCCCCGCGGGCGAGACGGGAGGGGGATGTCTCGGCCGCGGGGCCGTCGGCGCGGCGGGGGGAGCCGCGCCACCGCACGGCGACGTGCGGGGATGGTGCCGAGGGCGCGAGGGGACGCGCGCCCTCGGCGGTCTGGGTCAGCTGCCGCTGCCGCCACCCTGGAGCAGGTCCTCGAGCCAGCCCGGGATGTTGTCCGGCAACGTGGGGTCGGAACCCTGGGACCCGTCGTCCGAGCCGTCCTGGCCCTGCTGGTCCTGCTGGTCCTGGCCCTGCTGGTCCTCGCCCTGCTGGTCCTCGCCCTGCCCGGTCGACGCCGTCTCCTCGCGGACCGCGAGCGTGACGTCGACGGTGCTGGTCGCGCCGTCCCGCACATAGGTGAGCGTGACCTGCTGGTCCGCCTCCTTCTCGCGCACGTGGGCCGTGAGCGACTCCGCCCCGTTGACCGGGTCGTCGTCGATAGCGACGATGACGTCGCCCGCCTGGAGGCCCGCCTCGGCGGCCGGGGAGCCGGCGGTGACCTCCGCGACCTGCGCGCCGCGGCGGGTGACGCCGTCCGCGGTCGCGGTCCCGTCCGTCATCGAGACGCCGAGGAACGCGTGCTCCGCCGTGCCGTCCGCGATGAGCTGGTCGGCGACGTTCGCCGCGAGGTTCACCGGGATGGCGAACCCCAGGCCGATCGAGCCCGACTGGCTGCCGCTCATGCCGCCCGACATCGTGGCGATCGACGACGTGATGCCGATGACCTGACCCTGGGAGTTGAACAGCGGGCCGCCCGAGTTGCCCGGGTTGACCGCGGCGTCGATCTGGATCGCGTTGGTCACGCTCGCGGTGCTGCCGTCCTCCCCCGACGCCGAGACCGGCCGGTCGACGGCCGACACGATGCCGGTGGTGGCGGTGTTGGCGAGGCCGAGCGGGTTGCCGACGGCGAGCACCGGGTCACCCACGACGACGTCGTCCGAGCTGCCGAACGCCGCCGGCTGGAGGTCGTCCGGCGGGTCCTGGATCTGGACCACGGCGAGGTCCGTCGTCGGGTCGGTGCCGACGATGGTCGCCTCGTACAGCCGGCCGTCGGCCAGGGAGACCTGGACGGTGTCGTTCTCCGCCCCCGAGACCACGTGGTTGTTGGTGAGCACGTGACCCTGGTCGTCGTAGATGACGCCCGAGCCCTCGGCGTTCGACGTCTGGATCGCGACGACGGACGGCGCCACGGCGTCCGTCACCGCCTGCCAGTCCGGGTTCTCCGCGGTCGAGCTCGACACCGGCGCCTCGTCCGCCGCACGCGACGTGCCGACGTCGGCGAGCGACGACGACGGGTCGGAGTCGTCGAAGGCGCCGGTCGCGGCTGCCGTGCCGAGGCTCGCGAGCACCGCCGCCGCGACGGCGGCGGACGTGACGGGCAGCCACACGGAGCGCTGCTTGCCCGTGCGGGTGCTCGTCCCGCCGGCCGGGGAACCCTGCGTGGCCGGCTGGCCCGGCGCTCCGTGGCCCTGGCCGGTGGCGTAGGGGTCGCCCGGCGCCTGCTGCCCGTGCTTGGCCTGCTGCGGCTGATGCCCCTGCGGCGCGCCGTAGGGGCTCTGCCCATACTGGCCCTGGCCGTACGGCTGGCCCTGCTGCCCGTACGCGGAGCCGGGGGCGACCGCGCCGTACCGCGGCTGGTGGGGGGCCTGCTGCTGCGGCGGCTGGGGCGGCGTCGGGAGCTGCTGCGTCGGCTGCTCCTGCGGCTGCGCCGCCCGGTCAGCGTCCTGGCGCATCGGGATCCGCTGCGTCGGCTGCTCGCCGGGCGAGCCGCCCGCCGGACGGTCGGTCGCCGGACCGTCGGTCGCCGGACGCTCGGTCGCCGGACGCTCGGTCGCGGCCGAGCCCGGTGCCTCGGCACGCTCCGGGGCGTTCTCGGCATGCTGGTCGTGGGGTCGGTCGGCGCCCGACGGCTGCTGCGGTGCGCCCGTGTTGTCGGTGCTCATGGTGGCCTCCTCGAAGTGTGCCTCCACCACACCACCCCACCCTGGTGCGGTCCTTGGCTCAACCTGTGAAGTTGCTGCAAACGTCCGTGTCGGGCCCGGGCGGCGCCGTCAGGCCGCTCGTTCGGCGGCCTCGCGTGCGGCCGCGGCGACCCGGGCCGCGAGGTCGCGGGTCTCGGCGAGCCGGTCGTCCCGCGGCACGCGCACCTCGATCACCTGGACGCCGCGGGTCGGCGCCTGCAGCGCGTGCCGCAGGGAGCCGACGTCGAGCACGAGCTGATGGTCGACGCCGTACCCCGCGCACAGCTGGGCGAGGTTCGCGCCGTGCGGCGTGCCGAAGACCCGCTCGAACGTGGCGTGCCCCGCCGGTGAGGAAGCCGCCAGCTCGCCGTGCTCGAGGGTGGCGAAGATGGATCCCCCGTCGTCGTTGACGACGACGACCTCGAGGTCGACGGCCGGCTCGTGCGGGCCGCGCAGCAGCCCGCCGACGTCGTGCAGGAACGTGAGGTCTCCGACGAGCGCGCGGGTGCGGCGCCCCTGCCGCGCGGCGGCGTGGGCGACGCCGAGCGCGGTCGAGACCGTGCCGTCGATGCCGGCCAGCCCGCGGTTGGCGACGACGTCGGGCAGGTCGCCGGCCTGCGGGTGGTCGAGGCCGAGCACCAGGTCGAGGTCGCGCACCGGGTTGGACGAGCCGACGACGAGCACGTCGTTCGGCCCCAGCACGGAGGCGACGGCGCGGGCGACGGCGAGCGCCGCGTGCGGCGCGGTCAGCAGGCCGTCGGCCACCGCGGCGTCGCTCGTCGCGCCGTCGACGACGCCCGCCGCGCCGTGGCCCGCCGCGCGCCAGCGGGCGAGGAACCGGCCGGCCGCGCGGACGTCGGCCGCGTCGTCGCCGTGCCCCGCGGGCGCGGACCAGCGCTCGGCCAGGGCCGGAACGACGCGCTCGGCGTTGCGGGCCGCGTCGGGCCACGGGCCGCCGCCGGGCGCGACGACGGTCACCGCGACGTCCGGCCTCCCGAGCAGCCGCTGCACGGGCCGCGAGAGCGTCGGGCGGCCGAAGACGACGACCTGCTCGACGTCGCGCGTCAGCTCCTCGAGCGCCAGCACCGAGCGGTAGGCGGCGACGGCGTTCGGCCCCCCGCACGCGCGGGACGACGGCTCGGCGAGCAGCGGCCGGCCCTGCGCCTCGGCGACGGCCCGCGCCGCGGGGCCCGCGCCGTCGCCCGCCACGACGAGCGTGCACGCCGGGTCGCCGTACAGCGCGGGGTCGGCGCCCGGGGCGGCGGCGGGCGGCACGACGACCGTGCGCCGGAACCCCTCCGGCCAGACGCCCTCGCTGGTTGAGCTTGTCGAAACCGGGGTTTCGACAGGCTCAACCAGCGGCGCCGCCGGGTGCAGCGGGTCACGGAACGCGAGGTTGACGTGCACCGGGCCGGGGTGGGAGCCGCGCAGGCCGAGGGCCGCGGCGTGCGCCCTCGCGAGGGTCCCGAGGAGGTCGCGCACCTCGCCCTCGCGCCCGTCGGGGGCGGGGACGTCGACGGCGTACCGCACGGCCGAGCCGAAGATCCCCACCTGGTCGGTGGTCTGGGAGGCGCCGGTGCCGCGCAGCTCGTGCGGGCGGTCGGCGGTGAGAAGCACGAGCGGCACGCCGGCGTGGTGCGCCTCCAGGACGGCCGGGTGCAGGTTCGCCACGGCCGTGCCGGACGTCGTGACGACGGCTACCGGCCGCGGGAGCTCCACCTGCCCGTCGCCGTCGTCACCGCCCACGCCACGCACGAGGGGTTCGGCGCCCCGCGACAGGCCGAGCGCGAGGAAGCCCGCCGACCGCTCGTCGACCCGCACGTGCAGGGTGAGCAGCCCCCGGTCCGCGGCCTCCGCCAGCGCGTACGCGAGGGGGGCGGAGCGGGATCCCGGCGCCAGCACGACGTCGCGCACCCCCTGGAGCGCGAGGTCGGTCACCGCGGCGCGCGCCGCGGCGAGCGCCGGCGGCAGCGCTCTCATGCCGGCACCCCGTCGCGGGCCTGCAGTTCGGCGAGGCGGGCGTACCGGGCGAGCCAGCGGTCGCGGGTGGCGTCGTCGGCGGCCGCGGCGGCGCACGCGGCGGGATCGGGCTCCGGGCGCCTGACGGCGATCGCGCCGTCGGTCGGGAGCAGGGGCTCGGCGACGACGTCGCGGGTCAGCAGCTGGGCCGTGGCGAGTCCGCAGGCGTACGGCAGGTCCGGCAGGGCGGCGGCGAGCGCGACCCCCGCCGCCAGCCCCACCGACGACTCGAGCGCCGACGAGACGACGACCGGCAGCCCCACCTGCTCGGCGAGGTCCAGGCAGGCGCGCACGCCGCCGAGCGGCTGCACCTTGAGCACGACGACGTCCGCGGCGTCCTCCCGCACCACCCGCAGCGGGTCGGCGGCGCGCCGGATCGACTCGTCGGCGGCGACGGGCACGCTCACGGCCAGCCGGCGCCGCACCGCGGCGAGCTCCGGCACGGAGGCGCACGGCTGCTCGACGTACTCCAGCCCGCGCGCCTCCGCGTCGAGCGCCGGGATGCGGGCGAGCGCCTCGTCGAGCGTCCACCCGCCGTTGGCGTCCACCCGGATCGCGCCTGCCCCCGGTCCGTACAGCTCGTCGAACGCGGACCGGACGGCGGCCACGCGCACGGCCTCCGCGGCCAGCGGTTCGACCTCGCCCGGCCGACCGCCGGGCACGGACGGCCCGCGCTGGGCCACCTTGACCTTCGCCGTGCGGCAGCCGCCCGACGCGAGCACGATCTCGCGCGCCCGCCGGGGCCCGACGGCGGGCACCGTGACGTTGACCGGCACGCGGTCGCGCACGGGCGCCGGGAACCCGAGGTCGGCGGCCTCGCGCGCCGCCCGCAGCCACGTCGCCGACTCGATGTCGTCGTAGTCCCAGAACGGGGACAGCTCGCCCCAGCCGGCCTCGCCACGCAGGAGGACTCCGTCGCGCACGTCCAGGTTGCGGAACCGGGTGCGCAGCGGCGTCGACCAGACCACGGGCGGGAGCAGGTCGGGAGTCGGCACGACCTCAGCCTAAGTGAGCGGCGCCGACGGCCGCCCGGCCGCGGCGCGCGCGAGGCCGCTCGGCCGAGTCGGGCCCGCGCGGGGCCCTCAGTCGGTGCCGCCATCGCCTGAGGCTGCGGTTCCGCTGCCTGCACCTTCGCCTCAGTCGGTGAAATCGACCAGCTCGGGCTCGAACGCGAGGGCGCTCGGCGCCGGGCGGCCGCCGATGCGCTGGGCGTCGCGGCGGACCGTCTCGGCGTCGTACACGAAGATCTCGTGCGCGACGTCCGCCGGGTCCACCACGTCGTCCTCGGGTGCTGACGTGCTCATGGGTTCATCGTGCGCCCGGGCGGCCCCGCGCCCCGGGAGCCCGCCGGGCGTGCCGCGCCGTGGTCACCGAGGCGTCGTCAGCGGACCATCGGCACCAGACCGCCGTCAGCGGCGGCGCGCAGGACGTCGACGACCTCGGCGACGACGGCGCCGTGCACCCGCGCCACCCCCATGACGACGCCCCACGCGGCGGGCCGGGCCGACGCCGCGGACAGCGCGTCGGCGGGCACGCCTCGCCCGCGCAGCCCGGCCACCGCGTGGGCCTCGGCCGCGGCGTCCGGCATCCGCACGACGAGGTGCAGCCCGGCGGCCACGCCCTCGACCGTGAGACGCGGGGCCGCCCGGCCGAGGGCGTCGAGGAGCACCTGGCGCCGGCGCTTGTACGCGAGGCGGGTCCGTCGCAGGTGGCGCGCATACGCGCCCGTGGCGATCAGCCTGGCGAACGCGGCCTGCTCCGGCACCGAGCAGCCGAGGTCGGCGCGGCGCTTGGCGTCCACGAGGGCCGCGCGCAGACCGGGCGGTGCGACGACCCATCCCAGGCGCAGCGCCGGGGACAGCAGCTTGGACACCGAGCCCATCAGGGCCACGCGCTGCGGGTCGAGGCCCCGCAGGGCACCGACGGGCTGCCGGTCGTACCGCAGCTCGGCGTCGTAGTCGTCCTCCAGCAGCAGCCGGTCGCCGTCCCGCGCCCACGCGACCAGGTCGCGACGCCGGTCCGGGGCCAGGACGACGCCGAGGGGGTACTGGTGCGCGGGCGTCACCAGGGCCGCGTCGGCCGTCGGCAGCTCGGAGGTCCGGATCCCCGCGTCGTCGACCGGCACCGGCACCACGTCGAGCCCGGCGCCCCGCAGCTGTTCGAGAGCGCCGGCAGAGGCCGGGTCCTCGACGACGACGCGACGTGCACCGGCACCGGCACCGGCACCGGCGAGCACCCCGCCGACCAGGGCCAACCCCTGCGCGACGCCGCTGACGACCACGACGTCGTCGGCCGACACGGGTGCGGCACGCGTGGTCCGCAGGTGCGCGGCGAGCGCCTCGCGCAACGCGAGCAGGCCCTGCGGGTCCGGGTAGCCGAGGTCCGCGTCGGGCAGGTCGCGCATTGCTTCGCGCACGGCCCGGGCCCACGCCGCCCGGGGGAAGAGCGCCGGATCGGGGGTGCCCACGCTGGCAGGGCGCACCACGACCGGGCCGGCGGCGTCCTCCCCGCCCGCGGGCCGCGCGACGTCCGCGACGACGACGCTCGACCGCGGCCGGCTCACGAGCACCCCCTCCCCCACGAGCTCGTCCACCGCCGACGACACCGTCCCGCGGGCGAGACTCAGCCCGGACGCCGTCGTCCGCGCCGACGGCAGCACGACGCCGTGGTCCAGTCGCCCCGACCGGATCGCCTCGCGCAGGCCGTCACGCAGCCAGGCGCCGACGTCGACCGAGGGCCGGGGACCCAGGACGAGGAGCAGGTCGTCCGGCTGCAGTCGCCTCATCTGGCACAGTGAACCAGCAACGAACTGGCCCTGCTCATCAAGCCAGGGTCGCCGTAGCGTCGTCGGCATGCCCCACCCTCCGACCAGCGGCGCCGACGTCGCCCGCCGCCCGTCGGCGGCGTCCGCCCGCACGCCCGGTTCGACGGCCGTCGCCTACGTCTGGTGCGCCCTCGCGATGTCGGTCGTCGGGTCGTCGTTCGTGGCCTCCGCGGCGCTCTCCGACTACCCGGTGTTCGGGGGCCAGGCCGTCCGGTACGCCGTCGCGGCGCTCTGCCTGCTCGCCGTCCTGCGGTGGCGGCGGGTGCCGTTCGTGCTGCCGAGCCCACGCCAGGCCGGCCGGCTGACCGCCCTCGCCGCGACCGGCCTGACCGGGTTCAGCGCGTTCGTCGTGCTCGCCACCCGGCACGCCGACCCGTCCCTCATCGGCGCCGTCGTGGGGGCCACGCCCGTCGTCCTGGCCGTGACCCAGGCCGTGCGCGAGCGCCGGCTGGCGGCCCGCACGCTCGCCGCGGCCGTCGTGGTGACGCTCGGCGTCGCCGTCGTGGAGGGGCTCGGTTCCGCCGACCCGCTGGGGCTGGCCCTGGCCGTCGGCGCCCTCGCGTGCGAGGCCGCGTTCTCGCTGCTCGCCGTGCCGCTCCTGCCGACGCTCGGCCCGCTGCGCGTGTCCGCCTACGCCTGCTGCGCGGCCGTCCCGCAGCTGGTGGCGCTCGGCCTGCTGGCGCCGGGTCCGTTCCTCGCCGTCCCCGAGGCCGGCGAGCTCGTGGCCCTGGCCTACCTCTCCGTCGTCCTCACGGCGGTCGCGTTCCTGCTCTGGTACGGCGGGCTCGCCCGCCTCGGAGCTGCCCGGGCCGGGCTGTTCGCCGGGCTGATGCCCGTGGCGGCCCTCGCGACGTCGCTCGCCCTCGGCGCCGAGACCGCGACGCCGCAGGCCGTCGTCGGGTCGATCGTCGTCGCCTCCGGGCTCGCGATCGGCCTGGCGCCCGGGCCGTCCCGGCGTCGCCGGGACGAACTAGGGTGACGGCGTGAGCAGCGCTTCCCTCCCCCGCCCGGTGTCCGCGACGTTCGACCCCGCCCGCTGGCGCGAGGTCTCCGGCTTCGAGGCCCTCACGGACGTCACCTACCACCGGGGGGTCGAGCGCGACGACGCGGGCGTCGTGGTGCGCGACCTGGCCGTGGTCCGCGTCGCCTTCGACCGCCCCGAGGTGCGCAACGCGTTCCGCCCGCACACGGTCGACGAGCTGTACCGGGTGCTCGACCACGCCCGCATGACGTCCGACGTCGGCACCGTGCTCCTCACCGGCAACGGCCCCTCGCCCAAGGACGGCGGGTGGGCGTTCTGCTCGGGCGGCGACCAGCGCATCCGCGGCCGGTCCGGCTACCAGTACACGACCGCCGAGGACGGCGGCGGCGAGGATCACGGCCCGGACGCCGTCGACCCCGCCCGCGCCGGGCGGCTGCACATCCTCGAGGTGCAGCGGCTGATCCGCACGATGCCGAAGGTCGTGATCGCCGTCGTCGACGGCTGGGCGGCGGGGGGCGGGCACTCGCTGCACGTCGTGGCGGACCTGTCGATCGCGTGCCGCGAGCACGGGCGGTTCAAGCAGACCGACGCGGACGTCGGGTCGTTCGACGGCGGCTACGGCTCCGCGTACCTCGCCCGGCAGGTCGGCCAGAAGCGCGCCCGGGAGATCTTCTTCCTCGCCCGCGAGTACTCCGCCGACGACGCCGAGCGCTGGGGCGGCGTCAACGAGGTCGCGGAGCACGACGACCTCGAGGGGCTCGCGATCGAGTACGCGCGGACCATCGCGGGCAAGTCGCCGCAGGCGGTGCGGATGCTGAAGTTCGCGTTCAACCTCGCCGACGACGGGCTGATGGGGCAGCAGGTCTTCGCCGGCGAGGCGACCCGCCTGGCGTACCTGACCGACGAGGCCGTCGAGGGCCGCGACGCGTTCCTCGCCAAGCGCGACCCCGACTGGTCCCGCTTCCCGTACGCCTTCTGACCTCCTGCCCTGCGGGCTACGCTCCGAGAATGCCCCCGCGGTTCCGTCGCCCCGAGCCGATGGCGACGTTCGAGCTGGTCCCCGACGACGAGCGCGACGACGCGCCCTGGTCGGCGGACCGCGACGAGGCCGGGGCCGACCGCCCCACCCTCCGCTCGCGCGCGGTGCAGCGCTGGGGCGGGCTGTCCCGGAAGGGCCGAGCGGTCGTCGCGGCCGGGACCGCCGTCGTCGTGCTGGGTGCCGCGGCCGCCGTGGCGGCGCCGCCCCTGCTCGACGCCCGGGGCGAGCGGCTGCGCGCGGAGGCGGTGCGGGGCCTGCCCGGCGCGGTCGGCAACCTGTCCGAGCCACTCACCGAGACCTGGGAGCTCCCGGCCGGCGACGGCGTCGTGGCGACGTTCCCCGGCGGCCTCCTGCTCACGACCGAGGGCACGGACGCGGTGGCCGTCGACGCCGCCGACGGCGGCGAGGTCTGGCGGCGAGACCTCGGGCCGTTCCCGACGTGCGGCCCGCAGACCTTCTTCCCGCACGAGCAGCTCCGGCCCGCCGACGTGGCCGTCTGCCTCACCGGCGAGGCGGACGACCGCACGGTCGCCGTGCTGGACGCGGACGGCGCCGTCGTCGGCGAACGACCGATGCCCGCCGCGCGGAACGACCCGTTCGACGAGCCGACCGACGGGGCCGACGCCGACGCACCGGTGGTGGTGCCCGCCGCCGCGGGCGCGATCGCGGTGGTCGAGGGCGTGACCGGCGCCACCGCCGCCTGGCCGGGCGACGACGTGCCCGCCGCGGACACGCTGCGGGCCCTGCGCGCCGACGGCTGGGTGGACCCGACGCTGCGCCTCGAGGACGCGCTCACCGGCGAGGTGCGGGGCGAGGCCACGCTGCCCCTGAGGGCGGAGGACCTGCAGGACTGCGGGTATATGGAGGACGGCGTCGGCGAGCCCACGCTGATGACCACCCCCTCGGTCTACGCGTCCCCGTCGTTCACAGCGCTGTCGGTGTGCAGCGCCTCGGCCGTCCTCGCCCCCGACGGGACGAGCCTGCATCTCGACCTGGACGCGGACGGCGCCTGGCCGCAGCCCCTCCCCGGCGGAGGCGTGGTCGTCGCGGGCGAGACGAGCACCGTGCTCGACGACGACGGATCGGTCGTCGCGACCGTGCCGGGCTGGTTGATCCCGCCGACCGTCGACGACGACCCGCACGGCACGTATCTCGTGCTCACCGGCTTCGGCGAGGGCGAGCAGGGGCTGCGGCTCACGTCGGTCGAGCGGGACGGCGACGAGGAGTGGAGCGCCGCCACCGGGGAGTTCTCCGGCGTGCTGGCGCGGGTGGCGGGCACGGTCGTGGTGCAGGACGACACGCGGCTGGTCGGCCTCGACGCGGCCACCGGAGAAGAGCGGTGGGTCCGCGACGACGTCCTCGACCGGTCGGCCGACGGCTCGGACGCGTGGGTCGCCGGAGCCGTCACGGACGGCACCCGGCTGCTGCTCGGTGTCACGGGCGGCGAGGGGTACCGACTGATCGCCGTCGACGCCCGGGACGGTGCCACCACGTGGGAACGGCCGGGCGAGGGCTACCTCGAAGGGCTGGAGTCGGTCGGCGGGCACCCGGTGACCTTCAGCGGCACCGTGCAGGGTCTCGGCTGACGGCCGAGCCGGCCGAGCCCGTCGGACCCGGTTTCGACAAGCTCAACCTGCGGGACACGCCGGTCGAGCCCGTCGAGACCCGGTTTCGACAAGCTCAACCTGCGGGTCACGTCGGTCGAGCGGCGTCAGGACGTCGACCAGCTCCCGGAGCCGCGGGGCACGAGCTCGATCCAGGTGCTGCCGGGGTCCAGCTCGACGGGCTCGCCGCCGCGGGTCAGCTCGACCGGCGACGCGAGGTCCTTCTTCGACCACCGCACGCCGACGGTCTTCCCGCCGGAGGCCAGCACGCCCTTGCCGGAGCCGACCAGCTTGGTCTCGGGCACCGGCGCGCCGGACGGGTCCTTGAAGCTGGTGTTCACGACCTTGGCCGACAGCACCAGCACGTTGGTCGCGGCCAGCCGGTCCCCCGACGTGGAGACGGACTCGGTGGACCCGTCGCTGCGCCGCCACTCGCCGCCGTCGCCCGACCAGTCCCACACGGTGGTCTGCGCGGGCGAGAGCTCGACCTCGAGCGTGCCGGCAGCCTTTCCCTCGGCGCTCGCCGTGCCCTGACCGGCCTTGCCCGCGTACGCGAACTGGGCGGGCGGGGGCACCGTGCGCTCGTCGTCGGCCTGGTCGAGGAACGCGTGCATGTCGCCGATCACGTCGTGCGGGGCGGAGCGGTCCGGGTCGCGGCTGAAGCCGGCGTCGCCCCGGTCCATGATCACCGACTGGATGCCGGCGTCCTCGACCGCCTCGATGAACGGCGGCTGCGCGCCGGAGTAGGCGAGGATCCCGCCGAGCGGGGCGACGATCGCGGGGTCCATCGGCCGCACCGACCGCACGGGCTCGACGGTGTCCGGGATCGCCGAGTGGTAGACGGCGACGAAGCGGGTGATGCCGCCCTCGACGACCTCCTCCCACACCATGTCGGCTTCCTCGAGGCCGGTCAGCGGCCGCGCCTCGCGCGCGTTCTCGACCTTTACCGCGAGCGCCGGGCGCTGCGCGACCTTCTCGGCCCGCACCCCGGTGAGGGGCCACGTCGGCGGGCCCGCGGGGCTCGGCGGGCCGCTCTTGTCCACGGTGGCGCCGGGCGTGACCGCCGGCCCCGGGTCGCCGCCCGACGTGCACGCGGCCAGCGCCAGCACGACGAGCGCGGCGGCCGCGGCGGACCGGGTGCGGAACGGGGTCGTGCGGGTCATCGCGCCTCCGTGGGTGATCCTGGTCACGTGCGAGCCCACCCTACGACGGGGTGCTCAGCGCAGCCGCCAGTCCCCGTCCCCGCGTGGCACGAGCTCGACCCACAGGTTGCCGGGGTCCAGCCGCACGGGGTCCCCCTGCCGGGTCTTCAGCTTGACCGGCTTGCCCTTGCCGGACTTCGACCAGAACACCTGGATCACCCGGCCGCCCGACAGCAGGGCCCCCTTCCCCTTGCCGACCATGACGGTCTTCGGCACGGGCGCGCCGCTGGGGTCGCGGAAGCTCGTGTTCTCCACCGCGACCGACATCAGCAGCACGTTGCGCGCCCTGACCCGCTCGCCGGACGAGAACGACGACGAGCCGCCGTCGCTGCGGGCGTACTTCTTCGCCTTGGCCTGCCACGACCAGACCGTCTGCTGGAACGCGCTGAGCCGCACGTCGGCGACCTTCACCTTGCGGCCCTGGGCGGCCGTCCCGTCGCCGACCTTGCGGGCGTACGCGAACTGCGCCTTCGGCGGCTCCGTCCGGCTCTTGTTCGCCTGCGCGGTGAAGGTCCGCACGTTGCCGTAGACGTTGTGGGGCGCGAGCCGGTCGCCGCTGCGCCGGAACCCGGCGTCCCCGCGGTCCATGTACACGGACTGGACGCCGGCCTCGCCCACGTCCTCGATGAACGGCGGCTGCCCGCCCGAGTACGCGAGGATCCCGTGCATGGGCGCCACGATCGCCGGGTCCATCGGGCGCACCGAGCGGACCGGCCCCACCGTGGTGGGCTGCTTCGAGTGGTAGACGGCCACGAAGCGGGAGATGCCGCCCTCCACGACCTGCTCCCACACGATGTCGGCCCGCTCCAGCCCCTGGTGCGGGCGCGCCTCCGGGGCGTTCTCGATCTTCACGGCGACGGCCGGGCGTTTCGGCACCTTCTTGGTCCCGGTCTTCCCACCGGTCAGCGGCCACACGACCGGCGCCGGCCTGGGCTTCGGCTTCGGTTCGGGCTTCGGCTCGGGCTTCGGCGGCGCGGCCTTGGGCGCCGCGGAGTCGGGCGCGACGGTGACGGTCGGCGCCTGGTCGTCGCCCGCGCCGCAGCCCGCGGTCGCGAGCAGCGCGAGCGCCACTCCCACGGCGACGACGGCGCGCGACCGGCGGGCCCCGGGGGCCCCCGGGTCGGCGTGCGGTCCGGGCATCAGGTCCTCCTCGACGACGCTCACTACGTACCTCCCCACGCGATGGCGCGTGCCGTGCCGGCGCCTGCAGGGCCGCGCACGGCCGGTCTCGGCGGGCGAGGAGCGCCCACCATACGAGGCGGGACGCCCGGGACCCAACCCGCCGTCCGCCAGCCTCCCCGGCAGCGTGCCTACCCTGGGCCGGTGCAGCCCGTCCAGCCCCCGCCCGTCCCCGGACCGGCCGTGCCGGCGTCGACCGCCGGTGAACCGACCGCCGGTGAACCGAGCACCGACACCCTGACCGCGGCCGTGCGCCGGGCGCTCGACGGCGGCCCCGCCGTCGTCCCGCTCCCCCGGGTCACGAGCACCCCGCTCCCCGACGGGACCGCGCTCCTGGTCCGCACGTCGGGCTCCACCGGAACCCCGCGGGAGGTCGCGCTGACGGCGCCGGCGCTGCGGGCGTCGGCCACGGCCACGCACGAGCGCCTCGGCGGCCCCGGCCGCTGGGTGCTCGCCCTGCCGCCGACGCACGTGGCCGGGCTGCAGGTGGTGGTGCGCTCCGTGCTGGCCGGGACGCCGCTGACCGCAGCCGAACCGGGCGTGCGGTTCGCGCCCGAGACGTTCGCCGACCTGCTCGACGCCGCGCTGCGCGACGCCGGCGACGACCCCGTCTACGCGTCGCTGGTCCCCACCCAGGTGCACCGGCTCGTGGCCGCGGCCGCGGGGGGCGCGCCGCGCGGCCTGCGCGCCCTGGCCCGGTGCGCCGGAGTGCTGCTCGGTGGCGCTGCGACGCCGCCGCTCCTGCTGCGGCAGGCGCGCGAGGCCGGGGTGCGCGTCATCACGACGTACGGCATGTCGGAGACGGCCGGCGGCTGCGTGTACGACGGCGTCCCGCTCCGCGACGTCCGGGTCCGCCTCGCCTCCCCCGACGCGTCGGTCCCACGCGACGACGCGTCGGTCCCACGCCACGGTCAGGCGCCCCGCGGGTCCGACAGCTCCGGGGCGGTGGGCGTGATCGAGCTCGCCGGCCCGACGCTGGCCGCGGGCTACGTGGGCGACGACGCCGCCACGGCGGCCGCGTTCCGCACCGGCCCGGGCACCGGCGAGCGGTGGTTCCGCACCAGCGACCTCGGGCGCGTCGACCCGGACGGCACGCTGCACGTGCTCGGGCGGGCGGACGACGTCGTCGTCACCGGCGGGGAGAACGTCGCCCCGGCGCCGGTGGAGGCGCTGCTGGGCGAGCTCCTCGGCGGCGAGGCGTGCGTCGTCGGCGTGCCCGACCCGGAGTGGGGGCAGGCGCTGGTCGCCGTCGTCACGGCGTCCGCAACGAGCGTGCTGGCTCTCTCCTCGAACCCGAGCCATGAGGATCACGTCAGCACGCACGATGACGAGTCGCGGCTCAGGGCCGTCAGCGACGCCGAGCTGGCGCGGGTGCGGGCCGCGGTGACGACTAGGCTGGGCGGGCCGTCCGCGCCCCGCCGCGTGTACCGGGCCGCCGCGCTCCCCGTGCGCGGCCCCGGCAAGGTGGACCGCGGCGGCGTCGTCGACCTCGTCCGCGAGCACGAGGCGCACGCCTGATCCCTGCTCGCACCCCCGGCCGTCCGGCCGCCCGGCTCCGCCAGGGCGGGCCTGGCACCGGGCACGACCACCGACGGAGGACCCTTGGCCACGACGAGCGAGTGGGTCGCCGGATCCCGCCCCCGGACGCTGCCCGCGGCGGCGGCGCCCGTCCTGATCGGGTCCGGCGCGGCCGCCCAGGTCGACGCGTTCGCGTGGCTGCCGGCCGTGCTCGCGCTCGGCGTCGCGCTCGCGCTGCAGATCGGCGTCAACTACGCGAACGACTACTCCGACGGGGTGCGCGGCACGGACGTCGACCGCGTGGGCCCGATGCGGCTCACCGCGTCGGGCGCCGCGCGCCCGGGACAGGTCAAGTGGGCGGCGTTCGGCTCCTTCGGCGTCGCGGGCGTGCTGGGGCTCGCGCTGTGCGCCCTCAGCGGCCACTGGTGGCTGCTGGCCGTCGGCGCGGCGTGCGTGCTCGCCGCCTGGTTCTACACCGGCGGCCGGCGGCCCTACGGGTACGCCGGGCTCGGCGAGGTCGGCGTCTTCGTCTTCTTCGGGCTGGTCGCGACGCTCGGCACCACGTACACGCAGGCCGACCGGGTCACGTGGCCGTCGGTGCTCGGTGCCGTGGGCGTGGGGCTGATCGCCTGCGGGCTGCTCATGGTCAACAACGTCCGCGACATCCCGACCGACGTCGTCGCGGGCAAGCGGACGCTCGCCGTGCGGATGGGCGACCACCGGGCCCGGCGCGCGTACGCGGCGTGCATCCTGCTGCCCGTCGTGCTCGGGATGGTCTGCGCGGCATGGTCGCCGTGGGCGATGCTCGTCACGGTGCTGCTGCTGCCGGCCGTGCTGCTGGTCGTCCCCGTGATCGCTGGGGCGCAGGGGCGGCTGCTGGTGCCCGTCCTCGCCGGCACGGGGATGTTCGAGCTCGCCTACGGCGTCCTGCTCGGGCTCGGCCTGGCGCTCTGACGGCGCGGGCTCAGCCCGCGGGCTCGTCCCCTCGCCGTCCTGAGCCTGCGTCGTCCTGGGCCTGTCGAAGGGTCGAGGGGTCGGTGTCTCCCGAATCCGCGTCGACGACGGAGTCCTCGAAGTCGGTGTCCTCGTCCCGCACCACCCGGGGCTGCGCGCGGCGACGCGCGTCGCGCTCCGCGAGCCACCGGGCGGCGGAGTCACGCGGCCTGCTCAGCGCCAGGTACGAGACGGCGAAGGCGACGACGGCCGCCACCAGGACGAGCAGCCAGCTGCGCAGGCCGAGCAGGTAGCCCGCGCCGAGCGCGGCGGCGAACAGCAGGATCCGCCAGAGGGTGTAGAGCACGAGGGGCACCCCTCCAGGGTAGGCGGGATTCCGGGGCGACCCGGCCACGGCCCGACGACCCCGCCGTGACATGAGCGACCCGCCACCGAACTAGGCTGGAGCCATGTTCGTCCGTGTGGTCCTGCCGCTCCTCGTGCTGGGGCTCGCCCTCTACGCCCTCCTCGACCTCGCCGGGTCCAAGGAGGAGGACCGCGGCGGGCTGCCGCGCTGGCTGTGGGTGGTCATCATCGTGCTGCTGCCGGTGTTCGGCGCGGTGGCGTGGATCGTCGTGAAGCAGGCGAGCCGGCGCACCCCGGGCGGCGGGCCGTCGGGCCGCGGCCCGCGCACCGGTCCCGGCCGCGGGCCGCGCCGCCCGTCGGGTCCCGTCGCCCCGGACGACGACCCGGACTTCCTGTGGAAGCTCGACCAGGAGAAGCGCCGCCGCGAGCGCGACGCCGGCCGGGGCCCGGCGCAGGACGACGGCGGCAACGGCAACGGCGGCTGACGGCACGACCCCGCCCCGTTCCCGTTGTGAGCATGAATATGGCCCTGTTCCGTCGCCGGAACCGGGCCATATTCATGCTCACAACGAGGGGGGCGGTCAGCCGCCGGCGGTGTCGGTGGTGAGGCCCGAGTACGAGTGCTTGCCGTTGAAGATGAGGTTCACGCCCGTGAAGTTGAACAGCACGCACGCGTAGCCGACGACGACGAACCACGCCGCCCGCCGGCCGTCCCAGCCGCGCGTCGTGCGGGCGTGCAGGTATGCCGCGTACACGACCCACACGACGAAGCTCCAGACCTCCTTGGGGTCCCAGCCCCAGTAGCGGCCCCAGGCGTGCTCGGCCCAGATCGCGCCGCCGATGAGCGTGAATGTCCACAGCACGAAGGCCACGGAGTTGAGCCGGAAGGACAGCGTCTCCAGCGAGATCGGGGTGGGCACGCGATCGAGCCAGCGGAAGCCGGGGCGCAGCAGGTACGGCGACCCGGAGTCCCGGCTGTCGCGCAGCAGCTGGAGCACCGAGGACACGAAGGCGACGGTGAAGATGCCCGTCGCGCTGATCGCCACGCCCACGTGGATGACCAGCCAGTAGTTCTGCAGCGCCGGCTGCACGCCGGTCGCGGCCACGTAGAACACGTTGAGCCCAAGGACGAGGAACAGCACCGCGAGCCCGGTGACGAACGGCCCGAGGAACCGCGCGTCGCGACGCAGGTTCAGGCCGAGGAAGACCGCGAGGGCCACGAACGTGCCCACCAGGGTGAACTCGTACATGTTCGCCCACGGGGTCCGGCCCGCAGCCACGCCGCGCAGCACGATGGCGACCAGCAGCAGGGCGGTGCCCAGCCACGTCGTGGACATCGCGATGCCGGCCGCCCGGCGCCGCGCGGGCGG